>NZ_CP072827.1:3497500-4856361 GCF_017916255.1 Streptomyces mobaraensis NBRC 13819 = DSM 40847
CTTTCCTCCGGGCGCTTCCCTTCGGTGTTTCCAACCTTACCAGATCCTTTTCCGTTCCGTTTCCGGCCCGGATTCGAAATCCGATCCCCTGTTGGCGGGGTTTGTTTCTCGCCTTGCGGCGTGATCACTACTTTACCGGATTTCCCCCGTGGCTCCTAATCGGAGCCCCGGGCCTGAATCGAAACGAATTCCGGCATGCCGAAATCCATCCCGTTCAGGGGCCGTGCAGTAGTGGATCCCGCCGAGTGGCGTGAAGCGCCGCCCCGGTTCCCTCTCGGGCCCCGCTAGCAACTCGAAGAACCTTACACGAGCGACTTGGTCCGGATCAAACCCGTGGCGCAAGCGGTTTCCTGGCGGTACGGTCGTCGGCATGACCCTGCATGCCCGTAACGGCCAGTGGTGGCCCGCCTGACGGCGGCCACCCCCTGCGCGTACCCACGCATGCACCCCACGGCCGCCGCCTCGGCGGCCGTTTTTGCTGTCTGTGGCGGTGGTCCCCGTTCCCAAGGAGAGGGACCCCATGACCTCCACGACCCGGATCTTCAGCGGTGTGAAGCCCACCGGCCACCTGACCCTCGGCAACTACCTGGGCGCCGTCCGGCAGTGGGTCGAGTCGGACCAGCACCGCGCCGACGCCCTTTTCTGCGTGGTCGACCTGCACGCACTGACCGTCGAGCACGATCCGGCGCGGGTCCGCCGGCTGAGCCGGCAAGCCGCGACCCTGCTCCTGGCGGCCGGCCTCGACCCCACCCTCTGCACGGTGTTCGTGCAGAGCCACGTCGACGAGCACACCCGGCTGTCCTATCTCCTGGAGTGCACGGCCGCGGACGGCGAGATGCGGCGGATGATCCAGTACAAGGAGAAGTCGGCACGGGAACGCGCGACCGGCGGAAGCGTCCGCCTCTCCCTTCTCACCTATCCCGTTCTGATGGCCGCCGACATCCTCGCGTACCGCGCCGACGAGGTTCCCGTCGGCGACGACCAGGCGCAGCACGTCGAGCTGACCCGCGACCTCGCCGTGCGCTTCAACCAGCGGTACGGGCAGACGTTCACCGTCCCCCGCGCCGTCCTCCCGCCGGTCGCGGCCCGGGTCATGGACCTCCAGGACCCCACGTCGAAGATGGGGAAGTCGCACGCGGAGACCTCCGGCATCGTCTACCTCCTCGACGAGGCCGACGTTGTACGCAAGAAGGTGATGCGCGCTGTCACGGACAGCGCGACCGACGTCGTATACGACCGCGCCGAGCGGCCCGGTGTGGCCAACCTCCTGGAGTTGCTCGCCGCCTGTACCGGGACCGCGCCGGACACCCTGGCCGCGGGCTACGGCTCGTACGGCGCGCTGAAGCGGGACACCGCCGACGCGGTGGTGGAGCTGTTGCGCCCGGTACGGGAGAGGCACGCCCAACTGTGCGCCGACCCGGCGTACGTGGACGGCGTCCTCCGCGACGGGGCCCGGCGGGCCCGGGAGCTGGCCCGGCCGACGGTCGACGCCGCGTATCGGGCCATCGGTCTGCTCCCGGCAGCCTGACCGCAGGGCCTCCACCGTCCGCGGATGACCACGGAAGTCCGCGGACCAGCGGCCCGCCCTCCCTCGTCAGCCCGTTCCGGAGGCCAGCTCGCGGCTGCGGTCGCGGGCCGCCTCCAGGGCGGCGATGAGCGCGTGCCGGACACCGTGCTTCTCCAGCTCGCGGATGGCGTTGATCGTCGTGCCGGCCGGCGAGGTCACGGCCTCGCGCAGCTTGACGGGGTGTTCGCCGCTGTCGCGGAGCATCACGGCGGCACCGATGGCCGCCTGGACGATCAGGTCGTGGGCCTTGTCCCTGGGCAGGCCGAGGAGGATGCCGGCGTCCGTCATCGCCTCGACGAGGAAGTAGAAGTAGGCGGGGCCGGAGCCCGAGAGCGCGGTCGCGGCGTCCTGCTGCGTCTCGGGGACGCGCAGCGTCTTGCCGACGGGCTTGAAGATCGCCTCGGTACGCAGCAGGTGTTCCTCGGTGGCGTGCGTGCCCCCGGAGATGACCGACATGCCCTCGTCCACCAGGACCGGGGTGTTGGGCATGACGCGCACCACCGGCGTCCCGGCCTGGAGCCGCTCCTCGAAGAACGCGGTGGGGACGCCGGCCGCCGCGCTGATGACGAGCCGGTCGGCCGGCACGTGCGGGGCGAGTTCGTCCAGGAGCGTCGCCATGTCCTGCGGCTTGACGGCCAGGATGAGCGTGTCGGCCGCCTTCGCGGCGTCGGTGTTGCCGACGGTCTCGACGCCGTAGCGCTCGCGCAGCGCCGCGGCCCGCTCCGGGCGGCGGGCGGTGCAGAGCAGCTGCGCGGGGTCCCAACCGGCCCGGATCATGCCGCTGAGCAGCGCTTCACCGATCTTTCCGGTCCCGAGGACGGCGACTGTCTGGGTCACGGTGCTCACCTTTTCCGCTTTCGCTGTGCCGTGCTGTTGCCGCCCTGCGCCACGTCGTCCGACGGGATGGCGTGGTCGAAGAGGGCCGGTTGTCATCCTCGCACCCGGCTCCACGCCACGGTGAGCGACGAGGGCGAGCGACGGCGCAGAGCAGGGAGTCACGGCGCGTGCTGGGGCGCGTGGGTCGCGGCATCCGCCGGAGTGAACGGACGGAGTTCTTCCTCCTCCTCGATTCCGCGTTTACAACGCGGTAACGCACCGGTCGGTCCAGGGGCACAGGGCTTGGTCACACTGTGGGCGGGTGTTCACGGCGCGATGCCGAAGGAGGCGAGGACGCGTCCGTACGGGCACCGCGCGCGGACCCGTACGACGTACCGCCGCCGGCTCCCGCCCCTCCGCTCGTCCCCGCCCTTCTCTCCCTGCTCACCCTCTCTCTTCACCCTTTTCGCCCTCTTCACCCTTCGGCCCGACCCGTTCCGCGCGCAGAGACTTCCCGGTCCGTACGCCCGTACTCGTCGTCCACCGCAGGTTCTCGATCCCCGGCCGCCGCCGTGCGCCCGGGGTCGTTGGAGGCAATCCCCATGGAACACAAGGAACTTGGCCCCGCCCGCTTCCTCACCCCCCGCCTCGACACCGGCTCCCTCCTCCGGCTTCCGCGGCTCCTCCGAGCCGACGTCCACGCGTCCCTCGTCGTCTTCCTCATAACCGTGCCGCTCTCGGCCGGTGTGGCCATGGCCTCCGGAGTGCCGGTGGAGCTCGGCCTCGTCACCGGGATCGTCGGCGGGCTGCTGACCGGGCTGCTCCCCGGCAGCAGCATCCAGGTGAGCGGACCGGCCGCGGGCCTCGCCGCGCTCGTGTACGAGGCCGTGCGGACCTACGGGCTCGGTGGCCTCGGCATACTCGTCCTCGCCACCGGCCTGTTCCAGGTGGTACTGGGTCTGCTGCGGCTCGGCCACTGGTTCCGGAAGGTCCCCGTCGCAGTGGTGCAGGGCATGCTGGCGGGAACCGGACTCGTCCTGATCACCGGCCAGTTGTACGAACTCGCCGACGCGGACGCCCCCGGCGGCGGCCTGGAACGGCTCGGCGGCCTCGTCCTCCTGGTCACCGGAACCCTGGAGTCCCCGACGGCGCTGACCGCCGGCGCGGTGGGCGTCGGCACGATGGCACTGCTGGCGTTGTGGCAGCGCTGGCCGCGCGGCGTGCGCCTGGTCCCGGCGCCCCTGGTCGCGGTTCTCGCGGCGACGGTCGTGGCCTCGGCACTGCGCCTGCCGGTGGACCGGCTGCGCATCGGCGATCTGATGACCGCCGTCCAGCCGCCGGACGGCCCGGACTTCGTGCGGCTCGGGCAGGTCGGCGTTCTGGGCACGATCCTGGCCTTCACTCTCGTCGCCTCGGCCGGCAGCCTGCTCGGGGCGACGGCGGTCGACCGGATGCACGACGGTCCGCGCACCGATTACGACAAGGAGCTCATCGCGCAGGGCGCCGGCAACACGGTGTGCGGCATCCTCGGCGCCCTCCCGCTGACCACGGTCGTCGTGCGCAGTACCGCCAACGCCCGCGCGGGCGCGCGGACTCGGGCTTCCCGTGTACTGCAGGGCGTGTGGCTGGCCGTGTTCGCCGCCCTGCTGCCCTGGGCATTGGGAGCGGTGCCGGTCGCGGCACTCGCCGGTGTGCTCGTGGCCCTGGGGCGGCAGCTGTTGCCGGTACGGGAGTTGGGGCGGTTGTGGGGCGGGCACCGGAGCGAGGTCGTGGTCCTCCTCGCCACCGCCGGCGCGATCCTGGTGACCGACCCCTTCGAGGGCGCCGTCATCGGACTGCTCCTGGCCGGCGCCAAGGCCGGCTGGGAGGCGACGCGGTTCCGGGCCGACCGCGAGCGCGGGGCACAAGGGCGGGCTGATGACGACCAAATGCCTTTGATCGGCAGGAAGTAGAGCCGCGGACGGCATGGGGCGCCGGGAATGGCGCCGGAAACGCAGAAGAGCCCCGGGCCGGATTGCTTTCACAATCCGAGCCCGAGGCTCTTCTTCAAATTTAGTTCGGCGGCGTCCTACTCTCCCACACGGTCCCCCATGCAGTACCATCGGCGCTGAAAGGCTTAGCTTCCGGGTTCGGAATGTAACCGGGCGTTTCCCTAACGCTATGACCACCGAAACACTATGAAACATATCAATCAACAACCGGCATATTGGTTGTTCGTGGTTTCAGAACCAACACAGTGGACGCGAGCAACTGAGGACAAGCCCTCGGCCTATTAGTACCAGTCAGCTCCAACCGTTACCGGTCTTCCACACCTGGCCTATCAACCCAGTCGTCTACTGGGAGCCTTACCCCATCAAGTGGGTGGGAGTCCTCATCTCGAAGCAGGCTTCCCGCTTAGATGCTTTCAGCGGTTATCCCTCCCGAACGTAGCCAACCAGCCATGCCCTTGGCAGAACAACTGGCACACCAGAGGTTCGTCCGTCCCGGTCCTCTCGTACTAGGGACAGCCCTTCTCAAGACTCCTACGCGCACAGCGGATAGGGACCGAACTGTCTCACGACGTTCTAAACCCAGCTCGCGTACCGCTTTAATGGGCGAACAGCCCAACCCTTGGGACCGACTCCAGCCCCAGGATGCGACGAGCCGACATCGAGGTGCCAAACCATCCCGTCGATATGGACTCTTGGGGAAGATCAGCCTGTTATCCCCGGGGTACCTTTTATCCGTTGAGCGACGGCGCTTCCACAAGCCACCGCCGGATCACTAGTCCCGACTTTCGTCCCTGCTCGACCCGTCGGTCTCACAGTCAAGCTCCCTTGTGCACTTACACTCAACACCTGATTGCCAACCAGGCTGAGGGAACCTTTGGGCGCCTCCGTTACCCTTTAGGAGGCAACCGCCCCAGTTAAACTACCCACCAGACACTGTCCCTGATCCGGATCACGGACCCAGGTTAGACATCCAGCACGACCAGAGTGGTATTTCAACGACGACTCCACACACACTGGCGTGCATGCTTCACAGTCTCCCACCTATCCTACACAAGCCGAACCGAACACCAATATCAAGCTATAGTAAAGGTCCCGGGGTCTTTCCGTCCTGCTGCGCGAAACGAGCATCTTTACTCGTAGTGCAATTTCACCGGGCCTATGGTTGAGACAGTCGAGAAGTCGTTACGCCATTCGTGCAGGTCGGAACTTACCCGACAAGGAATTTCGCTACCTTAGGATGGTTATAGTTACCACCGCCGTTTACTGGCGCTTAAGTTCTCAGCTTCGCCTGGACGAATCCAAGCTAACCGGTCCCCTTAACGTTCCAGCACCGGGCAGGCGTCAGTCCGTATACATCGCCTTACGGCTTCGCACGGACCTGTGTTTTTAGTAAACAGTCGCTTCTCGCTGGTCTCTGCGGCCACACCCAGCTCAAGGAGTAAATCCCATCACCGGACATGGCCCCCCTTCTCCCGAAGTTACGGGGGCATTTTGCCGAGTTCCTTAACCATAGTTCACCCGAACGCCTCGGTATTCTCTACCTGACCACCTGAGTCGGTTTAGGGTACGGGCCGCCATGAAACTCGCTAGAGGCTTTTCTCGACAGCATAGGATCATCCACTTCACCACAATCGGCTCGGCATCAGGTCTCAGCCTTAACGTGTGACGGATTTGCCTACCACACGGCCTACACCCTTACCCCGGGACAACCACCGCCCGGGCTGGACTACCTTCCTGCGTCACCCCATCGCTTACCTACTACAAGTCTGGATCGTCGGCTCCACCACTTTCCATTCCCCGAAGGGTCCGGAACGGCTTCACGGACTTAGCATCGCCTGATTCGATATTGGGCGTTTCAAAGCGGGTACCGGAATATCAACCGGTTGTCCATCGACTACGCCTGTCGGCCTCGCCTTAGGTCCCGACTTACCCTGGGCAGATCAGCTTGACCCAGGAACCCTTAGTCAATCGGCGCACACGTTTCCCACGTGTGTATCGCTACTCATGCCTGCATTCTCACTCGTGAACCGTCCACAACTCGCTTCCGCGGCTGCTTCACCCGGCACACGACGCTCCCCTACCCATCACAGTCCCCGTTAGAGGTATGTACTGCAATGACACGACTTCGGCGGTACGCTTGAGCCCCGCTACATTGTCGGCGCGGAATCACTTGACCAGTGAGCTATTACGCACTCTTTCAAGGGTGGCTGCTTCTAAGCCAACCTCCTGGTTGTCTCTGCGACTCCACATCCTTTCCCACTTAGCGTACGCTTAGGGGCCTTAGTCGATGCTCTGGGCTGTTTCCCTCTCGACCATGGAGCTTATCCCCCACAGTCTCACTGCCGCGCTCTCACTTACCGGCATTCGGAGTTTGGCTAAGGTCAGTAACCCGGTAGGGCCCATCGCCTATCCAGTGCTCTACCTCCGGCAAGAAACACACGACGCTGCACCTAAATGCATTTCGGGGAGAACCAGCTATCACGGAGTTTGATTGGCCTTTCACCCCTAACCACAGGTCATCCCCCAGGTTTTCAACCCTGGTGGGTTCGGTCCTCCACGAAGTCTTACCTCCGCTTCAACCTGCCCATGGCTAGATCACTCCGCTTCGGGTCTTGGGCGCGCTACTCAATCGCCCTATTCGGACTCGCTTTCGCTACGGCTTCCCCACACGGGTTAACCTCGCAACACACCGCAAACTCGCAGGCTCATTCTTCAAAAGGCACGCAGTCACGACACAAGAAGCAAGCTCCCTGTGCGACGCTCCCACGGCTTGTAGGCACACGGTTTCAGGTACTATTTCACTCCGCTCCCGCGGTACTTTTCACCATTCCCTCACGGTACTATCCGCTATCGGTCACCAGGGAATATTTAGGCTTAGCGGGTGGTCCCGCCAGATTCACACGGGATTTCTCGGGCCCCGTGCTACTTGGGTGTCTCTCAAACGAGCCGCAATGATTTCAGCTACGGGGGTCTTACCCTCTACGCCGGACCTTTCGCATGTCCTTCGCCTATCACTACGGTTTCTGACTCGTCCCGTCGCCGGCAGACGACAGAAGAGAGATCCCACAACCCCGCATGCGCAACCCCTGCCGGGTATCACACGCAAACGGTTTGGCCTCATCCGGTTTCGCTCGCCACTACTCCCGGAATCACGGTTGTTTTCTCTTCCTGCGGGTACTGAGATGTTTCACTTCCCCGCGTTCCCTCCACACTGCCTATGTGTTCAGCAGCGGGTGACAGCCCATGACGACTGCCGGGTTTCCCCATTCGGACACCCCCGGATCACAGCTCGGTTGACAGCTCCCCGGGGCCTATCGCGGCCTCCCACGTCCTTCATCGGTTCCTGGTGCCAAGGCATCCACCGTGCGCCCTTAAAAACTTGGCCACAGATGCTCGCGTCCACTGTGCAGTTCTCAAACAACGACCAGCCACCCGTCACAACCCACCAACAGGCGGACCTTTACCGGGGCCGGCAGAAGGCAACAAGCTCACGCTCGCACCCTCAGACACCCAACAGCGTGCCCGACCCAGCCTCGCAAGACCCTGTGTTCCACGCCGAAGCAGTACTAACAAGTCCTTTGAAACTGTGCCGAATAGTCAACGTTCCACCCATGAGCAACCGTACGAGACATTCGCTCGTAGTCGGCTATGTGCTCCTTAGAAAGGAGGTGATCCAGCCGCACCTTCCGGTACGGCTACCTTGTTACGACTTCGTCCCAATCGCCAGTCCCACCTTCGACGGCTCCCTCCACAAGGGTTGGGCCACCGGCTTCGGGTGTTACCGACTTTCGTGACGTGACGGGCGGTGTGTACAAGGCCCGGGAACGTATTCACCGCAGCAATGCTGATCTGCGATTACTAGCAACTCCAACTTCATGGGGTCGAGTTGCAGACCCCAATCCGAACTGAGACCGGCTTTTTGAGATTCGCTCCACCTCGCGGTATCGCAGCTCATTGTACCGGCCATTGTAGCACGTGTGCAGCCCAAGACATAAGGGGCATGATGACTTGACGTCGTCCCCACCTTCCTCCGAGTTGACCCCGGCAGTCTCCTGTGAGTCCCCATCACCCCGAAAGGCATGCTGGCAACACAGAACAAGGGTTGCGCTCGTTGCGGGACTTAACCCAACATCTCACGACACGAGCTGACGACAGCCATGCACCACCTGTACACCGACCACAAGGGGGCACCCATCTCTGGATGTTTCCGGTGTATGTCAAGCCTTGGTAAGGTTCTTCGCGTTGCGTCGAATTAAGCCACATGCTCCGCTGCTTGTGCGGGCCCCCGTCAATTCCTTTGAGTTTTAGCCTTGCGGCCGTACTCCCCAGGCGGGGAACTTAATGCGTTAGCTGCGGCACGGACGACGTGGAATGTCGCCCACACCTAGTTCCCAACGTTTACGGCGTGGACTACCAGGGTATCTAATCCTGTTCGCTCCCCACGCTTTCGCTCCTCAGCGTCAGTATCGGCCCAGAGATCCGCCTTCGCCACCGGTGTTCCTCCTGATATCTGCGCATTTCACCGCTACACCAGGAATTCCGATCTCCCCTACCGAACTCTAGCCTGCCCGTATCGAATGCAGACCCGGGGTTAAGCCCCGGGCTTTCACATCCGACGCGACAAGCCGCCTACGAGCTCTTTACGCCCAATAATTCCGGACAACGCTTGCGCCCTACGTATTACCGCGGCTGCTGGCACGTAGTTAGCCGGCGCTTCTTCTGCAGGTACCGTCACTTTCGCTTCTTCCCTGCTGAAAGAGGTTTACAACCCGAAGGCCGTCATCCCTCACGCGGCGTCGCTGCATCAGGCTTTCGCCCATTGTGCAATATTCCCCACTGCTGCCTCCCGTAGGAGTCTGGGCCGTGTCTCAGTCCCAGTGTGGCCGGTCGCCCTCTCAGGCCGGCTACCCGTCGTCGCCTTGGTAGGCCATCACCCCACCAACAAGCTGATAGGCCGCGGGCTCATCCTGCACCGCCGGAGCTTTCCACCACCGAGCATGCGCTCAGCAGTCATATCCGGTATTAGACCCCGTTTCCAGGGCTTGTCCCAGAGTGCAGGGCAGATTGCCCACGTGTTACTCACCCGTTCGCCACTAATCCCCTCCCGAAGGAGGTTCATCGTTCGACTTGCATGTGTTAAGCACGCCGCCAGCGTTCGTCCTGAGCCAGGATCAAACTCTCCGTGAATGTTTCCCCGTAATCGGGGCGACACCACGAGAGCGGAACGACCAGGCGGAATAGGCCCGGTCGTTCACAGCGTCCTCGCTGTGTTTTTCAAAGGAACCTCATCCAGGACCACAAGGATCCGTGGACGGGGTTGTTTTATAGTCTGGCGTTGACTTTTGGCACGCTGTTGAGTTCTCAAGGAACGGACGCTTCCTTTGTACTCACCCGAGAGACTCTCTCAGGCTTTCCTCCGGGCGCTTCCCTTCGGTGTTTCCAACCTTACCAGATCCTTTTCCGTTCCGTTTCCGGCCCGGATTCGAAATCCGATCCCCTGTTGGCGGGGTTTGTTTCTCGCCTTGCGGCGTGATCACTACTTTACCGGATTTCCCCCGTGGCTCCTAATCGGAGCCCCGGGCCTGAATCGAAACGAATTCCGGCATGCCGAAATCCATCCCGTTCAGGGGCCGTGCAGTAGTGGATCCCGCCGAGTGGCGTGAAGCGCCGCCGCTGAGAACCGTACGGCTTCGCGGCAGCTCGGAGTACATTACGGATCCGCCGACCCCGTGTCAACTGGGCTGCGCCTCTGCCTTACAGGCGGGTCAGTCGAGGTCCCTGAGGCGTCCGCCGGCGTCCGGCTGGGCCGTTTCCACCCGGCGGAGGAGCCGGATCAGAAGTTCGCCGAGCTTGCTGCGGTCCTCGCCGGAGAGATCCTGGAGGAGCTCCTCCTCGAAGACGGAGGCGAGCCGCATCGCCTCCAGCCACTTCTCCCGGCCGTCCTCCGTGATGCCGACGATGACGCGCACGCGGTTGGCGCCGTCGCGCTCCCGGGTGACGAGGCCCTCCGCGACCATGCGGTCGATGCGGTGGGTCATCGCGGCCGGGGTCAGGCCGAGCCGCTTCGCCAGGTCGCCCGGGCCCAGGCGGTACGGGTGACCGGCGAGGACGAGCGCCTTGAGGACCTCCCACTCCGCGTTGCTGATCCCCAGCTCCGCGGTTTGCCGGCCGTAGGCGACGTTCATGCGCCGGTTGAGTCGGCTGAGAGCCGAGACGACCTTCTCCACCTGGGGATCGAGGTCCTGGAACTCGCGCTGGTAAGCGGCGATCTGCTCTTCGAGGCTCGGCTCGGCGGAGCCGGGGGTGTCAGCCATGGGCCGCAGTATGACACGACACCTTGCCGCTAAAGCCCTTTGATGTGTACTCTTTAGCTTCGAAGTTTAGCTCTGAAGTCTTCAGGTCTGGACTGTTGCCCGTACGCGGCACGGTCCGGACCGTTTTCGTGATCAAGGAAAAGGAAGGTGAGTGTGACCACCGCGATGGGCGCGGCACTGCGCCGGATCCAGCTGGGCAACGCGCTGAGTGCGTTCGGCAACGGCTTCACGGTTCCGTTCCTGTTCATCTATGTGTCGCAGGTACGGAACCTCGGGGCGAGTACGGCCGGTGTCGTGCTCGCGACGTTCGCCGTGGCCGCGTTGTTCGTGCTGCCCTTCGTCGGGCGGGTGATCGACCGGCGGGGCCCCCTCCCCGTCGCCGTCGCGGGTACGGTGTCGGCCGCCGTCGGTTCCATGGGTCTCGGTCTGGCCGACAGCGAGTTCCTGGTGGTCGCGGCCGCCGCCGCGCTCGGTGCCGGTATCGCGGTCGTCCAGCCCTCGCTGGCCACGATGATCGTCTGGTGTTCCACGACGACCACCCGGTCGCGGGCGTTCGCCACGCAGTTCTTCCTCAACAACCTCGGTCTGGGTGTCGGCGGCCTGCTGGGCGGCCAGCTGGTGGACACCTCCGACCCGTCGAGCTTCGTCCGGCTGTTCGCGATCGAGGCCGTGATGTTCCTGGTGCTGGGCGCCACCGTCGCGACCGTGCGGCTGCCGAAGGCGCCGCGGGTCGAGGACGCCGTCCCGACGGACGGCTCCGCGCGGAACGGATGGCGGGCGCTGCTCGCCGACCGGGCCATGGTGCAGCTGTGTGTGCTGGGCTTCGTGATGTTCTTCGCCTGCTACGGGCAGTTCGAGTCGGGTCTCTCCGCGTTCGCCGTGGAGGTCACGCGGATCTCGCCCGCGACGCTCGGCATGGCCCTCGCGGCGAACACGATGGCGATCGTGCTGACGCAGTTCGTGGTGCTGCGGCTGGTCGAGCGGCGACGGCGGAGCCGGGTCATCGCCCTGGTCGGCCTCATATGGACGGTGGCCTGGGTGGCGGCCGGGGTCTCGGGTCTCGTTCCGGGGGCGCACGCGGTCGCGACCACGCTGCTGATCTCGACGTACGCCCTCTTCGGTATCGGTGAGTCGATGCTGGCGCCGACGATGGCGCCGCTGGTCGCGGATCTGGCCGCGCCTGGGCTCGTGGGGCAGTACAACTCGGCCTTCGCCCTGGTGAAGCAGCTGGCGCTGGCCGCGGGGCCGGCGGCCGGCGGGCTGATGGCCGGTTCGGGTCTCTACGCGCCGTACATCGTGCTGCTGGTCGCCTGCTCGCTGGGCATCTCCGCGCTGGCCTTGCGGCTGGGGCGCCGGCTCACGCCCGCGCAGGAGAACCCGCTGCGGGCCCAGGAGCAGCGCACGGTGGCCGCGCGGGTCGTTCCGCAGGAGGAGCGGGCCACGGTCGGCGCCTGACGGTCGGCACGGCACGGACGGCGGAGTGGTGCGGCGGAGCGGTGGGCTCCGGTCGTACCGCTCCGCCGTCGTCGTTGTCCCGTCGTTGTTCTGTCGTCGTTCCGTCCGCGCGGTCGGGGCGGCGTTTCCCCGGCGTCCTCGTCCCGGCCGGCTCCGGCCGGCTCGTGTGCGCCGGCCCGGTGCCGGGCCGCCGCGGTCACACGTGCGCGTGTTTCGTGGGCAGGGCGAATTCGCACCAGACCGCCTTGCCGCCGCCCGGCGTGCGGCGTGAGCCCCAGGACGAGGCGATGGTGGCGATGATCGAGATGCCGCGGCCGGCCTCGTCGGCGGGTTCGGCGCGGCGGCGGCGCGGGAGGTGGTCGTCGCCGTCGGTGACCTCGATGATCAGGCGGCGGTCGGTGCGGCGCAGGCGCAGCTTCATCGGGGGCGTGCCGTGCTGGAGGGAGTTGGCGACGAGTTCGCTGGCGGCGAGGACGCCGAGGTCGCGCAGTTCCGGTGGGAAGCGCCAGCTGGCGAGGACGCCGGAGGCGAAGGCGCGGGCGCGGGGGGCGGCCTCGACGCCGCCGAGCAGTTCGAGCGCCGCGTTGTGGAACAGCTCGGCGTCGTGGCCGGTGCGGGCGGGGTGCTGGAGGACGAGGACGGCGACGTCGTCGTCGTGCTCCTCGGTGATGCCGAGGGAGCGGATGAGGCGGTCGCACATGACCTGGGGGGTGCCGGTGGCGCCGGCGAAGGCGCGTTCGAGGGCGGCGACGCCGTCGTCGATGTCCTCGTCGCGGCGTTCGACCAGGCCGTCGGTGTAGAGGACGGCGCTGCAGCCGGGGCCGAGCGGGACGCTGCCCGAGGTGTGCAGCCAGCCGCCCGTGCCGAGGGGCGGGCCGGTGGGTTCGGCGGCGCGGTGGACGGTGCCCTCGGGGTCGCGGACGAGGATGGGCAGGTGGCCGGCGGACGCGTAGACCAGGCGGCCCTCGTTGGGGTCGTGGACGGCGTAGACGCAGGTGGCGATCTGGGTGGCGTCGATCTCGGCGGCCAGGCCGTCGAGGAGCTGGAGGACCTCGTGGGGCGGCAGGTCGAGGCGGGCGTAGGCGCGGACGGCGGTGCGGAGCTGGCCCATGACGGCCGCGGCGCGCACTCCGCGGCCCATGACGTCGCCGATGACCAGGGCGGTGCGGCCGGCGCCGAGGGTGATGACGTCGTACCAGTCGCCGCCGACGGCGGTGTCCTGGCCGCCCGGCTGGTAGGTGGCGGCGACGCGCAGGTCATCGGGCTGTTCGAGCTCCTGGGGGAGCAGGCTGCGCTGGAGGGTGACGGCGGCCTCGCGCTGGCGGCGTTCGCTGGTGCGCAGCCGTTCGGCGGCCTCGACCTGGTCGGTGACGTCGGCGGCGAAGATCAGGACGCCGGGTTGCGGCGGGCCGTCGCCGGGGACGCCGACGCGCAGGGGGCTGCAGGTGAAGGTGTAGTAGCCGTGCCGGGGGCGGGGGGTGGTGCCGCCCGGGTCCGCGGTGGTGTCGGGGGTGGTGACGCGGCGGGATTTGACGGTGCGGGGTTTGCCGCTGCGCAGTACCTGGTCCATGAGGGCGAGGAGGCCGAGTTCTTCCAGCTCGGTGAGGGCCTCGCGGGCGGGGGCGCCGGGGGTGCGGGGGCCGAAGAGGGCGGCGTAGGCGTCGTTGACGTAGGCGATGCGGTGGTCGGGGCCGTAGACGACGGCGACGAGGGCCGGGACCTGGCCGAGGACGTCGTGGACCGACAGCCCGTCGAGGGTGGCGACGGGGCCGTCGGGCGTGGGGAGCGGGCCGGAGCCGGCGCGTGCGGCGGGGACGGATCCCGTGGCGGGCGTCGCCGCGGTGGGGGCGGCCGGGGTGCTGCGGTCGGCGCGCGTCGCGGCCCGGCGCTGTGTGCCGGGGAGCCGGGCGCTCCAGCGGGTGAAGTTCACTGAGGATTACCTCGCGGAGTCGGTCCGGGTCAGCTCGGCGACGCGTGGCGGCCGAGCCGCGCGCCCGGCGCGGGGGCGCGGTGGTCGGTGCGGGGGCCGGCCCCCGGGGGAATGCGGCAAACGTCTGATTCCTTCGAATCCTCGCGATCGTTACTCTTCGGAAGTGCGAACCCACCCATGGTCACACGTCCAGTGTGGCCGACCGGACTGACATCCGTGAGACGTCGGAGCCGGCGGCGGGAGTTCCCCGCTCCGGTACCGGCGTGGCGCGTGCGTCACCCGGCCTCCGGATGGCGGCCGGTGCCCGCGGCGAGTTCGAATTCGGCCCGGGGGTTCTCCAGCGAGCCCAGCGAGACGATCTCCCGTTTGAAGAGGCCGGCGAGGGTCCATTCGGCGAGGACGCGGGCCTTGCGGTTGAAGGTGGGGACGCGGCTGAGGTGGTAGGCGCGGTGCAGGAACCAGGCGGGGTAGCCCTTGAGCTTCTGCCCGTACAGGTAGGCGACGCCCTTGTGCAGGCCCAGGGAGGCCACCGAGCCGACGTACTTGTGCCGGTAGTCCGTGAGGGAGTGGCCGCGGAGGGAGCACAGGACGTTGCCGGCGAGGACCTTCGCCTGGCGGACGGCGTGTTGCGCGTTGGGGGCGCATTCGACGCCCGGTTCGTGCGCCGTCAGGTCGGGGACGGCGGCGGCGTCACCGGCCGCCCAGGCGTGGTCCACCCCTTCGACGCGCAGGTCAGGACGGCACTTCAGCCGGCCGCGGGCGTTCAGCGGCAGGTCGGTGGCGGCGAGGAGGGGGTGTGGTTTGACGCCCGCGGTCCACACGAGTGTCCGGGCGGGGTGGCGGGAGCCGTCGCTGAGCACCACGACGCGGTTCTCGCAGGAGTCGAGGCGGGTGTCGAGGCGGACGTCGATGTTCCGGCCGCGTAGCTCGCGGACGGCGTAGCGGCCCATCTCCTCGCCCACCTCGGGGAGGATGCGGCCGGTGGCCTCGACGAGGATGAAGCGCAGATCGTCCTGGTCGATGTTGTGGTAGTAGCGGACGGCGTAGCGGGCCATGTCCTCGAGTTCGGCCAGGGCCTCCACACCGGCGTAGCCGCCGCCGACGAAGACGAAGGTGAGGGCGGCGTCGCGGACCTCCGGGTCGCGGGTGGAGGAGGCGATGTCCAGTTGCTCCAGGACGTGGTTCCGCAGGCCGATGGCCTCCTCCACGGTCTTGAAGCCGATGCCGTGCTCGGCGAGGCCGGGGATCGGGAGGGTGCGGGAGACGGATCCCGGGGCGATGACCAGTTCGTCGTAGGGGACGGTGAGGGCGCCCGCGCCGGCCTCCTCGGTGGCCGCCGTCCGGACGGTGGCGGTCCGCGCCGCGTGGTCGAGGGCGGACACCTCGCCGACGAGGAGCCGGCAGCCCTTGAGGACGCTGCGGAGCGGGACGACGACGTGCCGGGGCGAGATGGAGCCGGCCGCGGCCTCGGGGAGGAAGGGCTGGTAGGTCATGTACGGGTCGGGGCTGACGACCAGGACCTCGGCCTCGCCCTTCCGCAGCTTGCGCTGGAGGTGCAGTGCGGCGTACATGCCCACGTAGCCGCCCCCGACGACCAGAATGCGCGTCGCTTCCTTCGTCGCTTCCTTCACCGCCGGTTCTTTGGCCAAGGCTGTCCCTTCGCATCCTCGCGGTCGCACGGCTCCCTTCCATGACGCACCGGGTACCGGTGTTTGTCCACAGGGCCGGGCGAAACGTATGACCGGAGGCGTAGCCGGAAGGCGGAGCCTCCGCTTGCCCCGCCTCGGACAAGGTATGCAGGTCAGCGCGGATCCGCCGGGGTGGTGAGGTGGTGCGGAATCAACCGCGGACCGGCGCGTACTCCTATTGGGGGCAGGCTGTGCGGAACTACCCTCTTCTTTCTTGACCTGGGCTCAACTATGTTCGTACTTCGTCGGGGTTTCAGGCAGCGGTCTGCTCCGGCAGTCAGGGCGGGGAGTCTCCGGGGGGAGACGTCATAACCGGGGGAACGTATGCACATTCAGGGCTCTCATTGGTCTACCGCTGTCGCGCCCTCCGACGGGAACGGCGGCCGTAGTACGCCGCTGCGCGTGGACGCGCAGCGCAATCTCGAACATGTGCTGCGGGCGGCTCGCGAGGTCTTCGGCGAGCTGGGGTACGGAGCGCCGATGGAGGACGTGGCGCGCCGGGCCCGGGTCGGCGTGGGAACGGTCTACCGGCGGTTCCCGAGCAAGGACGTCCTGGTCAGGCGGATAGCCGAGGAAGAGACGGCACGGCTGACCGAGCAGGCGCGGACGGCGCTGGGCCAGGAGGAGGAGCCGTGGTCGGCGCTCTCCCGGTTCCTGCGCACCTCGGTGGCCTCGGGCGCCGGGCGGCTGCTGCCGCCGCAGGTGCTGCGGGTCGGCGTCGAGGGCGAGTCCGCCCCGGAGCCGGTGGCGCCGGTGGCGGCGCCGCAGGCCCGGGTGCCGCAGCAGCGGCAGCCGGGGGCGGCCGGGGGCCAGCTCCACGAGCTGCGCCTCGTCGAGCAGCGGCCGGCGTCGGTGCCCGAGGGGCAGCGGGACGGTTCGGGCGCGGCGGCGCTGCTGGAGGTCGTCGGGCGGCTGGTGGACCGGGCGCGGGCGGCGGGCGAGCTGCGGCCGGACGTGACGGTCGCGGACGTGCTGCTGGTCATCGCCACGGCGGCGCCTTCGCTGCCGGACGCGGCGCAGCAGGCGGCGGCGTCCTCGCGGCTGCTGGACATCCTGCTGGAGGGGCTGCGGTCGCGGCCGGCGGCTTGACCGCTGACGGCTTGACCGCTGACGGCCTGATGCGTGACGGCTTGATGGCCTGATGGCGGGGCGCTCGGTGGCCGGCTGACGGCGGTCGTCCCGCCGTCGGCCTTTCGGTGGCGGCCGTCCCGCCGTCGGCCTTCCGGTGGCAGGCGTCTCGCCGTCGGCCTCTGGTGATGGCCGTCCGACGGTGGATCGGTGGAATCGCGTCCGCGTGCTTCCCGAAAAGGCACGGAAGTGAAGCCCGAGGTGACATCGGGAGCGGTGCCCGTGAGCCGCACCCGAAAGGAGGGTGCCCCTTCGGAAGGTTGTTCCCGTTCGGGTGATCCCGAGAGCGGTGGGAACCGGTTCGGAGCGAGGGTTTTTCGACGCTCCGGTGTGCGAACGTTCCTCGGACGAGTGGTTGCCGTTCGCGCGTCTGCCATCGCCGTGTGCGTCTGTGTCACGCTGACCCCTGTTTTGTTCGGTGTCCGGCGTGCACGGGAGCTTCCGCTATGGGTCGTGACGGGCGGGAAGAGCCGTACGGGAACGAGGAGTCGGGCGCCTCGGCGTCGCACCGGACGCCGTCCGGGGTTCCCGGGCAGGGCGGTCCGCACGGCCGCGGCCGAGGACGGCGCGGAGGGGCCCGGGCGAGCGTTCCCCAGCAGCGCGGCAGCGCGTGGGGCGGCGCGTTCGACGCGGCCATCGCGCACCCCACCGCCGGCAGGCCGCTCCCGCGGCCGTCGGCACCGGCGGCGCTGCCCGGACCTGCCGGTCCGGTCGACGCCGGTGGTGCGCCTGATGCGGACGGGGGACCTGACACATCCGATGCGTCCCGTTCGTCGGATGCCGGGCGAGCGCCCGCCGATGACTCCCGTACCGGCCTCGGGTCCGGGGCCGGTGAGGCCGGGCCGGGGGCAGGTGACGCCGGGTCAGGGGACGGCATCGGTGCGGGCGCGGAACGCCTCAGCGGGACCGAGGACGTCGACGGTGGCGGCGAGGAGGCGGATACCGAGAGCGGATCGGGGTTCTCGGACACGGAGTTGGTGGCCCGGCTGCGGGACGGCGAGGACGTCAGCGGGGAGGCGTACGCCCTGCTCTACCGGCGGCACGCCGCCGCGGTCCGCGGCTACGCCCGGACGTGCTGCCGCGACGTCCACACCGCCGAGGACCTCACCAACGAGGTGTTCGCCGCGACGCTGCAGGCGGTACGCCGGGGCGCGGGCCCCGACACGGCCGTGCGCGCCTACCTGCTCACCACCGTGCGGCGGGTCGCCGCCGCCTGGGCGCGGACCGCTCGGCGGGAGCGGCTCGTCGAGGACTTCGCGGTGTTCGCCGTATCCGCGGCCGGGGCCTCGGTGGACCCGGAGGACACGCCCGTCGACCCGGGCGCGGACGTGCGCGCGATGCAGCAGGCCGAGACGTCCCTCGCCGTGCAGGCGTTCCGCAGCCTGCCCGAGCGGTGGCAGACGGTGCTCTGGCACACCACCGTCGAGGAGGAGTCGCCCAGCCAGGTGGCGCCGCTGCTGGGGCTGAGCCCCAACGCCACCGCCGTACTCGCGCACCGGGCCCGCGAGGGGCTGCGTCAGGCGTATCTCCAGGCGCACGTCAGCGCGTCGTTGACGTCCGCGGGGAGTTGCGCGCAGTACGCCGACCGGCTCGGGGCCTTCGCGCGCGGCGGGCTGCGGACACGGGCCGAGCGAGGGCTGCGCAAGCACCTGGCGGAGTGCGCCCGGTGCCGTACCGCCGCGCTGGAGCTGGCGGACGTCAACGCCCGGCTGCGGGCGGTGCTGCCGGTGGCGCTCGTCGGGTGGTTCACGGCCGGCGCCTCGGTCAAGGCCGTGGCCGGGCTGGCGGCCGGGGCGGGGGCCGCCGCGGGCACCGGTGCGGCGGTGAGCGGTGGTGCGGCTTCCGGGGCGGCCGGGGCTGCGGGGGCCGGTGGGAGCGCCGCGGTCGGCGAGGGTCTCGGTGCGCCCGCGAAGGTCGCGCTCGGTGTGGGGGCGGCCGTCGTCGCCGCGGGGGTGGCTCTCGCCTGCGTCCTTACGGGGGGTTCGGGCGGGCCGCCGCCCGCGAAACCGCGGGCACTGCGGTCGGCCCCGGCACCCGTCGTACCGTCCTCCACGCCACCGCCGTCCCGTCCGGCCCACTCCACGCCCCCCGCGGTGAAGGCGCGGCAGGCCGCGGCCCCGGCGCGGACGTCGGCGAAGCCCACGGCCGGCCCCTCGCCTTCCTCGGCCCACCGGACGACGCCCGCTCCCTCGCCTCGGCCCGCGCCGCCGTCCGCGTCCCCGTCCCGGGCGCCCTCGCCGCCGAAGCCCTCGTCCACTCCCCCGCCACCCCTGCCCGCCCGTGCCGTCTACCGGCTCGACGACCTGGACTTCGACGTGTTCGGCAACGGGCACGAGCCGCGCGTGCGGATCGACGAGGGCGGTCCGGTGTGGCAGCGGGACGGGCTGCGGATCGGGGGCGTCGTCTACCGCCACGGTGTGAGCGTCGGGTCGGCGTCGTCGGTCGCCATCGACCTGAACCGCTCCTGTACCGCCTTCGACGCGGTCGTGGGCGTCGACGACCTGTCGCTCGGGCGCCCGTCGCTGCGGTTCTCGGTGCTCGCGGACGGGGAGCCCGTGTGGCGGTCGGGCGTCGTCCGCCGGGACGGTCCGGCCGTGCCCGTCCACGCGGAGCTGACCGGCCGGCGGACGCTGCGCCTGGTGGTACGGACGGTGGCGCCGGCCGAGGACGCGGCGCCGGCTCCGGAGGAGGGCGCGGCCGAGGCCGTCGGAGACGCGCCGGACCGGTGGTGGGGGCGGTGGCGGAGCGGGCGCCCGGGTGGTGCGAGCATGGCGTCGGCGGCGCGGCGGACGGCGCTCGTACCGTTCGACGACGTGGCGCTCGCGGACTGGGCGGCGGCGAGCATCACCTGCTCCTAGCGCGGAACGCGGGCGACACGGGCAGGATGCCCCCTCACCCACGCGGGCCGGTGAGCGCTGCTTGCGGCCCCTGCCGCGTCAAAGGCACGGCCGCGACATCACACCCACGCCCCGACGAGCAGGGCACTCTGCCGCCCCGACCGCGTCAAAGGCTCGGCCGCGGCACCACTCCCCCCGCCACCGCCCGCATCCGCGGCGCCGTCGGGCCCGTCCAGCAGGTGCCGCGGCGGGCCAGCAGGCGGCGGAGCCAGATTTCCGTGGCGACCAGTTCGGCGAGGCCGTCCAGGGGCAGGGACGCGCCCTCGGCCGCCGACTGGAGCGCGTCGCGGACGACGCCGGCCTCGACCAGGCCCGCGTCCGCGAGGAGGGGCGCGTCGAAGAGGCGGAGGAGGAGGGCCGCGTAGGCGCGCAGGCCCGCTCGGGCCGCCGCCGCGTGGGCGGCGTGGGTGGGAGCGCCCCAGCCGGGCGGCAGTTCGCGGATGCCCGCTCCCGCGAGGACGGAGCGCAGGACGCTGGCGCGCGCCCCGGGTTGTACGCGGAGCGCTTGGGGCAGCGCGCGGCAGGCCCGTACGACCTGGTTGTCGAGGAAGGGGGCGTGCAGGCGCTGGCCGCGGATCTCCGCGGCCTGTTCGAGGACGCGGAGGTCCGCCGCGTGCCGGGCGAGGGCGGCGGCGGCCCGGCGCTCCCCGGGGCGCTGTGCCGCGCCGGTCGGCCGGACGGCGGCGGCTTGGAGCCGGACCGACACCTCCGCGAGCGCCGCTCCGGTGAGCCAGCGGGCGGCGGGCCCGGGCCGGCACCAGGTGAGCGCGGCGAGGGAGGCGTCCACGGCCCCGGCCGCGCCGGTGAGGTGTTCGGCCGTGGCGAAGTCCGGGGCCAGGAAGCGGGCCGCGGCGCCCTCCAGTCCCTCCCGGTAGGAGGTGCGGGCCAGCCGGCGTGCCGCGCGGTAGACGGTGAAGGGGACGGACGCCGAGAACCCGGCGATCGCCGTCGGGCCCGGCCCGTCCGCGCGGGCCAGGGCGGAGACCGGGCGGAGGAGGTGGCGGCGGCGTCGGCCCAGCAGGAGGTCGGCGAGGCGCGCCGGGTGGGCGTCGAGGACCTGGCGGGCGCCGTGCCCGGTGAAGTGGTCGGCGCTGCCGGCCGCGAGCCGGTGGCGGTGGCGGGCCGCGGTGACGAGGGCGGGGGACGGTTCGTCGGTGAGCGGGCCGTCGAGCAGGTCGGCGTAGGGCAGGGCGTCCTCGGCCGCGGCGACGACGACGTGGTGCAGGCGCGGGTCGGCGGCGAGCGCGCGGGCGCGTTCGAGTTCGGCCTCGCGTGCTCCGCCGCGGTCGGCCACCAGGTCGTTGAAGGTGACGACGAGGAGCCGTTCACCCGCGCTGGTCCCGTGGCCGAGCGGGGTGCCGGGTGCGCCGGGGAGGCCCGCGGCGAGCAGGGCCAGCGTGGCGGAGGCGCTTCCTCCGGAGAGGTCGGCGCCGATGCCGGGGGCGACCCCGCCGCGGGCGGCGCGGCGGAAGGCGGGGCCCATGCCGGGGACGGGTCCGGGGTCGGGCGCGGGGGTGCGGGGGAAGCCGTTCGGGGCGTGGCGGGGGGCGGCGAAGCGGGCGCGTACCGCTTCCACCAGGGCGTCGCGGACTCCTTCGACGGCCTGGTCGGCGTCGGGTTCGGGGGCGGCGACGACGAGGGAGGCCGCCGGTTCGTAGCTCGTGACGTCGCGTGCGCCGTCGCGCACCACCAGCGCGTGCCCGGGCGGGACGCGCCGTACGCCGGTGTAGGGAGTGCTGTCGCCCAGCGCCTCCGGGGAGTCGGGGCAGGCGAGGAGGGCGGCGAGGTGGCCGATGTCGAGCTCGGCCTCGACGAGGTCGGCGAGGGGCAGGGCGGCGGTGGCGTAGGCGGTGCCGCCGGCCCACGCGGCGTGGAAGACGGGCCGGGCGCCGGCCAGGTCTCCGGTGACGGTGACGCGGCGGCCGATCTGGGCGACGGCGGTGTAGCTGCCGGGCCAGGCGGTGAGCGGGCGGAGGGCGCCGCCGCGGGTGGCCAGGAGGCCGGTGCGCAGCTGGTGGTCGTCGGCTCCGCAGCGGCCGAGGACGGCGAGGCGGGCGACGGGCGGCGCGGTGGCGGGGCGCGGGCCGTGGGAACGGGATCCGTCGGGGTGCGGTCCGGCGTGGACGACGCGTACCTCGTCGGGCCGCCAGTCGCCGACGGCCCACAGCGGATCGGGGTCCTCCCACAGGAGCCGGGCGCCCACGGGCTGGACCGCGGGCGCGGCGGGGACGCCGGGCCGGGAGCCGGCGCGGCTCCACCCCACCAACCAGCGCATCGCCGCCTCCACAGGCTGTGGACAACCATCGGGTAGCAGTCATCATGCACAGCGGGACGGGTGGCGCGACATCGTTCGGGCCACTCGGGCCGGCCGACGGGCGGCCCAACTGACGGGAAAGCGGGGCTGAATGGCGTCCGACGACGTCACACCGTGGCGCATGCGCACCCCATGCTGCCACGGCCGCAGCGGACTTGGCCGTTCCGGGCCGCTGTCCGGCCATGTGGGCCCCTTGGCGTACGGCGGGTTTCGGCCGTTTCCCGCGCGCCCCGCGCGCGGTACGGGCGGCGCGCTCCCACCGCGCGTTCCCGCTCGCGAACACCCCTGGGACCCGTTCTCGCGGTGACCCTCCGTACGGTGAACGCCGCCGGGCGGAAGGGGCGTTCAGCCTCGTACGGGCCCGTCGCGGCACCCGCCACCGGGGCGCGCCGCGGCGTCCGCGCAGCCCGGGAGGCACGAGCCGCACCCCCCGGGCCGGTCCGCCGCCCGCGGGGAATGGGGCGACGGCTTCCCCCAGCCCACTGGATCCAGTACAGCGGGCCAACCCACGCAGAACCATGGAACCGCCCCGGCGATGGCGTATACAAGGCGCACAGCAGGCGCACGGCCACACTCCGCCGGAGCACGTGCCCCTCCGTGCACGCGCATGCGGACCAGAATCCCGCCATCCGGGACAACGCCCCTTAACGGTCGGGATGTGGGGAACTACGCTGGGTTTACGAATGCCCCGCGCCTATGCCGGGGCGGGCATCGTTGTTGCCGAGGGGTGCGCATGTCCAGGGAGCCACGCGGACCGAACGAGAAGCTGGGCACGGTCCTCGCTCTCGCGGGGATCAGCAACGCCGGTCTGGCGCGGAGGGTCAACGACCTTGGTGCGCAGCGGGGATTGACGCTTCGGTACGACAAGACGTCGGTCGCCCGGTGGGTCAGCAAGGGCATGGTGCCACAGGGCGCCGCGCCCCACCTGATCGCCGCCGCGATAGCGGGCAAGCTGGGCCGGCCGGTACCGCTGCACGAGATCGGGCTCGCCGAGTCGGATCCGGCGCCGGAGGTGGGCCTCGCGTTCCCGCGCGATGTCGGCCAGGCGGTCCGGTCGGCGACGGAGCTGTACCGGCTGGATTCCGCCGGTCGCCGTGGGGGCGGTGGGATCTGGCAGAGTCTCGCGGGTTCGTTTTCCGTCAGCGCGTACTCCACGCCTGCCTCGCGCTGGCTGATCACGCCCGCCGACAGTTCGGTGGCGCGCGAACCGCAGCAGGCGGCCCGGGAGCGCGACGCCGGCGCGGTACCCGACTGCGGTTTACCGCAACGTGTCGGCCACAGCGACGTGGCCAAGTTGCGGGAGGCGGCGGAGGACGCGCGCCGCTGGGACTCCAAGTACGGCGGCGGGGACTGGCGTTCGTCCATGGTGCCGGAGTGCCTGCGCGTCGACGCGGCGCCGCTGCTACTGGGGGCGTACAGCGACGAGGTGGGGCGCGCGCTGTTCGGCGCGACCGCCGAACTCACCCGGCTGGCCGGGTGGATGGCCTTCGACACGGGCCAACAGGAGGCGGCGCAGCGCTACTACATCCAGGCGCTGCGGCTGGCCCGCGCGGCGGCCGACGTGCCGCTGGGCGGCTACGTGCTCGCCTCGATGAGCCTCCAGGCCACCTACCGCGGCTACGCGGACGAGGGCGTGGACCTGGCCCAGGCCGCGCTGGAGCGCAACCGCGGCCTGGCCACCGCGCGGACGATGAGCTTCTTCCGGCTCGTCGAGGCGCGGGCGCAGGCGAAGGCCGGCGACCAGCCGGCCTGCGGGGCGGCGCTCAAGGCCGCCGAGGGCTGGCTGGAGCGGGCCCGGCCGGGCGACCCGGACCCGTCCTGGCTGGACTTCTACACACAGGAGCGGTTCGCCGCGGACGCCGCCGAGTGCTACCGCGACCTGGGCATGCCGCGGCAGGTCCAGCGCTTCACCGAGCAGGCGCTGTCCCGGCCCACCGAGGAGTTCGTGCGCTCGCACGGGCTGCGGCTGGTCGTGTCGGCGGTCGCCGAGCTGGAGTCCGGCAACCTCGACGCGGCGTGCGCGGCCGGGGTGCGGGCGGTGGAGGTGGCGGGGCGGATCTCGTCGGCGCGGACGACGGAGTACGTACGGGACCTGCTGCACCGGCTGGAGCCGTACGGGAACGAGCCGCGGGTGGTGGAGCTGCGGGAGCGGGCGCGGCCGTTATTGGTGGCTACTACGGCGTGAGGGTGGGGGTGGGGGCGGGGGCGGGGGCCTCTTTTGGTCGCTGAGGGTCGGCTTCGGTCGCTGGGGGTTCGCTTCTTATCGCTGGGGGTCGGCTTCAATCGCTGAGGTCCGAGCCGAAGCGATTCCTTTCCGGACGCCGGGGCCGAGGGGAGCGGCCTCTTCCCGGACGCCGGGGCCGAGCGGAGCGGTCCCTTTCGGTCGCGGGGCCGAGCGGAACAGTCCCTTTCGGTCGCGGGGGCGGAGTGGAGCAGTGCCTTCCCGGTTGTCCGGGACCGACGAGAGCAATCCCCTCCCGTTCACCGCGGGCCGACCGGAGCGGCCCCTTCCCGTTCGCCGGGTGTTGTCGCGGTGTTCCTCCGGGGGTGGTGGCGGCCGTCCGCGGTGTTCTCGGCGCGGTGCCGGCCGCTCCGCCCGGGAAGATCCTTTCCGTCTTTCCCCTGGTCCGACGATGTTTCGGGCCGTTGTCAGTGGCGCACGTCATGATAGGAGCCGTTGAGTCGGCCGCAGCGGAGACGGCCGGTGGGTGCGGGAGGGCGGGGAGGTGAGCCCATGGGGGCGTACGACTGCGACGTGCTGGTGATCGGCGGCGGCATCGTGGGCCTGTCGACGGCCTACGCGGTCACGCGCGCCGCGCCGGGTACGAGCGTGGTCGTGCTGGAGAAGGAGCCCGGCCCCGCGCGGCACCAGACGGGCCGCAACAGCGGAGTGATCCACAGCGGGATCTACTACCGTCCGGGCTCGCTGAAGGCGGAGTTCGCGGTGCGGGGCGCGGCGGAGATGGTGAAGTTCTGCACGGAGCACGGCCTGCCGCACGAGGTCACGGGGAAGCTGATCGTGGCGACCGAGCGGGCCGAACTGCCGCGGCTGCACGCCCTGGTGCAGCGCGGGCGGCAGCACGGCATTCCCGTTCGCGAACTGGGTCCGGCGCAGATAGCCGAGTTCGAGCCGGACGTACGGGGCGTGGGCGCGATCCACGTCGGCACCACGGGCGTCTGCGACTTCGGAGCGGTCGCCGCGCACCTGGCCCGGCTCGCCGAGGACGCGGGGGCCTCGGTGCGGTATGGCGCGGAGGTACGGGTCGTGGGGCGGCGCGGCGCGGTGGTCGCCGTGCGGACGGCGGACGGCACGGTGGTACGCGCCCGGGCCCTGGTCAACTGCGCGGGCCTGCACAGCGATCGGGTGGCCCGGCTCGCGGGCGACGACCCCGGGGTGCGGATCGTCCCCTTCCGCGGGGAGTACTACGCGCTGGCGCCCACCGCCGCGGCGCGGGTGCGCGGCCTGGTCTACCCGGTGCCGGACCCCGCCTTCCCGTTCCTGGGCGTCCACCTCACGCGGGGCGTCGACGGCGAGGTGCACGTGGGGCCGAACGCGGTGCCCGCCCTGGCGCGGGAGGGGTACGCGTGGCGGACCGTACGGCCGGCGGAGCTCGCCGCCACCGTGGCGTTCCCGGGCACCTGGCGGCTGGCGCGCCGGCACTGGCGGTACGGGGCGGCCGAGGCGCGGCGCTCGCTGTCGAAGGCGGCCTTCACCGCGGCCGTGCGCAGGCTCCTGCCCGGGGTCGCGGAGGACGATCTGATACCCGCGCCGTCCGGGGTCCGCGCCCAGGCGGTACTGCGGGACGGCACGCTCGCGGACGACTTCCTGTTCGCCGGCTCGCCGCGGATGGTGCACGTCCTGAACGCGCCGTCACCGGCGGCGACGGCCTCGCTGCCGATCGGGCGGGAGGTGGCGCGGAGGGTGCTGGCGGAACTGCGCTGAGGCGGACGGGGGTCCGGCGGCGGGGGGGTTGCGGGGGTGCGCTGAGACGGTCGGATGCCCCCGCGCCGGAGGTTCGCGGAAGTGCGCTGAGGCAGTCGGATGTCCCCGCGCCGGAGGCTTGCGGGTGCGCTGAGGCGGTCGGAGCTTCCCGTCGGGACTCGGCTGACATGTACGGAACCAGCCGGTCCGGGCCTCGCCCGTACTATGGAAGGACTGTGTCCGAGAAGTCCGTGAACCCCGCCCGCCACGCCGTCTCCGCCGCGTCCGCGGCCGAGGACGCCCTGGCCGCCACCCCGGTCGACGCCCCCGCCGACGCCGCTGCCACCGCCTCTCCCGAGGCCCCGGCCGACGCCTCCGTCGCCGAGCCGGCGGGCGAGTCGGCCGACGAAGCCGCCGCCGTACCGTCCCCGGCCGGGGACGGTACGCGCGCCCGTGCCCGTGCCCGCCGGGAACCGATGTTCCCCGACGGTCCCGCCCCGGATCCGGCCGGTTCGCACCACGAGCGGCGCATCCGCTCGTTCCAGCCGCGCCGCAGCCGGGTCACGACCGGGCAGGGCGAGGCGCTGCGCCGGCTCTGGCCGGTGTGGGGTCTCGACATCGACGGCCTGCGCCGGATCGACCTGGGCGAGCTCTTCGGCGACCCGGGGCTGCCGGTGGTCCTGGAGATCGGCTTCGGCATGGGCGAGGCCACGGCGGAGATGGCCGCGGCGGACCCCGGCACGGGCATCCTCGCGTGCGACGTCCACACCCCGGGCCAGGGCAACCTGCTCGCGCTCGCGGAGCGGCGGGGCCTGAAGAACGTCCGGGTCGCCAACGGCGACGCGATCATCCTCCTCCGCGAGATGCTGGCGCCCGACGCGCTGGCCGGCATGCGCGTGTACTTCCCGGACCCGTGGCCCAAGAAGCGGCACCACAAGCGCCGGCTGATCCAGCCCGAGTTCCTGGCCCTGGCGGCGACGCGGCTGGCGCCGGGCGCGCTGCTGCACTGCGCGACGGACTGGGAGCCGTACGCCGAGCAGATGCTGGAGGTCCTGACCGCCAGCCCGGACTTCGAGAACACCCAGCCGGACGGCGGCTTCGCCCCGCGCCCCGACTTCCGCCCGCTGACCCGCTTCGAGGGGCAGGGCCTGGAGAAGGGCCACGCGGTGCGCGACCTCCTCTTCCGCCGCCGCGGCTAACGGGAAGCACGGCCGCCGGGAGGCTGGGAGCGCGGGGCCCTGGGGCTGGTGAGCCGGAGGACGGGCGAGCCAGGGGCCACGAGCCCGTCGGCCGAGAGCCCGCTGACCCGCTGACCGCTGACCGCTGACCGCTGACCGAGAGAGTCTGCCGCCCGGGGACGCGTCGGCTGAGGAACCCGTCGGCCGGAGTACATCGGCCTGCGAGCACCGCCGGCCGAGGAATCCACCAGCCCGCAAGCCCGCCGGCCGGGGACCCGTCGGCCCAGACCCGGTCCGTCCACGAGCCCGGCGACTGGAGACCCGCCGGCCAGGGAACCCACCGGCCCGCCAGCCCGCTGACCGCTGAACTCGCCGGCCCAGCCCGCCACCCCGTTATGTTCTCCCTGGTCCTGCAAGAGGGCCGCTGGCCTCCGGGCCCGGCATGACTGTTGCCCCCTGTCGAAGTCGATGACCTGGGGGGTGGTGTCACCGGGCCCGAGGGGTGCCGTCGGAGACGCTGATGAGAGGCCCGACCACCGCCTGATCAGGCGCAATGCCCGATCGTTCGCGGGCGGCAGGTCTGCATAACGTGGATGCGCGAGAACGGCCCCGACGCACAGGCCGGCACCGCAACGACGAGTGGGGGCACGGTGATCGACACCGAAGACGTGGGCGTCTTCCTCGGCCTGGACGTCGGCAAGAGCGCCCATCACGGCCACGGGCTCACCCCGGCCGGCAAGAAAGTCTTCGACAAACAACTGCCCAACAACGAACCCAGACTGCGGGCCGTCTTCGACAAGCTCGCCGCGAAGTTCGGCACCGTCCTGGTGATCGTGGACCAGCCCGCCTCCATCGGAGCCCTTCCTCTGACAGTCGCCCGCGACACCGGCTGCAAGGTCGCCTACCTGCCCGGACTCGCGATGCGGCGGATCGCCGACCTCTACCCGGGCGAGGCGAAGACCGACGCGAAGGACGCCGCGGTGATCGCGGACGCCGCCCGCACGATGGCGCACACCCTGCGCTCGCTGGAGCTGACGGATGAGGTCACCGCCGAGCTCACCGTGCTGGTGGGTTTCGACCAGGATCTCGCCGCCGAGGCCACGCGCACCTCCAACCGGATCCGCGGCCTGCTCACCCAGTTCCACCCGTCCCTGGAACGAGTCCTCGGGCCCCGGCTCGACCACCAGGCCGTCACCTGGCTGCTCGAACGCTACGGCTCCCCGCAGGCCCTGCGGAAAGCCGGACGCCGCAGGCTCGTCGAGCTGGTGCGACCCAAGGCCCCGCGCATGGCCGAGCGGCTGATCAACGAGGTCTTCGACGCACTCGACGAACAAACCGTCGTCGTTCCCGGGACCGGCACCCTCGACGTCGTGCTCCCGTCCCTGGCCCGCTCCCTGGCCGCCGTCCACGAACAGCGCCGGGCGTTGGAAGCCCAGATCAGCACCCTGCTGGAGGCCCACCCTCTTTCAAAGGTCCTGACCTCGATGCCGGGGATCGCGGTCAGGACCGCCGCCACCTTGCTGGTCACCGTCGGCGACGGCACCAGCTTCCCCACCGCCGCCCACCTCGCCTCCTACGCCGGCCTCGCCCCCGCCACGAAGCAGTCGGGCACCTCGATCCACGGCGAACACGCGCCCAGAGGCGGCAACCGCCAGCTCAAACGCGCGATGTTCTTATCCGCCTTCGCCGCCCTGCACGACCACTCCTCCCGCACCTACTACGACAAGTGCCGGGCCAGAGGGAAGACCCACACACAGGCCCTTCTCCGCCTCGCTCGGCACCGCATCAGCGTGCTCTTCGCGATGCTCCGCGACGGCACCTTCTACGAACCCCGAACCCCCCGCCTCGCTTGACGAAAGACATAGAGGCACCCCCCAGCCCACCGGCCCGGGACACAAACCACTCCGCCCGTGCCGCCGCCTTGGCTAGGGTCGTCCAGTGCATGAGTCCCAGCCTCACCCACCCCAGCCCGCCGATCCGGGCCCGATACCCGCGCCCGGGGCCCCAGGGGCGCCCGGGATCCCGTCGGGGTTCGGCGCCCTGCCAGCCCCGGCCCGCTGGCACTACCGGCCCCGCCGCGCCCTCTGGGACAACAAGGCCGTCCGCGCGGGCACGGTCGTCCTCCTCCTGGCCCTCTGCGGCCTGCTGATCCTGGCCCTGGTCCGGGAGCAGACCGGCACCCGGGGCTTCCTGGTGGGGCTGGGACTGGCGGTACTGCCGGTGCCGCTGCTTATCGCCGCGTTCCGCTGGATGGACCGCGTCGAGCCGAAACCCTGGAAGAACCTGGTCTTCGCGTTCGCGTGGGGCGCCTGCGCGGCCACTCTGGTGGCGCTCATCGCCAACAGCTACGCGACCGAGTGGATCATGAACAGTGTCGACACGGCCCACCGCAACGACGCCGGCACGTTCGGCGCCACGTTCGTCGCGCCGGTGGTCGAGGAGAGCGCCAAGGGAGCGGCCCTGCTGCTCCTCTTCCTCTTCCGGCGCCGCGACTTCAACGGCATCGTGGACGGCGTCGTCGTCGCCGGCATCACCGCCACCGGTTTCGCGTTCACCGAGAACATCCTCTACCTGGGCAACGCGTACGCCTCCGACCAGAGCTTCGGCGCCTCCGGCTTCTCGACGACGGCGGCCACCTTCTTCGTCCGCGTCCTGCTGTCCCCGTTCGCCCACCCCCTCTTCACGTCCATGACGGGCCTGGGCTTCGGCATAGCCGCCGGCCTGCCCATCCGCCGCCGCGTCCTGCGCGTCCTGGTCCCCGTCGCGGGCCTGCTCACGGCGATGGTCCTGCACGGCGTCTGGAACGGCTCGGCGTCCCTCCCGGGGCTGGGCTTCCTGGCCGTCTACTCGCTCTTCATGCTCCCGGTCTTCGGCACCCTCACCTGGCTGACCATCTGGTCCCGCCAGACCGAACTCCGCACCGTCCGGGCCCACCTCCCCGAGTACCAGGCGGCCGGCTGGCTCACCCCGCCCGAACCCCTGGCCCTGTCCTCCATGCGCGCCCGCGGCATCGCCCGCGCCGTGGCCAAACGCACCGCCGGCCGCTCCGCCGCCCGCGCGGTCGCCGAGTACATCTCCTTCGCCACGTCCCTGGCCTTCCTCCGCCAACGCGCCTACGCGGGCCGCCTCACCCCGGACTTCACCGCCCGCGAACAGGAACTCCTCCACCACCTCTGGCAACGCAAACACATCGCCCAACCGGCCCTGGAACGCGCCGCGATGTCGGTGTCCCGACCGTTGCCCGTCCCCATGGGGGCGTACCCGGGCCCGATCGCGCCCGGTCCGTACGGCCCGGTGGCCGGCTACGGTACCGGCGACGCGTACCGGCCGACCGGCCCGGCCCAGGTGCCGGGTCCCTACGGGTGGGAGCCGCGGCGGCCCTCCTGACGCCACGGCCGCCCACCCGTCGGCGGGACGCTCCCGCTCCTAGGCCGCCGCGTCGGCGGTCCGCTCGGCCTCCTGGGGCGCCGCCTTCTCGGCGGGCGCCGCGTCCGGTGACGTCCGCCGTCCGATGGCCGTGCTCAGGGCGCCGACGCCGAGGGCTGCTGCCGTGCCGGCCGTGGCGCTGAACCACCAGAGGGTGGCCGGGCCCGCGGTGGCGTAGAGGGTGGTGCCGAGGGAGAGGGCGGTGAAGCGGGCGGTGCCCCAGGTCCACTGGTAGGCGCCCTGGTAGCGGCCCCGGGCGTGGTCGGGGGCGAGGGCCGCGACGATGGAGCCGGCCACGCCGCCGATGACGGCTTCGCCGAGGGACCAGAGGGCGACGGTCGCGGCGTAGGCCCAGGGGGTGTCGGCGACGCCGGTGAGGGCGACGCCGAGGGCGACGAGGATGCTGCCGGCCACGTAGACGGGGATCTGGCGGAAGCGGGCCAGGACGGTGATGGCGACCGGCTGGAGGACGACGACCAGGGCGGCGTTGAGGGTGGACATCAGGCCGAGGGTGGTCGTGGAGAGGCCGTCGTCGCGGATGGCGAGGGGGAGGGCGACCTCGGTGAAGGTGTAGATGACGAGGGCGATGTAGAAGAGGGGGAGCAGGGCGCGCATCAGCGGGTCGCGGAGGACGACTCCGTAGCCCGCGCCGTCGCCGGCGGCGCGGCGGGTGCGGTCGGGGCGGCCCGCCGGGAGGAAGGACGCGGCGATCACCGCGTAGGTGAGGGTGCTCACCACGTCGACGGTGAAGAGGAGCCAGTAGCCGCGCGCCGCGAGGAAGCCGCCCAGCATGCCGGCGACCGCGGTGCCGATGTTGACGGCCCAGTGGAACAGGGAGAACGCCGCCCGGCGGCGGTCGGCGGTGACCTGGTCCGCGAGGAGGGCGCTCGCGGCCGGGCCGACCATGCTGCCGGCGCCGCTGAGGAGGACGGCGGCGAGGGCGAGGGTGGCGGTGTCGGGGGCGGTGAAGAGGAGGCCCTGGCCCGCCGCGGTGCCGACGAGCCCGGTGATCATCGTGGAGCGGCGGCCGACCCGGTCGGCGAGCAGGCCGCCGAGGGCGGGGCCGACCAGGTTGCCGGCGCCCAGGGCACCGAGCACGTAGGGGATCTGTTCGGTCGGGATGCCGCGGGAGCCGAGGAAGAAGACGAGGAAGGGGGTGACGAGGTAGCCGAGTCTGTTGACGACCGTGCCGGTGAAGACGATCCAGGCGGCGCGGGGCAGTCCGCTGAAGGTGGAGAGCATGCCCCGACTCTCGCCCGGTGCCCGCGCGGCCTCCATTGATTAAGCTCAGGCCGAATGCAACCGGACGACGGGGGTGTCCGTGCTCTCCGAACTCGCCTTTTCCGCCGACGACCTGGCGCTCACCCGCTTCGCGGTCTCACCGATGTGGGAGGTGGTCGCCGGCTTCCGGCTGCTCGTGTCGCGGGCCGCGCACCCCGTCCACCGCCCGTGGACCGAGCAGGTACGGAGCCGGGTGGACGACGCCGGGCTGACGGCCGGGTGGCTGGCCGATCTCGTGCCGCCGCAGAACTACCTCTGCGACTTCCTCACCCCGTTCCCCACCGAGTCGGCGCCGTCCCTCGACGCCGAACTGGCGGCGATCCGGGCCACCCCCGCCGCGTTCGTGCGCCGCGACATCGCCAAGCTCCGGGAGTCCGCGCGGACCCGGGCGCTGCGCGCCGATCCGGAACGGTGGCTGCCGCAGATCACGGAGGAGATCGAGACCTTCTGGGAGATCGCCCTCGCCCCCTACTGGGCGAAGATCCGCGCCGTCCTGGACGCGGAGGTCTTCCACCGCGCCCGCCAGGTCGCCGAGCACGGGGCCGCGCACTTCTTCAACGACCTGCACACGACGGTGAGCTGGGACGACAACACGCTCCGGCTGGTCCGCCGGTGCTGCGTGCTGTCCCGGCAGACCGCCGGGCCGGGGCTGCTGCTCGTCCCGTCCGTGTTCGCCGCCGGCGTCCTGACCTGGATGCGGTACCCCGACCCGCCACAGCTCGCCTATCCCGCCCGCGGCACCGGCACCCTGTGGGAGCGGCGGCCACCGGCCCGCGCCGAGGCCATCGCCGCGGTCCTCGGCCGCTCCCGGACCCGACTGCTGACCGAGCTCGCGGCCCCCGCCTCCACCACCGAACTGGCCGGCCGCACCGGCATCTCCGCCGCCGGCGTCTCCCAGCACCTGGCGGCGCTGCGCGGGGCGGGCATGGTCAGCGCGCACCGCGCCGGACGCTCCGTCCTCTACGCCCGGACGGCCGTCGCGGAGACGCTGCTCACGGCGGCCGATTGAGGCCGTTCCCCCCGCAGCCTGCGGTCACCGCCGGGTGCGGAGGGGCGGCTTCCGGCCGCTCGCCGACGGAGCGTCCACGCGGGCGGGTTAGTGTCGGGAGAGACGTACGCGTCTGCAGATGTCTCTGACGCGGGTTGTTGCAATAGATGCGACAGCCGCAGCCAGGCGCAGACAGACGCGATTGATACGGATGATACGGATCGATGCGGAGGTTGCCGGCATGGCAGCGATGAGTGCAGTGACACGGGTTCCGGCGTCCGTGGTGGCCGCGGCCGGGCTCGTCGGCGGGTACGGCGTGGCCCGGCTGACCAAGAAGCGGCCCCTCGGCGGGGTCGCCCTCGGCGCGGCCGGCGTGGTGGCGGCCCGCCGGTGGGCCGGCACGGTGGGGTCCGGCAAGGCCGCCGCCCTGACCGGGCTGTACGTGGCCGCGTTCGCCGGCTCCCACCCGCTGGCCAAGAAGGTCGGCGCCTGGCCGTCCGTCCTGGGCGTGGCCGGCACCGTCGCGCTCGCCTCCTGGGGCGTGGAGCGCATGGCGGCCCACGAGGGCTGAGCCGGCGCGGGGGGGCGCCCGGCGTGCGGGGATCCGGCCCGTCGTGCGAGGCACCGGCCCGTCGTGCGAGGCACCGGCCGGGCCCCCACGCCCCCGCTACGCCGACGCCTCCGTCAGCCTCGCCAACTCCTCCTCCGTGAGCCGCAGATCCGCCAGCGCCAGCAGCGCCGGCAGCTGCTCGACGGTGCGGGCGCTCGCGAGCGGGGTGGCGACCGTCGGCCGGCTCGCCAGCCAGGCCAGGGCCACCGTGGCGACCTCCGCGTCGTGCGCGGCGGCGATCTCGTCGAGGGCGGCCAGCACCCGCAGGCCGCGTTCGGTCTTCAGGTGCCTGGCGGCACCCTCCGCGCGGGAGCTGTCGACGGTCGCGTCCGGCCGGTACTTGCCGGTCAGGAAGCCGGAGGCCAGGGAGTAGTACGGGACGGCGGCGAGGCCGTGCCGGGCGGCGACCTCGGCGAGCGGGCCCTCGTAGCTCTCGCGCGCGACGAGGTTGTACTCGGGCTGGATCGCCACGTACTTGGCGAGCCCGGCGGAGTCGCTGAACTCCAGGGCGCGGGCGAGCCGTTCGGGAGTGACGTTGGAGGCCGCGATCTCGCGGACCTTGCCCTCCTTCACCAGCCCGTCGAGCGTGGCGATGTAGTCCTCGACCGGCAGCGACGGGTCGTCGTAGTGCGTGTAGTACAGGTCGACGTAGTCCGTGCGCAGCCGGCGCAGTGAGCCCTCGATGCCCTCCTTGATGACGGCCGCGGAGAGGCCCGGACGCTCCGGGTAGCCCGCGCCCACCTTGGTGGCCACCACGATGTCGTCGCGGTTGCGGCGGGAGGCCATCCAGTCGCCGATGATGGTCTCGGACTCGCCCCCGGAGTTGCCGGGGGCCCAGGCCGAGTAGGCGTCGGCTGTGTCGATGAAGTTGCCGCCGGCCGCGGCGTAGGCGTCCAGGACGGCGAACGACTGGTCCTTGTCGGCCGTCCAGCCGAAGACGTTGCCGCCGAGGGCGAGCGGGTGGACGGACAGACTGCCGATCTTCCGGGTGTGATGACGGTGCTTGTCGCTCATGTCCTGTTCCAGCGTGCGCGGTTCGGAACGTATTCCTCCGCCGGCCTCCGTCCGCTGTCCGCACGCGTCACGCCGGCTCAGTCCTCCGACACCGGCGCCGGCGCCGGCTCTCCGCCCGGCCCGGCCCGGAGGGTGCTGCCCCAGCGCGACGACGAGGGCGAGGCCGGTGAGGGCGGCAGCGGATCGGGCTGGACGGAGAGCGGGGTGGCGATGTCCTCCAGGGAGCGGCCCTCGGCGCGTACCGCCAGGAAGGCGGCGGTCACCCCGGCCAGGCACATCAGCGTCGCGCCGATCTGGAAGGCCAGTACGGCGTCGCCCACCACGCCCGTCGTCGTCAGCTCGGCGAAGAGCAGGGGGCCGCTGATGCCGCCGGCCGCCGTGCCCACCGCGTAGAAGAAGGCGATGGCCATGGCCCGCGTCTCCGTCGGGAACACCTCGGAGACCGTGAGGTAGGCGCTGCTCGCGCCGGCGGAGGCGAAGAAGAGGACGACGCACCAGCAGGCGGTCAGGGTGTTGGCGGTCAGATGACCGGCGTCGAAGAGCCACGCGGTGACGAAGAGCAGCGCCCCGGACAGCAGGAACGTGGAAGAGATCATCACGCGTCGGCCGACAGTGTCGAACAGTTTGCCGAGGAAAAGCGGACCGAGGAAATTGCCCAGCGCCATGACCGCGAAGAAGTATCCGGTGCGCGCGGTGGCGACGCCGAAGAACTTGGTGAGGATCTCCCCGAACCCGAAGGTGATGGCGTTGTAGAGGAACGCCTGGCCGATGAAGAGGGCGAGGCCGAGAACGGCGCGCCGCCGGTAGTCCGTGAAGACCGTACGGGCGATGGCCCGGAATCCCGTGCGCTTGCGCTGGCGAATGGTGATCCGCCCGGTGGCGGGTGCCAGTGTGATGCCCTTGTCCGCCTCGATGCGCCGCTCGATGGCGTCGACCAGCCGTTCGGCCTCCTCGGCCTTCCCGTGGATGAACAGCCAGCGGGGGCTTTCCGGAACCTGCCGGCGGACGAGCAGGATGACGAGGCCGAGCACCACGCCCAGTCCGAACGTCAGCCGCCAGCCGATGTCCTTGGGGAAGATCCGGGTGTCCAGGAGGACGATCGACAGCAGCGAGCCGGCGATGGCGCCCAGCCAGAAGCTGCCGTTGATGACGAGGTCGACGCGACCCCGGTAGCGGGCCGGGATCAGCTCGTCCACGGCCGAGTTGATGGCCGCGTACTCGCCGCCGATGCCGAATCCGGTGAGGAAGCGGAAGGCGAAGAACCACCAGGACGAGTACGAGAACGCCGTCAGGGCCGTCGCCCCCAGGTAGACCGCGAGGGTCACCATGAACAGCTTTTTACGGCCGAACCGGTCGGTCAACCGCCCGAAGAACAGCGCCCCCAGGCAGGCGCCCGCCACGTAGAGCGCGGCGGCCACACCGGTCACCTGGGCCCCGGTGATGGGCAGTCCACTCCCGCGCTCGGAGAGGCGTCCCGCGATGTTGCCGACGACCGTGACCTCCAGGCCGTCGAGGATCCAGACCGTGCCCAGCCCGATCACCACAGTCCAGTGCCACCGGGACCAGGGCAGCCGGTCCAGGCGCGCAGGCACAGAAGTGCTGATGGTCGCGGTCGTCACACAATCTGAGTTCCCGATCGCACTCGGAACATTCGCGGCAAATTTCCGGATCGGGGTGCGGGGGGACGATCACGGCGCACGGGCGGACCTTCGAGCCCCGGGCCCGCGCGGGCGGCGCCCGGCCGCCACCGCGGGCCCGGGGCCCGGCGTACGCGACCTACGGGCGCAGCCCCTTCGACCGCAGCCAGTGCAGCGGATCGACGGGGTGCCCGCCGTGCGGCCGGACCTCCAGGTGCAGATGCGCCCCGGTGACGTTGCCCGTCGCCCCGACGCGGCCGATGACCTGCCCGGCGGCGACCTTGCCCTTCGTCCTGACGATGGACGACAGATGGCAGAACCACAGCTCCGTCCCGTCGTCGAGGCGCAGCACGATGCGGTAGCCGTACGAACCCGCCCAGCCGGCGTGGGCGATCGTGCCCCCGTGCACGGCCTTGACCGGGGTGCCCGTGGGGGCGGCGAAGTCCGTGCCGGTGTGCCGGTGGGACCACATGCCGCCGGCCTGGCCGAAGCGGGCGGTGATCCGGTACGAGGAGACCGGCAGGACGTAGGTGCGCTTGGCCCGCGCGGCGGTGATCCGCTCGGCGGTGCGCCGCGCCTCGGCCTGGGCCTGGCCGGTCGCCTTGACCACCGAGGACTGGGCCGCGGCCGTGGCCTCCGCCCGGGCCTTCGCCGCGTTCCCCGCGGCGTGCGGCCGACCGGCGTGCGCCGCGCCGTCGGCATGCTGCGACGCCGTGGGGTGCGCGGCGGCGGTCCGGGCGGTCGCGGCGTGCGCCGCCTGCGCCGTGGTCCGGGCCTTCCGGTCCGCGGTGGCCTTCGCCGCCGCCATCCGCTGGGCGTCCGCGGCGGCCCGCTCCTGTGCCTGAGGCGTCTGATGCGTCTGGTGTGCCTGGTGTGCTTCCTGCGTCTCGTGCGTCGCCTCCGCGTCGGCGGAGTGCCGCTGGTGATCGGCCTGCTGGAGGATGCGGGCCCGCAGCGCCTCACCGGCGTCGGAGGCATCGGCGGCGGCGCTGGAAGCGTCGGAGGTGGCGTGGGAAGCGTCGACAGTGGTGTGGGAAGCGTCGGCGGCGGCAGCAGCGGCCTGGTGCGCATCGGGCTCGGCGTGCGCCGGAGCGGCGGCCTCGTCGTCGTCCCCGTCGTCGATCAGGTACGGGCCGGCGCCCGGCAGGTGGGAGACGTCCGGCACGGATATGGCCGCCGGGCGCTCCTGCGCGTTGGCCATGCCGCCGGCGCCGACCGCGGCGATCACGCCGACGCCGAGGACCGCGCCGCTGCGTGCCATGGAGCCGCCGCGCTGTTTGGGGACGCGGTGCCGGCCGCGGACCGGAGGCTCGTACTCCGCACCGGGCCCGGCCGGAGCAACGGATTCCGCGTTCACGCCGTCATCCACCACGCCCGCACCGGTCTCTTCCGTCTCTCCGGGCGTTCCGATGCCGTCATAGGAATCGGGAGTACCGAAGGTGTCGTAGGTGTCGTACGCACCGTAAGGAGCGGGAGAGCCGGAAGTGCCGGGTGATTCAAAAGATCCGTACGCGTCGTACGGACCCTGCCCTTCCAAAGAGCCGCCGAACGAGCCGCCGAACGAGCCGTCGGCGCCGCCCGGAGGGGGCGGGGCGGGGGAGGAGCCGGGTTCGTCCCCGTAGGGGGACTCCGCCCAGGAGCCGTGCGAACCGTCTCCGCCTGCGGACCTGTTGGACGCCACGGGGGCGCTCTCCTTTCCTTCCCTCTCGCCTGCCGCGTCAGCGGTGGAAGTCCCCGGGACGTTCGGGAACCGGGAGGGTGCGGAGCAGACCGGAGAAGGAAGTCCCCGACGGGCCGGGCGCGGCCCGGTGCGATCCCGAGGGCTGGTGGTTCCCCGGTTCCCTCTCGTGCCCACGGGCCGTACCCACGGGATTCGGCGAAAGCGCGCGGTGCCGCTTTGTGCGGCGGTATGAGGAACGCGCTGCGTTATCGAACGTTAATAGACAGGACTGGTTGTTTCCAAGCCGAAAGCGTGAATCCACGGGCCCGTTGGCAAGATCTGCCGGCGATATCCACTGATGGTGTGTCACTCGTTATGCAGCGTGGCCGCAGTGCGGCGGGGTACGGGCGGGTGGTGGTGCTCGGTGCGCCGGACGGCCAGCAGGGCCATGTCGTCGTCGCCGTGCCCGCCGGTGTGCCGGTCGACGTCGGCCACGAGGTGGTCGAGCAGCGCGTCCGGGCTCCGGAAGTGCCGCCCCGCGAGCCGCCGCACGGGGTCGTAGAAGACGCCCGCCGCGTCCCTCGCCTCCGTCACCCCGTCGGTGAACAGCAGCAGCGTCGTCCCCGGCGGGAACGGGCGCTCCTCCACCCGGTCCGGCCCCTCCGGCTGGTCCCCCAGTTCGCCCATGCCCAGCGGCAGCGCGTGCGCGCTCGGCGGGACCTCGGTCACCGTGCCGTCCGGGTGGGCCAGCAACGGGGGCGGGTGGCCGCGGTTCACCAGCCGGACGACCGGTACGTCGCCGTGCGGCACCTCCGCCAGGACGGCGGTCGTGAAGCCCTCGAACTGGTCGATGCCGGCCCGTCGGCCGCCCTCCCGCCACAGGGCGCGCTCCAGTCGCTGCGCGACGCCGTCCAGCGTCGGCTCCCCCTCCGCCGCCTCGCGGAACGCGCCGATCAGCACCGCGACGGCCTCCACGGCGCCCAGCCCCTTGCCGCGCACGTCACCGACGATCAGCCGGATGCCGTGCGGGGTGTCCTGGACGGCGTACAGGTCGCCGCCGATCCGGGCGTCGGCCTGCGCCGCCACGTACCGGGCCGCGACGCGCAGCCCGTCGAGCCGGGCCGGCGGGGCGGGCAGGACGGCGCGCTGCGCGGCCTCGGCGATGCCGCGGGCGGAGCGCAGGCGGCTGTCGCTGCGGCGCACCACGCGGTTGATGCCCAGGGCGAGGAGGGCGACGGTCAGCACGGTGACGTTCTCGGTGACCGATTCGCCGGTGCTCGGGGAGCCGCGGTGGACGGTGATGTCCACGGACGCCAGGACGGCGATCACCGCCGTCACGGCGGTGGCCCGGGCGGAGAGCAGGGAGGCGGCGACGAGGGGAGCGGCGGAGAAGAAGGGGGCGGAGTTGTAGTTGGGAGGGGTGAGGAAGGCGAAGACCTCCCCGGCGACGAGCAGCAGGGCGGGCAGCCAGCAGGCGGCGCGCCACAGCATGGTCGGGCCCGCGTCCGCCGGGTGCTCCGGGTGCCCCGGGCGCTCGGACCCGTCTCGCTTCCCCACCGTGCGCTCCCTGACCCGGCCGACGCCCGACCCGGCCGGCCTCCGCTGCTCCCTCCCAGCGTCGGGGCAGGGAGGGGCGGCGTCCATCGGAGGTGGTCCGTGCGGGCGCGCGACGGCGCGGACGCGGGCGTACGAAGGGTGAGGGCGCCCCGAGCCGGACAGCCCGGCGGACCGGCAGCCCGGCGGCTGATAGGCGGCTCCCGAGGAGCCGCCGTGTCTCAGCCCGCCGACGGGCGCCGCGAGCGGCCGCCGCCGCGGGGAGCCGGGGCGGCGCCGTCCGGGCGGGGGCGGCGGCGGGGGCCGCGCGCGCCGGTGGTGCTCTGCTCGGCGCCCGTCTCCGAGCCCGCGCCGGAGCGTCCGCGGCCGCGCCCGCGCCCGCGACCCGAGCGCGAGGACGACGACGAGCCGGACGAGGCCGAGCCCGAGGACGCCTTACGGGCCGGGGCCGGCTGCGGCGGCGGCGCGATCACCACGGGCACCCCGCTGGGCTCACGCGCCCCGGTGACCCGGCTGACCTCGGCGTCCGCGGGCTGCACCCGGGACACCTGCGGCGTGATCTGGGCGTTCGCCATCATGCGGGTCATCTCGCGCCGCTGCTCCGGCAGCACCAGGGTGACCACCGTGCCGGACTCCCCCGCGCGGGCCGTCCGGCCGCCGCGGTGCAGGTAGTCCTTGTGGTCCACGGGCGGATCGATGTTGACGACCAGGTCCAGGCCGTCGATGTGGATGCCGCGGGCCGCGACGTTGGTCGCGATCAGCGCGGTGACCTGGTCGGTGCGGAACTGCTCCAGGGTCCGGTTGCGCTGCGGCTGGCTCTTGCCGCCGTGCAGCGCCGCCGCGCGCACGCCCTGCGACAGCAGCCGCTTGGTCAGCCGGTCGGCCCCGCGCTTGGTGTCCACGAACATGATCACGCGCCCCTCACGGGCGGCGATCCGGGTCACCGTGTCCTTCTTCGTGGTCTCGTCCGCGAGGTGGAACAGGTGGTGCTCCATCGTCACCACCGCGCCCGCCGAGGGGTCCACCGAGTGGGTGACGGGGTCGCTGAGGAACCGGCGGACGAGCCGGTCGACGTTGCGGTCGAGCGTCGCGGAGAACAGCATCCGCTGGCCGCCCGGGGCGACCTGCTCCAGCAGCCGGGTGACCTGGGGCAGGAAGCCCATGTCGGCCATCTGGTCGGCCTCGTCGAGCACGGTGATCGCCACGTCGGCCAGCGAGCAGTCGCCCCGCTGGATCAGGTCGGCCAGCCGGCCGGGCGTGGCCACCAGCACCTCGGTGCCACGCGCGAGCTGGTTGGCCTGCCGGCCGATGGACATGCCGCCGACCACGGTGGCCGTCCGCAGGTTCACGGCGGTGGCGTACGGGGCGAGCGAGTCGGTGACCTGCTGGGCCAGCTCGCGGGTGGGGACGAGGACGAGCGCGAGCGGCCGGCGGTGCTCGGCGCGCCGGCCGGCGGTACGGGCCAGCAGGGCCAGGCCGAAGGCCAGCGTCTTGCCGGAGCCGGTACGGCCGCGGCCGAGGACGTCGCGGCCCGCGAGCGAGTTCGGGAGGGTGGCGGCCTGGATCGGGAAGGGCGCGGTGACGCCCTCGCGGGTCAGGGTGGTCAGCAGCCCGGCGGGCAGGCCGAGCTCGTCGAAGGACTCCACCGGCGGCAGCGCGGGCGTCGTGCTCACCGGGGTCTCGAACTCCGCCGGGGCGGCGGCCGGTGCCGGCTTGCGCCGGGACGGCTGCTGGCCGCCGCGGGGGCGCGGCTGGCGGGCGGGACGGGCGGAGCGGGTCATGCGGGGAACCTTCCCTCAAGGGGGTGGCACGCCCGATGCGGGCTCCCACGTTCCGTATCCGGAGTGAGCCTGGGCGCGCTTGGTGCGGGGGGCACAATGGGGCCCGCACCCAGATGGTGCGGGCCCCATTGCGTGATGCCTCATGCGGGGCGCGTCCAGCGGTGTGGCGGGACGCGCCGCGCGGAGTGCGGCCTAGGGCCGCGGGCGTCAGATGGTGACGATGTTCTCCGCCTGCAGGCCCTTCTGGCCCTGCGTGACGTCGAAGGACACCTTCTGGCCCTCGAGGAGCTCACGGAAGCCGGTGGAGGCGATGTTCGAGTAGTGGGCGAAGACGTCCGGGCCGCCGCCGTCCTGCTCGATGAAGCCGAAGCCCTTCTCCGAGTTGAACCACTTCACGGTGCCAGTAGCCATGTCTATCTCCTTGGGAATGGGATGGCCCCACGCCGGAATAGACCGGCAAAACAAAAATGCGCCTTCGGCTACATGGCCGAGGCGCACACGAGTTCATGGGTACCACAACTGCAACTTCGTCGACAGTAGCACACGGCGAACGGGCCGCGCTGTGACGCCCGTCTCACCGGCCGCACTCTCCCGCGCCACGCCCTATAACTCGACCCCCAGAGCCCGAGCGTGCCGGTCCGCCGCCACCTCCGCCTCCGCCTCGTCCAGGTACACCTCGCACACCAGCCGCCCGTCGGACGTCATGTTGTGCTCCAGCTCCCAGAGCGAGACCTCGCCCCCGCCCTCCAGCAGGAACGCGTGCTCGTAGAACCGGCACCAGGTGGCGTCCCGGTCCGGACCGCGCCGCCGCGGCTTGGTGATCAGCGCGATGTGGTGACCCAGGGCGCCCCGCAGGATCTCGCCGACCACCTCGCCGGGCCCGTCCGGGTTCTCGGCACGGCGCAGCAGCCGCCGGGCGTGGTCGGGGGACGCCTCGGAGACGTACTCGCGGCGGGGCCGCACCGGGCCCATGGCGAGCAGCAGCTCCTCGGCCAGCCAGGCCGGCAGCTCCTCGTCCTCGGCACCGGGGCCGATGCCGCCGCCGATCCGCTCGTGGACCCGGCGCTCGGCCTCGTCCAGGGCGTCCTCGCGGGCGTACAGCTCGTAGAGCAGGTCCTCGCTCGGCCCGGTGTCGTGCTCCAGCTCGTACAGCAGCAGGCTGCTGCCGTCCGCGAGGAGGAAGACGTGCCGGTACGTGTTGCACCGCAGCGGACGGTCGCCGTCGTTGCGCTGGCGGTACGAGCGGAGCTCGGCCTGATGCATCAGCGCGGTGCGCAGCCGCTCCAGCAGCGGCTCGCCGATCTCGAACCCGTTCTGCGCGCGTGCGAGCAGTCCGGCGACGTGCTCGGCGGGTGTCGGGCCACCACCCCGGTTCGCTCCCCCGCCCGTGCGCATCTGCTCCATGCCCCTCGACCTCCCGGCCTTCTCCTGCCCACCCCGCGCACTTACGGTAGCGGCGCGAACACGGGGCAGGGGCGGGTTCGCCGCATCCGCCGAGGCGCCCGTTTGACCGGCGAACGCGCGCCCCCCGGGCCCCCGGCCTACAGTCGAAGACGTGTGCCGGGCGCCGAGCGGGGCCCGCGGCACCGCCCACCGGGACCCGACGCGCAGGAGGCCGCCGTGACCGCCGCCCCGCCCCCCGAGGAACTCAGCGAACCGGTCGTCCGCGCGCTCGTCGTCGCCATGCGCGACGGCGACCGGGACACCTTCTACGGCTCCTTCGCCGCCGATGCCGAGCTCACCGACGACGGCGCCCTCCAGGACCTGCGCTCCTGGGCGGAACGCGAGGTGTTCGAGGCACGCGGGCGGCTGGAGGTGGCGGAGGAGCGGCAGCACGGGCGGTACCTGCTCGGCCGCTTCCGCTCGGACCGGGCGGACCTGCACGGGACGTACTGGCACTTCCAGATCACCGACGGACGGATCACCCGGCTCGACGTCGGCCAGGGCTGACCGGATCCGGTCGCCGGCCCGCGGGCGGAAGGCCCCCGGCCCGCGGACCGGAAGGGCACAGGACCCGCCAAGCGTGAGGATGTTGTGGACACGGCCGGCGCCGAGGCAACCCGCGCCCGGGCCCCCTCTTCTTACCGCCGGTGGGAGGCGACCGCCTCCCCGGGGTCAGAGGAGGATCGAGATGTCCCCGCACGAGATGTCCCTGCGCCCCCCGCGGACCCTCAGCCGTCCGCCGCGCCCGGCCGGCCACCGGGTCGCCCTGGACTACCGGCGGCGCACGGCCGTCGTCGAGGGCCGGGAACTGCGGCTCACCGGCCGGGAGTTCGAACTCCTCGCACACCTGGTCGGCCGCCCGCACCAGGTGCACACCCGGCGCCAGCTGCTGGTCTCCGTCTGGGGCCCGACCTGCGTCGGCGGCGGACGCACCGTGGACGTCCACATCGCCCGGCTGCGCGGCAAGTTGGGGCCGGGGCACCGCGAGACGATCGTGACGGTGCGGCACGTCGGGTACGCGTACGACCCGTCGCGCGCGGCGGCGTGAAACACGCGCCGGGGTGTGAGACGGCGGAACGGCGGCACGCACCGGGCGCGCGTCCCCTGAACACGATCCGGAAGTGATTGCGAGGGCTGACCTGCGCCTTTGTGCCAGTCGGACCCGCCCGCAACGGGACTGGGAGCCACGTTGCTCCGTCCGTGAAGGAGATGGACAACGACACAGGTCCATGATCGGCAGCTGCGCATGGGAGGCCGCTATTCCGTAGTGCCGCGACAGAGGCCCTCGACGCGGAACCACAGGCCCGGGGCGTAGACCGCGTGGATGACGGCTTCCTCTCCTCTTGTGGCCCGCAGGATCCTCAGGATGCCGCCGGGAAGTACGTCGTACTGGTAACTGATCTCGGCGTTGCCCTCGACGGTGTCGTCGTAGGAGATGTCCGCCGTCCGATCGTTCGCGTATTCCTTCGGTGGGCGATTTTCCACCAGTTTGATGAAGACGCTCATGGGCCAACGGTACGGTCCTTTCGCGAGCTTCGCCCTCCGGGATGAGAAGGTCGCGGCACCCACCGTGTGGAACCCTCCTCATGTGCGGGGCAGCCCGGCCGGGTGCGGAGCTTCCTCCACGCGGAGCCCACGCCGATCAGGTCGAGTCGGCGATTCACTGGTGCCCTCAGGTCACTGACCTGGGGGCATGTGCGGGGGCGTGCACGGACTGTCAGGCTTCGTCGTCCTGCGGGTGATCGGCCGCCACGCTCCGGCTGGTCGCCAGCCAGGATCGCGCGGGCTCGGCGGGACGCGTGGTGTCGACGGTGAGGTGGAGCCGGGTACCGCCTTCGCGGCCGGCCGGATAGCTGCGTTGCTCGGTGGAATCGAAGCAGCGCCGGAGGACTTCCGCGACGCGGCGGGCGGTCTCGGGGGACGCGGCGGTGATGCGGATGTCGGCGCGCCCTGCCGGCGGCACCGGCTCCGCTGGTATGGGGGTGGTGCGTGCGGACGTCATGGTCACTTCCTCCGGCCGGAGAAGAGGCGGAGTCGCCTGCGGTCCCCATGTGGTTGCTCGTGGCGGTTTCGGGCGCGAAGAGGCCCGGCGGGGCCGATGGCCGACCGCGGGCGGTTCCGGCTCCTGCTGTCGCGCCACGGCAGGACACCGCTGTAGCGGAAGCCCGCGATTCTTTCGTCGTGCTGGGCGTTGAGCCGGTGGATCAGGAAGGCCCCCACAGCGATCACGATGAGCATCACGGCCAGGGTGACGGCGGTCTCCACGGTCCTCACATCCCTTGGGCGGAGCGCGGAGGCCCGGTCGGGTGCCCGGCCGGGGGCGGCGCGGTCCCGCCCTCCGTCTCCCACTCCTCTTCGCGGTCCCGTGACTCCGTCGCGTCGGCGGCCGCTCGTTCGTCCTCCATCAGCCGGCTCGCGGTGAGGAGGCTTCCGGGGGTGGTCGCGGCGGACATCAGCCGGGCGGCCGCGGCCGGCTCGGTCTCCGGCGGGATGATCAGCAGGTCCAGGCGGTCCGCGGAGTAGGAGAACAGCAGGAGCTTGTGCGGGTCCTGCTCATTGGTGAACCAGCCCACATGCACCGTGTGCCCCTTGACGGGAACCTTGCGCGGGATCACGGGCCAGAAGGCCGGATTCACCGTGACGCGGGTGACCCGCCCCCAGGAGTGGTCCAGCCTCTCCGCCAGTGCGGGGAGCTCACGGGCCAGGTCGCGAGAGCGGGGCCACCAGGCCCCGTCCAGCAGGCCCGACGCCGTCCCCGGCGTCAGGGACAGGCGAGCGGGCGGCGAGGGGGCACGCTCATCAGCGGTCGCAGAGCCGGTGGTCACGATCATGATGCGGACCTGTCCCCGGGCTCGTCGTCGACTGCCCGGCGTTGTGACTCGCCGGGAACGACACCCGCGTGGAGGCCGGTGTACGAGGTGTTCCCGGTCTCTCCACCCTACTCCGGTAGGCGACCTGCAGACCTTGCGCGACCAGGCAATTTTCGGGAGCGCAGGCGCGCGCGGGTCGAGTGGGCGAGCCGGCCACCGGCCTGCGGAGTACGGTGGGATTACTGCGAGCGGCTCGCCCGGTGACTGCGACGCACCCCGGACGACGAACGAAGACGCCGAACCCTCGGAGGCAGGCGAGCAGGCCATGGCCGATTCCGACACTCCACGCCTCCCCGGACTTCTGCCGGACGCGATCCACCATGCCGTGAAACCCGGGACGGCCCTCCTGCGGCTGGAGACGACACGGGAGCGCGGGGGAATCCTGGACGGCGCGTGGTGGCCGCGCTCCCGTGACATCGGTGCCGAGCTTCCCGGCCTGATCACCGCCCTGACCGAGCATGTCGGCCCCATCACGCGCGTCGGCCTGGACGCGAGCGCCTGGGAAGAGCTCCCGACCCGGCTGATCATCGAGGACCGGGTCGTGCGCATCGATTCCTTCCCGGTCGGTGACGACACGGTCCTCATCACCCGGGGCGAGAACGACCACTTCGCCCTGCTGGTGGTCCCACCCGACGCCACGCCCGACGCGGCACGCGTCGCGATGGCCAGAGCCGTACGGGCCGACAACGTCACCCGGGCCGAACAGATCCTCATCGACACCGGCAGCACCCCGCGGACCTGAACGTCGAGGCGACGGCTCGGGTCAGCCGAGGAAGGACAGCCGGACCTGGCGGTCGGGGCCGCCCTGGTCGGTGGTCACCACAACGACGGCCTGCGAGGTCCCCAACCCCAACCCACCACCGATCACGGGCAGTGTGGCGTGCGGCGGCACCAGAGCCGGGAGCATGTGATCACGGCCGGGGCCCGAACCGCCGTGACGGTCCCGCCAACGGTCGTCCGCGGGAAGAACCTCGCGGAGGGCCGCCAACAGGTCGTTGTCGCTACCCGCGCCGGTCTCGATGACCGCCAGACCGGACGTCGCGTGCGGGGTGAAGACGTTCAGCAGCCCATCTCGCCCGTGAGCGACCTCCCGGAGGAACGCGGTGCACGCGTTCGTCAGGTCGTGCATGGTCTCGGCGGAGCCTGTTGTCACGTCGACAATGCGGGTGGTGAAGGTGCCGGTCATGGTTCACCAGTACCCGCTGTTCGGGAGCAGCGTTGACGGCTGGACGGGTTGTTCCGCGGGGACTCCGGCCGCCCGAACAGCCCCACTGCCCGACAAACCTCAAAAGCAGCCCGATCAGCCCTGTGCGTGACGTGGGGCCGGAACGGGTTGCGCGGTGAGGCCCATCCCTCGCAGGTACACCGTGCCGCCAGCTGACGGCTCGTAGCTCTCCAGCTTCTGCGCCTGCCACGGCCCGGAGCGGGCCGCCACAGTTCTGGAGAAGGGTCCTGGGGCGGCCGTCGCCCCTACCGTTGGACGCCCGACGAGTGGTGGGCCGATCCCCGGCGGTCGCTCGATGTACTCGCCGGAGTCCCCGGCGGGCGGACGACGGTCCGCGACCGCTGGGCGGCGGCTGCCTCAGCCCAATGCCCGGAACTGCTGGCTGTTAGGAGGGATGATGTCCAGGCTCGGGGTTGACGCGGCCACCAGCAGGCACGCGGCAGCCGGGGAGAGGCCGGGCCGGATGAGCTCCACCAGCTCGGGGGGCATCAGATCGATCAGTTCGCCGCCGTGCAGCGGTGACGAGGCGAACGTGGTCAGCCCGGCGGCGCGGGCCTGGACGAGCGGGCCCCAGCCGCCGAGGGACCGGCGGATCGGGCGGTCCATGATCAGGCTGACCGTCCAGGACGGCAACGCCCCCTCCACCGCGTACATGGGAACCCTCTCCGCCGACGGGCAGTGCCTGACCTTCTCCGACGTCGACCTGGCCATCCCCACTGGTGGCGCGCACCCGGCCAGGTGTGTCTGCGTGAGCACCGGCGATGACACCCCCTGGGCCCCACCAGCGGGGAGTTCTCCGTCGGCGGCCAGACCTCGCCGTCCACGACCATCGAGGTCATCTGAAGAACGAGCGGCCTCGCGTCTCCTGGTGACCGGGGACGCGAGCCCGGTGAAGGACCGCAACAGGTGGCTGCGCGCCCACGTGCGGGAATGTCGTTCAGCTCGTCAGTGCGTACCCGAGTCCCTGGTAGACCCATCCGGCGTCGGTCCAGCGGCGGGCGTCGAGGGTGCCGCGTGCGTCCACCAGTCGGTACTGGGCTGGCTTGGCGATGAGGAGTTCGGGGTCGGCGTCGGCGTACTGCGGCCAGTGGGTCAGGTGCAGCAGAACGTCAGCGCCGTCCAGAACCCGCTCGAAGTCGTCGACGCATTCCAGCTCGGGGGCTTGGCGGCGGACTGTGGGCAGGGCCTTGGGGTCGTGGATGGCGACCGAGGCCCCAGCGGCGTGAAGGTCAGCGGCCACGGCGAGGGCGGGCGAGTCGCGGACGTCGTCGGTGCCGGGCTTGAAGGCGGCTCCCCACAGGGCGACCCGGCGACCGGCGAGGCTGCCGTCGCACGCCTGACGGGCGCGGCGTGGGTCGACACGGGCAAGGTCTTCACGGAAGAGGACGGTTCCTGGCTGCATCCCGAGAAGGTGTCCGAAGCCTTCCGGCGGATCTCCAAGGCGGCCGGATTGCCGCCGATCAATCTCCGTGACCTACGTCACGTAGCCGCAACCCTGATTCACGGCGGTGGTGGGGACATTCACACCATCAAGGAGACCTTGCGGCAGTCCTCCATCAAGCTCACCTCGGATACGTACACGAGCCTGCTCCCGGAAGTCGATCGCGAGGTGGCCGAGGCCGCAGCGCGATTGGTCCCCCGGGCGCGCTCGGCAGCGGGCGAAAGCACCGCCGCTCACGCATCGCTCACGCAGAAGCCCGAAAACACGGCTTCGCCCCGGCTGGAGAAACCCAGCCGGGGCGAAAAGATGCAGGTCACAGGTGGTGCTGTGACCTCATCGGGTAGTAGGCCGTGTGGGACTCGAACCCACAACCAATGGATTAAAAGTCCACTGCTCTGCCAATTGAGCTAACGGCCCGCACCCCGCAGCATAGCCCGGCAGGGCACCGGATCCCGAGTCGTTATCCCCGGCACTTTTCCGGAAGGGCTCCAGGAAGGAGCCCTTCCGCTACCGGGGCGCCGTACGGGCCCTCAGTTCCGCTGGTGGGAAGGGTGCTTGCCGTTCCCGATCGAATGATCAGCCGTTGCGCTTCCAGCGCGGCTTGTCGGCACGGCGGTCGAACGACGAGCCGGCGCCGCGGTGGTCGTCACGGCGGCCGTACGGGCGGTCGCCGCCGCCGGAGCGGTGGCCACCGGACGGGCGGTCGTCACGACGGTCGCGGTTGAACGGACGGTCGCCGCCGCCGGAGCGGTAGCCGCCCGACGGGCGGTCGTCACGGCGGAAGCCGGCGGACGGACGGTCGTCCCGGCGGAAACCGCCGGAGTGCCGGTCGTCGCGGCGGTCGCGGTTGAACGGACGGTCGTCACGGCGGTCGTCACGGCGGAAGCCGCCGCGGTCGCCGCCACGGTCGTCGCGCTCGTCACGGCGGAAGCCACCGGAGGGGCGGTCGTCGCGACGGTCGCGGTTGAACGGACGGTCGTCGCGACGCTCCTCGCGGCGGAAACCACCGGACGGGCGGTCGTCACGGCGGAAGCCACCGCGGTCACCACGGTCGCCGCGGTCGTCCCGGCGGAAACCGCCGCGGTCGCCCCGGTCGTCGCGGCGGTCGTCACGGCGGAAGCCACCGCGGTCACCACGGTCGCCGCGGTCGTCGCGACGGAACCCGCCGCGGTCGCCCCGGTCCTCGCGGTCGTCCCGGCGGAAACCGCCCGAGCGGCGCTCGAAGTTGCCCCGCTCGTCGCGGCGCTCGGCCTGCGCGGGCACGGCGGCGGCAGCGGCCTCCTCCGCGATCCGGGCGGCCTCGGCGGCGGCCTCCTCGGCGGCGGCGGCCACGGCGGCCTCCGGGTCCTCGCCGCGCTCACGGGCGGCGCGGGCCAGCAGGCGGTCGGCCTCCTCGCGCAGCTCGGTGGCGCGGCGCTGGGCGCGCTCCAGCTGACGGTTGAGGTCGGCCAGGTCGCGCTCCGCCTGCTTGGCGGCGTTCGCGGCCGAGTCGGCCTGCACCTCGGTGAGCGAGCGGGCACCGGTGATCTCGGCGACCTCGGGGTCGAAGGCGCCGGCGCCGCCGACGATGTGGCGCGAGGCGTCCACGCCCGCGTCCTCCATCAGGCGGAAGATCTGGCGGCGCTGGTGCGGCAGGGCCAGCGAGACGACCGTGCCGGACTGGCCGGCGCGGGCCGTACGGCCGGAGCGGTGCAGGTAGTCCTTGTGGTCGCCGGCCGGGTCCACGTTGAGGACCAGGTCGATGCCGTCCACGTGGATGCCGCGGGCGGCGACGTCGGTGGCGACCAGGCAGTTGACGCGGCCGGCCTTGAAGTCCTCCAGGACGCGGGTACGGGCGCCCTGGGTCATGCCGCCGTGCAGCGCGTCCGCGCGGACACCGGCGTCGAGCAGCTGCTCGGCGACGCGGTCGGCGCCCATCTGGGTGCGGACGAAGATGATGGTGCGGCCCTTGCGGGCGGCGATGGCGGCGGTGACCGGCGCCTTGTCCTTCGGCTTCACGACGAGGACGTGGTGGGTCATGGTGGTGACCGCGCCGGCGGACGGGTCGACCTCGTGCGTGACCGGGTCGACCAGGTAGCGCTTGACCAGGGTGTCGATCTCGTTCTCCAGCGTCGCGGAGAACAGCAGGCGCTGGCCGCCGGTCGGCACCAGGTCGAGGATCTCGGTGACCTCGGGCAGGAAGCCCATGTCGGCCATCTGGTCGGCCTCGTCGAGGACGGCGACCTGGACCTTGTCGAGCGAGGCGGCGCCGCGGTTGATGATGTCGCGCAGGCGGCCCGGGGTGGCGACGAGGATGTCGACACCGCGCTCCAGGGCGTAGATCTGGTTGCCCATGGACGTACCGCCGCAGACGACCTTCATCTTCAGGCCGAGGACGTCGCCGTAGGGCTGGAGGGCGTCGGCGACCTGCATCGCCAGCTCGCGGGTCGGGGTGAGGATCAGACCGCGCGGGCGCTTCTTCTCGGTGTGGCCGCCCGCGAGGATCGACAGCAGCGGCAGACCGAACGAGAGGGTCTTGCCGGAGCCGGTGCGGCCGCGGCCCAGGATGTCCTTGCCGGCCAGGGCGTCCGGGATGGTCGCCGCCTGGATCGGGAAGGGGGTGGTGACGCCGTTCTGGGCGAGCTTGCGGACGATCGCCTCGTCCAGGCCCAGGTCGGCGAAGGTGATCGTCGGCTCGGTGGCCTCAGCCGCCTCGGCGGTCTCGGCGGTCTCCGCGACGACATCGGTCGCGGTGGCCTCAAGGGACTCGACGATCGTCTCGTCGACCTCGGGCATGACGGTCTGGTCAGTGGAAATGGACATGCGAAATGCGAAACCTTCCGGAGTTTCGGCACGCGCCCAAGCTCCGTGTCGGCTTCACAAATGACCGCCTCGATGCGGTCAGCCACGGCAAGGTAAGGAACGCGCCACACGGCGCGCATCTGACAGGCGCCGGGCAAATGGGATCAAACGATCTACCACCATACGCACTCGACACCGTCGAGCGCAACCCCGTCCTTCCCGCCACCCCCGTGACCCGCCCCACAGCGCCCTCCCGCCCGCCTAGGCGACCGGCCCGGCCTGCGGCGTCGGATGCGGGGCGGGCGAGTCGGAGGTGGGGGCGGGCGGCGACGGCGGAACCGGCGGGTCCGGATCGGGGGCCGGCCGACTGGGCGGCGCGGGCGAGGCGGGCGGTTTCGCGGGGGCGGGCGACGCGCCCGACGCGGGGGGCTTCTTCCGGTCGCCCGGCTTGGCGGGCTTGCCCTGCGGCGAGGGCGCCGACTGCGACCCCGCGTCCGCGCCGGCGGACGGAGCGGCGCTCGACGACCCGTCGCGCGCGTCCTTGACCCCCGGGCTCCCGCCGGCGCCCCGCACCCCCTTGGCGTCCGCCCGCTCCGGCCGGCCGTCCGGCGCCGTCTTCCCGCCGTCCGGCCGGGCCCCGGCCTCCCGCTGCCGCCCCGACACGGAGGGCGCCGGCCGACCGGGCTCGCTCACGCTCATGCAGCCGCCGAGGGTCAGGGTCGCCACGGCCACCGCCGCGAGGCGGGTGGCGGCCGACCGCAGCCGGCCGGACGCCGGGTGCACCCGGCCCGCGGGGGGTTCGGAGTGCACGGGAATCGCGCGCATGGGAGGGACCGCCTTCGGGACTCGCGGGGACAGGCTCCCTGCCCAACTGGCCCCGCACCGCCCAGGACACGCGCCCCGCCGCACCGGCCCAAGACGGAACCCGCGCCTCCGGCGTCATCCGCGCCGCGCGGGCGCCCGCCGGGGCGGGCGCGGCCGCTACGAAGCCGGGACGTACGCCGCACCCCCGGCATCCCGAAGCCCGACGCCGCCCCCGCACGGTCACCCCGCGCGCGCCCGCCGTCCGGACTCAGCCGTACCCGAGCGCGTGCAGCCGCTCGTCGTCGATGCCGAAGTGGTGCGCCACCTCGTGCACCACGGTGACCTCCACCTCCGCGACGACCTCCTCCCGCGTCGCGCACATCCGCAGCGTGGGACCGCGGTAGACGGTGATCCGGTCCGGCAGCACGCCCGCGTACCACTCGCCGCGCTCCGTCAGGGGCGTCCCCTCGTAGAGCCCGAGCAGCTCCGGGTCGTCCGCCGGGGGCTCGTCCTCGACGAACACGGCGACGTTGTCCATCAGCCGTGTCAGCTCCGGCGGGATCCGGTCCAGCCCCTCGGCGACCAGCTCCTCGAACTCCTCGCGCGTCATCTCCAGCACGCTCGCCATTGTCCGCCACGGAGGGCCGCGGCGGCGGGGCGCGCGCGGGGCCTTCTCCGGCCGCCGGGACCCGTGCCGCGGTTGGCCTCGGCAAACCGTTTTGGCGTTCGCTCCCGACATCCCATATGCTTCTCACGTCCCCGAGGCGCCGCAAAGCGCCCAGGTGGGCCATTCAGCCCTCATCGTCTAGTGGCCCAGGACGCCGCCCTTTCAAGGCGGTAGCACGGGTTCGAATCCCGTTGGGGGCACGCTGTACCGTGTGCGAGACTAGTGCTCGCACATAGCAAGGTCCTGTGGAGCAGTTTGGAGTGCTCGCCACCCTGTCAAGGTGGAGGCCGCGGGTTCAAATCCCGTCAGGACCGCTGCAAGCATCCCGATGCTTGCGTGGCTGGGTAGCTCAGTTGGTACGAGCGTCCGCCTGAAAAGCGGAAGGTCGCCGGTTCGACCCCGGCCCCAGCCACAAAGAGGCCCCTGTCTTCGGACGGGGGTCTCAGTGTTTTCGGCCGCGCACCACCGCCCCCGCCCCCCGCCCGCCACCCTGCCAAGGTGGGGGCCGCGCCCGCGGCGCAGCCGCGATCGGGTACCGCAAATCCCGTCAGGACCGCTGCAAGCATCCCGGTGCTTGCGTGGCTGGGTAGCTCAGTTGGTACGAGCGTCCGCCTGAAAAGCGGAAGGTCGCCGGTTCGACCCCGGCCCCAGCCATAGTCAGAAGGCCCCGATCCTAGGATCGGGGCCTTCTTCGTACGATCTCCCGCACCCCGCCGGGGAAATGCGTTCGCCGCTTCGTCCCGCCTGGTGCGATCCTGGGGTCCGTATGTCTACGCAGCCTGCCCTCACCCCTGCCGGCCTCGCCGCGCGCCTGTCCGAGCTGTCCCTGCGCGACGCGCAGCGGCTGGGCCGCAGGCTGGACGGCGCCCGCCGGATCCGCAAGCCCGAGGCCCGGGAGGCGGTCCTCGCCGAGATCGAGGCCGAGATCGGCCAGGCCGAGGAGCGCGTGGCGCGCCGCGCGGCCCGGGTGCCGGCCGTCACGTACCCCGAGCAGCTCCCGGTCAGCCAGAAGAAGGACGCGATCCTGGAGGCGATACGCGACCACCAGGTCGTCATCGTCGCGGGTGAGACCGGTTCCGGCAAGACCACGCAGATCCCCAAGATCTGCCTGGAGCTGGGCCGGGGCGTCCGGGGTCTGATCGGGCACACCCAGCCCCGCCGGATCGCCGCCCGCACGGTGGCGGAGCGGGTCGCGGAGGAGCTGCGGACGCCGCTGGGCGAGGCCGTCGGCTGGAAGGTCCGGTTCACCGACCAGGTCGGCCCGGACACCATGGTCAAGCTGATGACCGACGGCATCCTGCTGGCGGAGATCCAGACCGACCGCGAGCTGCGCCAGTACGACACGATCATCATCGACGAGGCCCACGAGCGCAGCCTCAACATCGACTTCATCCTGGGCTACCTCGCCCAGCTGCTCCCCCGCCGCCCCGACCTCAAGGTCGTGATCACCTCGGCGACGATCGACCCGGAGCGTTTCTCCCGGCACTTCGGCGACGCCCCGATCATCGAGGTCAGCGGCCGGACGTATCCGGTCGAGGTGCGCTACCGCCCGCTGCTGGAGGAGGACTCCGAGGACGCGGACCGCGACCAGATCACGGCGATCTGCGACGCGGTGGACGAGCTCCAGCGGGAGGGCGACGGCGACATCCTGGTCTTCCTCTCCGGCGAGCGGGAGATCCGGGACACGGCGGACGCGCTGGAGAAGAAGAAGCTGAGGTTCACGGAGATCCTGCCGCTCTACGCGCGCCTCTCCCACGCCGAGCAGCACCGCGTCTTCCAGCGCCACACCGGCCGCCGCATCGTCCTCGCGACGAACGTCGCCGAGACGTCGCTCACCGTGCCCGGTATCAAGTACGTGATCGACCCCGGCTTCGCCCGGATCTCCCGCTACAGCCACCGCACCAAGGTGCAGCGGCTGCCGATCGAACCGATCTCGCAGGCCAGCGCCAACCAGCGCAAGGGCCGCTGCGGCCGGACGAGCGACGGTGTCTGCATCCGGCTGTACTCGGAGGACGACTTCCTCTCCCGGCCGGAGTTCACGGACGCCGAGATCCTCCGCACCAACCTCGCCTCCGTCATCCTCCAGATGACCGCCGCCGGGCTCGGGGACATCGAGAAGTTCCCGTTCATCGACCCGCCGGACCGGCGCAACATCAAGGACGGCGTCGACCTGCTCCAGGAGCTGGGCGCGCTCGACCCGCAGCAGAAGGATGCGAAGAAGCGCCTGACGCCCCTCGGCCGCAAGCTGTCGCAGCTCCCCGTGGACCCCCGCCTCGCCCGCATGGTGCTGGAGGCGGACCGCAACGGCTGTGTCCGCGAGGTGATGGTGATCGCCGCCGCGCTGTCCATCCAGGACCCGCGCGAGCGGCCGTCGGAGAAGCAGCAGCAGGCGGACCAGCAGCACGCCCGGTTCAAGGACGAGACGAGCGACTTCCTCGCCTTCCTCAACCTCTGGCGCTATGTGCGCGAGCAGCAGAAGGCGCTGTCGTCCTCGGCGTTCCGCCGCATGTGCAAGTCGGAGTTCCTGAACTACCTGCGGATACGCGAGTGGCAGGACATCTACACGCAGCTGCGCACGGTCGCGAAGTCGATGGGCGTGCACCTGAACGACGAGGACGCGGCACCGGAGCGCGTCCACCAGTCGCTGCTCGCCGGCCTGCTCTCCCACCTCGGTCTGAAGGACACCGAGAAGAACGAGTACCTGGGCGCCCGCAGCGCCAAGTTCGCGATCTTCCCCGGTTCCGCCCTCTTCAAGAAGCCGCCGCGCTGGATCATGTCGGCGGAGCTGGTGGAGACGTCCCGGCTGTGGGCCCGGGTGAACGCCCGGATCGAGCCGGAGTGGATCGAGCCGCTCGCCCAGCACCTGGTGAAGCGCACCTACAGCGAGCCGCACTGGGAGCAGAAGCAGGCGGCCGTCATGGCGTACGAGCGGGTGACGCTCTACGGCGTGCCGATCGTGGCGCAGCGCAAGGTCAACTACGGCCGGATCGACCCGGAGACCAGCCGCGAGCTGTTCATCCGCAACGCGCTCGTCGAGGGCGACTGGAAGACCCACCACCAGTTCTTCCACGACAACCGCAAGCTCCTCGGCGAGGTCGAGGAGCTGGAGCACCGCGCCCGCCGCAGGGACATCCTGGTGGACGACGAGACGCTGTTCGACTTCTACGACCAGCGACTGCCCGAACACGTCGTGTCCGGCGCGCACTTCGACTCGTGGTGGAAGCACAAGCGGCGCGAGGAGCCGGGGCTGCTCGACTTCGAGCACTCCATGCTGATCAACGAGAACGCCGAGGCGGTCACCAAGGACGACTATCCGGACTCCTGGCGGCAGGGCCGGCTGAAGTTCCGGGTGACGTACCAGTTCGAGCCGGGGGCGGACGCGGACGGTGTGACGGTCCACATCCCGCTCCAGGTGCTCAACCAGGTCTCCCCGGAGGGCTTCGACTGGCAGATCCCGGGCCTGCGCGAGGACTTGGTGACGGAGCTGATCCGCTCGCTGCCGAAGCCGCTGCGCCGCAACTGCGTACCGGCGCCGAACTACGCGAAGCGCTTCCTCGACAGCACCGTCCCCGTGCAGGAGCCGCTGACCACCGCGCTCGCCCGCGAGCTGCACCGGATGACCGCCGTCCGGATCGAGCCGGACGACTTCGACCCGAGCCGCGTCCCCGACCACCTGAAGATCACCTTCCGGATCGTCGACGAGCGCAAGCGGAAGATCGCCGAGGACAAGGACCTGGAGGCGCTGCGCACCCGGCTGAAGCCGAAGACGCAGGCGGCCATCACCAGGGCCTTCGAGAAGGCCGCGACGGCCTCCGGGAGCGCCGCCGGGCCCGAGCAGCGGTCCGGGCTCACCCAGTGGACGATCGGGGCCCTGCCGCGCACCTTCGAGACCCGGCGCGCGGGACAGCCCGTCAAGGCGTACCCGGCCCTGGTCGACGAGGGCGCCTCGGTCGCCGTCCGCCTCTTCGACACCGAGGAGGAGCAGCGGCAGGCCATGTGGCGCGGCACCCGCCGCCTCATCCTGCTCAACCTGCCCTCCAATCCCGCCAAGTTCGCCCAGGACAAGCTGAGCAACCAGCAGAAGCTCGCCCTGTCCCGGAACCCGCACGGCTCCATCCAGGCCCTCTTCGAGGACTGCGTGGCCGGTGCGGCGGACAAGCTGATCGCCGGGCACGGCGGGCCCGCCTGGGACGAGGAGGGCTTCCGGAAGCTCTTCGACGCGGTCCGCGCGGACATCGTCGATGTGACGCTGGACACCATCCGCAAGGTCCAGGAGGTGCTGGCCGCCTGGCAGGCGTGCGAGCGCCGGCTGAAGGCCACCACCAGCCCCGTGCTGCTCACCTCCCTCACGGACATCAAGCAGCAGCTCGCGGAGCTGATCAAGCCCGGCTTCGTGACCGCCCACGGCGTCCGCCGGCTGCCCGACCTGCTGCGCTACCTGGTGGCCGTGGACCGGCGGCTGACCCAGCTCCCCACCAACGCGGAGCGGGACCGGGCGCGGCTGGCCAAGGTCAAGGAGATGCAGGACGAGCACGCGTGGCTGCTGGAGCAGTTCCCGAAGGGGCGCCCGGTGCCCCAGGAGGCCCTGGACATCCGCTGGATGATCGAGGAGCTGCGGGTGAGCTACTTCGCGCACGCGCTCGGCACGGCGTTCCCGGTCTCGGACAAGCGCATCGTGAAGGCCATCGACGCCCTCGCGCCCTGACCCGGGGAGCCCATCGGGGCGGCCCCGGGAAGGCGAGTTCGACCGCACCCCCTGACCTGCTGTAGAGTCTTGCCACGCAGCACCGCGAAGGCGGGAAAGCAGCAAGGTCCTGTGGAGCAGTTTGGAGTGCTCGCCACCCTGTCAAGGTGGAGGCCGCGGGTTCAAATCCCGTCAGGACCGCATCGGAAGAGGCCCGTTCTCCGCGAGGAGAGCGGGCCTCTTCGCGTGTCGCGCAACGGCCCGCCGCCTGGCCGAAACCGGCCCCTCCCCCGCGCCTCCGGCCGATGGCCGAGGCCACCCGCCCGTCCCGCACCGCTCCTTGACGGCGACACGTGCCAGGGGTACCCAGTCAGTGGGAGGTGCGCGCCCGATGACCACGACCAGCCCGACCGCCACGCCCCGGCACGAGACGGGGGCGCTGCTGCGAGCCCACCTCTCGGCGTCCGTCCGCTACCGCCATCTGACCCGTCACTGCGCAGTCTGCCACCGGCTGCTGCGGCTGGCCCTGGAGACCGCGCCCGGCGGCCCCGCGGGCGTCCAGGGCGGCCCGGGGAGCACCGCGGAGGGCCCGGCGGCATGACGGACGGCGTGGGTCCCCGAAACGGCGGACGACCGGCCGTACGGTACGGACGTAGGACCGGCGACGACGCACCGCGGCCGGCCTTTCCCGAGAACAGACGGGACGGTCGGCTTCTCTATACCGGCCCGGTCACAGGCGGCAACCTCGGGGCGCTGTGACGGGAGTCACCGAAAGAGTTACGGGGATGACGGAACTCACGCCCCGGTCATCACCGGTCAATTTAATATGTGCAATTGCACCGGCCGCTCAACCATTCCCGAATGGGAGCCGGCGGTACGCCCGGGGGTTCCGCGGCGCGGCACGGATCCGGAAGCGGGCACAAAAAAGACCGCGCTGGACCCGGCGGAGCCCAGCGCGATCGACGACGTCACCCGTTCCGGGCGCGGATCCCTGTTGGGGGCAGTTCTCCGCAGTCGTGTGGTGCCTGGTGGAACGTGTGGAGCTGAGGGTGGGCGGTCACCGGGTTGGGGGCCCCGGAAAACGCCCGGTCATACGGTGGTTCAGGACTCGCTGCGCTGCTGCGGGATGCCTGCCAGCAGCGCCCGGACCTCCGCCTCGCGGTAACGGCGGTGGCCTCCGAGCGTACGGATCGACGTGAGCTTGCCTGCCTTCGCCCACCGCGTGACCGTCTTCGGGTCCACGCGGAACATCGTGGCAACCTCAGCCGGGGTCAACAGCGGCTCGGCATCAGGGGTGCGAGCGGTCATGAGCGGCCTCCTCGGGAGAACCGAGTTCAGGATCGGTTCTTTCCTCTAAATTCTGCACCTTGACCCGCGTTGCCCGAAATGGCGGACGCGGGCCGAGTCGGTTATAGGACGAACGGCTTGTCCTCGGCACTACAACTACACCATCTGTCCAGCCACGTCGGCCAAACCGATGGAATTGCCCTCTCAGGTGTTCAACCTCGACGGAAGCCGATGGACCATGCCATAGCGGACAGTCACGCCACCGTGACGATCAGTCACAGCGGGATCAGGGGTCACCAGACCCGCCAAGGAGTGCAATACCGATCCATCCACCCTTACTCGGACGGAAGGAGTCCTTCCCGGACTCCTTGTCCTATTTTGCCACGAGGGTGGGCGATGGGCGCAAGACCTGACGTAAGTGCGTTAGATCACGGTTGTGGCAATTGGCCGGATCAGGACCTAGGTCCTGGATTCCCTAATCCCCCGCCGCCACCGGTCAGTTCGCGTACTGACGGTCCCGTACCGCGCGCCAACGCTCCGTCAGCCGCTCGTACGCCTCGCCCGCCCGGACGCCGTCCCCGGCCCGGAGCGCGGCCAGGCCCTCCGCCGTGTCCGCCGCGGAGCGGTCGTCGGCGAGCCGTGCCTCCGGCACCATATGCACCAGCCCGCCGTAGTCCAGCTCCACCAGGGACCGCGGATGGAACTCTTCCAGCCATCTGCCCACGTCCACCAGGCCGTCGATCAAGGGCCCCTCCTCGATGGCGTCCCGCAGCGTGCGCAGTCCGCGGGCCACCCGCCGCCGGGCCTCCACCATCGCCGTCCGGTAGCGGAGCACCAGCCCCTCCCGCACCGGGCCGCCGGGGCCGCCGGCCGTCTCCGACGCCTTGCCGTACTCGCGTTCCTCGTCGGAGAAGAGTACGAACCAGCGCAGCGGCACCTGCCAGGTGGCCGTCCTGATCCACGGCCGGGCGTCGGGGTTGCGCTCCAGCCACCGGGCGTAGTCCGCCTCGGCCTGGCGCCGCACCACCGGCGGCAGCACCGCGTCGAGCACCGGCCCGGGGAACCGCTCGGCGAGCTCCTCCAGGGCCAGCCAGCCGCGCAGCCGGGTGCGCCAGGGGCAGACGCAGACGACGCCGTCCCGGACGGCCACGAAGGCGTCGCCGCTCTCGTGCACCGGGACCGGCACCGGCGGGGTGGGCAGCAAGTCGGCGAGCGAGCGCCGGAGTTCGTCCTGCGCGGTGGGGAGCGTCGCGCGCCGGGCGTACTCCTCCCAGTACCGGCGCTCGGCCCGCGGGAAGGCGCTCAGCGGCTCGTAGACCCGCAGATAGGCCGCGTACGGGACGGTCACCGACGACGCCAGACCCACGCTCGCTCCCTCAAGCAGCAGGACACCTCGGGGGGCCGTGCGGACCTCCCCGTACGGAGCGAATCGTCCCACGGGACGGGGGCCCGGGAGAGTGATCCTCGGCACCGGACCCGTACGCGGGACCGCCAGGCCCTACCCTCGTGCCAACCGGCCCTCCTCCACCCCCGGGAGGGCGAAGCGCGAGACATATGGAGTCACCACCGTGACTGACGTACGTCCCACCTCCGAAGCCGAGTCCGAGAGCGTGCTGCACACCCTGTTCGGCTCCGAACTCGGCGGGCACGAGCAGGTCGTGCTCTGCCAGGACCGCGAGACCGGCCTCAAGGCCGTGATCGCCCTCCACTCCACCGCCCTGGGCCCGGCGCTCGGCGGCACCCGCTTCCACCCCTACGCCTCCGAGGAGGAGGCCGTCCGCGACGCCCTCAACCTCGCGCGCGGCATGTCGTACAAGAACGCGCTGGCGGGCCTGGAGCACGGCGGCGGGAAGGCCGTGATCATCGGCGACCCGGACGCGATCAAGACCGAACAACTGCTGCTCGCCTACGGCCGGTTCGTGGCCTCTCTCGGCGGCCGCTATGTCACCGCGTGCGACGTCGGCACGTACGTGCGGGACATGGACGTCGTCGCCCGCGAGTGCCGCTGGACCACCGGCCGCTCGCCCGAGAACGGCGGCGCCGGCGACTCCTCGGTGCTCACCGCGTTCGGCGTCTTCCAGGGCATGCGGGCCGCGGCGCGCACCCAGTGGGGCGAGCCCACGCTGCGCGGCCGGCGGGTCGGCGTGGCCGGGGTCGGCAAGGTCGGGCGCTACCTGGTGCAGCACTTGGTGGAGGACGGCGCGGAGGTGGTGGTCACCGACGTCAAGCAGGCCGCCGTCGAGGCGATCATCGAGAAGTTCCCGCAGGTCACGGCCGTTTCAGACAGTGACGTCCTGGTGCGCTCGCCGCTCGACGTCTACGCTCCCTGCGCCCTCGGCGGGGCCCTCGACAACGCGACGGTCGCGGCCCTCACGGCGACCGTCGTCTGCGGCGCGGCCAACAACCAGCTCGCCCACCCGGGGGTCGAGAAGGACCTCGCCGACCGCGGCATCCTCTACGCCCCCGACTACGTGGTGAACGCCGGTGGCGTCATCCAGGTCGCGGAGGAGCTCAAGGGCTTCGACTTCGACCGGGCGAAGGCCAAGGCGGCCAAGATCTACGACACCACGCTGGCCATATTCGAGCGGGCGGCGGCGGACGGCATCCCGCCCGCGGCGGCAGCCGACCGGCTCGCCGAGCAGCGGATGGCGGAGGCGCGCGGCAGCCGGACGGCCGGGGTCCCGCGCCAGGTACGGCAGTGACGCCCGGGGCGGCGGGGTCGGCAGGGAGATAGCCGGCGCCCGGCCCGTCCGTTCGGGTGGTCGGGGCCCGCACAGTGGTCCCCACAGAGCGGGCCGCCGGGGGCGGTGGGGGACGGCAAGCGAGACATCCCTCACCACCCCTCGGCGGGTCGCCGGGCGGGACGGGTTAAAATCGCAGCTGACCAGCGGGGACGGGGCGCCCTTAAGGTTGTGCTCCGTGGCACGTCATGCGGGCGACGTACCGTATGGCCGCGGAAGCAGGTACCGTTGAAGTCCTACAGGCCGGATTCCCCTGCGGGAATCCGCTCTGACTCATGACAGTGAACGCGTGTCAAGACTCTGGGGCCGTCGAGCCCCGTAATTGAGGGGGTCGAGCCATGGGGCGCGGCCGGGCCAAGGCCAAGCAGACAAAGGTCGCCCGCCAGCTGAAGTACAACAGCGGTGGGACCGACCTCTCACGCCTGGCCAACGAGCTGGGCGCATCGCCGGTAAAGCAGCCGCCGAACGGTGAGCCGCTCGACGATGAGCTGGACGACGACCCGTACGCTCAGTACGCGGCGCGTTACAACGACGAGGACGACGAGGACGAGCAGCACTCGTCCGGGCAGTCCGCTTACCGTCGCCGCGCTTGACGCGATAACGCGATAGCTTTCTCCGACCCGGTCCGGGGCCCTGCCCCGGACCGGGTTCTGTGCTGCCCGGGGCCGGTCAGGCCGCGCGGTCGCCGCTGGTGCCGCCGTCACCGTAGTCCCCGTTGAGCACCGCGGCCTCGGCATGGTCGCCGCGCTCGGTGATCTCGCCGGCGACCCAGGACTCGACGCCCCGGTCGGCCAGTGTGGTCAGGGCGGCGTCGACCGACTCCGCGGGCACGACGGCCATCATGCCGACGCCCATGTTGAGGGTCTTCTCCAGTTCCGCCCGCTCGACCCCGCCGACCTCGCCGACCAGGGTGAACACCGGGTCCGGCGTCCAGGTCGCGCGGTCGATCCCCGCGTGCAGGTGGTCCGGGATCACCCGGGCGAGGTTGTTGGCGAGACCGCCGCCGGTGATGTGCGAGAAGGCGTGCACCTCGGTCGTCCGGGTGAGCGCCAGGCAGTCCAGCGAGTAGATCCGGGTCGGCTCCAGCAGCTCCTCACCGAGGGTGCGGCCGAGCTCGGGGACCTCGCGGTCCAGCGACCAGCCGGCCCGGTCGAGGAGCACATGGCGTACCAGCGAGTACCCGTTCGAGTGAAGTCCGGAGGAGGCCATCGCGATGACGACGTCACCCGGACGGACCCGCTCGGCGCCGAGCAGCCGGTCGGCCTCGACGACACCGGTGCCCGCGCCCGCGACGTCGAACTCGTCCGCGCCGAGCAGTCCGGGGTGCTCGGCGGTCTCGCCGCCGACCAGCGCGCAGCCGGCGAGGGTGCAGCCCTCGGCGATGCCCTTGACGATCGCGGCGACCCGCTCGGGGTAGACCTTGCCGACGCAGATGTAGTCGGTCATGAACAGCGGCTCGGCGCCGCAGACCACGAGGTCGTCGACGACCATGCCGACCAGGTCGTGGCCGATGGTGTCGTAGACGCCCATGCGGCGAGCGATGTCCACCTTGGTGCCGACGCCGTCGGTGGCGGAGGCCAGCAGGGGGCGCTCGTAGCGCTTGAGGGCGCTGGCGTCGAAGAGGCCGGCGAAGCCGCCGAGGCCGCCGACGACCTCGGGGCGGGTGGCCTTCTTCACCCATTCCTTCATGAGTTCGACGGCGCGGTCGCCCGCCTCGATGTCGACGCCCGCGCTCGCGTAGCTGGCACCGGTGGTCTCGGATGACATAGTCCTGAGAACTTTCGTGTCGTTCTTACGGGCGGCGCAGGGCGTCCGCGGCGTCGTGGCCGCCTGCGAGCTCGGTCTCCAGCAGGTGCTTGCCGAGCAGCTCGGGGTCGGGCAGCTCCATCGGGTACTCGCCGTCGAAGCAGGCGCGGCAGAGGTTCGGCTTGGCGATGGTGGTCGCCTCGATCATGCCGTCGATGGAGATGTACGCCAGGGAGTCGGCGCCGAGGGACTTGCCGATCTCGTCGACCGTCATGCCGTTGGCGATCAGCTCGGCGCGGGTGGCGAAGTCGATGCCGAAGAAGCAGGGCCACTTGATCGGCGGGGACGAGATCCGGATGTGGACCTCGGCGGCGCCGGCCTCGCGGAGCATCCGGACCAGGGCGCGCTGGGTGTTCCCGCGGACGATGGAGTCGTCCACGACGACCAGGCGCTTGCCGCGGATGACCTCCTTCAGCGGGTTGAGCTTCAGCCGGATGCCGAGCTGGCGGATGGTCTGGCTGGGCTGGATGAAGGTCCGGCCGACGTAGCTGTTCTTGACCAGGCCGGCGCTGTACGGGATCCCGCTGGCCTCGGCGTAGCCGACGGCGGCGGGGGTGCCGGACTCCGGGGTCGCTATGACGAGGTCGGCCTCGGCCGGGGCCTCGGCGGCGAGCCGGCGGCCCATCTCCACCCGGGAGAGGTAGACGTTGCGGCCCGCGATGTCGGTGTCGGGGCGGGCCAGGTAGACGTACTCGAAGACGCAGCCCTTGGGGCGGGCCTCGGCGAACCGGCTGGTCCGGACGCCGTTCTCGTCGATGGCGACGAGCTCGCCGGGCTCGACCTCGCGGACGAAGGCCGCGCCGACGATGTCCAGGGCGGCGGTCTCGGAGGCGACCACCCAGCCGCGCTCCAGGCGGCCGAGGACCAGCGGGCGGATGCCCTGCGGGTCGCGGGCGGCGTAGAGGGTGTGCTCGTCCATGAAGACGAGCGAGAAGGCGCCCTGGACGGCGGGGAGGACCTTGGCGGCCGACTCCTCGACGGTCAGCGGCTTGCCGTCGTCGTCGGTCTGGCCGGCGAGCAGGGCGGTGACCAGGTCCGTGTCGTTGGTCGCGGCGACCTGGGTGGCCCGGCCGCCGTCGCGCGGCAGCGCGGCGACCATCTCGGCCAGCTCGGCCGTGTTGACCAGGTTGCCGTTGTGACCGAGGGCGATGGAGCCGTGGGCGGTCGCGCGGAAGGTCGGCTGGGCGTTCTCCCACACCGAGGCCCCGGTGGTGGAGTACCGGGCGTGGCCCACGGCGATATGGCCGCTCAGTGAGCCGAGGGAGGTCTCGTCGAAGACCTGGGAGACCAGGCCCATGTCCTTGAAGACCAGGATCTGGGAGCCGTTGCTCACCGCGATGCCCGCGGACTCCTGTCCACGGTGCTGCAGCGCATACAGCCCGAAATAGGTGAGTTTGGCGACCTCTTCACCCGGAGCCCAGACACCGAAGACGCCGCAAGCGTCCTGGGGGCCCTTCTCGCCGGGGAGCAGGTCGTGGTTGAGTCGTCCGTCACCACGAGGCACACCTCGAGTCTATGGCAGGGACGACGTTCATCCGAACCGGGGACGACCGGGGATGGCTCACACCACGGACAGCGACGCCCCGTCACAGCCCAGGGGCTTGGAACGCACGCTCTGTCAGCCGAACAAAGGGAGTTGTCCGGACAGATCGGCCCGTTCGCCGCTCGCGCTGACCAGCGCGTCCTCGACGGCGGCGGCCCAGTCGGCGCGCCCGGAGGCCAGCCGGATCCAGGTCAGCGGGTCGGTCTCGACGACGTTCGGCGGGGTGCCGCGGGTGTGCCGGGGGCCCTCGACGCACTGGACGACGGCGAACGGCGGGATCCGGACCTCCACCGAGCCGCCGGGTGCCGCGGCAGCCAGCGCGTCGGCCAGCAGCCGGGTGACGGTGGCCAGGGCCTGCCGGTCGTGGGCGACGGCCAGGCCGGTGGCCGCGGCGAGGTCGTCGGCGTGCACGACGGCCTCCAGCAGGCGGGTGAGCGTGTAGTCCGCGACGGTCATGGGGCCGAGCACGGTGGCGAGCGGCGCGGCGGGGTCGGCGTCCGCGACGGCCGTGGAGAGCCGGTCCGCGGCCTCGTCCAACCGGGCGGCGACGGCGGCCGGTTCGTCGCCCAGGGCGCGGGAGGCGGTCGTCGCGGCGACGGCGACGGAGTCGGCCCCCGAGCGGGCGGCGGCGAGGTATCCCCGCAGGTCAACGCGGGTTTCGGCGGGCCCGGGCGCGGGCTCGGCGAGGCGGACGGGCAGGGACTCCAGGGCGATGGCCAGGTGGGCGATCAGGTCGCGGACCGTCCAGTCGCCCAGCCGGGTGGGCGCCGCCAGCGACGCGGCCGCGCCAGGGCCCTCGCAGAGGGCGGTCACCGCCCGGCGCAGGGCGGTCAACTGCCCGTCCAGGGCGGCCCGCACCTTGGCGGGGTCGTAGGTGCGGGGCTTCGGTTTGCGCTGGGCGGCGGTCATGGGGCGAGCGTAACCAGCGGGGGCCGTGGTGGAGGTTTCAGCCGGCCGTGTCCGGGCGTACCGCTCCGTAGTCGCCGAGACCGAACTCCAGCGAGTCGAAGGCCCGTTCCGCCAGCGCCTTCGCGTCGTCGACGAAGGAGGCGGCGGGCTCCCCGGCCAGCAGGCGGCGGTGGTTGAGGGCCACGAGGGAGTAGCGGAGGCCGATGAGCTGGCCGGCGATGACGTGGGCCAGCTCGGGGTCGTCCGGGGTGACGTTCGCCGCCAGTTCCTCGGCGAGCAGCCGTTCGCTGCGGTGGGCGATCTCCCGGGCGCGGGCGAAGAGGACGGGGGTCTCGATGATCAGCCGGCGCATCCGCAGGACGAACGGTTCGTCGCTCATCCCGACCGCCGGTTCGAACGCGTCGACGGCGGCGAGGAACTGCCGGCGCACCGCGTGGACCACGGACTCGCCGGGCGCGCGCTCACGGACCGCGCGGGCGACGTCGCCGACGTGGTCCTCCAGGGCACCGACGAGGATGTCCTCTTTGCTGCCGCAGTAGTTGAAGACCGTCATCTTCGAGACCTCGGCGGCGGCGGCGATCTCGGCGACCGAGACCTTGTCGTAGCCGCGCTCCTCGAAGAGTTCGACGGCGACCCGCATCAGCTTGCGGCGGGTCTGGAGCTTCTTGCGTTCCCGCAGTCCCGGCTGCCCTTGCGTCATAACAGGACTGTACCAGGATGAAATTTGAGCCCGGCAAAAGAATTGACCAGGTACACGTTCGTGGTCCAGGCTGTCCCGCATGACCGCACCCCTGACCGCCGCCCGGCGGCGCATCGGCTTCGCCGTCTGCCTCGTGACGATGCTGCTGGCCGTGCTCGACCAGAACATCGTCTCGGCCGTCACCGTCCCCATCGCCCGGGACCTCGACCCCGTCCACGGCATCGACCGGATCCCCTGGCTCATCACCGCGTTCGCCCTCGCCGCCACCGCCGCCCTGCCGCTCTACGGCAAGCTCTGCGACACCCTCGGGGCCAAGCGGGTCTTCCTGGGCGCGGTCGCGATCTTCCTGGCCGGCTCGGCGCTCTGCGGCGCGGCCGGCTCGATGGAGTGGCTCATCGCCTTCCGCGCCGTGCAGGGCGTCGGCGGCGGCGGGCTGATGAGCGTCACCATGGTCGTCATCGCCCAGTTGAAGGACCCCGCGCGGAAGGGCGCCGCCAGGGGCTCCGCCGTCGGCGGGCTCGTCGCCGGGGCCGGCATGGCGCTCGGCCCGCTGCTCGGCGCGTACCTGGCCGACCACGCGGACTGGCGCTGGATCTTCTACGTCAACCTGCCCATCGGCGTCGCCGTACTGGCCGTCGCCGCGGTGGTCCTGGACCTCCCCGTCCCCGGCGCCCGGCACCGCCTCGACTACCTCGGCGCCGCGCTGGCCGCCGCCTTCTCCATCGCGCTGCTGCTGGTCACCGAGTGGGGCGGCCGGAAGTACGCCTGGGGGTCACCGGTCGTGCTGGGGCTGATCGGCGGGGCCGCGGTGCTGCTGGCGCTGTTCCTGTGGCGGCAGGCCACGGCGGCCGAACCGGTGCTGCCGCTCGGGCTGTTCCGGGTGCGGACGGTGCGGGTCGCCTTTGCCGTGCAGGCGCTTTCCGGGGTGGCGATGATGGGGTCGATCGTCTACGTGATGCTGTATTTGCAGGTCGCGCGGGGTGTCGATCCCACTGATGCCAGTCTCTTCATGCTGCCCTTGGCCCTTGGGCTGACCGCCGTCGGGCTGCTGACCGCCCGGCTGGGCTGGTTGCCGCGCACAACGGTGCTGTCCGGGTCGGTGTGCGCCGGCCTCGCCATGGGGCTGCTGGCGCTGTCCGGTACGGGGACGGATCTGTGGGCCGTGCGGGGCGAGATGCTGCTCCTGGGGGTCGGGTTCGGGCAGCTTCTCGGGCAGCTCATCGTCATGGTGCAGCAGGCCGTGCCGGTGCGGCGGCTCGGTGTCGCCACCACGGGGATCCGCTTCTTCCAGACGCTGGGCGGGGCGCTGGGAACCGCCTTGTTCGGGACGGTGCTCGCTCGGGTGTACGCGGCGGAGGGGCCGGGTGGGTCGGCGAGCGGGATCGCGGCTTTGCGTGGCGGCGAACGCGCCGATGCGGTCGCGGCGTTCACGTCCGCGGTGGATGTGGTGTTCCTGTGCGCGGCGGGGGCGATGGCGCTGGCGTTGGTTCTGGCGTTGCGGCTGCCACGGGGTGCGGTGGAGGAGGAGAGCCCCGGTCCCGCCCTTTCACCGTTTCCCGGGGCACACCCCGGACCCCGCAGCAACGCGGCTGCGCCGCGTTAGTCCTCAAACGCCGGACGGGCTATTCAGCCCGTCCGGCGTTTGAGGACAACCGCGCGGAGCGCGGTTTCAGGGGTGCGGGGGCTTGCCCCCGCACGAAACGGTGAAGGGACCCCCTACCCGAACAGCCCCGGCAGCGTCCCCTCGTGCGCCTCGCGCAGTTCCGCCAGCGGCAGCTCGAAGTGGCCCTGGACCTCCAGGGACTCACCGTCGACGACGCCGATCCGCGTCGCGGGCAAGCCCCGCGCCCCGCACATGTCCGTGAAGCGGAGCTCCTCGCTGCGCGGTACGGAGACGACCGCGCGGCCCGCGGACTCCGAGAACAGGAAGGTGAACGCGTCGAGGCCGTCCGGGACGACCAGGCGCGCGCCCTTCCCGCCGCGCAGGCAGGACTCGACGACCGCCTGGACGAGGCCGCCGTCGGACAGGTCGTGGGCGGCGTCCACCATCCCGTCCCGCGACGCCGAGATCAGGATCTCGGCGAGGAGCTTCTCCCGGGCCAGGTCCACGGCCGGCGGCAGGCCGCCGAGGTGGTCGTGGATCACCTGGGACCAGGCGGAGCCGCCCAGTTCGTCCTTGGTGTCGCCCAGGAGGTAGAGGAGCTGGCCCTCCTCGGCGAACGCCATCGGCGTGCGGCGGGCGACGTCGTCGATGACGCCCAGCACGGCCACGACGGGCGTCGGGTGGATGGCGGTCTCGCCGGTCTGGTTGTAGAGCGAGACGTTGCCGCCGGTCACCGGCGTCCCCAGCTCCAGGCAGCCGTCCGCGAGGCCGCGCGTGGCCTCGGCGAACTGCCACATGACGCCCGGGTCCTCCGGGGAACCGAAGTTGAGGCAGTTGGAGATCGCCAGCGGACGGGCGCCGGTGGCGGCCACGTTGCGGTACGACTCCGCCAGCGCCAGCTGCGCGCCCGCGTACGGGTCGAGCTTGGCGTAGCGGCCGTTGCCGTCCGTGGCGACGGCGACGCCGAGGCCGGTCTCCTCGTCGATCCGGACCATGCCGGAGTCCTCGGGCTGCGCGAGGACGGTGTTGCCCTGCACGAAGCGGTCGTACTGGCCGGTGATCCAGGACTTGGACGCCTGGTTCGGGGACGCGACGACCTCGAGGACCTGGGCGCGCAGTTCCTCGGCCGTCTCCGGCCGGGGCAGCTTGTTCGCGTCGTCGGCCTGGAGGGCGTCCTGCCACTCGGGGCGGGCGTAGGGCCGCTCGTAGACCGGGCCCTCGTGGGCGACCGTGCGCGGCGGGACGTCGACGATCTGCTCGCCGTGCCAGAAGATCTCCAGCCGCTCGCCGTCGGTGACCTCACCGATGACGGTGGCGATGACGTCCCACTTCTCGCAGATCTCCAGGAAGCGGTCGATCTTGCCGGGTTCGACGATCGCGCACATGCGCTCCTGCGACTCGCTCATGAGGATCTCCTCGGGCGAGAGCGTCGCGTCGCGCAGCGGGACGGTGTCGAGTTCGACGCGCATGCCGCCGGAGCCGGCGCTCGCCAGCTCGCTGGTGGCGCAGGAGAGGCCGGCGCCGCCGAGGTCCTGGATGCCCTCGACGAGGTCCTCGCGGAAGAGTTCCAGGGTGCACTCGATGAGGAGCTTCTCCTGGAAGGGGTCGCCGACCTGGACGGCGGGCCGCTTGGCGGGGCCGGTCGAGTCGAACGTCTCGGAGGCGAGGACGGAGACGCCGCCGATGCCGTCGCCGCCGGTGCGGGCGCCGTAGAGGACGACCTTGTTGCCGGTGCCGGACGCCTTGGCGAGGTGGATGTCCTCGTGCTTCATCACGCCCACGCAGAGCGCGTTGACCAGCGGGTTGCCCTGGTAACAGGGGTCGAAGACGACCTCGCCGCCGATGTTGGGCAGGCCCAGGCAGTTGCCGTAGCCGCCGATGCCCGCGACGACGCCCGGCAGGACGCGCTTGGTGTCGGGGTGGTCGGCGGCGCCGAAGCGCAGCGGGTCCATCACGGCGACCGGGCGGGCGCCCATCGCGAGGATGTCGCGGACGATGCCGCCGACGCCGGTGGCCGCGCCCTGGTAGGGCTCGATGTACGACGGGTGGTTGTGCGACTCCACCTTGAAGGTGACCGCGTAGCCCTGGCCGACGTCGACGACGCCGGCGTTCTCGCCGATGCCGACGAGGAGGGCGTCGTTTTCCGGGGCCTTCTCGCCGAACTGGCGGAGGTGGACCTTGCTGCTCTTGTACGAGCAGTGCTCGGACCACATCACGGAGTACATGGCGAGCTCGGCGCCGGTGGGGCGGCGGCCGAGGATGGCGCGGATGCGCTCGTACTCGTCCTGCTTGAGCCCGAGTTCGGCCCAGGGCTGTTCGACGTCGGGGGTTTCGGTGGCGTGCTTGACCGTGTCGAGCGTCATGACGTGACCAGCTTCTTGAGGATCGACGTGAAGAAACCGAGGCCGTCGGTGCGGCCCGTGCCGATCAGCGGCTCGACCGCGTGCTCGGGGTGCGGCATCAGGCCGACGACGTTGCCGGCGGCGTTGGTGATGCCGGCGATGTCGCGGAGCGAGCCGTTGGGGTTGCCGTCCAGGTAGCGGAAGACGACCCGGCCCTCGGCCTCCAGCTCGTCCAGGGTCCGCTCGTCGGCCACGTAGCGGCCGTCGATGTTCTTCAGCGGGACGGAGATCTCCTGGCCCGCCTCGTAGTCGGCCGTCCAGGCGGTGTCCGCGTTCTCGACGCGGAGCTTCTGGTCGCGGCAGATGAAGTGCAGGTGGTTGTTGCGGAGCATCGCGCCGGGCAGCAGGTGGGTCTCGGTGAGGACCTGGAAGCCGTTGCAGATGCCGAGGACGGGCATCCCCGCCTTCGCCTGCTCGATGACGGTCCCCATCACCGGCGAGAACCGGGAGATGGCGCCGGCCCGCAGGTAGTCGCCGTAGGAGAAGCCGCCGGGCAGGACGACCGCGTCGACCTGGTGGAGGTCCTTGTCGCGGTGCCAGAGGGGGACGGGCTCCAGTCCGGCGATGCGGACGGCGCGCTGGGTGTCGCGGTCGTCGAGGGTGCCGGGGAAGGTGACGACCCCTACGCGTGCCGTCACGAGCCGGCCTGCTCGACTCGAACGGTGAAGTCCTCGATCACGGTGTTGGCGAGAAACGTTTCCGCCATCTCGTGGATCCGGGCGAGGGCGGCGTCGTCGACCGGGCCCTCCACCTCGAGTTCAAAGCGCTTGCCCTGACGGACGTCGGCGATCCCCTCGAAGCCCAGGCGTGGCAGCGCGCGCTGCACCGCCTGCCCCTGCGGGTCGAGGATCTCCGGCTTGAGCATGACGTCGACTACGACGCGTGCCACTGGCACTCCCGGTGGTGTGGTGCGTGAGCTGAAGCGGTGAGGCCAGCGTACCGCCCTGAAAAATCTACGCGGGTAGATATCATGAGCGCTCCGAGCGCTTTACCGCGCCCTCTCCGCCGGGCCCCGTCGAAAAAATCCGGGAAAAACCCCGGAAGACCACACGGTTCCCATTGCACCCGGGCGGGCGGACGGAATTAACTGGGCCCCGTCAGGCAATACCCTTTGCGGAACCTCGGAAAAGGCATTGCCCGAGAACCACCTAAACCCATGCATCGCCGCAGGTCAGCGCGGCGGTACAGGCTGAAAGGACCCATTCCGTGGCGCAGCGTGTGGTAGTGACGCTCTTTGATGACATCGACGGGGGCGAGGCCGCGGAGACCGTCACCTTCGGCATCGACGGCAAGTCGTACGAGATCGACCTCAGCACCGCCAATGCGAAGAAACTCCGGCACGCGCTGGAGCCTTACCTGGAGGCCGGGCGGAAGCGCTCCCGTTCCGGGAAGGCGTACCGCCGCACCTCCGTCGAGCCGGACCCGGCGGCCGTCCGGGCCTGGGCCCGCTCGCACGGCATGGACGTGCCGCCGCGGGGCCGGATCCCGAAGAAGGTCTACGAGGCGTTCGAGGCCGCGAACTGACGACCGGGGCAGGGCCTCGGCGGCGGGGGCGGCGCGGCCGGCGCCGCCCTCCCCCGGGCCCCCCGCAGGGGTGAACCGCGCCCCGCCCTCCGGGGCCGGGCGTCCGGATCCGGCCACCCCTCAGATTCCGGCCCCCGCACCGGATTTGCATTCACCCCCGCATGATCCGCTAGAGTCTGGAGCACGCCGAGGGGCGAGGCCGAAAGGCCGAACCCCACGAGACGCGCGGGTGTAGCTCAGTAGTAGAGCGCCCCCTTTCCAAGGGGGAGGCGCAGTGTGCGATCCCTGTCACCCGCTCTCGCCGTTCATCGGTTCGCTTCGGCGGTCCGATGGGTGGACGCGCGGGTGTAGCTCAGTAGTAGAGCGCCCTCTTTCCAAGGGGGAGGCGCAGTGTGCGATTCCTGTCACCCGCTCCAGCCGTTCATCGGCCACATTCGTGGCCGGAGGATGGTCTCGCGGGTGTAGCTCAGTAGTAGAGCGCCCCCTTTCCAAGGGGGAGGCGCAGTGTGCGATCCCTGTCACCCGCTCTCATCGCTCGTCCCGACCACTCCGGTGGATCAGGTAGAGTGGTGTTCGCACCGCCCGGTGAAGCCGGTCGGGAGCATGCGGACGTAGCTCAGTTGGTAGAGCGCAACCTTGCCAAGGTTGAGGTCGCGAGTTCGAGCCTCGTCGTCCGCTCCAGAGAAAGACCCCGGTCCCCGTGACCGGGGTTTTTTCATGCCCGAGGACAGGGGGTCGATCATGAGGGCCGCGGGGGCCAGGGGTGTCACAGGGGTCCGGACGCGCGTCGGCGGCTGGCGGGGGCGGAGCAGGATCGCCCAGGTCGACAGCTATATGCGATGGACGCTGTATCTGCTGCCCGGCCTCTTCCCGCTCGGCCCCACCCTCGCCTTCCTCGGCGACTCCGGCGCCCACCGAACCGGTGACGCCGTCCTGCTGCTGCTCGGCTGGGCACAGTGCGGTGTGGGCGTGGTCCTCTTCCGGCAGGCGCTGGAGCACTACCGGATGCGGCACCCCGCGCCCTGGCGGTGGATCGTCCTCTCCGGTGCCCTCCTCTTCCTCTCCGTGATCCAGTTGATCGCCCTGGTGCGGGCGGACGGTCCGGAGCACCTCACGTCACGGCCCACCGTGCTGATGGGCGGAGCGCTGATCTTTTTCGGCGCCCTCAGCCTGCTGGCGCCCCGGGTGCGGACGTATCTGTGGTGGTGCCTGCTGGGCGGTGTCGGGGCGGCCGTCGCCGTCCTGCCGTTCGGTGGCCGGCTGCCCGGCGCGGTGATCACCGCGGTGATGGTCTGGGCCGCCGCCCTGTGGGCGCTGGCCACCGTGCGCAGCACGGGCTGGATGCTGGCGGTGATGTGGGAGGCGGAGAACGCCCGGACCGTGCAGGCGCGGCTGGCCGTCGCGGAGGAACGGCTGCGCTTCGGCCGGGACATGCACGACGTCCTCGGGCGCAACCTCACCGTGATCGCCCTCAAGAGCGAGCTCGCGGCCGAGCTGGCCCGCCGCGGATCGCCGGCCGCGCTGGAGCAGATGGCCGAGGTGCAGCGGGTCGCGCGGGACGCCCAGCGCGACATGCGCGAGCTGGTGCGCGGCTACCGGCGGGCGGACCTGCACACCGAACTCGCCGGGGCGCGCGGCGTGCTGGGCGCGGCGAGGATCGCCTGCCGCGTCAACGACGCCTCGGGGGACGCGCTGCCGGACGCGGTGCAGTCCGTGCTGGCGTGGGTGGTCCGCGAGGGCACGACGAACGTGCTGCGGCACGCGGACGCGCGGCGCTGCACGATACGGCTGCGGGTAGCCGGGCCCTTGGCGGTGCTGGAGATGGAGAACGACGGGGCCTTGGGCGGGACGGGCGATTCGCGGGACGCAGACGGGACTGGCGGTACGGGCGGTACCGGACTGGCCGGGCTGCGTGAGCGGGTGAGGGCGCTCGGCGGCACGGTGGAGGCCGGGCACCGGGCCCGGGGGGTGTTCCGGCTGACGGTGGTGGTGCCGCTGGCGGCGGTGGAGGTGCCGCCGGTGGCGGAAGAGGGCCCTTCGGCGGGCGTCGCGGGGGCGGACGTTCCGGTGTCCGGCGCTCCCGTGGCGGATGTTCCGGCGGCCGGCGTTCCGGCGGCGGACTCTCCCATGACGGACGTTCCCCCGGCCGGCGTTCCGACGGCGGACTCTCCCATGACGGACGTTCCCCCGGCCCACGTTCCGACGGCGGACGCTCCCGTGCCCGTCGGTGACAGGCCGTATGCCGCGGCCGTCCGGACACCCGAGGCGGAACGGCCGGCGGACCGGGAGGGAGCGGTGGCCGGCGGACGAGGCGTGGGCCGGGAGCCGGATGCCCCGCCGGAGACCGCCGCCCTCACCCGGTACCGAGGAGGAAACGCGTGATCACCCTGCTGCTCGCCGACGACGAACACCTCATCCGGGGCGCGCTCGCCGCCCTGCTGGGGCTGGAGGACGATCTCCGGGTGGTGGCGGAGGCCGCCTCGGGGACGGAGGCGATCGCCATGGCGCGGGCGTACCGGCCCGATGTGGCGGTCCTGGACCTCCAGATGCCGGGGGCGGACGGTGTGACAGTGGCCACAGCCCTGCGGGCCGACGTCCCGGACTGCCGCACCATGATCGTGACGGGGCACGGGCGGCCCGGGCATCTGAAGCGGGCCCTGGAGGCGGGCGTCCGGGGGTTCGTCCCGAAGACCGTCTCGGCCCGGCGGCTCGCCGAGATCATCCGTACCGTGCACGCGGGAAGCCGTTACATCGACCCGGAGTTGGCGGCCGACGCGATCAGCGCGGGCGACTCGCCGCTGACCGCGCGGGAGGCCGAACTGCTGGAACTGGCGGAGGACGGGGCGCCGATCGCGGAGATCGCGGAGCGGGCCCGGCTGACGCCGGGGACGGTCCGGAACTACCTCTCCGCGGCGGCCGCGAAGCTGGGTGCGGAGAACCGGCACGCGGCGGCGCGCATCGCACGGTCCCAGGGTTGGCTATAGTGGTACCCGCACCGCACGGAAACGCGCGGGGCATGCGGACGTAGCTCAGTTGGTAGAGCGCAACCTTGCCAAGGTTGAGGTCGCGAGTTCGAGCCTCGTCGTCCGCTCAGCGTGAAGGCCCCGGTCCTGGTGACCGGGGCCTTCGTCGTATGCCGGCGGTTCACCCGGGGGCCGGGAAGCGCAGGCGGAAGAGCGCGCCCGGGCCGCTCGGCGGGCGTTCCGCCGTGAGTTCCGCGCCGTGCGCGCGGGCGATCTGCCGGGCCATGGCCAGCCCGAGCCCCGAACCGGGCAGGGCGCGGGCCTGCCGGGAGCGGTAGAAGCGGTCGAAGACGTGCGGCCGGTCCTCGTCGGAGATGCCGGGTCCGTGGTCGCGGACGGTGAGCTCGACCGCGTCGGGGCGCCGGTCCAGGCGGACCTCGACGGCGGCGCCGGGCGGGCTGAACTTGGCGGCGTTGTCCAGCAGGTTGGCCAGCAGCCGGGCGAGCCGGGCGGGGACGCCGGGCACGGTGACGTCCGCCACGTCCCCGGTGCGCAGGGTGAAGGGCGTGGCCGGCCAGTGACCGCGCGCCGCGGCCACGCAGCTCTCCGTGAGCAGGTCGAGCCGTACCCGCTCGACGAGTTGGCGCGGTTCCTCGTCGCGGGCCAGCTCGATCAGGTCGTTGACGAGACCGGTCACCTCGCGGAGCTGGCGCCCGAGGGCGCCGGCCGCTCGGTCGCGCTGGGCGGGGGTGAGCCGCTCGGCGCGGGCGAGGAGTTCGGCGTTGGTGCGCAGCGCGGTGAGCGGGGTGCGCAGTTCGTGGGAGGCGTCGGCGACGAGGCGGCGCTGGGCGGCGACCGCGTCCTCCAGTTCGGCCAGCATGGTGTTGAAGCTGGTGGCGAGCCGGGTGATCTCGTCCCGCGAGTCCTGGGGCCGCTCCTCGTCCGGCGGCAGGGTGATCCGGTGGGCCGGGTCGCGGGTGGCAGCGATGCGTTCGGCGGTGGCGGTGAGCCGGGACACCGGGCGCAGGGCGGTCCGCGACGCGGCGTAGCCGAGGCCGGCGGCCAGCAGCACCCCGGCGCCGCCGACCGCGCCGAGCAGCAGTCCGGCCTGTTCCACGCCCTTCTCGACGGTGTCCGAGCGGACCGCGACCTGGAGGGCGCGGCCGTGGCCGAGCGGGGTGGTGAGCATCCGCAGCGAGCGGCCGTCGCGGACGATGTCGCTGTAGTGCGCGCCGAGGGTGCCGGCGGCGACGCGGCGGGTGGCGCCGGTGACGGGCAGCACCAGGCCGCGCTGGCCGGGCGCGGCCGGGTCGGCGGGCACGACCTGGGCGCAGGCGGGCGCGGCCAGCCAGGCGCACTCGGCGTAGAGCACGCCGGTTCCGCTGGTGCGCGCCTGCTGGGCGAGGGTGCCGGACTGCTGCTTGAGCTGGAGGTCGAGCTGGTTCCTGATCTCGTAGCGGATCACCACGTAGGCGGCGGCGAGGACGCCCAGCGCGACGAGCGCCACGGCGGCGGAGGTCACGACGGCCAGGCGGGTGCGCAGCGGGCGGCGGCGGAACGGCTTGGGGATCCTCACGGTGCGGCCAGCCGGTAGCCGATGCCGTGGACGGTGTGCAGGAGGCGGGGCGCGCCGCCCGCCTCCAGCTTGCGGCGCAGGTAACCGATGTAGACGGAGAGGGAGTTGGACTCGGGGCCGAAGTCGGCGCCCCAGACGTGCTGCTGGATGGTGTCGCGGGGCAGCACCTGGCCGGGGTGGCGGAGGAACAGTTCCAGCAGGGTGAACTCGGTGCGGGTGAACTCCAGGGGCGTCCCGCCGCGCTCGCCGGTGCGGGTGGCGGGGTCCACGGTGAGGTCGGCGTACCCGAGCAGGCCGGCCGCGTCCCCGGGCCCGTCGGCGGCGCCGGCCGGGCCGGGTGCGGCGCGGCGCAGCAGGGCGCGCAGCCGCGCCAGCAGCTCGTCGAGGGCGAACGGTTTGACGAGGTAGTCGTCGGCCCCGGCGTCCAGGCCCGCGACGCGGTCGGAGACGGCGTCGCGGGCGGTGAGGACGAGGATGGGCGTGCGGTCGCCGAGTTCGCGCAGCCGACGGCAGACGGCGAGGCCGTCGAGGACGGGCATGGCGAGGTCGAGGACGATCGCGGCGGGCGGGGCGGCGGCCACGGCGGACAGGGCCGCGAGCCCGTCGGCGGCGTCGCGGACGTCGTAGCCCTCGACGGCGAGGCCGTCGACGACGGCGGCGCGGACGTCGGGGTCGTCGTCGACGACGAGCACGGCGGGACCGGCGGGTGGGACAGGAGCGGCCATGGTGCCCCACTGTGGCAGAGGGAGTCTGAGAGACCTCTTAGGACTCTGCTGTAGTCGGCGGACGGGCCGGTCCGGGCCCGCCCGTGCCCTTCCGGCCCGTCACGTCCAGCGGGTGAGCGTCAGCCGCTCGTACGCCTCCACGTAGCGGGAGCGCGTCTGCTCGACGACGTCCTCCGGCAGCGGGGGCGGCGGCAGGTGGCCGTGCCGGTCCCAGCCGGCGGCGGGCGAGGTCAGCCAGTCGCGGATGTACTGCTTGTCGAACGACGGCTGCGGGCGGCCCGGCTGCCACTGGTCGGCGGGCCAGAAGCGGGAGGAGTCCGGGGTCAGAACCTCGTCCGCGAGGATCAGCTCGCCGTCCTCGGCCCGGCCGAACTCGAACTTGGTGTCGGCCAGCACGATCCCGCGGTCGCGGGCGATGCCCCGGGCGCGGTCGTAGACGGCGAGGGTGATCTGGCGGAGTTCGGCGGCCGTCTCGGCGCCGACGCGCCGGGCCACCTCCTCGTAGGAGACGTTCTCGTCGTGCTCGCCGACCTCCGCCTTGGTGGCGGGGGTGAAGATCGGCGAGGGGAGTTCGGCGCCGTCGGTCAGGCCCTCGGGGAGGGCGAGGCCGCAGACGGTGCGGGTCTGCTCGTACTCGCGCAGCCCGGAGCCGGCGAGGTGGCCGCGGGCCACGCACTCGACGGGGAGCATGTCGAGGGAGCGGCAGACGAGCGTCCGGCCCGCCCAGTCGGCGGGGGCGCCGGGCGGCAGCTCGGTGGAGAGGACGTGGTGCGGGACCAGGTCGGTGAGGCGGTCGAACCACCAGAGGGAGAGCTGGGTGAGGATGCGGCCCTTGTCCGGGATCTCGGTGGGCAGCACCCAGTCGTAGGCGGACATGCGGTCGCTGGCGACCATCACCAGCCGGCCTTCCGCGTCCCGGTAGAGGTCGCGCACCTTGCCGGTGTGCAGATGCACAAGGCCCGGCACCTCGACAGGTTCGGGCTTCTCGACGAATCCGGACACGCGTCCTCCTGGTGGTTTGTCCAAACGCCTCGATTCTGCCGTATACGCCTGCCCGGCCGGAGCGGGGGTCAGGCCCGTTTGCAGATGTGGTCCAGGAGGTTGGCGGTGGCGCGCTGGACGCGTGGGTCGGCATGGCCGGGACGGTCCAGGGCCGGGGCCCAGCCGGCGGTGCCGGCGGCGAAGACCAGGGCGCCGCTGGGGGCCCGGTACAGCGAGGTCTCCTGGTGGCGGCGGACCCCGTCGGCGTCGCGGTACGGGGAGTGGGCGAGCAGGATGCGTTCGGTGTGCGGGGGGAGGGCGGTGCGCGGGTGGTAGCGGTCGGCGTCGCCCGCGACCAGGCCCGGCAGCTCGTCGCCCTCGGCGGCGCCGGTGCCCTCCCACAACCAGTGGTCGGTGTTGCGGACGACGAGGGGGGCCGGGCGGGGGACGCGGCCTGCGTGCTGGATGCCGAGCAGCTGCTGTTCGGGGGCGGTGTCGCGCCAGGGCGCGGCCCGGCCGCCGGAGCGCTGCCTGCGGCAGGTCAGCAGCCGGTCGGGACCGGCCGGCGAGGGGGCGGTCACAACCTGCCGGGCCAGGGCGCCGGCACCGAGGAAGACGAGCGAGGTGCCGGCGTCGCGGGCGGCCTCGACGGCGCGGCGCAGCGGCGCGGACCAGTACCGGTCCGGGCCGGGGAAGACCAGGCCGCGGTAGCGGGTGGGGTCGACGCGGCCGGCGTGCAGGTCGGTTGCGTGGGCGTAGCCGAGGTCGTAGCCGTAGCGCTCGGCCCAGCGGACGACGTCGTAGACGGGCCCGACGTCGGGCGGCAGGCCGGTGCCCGCGTACGGGCGGTCGGCGCTGACGGTGACGGCCGCGTCCGCCTCGCCGAGCAGCCGGCCGCGCTCGTCCCAGGCGTGCCGCAGGCCGGCGCCGGTGCGGCCGTCCTCGGGGTAGACGTTGTGCGCCTGCCAGGTGAGGTCGGGGAGGACGAGCAGCAGGTCGGCGGGGGTGCCGTCGCGAACGGTGAACGGGACGTGCGCCCGCTCCCCGTCGGCCGTGGCGAGGACGGCGACGTACGCGCCCGGCGGCCAGTGCGGCGGCACGTCCAGCCGCCAGGACAGCCACCAGTGGTGGCAGGCCACGGCCCGCCCGGCCACCAGCGGCGGCGGCTGCGTCAGCCCGTCCAGCGGCGGGCTGACGGCCATCCGCGCGGCACCGTGGCCCGCGTAGTGGCCGACCCGGTACACCTCGACGGTGAACGGGCGCGGCGGCTCCACGGAGACCCGGAAGGCCACGGACTCGCCGGGGGCGACGGCGGAGTCGGAGGTGAAGCCGCGGATGGGGCGGCGGACGTCGTCGGCGGTGGCGTACCAGGGGCGGGGGGCTGTTGGGGGGGCGGCCGTTGGGGGGGCCGGCGTCGTGGGGTCGGACGTTGTGGAACCGGTCGTCGTGGAGCCGGTTGTCGCGGGGTCGGCCGTCGTGGAGCCGGTTGTCGTGGGGACGGCCGTTGTCGAGCCAGCCGTTGTGGAGGCGGCCGCCGTTGGGGAACCGGCCGTCGTGGGGACGGCCGTCGTGGAGCCGGTTGTCGTGGGGACGGCCGTTGTCGAGCCAGCCGTTGCGGAGGCGGCCGCCGTTGGGGAACCGGCCGTCGTGGAGCCAGTCGTTGGGGAACCGGCCGTCGTGCAGCCGGCCAGCCAGGCGAGCGGGGGCTCGGGAAAGGGGTCGGCCGCGGCGCGGGCCAGGGCGGCGGACTCCCAGGCGCGGCCGGGGAGGCGGCTCGCGCCGGCCGGGCCGGACGCGGCCGGCTCGCGGGCGTCCGGAACGCGCGGGCGGCGCCGGGCGCGGGCGGGCGCGGCGGGCGCGGCGGGCGCGGGAAGCCGCGGGACCGGCCGGGCCTGCGGGGCCTGCGGGGCCTGCGAGGCCGCCTCGTCCGGCGGGACGCGGTCCGCGCCGAGTCGGCTGCCGCCCGGCGGCGAGGACGCCTCGGCGTCGGCCGGTCCGGCCGGGTGAGTCAATCCGGCCGGGTGAGCCGGGACAGGCGGGAGGGCCGGTCCGGCCGGAAGGGCCGGGTGGGGTTCCCGGGCGGTTCGGCCGGGGGTGGCGTCGGGGGCTCGGTTCCGGGCGGGCCCGCGGGTCTCGTCGGCCTCCTGTGCGGCCCGGCCCCGGCGGTCCTTCCGGTCGTCCGTGTCCGGGCCGTTCGCGCCCCCCTGGTCCACGCCGCTCCCCCGCGTCCTCAGCCCAGCCGTACGGGTTTCTCCGGGCGGACCCCGACCTCGCCCAGCCAGGCGCGGAGGGGTTCGCCGTCGCCGTCCTCGATCAGGGAGAGGACCGTGCGGGCCAGGTCGGCGCGGCGGGTGCCGCCGACGAGGAGGGCGGGGCCGTCGAGCCAGTCCAGGCCGGGGGTGGCGCCCGCGGTGTCGACGGCGGCGCAGCAGATCATCGCCGTCACGTGGTCGGTGAGCAGCTCGCGGCCGCTGCGCGGGGGCTGGAGCGGGAACAGCGGGGCGAGGCCGTCGAGGCCCGGTTCGCAGGTGGCCGGCGGGGTCTCGGGGCCGGCCCCGGCCTCACGGGCGAGTTCGGCGCTGAGCCGGTGGCCCAGCCGCTCCCCCACGCCCGGGCCCGCCGGGCCGGTGAGGCGGTCGAGGACACGGTCCACGGTGGGCGGGACCGGTGGAGCGGGCGGGACGGGTGGGGCGGTCCCGTCCTGGACGGGCGGCAGGGCGGGCGCGGTGCCGGGGACCGTCACGTCGTCGAGGACGTCCTCCAGGACGCGGTGCAGCCGGGCGGCCTCCACCCGCCATTTGCGGTCCACGACCTCCTCCGGGTACTGGCTCCAGCTCACCGGGGACCAGTCGGGGCCCGGCTCCGGCGGCCCGCCGTGGAACAGCCGGGCGGCCAGCAGGGAGGCGGCCTCGTCGATGACGCCCGGTTCCTCCAGGAGGTCGCAGGCGGGCCGTTCGCCGAGACGGGAGGCGAAGCCCTCCGCGAGCCGGTCCCGGCGGGACAGTTCGGTGAGCGCCGAGACGACGCCCGCGTCCAGCCGGGACGGCCAGCGGCCCATCCGCCAGGCGGGCAGGGCGACCCGGTTGAGCAGCCGGTCCCAGCCCGCGTAGGCCAGGCCGACCTGTTCCTGGGCGACGACCCGCAGCCCGTAGTCGACGGTCTGGGCGCGCTCGGACGCCGCCGCCGCGACGCCGCGTTCCATCTCGGCGGCGTGCTCGCGGCAGGAGCGCAGCAGGAGCCGGGCCGTCCAGCCCACGAAGGACAGCAGCGGGCGGCCCGCGGCGACCGCGACGGCCGCGTCGAGGCCGCGGACGAAGCGGCGGGCGGCCGCTATGTCCGGATGGGCGGCCGGGCCCGTGCCCGCCACCACCGGGGCCAGCAGGGCACGCAGCTCGGCGACCCGCATCCACCACAGGAACGGCGAGCCGATCACCAGGACCGGCGCGGCGGCCGTCCGGCGGCGCGGCAGCGGTCCGGGGCGGCCGGCCCCGGGGGCGGCGGCGCGGTGCGCCGGGTGGGTGCGGTCCTCCAGCCAGCTGTCGCAGTCCGGGGTGAGCGCTATGGCCGAGGGGGCCGGGACGTCCATCCGGTCCGCGAGGTCGCGCACCAGCCGGTAGAGGTCCGGGGCGGTCTCCTCGGGGATCGGCACGGTGGGGCTGAGCGCGGGCCGGGCCCGGGCCACCACGGCGGCGACGACGCCGGCGACGGCCAGCGCGGCGAGGGCCGCGACGACGACGGCCGGACGGGCCGCGTCCCCGACGCTGCCGTCCGGGATCCGGCCCATGACGGTGCCGGCCAGCAGCACCACCGCGGCCGCCGCGGGCAGCAGGGCGACGGCGAGCGCGGTGCTGCGGACGCGCAGGACCGCCAGGGCCCTGAGGCGCGCGGTGTGCGCGCCGGCTTCCGTATCTGCCACGAGACCGATCACCCCCAGTCGCCTGTAGTGCTCCGGCCGCCAGTTACCACCCCCCACTGTGGCACCGGCCTCTGACATCGCAATGCCGGTGGGCCAGTTGCCGGACGTCGCGGCGGGCGGCCTGCGCGGCACCCTAGTGGGGCGTGGGGCGTTCGTCAGCCGGTTGGCGGATCGGTCACTCGATGGAATGGCTTTGCCCAAGGGTTGGGGGCGGATGGGGGCGCCTGCGGCGGGCGGTGCCCCGGTCCCGCCCTTTCACCGTTTCTTGCGGGGGCTCCGCCCCCGCACCCCCGAAACCGCGCTCCGCGCGGTTGTCCTCAAACGCCGGACGGGCTGATTTCCGCGCCCGGGCGCGCTATCCAGCCCGTTGGGGGTGCCCCCTCTGGGGGAGTTTGAGGACGAGCGGCGGAGCCGCGAAAGCGGGGTCTGGGGCGCAGCCCCAGGAAGCGGCGAAGGGGCGGGACCGGGGCACCGCCCGCCGCAGGCGCCCCGTTACCTTTTCCGTGGCCCCGCAACGGGGCGCCTGGCCCCCGGGCTCGGTATGGCTGTGTGCCCCCTGTCGAAGTACATGACCTGGGGGGTGTTGCCGCCGGGCTTCGGGGCACCGCTTGACCGCTGATGAGGGGCCTGACGACCACTCTGGTTCGGCGCAATGCCGGACCGCTTCACGGGTGGCATGTCTGCGTAACGTGGTTGCCGGCGTGTGGTGCCGCAGGGACGGCCGGGAGTTGGGGAGACGAGTGGCGAGGGGCACGCGCACATGGTCGACACGACCGCGACAGATCTCTTCCTCGGCCTGGACCTGGGCAAGGAGTTCCACCACGCCCACGGCCGGACCGGGGACGGCAGGACCGTGCACGACAAGCGGCTGCCCAACACCGAGCCGAAACTGCTGGAGCTGTTCACCAAGCTGGTGGCGAAGTTCGGTACCGTCCTGGTGATCGTGGACCAGGTCGCCAACATCGGCGCGCTGCCGCTGACGGTGGCCCGCGCGAGCGGGTGCCGGGTGGCCTACCTGCCGGGACTGTCGATGCGGCGGGCCGCCGACCTGCATCCCGGTGAGGCCAAGACAGACGCCCGCGACGCGTTCGTGATCGCCGAGACCGCCCGGACCATGCCGCACACCTTGCGCGCGGTGGACCGTGACGACGAGGTACTGGCCGAGCTGACCATGCTCACCGGCTACGACAACGACCTGGCCGGCGAGGTGAACCGCACCACCAACCGGCTGCGCGGCCTGCTCTCCCAGATCCACCCCTCCCTGGAACGCGTGCTCGGCCCGCGCCTGGCCTACCCCTACGTCCAAGCCCTCCTGGCCCGGCACGGCTCCCCGGCGAAGCTGAAGAGACTCGGCCGGGCCCGCTGCGAGGCCCTGCTCAAAGCGCACGGCTCGCGCAAGGCGAAGCAGCTGGCCGGGGAGATCTCCGACGCGCTGGCCGAGCAGACTCTCGTCGTTCCCGGCACCGAGGCGTCCGCGCTGATCGTTCCGGGCCTGGCCGCTCAGCTCGCCGCCGCCCACACCCAGCGACAGGCCACCGAGCAGGAGATCGCCGCCCTGCTGGAGGCCCTCCCTCTTTTCCACCTCCTGACGTCCCTGCCCGGCATGGGCGTCAGGACCACCGCCGCGGTGATCGTCGCGATCGGTGACGGCACCGGCTTCCCCACCGCCGGACACCTCGCCTCCTACGCCGGACTCGCCCCCGCAACGAAGTCCTCGGGCACCTCCATCCGCGGCGAGCACGCTCCCCACCGCGGCAACCGGCTCCTCAAACGCGCCCTGTTCCAGGCCGCGTTCGCCGCGACCGGCTGCAAGAGCGACCCGTCCTCGCGGATCTACTACGACCGCCAGCGAACCCGCGGCAAGACTCACACCCAGGCGATCCTCCGCCTGGCCCGGCAACGCGTGAACGTCATCCACGCGATGATCCGCAACGGCACCCTCTACGAACCCCGCGCCCTCGACCTCGCTGCCTGACACCCACCCCACCCCCTGCCTCTTCCAGCCCGCTCCATCCCGTCACCGGCACGGCCACCCCCGCCACGCCGGCCACCGCCCTGCCCGCACCGCACCCGAGCCGCCGGGAACATCCCGCTTCGCGGGACGTTCCCGAAAACCAGCACGAACCCCTACGAACCAGCCCCGCCAGGGTTGACGAAACAGATAGGGGCACCCCCCCCCGCCCCGCTACTTGCCCGCCGCGATGTCCGTCCGATACTGCGCCCCGCGCATCCGCACCCGCGCCACCGCCTCGTAAGCCCGCTCCCGCGCCGCGGGAATGCCGGCCCCCGTGGCCGTCACGGAAAGCACCCGCCCCCCGGCGCTGACCACAGCGCCCGAAGCGTCGCGCGACGTCCCCGCGTGCAGCACGTACGCGCCGTCCACGGCGTCCGCCTCGTCCAGGCCCTCGATGGCGTCGCCCGTCCGCGGCGTCCCGGGGTAGTTGTGGGACGCGACGACGACGGTCACCGCAGCGTCGTCCGCCCAGCGCAGGGGCGGGAACGACGCGAGCGCGCCGGTCGCGGCCGCGTGCAGCAGCCCCGACAGGGGCGTCTTCAGGCGCGCGAGCACGACCTGCGTCTCCGGGTCGCCGAAGCGCGCGTTGAACTCGATCACCCGCACCCCGCGCGAGGTGATCGCCAGCCCGGCGTAGAGCAGGCCGGAGAACGGCGTGCCCCGCCGCCGCAGCTCGTCCACCGTCGGCTGGAGCACGGTCCGCAGGACCTCGTCCACCAGGCCGGGGTCGGCCCAGGGCAGCGGTGAGTAGGCGCCCATGCCGCCGGTGTTCGGTCCCTGGTCGCCGTCGAGGGCGCGCTTGAAGTCCTGCGCGGGCTGGAGCGGGACGACCGTCTCGCCGTCGGTGACGGCGAACAGCGACACCTCCGGCCCGTCCAGGAACTCCTCGATCACCACCTGGTCGCAGGCGAGCGCGTGGGCGCGGGCCACGTCCACGTCGGGGGTGACGACGACGCCCTTGCCGGCCGCCAGACCGTCGTCCTTGACGACGTAGGGGGCACCGAAGGCGTCGAGCGCGGCGTCGATCTCGGCGGGGGTGGAACAGACGTAGCTGCGGGCGGTGGGCACGTTCGCCGAGGCCATCACGGACTTGGCGAACGCCTTGGAGCCCTCCAGCCGCGCCGCCTCGGCGGACGGCCCGAAGGCGGGGATGCCGCGCGCGCGGACGGCGTCGGCGACCCCGGCGACCAGCGGGGCCTCCGGGCCGACGACGACGAGGTCGGCTTCGAGGGCGGCGGCGAGTTCCGCCACCGCCGCGCCGTCGAGGGCGTCGACCGGGTGCACCTGGGCGGTCTCGGCGATGCCGGCGTTGCCGGGAGCGCAGTGCAGAGCGGTGACGTCGGGGTCGAGGGACAGGGAGCGGCACAGGGCGTGTTCGCGGGCGCCGCCGCCGATGACGAGGACCTTCACGGGTGTCACCCTATTGCCTTCCGGAACGATCAATGCCGTGCGTCCCGGCTCCCCCATCTCTCCCGTCAGACCTCGTCAGAACGTTTCGCCGCACCCGCCCCGTCACGTCCACACAGGCCACCCACTCTTTCGGGTGAGGGGGATATCGCCCCCTATACCCGATTCCCTGGCACTTACGGGCGGCAAAGGAGCGATCCGGTGCACAAGGCCAACCGTTCGGCGGTAGGAAAGAGGCGGTGACAGGGGTACGGAGCAGCAGCGGTGAAGAGGGAGTGCAGGGGTGAGCCAGCCTGAGATGCAGCCCGAGGGGCTCCCCAAGGAGCAGGACGGGAGGCACCGGGGAGATCTGCGCGGCCGGACCTTCCCGCTCGGCGACTGGGGGGAGCCCGCTCAGCGGCTGGACGAGCTGTACCGGTGGGTGGAGAGCGGCGCACTCCTCCTCGCCGACTGGTATCTCGCCGACCGCGCCTGGAAACGCCGTTGGGCCCGCATCCTGCGGGTCGCCGCCGCGGTCTTCGCCGTCGTCGGCGCGGCGCTGCCGCTGCTGGAGCTGACGAAGGCCATCCGCACCGGCTCCACTTGGGCGTTCCTCGCCCTGCTCGGCACCGTCGCGTGCGTCGCCTGCGACCGCTACTTCGGTCTGACGACGGGCTGGATGCGCGCGGTGGCCACGGCGCAGGCCGTGCAACGGCGGCTGGAGGCGCTGCAGTTCGACTGGGCGTCGGAGTGCGTGCGCGAGGTGCTGGGGCCGACCGAGGGCACGGCGAGCGAGGCGGCCGAGCGCTGCCTGACGGTGCTGCGCCGCTTCTCCGAGGACGTCTCGGAGCTGGTCCGCGCCGAAACCGCCGACTGGATGGTGGAGTTCCGGGCCGGGCCCGCGCCCCTGCTGACGCAGTCGCTGGTCGCCTGGGGGCCGCGCGGGGAGAACGGCGGGCCCGTCGGCCGGTTCCCGCTGCCGCCCGGCTCCCGGCCGAACATGCCCCGGCAGCGCCCGCCGGAGTCACCCCGCTGAGGACGGAACGAGCCCGGCCCGGTACGACTCGTACCGGGCCGGGCCGTTGTCGCGGGCGACCGCGCCCGTCAGCTGAACACGATCATCGAGCCCTGCCCCAGGCTGCGCGTGACCGCCGCGTGCAGCCCCAGCCAGACGTATCGTTCCCGCGCGAACGGGCTGTCGTCCGCCGGACCCGGGGCGGCCCGTTCGTCCAGGGTCGTGGGCTGCCGGGGTGCGGCCGGCGCGGGCGGCGGGTTGTCGGGGTCGATCCCCAGCACCGGGGCGACGCTGAGGAGTTCACGCAGCAGACCATGGCTGGATCCCAACGGTCCGCCGCCCTCCAGCAGTTCGTCGCTCGTCAGCGGGTGCGCGAAGTCGACGGGCACGTAGGCGCCGGCGTGGTCGTAGTGCCACACCAGGTGCGACTGCTGGGCCGTGGTCTCGAACATCTCCAGCAACTGCTCGTAGTCGCCGCCCAGTTCGTCGACCGGCGTGACGGTGAGCCCGCACAGGTTCAGCAGGTGGGCGCGGCGCAGGAAATGGAGCGCGTCGTAGTCGAAGCCCGCGACCGGGGCCACGTCCCCGGACAGGCCCGGCATGTAGCCGAAGACGGGGACGGGGGGCAGCCCGGCCGCGCCGAGGGCCCGGTCGTAGACGGCGATCTCTTCGGCGAAGGGGTTGTCGGGGCTGTGGCACAGCACGTCGACGAGGGGGACAAGCCAGAGGTCACATGCCACGTGAGCTCACTCTCTGTTCGCCTTCAGTGCGATGGTCGGGCCAGGGTAGTGCCGCCGAGCTGGTTGTCACACAGGGGCGACGGACATGGAGGAGCGGATTCCGTCCGGATCCGGGCACGTTCGGATCCCCGCCCCAGGGCGCGCCCGGATCCCCCTGGGGCGCGCCCGGATCGCCCACCAAGGCGCGCCCCGCTTCCCGTTGGACACCGGGGTTCACACCCCGTCCCGCACGTCCCACACCCAGACGCCGCCCACCCGCTCCGGCGCCCGCCCGATCAGCCGTTGCAGGGTCTCCCGCAGCGGGGTGCCCTGGTCCTGCGGCGGCAGGACGACGGCGTCCGCCCGCCAGGTGGCCAGGTCCCGGCCGAAGGCGCGCCGCGTCCGGTCGTCGACGTCCGCCGTCCGGCCGGTCTCGCGGACCTTCTTCAGGAACTCGGACGTGACCGTCGGCACCGGTCCGTAGATGCCGCGCCGGTCCGGTCCGTAGGGCCCGTTGAAGTAACCGCCGGGCAGGGCGAAGCCGAAGTCCGCCCGTGCCTGCCAGTCCAGCGCCGCGACCTGCCCCGGGTCGGGCACGGGTACGGGCACCAGGGTCCGGCCCGGCCGGACGTAGTCCCGCCAGTGCCCGGCCGCGACGAACTCCGGCACCGGCGCGCGCTCCACGGTCCGGTACGGCGTCGGCAGCAGCGGCACCAGCGCGGCGGCCAGCGCGGCCCAGGCCAGCAGCCGGCGGCTTCGCTCCCGCTCGTCGCGCGGCTGGCGGGCCGCCGCCCGGTCGCAGGCGAGGGCGAGCAGGATGCCGAGGGCCGGGACGCAGACCATGGCCGTACGGGACTCGATGACGGACTCGAACAGCGGCAGCTCGCCCACCACCCGCCACGGCCCGGGCAGCGTGTGGACCGTGCCCGGCAGCGCGATGTCCCGCCCGAGCGACAGCACGGCGGCGGCCAGGGCGGTGAACCCCAGGGCGCGCACCAGCGGACGGCGCCACATGCGGACGACGAGGACGGTCGCGAGCAGCACCAGCGGCCAGCCGAAGAAGGCGTTCTCCTCGGTCCGGTTGAGGGACAGGGCCGCCGCCTTGTGCTCGTCCCCGGCCAGCGACCGGGTCGCGAACTCCAGCAGCGCCATCGGGTTGTTGCCGACCGATCCGTGCAGCACGCTGTGGTAGCTCTGCGCCCCGAAGAACTGCCGGTACAGCGGCACGGCCAGCAGCGGCACCGCCACCGCCGCCGCCACGCCCAGCCCGCGCAGCAGCGGCCCGGCGGCCGCCCGCGCCGCCGTGGGCGCGGCGACGGCGTACCCGAAGGCGAACAGGAGCAGCCCGGTCGCGGCCAGCAGCAGCACCTCCTCGCCGAGGAAGACCTGGTAGACGAGGAGCAGGCCGAGGATCACACCGTCGCGCCGGACCCGCCGCCCCTCGCAGAGCCGCAGCGCCCGCTCGATGATCAGCGGGATGACGAACAGCACGGCGAAGTTGGGGTGCGCGGTGCCGTGCGAGACCATCGGCGGCGCGAAGGCGCAGAACCCGCCGCCCAGCGCCGCCGCCCACCGCGCGCGCACGAAGCGTTTCGCCAGCAGCCGGTACCAGGCCCAGGCCGTGGCGGCCACTCCGCCGGTGAGCACCACCGCCCAGGTGACGTGCGGGCCCAGGGCCAGCGTCAGGGGTGCGAGGGGGACGGAGACGCCCAGCATGGCCGTGTTGGCCATGAGGTTGACGCCGTAGGGGTGGTTCTGGAGGTCGGTGAAGAGGGGGTCGCGCAGGTGGGCGACGTTGTCCGCGGTGACCGCGAAGAACCACTCCCACTGCTGCTGGTCGGAGGCGGAGTCGACGAGGTAGGCGGAGTCCGGTGCGGCCCACAGCCCGCCGTACAGGAAGAGGGCGAGCAGCAGGTAGAGGCCGGCGATGGCGAGGCCGGCCGGGTGGACCGCCCGCATCCGCAGCCGGACCAGGTCGCCGAGGACGGCGGCGTACGCCGGTGCGCGCACCTTGGAGCCGGGCCGGTGGTCCCAGCGGACGGGCACCTCGGCGACCGCCCAGCCGCGCTGCCGGAAGTAGCGCAGGATCTCGACGTCGAACGCCCAGCCGTTCAGCCGGGACGCGGCGAACGCGATCCGCGCCCGCTCGCCCTCGAAGAGCTTGAACCCGCACTGGGTGTCCCGCACCCCGGGCGCGGCCAGGGCCCGTATCACCCCGGCGCCCGCCCGGCCCATGGCCTCGCGCAGGGCGTGCTGGCGGATGCCTATGCGCGATCCCGGCAGCGCCCGGGAGCCGACGGCCGCGGCGGCACCCTCGTCCAACCGGGCGGTGAGGAGCGGGAGTTCCGCGATGGGGGCGGCCAGGTCGGCGTCGGTGACCAGGACCCGCCGGCCGCGCGAGGCCAGGACGCCGGTGCGGACGGCGTGCCCCTTCCCGCGGTTGGCGGGCGAGCCGAGCAGCCGGACCCGGGGGTCCTCGGCGGCGGCGGCCCGGACCACGTCGGCCGTGCCGTCGGTCGACCCGTCGTCGACGACGATCAGTTCCCAGGTCTCCGGACCCTCCGCGTCGAGGTGGGCGCGGATCGCCTTGAGGCTGGGGGCGAGGCGGTCCTCCTCGTTGTAGGCCGGGACGACCACGGACAGGCCGACGGAGCCGGCCGCGGGAGGTCCGTCGGCGGGCGGCGGCGGAGGGGTGTGGGACGTCATGCTTTCCAGACGTGTCGAGGTGATCGTTGGGTTGCACACTTAGATGCGAACGCTCTGAAAAAGTGACCGAAAATACTCGCCGTACCGGGCGCTTCGACCGGAGGTGTCCGAATTTCGCCCCTCCGTCGGCCGCCCGGGTCCCGCACCCCGTCCGCGCCCCTCACCCGGTCAGCGATCTGATCAGCGTCAGCGCGTGCGTGTTGTACCCGGTGATGATCCGCTGCACGGCCCGGCCCTCCCGCCGCGCCAGCGCCTCCACCATCTCGACGTGCCCGCACCACAGCCGTCCGCGCAGATCGCCGACCCGGCGCAGCAGCGGCACCATGAAGACCCAGCACTGCACCCGCACCCGGTCCAGGAAGTCGGAGATGTAGGGGTTGCCGACGAGGGCCGCGAACTCCCGCCAGAAGCGCAGGTCGTAGCCGATGAGAATGTCCAGGTCCCCGGCGTTCGCGGCCCGGGCCGCCTCCTCCGCGCGCCGCCGGACGGAGGCCAGCACGGCCGGGGTGGCGGCGCCCAGGGCCTGCTCGGTGGCGTGCCGGAACATCCCCTCCAGCATCATCGTGCGCGCCTCGACCATGGCCAGGAAGTCCGCGTACGAGAACTCCCGCACCCGGTAGCCCTTGTGCAGCTCGACGTGGAGCAGGCCCTGGGAGCACAGGTCGAGCAGCGCCTCGCGGACGGGGGTGGCCGAGACCCCGTAGCTCTCGGCTATCTCCTTGACGGTGAATTGCCGTCCCGCCGGGAGCCGGCCCGCGATGACCTCCTCGCGCAGGGCGTCGGCGATCTGTGAGCGCAGCGTCGTGCGCTTGACAGCGTCGCTGCCGGGCATGGTGTCCGTCTCCCCTTCCGTGACCGCGCGCCGGCGCGCGAACGGCCCTCGCAACAAGATAGGCGAGGGCCGCCGGGGAGCGTACCGGCCCGTCCGTCCGCGGAAGGGACGCGGGCGCCCGTCAGCCGGTGTACGCGTCGGCCACGGTGAGCGCCTCGTCCAGCAGGGCGAGGCCGTCCTTGGCCTCCGTCTCGGTGACGGTGCACGGCGGGACGGCGTGCGTCCGGTTCATGTTGACGAACGGCCACAGCCCCGCCGCGCGGCAGGCGGCGGTGAAGGCGGCCATCGGGGCGTTGTCCTCCCCGGAGGCGTTGTACGGCACCAGGGGCTCCCGGGTGGCGCGGTCGCGGACCAGCTCCAGCGCCCAGAAGACGCCGGTGCCGCGCACCTCGCCCACCGACGGGTGGCGCTCGGCGAGTTCCCGCAGCCCGGGGCCGAGGACCTCCTCGCCGATGCGGGCGGCGTTCTCGACGATGCCCTCCTCGGCCATCGCCTCGATCGTCGCCACGGCGGCGGCGCAGGCCAGCGGGTGCCCGGAGTAGGTCAGGCCGCCGGGGTAGGGGCGCCGGTCGAAGGTCGCGGCGATCTCGGCGGAGATCGCGACGCCGCCGAGCGGGACGTAACCGGAGTTGACGCCCTTGGCGAAGGTCAGCAGGTCCGGGACGACGTCCCAGTGGTCGGCGGCGAACCAGCGGCCGGTGCGGCCGAAGCCGGCCATCACCTCGTCCAGGATCAGGACGACGCCGTACTTGTCGCACAGCTTCCGCACTCCGGGCAGGTAGCCGGGCGGCGGCACCATGATCCCCGCCGTGCCGGGCACGGTCTCCAGGACGATCGCCGCGACGGTTTGCGGCCCCTCGAAGACCAGCACGTCCTCCAGGTGCCGCAGGGCCCGCTCGCACTCCTGCTCCTCGGTCTCCGCGTGGAACGGGGAGCGGTAGAGGAAGGGGGCCCAGAAGTGCACGACGCCGGCGGAGGCGGTGTCGGACGGCCAGCGGCGCGGGTCGCCGGTGAGGTTGATCGCGGCGGCGGTCGCGCCGTGGTACGAGCGGTAGGCGCTGAACACCTTGGTCCGCCCGGTGTGCAGCCGGGCCATCCGGACGGCGTTCTCGACGGCCTCCGCGCCGCCGTTGGTGAAGAAGACCTTGTCGAGGTCGCCGGGCGTCCGCTCGGCGATCAGCCGGGCTGCCTCCCCGCGGACGTCGACGGCGAAGCCGGGCGCGATCGTGCACAGCCGCGCGGCCTGTTCCCGGACGGCCGCGACGACCTTGGGGTGCTGGTGGCCGATGTTGGTGTTGACGAGCTGGGAGGAGAAGTCGAGATAGCGGTTGCCGTCGTGGTCCCAGAAGTACGAGCCCTCGGCGCCCGCGACGGCGAGCGGGTCGATGAGGGCCTGGGCGGACCAGGAGTGGAAGACGTGGGCGCGGTCGGTGGCCTTGACGGCGGCACCTCGGGACGGATCGGGCTGCGTGCTCACGGGCGGCGACCTCGGCGGTTCGGCGGGTTCGACGGTTCGGCGGGTTCGACGGGTTCTCCGTCGGGAGTCCCATGCGGTACCGGCCATGGGGCTGTCCTGCGCTGACGCGGGCCCAGCGTACGGTCCCGGCGTGCGCGGAGGCACCGGCACACTGTCCGGAACCCGGCCCGCGCGCCGACACAGTGCCGGACCCGCGCGGCCCCTCGCGAGCCCGCCGCACCCCCCGCGAATCACCGCGCCGGAAATCCCGATTCGCCTCGGTTTCGCATGCTACGTTCGTCGCGAGTTGCAGTGGTGGTACCCATACGACATGTGCGCCCGACGGTCTGTGACCTCGGGCGCACTTCTCTTTCCGGACCCCGGTCCCCCCGGTCCTCCGGAACCCCCTCCCAGCCCCCGTCCCCCCGGAATTCCGCGCCGTGCGGAATTCCAGCGCACCCGCCTATCGAGCTATCGAGGAGTCACCTTGGCTACCGGCATCGTGAAATGGTTCAACTCGGAGAAGGGCTTCGGCTTCATCCAGCAGGACGGCGGCGGCGCCGACGTCTTCGCGCACTACTCCAACATCGCGACCACCGGCTTCCGGGAACTGACGGAGGGCCAGAAGGTCACCTTCGACATCACCCAGGGCCACAAGGGCCCGCAGGCGGAGAACATCATCCCCGCCTGAACCGGCCGCACCGCCGAAGAGGGCCGGAGCCCCCGCACTTTCCCCCGCGGGGCTCCGGCCCTCTTGCCGTGCGGCTATCCTCCGGCTCTGGAACAACGGGGGAAATACGGGGGGAAGGAGTGCTGACGGCATGGATGCCCTGTCGCCCGAAGACCCACGCACACTCGGCGCCTACCGGCTGCTCCGCCGGCTCGGCGCGGGCGGCATGGGCCGGGTCTATCTGGCCCGCTCGGACCGCGGCCGCACGGTCGCGGTCAAGCTCGTGCAGCCGGAGCTGGCCGGCCGGGAGGAGTTCCGCGACCGCTTCCGGCGCGAGGTCCGGGCGGCCCGCCGGGTGGGCGGGGAGTGGACCGCCCCCGTCCTGGACGCCGACACCGAGGCGGCGGTGCCCTGGGTCGCCACCGGCTACATCGCCGGGCCCTCCCTGCGGCAGGTGGTCGGACGCGACTTCGGGCCGCTGCCCGAGCGTTCCGTCCGGATCCTCGCGGCGGGGCTGGCCCGCGCCCTCCAGGCCGTCCACGCCGCGGGCATCGTCCACCGCGACCTCAAGCCGTCCAACGTCCTGATCACGCTCGACGGGCCGCGCGTCATCGACTTCGGCATCGCGCGCGCCCTGGAGACCGTCACCGACGGGGACGGCCTCACCCGCACCGGTGCCGCCGTGGGCTCCCCCGGCTTCATGTCGCCCGAGCAGGTGCGCGGCCGGGAGGTGACGCCGGCCAGCGACGTGTTCTGCATGGGCTCGGTGCTCGCCTACGCGGCGACCGGCCGGATGCCCTTCGGGACGTCCGACAGCGGTGTGCACGCCCTGATGTTCCGGGTCGCGGAGGAGGAGCCGGACCTCGCCGGCGTCCCCGAGCCGCTGCTGCCGCTGATCACCGACTGCCTGGCCAAGGACCCCGCCGCCCGGCCCACCACCGAGCAGGTGCTGGAGCGCACCGGCGCCCGCGAGGAGCTGGCCGACCTGCGGTCCGCCGAGCCCTGGCTGCCCGCCGGGCTCGTCGCCCAGCTCGGCCGGCACGCGGTGGGGCTGCTCGACGCCGAGGACCCGGTCGAGGCCGGCTCGCCGCCGGGGCCCATACCCGCTGCCGGGATACCCGCCGCCGGAACGCCCTCTGCCGGGACACCCGCGTCCGAACGGCCCACGGACGTCGTCCCCCTCACCCCCGGAACGCCGCCGCCGACGGCCCCCTATCCGCCGGTGGACCCCGCGACCACGACGGCCGCCACCACGTCCGTGGGACCCCCCGCCGGCCACCACGGCGTCCATCCCCCGCCACCCGGCTACGGGTACCCGCAGCACCCCGGCCCGTACGGCCCTCCACCCGCCGCGTACCAGCCGGCCCCGGCGCCGCCGTCCCGGTCCCGCAAGCCACTGGCCCTCGTCGCCATCGCGGCGGCCGGGCTGCTGGCGGGCGCCGGGACGGTGTACGTGGTGAAGCACCAGTCCGGGGACCAGGCGTCCCCCGCCCCGACCGCGGCCCCGCGGAGCGGTGGCAGCGCCAAGCCCGGCCCGCCCACCGGCGGCAGCACTCCGCCGACCCCCTCCACCGGCCCGACCGCGACGCCGACGGCCACCGGCGTGGAGCGGTACAAGGGCACCTGGCAGTCGGAGTTCGGCACCGCCGGGCACCGCAGCAAGCGCGTCCTCTCCGTCCGGCCGGGCGTCTCGGGCGCCCTGGTCGAGATCACCGGCGACGGCACCCTGGACGACGGCACGAGCTACCGCTGCGTCTGGGAGGCGTCCGTGACCGGCGGCGCCAACGCCACCGCCCCCGGCCCGCTGGTCCTCGGCCCGTCCACCGTCACCAGCGCCCAGCCCGCCTCCGCCTGCCAGCCGGGCTCCGCCTCGGAGCTGGTCCTGCTGCCGGACGGCAGGATGCGCCGCGACTTCGTCGACTCGGGGACGAAGGACGCCTCGCTGGTCTACTCCAAGCAGTGAGAAAAACGGGGAGCGCCCCGGCGGCCGTGACGGCCGCCGGGGCGCTCCCCGTACCGGTTCCTACGAGAGGAACGAGTTGATCTCGATCGTCTCGGTGCGGCCCGGGCCGACGCCGATGGCGGAGATCGGGGCGCCGGACATCTCCTCCAGCGCCTTGACGTACGCCTGGGCGTTCTTCGGCAGGTCGGAGAAGGTCTTGGCCTTGCTGATGTCCTCGGACCAGCCCGGCAGCATCTCGTAGACCGGCTTCGCGTGGTGGAAGTCGGTCTGGCTGTAGGGCAGCTCCTCGACGCGCTTGCCGTCGATCTCGTACGCGACGCAGACGGGGATCTGCTCCCAGCCGGTGAGCACGTCGAGCTTGGTGAGGAAGAAGTCCGTGAGGCCGTTGACGCGGGTCGCGTAGCGGGCGATCACCGCGTCGAACCAGCCGCAACGGCGGTCGCGGCCGGTGGTGACACCGCGCTCGCCGCCGATGGTGCGGAGCTTCTCGCCGTCCTCGTCGAACAGCTCGGTCGGGAACGGACCGGCGCCCACGCGGGTGGTGTACGCCTTGAGGATGCCGATCACCCGGTTGATCTTCGTGGGGCCGACGCCCGCACCCGTGCAGGCGCCGCCCGCGGTCGGGTTCGAGGAGGTCACGAAGGGGTACGTGCCGTGGTCGACGTCCAGCAGGGTGCCCTGGCCGCCCTCGAAGAGGACGACCTTGCCCTCGTCGATGGCGTTGTTCAGGATCAGCGTGGTGTCGGCGACGAACGGCTTGATCTGCTCGGCGTAGCCCAGCAGCTCCTCGACGATCTTGTTGGCGTCGATGGCGCGGCGGTTGTAGAGCTTCGCGAGGATCTGGTTCTTGAAGTCGAGGGCCGCCTCGACCTTCTGGGTCAGGATCGACTCGTCGTAGAGGTCCTGGACCCGGATGCCCACGCGGTTGATCTTGTCGGCGTAGGTCGGGCCGATGCCGCGGCCGGTGGTGCCGATCTTCCGCTTCCCGAGGAAGCGTTCCGTCACCTTGTCGACCGTGGTGTGATACGGCGTGATCAGGTGCGCGTTACCGCTGACCAGGAGCTTCGACGTGTCGACGCCGCGCTCGTTCAGTCCGCTCAGCTCGGAGAGCAGGACCGCCGGGTCGACGACGACGCCGTTGCCGATGACCGGGGTGCACCCCGGCGAGAGGATCCCGGAAGGGAGGAGGTGCAGCGCGTATTTCTGGTCACCGACGACCACCGTGTGACCGGCGTTGTTGCCGCCTTGGTAACGCACCACATAGTCCACGGAGCCACCGAGCAGGTCGGTGGCCTTTCCCTTGCCCTCGTCACCCCACTGAGCACCGAGCAGCACAAGTGCGGGCACAGGCGTACACCCCTTCCGGGCGGGGCATGTCCAACGTGCGACGGGTGGCGTGGGCCCGTGTTTCAGGGCGTCCACCACCGCGAGAGCCGTCGAACCGGTGCCCCGGATAGACGAAGCCCCTGGCGCAACAGCGACAGGGGCTCTTGCACCGAGAGGTTACCTGAGGAAGGACGAACGTGTCGGCTGCAGACCCGACTGGACAGCAGCTGCTGATCGTCGTCGACCCGGTCGCGCGGCGCGTGGACGGTGAATCCGTGCGGATCGCCAAGGACGTGCTGACCGCCGGGTCGATGGCCAGAATCTGCCTCCCGGACGGCCCCGGCGAGGTCGCGCGGGCGGTCGCCCGGCGCGGCCGGCGGCGGACGGTCGTCGTCGGCGACGACCGCGCCTTACTGCGGATCGTCGGGCTTCTGCACCGCCGGCGGGAACTGGCCGACACGCCCCTCGCCTGGGTGCCCGTCGGCCCGCTGCCCGCGCTGTCGGTCGCCCGCGCGCTGGGCGTGCCCCCGGGCGCCGTGGCGGCGGCCCGGGCGGTGCTGGACGGCGTCGAACGGCGGCTGGGCCTGCTGGCCGACGAGGACGACGGCGTGGTGCTCGGCGGGCTCTGGGCGCCCGCGGAACGGCCGCGGACCCGGACCGGCTACCCGGCGACGGCCCGCCCGGCGGCCCGCCCGTGGTGGTCCCCCGCCGCGCGGACGGCCCGCACGGCCCTGGCCCTGCTCTCCCGTCCGGCGGCCCGGCCCGGCACGGGGACGCGGTTGCGGGTGGAGGCGGACGGGGTGCTGCTCGCGGACGAGGACCGGCCGGTGGAGCGGGTCGCCGTCACGGCGGCCGGCGGCCTGGCGGACGTCTCCGTCCACTCCCAAGGCGATCCCCCTCTCCGCTGCCGCGCCCGGACGGTCACGCTCTCGGGTCCGGACTTCCGCTACCGCGCGGACGGGCGGCTGCGGGGGCCGGTGGGGGAGCGGACGTGGACGGCGCTGGGGGAGGCGTGGCGGCTGACGCTGCCGGGGTGAGGGGCCCCTGTCCCGCCCTTTCACCGTTTCCTGGGGGCTGCGCCCCCAGATCCCGCTTGTCGCGGCTTCGCGCGGTTTCGGGGGTGCGGGGGCTTGCCCCCGCAAGAAACGGTGAAAGGGCGGGACCGGGGCACCAGCCCGCCGCAGGCGCCCCCGCCCGCTAGCCACCCGGCGTGATCAACCCCGCCTCGTACGCGAACACCGCGGCCTGCGTCCGATCCCGCAACCCCAGCTTCACCAGGATCCGGCTCACATGCGTCTTCACCGTCGACTCGGCGACCACCAGATACTCCGCGATCTCCGCGTTCGACCGCCCCTGGGCGACCAGTACCAGCACCTCCGTCTCCCGCTCCGTGAGCTCCCCGATCCGCTCCTGCGTCGGCTGCCGCGGCGTGCCGAGCCGGGAGAACTCGTGGATGAGCCGCTTGGTGACGGTCGGGGCGAGCAGCGCCTCGCCGGCGGCGACGACGCGGACGCCGTCGGCGAGCTGCCGGGCGGACGCGTCCTTGAGCAGGAAGCCGCTGGCCCCGGCGCGCAGCGCCTGGTAGACGTACTCGTCCAGGTCGAAGGTGGTGAGCACGAGCACCTTCGCGTCCGCGTCGGCGGCGACGATCTCGCGGGTGGCCTCGATCCCGTTGAGCCCGGGCATCCGGATGTCCATGAGGACGACGTCGGGCCGCAGCTCCGCGACCTTCTCCAGCGCCTGGCGCCCGTCCACCGCCTCGCCGACGACCTCGATGTCGGCCTGGGCGTTGAGCAGCACGGAGAAGCCCTCGCGCACCATCATCTGATCGTCGACGATCAGCACCCGGATGCTCACGCGGCGGCCTCCGCCCGGATGTCGACCGGCAGGAAGGCGCTGACCTCGTAGCCGCCGTCCGCCGTCGGCTCGGCCGTCATCTCCCCGCCGAGCATCCCGACGCGCTCGCGCATGCCGAGGACGCCGTGGCCGGCGCCGGGCGAGGGCTTGGCCGTCCGGTCGGGCGGCCCGTTGACGACGCGCAGGCCGAGCCCGCCGAGGACGTACGAGACCTCGACGCGCGCCTCGGCGCCGGGCGCGTGCCGCAGGACGTTGCTCAGCGCCTCCTGGACGATCCGGTACGCGGAGAGCTCCACGCCCTGCGGCAGCGGCCGCACCGAGCCGGTGACGACGTGCTCGACGGTGAGCCCGGCCTGCCGGACGTTGGCGAGCAGCCCGTCCAGCGCGTCCAGGGTCGGCTGCGGGGCCTCCGGGGCGTCGAAGACGTCCGAGCTGTCGGAGCGGATGACGCCGAGGACGCGGCGCAGCTCGGTGAGGGCGGCCACGGCGTTCTCCCGGATGGTGGCGAACGCGGCGGCCAGCTCGGGCGGGGTGTCCTGGACGCGGTAGGGGGCCGCCTCGGCCTGGATGGCGACGACGGACATGTGGTGCGCGACGACGTCGTGCAGCTCGCGGGCGATGGTCGTGCGCTCCTCCAGGACGGTCCGCCGGGACCGCTCGACCTCGGTGACGGCCGCCTGGACGGCCACCTGCTCCCGCGACTCCCGCAGCACGCGGAACGCGAGGACCGCGAAGAGCAGGACGCCGGAGATGACGAGGTACTCGAAGAGCGAGGGAGCGGCGAGCACCGGGTGGATCACGGTCAGGAAGACCCCGATGCCCGCTGTGGCCAGCCACATCTCGCCGGCCACCCGCGGCCGGCTGCGCATCGCGACGAGCACCATGACCAGGGCGTGGACGGCGAACGGGATCGACATCGACAGGCCGGACCCCGCGGCCGTGACGCTCGACAGGAAGATCACGGCGACCGAGCACCACCACGCGCCGATCGGCCGTACCAGGGTCAGCAGGATGGGGACCCCGACGAGCAGCGAGGTCATGGGCGTCCCGCCCTGCACCAGCGCCTGGAACATCAGGAACACGGTGAACGTCACCAGCGCGGCGTGCGGCAGCCACCGGACGTACCGGCGGGCCGCGCGCGGCACCACGGCGAGGAGCCGGCTGCCGTCCGCGAGCGGTGCCAGCGGCCGGAAGGCGAAGGCGTCGGCGAAGAGGTCGCGGTGGATGCCGTCGAGGGCGCTCTTCAGCATCAGCACCTCACTGCGGAGGGTCGTCCCGGGGGAATGGTTCACACGTTCCACCGTAAGCACCCGCGCGACGTACGTCGTCACCGTTCATGGGGATCCGTCGGGGTCCGTCTCAAGTACTACGCGGCCCGCTCCCGGCTTCGGCCCGACGCTCTCCGCGACGAGCCGCAGCAGCGCCCCGCACGCCGCCGTACCGGGGGTGACCGGCGCGTAGTGCCCGACACCGGGCAGGACGCGCAGCTCGGCCGAGCCGAGCAGCCGGGCGGCGACGGCGTAGCGGTGCGACAGCTCCACCGGCACCTCGGGGTCGGCCGAGCCGTGCAGCAGCGCGACGGGGACGCGGGGCCGCAGCAGCGCCGGGTCGGCCTCCGCCGCCGGGCGGTCGCCGAGCAGCGCGTCGACGGCGCCGCCGCCGGTGCCCAGGGCCCGGGCGCGGGCCAGGTCGGCGACGGCGGCGACGGCCACCACCGCGTCCACCCCCGCGTCCTCCCGCGCGGCGGCGCACAGCGCGAGGTGGCCCCCGGCGGAGTGGCCGACGAGGACGTGCGGCCGGGTGTCCGGCGGTCCGGCGGCGAGGGCGGACCGCACGTCCTCGAAGGTGACGGGCCAGCCGCCTCCGCCGCCGACCCGCCGGTACTCCGCGAGGACGGTGTCGTACCCGCTCGCGGCCAGCGCCGCCGCGAGCGGGGCGAGGTGCCGCCGGTCGTACGCGGCGCGCCAGAAGCCGCCGTGCAGCAGGGTGACGCGGACGCCGTTGGGGACGGGCGTGGTGGGCAGGTAGTGATCGACGAGCTGGTCGGGGTGCGGCCCGTAGACCGTGGTGGCGTCGGGCGGGACGTACGGGAGCCCGAACAGCGCCGCTTCCTCGTCGACGGCGGTCACAGCACCTCCGCCAGGGTCCGCGCCGCCCGCTCGGCGTCCGCGAAGGAGGTGTAGAGCGGCGCGAAGCCGAACCGGAGCACGTCCGGGCGGCGGAAGTCGCCGACGACGCCCCGCCGCACCAGCGCGGCCATGACGTCCTCCGCACCCGACGGGCAGCGCAGCGACACCTGGCTGCCGCGCTCGGCGTGCGCCGCGGGGGTGACGGACTCCACCCGGCCGGGCGGGACGAGCGCGGCCACGCGGCGCAGGAAGAAGTCGGTGAGCGCGAGGCTCTTGGCGCGGACGGCGGCGAGGTCGACGCCGTCCCAGACGTCCAGCGCGGCGTCCAGTGCCAGCAGGGAGAGGATCTCGGGCGTCCCGGTCCGGCCGCGGGCCGCGCCGTCGGCGGGCCGGTAGGCGGGGTCCATGGAGAAGGGGTCGGCGTGCGAGTTCCAGCCGGGCAGCGGGGAGTCGAAGCGGTCCTGGTGGTCGCGGCGGACGTAGAGGAACGCGGGCGAACCCGGGCCGCCGTTCAGGTACTTGTAGGTGCAGCCGACCGCGAGGTCCACGCCGTGCCCGTCCAGTCCGACGGGCAGCGCGCCCGCGCTGTGGCACAGGTCCCAGACGGCGAGCGCGCCGGCCTCGTGCAGGGCGGCGGTGGTGCCGGGCAGGTCGTGCAGCCGGCCGGTGCGGTAGTCGACGTGGTTGACCAGGGCGGCGGCGGTCCGCGGGCCGGCCGCGGCGGCGAGGTCGGGGGCCGGGACGGCGCGGATCCGGCAGCCCGTCAGCCGGGCCGCGGACGCGGCGATGTAGCCGTCGGTCGGGAACGTCGCGGCGTCGACGAGGATCTCGTCGCGGCCGTCCCCGGCCAGGCGGACGGCGGCGACCACGGCCTTGAAGACGTTGACGCTGGTCGAGTCGCCCACCACCACCTGCCCGGGCGCGGCCCCGACGAGCCGTCCGATCCGGTCGCCGACGCGCTCGGGCGCGGCCCACCAGCCGGACTCCTCCCAGGAGCGGATAAGCAGCCGTCCCCACTCGCGGCGGACGACGTCGGCGAGGCGGGGGGCGACGGTACGCGGCAGGGCGCCGAGGGAGTTGCCGTCGAGGTAGACGGTGTCGTCGTCCAGCTCGAACGCGGCGCGTCTGCCGCGCAGTTCGTCGGCGGCGTCCAGGCGGGCGGCCTCGTGGGCGAGTGCCTCGGCGTCAGACACGGCCGCGCGCCGTCCACAGCTCCGGGAACACCGTCTTCGCGGCCCGCTTCTCCAGCCAGGCGACGCCCGACGAGCCACCGGTGCCCGGTTTGGCGCCCATCGCCCGCCGGGTGGCCACCAGATGGTCGTTGCGCCAGCGCCACACCCGCTCGGCGATCTCGGTCAGCTGCTCGCCGAGCCGGTACGCGTCGGTGCCCTGGCCGTCGGCGTAGACGGCCCGCCACACCTCCTCCACGCCCGGGTCCGGCTCGTAGCGCGCGGCCACGTCGCGGTCGAGCACCGCGCGGGGCACCGGGTGGCCGCGCCGGGCGAGCCAGCGCAACGCCTCGTCGTAGAGGGACGGTTCGTGCAGCGCCTTCTCCAGCCGGGCGTGGACGCGCGGCACGTTGCGGTAGGGCACCAGCAGGGACGTGGACTTCTCGCCGAGCAGGAACTCCACCCGGCGGTACATGGCCGACTGGAACCCGGACGCCTCGCCGAGCGCCGGCCGGAACCGGTTGAACTGCGCGGGCGTCAGCCGGGCGATGGGCTCCCAGGAGGCGTTGAGCGAACCCAGCTCGTGCACCGACCGCTCCAGCGCGGCCAGCGCCGTGGGCAGGTCGTCCCGGCGCAGCGCCCGGGCGGCGGTCTCCCACTCGTGGACGAGGAGCGTGAACCACAGCTCCATCACCTGGGTGGTGACGAGGAACGCGAGCTCTCCCGGGTCGTCGGTGACCGGCTGCTGGAGGCTGGAGAGGACCTCGGCGCGGACGTAGTCCTCGTAGGGCGTCGTGGCCTCGAACTCGAGGGACGGGGGTGTGGGCGGCTGCGGCATCGTGGCTCCTCGGCACCGAACGCGGCTTCCGGGTAGCGGTCCGCCCCTTTCCGTCGCGTTGGAGCCCCGGTCCCCTGTTCGCATCATGCGTCCCTGGGGACGCGCTCGCAAGGGGTGCGCCGGACGGGCTGGTTCAGCCCGTCCGGCGCTTGAGGACGCGTCGCGGCGGAGCCGCAGGCGCTCAGCCCAGCGTGTTCGCCGCCGTAGGCGAGCTGTCCCGCAGGAACGTCGAGCACCGCTCGCACTCCTCCTGCTCCCCGATCGCCTGCGCGGCCCGCGCGAGCGCGTGCAGCGCCCGCAGGAAGCCCCGGTTCGGCTCGTGCTCGAACGGCACCGGCCCGTGCCCCTTCCACCCGCTGCGCCGCAGCGCGTCGAGGCCGCGGTGGTAGCCGGTACGGGCGTAGGCGTACGACTCGACGACCCGGCCGGCCTCGAACGCCTCGTCGGCGAGCTGCGCCCAGGCGAGCGAGGAGGCGGGGTACTTGGCGGCGACCTCGGAGGGCGCGGCGCCGGAGGCGAGCAGTTCGCGCGGCTCGGGGTCGTCGGGCAGGTGGGTCGGGGGCGGTCCCCCGAGGAGGTTCTGATGAATGGCCATGGGCTCCAGTCTGCACTGTCGTCGCGGGGGCGCCAGGAGAGGCGTCAGCCCGGGTTCTGCGGCGACTGCGGCCCTGACCCCGGCCCTGACCCCGGCCCCGGCTCGGGCCCCGCCTCCGCCCCCGGCTTCGACGGCCGGCGGGATCCGTTCTCCCCGGGGTCCAGCGGGGGCGCGGTCACCCCGCAGTGGTAGTCGCACTCGGGATGGCAGCCGCCGCGCCGCGGCTCGCGGATCGTCGTCCAGGCCAGGACCGCGCCCACCACGAGGGAGCCCGCGCACCAGGCCATCGCCCGCCGGAAGGCGCTCCCGAACGCGCCGGGGTCGCGGTACGCCTCGGGGCCCATCCCGGCGAGCAGCGGCAGCGCGGCCACCGCGACCAGGCCGGCGGCCCGGGCGGCGGCATTGTTGATGCCGCTGGCCAGGCCGGCCCGGCCGACGTCGACCGAGGCCAGGACGGTGGCGGTGAGCGGGGCGACGAGGAGGGTCATGCCGAGGCCCAGGACGACGAGGGCGGGCAGCACGTCCCGCCAGTAGACGGCGCCCGCTCCGGCGCGCGTCATCAGCAGCATGCCCGCCGCGCAGAGCAGCGGCCCGGCGGTGAGCGGCAGCCGGGGGCCGACGGCCTGCCCGAACCGGCCCGCGCGGGAGGAGAGCAGCAGCATCAGGACGGTGGTGGGCAGCAGCGCCGTGCCGGCGGCCAGCGCGGACCAGCCGACGACGATCTGGAACTGGAGCACGGAGAGGAAGAAGAAACCGCTGAAGGCCGCGTAGACGCAGACGGTGACGGCGTTGACCGCCGAGAACGTCCGGATCGCGAAGATGCTCGGCGGCAGCATGGGCTCGGCGAGGCGTCCCTCGACGTACACGAAGAGGGCGCCGAGCAGCACCCCGGCGACGGCCGGGCCGATGACCCAGGGGGACGCTCCCCGGTCGGGGGCGGCGATCAGGGCGTAGGTGACCAGGGCGAGGGCCAGGGCGCCGAGGGCGGCGCCGGCCGCGTCGAAGCGCCCGCGGGCCGTGGGGTCCCGGGTCTCGGGGACGTGCCGGAGGGCCACCGGGACGCAGACGGCCGCGACCGGCAGGTTGATCAGGAAGACCCAGCGCCAGCCGGGTCCGTCCACCAGCCAGCCGCCCACGAACGGGCCGATGGCGGAGGCCACGCCGCCCAGGCCGGACCAGGCGCCCACGGCGGCGGCCCGGTCGTCGGGCCGGAACACGGACTGGAGGAGGGCGAGGGAGCCGGGGGTGAGCAGGGCGCCGCCGACGCCCTGGAGCGCGCGGGCGGCGATGAGCACGCCCGCGTTGGGGGCGATCCCGCAGAGCAGGGAGGCGAGCGCGAACCACACCACGCCGACGACGAACACCCGGCGCCGCCCGAACCGGTCGCCGAGGGATCCGCCGAGGAGGATCAGCCCGGCGAGGGTGAGCATGTAGGCGTTCACCGTCCACTGGAGGACGGCCAGGTCGGCGCCCAGGTCGGCGCCGATGTGCGGCAGGGCGACGTTGACGACGGTGCTGTCCAGCATCGCCATGCCGGACCCGAGAACGGCCGTGAGCAGGACGAACCGCCCGGTGGCCGTGCCCATCCGGATCCCGGGGCCGGTGTCCGCGCTCGGCACCCCGGACGCGGTGGTCGCTCCCTGCTCCGTCGGGGGGCGCTCGGACTCGCTCATGCTCCGATGGTCTCCCGGGGAGCCCGAGGAGGCCATGCGAAAGGGCCCGGCGCCCAAACGCCAGGCCCTTCCCACGATGCCCCGCCGACTACTGGAGCTGGTGCCCTTAGAGCTACTCGAGCTGGTGCCCGTAGACCTACTTGAGCTTCGTGCCCGTCGAACGCAGGTCGGCGCACGCCTTGGTGACGCGCTCGGCCATGCTCGCCTCGGCCAGCTTGCCCCAGGTGCGCGGGTCGTAGGTCTTCTTGTTGCCGACCTCGCCGTCGACCTTCAGGACGCCGTCGTAGTTCTTGAACATGTGGGCCGCCACCGGGCGGGTGAAGGCGTACTGGGTGTCGGTGTCGAGGTTCATCTTCACGACGCCGTTCTCCAGCGCGGTGCGGATCTCCTCCTCGGTGGAGCCGGAGCCGCCGTGGAAGACGAAGTCGAACGGGTCCTGCTTGCCGTGCTTGGCGGCGATGCCGTCCTGGAGCTCGCGGAGCAGCTCGGGGCGGAGGACGACGTTGCCCGGCTTGTAGACGCCGTGGACGTTGCCGAAGGAGGCGGCCAGCAGGTAGCGGCCCTTCTCGCCCAGGCCCAGCGCCTCGGCGGTCTTCTCGACGTCGGCGACGGTGGTGTACAGCTCGTCGTTGATCTCGTGGCTGACGCCGTCCTCCTCGCCACCGGTCGGGGTGATCTCGACCTCAAGGATGATCTTCGCCTTGACGGCCTCGGCGAGCAGTTCCTTGGCGATGGCCAGGTTCTCGTCGAGCTTCTCGGCGGAACCGTCCCACATGTGGGACTGGAACAGCGGGTTCTGCCCGGCGGCCACACGCTCCTGGGAGATCTTCAGCAGTGGGCGGACATAGCCGTCCAGCTTGTCCTTGGGGCAGTGGTCGGTGTGCAGGGCGATGTTGACCGGGTACTTCTTGGCCACGACGTGCGCGAACTCGGCCAGCGCGACGGCGCCGGAGACCATGTCCTTGCTGTACTGGCCGCCCAGGAACTCCGCGCCACCGGTGGAGATCTGGATGATGCCGTCGCTCTCCGCCTCGGCGAAACCGCGCAGCGCGGCGTGCAGCGTCTGCGTCGAGGTCACGTTGATGGCCGGGTAGGCGAACTTGCCTGCCTTCGCCCGGTCGAGCATCTCGTTGTAGACCTCGGGAGTTGCGATGGGCATCTGTCCGCTCCTTGTGATGTGCGGGTGAAGCTACGGATGGGCCCTGACCTAGGGGCGACGTTCATCGTCGTCCCCATCTTCCCAGACTCCCCGTTTTGCTCCACACGGTGCGTCCCGGCCAGGCGGTGGCGGCACCCCTTGACCTACGCCGGCGGGTGCGTGGTTTCACGTGAAACCTCGCACCCGCCGCCGGACACCCCGGGGAAACCGCAGGTCAGGCCAGATCGAGGTCCCCGAGCTGGTAGCCGGTCACATAACGCAGGCCGGCGGCGGCGATGGCCTGGGCGGCACCGCGGTCGACGATCGTCGCCACGGCGACGACCTCGGCGCCCGCCTCGCGGGCCGCCTCCACGGCGGTCAGCGGCGAGCCGCCGGTGGTGGAGGTGTCCTCGACGACGAGCACCCGGCGGCCCGCGATGTCCGGGCCCTCGATGCGGCGCTGCATGCCGTGCGTCTTCTGCGCCTTGCGGACGACGAAGGCGTCCAGCTTCCGGCCGCGCGCGGCGGCGGCGTGCAGCATCGAGGTGGCGACCGGGTCGGCGCCCAGGGTCAGTCCGCCCACGGCGTCGTACTCCAGGTCGGCGGTGGCGTCCAGCATCACCTGGCCGACCAGCGGGGCGGCCTCGGCGTCGAGGGTGATCCGGCGCAGGTCGATGTAGTAGTCGGCCTCCTTGCCGGAGGAGAGGGTCACCTTGCCGTGGACCACGGCCTTGTCCTTGATCTGCTGCAGCAGGGCGTCACGCGCGTTCATGGGCATGAGCCTATGCCAGGCTCCGCCAGCTCCACGTGGTGGAGATCTCCAGCGGGTCGATGGGGGTGACCAGGCGCGGCATGGTGTTCAGCCCGTTGGGCGGGCCGGACTGCGGCTCGACGCAGACGGCCTCGTCCTGCTCGTCGTAGACGACGACCCATTCGGCGCGGCTGGTGACCTTGAGCTCCAGGGCTCCGGGCCAGGTCAGCGTCACCGCGACACCGTCCGGCATGCCGAAGCAGTCGTCCCAGGGGCCGGGGAGCGGATCGATCCGCCGGCCGGTCGGCAGGTGGTCGTCGCCGCGCTCCTCCTGCCAGGCGGGAGCGAAGTCCAGCTCGACGTCGCGGCCGGTACCGAGGTTGCGCAGGAACCAGGGGTGCCAGCCGGCCTGGGCCGGGAAGGAGTCCGAGGCCGCCTCGACGCCCATGGTGAGCGTCAGCGAGTCCTCGGCCAGCTCCACCAACTGGGTGACGCGGCCGGGGTACGGCCAGGGGGCGGCGAGGTCGTAGGTGAACGCGGCGAAGGAGTCCTCGGCCCGGGAGACCCGCCAGGCCGTGTCGCGGCCGGTGCCGTGCAGCGCGTGCGGGTGCGGCAGGTGGTTCAGTGGCATCTGGTGCGTCTCGCCGCCGTTGCGGAAACGGCCGTAGGCGATCCGCCCGCACCACGGGACCATGGGGAAGGAGCCGTACTTCGGCCCCTGGCGGAGGAGTTCGGTCCCGTCGATCCTGAGACTGGAGAGGCGGCAGCCGTTCTCCTGGTCCACGGTCACCGCGGCCTTGCCTGCGGTCAGTGTCGTCTGAGCGTTGGTCACCCTCCCGACGATAGGCGCGCCTCGGCGCGCGCACGCGGCGGCGTCCCGGCTGGGACGCCGTCCTCGGAGGCGGCCCCGGGTCAGCGCCTGCGGCGCAGCACCCGGCCGACGACCACGGCGGAGGCGAGGGCGACGGCCGCCGCCGGGGCCGCCCAGCGCAGGGCCGCCCGGCCTGAGGTGGTCTCGGGCGCGGGGACCGGCGCGTACCGGCCGCGCGGCGGGGCGTGGTCGACCTCCTCGGCGCTGCGGCCGATCATCGTCCGGCGGGCGTGGGCCGCCTCGGCCGGCGGCTCGTCGTCCGGCAGAACCTCGGCGGGCAGCACCTCGGAGGCCGGGGCGAACGTCCCGTCGTCCAGGGGCGGCAGCTCGTCGCGGAGCGCCGCGTCCCGGACGTCCTGGGCCAGTTCCTCGGCGAGCGCGGTGGCGAAGCGGTCCAGCAGCCGGCGGGCCGTGCCCTCGGCCGTCCGGGTGTCGAACTCGGCCAGCCGGCCGGCCCGGGAGACCGTTCCGGAGCAGGCCACCCGAGTGCCGCCGGGGGCCTCCTCGGGCAGGGCGCTCAGGGTGAGCGACACGGACGCCGAGCCGCGGGCCTCGGTGCCCTCGGCGGACAGCTCGTAGGCGCCGTCGTGCTCGGTCAGCCGCAGCGAGCCCCGGTAGGTGATCGTCGACCCGCCGATGCGCAGCCGCAGCCGGCCGGCCACCGTGATGCCGGTGCCCGCCGGCGCGCCGCCCGCGTCGTCCGCCCCGGCCTCGTCCTGCTGGAGGCCCGGGACGCACCGGGCCACCCGGGCGGGGTCGGCCAGGGCCCGCCGGACGTCACCGACGGGGAACGGAACGAAAACCTCGTGCTCCATGGCAAGCGAGCCTACCCACCGGGTCCTTCACCAGGGACTCCCCGGTCGAATCCGATCGAACTTTCCGGTGGGCACGCCTTCGTGAGGTCAGTCGGCGACCGTGAAGCGCTCGCCGATGTGCCGCGGCTCCTCGATCTCGTCGACGAGTGCGACCGCGTAGTCCTCCACGGAGATGCGGCTCTTGCCGTTCTCGTCCACGACCAGGTCGTCCAGGCCGGTGCGGTAGGTGCCGGTGCGCTCGCCGGGCTCGATCAGGCCGGCCGGGCTGAGGTTGGTCCAGCGCACATCGGTGACCGTGCGGTAGAAGTCCAGGGCGTCACCGTGGGCGTGCATGATCTGGAGCAGGAACTCGGGCAGTCCCTCCGCGTCCCAGACCTGCTTGCCGTCCGGCGTGCGCAGCGAGCCGGCGCCGCCGACCGCGATCAGCCGCGGGGCCGCGTCGCCGAGCGTCCGCAGGCCGGCGACCAGGGACTCCGCGGCGGGCTTGATGGTGGCGATGTGGCCCGGGCCGTCGCCGCCGCCGACCGCGCTGACGACGACGTCCTGGCCCTGGGCCACGGCGGCGACGGACTGCGGGTCGAGCACGTCACCGGTGGTGACCGTGAGGTTGGGGTGCTGCTCGGTGAGCTTGGCGGGGTCGCGTACGACGGCCGTCACCTGGTGTCCGCGGTCCAGGGCCTCGCGCAGCACGCGGCTGCCGATCGTGCCGTTGGCGCCGAAGAGGGCGATCTTCGCCATGGGGTTCTCCAGGGGGGTTCGATGGGGTTCGGAGGGTTTACGCGCCGGTTCCATGCTCGTCGAGGGCACGGGTGAGCGCCTGCGCGGAGGTGGTGGGGCCGCCGAGCCGGCGGACGCCGCCGTCGGGGGTGTGCAGCAGCAGGGTGGGGAAGCTGTCCACGCCCAGCCGCCGGACCTCGCGGAAGCCGGCCAGCGCCTCCTGGCGGACGTCGGGACGGGCGTAGGCGGCGGCCGCCTCCTCCGCGTCCAGGCCGGCCTCGGCGGCGACGGCCTTGAGGGTGGCGGGGTCGGACAGGCTGCGCCCGTCGCGGTACCAGGCGCCCTGGAGCGCCCCCGCCAGTTCGAGCGTCCGCTCGGGCGCCTGCCGGGCCAGCGCGACCAGGGCCGTCGCCGCGTCGGCGGAGTCGAGCACGGTCGAGCCCTCGGCCACCGCCCGGGAGTACGCCGCGCCGAAGACCGCGCCCGTCAGCTCGGCGATCCGGGCGTCCGACTGCGGGATGTACGAGGCGTACGCGCCCACCGGCTGCGCCCGGGCGCCGGTGAACAGGCCACCGCTCAGCACCCGGAGGTCGAGCCGGTCGGCGTTCACGGCCGCGAACTCGCGGACGGTGGGGCCGTAGCCGTAGCACCAGCCGCAGTAGGCGTCGAATGCGTAGGTGACGGTCTGCCGGGGCCGTGCCATGGCGTTCACCTCGTTCTCCTCTGAGTAGTTGTCCGTGAAATCACTGTGGTGACTGATGACAACGCTACGGAGGCTTGGGCGCGTCGGCCAGGTACGCTCGGGACCCGTCATGGTGAAAAAACGACACGAGTGCACGGAGGCCGTCCACGGCACCGGCGAGTCCGACGGCATCGTCGAGCTCACCTACCGGCCGCCGCCGGGCACCCCGCGGGGCATCGAGGTGATGACCGTCGCCGAGCTGCGGGCGCGGGCGCCCGAGGGGCTGCTGCCCCGGCCGCAGCGGCTGGACTTCCACCAGCTCGTGGTCGTCGACTCGGGCGCCACCTCGCACACCGTGGACTTCACGGGGTACTGGCTGACCGAGGGCTCGGTGCTCTGGGTGCGGCCCGGCCAGGTGCAGAGCTTCGGGGACGCGGCCCGGATCGAGGGCACGGTGATCCTCGCCCAGCCGGGCTTCCTGCCACCCGGCTCACCCGTCGCGGCGCTGGCCGACGACCCGTTCCACCCCGTGCTCCGGCAGCCCGTCGGCACCGACCGCGAGGCGGTGACCTGCGCGGTACGCCATCTCGCGGCCGACTTCCGCACGGGCGCGGGCCTGCCCGCCGACGTGCACGCGGACGTCCTGCGCCACCTGCTGTCCGTGCTGGTCCTGCGGCTGGCGCACCTCACCACGCCGGTGGGCAGCCGCGTCCCGGCGCCGGCGGACGCGTTCCTCCGCTTCCGCGCGGCCGTGGAACGCGACTTCGCCACCACCCACCGCGTCGCCGACTACGCCCGCGCCCTCGGCTACGCGCCCCGCACCCTCTCCCGCGCCACCCTGGCCGCGGCCGGGGTGGCCGCCAAGGAGTTCATCGACCGGCGGGTGGTCCTGGAGGCCAAGCGGCTGCTGGCCCACAGCGACCTGGCGGTCGTCCGGATCGGGGAACGGCTGGGCTTCGAGGACGCCGCGAACTTCTCGAAGTTCTTCCAGCAGCGGGCCGGGGTGGCCCCGGGAGCCTTCCGGGAATCGGCCCGCGGGGCGGGGCGGTAGGGACGGCGGGGCTCGGGGCCCCGGAGGTTCGGGGAGCGGCCGCGGCGGCGGGGCTCGGGTCGCGCGTGCGGCCCCGAGCCGTCAACGCGCCGCAGCGCCTCACTCGTCGTACCGCGGACGCATCAGCGTCGACGGCGGCTCCGCCGCGCCCGGCGGCCGTACGACGCTCCGGGCGCCCACGGCGGACGCCTCGGGCAGGCCGGCGGGCGGCGGCCCCCCGCCCCGCTCGGCCCCGCGCCCCGGAGCGTCCTCTTCCGCCCGGCCGGCCAGCAGGAATCCCCACTCCTCCCCCGCCGCCCCGGCCCGGTACGCCTCGGTGGTCAGGCCGACCGAGCGCAGGGTCGCGTCCACCGTCCAGAAGTCGTGCGCGTTCCCGGACACCCGCCCGGCGTGCACCACCAGGCGCCCGCCGGGCGCGAGGCGCCGCGCGGCCAGCCCGTAGAACTCCTGCGAGTACAGCTTGGCGCCCCCGGGCCCGTCCGGCCCCGGCAGATCGCAGACCTCCACGTCGAAGGGGGCCTCGTCGGCCGCGGCCCGCCGCAGCCAGGCGAAGGGGTCGGCGTGCGCGACGGCGACCCGGGGGTCGGTGTAGGCGTCCCCGTTGAGGCGGCGCAGGCCGGGGTCGGTACGGGCGAGCCGTACCACCGCCGCGTCCGGCTCGACGACCGTCACCGCCGCCACCCCGGGCCGCCGCAGCACCTCGCGCACGGCGAGGCCGTCGCCGCCGCCGAGCACCAGGACGCGCCGGTGGGGGCCGGCCGTCGCGGGCCGCACCAGGGCCTCCTGGTAGCGGGAGGACTCACCGGCGGCCCGCAGCCGCCCGTTGAGGAAGAGGGCGAGCGGACGGCCGCCGCGGCCACCCCCGGTGAGGACGATCTCCTGGAGTTCGGTGCGGACGGCGACCCGGACGTCGCCGCCGTACACCGCGTGCCGGGCGGCCCGTTCGAACGGTCCCGTGAGGGCGGAGCAGAGCGCGAGCAGGGCCAGGACCAGCGCGTTCGCCGCCGTCACGGTCCGGCGGGCGCGGGCGCTCAGATCCCCCCGGAACACCGCGAGCACCAGCGCCCCGCCTGCCACCGCGTTGATCGCGCCGGTCACCAGCGCCCCGGTCAGCTGGCCGAGCATCGGCAGCAGCAGGAACGGGAAGGCGAGCCCGCCGACGAGGGCGCCCACGTAGTCGGCGGCGAAGAGGTCGGCGACCGCGCCGCCCGCGTCCTGCCGTCGGACGCGCTGGATGAGGGTCATCAGCAGCGGCACCTCGGCCCCGATGAGCACCCCGATGACCAGGGAGAACACCACCAGGGCGGGCCACGCCCGGCCGTACCAGGCGAAACAGGCGTAGAGCGCCATCGCCGACAGCCCGCCGACCAGCGCCAGCAGCGCCTCGACGGCCGCGAAGCCGAGCGCGGCCCGCCGCCGCAGCCGTTTGGCCAGCAGTGATCCCACGCCCATGGCGAAGACCATCACCGAGAGCACGACGGACGCCTGGGTGACGGAATCGCCGATGAGGTACGAGGCCAGGGCGACCAGTTCCAGCTCGTACACGAGGCCGCAGGCGGCGCAGACGAAGACCGTGATCAGCACGAGCAGACGGCCGAGCCCGGCCGGTACGGGCAAGCGTGCGGGTACCGGTCGGTAGATCATGCCGGAACGCTACGTCACGATCCGGCCACGTCACGTCACCCACACGAGTTCAATGCGGGTGTCGGGCGAGCTAGTTGAGGGACGGACCGTTCGCCAGGGGGCTCGCGCCAGGGCGGGAGGCGGCGCCCCGCGCGCCCGCCGGTGAGACGCAGTCGGCGCGCACGCCCACCCGGGTGCGGGTGACGACCAGCCGCCCCTCCTGCGGGTAGGCGTGCCAGGTGCGCCAGCTCACCTGGCCGTCCCGGCGCTGGGCGAGCAGGGCGGTGAAGGCGTGCGGGTCGCCCGGAAACGTTCCGGCGAGCCCCTGGGGGTGTTCGGCGACCAGCGCCAGCAGCTCCTGCGCGCGTCCGGCGAAGGAGCACCGGGACAAGGTCTCCACGCGGGCCGCGAATTCGTACTCCCAGGAGCCGACGCGCTTGGCGACGCCCAGGGGCAGCGGGGTGCTGCTGCCGGGTATGCAGGCGACCGTCTCCGAACAGCTCCCGCTGTCCTCCTCCAGGAGGACCTGATGGGAGGCGCCGAGCAGCCGCAACTGCACGGCCGAGGAATCGAGTTGGAGATCCAGCACGGCCAGCGCCGGCAGCGGCTCCCGGCCCAGGCACCAGGCCAGGTCGGCCGCGCGGGTGTCGGTGTAGCTGGTCTTGAGGGTGGTGAGCATGGGTCGGCTCCGCGAGCGAACAGTGGGGGATGGCCGGCCCACCCGAGGAGGACCAGATCTTCGAGGCGCCGGCTCATGCCCGCTTTGGAGGCTCCCGGATCCGGCGGAGGCGATTCCGAGAATCCCAGGAGTTTTCTCTGAACGTGGCTCTGATCGAAAGGAAATCATGAAGCCAACGGCGCCCACAGCATTTTTACCCATCATCGTCGATTTTCCATCCACGCGTGGGCCGGACTGCTCACATGTTCAACGAAACAACGCCCGGCGGCAGTTGTCGCCGCCGGGCGCATATGCGGTCAAGCATGGGCCACTTGCAAATCCCCAGATCAAATGGCCTTTGCCAGGGGTTTCCGGGCCGGGTTGCCCGGCGGGGTTCCCGGCGGGGTTCCCCGCCGCGGCGCACACTCCGGGGTCAGCGCGGCCCCGCGGAAGCCGCCCGTTCCAGTCGTTCCACGGCGTCGAGAACCGCTTCCTCGCGCTTGCAGAACGAGAATCGCACCAGATGAGACGGGGCGCCCGGGCGCACAAAGAAGGCGGATGTCGGAATGGCCACCACCCCGGCGCGCAAAGGGAGTTCACGGCAGAATCGCACGCCGTTCCCATGCCCCCACGCGCGGATGTCCACCTGGACGAAATACCCGGCGTCCGCCCGGTACGGGCGCAACCCGGCGCGCGTCAGTCCGTCGCTCAGCAGATCCCGGTTGCGCCCCAGCGTCCGCCGCAGCTCCGCCGCCCACTCCTCCACGCCCCCCAGCGCCCGGGCGAGCGCGTCCTGGAACGGCGCGCCCGAGGTGTAGGTGAGGAACTGCTTCACCCCCGCCACCGCCGCCACCAGCGGTGCGGGCCCGCAGACCCAGCCGACCTTCCAGCCCGTCACCCCGAACGTCTTGCCGGCCGAGGAGACGGTCAGCGTCCGCTCCCGCATCCCCGGCAACGCGGCGATCGTCCGGTGGACGGGCCCGTCCCCCTCCCCTCCTTCCTCGCCGAACACCAGGTGCTCGTACACCTCGTCCGTCACGACCGTCAGCCCGTGCTCGCGGCACACCTCCGCGACGGCCTCCAGTTCCGCCGGCGTGAACACCTTGCCCGTCGGGTTGTGCGGCGTGTTCAGCACCAGCACCCGGGTCCGCGGCGTGACGGCGGCCCGCAGCACGTCCACGTCCAGGACAAAGGCGTCCCCTTCCGTGACCAGCGACACGGGGACGAGCTTCGCACCCGCGAAGCGGGCCACCGCCGCGTAGGCGTCGTAGCAGGGGTCGAAGGCCAGCACCTCGTCCCCCGGGTCGCACAGCCCCAGCAGCGCCCCGGCGAGCGCCTCGGTCGCGCCCGTCGTCACCAGCACCTCGCCCAGCGGGTCGTACTCCAGGCCGTACCGCCGCCGCTGATGCGCGGCGACCGCCTCGCGCAGCGCGGGCGTCCCGTGCGCGGGCGGGTACTGGTTGGCCCCGGCCAGCACCGCCGCCGCGACGTCCTCCAGCAGCGCGCGCGGGCTGCCCAGCTCCGGCACGCCCTGCCCCAGGTTGACCGCCCCGGTGCTCCGGGCCAGCTCGGTCATCTCCGTGAACACCGACGTGCCCAGGCCCGTGAGCCGCGCCGCCGCCGGCCCCCGCGTGCCGTTCCCCGCCCCGGTCACCGCCCCGCTCGGCGCCCCACCGTGCGCTCCCGCTCCACCGTGTTCCGCGCTCATCCGCGCCCCTCCCGGTCGTCCTCCGGACTGTCCGTGACCCCGCCCACCCTAGGGGGACGCGAACACCCGTGCCCGGGCGCGGGCCGCGACGCACCGGCGCTCCTCCCGGTGCGCCAGCCGGGTGGAAGCCGTGCCCCCTACGGGCGTGACGCGTCGCGCGCGCGAGGCCCCGGCCGCATGGTCGGTATGCCGCACGTTCCGCACCGTCCGTACCGGCGCCGTCCCCGGCGCCCCGACCGGTCCCGCCGCCCGGCCCGTCCCCGCGGGGCCCGGCCGCGCCTCCCCGGCCGGCCCGGGAGGTGCCCCGAGGAGGTCCCGTGTCCGCCGACACCGCCGTGCCCGTCCGCGCCCCGGAGCCGCGCCGCGCCCGCGCCGACGGCCCGGCCCGGCGCGCGGAGCGGGTGCGCGAGGCGCTGCGCCGCGCCCTGCCCGCGCTCGTGCTCTACGCCGCGGCCCGGCTGGCCGGCGTGGCAACAATGGCCTCCTGGGCCTGGTCGACCGGCCGCCACCCGCGCACCCTGCTCGGCCATTCCTGGGACGCCATCTGGTACGCGGGCATCGCCGAGGACGGCTACGGACTGATCCTCCCGTCCCCCACCAGCCACTCGGTGATCTACAGCGACTACGCGTTCTTCCCGCTCTACCCCGGCCTGGTGCACGCGCTGACCGCGCTGAGCCCGTTCTCGGTCGTCTCCGCGCAGCTCGTCGTCGCCTGGACCGCCGCGGCCTGCGCGGCCTGGGGGATCTACGCCGTCGGCGAGCGGCTGTACGGGCGGCGGGCGGCCACCTGGCTGGTGCTCCTCTGGGGGCTGCTGCCGCACTCCATCGTGCAGACGATGGGCTACACCGAGTCCCTGATGACCGCCCTCGCCGCGTGGGCGCTCTACGCCGTCGTCACCCGCCGGCACCTCTGGGCGGGGGCGCTCGCGCTGGCCGCAGGACTGTCCCGGCCCAACGCCATCGCCGTCGCCGCCGCCGTCGGCTGCGCCACGCTGGTCGTCCTGTACCGGGAACCGCGCTCCCGCGCCGACTGGCGGCTGTGGACCGGCCTCGCGCTCGCGCCGCTGGGGTGGGGCGGTTACGTGCTGTGGGCCGGCTACCGCTCGGGGTTCGGCCCGCTGGGCTACTTCACCGTGCAGCGACGGTGGGGGTCGCGGTTCGACTTCGGGGCGGACGCGTTCCGCTTCGTCCGGCACCTGTTCACCGGGCGCGACGGGATGGCGTACTACGGCTCCCTGGGCGTCCTGGTCGTCGCGCTGGTCGCGCTCGTCTTCCTCGTGCTGGAACGGCCGCCCGCCCCGCTGCTCGCCTACACCCTGGTGCTGTGCGTGATCGCCCTCGGCGGCTCCAGCTACTTCGCGTCCAAGCCGCGCTTCCTGCTGCCCGCCTTCCCGCTGCTGATCCCGCTGGCCCTGGGCATGACGAGAGCCCGGTCGCGCACCGTCGCGGTGACGGTCGGCGCGCTGGCCGGGCTCTCGTGCGTGTACGGGACGTACCTGGTGACGGCGGCCCGGCTGCCCATGTAGGCGCCCCGGGCCGGTGCCGTCCGGAGGGTCAGGCGTCGTCCGGAGGATCAGGCGTCGGCGTCGGGCTTGTCCTCGCCGTCGCCGTCGCCGGACTCCAGGTCCTCCTCCAGGCCGAGCTGCTCCACCAGCCAGCGGTCGAACTCGACCGAGGCGCGGACCCAGCTGACCGTGCTGGACACGAAGTGCTCCAGCGACACCCCGACGCCGATCAGCATCTGGGCCTCGCCGATGAGGCGGACCGTGCCGTCGTCGTTGGTGTGCGTGTAGACCTTCGGCCACAGGGTGCGGCGGTTCCAGTCGTCGATGACCTCGAGCAGCTTGCCCTTGTCGTCGATGCCGTGCGGCCGGTCGTAGAACGTCCGCACGGAGAAGACCTGCTGCTCCTCCTCACCGCGGAACATGAAATACGTACGGAACTGCTCCCACGGAGCCGCGAGGTCACCCTCGTCGTCCACGAGGTACTTCAGCTCCATCTGCTCCAGGAGCTGCTTGACCAGATCCTGGTCGGGGATGACGGGACCGGCCGGGCCCGTCTCTTCGGGCTGCGGCTCGGGCTGGCCCCCGAAATTCGGAATCGAGGACGGGTCGATGCTCACCGTGGATTTCCCTTCGTACGGTTGCGGCCATCCTCCCCCACACCAGCCCCTGCCCCGCAACCCCTGGCGCATGCGTCGCTCACCGACCACGCGCCAGGGGGTGCGCTCCCGGGCCGTCCGGAGTCCGATCCGGCCGGGCCGCGGCGGCCCGGCGCCGACAGCCCGTTGATACGACTAGCTAGGCCGCCGCCCGCACCGACAGCCCCTCCTCGCCCGGGACCCGCTCGACGCGGACCGTGTCGCCGTCCCGCACCTCGCCGGCGAGGATCGCGCGCGCCAGCCGGTCGCCGATCGCGGTCTGCACCAGCCGGCGCAGCGGCCGGGCGCCGTAGGTGAGGTCGGGCGCCTCGTCCGGGCCCTCGTGGCCGAGCGCGGCCAGCCAGCGCAGCGCGGACTCGTCGACGTCCAGGGTGAGCCGCCGGTCGGCGAGCCGCCGCTGGAGCTGGTCGATCTGGATCCGGGCGATCCGCTCCAACTGGCCGGTGCCCAGCGGGTGGAACACCACGATGTCGTCGAGCCGGTTGAGGAACTCCGGGCGGAACGCGGTCCGGACCGTCTCCAGCACCTTCTCCCGCTTCTGCTCCTCCTTCAGCAGCGGATCGACCAGGAAGGTCGAGCCCAGGTTGGAGGTGAGGATGAGGATGGTGTTGCGGAAGTCGACCGTCCGTCCCTGGCCGTCGGTGAGCCGCCCGTCGTCCAGCACCTGGAGCAGGATGTCGAAGACCTCGTGGTGGGCCTTCTCCACCTCGTCCAGCAGGACCACGGTGTACGGCCGGCGCCGCACCGCCTCGGTGAGCTGGCCGCCCTCCTCGTAGCCGACGTAGCCGGGAGGCGCGCCGACCAGCCGGGCGACCGAGTGCTTCTCGCCGTACTCGCTCATGTCGATGCGGACCATCGCCCGCTCGTCGTCGAACAGGAAGTCCGCGAGCGCCTTGGCCAGCTCGGTCTTGCCGACGCCGGTCGGGCCGAGGAAGAGGAACGAACCGGTGGGCCGGTCGGGGTCGGCGATCCCGGCGCGCGAGCGGCGCACCGCGTCGGAGACGGCCCGGACGGCCTCCTCCTGCCCGATCAGCCGCTTGCCCAGCTCCTCCTCCATGCGCAGCAGCTTCTGCGTCTCGCCCTCCAGCAGCCGGCCGGCCGGGATGCCCGTCCAGGCAGCCACGACCTCGGCGATGTCGTCGGGGCCGACCTCCTCCTTGACCATGAGGTCCCGGGAGGACGCCTCCTGCTCGGCCTCGGCCTCCGCGGCCTCCGCCAGCTCCCGCTCGACGGCCGGGATCTCGCCGTAGAGCAGCTTGGACGCGGTGTCGAAGTCGCCGTCGCGCTGGGCGCGCTCGGCCTGCCCGCGCAGGTCGTCGAGGCGCTCCTTCAGCTCACCGACACGGTTGAGGGACTGCTTCTCCCGCTCCCAGCGCGCGGTGAGCCCGCGCAGCTCCTCCTCCTTGTCGGCCAGGTCACGGCGGAGCTTTTCCAGCCGCTCCTTGCTCGCCTCGTCCGTCTCGTTGCGGAGCGCCAGCTCCTCCATCTTGAGCCGGTCGACGGCCCGCTGGAGCTCGTCGATCTCCATCGGCGAGGAGTCGATCTCCATCCGCAGCCGGGAGGCGGCCTCGTCCACCAGGTCGATCGCCTTGTCCGGCAGGAACCGGGAGGTGATGTAGCGGTCGGAGAGGGTGGCGGCGGCGACCAGCGCCGCGTCCGCGATCTGCACCTTGTGGTGCGCCTCGTAGCGGCCCTTGAGCCCGCGCAGGATCGCGATGGAGTCCTCCACCGACGGCTCGGCGACCAGCACCTGCTGGAAGCGCCGCTCCAGGGCGGGGTCCTTCTCGATCCGCTCGCGGTACTCGTCGAGCGTCGTCGCGCCGACCATGCGCAGCTCGCCGCGGGCGAGCATCGGCTTGAGCATGTTGCCCGCGTCCATCGCCGAGTCCCCGCCGGCGCCCGCGCCGACGACGGTGTGCAGCTCGTCGATGAAGGTGATGATCCGGCCCTCGCTGGCCTTGATCTCCGCCAGGACGGTCTTCAGCCGCTCCTCGAACTCGCCGCGGTACTTGGCACCGGCCACCATCGCGCCCAGGTCCAGCGAGACCAGCCGCTTGTCCTTCAGCGACTCGGGAACGTCGCCCTTCACTATCCGCTGCGCCAGCCCCTCCACGACGGCCGTCTTGCCGACGCCCGGCTCGCCGATGAGCACCGGGTTGTTCTTGGTGCGCCGGGAGAGCACCTGCACCACGCGGCGGATCTCGTGGTCCCGCCCGATGACCGGGTCGAGCTTGCCGTCCCGCGCCGCGGCGGTGAAGTCCGTACCGAACTTCTCCAGCGCCTTGTACGTGCCCTCGGGGTCGGCGGTCGTCACCCGCTGCCCGCCGCGCGCCTTCTCGAAGGCGTCGAGCAGCCGCTTGGCGGAGGCCCGCTGCTGCTCCAGCAGCTCGGCGATCCGGCCGCCCTTGGCGGCGAGCCCGATCAGCAGGTGCTCGGTGGAGATGTACTCGTCCCCCAGGTCGCGGGCCCGCTCCCCGGCGTCCACCAGGACGGCCTGCAGCTCCCGGGTGGGCTGCGGGGGCGCCACGGTCGACCCCTGCACGCTCGGCAGCCCGGCCAGCACCCGCTCGGCCCCGCCGCGCAGCACCGCGGCGTCCGCCTCCACGGCGGCCAGCAGGTCGAGCAGGTTCTCGTTCTCCTGCCCGGCCAGCAGGGCCAGCAGGAGGTGGGCGGGGGTCATATCGGCATGCCCGGCCGACACGGCCCGCTCATGGGCGGCGCTCAGCGCCTCACGGCTCTTGTTGGTCAGCTCGGCATCCACGACGGGGAGCTCCTCCTCGGCTTCGCTTTCGCTTCCTGGTCCCTGGTCCTGCCCCAGGCGACGTTCCCTGCTTCAGGCAACGTGCGATAAGTTGAGTCTATTCCACTCAACCCTCGCGTCGGTAGTCCGGCCGGACACTCCCCCTTGCGAGTGAACCGGTACGACGAACGGCCCGCCACCGGGGGCGGGGCGCCATGCTGGCGCTCGACCACGGGGAGGTGCAGCATGACGGCTATGGCACAAGAGCCAAGGCTTATGACGCCGGAAGAGACCCTCCTGGACTACTTCCTGACCCTGGAGACCCCGGAGGGGTTCCGGGCAGAGTTCATCGAGGGGGAAATCGTCGTGTCACCGGCGCCGGACGGCGATCACGAGCACGTCTTCAGCCGTCTCGTCCGGCAGATCCTGCGAAGGTCGGCCACGGACATGGACGTGTCAGGGAACAAGGGGCTGAAGCTTCCGCGCGGGGGCCTGTGCCCCAAGAACTACGCGGTCCCGGACGCGACGTTCGCCTCGCACCGGCTCAACCTCTACCGCGGCGCACCCACCTGGATGGATCCCGACGGCGTAGCTCTCGTCGCCGAAGTGACCAGCACCAGGTCGGAGCACGACCGCACCGCCAAGCGCCACTGCTACGCCCGCGCCGGCATCCCCCTCTTCCTCCTCGTGGACCGCGACGAGAGCACCGTCACGCTCTTCGCCGAGCCGACGCGGGAGGACTACGCCGAGATCCACAGCGTCCCCTTCGGCAAGTCCCTCCCCCTCCCCGCGCCCTTCGACTTCGATCTCGACACCACCGACTTCCTCTGACCCGCGGCCCACTACCCTGGCGGCCATGGCCCACGACCTCCGCAACCTGCCGGACGCCTACGTCGCGTTCTGGCGCGAGCGCCATTTCCCCACCCTCACCACGCTCCGCCGGGACGGCAGCCCGCACGTCGTGCCGGTGGGCGCCACGTTCGATCCGGAGACGTCCATAGCCCGGGTGATCACCCGCAAGCAGAGCACCAAGGTCTCCAACGTCCTCGCGGCCGGCCCGGACGGCCTCCGCGTCGCGCTCTGCCAGGTCGCCCCGGGCGGGATGTGGGCCACCCTGGAGGGCACGGCCGTCGTCCGCACGGAGCCGGACGCCGTCGCCGACGCGGTCGCCCGCTACGCGGAGCGCTACGAACGGACCCCCGAGCCCAACCCCGACCGCGTCCTGATCGAGATCGCGGTGACGCGGGCCATGGGCTCGGCGCGGCTCGTATGACGGCCGGCCGGACACGGTCCGCGCCGCACTCCGTGACGCCGGGCCGCGCCACGAAGACCCCCGAGGCGTACCGCGCCGAGCGCTGCGGACCGGATCCCGGGTGACGCCTCCGAGCCCGCTGCCTAGGATGCCGCGCATGATCCCCGTGCGCTGCGAACCGGTCACCGTGGACACCTACGAGGCGGTCATCGCCCTGGACGTGGGGCCGGGTCAACGTGGGTTCGTCGCCCCGAACGTCCGATCACTGGCCGACGCCTGGGCGTACCCGACGGCCGACCCGCTCGCCCTGCTGCACGGCTCCGAGCTGATCGGCTTCGCCCTGCTGCACCCCTCCGAGGACGACCCCGGAACCGTCTCACTCTCGCGCTACATGATCGACCGACGCTTCCAGGGCCGGCGGCTCGGCCACGCCGGCCTGGCCGCCGTCCTCGACCGCGCCCGCGCGGCGGGGCACACCCGCATGCGCCTCAGCGTGGTCCCGGGCAACCACGTCGCCTTCCGGCTCTGCCGGGCGGCCGGCTTCGGAGAGACGGGCGACCTGGACGACGGCGAGATCGTCCTCACCCGCGACCTCACTCCCGCCGACGCGACGACGTCTCCTGGGGCGTGAACGGGCGGCGCGGCGATCCGCGCTCGGGTGTCCCCGCGTCCTAGTCGGGCCTGCTCGCGGGACGAAGCGACGAGCCGTGGTGACAACAGGGCGCACCCGCTGCCGACTCACGTGGCGCGGCGCACATCCTGCCCCGCCGGCTCCACCACCGCCCGTACCAACCGCCCCACCGACCCGTCGCGGATCCCCTCGCACCAGGCGACCGCCGTCTCGTACGGACTCGCGTCGGGGACGGGCCGGTGGACCACGTCATCGCGGGGGTGCAGCTTCGCCAGGGACTCCGGAACCAGGGCCACCGCCTGGCCCAGCGCCACGGCTTCCATCAGCTGCGAGCTGTCGTGGACGACCGGACCGGCGACGCCGGGCTCCGACCGGTAAGCCCGTTCCGCACCGCTCAGTTCCGCACCGCTCAGGCCCGGGCAGTGCGGCATGGGCAGGCCCTCCAGATCTCGCCCCTCGCCCACCCTGCCTCCCGGTCCCCGGGCCACCCGCCTACGAGGCGAGCCCCCATCCCGCCGGACTGCTTTCCAGCACCCGTCCGACCGTCCGCACCAGCGACACCGGCCGGCGGAACACGTCGTCGGCCGTGAACCGCAGCAGCCGCCGCACCTCGGGGCAGCGCGTCAGCTCGTTGTAGCGGGCGGTGTCCCGCTGGTGCCGGGTCCGGTCGCCGTGCCAGGCGTAGCCCTCGATCTCCACCACCACTCCCCGCTCCCTGAAGAAGAAGTCCGGGTACACCCTGCGCCCGCCGGGGAGCAGCAACTCGGCCTGTGGCTCCGGGTAGAGGCCCGCGTCGTTCATCCGCAGCCGGGCGATCGTCTCCGCCGGGGAGCCGGCCCGCTCGTCGGCGAGGGCCAGCCAGTCCAGGGCCCGTCTCCCGCCGCGCATCCCCACGCCGTCCCGCACCGCGTCCCGGACGGCGTCGAGAACGGTCAGCGGTCCGCGCGAGCCCCGTTCGCCGGTGGGTCGGCGGCTCAGCGCGGACTCCACCGCCACCAGCGCGTCGTCCCGCGGCACGGCCCGTAAGAGGTCGGCCAGGGTGCGCGGGAGCGTCGTCACCGCCAGCCCGGCGCTGAGTGTCACCTCGTCCGGCCGCAGCGGGAGGCGGTGTACTCCCCGCCCGCCTTCCCGCCCGCCGGTCGGGGCGGTGAACTCGGGCCGCTCCACCCGCCGTTCGACGCCGTGCACCAGTGCCGCCGCCCAGTGGCTGACCACCAGCTCCGGCCGGGCCAGTTGCTGTGCCCACAGATGCGCCACCAGCCCGGCCGGCCGGCCCGGCGCCGCGAACGCGCCCGGGCGCACCGTCTGCCAGCCCTCCTTCCGCAGCCGGCGCCGCAGCCCGCACCGCGACCAGCCCAGCCGCTCCGCCTGGGACAGGGCCACGACCCCGCTCGGGACTTCCGCCAACGCGGCCACCACCGCGAACTTCCTTGACCCACCACACTTTTTCGCGCTCATGTTCACTGAGTGTGACGACGCCTGGCGGTCTTCGCCACGCCTGTGGAAAACCCCCTGTGGAGAATCGTTCCCCCAAAGAGGAGAGGCCCGCGATAAGCAACAAGAGAGGCCCGACCCCACATCGGGACGGGCCTCTCAAACGACGAACGACGAACGACGAACGGATCAGCAGTCCGCGGTCGACAACCCCGCGATCAGCGGTCCCGCTTCGGCGGATGCCAGACGACCAGCGCGCTCGTCTGCTGCATCTCCTGGTACGGGACCAGGTCCCGCCGGTAGGAGGCGTGCACCGCCGCCTCGCGCTGCTGCATCGCCGCGGCGGCGCCGTCGACGACCGCCTGCAGCTCGGCGACCCGGGCCGACAGCGCGGCGACCTGGTTCTCCAGTTCGATGATGCGCTTGATGCCGGCCAGGTTGATGCCCTCGTCCTGCGACAACTGCTGCACCTGGCGGAGCAGTTGGATGTCGCGGGCCGAGTAGCGGCGGCCCCGCCCGGCCGTGCGGTCCGGCGAGACCAGGCCGAGGCGGTCGTACTGGCGCAGGGTCTGCGGATGCAGACCCGAGAGCTGAGCCGCGACCGAGATGACGTACACGGGCGACTCATCGGTCAGCTCGTACGGCTGAGCGGGTTCGAAGCGCCGACGGGTGCGGCCGTCGCCGTTCATCACGGTCACTCTCCCTTCGCCGCCCGGAACAGCTCCGCGCGCGGGTCCTCACCCGCCGTGGCGTCGCGGAAGGTCTCCAGGGCGTCCCTGGCCTTGTCGTCGAGATCCTTGGGAACCACGACCTCCACGGTGACCAGCAGGTCGCCGCGGGTGCCGTCCTTGCGCACCGCGCCCTTGCCGCGGGCCCGCATGGTGCGCCCGTTGGGCGTGCCGGGCGGGATCCGCAGGGTGACCGGCGGTCCGCCGAGGGTGGGCACCTTCACCTCGCCGCCGAGCGCCGCCTCCGGGAAGGTGACGGGCACGGTGACGGTGAGGTTGTCGCCCTTGCGTCCGAAGACGGGGTGGGCGCCGACGTGCACCACGACGTACAGGTCGCCGTTGGGGCCGCCGCGCTCGCCCGGCGCCCCCTTGCCGCGCAGCCGGATCCGCTGGCCGTCGGAGACGCCCGCCGGGATCCGGACCTGCATGGTGCGGGAGGACGTGGCCCGGCCGCTGCCCTTGCAGACGTCGCAGGGGTTCTCGGGGATCAGCCCGCGGCCCTTGCAGTCGGGGCAGGGGTCGGTCAGCGAGAAGCCGCCGCCGGAGCCGCGCGACACCTGGCCGGTGCCCACGCAGGTCGGGCAGACCCGCGGGGTGCCGGCCTTGTCGCCGGTGCCGGAGCACGCCTTGCAGGCCGCCGAGGAGGACATCCGCAGCGGGACCGTGGCCCCGTCGACCGCCTCGGTGAAGCTGAGCGTCACCTCGGACTCGATGTCCTGGCCCCGGCGCGGCTGGGTGCGCGTGGTGCCGCCGCCGCGGTTGAAGAGGCCGCCGAAGACGTCGCCCAGCCCGCCGCCGAAGCCGCCGGCACCCGCCCCGCCCTGGGCGCCTCCGAAGAGGTCGCCCAGGTCGAAGTTGAAGGAACCGCCGGCGCCCGGGCCAGGCCGGAAGCCGCCGTTGCCGAACAGCGCCCGTGCCTCGTCGTACTCCTTGCGGCGCTTGGGATCGGCGAGGACGTCGTACGCCTCGGAGATCTCCTTGAACCGCTCCTCGGCCGAGGCGTCGCCCTTGTTGGCGTCCGGGTGGTACTCGCGGGCGAGCTTCCGGTACGCCTTCTTGATGTCGGCCTCGGCCGCGTCCTTGGGCACGCCGAGGACCTTGTAGTAGTCCTTCTCCACGAAGTCCTTGGTGCTCATCCCCGGCGTCCCTCCTCCCGGTGCGTGCGGTCAGTGCCGTGCTTCATCGCGTCAGCCCTCGTCCGGGCCACCGCTCTCCTCGTCCGACTCGCCCTCGGCCTTGCCCTGGGCGCCCGGCTGCGGCTCGGCGACGGCGACCCGCGCGGGGCGGATCGTGCGCTCGCCGATGCGATACCCCGGCTGCAGGATCTGCACGCACGTCGTCTCGGTGACGTCCGGCGCGTAGCTGTGCATCAGGGCCTCGTGGACCAGCGGGTCGAAGGGCTCGCCCTCCTTGCCGAACTGCTGGAGGCCCATCTTCGCCACGACCGTCTCCAGCGATTCGGCGACGGACTTGAAGCCGCCGACGAGCTCGCCGTGGTCACGGGCGCGGCCGATGTCGTCGAGCGTGGGGAGCAGTTCGGACAGGAGGTTCGCCACGGCGACCTCCTTGACCTGCACCCGGTCGCGCTCGACGCGCCGGCGGTAGTTCTGGTACTCCGCCTGGAGCCGCTGGAGGTCCGCGGTGCGCTCGTTGAGCGCGGCCTGCGCCTGGTCCAGCTGCGCCTGGAGGCCTACCTCGACCAGTTCCTCCCCGGCCGGGGCCGGGCCCGCCTTGTCGGCGGGACCGGCGCCCTTCTCGTCGGCCGAGTCGTCGGAGGGAGTGCCTTCAGGCTTTTCGTCGAAGCCCGGGGTCTCCTCCGTCACGCCGACGCACCGCCCTTCGGCTTCTCGTCGTCCACGATCTCGGCGTCGACGACGTCGTCGTCGGCCTTGGCCTGCTGGCCCGCACCGGCGCCGGCGGCACCGGCGGCACCCTCGGCGCCCTGGGCGGCCTGCGCGTCGGCGTACATGGCCTGGCCGAGCTTCTGGCTGACGGCGGCGACCTTCTCGGACGCGGTGCGGATCTCGGCGGTGTCCTCGCCCTTGAGCTTGTCCTTCAGCTCGGTGACGGCCGTCTCGACCTCGGTCTTGACGTCGCCGGGGACCTTGTCCGCGTTGTCCTTGAGGAACTTCTCCGTCTGGTAGACGAGCTGCTCGGCCTGGTTGCGGGTCTCGGCGGCCTCGCGGCGCTTGTGGTCCTCCTCCGCGTACTTCTCGGCCTCCTCGCGCATCCGGTCGACCTCGTCCTTCGGCAGCGAGGAGCCGCCGGTGACGGTCATCTTCTGCTCCTTGCCGGTGCCGAGGTCCTTCGCGGCCACGTGCATGATGCCGTTGGCGTCGATGTCGAAGGTGACCTCGATCTGCGGGACGCCGCGCGGGGCCGGGGGCAGACCGGTCAGCTCGAACATGCCGAGCTTCTTGTTGTACGCCGCGATCTCGCGCTCGCCCTGGTAGACCTGGATCTGCACGGACGGCTGGTTGTCCTCGGCCGTCGTGAAGATCTCGGAGCGCTTGGTCGGGATCGTGGTGTTGCGCTCGATCAGCTTGGTCATGATGCCGCCCTTGGTCTCGATGCCGAGGGACAGCGGGGTGACGTCGAGCAGCAGGACGTCCTTGACCTCGCCCTTGAGGACACCGGCCTGGAGCGAGGCGCCGATGGCGACGACCTCGTCCGGGTTGACGCCCTTGTTGGCCTCACGGCCGCCGGTCAGCTCCTTGACGAGCTCGGCGACGGCGGGCATACGGGTGGAGCCGCCGACCAGGACCACGTGGTCGATCTCGGAGAGGGCGATGCCCGCGTCCTTGATGACGTTGTGGAACGGGGTCTTGCAGCGCTCCAGCAGGTCCGCGGTGAGCTGCTGGAACTGGGCGCGGGTGAGCTTCTCGTCCAGGTGCAGCGGGCCCTCGGCGGAGGCCGTGATGTAAGGCAGGTTGATCGTGGTCTCGGTGGACGAGGACAGCTCGATCTTGGCCTTCTCGGCGGCCTCGCGGAGGCGCTGGAGGGCCATCTTGTCCTTGGACAGGTCGACGCCGTGACCGTTCTGGAACTGCTTCACCAGGTAGTCGACGACGCGCTGGTCCCAGTCGTCACCACCGAGGTGGTTGTCGCCGTTGGTGGCCTTCACCTCGACGACGCCGTCGCCGATCTCCAGCAGGGACACGTCGAAGGTGCCGCCGCCGAGGTCGAAGACGAGAATGGTCTGGTCGTCCTTGTCGAGACCGTAGGCCAGGGCGGCCGCGGTGGGCTCGTTGACGATGCGCAGGACGTTGAGGCCCGCGATCTCGCCGGCCTCCTTGGTGGCCTGGCGCTCGGAGTCGTTGAAGTACGCCGGGACGGTGATGACCGCGTCCGTGACCTTCTCACCCAGGTACGCCTCGGCGTCCCGCTTCAGCTTCTGCAGGATGAAGGCGGAGATCTGCTGGGGGTTGAAGTCCTTGCCGTCCAGGTTGATCTTCCAGTCGGTGCCCATGTGGCGCTTGACCGACCGGATGGTCCTGTCGACGTTGGTCACGGCCTGGCGCTTGGCGACCTCACCGACCAGGACCTCGCCGTTCTTCGCGAAGGCGACGACGGACGGCGTGGTCCTGGCGCCCTCGGCGTTGGTGATGACGGTGGGCTCACCGCCCTCGAGAACACTGACGACGGAGTTCGTCGTACCCAGGTCGATGCCGACCGCACGTGCCATGTCGATTCCTCCAGCTGACTTGAGTGGAACAGACTCAAGGGTGCAACACGGATGGCGGACTGTCAACGGAACTGAGTGGAGCCGACTCAACTCTTATGCGGCCCTTATCTGCAAGGCATCGCACCCGGGCGGGGACGCGCGGCCCGCGCGACGCAGATCACCGGCGCTGCGGGTATATCGCGGGCGCGAGAGTGAGTAGTCTCGTACGGACTGGATAAGTTACCGAGTAGTAATCCCGCTCATCCGTCGTCCCACTCGTCCCTCATCCCGTCATCCCCGTCCCGCCAATCCCGCTCTCGCAGGCCCGAGGAGCCTCCCATGCAACTCGCCGCGATCATTGTGTCGCTGGTCCTCATCGCGGTCGGTGTCGCGCTGTTCGGCCGTGCCATCCTCCAGATCTACCGCTTCGTACGGATCGGCCAGCCCGTCCCCGCCGGCACCCGCACCGACGACCCGGCAGGGCGCACGGTCACGGTGGTCAAGGAGTTCCTCGGCCACACCAGGATGAACAAGTGGGGCGTCGTCGGCGTCGCGCACTGGTTCGTGGCGGTGGGCTTCTTCTCCCTGCTGCTGACGATCGTCAACGCCATCGGCCAGCTCTTCCAGGCCGACTGGATCCTGCCGGTCATCGGCGACTGGGCCCCGTACAACGTCTTCGTCGAGTTCCTCGGCACGATGACCGCCCTCGGCATCCTGACGCTGATCGTCATCCGGCAGCTGAACCGGCCGGACAAGCCCGGCCGCAAGTCCCGCTTCGCCGGCTCCAACACCGGCCAGGCGTACTTCGTCGAGTCCGTCATCCTCATCGTCGGCGTCTGCATCTTCATGCTGCACGCGCTGGAGGGCGCCCAGCACCACGTGGACGGCTACGAGGCGTCGTTCTTCATCTCGTACCCGGTCGTCTCGTGGCTGGAGGGGATGGACGTCTCCACCCTCCAGAACCTCACCTACTTCTTCGCGGGCCTGAAGATCGCGACGTCCTTCATCTGGATGATCACGGTCTCCCTGAAGACGGACATGGGCGTCGCCTGGCACCGCTTCCTGGCCTTCCCGAACATCTGGTTCAAGCGTGAGGCGAGCGGCGACGTCGCCCTGGGCGCGCTGCAGCCGATGACGAGCGGCGGCAAGCCGATCGACTTCGAGGACCCGGGCGAGGACGACGTCTTCGGCGTCTCCAAGGTCGAGGAGTTCTCCTGGAAGGGCATCCTCGACTTCTCCACCTGCACCGAGTGCGGCCGCTGCCAGTCGCAGTGCCCCGCCTGGAACACCGGCAAGCCGCTCTCCCCGAAGCTGCTGATCATGTCGCTGCGCGACCACGCGCACGCCAAGGCGCCATACCTGCTGGCCGGTGGCGGCAAGACCATGGAGGGCGAGGAGAAGGCGACCGAGGAGCAGCTGAAGGACGTCCCGGCCGCCGCCCTGGCGGAGACGGAGCGCCCGCTGATCGGCACCCTCGAAGAGAACGGCGTCATCGACCCGGACGTCCTGTGGTCCTGCACGACGTGCGGCGCGTGCGTCGAGCAGTGCCCGGTGGACATCGAGCACGTCGACCACATCGTCGACATGCGCCGCTACCAGGTGATGATCGAGTCCTCGTTCCCGTCCGAGGCGGGCACGATGCTCAAGAACCTGGAGAAGAAGGGCAACCCCTGGGGCCTCGCCAAGAAGCAGCGCCTGGCGTGGACCAAGGAGGTCGACTTCGAGGTCCCGGTCGTCGGCAAGGACATCGAGGACCTCACCGAGGTCGACTACCTGTACTGGGTCGGCTGCGCCGGCGCCCTGGAGGACCGCGCCAAGAAGACCACCAAGGCGTTCGCGGAGCTGCTGCACATGGCGGGCGTGAAGTTCGCCATCATGGGCGGCGACGAGGCGTGCACCGGTGACTCCGCGCGCCGTCTGGGCAACGAGTTCCTCTTCCAGCAGCTCGGCCAGCAGAACGTCGAGATGCTCAACATGGCGTTCGGCGAGGACGCCGAGGAGGGCGTCAAGGTCGAGAAGTCCAAGAAGAGGATCGTCGCGACCTGCCCGCACTGCTTCAACACGATCGCCAACGAGTACCCGCAGCTCGGCGGCGAGTACGAGGTCATCCACCACACGCAGCTGCTCCAGCACCTCGTCGACGAGGGCAAGCTGGTCCCCGTCACCCCGGTCGAGGGTCTGATCACCTATCACGACCCCTGCTACCTGGGCCGTCACAACAAGGTCTACACCCCGCCGCGCGAGATCATCGCCAAGGTGCCGGGCCTGCGGAACGAGGAGATGCACCGCCACAAGGAGCGCGGCTTCTGCTGCGGCGCCGGCGGCGCGCGCATGTGGATGGAGGAGCGCATCGGCAAGCGCATCAACAACGAGCGCGTGGACGAGGCGCTGTCGCTCAACCCGGACATCGTCTCCACCGCCTGCCCCTTCTGCCTCGTCATGCTGACCGACTCGGTCAACGGCAAGAAGAACGACGGCAAGGCCAAGGAGTCCATCCAGGTCGTGGACGTCGCCCAGCTCCTGCTGGAGTCGGTGAAGACGCCGGTGGAGCCGGAGGGCGACGGCGAGACCGCCACCGCGCCGGAACCGGACCCGGAGCCGGTGAAGTAGCGCCACCCATGCGGTGACGACGGCCGGGGCCCGCGGTGATCGCGGGGCCCGGCCGTCGTCGTTCTCGGCGTCCGGCCGTTGTCATAGGCGCGTGGGACGATGACCGCACAGCGCCCACGACTCGGCTCAAGGAGCCAACATGGACTACGCCCGCATGCGTGCCATCGCCGAGGAGTTGCTCGAGCACGCTCCGGAACCCGTTGTGGGGGCGGAGATCACCGGAAACGGGATTCTCATGATGGTGTCCCCTTCCCGGCCTCACCAACTCATCGCGATGCGTCTGCGCCGCCAGCTGGACCACCAGCTCGCCGACGGACTCGTGGCACACACGGGCGGGGAGGTGGAGGACGTCTCGATCGGCAAGCTCCGGCGCCCGGATCTGATCGTCGTACCCGAGGAGATCTTCGCCGAGGAGACAATGGACCCGTTCCACCCACGTGATCTGTCGCTGGTCGCCGAGATCGTCTCACCGACGAACCACAGCAACGACTACACGGAGAAGACGCAGGACTACCCGGCCATGGGCATCCCGTTCTACCTCCTTGTCGATCCGCGCAAGGGCACCGCGGCCGTCATGTCCGACCCCGGCCCCGGTCCTGACGACCTGCGGTGCTACCGCGCCCGTCATGACTACGTCTTCGGCGACAAGGTCGCCGTGGGCGAGTGGACGGTCGACACCTCGGAATTCCCCCGCTACCAGGTGTGAGGGCCATCGTCCTTGATCTCGACTGCGGTTGAGGTCCTAGCGTCCTCCCCATGACGAACCGGACCTCCTCCGTGAAGCCCGCCGACCCGAACACCCCCGACGACTTCGCCGCCCTCGCCGCACAGCCCATCGGCTACTGGAGCGGCGTGGCCCACGACGCCGTCATCCGGCGCATCCGCGACGGAATGGCCGGTGTCGACATCACACAGCCGCAGTGGTGGATCCTCAACCAGGTCGCGGGCGCCGGGCGGCCCCGCGGCGAGCTCGTGGCGCGCCTCGGCGGCACGATCGGCGTCGGGCCGGACGAGATCGGCCGGGCGGCCGACAGCCTGCTCGCCCGCGGCTGGCTGACCGCCGACGACCGGGGCGCACTCCGGCTGACGGACGCCGGGCGGGCCGCCAAGGCCCGTACGAAGGAGCTGGTCGACGGGATGCGGGCGGAGATCCACGAGGGGATCCCGGACGAGGAGTACGTGGGGGCGCTGCGGGTGCTCCGCCGGATGATCCACAACGTCACGGCGGCGCGCGGCGCGGCGTGAGCGGAGAGGGAGCGGACGGCGAGGACCACCGGACCGCGGGCCGTCGGCCCGGCGCCGTCTGCGCGGCCTCGGCCACCGGCCCGGCGCCTGACCCTCACCCCGCTCGGCGGGCGGAGATCGCCCGAAGGTCGCCCGCCCCGAACCCGTAACACAGCCCCGTAAACCCCTGCTTCCCCTACTTCCCCCGGGCCTCTCCCCTAGGGGATGTCACAGCTCAGCAGCAAGGAAGCCCCTGCGCCCCCACCCCCGCACCATGGCTCCCCGGGAGCGGGTACGTTCGAAGGCGTGGCTGGATTCAGGATGGGACGCGGACGGGACTCGGAAGAGGGCAACGCCGCACGACAAGCACGACACCCCGGGCAGCAGGCCCCGTACGGGGGCGCCCCGTACGGCGGCCCGGGCGGGGGCGGTACGGGCGGGGGAGCCCCGTACGGGCCCGGCCCGGCAGGCGCGCCCGGCGGTGCGCCCGGGCACGCCCCCGGCGCCCCCGGCGGCGGTTGGGACGGGCGGCAGTGGCAGGGCGGACCGGCCGCCGGCGGTGACGAACCGGAGTACTTCGGCGGCGAGCCGTCGCACCACCGGCCCCCGCAGGGCCCGGGACCGTCCTACGGCGGACAGCCGACGTACGGGGGGCCGGCCCACGGCGGCCCGGGCGGACACCCGTACCCGGGCCAGGGGCAGGGGCAGGGGCAGGGGCAGGGCTATGGACACGGCCAGAGCCAGGGCCACGGCCACCGCCCCCCGCAGCCGTACCCCCAGCAGGGCAGCACCCAGCAGTTCGGCCTCGGGGAGGCCCCGGACGCGTACCCGCCCCAGGGCGGCAACCCCCCCTACGGGACCGGCGGCTACGACGACGGGTACGGCGAGGGCGACTACGGCGACGACGGCTACGGCGACGCGCAGACCTACAACGGCCCCCCGCCCGGCCCCAAGCTGCACTGGAAGGACCTGCTGACCGGCCTCGTGCTGCGCCCGTCCGCCACCTTCTGGCGGATGCGCGACCACCCGATGTGGGTCCCCGCGCTGCTCGTCACCTTCGTCTACGGCCTGCTCGCGGTCTTCGGCTTCGACAAGGCCCGCTCGGACGTGCTCAACGCGACGTTCGCCAACAGCATCCCGCTGGTCCTGATCGCCGGGGTGATCGTCCTCGTCTCCGGGCTGATCCTCGGCGCGGTGACCCACACCCTGGCCCGTCAGTTGGGCGGCGACGGGCTGTGGCAGCCGACCATCGGCCTGTCCATGCTCATCATGTCGATCACGGACGCCCCGCGGCTGCTCCTCGCGGTCTTCCTGGGCGGCGACAACCCGGTCGTGCAGCTCCTCGGCTGGGCCACCTGGCTGCTGGCCGGCTACCTCTTCACCTCGATGGTGAGCAAGTCGCACGACCTGCCCTGGCCGAAGGCGCTGGGCGCGTCGGCGATCCAGCTGGTCGCCCTGCTCTCGATCATCAAGCTGGGCACGCTGTAACCACGCCGCCCGGCACACGGAAGGCCCCGGCTCCTCGCACGGCGGTTTCTAGGGGTCGTTGCAACACGTGGTCGTGTTGATCAGGCCGCAAGCAGTTTATGCAGGCGCTCGGCTGGGGTTTCCCAGCCGAGCGTTTTGCGTGGGCGGCCGTTGAGTTCGGCTGCGACGGCGTCGAGGTCTTCACGGCTGTGGGCGGACAGGTCGGTGCCCTTGGGGAAGTACTGCCGCAGGAGGCCGTTGGTGTTCTCGTTCGAGCCGCGCTGCCAGGGGCTGGCGGGATCGCAGAAGTAGACCGGGACATCAGTGGCGATGGTGAAAGCGTGGTGGGCGGCCATCTCGCTGCCCTGGTCCCAGGTCAGGGACCGTTTCAGGTGGGTGGGAAGCCGCTGCACGGTCTCCTGGAGCGCGTCGCGGACCTGCTCGGCACCGCGGCCGTCCGGCAGATGGACCAGCATCACGTAGCGGGTGGCGCGCTCGACCAGGGTGCCGATCGCGGAACCGCTGTCCTTGCCGATGATCAGGTCGCCTTCCCAGTGGCCGGGCACCGCCCGGTCCTCGGCCTCGGCGGGGCGTTCGCTGATCATGACCATGGGGTGGGTGAAGCGCGGCTGGCGCGAGGCGGCCTGGCGCTGTGGCCTGCGCATGGCCCGGCCGCTTCGCAGGGAGCGGGCCACTTCGCGGCGCAGTTCGCCGCGTCCTTGGATGTAGAGGGCCTGGTAGACGGTTTCGTGGACCACGTGCATCTCCGGCCGGTTCGGGAACTGTGCCCGCAGAGCGTTGCAGATCTGTTCCGGGCTCCACCGCCGTCTCAGGTGGCGCTGGATGAAGTCCCGGAGTGCCGGGTTGCGGGCGATCTTCCCCTGCTTGGGGCGGGGCCGGCGGGCATCGGCGCGGGCCTGGGCAGCGTGGGGACGGTACTGCCCGCCCACGGGGTGGCGGTTGCGGCGGATCTCGCGGCTGACCGTGGAGGGGCTGCGGCCCAGCTCGGCCGCGATCGCCCGCACCGATGCCTTCTCCCGCAGCCGGTCGGCGATGTGGATCCGGTCGGTCTCGGTCAGGTACCGGGACGACAGCGAGGGCGCCCGCACAGCGTGTGCGGGCAGCCTCGGCGGCTTCCTGCGGCCCTCGGGCCGGCCGTTGCGCCACTCACGGCCGGTCCGAGGGTTGACACCTACGCGTCGGCTCGCCTCCGCGTTACCGAATCCCAGCTGCACGAGCCGGAAGTATTCCTCCCGTTCCCGGTGCAGCTTCCGTGGGCCCTGTTCCCTGCGGCTCTCACGGATCTTGAAGTCCATCGCATCCCCTGAGCTGGGGTGTTGCGACGACCACTAGAACCCAAGCACAGGAGCCGGGGCCTTCGCGCTGAACCGGGCCGTCAGGTCACGCGTCGAGGACCTGGCCCTCGCGCCGCACCACCGGCGGCTCGACGCTCCACGGGAAGTTGATCCACTCGTCGGTGCGCTTCCAGACGTACTCGCACTTCACCAGCGAGTGCGACTTCTCGTAGATCACCGCGCTGCGCACCTCGGCGACGTGCTCCAGGCAGAAGTCGTGGACGAGCTTGAGCGTCTTGCCGGTGTCCGCGACGTCGTCCGCGATCAGGACCTTCTTGTTGGAGAAGTCGATCGCGTTCGGGACGGGCGCCAGCATGACCGGCATCTCCAGCGTCGAACCCACGCCGGTGTAGAACTCGACGTTCACCAGGTGGATGTTCTTGCAGTCCAGCGCGTAGGCGAGGCCGCCGGCGACGAAGACGCCGCCGCGCGCGATGGACAGGATGATGTCGGGCTCGTAGCCGTCGTCCGCGACGGTCTGGGCCAGCTCCCGGATGGCCTGCCCGAAGATCGGGTAGGTCAGGTTCTCGCGGATGTCACTCACTTGCTCTTCGCCCTGTTCCCTGGTCGTCGGACCTGCGCGACCTGCGCGGTCAGACCTGCGTGCGATGGAAATTCTGGAAGGACCGCGACGGCGTCGGACCGCGCTGGCCCTGGTAGCGGGAACCGTGCTTCGCGGACCCGTACGGGTGCTCGACCGGCGACGTCAGCCGGAACATGCACAGCTGCCCGATCTTCATGCCCGGCCAGAGCTTGATCGGGAGCGTCGCCATGTTGGACAGCTCCAGCGTCACGTGGCCGGAGAACCCCGGGTCGATGAAACCCGCGGTCGAGTGCGTCAGCAGGCCGAGCCGGCCCAGGCTGGACTTGCCCTCCAGCCGTGAGGCGATGTCCCCGGGCAGCGTGATGACCTCGTACGTCGAGGCCAGCACGAACTCGCCGGGGTGCAGGATGAACGCCTCGTCCCCCTCCGGCACCACCTCACGGGTGAGGTCCGCCTGCTCCACGGCGGGGTCGATGTGCGGGTACCGGTGGTTCTCGAACACCCGGAAATAGCGGTCGAGGCGCACATCGATGCTCGACGGCTGCACCATCGATGCGTCGTACGGGTCGATCCGCACCCGGCCGGCGTCGATCTCGGTCCGGATGTCCTTGTCTGAGAGAAGCACGGGTCGAGGATACGCGGAGAAGAAGGACGACGCGGGCCCGGTCCTGTCCGGACCGGGCCCGCGCTGCCGCTCACCGCGCGGCGATCACCGCTTCTGCTGCCCCACCGGAACCGAGTGCCGCAGCCGCGCACAGCGCGGACAGCGCAGCAGACGGCCGGGACCGATCCGGCCGGGACCGAGGTTCTGCATCGGGAACGAAGCGGTGCTGAACACGTGCCCCTCGGCACAACGGACGACGGTGCGCTCCATCGAGTCCCTTTCCCCATGGACGTGAAAGACAAAAGCCACATTAGGGGATGTATGGGACGCGCTCACGCGCGGCACTCCCACCACCCCCAGGGTCGGCCACCGCGCCCCACGGTACGCCCCAACTCCCGCGCCCCACGCCCCTGTCCCCACCCCTTCCACACCACCCCCGCAAACGAAAAAGCCCCCTGCGGCACGTGCGCCGAGGGGCTCGAATGGGGTAGAGTGTGCGACGATGCGACGCCCTGATGGGGCGTCCTCGCGGGCGTAGTTTAATGGTAGAACATGAGCTTCCCAAGCTCAGAGCGCGAGTTCGATTCTCGTCGCCCGCTCTGTACGGAACCCCCAGGCCAGCGGCCTGGGGGTTCCTTGTTGTCCAGACCTCTCGGGAGGTCCCGTGCCCTCTGCGTGCCCAAAACTCGAGGGAATGCCCTCCTCAGGCGACCACCCGCCTGCTCCCGAAGCCGTTCCGCCCAGAACCGTCTCACTTGACGAGACGGTGCTACGTGATCTGCGGCACCTGTGTGGGCTCGCTATGCCCATTGCTGCCTCGAACCGGTCGGGAGCCTGCTGACTCGGGAGCCTGCCGACTCCGCCACGGGCTTGAGATCGCCAGTCCGGACCTTTCCCTTGCCGTGCCCGTGCGACAGCAGGACGATGCACGCCGAGAGCACGCCCCGACTGCGTGGATCGCCACGTGACCGAAGGAGGCACGAGAGTGATCACGCTGACCGAGACGCTCGCCGTGGACACAGTGGACGCATTCCTGACCACGGAGGAGACGGCGCGGCTGGCCCGTGCGATCGATGAGCACATCGAACGGACCGGCTGGCGGCCCGCCTACGTCGGCGAGGAGCTGACCGCATTTCCGGACGGAGTCCAGGACACCCTGACGGCCGCGACGCTGCGCCACCTGCCCGAGCTGCGGCGCACCTTCCCGTCCGTGACCGGCTGCTCGCCCTGGCAGTTCATCCAGTTCACGGCCGGGCAGGGGGCCACACGCCACATGGACGGCATCGGCGCCGATCCGTTCGCCCGGCCCCGGCACGTCGCCCGTGTCCAGGTCACCGTCGAAGACGCGGCGCGCGGTGGGGAGTTCTTCTTCGAGACCACCTCCAGCGAAGAGGTGTGGGACCCCCGGTTCGACGGCGACCACGCCCCCGGCTACGCACCCGGCATGCGCTTCACCCGCATCGCGCCGCACGACAAGGTCTCCCACGGCACCGCGGACACCGCCTGGATCCACCGGGTGCACGGCAACCGGTGGACGACGCCCGCCGGCCCCGGCACTGCCGTCGTCTACGGGGCCCAACTCATCCACGGCGTCAACGCCGTCGCCGAAGGACGAACCCGCCGGTTCATCACCGGTCTGACCGCAGAGGACTGAGGCGCCCTCATGCCCCGGCGGTAAGGGAGTGCGCGTACGTACCACCGGGCGCTGGGGCGTGCGCGCTACAGCGTGGCCCCACGAGTGAGCTGCCGCAGGGAACCGGCAGCCGGTGCATCACAGGCCCCCCACGGGTAGCCAGAGCCGGTGTGGACGCCAATGACGGACGAGCGTCCAAGAGGCCCTGGGAGGGGACGCACATGGTGGGCAGACATGGTGTCAGGGCGGCCCTGTGCGCGATGGCACTGATCGGCTCCTCCCTGGCCTGGGCACCGACGGCTTCGGCCCATGGCGACACGGAAAGCGTCCTCTGCACCGGCCATGAGGACGGCTACTCCAGCCCCAGCCTCGGCCTCCTCCCCCGACCGACCCGCATCCACGCCCGCGCCCAGTACACGTGCAGCGGTGCGGCAGGCCGGAACGAACCGGCAACGGGCACCTTCGAAGGCTCCTCGCCGGCCGCCTCCTGCATCGCGGCGGACAACCCCACGGGCAGAGAGGTAATCCGCTACGCCGACGGCCGCACCTCGATCATCAACTACGACAGCTCCACGACCCTCCGCGTCGCCGGCCTCAACGTCGTCCGGCTGAACGGCGAGGTGACCAAGGGCCCCGGCAAGGGTCTCCGGGCTCACCGCACACTGGCAACCCTGGCGGACGGCGCTGCCACGGAGTGCCTGATCCGCACCAGCGTCCACCACGCCCCCGGCGGAGTGCAGCTGGAAATCGGTACGGAGTGACGGTGTGGGCGGGAGCCTTGTCGCTCCCGCCCGCCTGATCAGCCTCCGCTCGCTGCAGGCTGCCGCACCGCCGACTTGTGCGACGCAGCACTGACCCGCGCGTCCGGCGAGATGACGCCACATCGTGTCAGTCCGCGCAGGGCCATGAGCGCGACCAGGGCCATGGGCGCGACCAGGGCCCGGATGCCCATGCGGTATGGCCAGTCGGGGGCAAATCGCAGTACGTCCCAGTTCGCCGCCCGAGCCACGTACACGGCCCCGAGCAGCCACGCCGCCACCAGGGCGGTCGGCAGGCTCGGGATTTCTGGCCTTCCGGGCCAGGGCCAGGTCCTCCTGGGAAGTGGCCGGCCGGTAGACGCCGACGGCCCAGAGGAAGTGGAGCACACCGACCGTGAAGAGCGCGGCGGCGAGAAGGAGACTGGCGGCGTTGGTCATGCGGCGCTCCGTCGTTCCGTTCGGTCAGCGGTGCGCTGCATTCGTCCGACGGCCTGACGATGGCCCTCGGGGCATCGGGCCGGTTCAACGCCCCGGCAGAAGTGCTCGTTCGAGCAGTTGCTTCTCATTCAGGGTTCTCAGTGGCCTTGGGCTCTGTGCAGGCACGGTGTCCTGTGTTCGGTTCCGGGGCAGCCCCCGTGATCCGCACCCGCGAGGGGCTGGAGGTGACCTAGGGACGGCGGAGTGCTGTCTGCTCCTCGCGGTCATGCCCCGGCCCGGCCACGCGCGGCCCATGCGGCCGAGTGCAGCCGCGCGGCGCGGCGGCGGCGCAGCCAGTAGTGCGCGGTCACCACGGCCAGCAGCGGCCCCCAGGCGAGCAGTGGGGCGTAGCAGGCCGTCATCACCAGGTACGCGACGCCCTTCGGGGCCTCGGGGTCGGCCATCGTGTCCGGCTGGTTCCAGCCGAAGGCGCCGAGGACGGTGAGGACGGTGAGCGCGAGCGCCCCGGCGCCCGCCAGGGGCACGGCGAACCAGGTCGGCACCCTGCGTCCGCCCAACAGCGGCAGCCAGGACCAGAACACCTCGCCCCATCGCCGGACCAGGCCGAGCGCGAGCAGGCCGAGCGCCTCGGCGGCGAGGGACAGCGCGATCATGTAGAGGGAGAAGAAGCTGCCCGGGGTCACGTCGGCGAGCGCGTTCGCCCCGGTGAACCCGACCGGCACGCCGAGCGCGGCGGCGAGCCTCCACAGCCCGCTGGGCAGCGGCGCGAGCGCCGCCAGGTGGGCCGCGCGGACGACCCAGCGGGGCGGCACGCCGGGGGCGGCGGTGGCGTTCGGGGTGATGTGCCGGGTGGTGTCGAGCATGAGTGAACTCCCGTCGAAGCGTGGCGGCTTGGCGGATACAGCCTCGTCGCGGGCTCGTGCGCGGTCCTATCCGCCAACCGGCCGATCCTGGGGGCGTTACACGCCCGCCCTCTGCCGATCGGCAGAGGGCGGGGCAGGGCAGTGGTCCGTAGGGTGGGGCCGGGGGCGCTCGCATGGCGGAGGCGTTCGGGGTGGTCGGGGGCTCGGGGCGACGGCACCCGGGAGGCTCGTACTGCCCGTACTGGCCCTGCTGCCGGCGGGTGCCGCGGTGCTCGCGCTCTTCGCCGGGCCGGCGCGGGCCCGGCAGTGGGCGCGCGGGGCGGCGGGGCAGCTCGCCGGGCTGTCCGGGCCGCGCTGCCCGCCGCCCTGCCCGCGCTCGAACGCATCGAGCGGGTCGGTCTGGCCGCCCTCGCCTCCCTGGACCGCACGGTCGGAGCATGCGCGAACCGCCGCACGGGACGGCGCAAGTCGCCGATCCGATGCGCCGGTTCGGGGCGGAGGACGTGGTCCGGGCGTTCGATTCTCGTCGCCCGCTCTTGAAAGAAACCCCAGGTCGGATGGCCTGGGGTTTCTTGCCGTCCAGACCTGTCGCGAGAACACCAGGGCCGCCGCCCCAGTCCGGTCACGGCAGCCCGCCGGGCGTTACCAGCTGCTCTTCCGCACGCCCGGCAGCTCGCCGGCGTGCGCCATCTCACGCAGTCGGATGCGGGAGAGGCCGAAGGCGCGCAGGTGGCCGCGGGGGCGGCCGTCGATGGAGTCGCGGTTGCGGACGCGGGTGGCGCTGGCGTCGCGGGGCTGACGCCGCAGCTCGCGCCGGGCCGCCTCCCGGTCCGCGTCGGAGGTGTGCGGGCCGGCGATGAGCGCCTTGAGCTCGGCACGGCGCTCGGCGTAGCGGGCGACGATCTCGCGGCGCTTCTCGTTCTTGACGATCTTGCTCTTCTTGGCCATCAGACCTTTCCTCCCCTGGCGCGGATGCGCGCGACGGCGGCCTCGACGCCGATGGCGTCGACGGTCTTGATCCCCTTGGCGCTGAGGGTGAGGCGGACATGGCGGTTCTCGCTGGGCAACCAGTAGCGCTTGCGCTGGATGTTGGGGTCGAAGCGGCGCTTGGTGCGGCGGTGGGAGTGGGAGATGGTGTGGCCGAAGCCGGGTTGACGGCCGGTGAGTTGGCAGTGGGCGGACATGGCTTCCCTTCCGCGGGGGTGGTCGGTGGCACCCACCGTACACGCTAGATGAAAACGAAAACCACTTTCGTGTACTGGCAGCCATGGCCCGTAACGAACTGCGCCCGGTCATCAAGCTCCGGTCCACCGCCGGAACCGTCCCCCAAGCTCTCGGCTTCGCTCGAGCAGGGGGTACCCCCATCACCTACGTGACCCGCAAGAACCGCCGCAACGACCCCGACCGGCTCACGCTGCGCGCGTACGCCCCCGTCGCCGGCCGCCACGTCGACTTCCGAGAGGAGCGCTGAGCCCTGCCATGAAGCCCGGCATCCACCCCGAATACCGCCATGTGGTCTTCCGTGACCGCGCCGCCGACTTCGCCTTCCTCACCCGGTCGACCGCGACCAGCGACAGGACCGTCGACTGGGAGGACGGCAACACCTACCCCGTCATCGACGTGGAGATCTCCTCCGCCGGCCACCCCTTCTACACCGGCACCCAGCGCGTCCTGGACACCGCTGGCCGCGTCGAGCGCTTCGACCGCCGCTATGGACGGAGGACGGGGTGAGCCTCACGGAGCCCAGGCTTCCGGTGGCGATCGTCGGCGGGCTGTGCGAAGGCGCCCGCCGTGCCGCGATCGGCGACGTCCTGCACGGCGTGCCCGGCACCGTCGTCCTCCACCACGACCTGTCCGCCGCCGCGCACGGCTCGGTCCTCCGCACCGTCCGCGACGTCAACGGCCCCGTGAGCACCGGCCGTACGCCGCTGGTCAACGACTGCGCCTGCTGCGCCCTGCGCGAGGACCTGGTCCCCGAACTGCTGCGGCTCGCGCGGACGGGAACGTACCGGCTGGCCGTCGTCGAGCTGTGGGACTCCGTCGAGCCGCAGGCCATGGCCGCCGTCATCGCCGCCGAGGACGAGGCACTGGAGCTGACCGGGGTGGCGACCGCCGTCGATCCGTCGCTCATGCTGCCGTACCTGGCCAACGGCGACGACCTCGCCGACGTCGGGCTGGCTGCCGCGCCCACCGACCGGCGCACGGTCGCCGACACCTTTGCCCGGCAGATCGAGTACCCCACCGTGCTCGCCCTCGCCGAAGGCGACGACGAGGCGGATGCGGCCGACCACGCGCTGCTCGCTCAACTCACCCCCCAAGCGAGGCGTTTGCGGCTGGGCGAGGGTGCGCTCGGCCCGGCGCTGCAGGCCGGCTTCGACCTGGCAGCCGCGGCCGCACGGCAGCACCCCTCCTGCGCCCTCCTCCCCCAGGAGGCGGACGAGCACGGGGTGACCACCCTCGCCTGGCACCGTGACCGCCCGTTCCACCCGCAACGGCTCTACGCGGCACTCGAGGACCTGACCTGTGCCGCCGCCCGCAGCCGAGGCCGATTCTGGCTCGCCGACCGCCCCGACACCCTGCTCACCTGGGACGCCGCCGGTGGGACGCTCTGCGTGGAATCGGCCGGACCCTGGCTCGCCGCGCTGCCCGACGCCGCCTGGGAGATGGTCCCGCCCGAGCGCCGGGTGGCCGCCGCCCTGGACTGGCACCCCGAACACGGCGACCGCTGCCAGCACCTCACGTTCACCTCACCCGGCCTCGACCGCGACGGTCTGCTGGAACTCCTCGACTCCTGTCTCCTCACCGACGCCGAGTACGCGACCGGGCGGGAGGACTGGCAGCGCCTGCCACACGCCTTCGACGAGTTCCTCGATCCCGTCGCCTGACCCGCGGAGAGCCCGCCATGCCCCGACGCATGCACACCAAGACCATCGACCGCCGCCGCAAGCAGCGCACCAACCCCCTCGACACCGCAGGCATCGTCTACATCGACTACAAGGACACCGACCTGCTGCGGAAGTTCATCTCCGACCGCGGCAAGATCCGCAGCCGTCGCGTCACCGGCGTGACCCTCCGGCAGCAGCGCCGCCTCGCCCAGGCCATCAAGAACGCCCGCGAAATGGCCCTGCTCCCTCACTCCTCCCGCTAGAGAACACCCCTGCCTCCGCAGGACCCCCGAGTCCGCGGAGGCGCCACTCACCCATGACGGAGGTCCCGTTCCCATGGCCGTGCCCAAGCGGAAGACGTCCCGCTCGAACACCCGCCACCGCCGTGCCCAGTGGAAGGCGAGCACGCCCCGGCTGGTCCCGATCACCGTCGACGGCTCCGTGCACCTGGTGCCGCGACGGCTGGTGAAGGCGTACGAGCGCGGGCTGCTGCGCCCGGAAGGCTGACGGGCCATGAGCGATCGACGGCTGCCGGTGACCGTCCTCTCCCGCTTCCTCGGCGCGGGCAAGACGGCTCTGCTCAACCACGTCCTCGCCAACCGCGACGGGCTGCGCGTCGTGGTGCCGCCGCGTCACCCGGGGCACGCCGCCCGGGACGACGATGCCCGCGCCGACCGCCGGGCTACGGGATGAGGCTTGGGGGCGTCGCCGGAACGCCGAGACCGGCCACTGCCTGACGATCGCCCCACCGGTGTTCGGCGGCAGCCGGTACCAGGTACGGGTGACCACCTGCGACAGCGACGCCCCCCGGCAGCTCTGGAAGGGCGGCGGGTCGCTTAGGGGGCGGAGCGCGAGTCGGCGCTCGTCGCACGCTCTTAGGAGGCCCCCGTCCTACGAGGTCCCCGTCCTACGAGGTCCGGCCGAGCAGGCCGCGTTCCATGGCGACGACCACGGCGCGCGTCCTGTCGTTCACGTCGAGCTTGGCGAAGAGGCGCAGCAGGTGGGTCTTCACCGTGGCCTCCGCGATGACCAGCCGGGCGCCGATCTCGGCGTTGGTGAGGCCGTCGGCGACCGCGGTCAGCACGTCCACCTCCCGTGCCGTCAGCGGGACTTCGGCGGGCTGGCGCATCCGGGCGACGAGTTTCGCGGCCACGCGCGGGGCGAGGACGGTCTCGCCGCGCGACGCCGAGTGGATCGCGTCGACGAGTTGGTCGCGGGTGGTGTCCTTGAGCAGGTAGCCGATGGCGCCGGCCTCCACGCCGCGTTCGATCTCGGCGTCGGTGTCGTACGTCGTCAGGATCAGGACGCGCGTGCGCGGGTGCCGGGCGACGATCTCCGTGGTGGTGGCGACGCCGTCGAGGACGGGCATGCGCAGGTCGACCAGGGCGACGTCGGGCTCGTACCGGTCGACGAGTTCGAGCGCCCGGCGCCCGTCGGCGGCCTCGCCGATGATCTCGATGCTGGGTTCCGAGGCCAGCAGGGCGATGACACCGGCGCGCATGACCGCGTGGTCGTCCACCACGACGACGCGGAGCTTGCCGCTCGTCATGCCGCCACCTCGCTCTCCGTGGGGTCCAAGGGGTCAGCGGGGTCAGCAGGGTCCGCGGGATCCATGGGAATCACCGCCAGAACGCGCGTCCCCTCCCCCACCGAGCTCGTCACGGTGAGCCGCCCGCCCAGCTCGGCGAGCCGCTTGCGCATCCCGTCCAGCCCGAACCCCCGCGACCGGCCGACCACGAAGCCGCACCCGTCGTCGGTGATCTCCAGCTCGACGCCGAACGGCTGCCGTGCGAGGACGACGCCCACCGTGGAGGCCGCCGCGTGCTTGCGGACGTTGGCCAGCGACTCCTGCGTACAGCGCAGCAGCGCGATCCTGGTGGGCTGGTCGCACACGACGTCGGCCAGGTCGGCGTCGACCGTGAGCCCGGTGTCCTCGGTGAACCGGTCCAGGGTCCGGCGCAGTGTCCGGGCGACCGAGCCCGCGGCCACCTGGCTCTGCCGCGCGGAGCCGACCAAGACGCGGGCCTCGGCGAGGTTCTCGCGCGCCGTGCTCTCGATCGAACGCAGCTGTTGGGCGCTTCGCTCCGGGTCGGTGGCGAGGCCGGCCCGCGCGGCTTCGGCGAGGACGACGATCGAGGCGAACCCCTGCGCCAGCGTGTCGTGGATCTCCCGCGCCATGCGCTCCCGTTCCTCCGTGGCGCCCTGGCGCTGGTACGCCTCGGACAGTTTGAGCTGCGTCTCCTCCAACTGGGCGATGAGCCGGGCCCGTTCCCGGCTCTGTTCGACGACGGAGTGCACCCACAGGCCCATCAGGACGCTCGCGGCGACCACGACGAGCGTGGAGACGAGCGTTTCGCTGAGGAACTCGGCGCTCCAGCCCTGCCGCAGCCAACTCCCGGTCAGCGACGACACGGTGGCGAGCCCGGTGAACACCACGGAGGTGCGCGGGGTCCTGCCGAAGAGCCAGAAGTGCGGCAGCGCGACGATGAACAGCGCCGCGTAGCCGCTGCGGAGATAGGAGAGGCCGCCGATGCCGAGGACGAGCGTCCACAGGTAGGTGTGCGGCCGGAGCACGGGGTTGTCCGGGAAGCGGTCGAGGACCGTGTAGCCGAGCACGATGCAGCCGAGCAGCGCCAGTACCCCGTACCGCGTCCCGCCGCCGCGGTCCGTCAGGACGAGTCCGACGGCCATCGCGCCGAACAGCACCTGGCAGACGGCGTTCCACCGGGCGAGCGTCTCGACCCGGAACGGGTCGGCGGGTCGGCCGGGTGCCGGGCCGTGAGCGGAGACCTCACCGGCGCCGGCCCCCGCCTCGCGGCTGCCGATCCTCGACCACAGATTCATGGGGATCAACGTACGTCGACCGGTACGTGACCCGGTACGCCGAACGGTACGCCGCCGTCCCGCGGCGGAGCCTCCTGCGCCCGCCGCATCCCGCGCGACGGCCACCAGCTCGCCTTGCCGAGCAGCAGCATGACCGACGGCAGGATCATGATCCGGACGATGAAGGCGTCGAGCAGGACGGCCGCCGCCAGGACGAAGCCGATCTGCTTCATCTCGATCAGGTGCAGGAAGACGAAACTGGCGAAGACCGTCACCATGACCACCGCGGCGCTGGTGACCACGCTCGCCGAGCTGCCGATGCCGTCGAGCACCGCCCTGCGGGTGGGCACTCCGCGCAGTGCGGCCTCCCTGATCCGGCTCACCACGAACACCTGGTAGTCCATGGAGAGTCCGAAGAGGATCACGAACAGGAAGAGCGGCACCCGCGACCCGATCGTTCCGGTGGAGTGGAAGTCCAATAGCCCCTCGGCCCACTCGCCCTGGAACACCAGCACCAGCAGCCCCAGCGCCGAGGCGGCGGACAGCAGGTTGAGGACGACGCCGACGAGCGCGAGCACCACCGAGCGGAACGCCAGCAGCGTCATGGCGAAGGTGACGGCCAGCAGCGCCCCGATGACGAGCGGCAGCCGGTCCCTCTGGTGTGCCGGGTAGTCGGCGTACCGCGCGACGTCCCCGGTCACCCCCGTCTCGGCGCCCGGGATCCGGCCGACCGTCCCGGGCACGTAGGCGTCCCGGAGGTGGGCGAGGGACTCCCGTGCCTCGTCCGAGTTGCCCAGGTGCGGAACGGACAGGCTCAGCACGCTGATCCGGTGGTCGGCCGAGGTCCGCAGCCGGGGCTCACCGGTGAACAGCCGGTCGGCACGCGCCCGTCGGCCCAGTTCCCGCAGCTGCTCCGCCACCTCGCCGGAACGGTCCGCCGCCGCGCGGACGACGACCTGGTGGGTGACCCGCAGCTCGGGGAACGCCTCGTTCAGCCGGTCGTACGTGCGCATGGCGGGGATGGCGCGCGAGTGGGTGTCCTGGCTCATCTCGGTCAGCTTCAGCCCGGCCACCGGGGCGGCGAGGGCGAGCATGATCAGCGTGGAGACGCCCAGCGTGATCGCGGGATGCTCACTCGCGGGCCGCATCAGGGCGGTCCAGACCCGGCCGGTCCCGGACGTCCGCTCCTTTCGGGGCCTGCCCGCCCCGCGGGCCGCGCGGCGCTGGGCCCGCTGTCCGATCTTGACGAGCAGGGCGGGCAGCACGGTCAGCGAACTGGCCACGGCGACCAGGACGACGAGGACGGTCCCGGTGGCCAGGGAGGAGAAGATGACGTCGGAGGCCAGGTACAGCGTCGCCGTGGAGGCGACGACCGCGAGCCCGGCGACGACGACCGCCCGGCCCGACGTCGCCGCGGCCAGCTCCACCAGCGCCTCGGGGCCGATCCGGCCGCCGGAACGCTCGCGTTCCTCCCGCTCCCGCTTGAGGTAGAAGAGGGTGTAGTCGACACCGACCGCGAGGCCGATGAGCAGGATGACGTTGTTGCCGACCCCCGCGTCGGGGGAGACGTGCGAGGCGATCATCGACAGCCCCATCGCGGCGGCGATCGACGAGAGCGCCAGCAGCACGGGCACCAACGCCGTGATCAGCGAGCCGAAGGCGATCAGGAGTGTGATCAGGGTGACCGGCAGAGTGATCTTCTCGGAGAGCGCCAGGTCGCTGTCGCGCTGACCGTCGACGCCCTTGCCGACGGAGGGGTGCCCCGTCTCCTCCACCAGCAGCCGCGGATTGCCCTTCCGCACCGCCTCCGTCTGCTCCCGCAGCGGCCCGACGCGCTTCTGGGCGTCCAACTCCGAGCCCTTCATGGTCACTTCGACCACGAGCGCCCGGCCGTCCTTCGCGGTGCGCGGGGCGGCGACCGCCTCGACCTCGGGCAGCTTCGCCATCCGCGCCGCGACGTCCCGCGCGGCGGCGTCGGCCGCCGCCCGGTCCAGGGCGCCGGCCCCGGCCGATATCAACACCTGCTCGGTGGGTCTGCGTTCGAGGTGGCCTTCGGCCGCCATCGCCTCGGCACGGCCGGCCTCGCCGACCCGGTAGTCCTCCGTGGTCGCGCTGTCGGTCCCGACCGCGATGCCGACGCCCAGGCACAGCACCACGAACGCCAGCCATCCGGCGATCGCGCGCCAGGGGTGCAGAGCGCTCCACCGAGCGGCGCGCACAGGTAGCTCTTTCATGGGAAAAGCCTGGTCGAGGGGGGTCGGCCGGCGACAGCACCGCCCGGTTGTACTTCCCGTCCACCGGTCGGTGGACCCGGGTGGTGGGGATGTCCCCACCACCGGGCCGGAGGGCCCGGCCCCTCAGGGCAGCAGCCGCTGCTCCTTGGCGACCGCGACGGCACCGGCCCTGGTGTCGACACCGAGCTTGTCGTAGATGCGTCCGAGGTGGGTCTTCACGGTGGCCTGGCTGATGAACAGCGTCCGCGCGATGTCGCGGTTGCCCAGGCCCTCGGCGAGACGGCCGAGGATGTCCAGCTCACGGGGGGTCAGCGTCGGCCGGCCGACGCCGCGCATACGGTCCAGGACGCGCCCGGCGACGGGCGGGGAGAGGGCGGTACGCCCCTGGGCGGCGGCGCGGATCGCCGCGAACAGTTCCTCGGGGCGTTCCGCCTTGAGCAGATAGCCGGTGGCGCCCGCGGCGATGGCCCGGGTGATGTCGGCGTCGGTGTCGTAGGTGGTCAGGACGAGGACGTGGACGCCGGTCGGGGCGATCCGGCGGGTGGCCTCCACGCCGTCCACGCCGGGGCCGAGTTGGAGGTCCATCAGGACGACGTCGGGGCGGAGCCGCGCGGCCGTGGCCACGGCTTCCTCGCCGCTGCCGGTCTCGCCGACGACCTCGATGTCGGGTTCGCTGCCGAGCAGGGCGAGCAGCCCGGCGCGGACGACCGCGTGGTCGTCGCAGAGCAGGATGCGCACGGGGGCTCTGGTGATTCCGGTCATGACAGGGGTTCCAGGGGTACGGCGACGGACAGGACGGTGCCCTCGCCCGGCGCCGACTCGACGGTCAGGGTCCCGCCCAGCCGCCGGGCCCGGACGTGCATCGCGGGCAGGCCGTGGCCCCGCTCCCCCGGGGCGGACGCGGCCGCGGCACGGGCGTCGAAACCCCGGCCGTCGTCGGCGACGTCGAGCAGCACCTGGTCGTCGAGGCAGGTCAGGGTGAGGGTGACCGTCGTCGCGCCGGCGTGCTCACGGACGTTCGCCAGCGCGCCCTGCGCGATGCGCAGCAGCGCCGACCCGACGGCCTCGGGCAGCGGCCGGTTCTCCGGCAGGGCGCCCTCGACGTGGCAGCGGACGGCGAGCCCGCCGGGTTCCTCCGTCGCCCGCGCCGCCAGCGCGCGCAGCGCCTCCTCCAGGCTGCCGTCGGCGAGGTCGGCGGGCGCGAGGTCCTGTACGAAACGGCGGGCCTCGGCCAGGTTCCGTCCGGCGATCGACGCGGCGGCGCGCACATGCCGGTGGGCGGCCGACGGGTCGGCGTCCCACACCCGCTCGGCGGCCTGCAGCAGCATCTGCTGGCTGGACAGGCCCTGGGCCAGCGTGTCGTGGATCTCCATCGACAACCGCTGCCGCTCCGCCAGAGTGCCCTCCCGGCGCTCGGTCGCGGCGAGTTCGCGCCGGGTGCGGATCAGGACGTCGATCAACCGCCGCTGGCTCTCCGCCTGGTGCCGCATCCGTACGAACACCGCCGCCCCGATCGCCGCCACCGCGGGCGGGGCGAGGACGAGGTTGGGGTCGAAGCCGCCCGTGGACAGCTTGAGCTGTGCGACGACCACGAACGCGGTGAGCATCGCCACCAGGGCGAGTGCCGCCCTCGGTGGCAACGTACGCAGCCCGGTGAAGAACAGCGGCACCGCACACCACGCAAAGCTCGGCGCCAGCACCACCAGCACCATCCACACCACCACCACGGCACCGAGCCAGACGAACCGGGGCGGCACGGGCCGGGTGAGCCGCTCCTGCCCCGGAACCCGGCCCAGCACCTGCAGCAGTGCGAGACCGGCGCTCAGCGCGATGATCCACGGCGTGCGCGGTTCGCCCGGATGACGGATCAGGAAGCGGGCCAGGGACGCGCCGAGCAGCAGGAAGAACGCGGCGTGCAGGACGAACGCGAGCCACCGCTCGCCGGCGACCGACGGCCCCTGGTCGTCGGCCGGGGACGCGACGGGGCCCAAAGAGCCGTACGGATCGGGGCGGCGGGGGTCGAGGGCGCGGAGGCCGAGATCGCGGAGGTCAGGATCGCGCGGATCGCGATCGCGCGGATCGCGATCGCGCGGATCGCGATCGCGCGGCCCGAGGCCGCGCGGTCCGACATCACGCCCATCGGGATCAAGCGCATCAGGATCACGCGCATCGAAATCGCGGGAATCGGACGCCCGCCGCGCCGGCACACCAGGCGTGGCCGCTGGTCCCGTTCCCCGCCGCATCCCTCTCCTCGCGTCCTCGCGTCGCGCCCTCGCGCCGTATGTACCGCTCGCTCCCGCATGCACCACTCACCCCGTGCGCACAGCTCACCCCGTGCGCACCGCCCGCCCACCTCACGTCCGCCGGCTCACCCGCCACCCCCGCCTCGTCCGCCACCTCATCCGCGCGCACGCGCCCATCCTCGCCGCGCTCACCCGTCCCCGCATCAACCGTTCGGCCGACCCCGGCCTCGGCCGTCCCGCACGGACGGGCAGCCCGCCGGCCGACGCGCGGACGGCGGCCCCGGCCGGAGGATCGGGGCATGACCAAGGCCAAGAAGATCCTCACCACCGCCTCCGCCGTCGTCACCGCCGGGGTCGTCGGCGCCGTCGCCGCGAACGCCGCCACTCCCGCCGCCGAGGCCCCGGACGCCTCCCTGCGTTCCACCCGGCATGTGACGATCGCCGCGGCCACCAAGGCGGCCCAGGCCGCCCTCGATGCCGCCGCCAAGGCGGGCCAGGCGGTCTCCGTCGCCGTCGTGGACCGCGACGGGAACACCATCGTCACCCTCCGCGGCGACGGCGCGGGCCCGCAGTCCTACGCCGGCGCGGAGCGGAAGGCGTTCACCGCCGTCTCCTGGAACGCACCGACCTCGGCTCTCATGGAGCGCCTCGCCAAGACCCCCAACCTCAAGGACATCCCCGGCACCCTCTTCCTGCCGGGCGGCGCGCCCGTCCGGTCGAAGGGCGCGCCGGTCGCCGCCATCGGAGTGGCCGGGGCGCCCAGTGGCGACCTCGACGAGAAGTTCGCCCGGGCCGGCGTCGCGGCGCTGGGCGGCTGACCGGGAATCCGCTCGCAAGCACCGGTGAAAACGAGGCGGGACCGACGGATTCGCGAACGCCACATGTCCGTTCGGTAGCGGTCCGGCCACCAAGAAATGCCGAGGCACACCCTCGGATAAACGTACGGCGCACCGGAAAACGGAATCATCCGCCGACGCCCGCCGTGCCCGAAAACTCCGGGAAACAGCGAAACGCCGGGCCCCGCATCCTGGGATGCGGGGCCCGGCGTTTCGAGCGTTCGCGATCAGGCGGGAACGATGTTCTCCGCCTGGGGGCCCTTCTGGCCCTGGGTCACGTCGAAGGAGACCTTCTGACCCTCCTGGAGCTCACGGAAGCCCTGGGTGGCGATGTTCGAGTAGTGGGCGAACACGTCGGCGCCGCCGCCGTCCTGCTCGATGAAGCCGAAGCCCTTTTCCGCGTTGAACCACTTGACGATACCGGTGGCCATGATTTTTCTCCCTCAGGGAATGCTCTGGACCCGCACTGCGCGAGCCTCGCGTCGCCGCGATGATTTCCCCGTACGGAGAGACCCGGTCACGCCGAGCGCCCGCCCCGGCCGGAGAGCCGAAAGGAAAGGGGCGCGTCTGGGTTTTCGGGAACCACAACTGCAACTGACATCGACGGTAGCACGGCACACCCCACCGTGCGGAGGGAATTTTCCCCTCGCACGGAAGGGCGGGAAAAAAAGCGTGGGCCGCGCTTTTCGGGATTCTGCAGCGGCGGAACAAGAAATACGCACCGCGTGAAACGGCATCCGGCGCCCTCCCCGCACACCCACCGGCACCGCCGTGTCCCTGCGGTCGCCCGGCCGGGACGCCGAAAGCTATCGTGGCGGTGACAGACATGCCGCCCGGCCCCTCCGTTCGATAGGGTCCGCGCGTGGCGCGACGCCGTCCGGCAGGGCTCCCCGCCGAACGTGCGACGACCGCCCGGCACCGTTCACCGGGCCGCGGCGACGACCCACCCGTGGGGCCCGGGCACGCACAGGCCCGACGCCCCTCCGACGCCCCGACGAAGGGTGTGCATGGCTCCGGAGGCCCGTCCGAACGCCGCCGACAACCTCGACGACGACGATTACCCCGCCTACACGATGGGGCGCGCCGCGGAGATGCTCGGCACCACCCCCGCGTTCCTCCGCGCTCTCGGCGAGGCGCGGCTCATCGCCCCGCTGCGGTCGGGCGGCGGCCACCGCCGCTACTCGCGCCGGCAACTGCGCGTCGCCGCCCGCGCCCGCGAACTCGTCGACCAGGGGACGCCGATCGAGGCGGCCTGCCGCATCATCACCCTGGAGGACCGCCTGGAAGAGGCCCTCCGCCAGAACGAGGAACTCCGGCGGGGCGGACACCCCCCGGATCCGAGCTGACGCGAGGGGCCCCTGTCCCGCCCCCGTGCCCGGCCGCGCCGATCGACGGCCGGGCGGCGGGGTCGTGCGCCCGTCCCCGAGCTCCGCTCGTGACGGGAGTCACCAGACGAGGGCGTCGGCCGGGTCCGCCTGCCAGTAGGTGACGGCGGCCGAGTCGTCGATCCACGTGCCGGCGGGCAGCGGGACGTTCACCACCTCGCCGGCCGGACCCGACCCGCCGTCGAGGCCGACCCGGAGGGTACGCGCCCAACGGCCGTGGCCGGCGCTGCCGTCGGCCGCGGAGAGCGCTATTCCGGCGTGCGCGGACTCCCCCGGCGCGAGGGTGACCACCGCCTGCGGCTTGCTGTCCTCCACCACGGAGGTCACCGACTGGTCGTTGTCGAAGCCGAGATAGGGGTGGGCGACGGCGTCGCACTTGGTGCTGCCGGTGTTGGTGAGGGTGAGGAGCTGGTGGTTGATCGGGCGGGACACGTTCTGCACGGTCAGCTTGGTGTGCGCCGCGGAACACGCGGCGGTCTTGGACGCCGCGTGCGGCCGCGCCGCCGGTGCGGCCGCGCTCGTCCCGGCGGCGAGTGCGAGGGTGGTGACCGCGAGAAGGGCGGAAGCGGCGAGACGCGAGGTACGCATGGTGGGTCTCCTGTTGTCGAAGAGAGTTGTCTTGTCTGTCGGTGACGAGCCGTCATGTCACGGACCCGGCGGCACCTTCACAGGTGACGCGCTCACAGGTGGCGCAGGAGCACCACGACCGCCAGCACGGACGCGACCAGCACTCCCAGGGCCACGACGTCGACGAGCTCGAGACGGAGGCGGATCCTGATCCGCACGGCAGCTCCTGTTCCGACCGCGCCCGGCGGTTCGCCCCCCCCGGGCCGCGATCTCTGCCGACAGCCTGTGCCGTGGCGCGTTCCGGCGGCAAGGCGTGTCGTCCGCTTGGGGAAGCCGGAACGGCTGCATATAGTCCGACCTGGGAAGATGCCGCGCCCTGGAACGCGGATATGGGACGGGAAGAGCCTGTATGTCCGAGGGGATAGCCGAGTTCGCGGCCCGTTTGCGGGAGCTGAAGGGCCGTTCGGGACAGAGTTACGGGGCCCTGGCCAAGCGGCTGCACATGAGCACGTCCACTCTCCACCGGTACTGCAACGGCGTCGCCGTGCCCACGGAGTACGCCCCCGTCGAGCGCTTCGCCCGGCTCTGCGGCGCCGCGCCGGACGAGCTCGTCGAGCTGCACCGCCGCTGGATCATCGCCGATGACGCCCGGCGCCGGAAGGCGCAGGCGACCGCGGACGCGGCGCCGCGCGTCGGCGCGGACGAGGCCGCCGAAGCCGGAGGGGCCCGGCGCCCTGAGGCAGGGTCGCCCCTCGACGCACAGAAGCCGCAGACGCCGCAGACGCCACCCGCATCACAGCCGGCACCAGAGCCTCAGACGCCTGAGAAATCACCGACAGACCGCCCGGCCCCCACCGCCGACGCCACCACCGACACCGCCCCCGCCGCGCACCCGGAAGCGGCCGCCGGAGATCCCGCCGGCCCCCCGGCGGAGACTCCCTCTACGACCCCGCCCCCGGACCCTGCCCCGGCGTCCACACCCCCGAAGGGACCGGAACCGGCCGTTTCCGCGACGCCACCCGTATCCGCCCCGAACGCCGCCGCGCCGAAACCTTCCACCCCCGGCCGGGTCCGGCAGGCGATCGGATCCCGTCGGCCGGGAGCGGCTGCGGGAACGGCTACGGGAGCGGCTTCCGCGCGGCCGGCCCCCACCCGGAGCGGGTCCCGGAAGCGCGTCCGGCGCGCCCTGATCGCGGCCGCCGTGGCCGTCGCGATCCCGGCGGCCGTCGTCGCCAGTTACGCCGCCACCAAACCCGACTCCCGCGCGGATACGAACGCCGGCGAAGCACCGAAAAGCAGGACGGACCGAGGGCTCTCCGCGGACCGACGCCCCGGAGGGTCAGGCACCGCTTCCACCGCGCCGGTCCCCGGCCTGCCCGAGCTGCCGAGCCCGGGCGCCACAGCCGTCCCGTCCGTCCCTTCCTTCCCGACCGGCGCACCCGCACCGGGCGGCCCGCAGGGGATCCCGTCGGACACCGCGCGCGAGCCGGCGTTCCCGGGGCCGACGCCCCCCAGGAGCGGCGCCCCCGCCCCCGACGCGCCCTCCGGGGCGCCCCTGACGGTGAACGTCAGCCCGTACGCCCTGATCGACCGGTGCGACCAGGTGTTCGTCACGGGCCGCACCCCGGCCGAGGTCCCCCCGCCCCCCTCCGACGGGAACGCGCGGGGCTGGGTCACCGCGATGCGCGCGGTGCCCGGCGGGCAGACGCAGCTCGAACTGGCCGTCCAGGGCACCTCCCGGCAGGCGGTCGTGCTGCGCGCCCTCCACGTGCGCGTGGTGGGCCGGGCGGCGCCGCTGGCCTGGTCGGCCTACCTGATGGCGGACGGCTGCGGCAGCGGCGTCACCCCGTCCACCTTCGACATCGACCTGGACCGCGACAATCCGCGCGCCCGGCCGGTGGCCGGCGTGCAGGGAGACGTCCGCATCCCGGCGACGGACTTCCCGTACAAGACGTCGACCACCGATCCCCAGGTCCTGGACGTGGTCGCGCACACCACCGGCCACGACGTGCAGTGGTACCTGGAACTGGAGTGGAGCAGCGGCGACCGGCACGGAACCCTGCGCATCGACGACCGCGGGCGGCCGTTCCGCACCACGGCGATCAAGGACCGCCCCCAGTACCTCTACCGGGGGGACACCGACGTCTGGGAGGCGGCGCCGGACTACGCGCGCAGGTGACGCGGCCCGGCCCGTCCGGCGTTCGACGGCGAACGGCGAAGCCGCCCCGGGCATCGGCGAAAGGGAGGCCCGAGGGCCTACTCCTCCGCAGACTCCCCCTCGTACGGGACCTCCTCGTACGGCGCCTCTTCGGCCAGCCGCTCGCCGATGTCGTCGGCCCAGAACTGCGCCCAGCGCCGCACCGCCTCCATGCCCTCCTCGTCCAGCCCGCACGCGCCGAACTCGGCGTCCCCGAACCAGTCGAGGCCCTCCAGCCGCGCCTTGAGGTCGGCGAGGTCGAAGGAGTCCCGGGCGTGCCGGCGGCCGAGTTCCTCCAGTTCGACGCGCGACCAGCAGTCGGACGCGGCGTGGACGTCGACGAGGTCGCGCGCGAGCCCCCGGTCGGCCAGATCCCGGACCTTCGTCCCCACCAGGTCCTCCACCGCGAGGATCCGCACGGTTCCGACGCGGACCGGCGGGCGCCACAGCGTCTCCTTGGCGATCTCGACCTCGCACTCCTCGCCGCCGAGGGAGTCCGTGCCGACGAACCGCGCGGCGAGCGGTTCCGCCGCCGCGTCCCGCACCCGCCACCCCCGCGCCTCCAGCCCGGCCCGCACCGTCGCCAGCACGTCGGCCATGGGCGTCTGGGTGTCAGTGGCGCATGCGAGGTCGGGCCCGGCCCCGAGGTGGCGTTCCGCCCGACGGCCCGATCCCCGCGCCAGGCCGTGGAACCGCACGGCGTACTCGCCGGCCAGGACGAGCGGGAAAGCGGCGCCCACGTCGGAGAGGTCGTCGAGCAGCCGCCGCCGCGTCCCGGCGAGGATCGCGGTGAGGCGCGGGTCCTCCGCCCGGGCGGGCGGTGTGATCGGCACGGCGGAGGGCACGGACGGCGTCGGGGGCGTCGGCGGCGGGTTCGTCACCATCCGGATTATCCGGCCGCACCCCGCGTACCGCGAGCCGCACACCGCCGGTCACACCCCCTGAGCCACACCCTTACGCGCTGGCGCCTCCGTCCACCACCAGGTCGTGCCCGACCACGAACGCCGCCTCGTCGGAGGCCAGCCAGGCCACCGCGGCGGCGATCTCGCGGGTCTCCGCGACCCGCCCGGCCGGGACCACGGCCCGCACCCGCGCGTCGCGTTCCCCGACCGTCTCACCGGGCCGGAAGGACATCGGCGTGTCCGTCCCACCCGGGCTCACCGCGTTGATGCGCACGCCCTCACCCATGTACTCGCGCGCGGCGGTCCGGGTGAGGACCGACACCGCGGCCTTGGACGCGGCATAGGCGCCCAGGCCCGGCCGGCGGGTGTGAAACCCGATGTTGGAGGCGGAGTTGACGATGGCGCCGCCGCCGTGGGCGCGCATGTGCGCTATCTCGTACTTCATCGACAGCCAGACGCCGGTGGTGTTGACCGCGAGGACGGACGACCACACGTCCTCGTCCTGTTCGGCCACCGGAGCCGGTGTGCCGAAGATCCCGGCGTTGTTGAAGGCGATGTGCAGGCCGCCGTGGCGTTCCACGGCCGCGGCCACCATGGCCGCCGCGTCGGCGGCCCGGGTGACGTCCGCGACCACGGCGGATCCCCGGCCCCCGGCGGCCTCGATCAGCCGTACGGTCTCCTCCAGGTCCGCCCGGCCGGGACCGGCGACGACCACGGTGGCGCCGCCGCGGGCGAAGGTCAGCGCGGCCTCCCGGCCGATGTTCTTGCCGCCACCGGTCACCAACGCCACCTTGCCGGCGAAGCGTTCGGCCGCGGGGGGCGTACGGGTGGGGTGGACGGCGGGTGTCCTACCGGACGGGGACGACTGGCCCATGACGAGAACTCCTCGGTCTCCGATGGCGCACGCGCGAGCGGTGGCCGGGGCGGTCCCGGGGCGCGCGGTGGCGGACGGCGGCATGCGAGAACTGTCGGCCGGAGCCGGGCGGGCTCCCAACCGAGCCGGAAGAGTTCGTCAGATGCGCGTCGGGCCCCTGGGGGTGCCCGCACACGCGGGAGCCGCCCCCGGGCGGTCCGGGGGCGGCTGCGCCGCTGCGCCGACGGGCTCAGTGCGAGTGGTTGTGGTCGGCGTTGAACGACAGGATCGGGACGTTGTCCAGGAAGTGGGACAGCGGGTCGTCGCCGTCGTTGATCGTGGAGTTCTCGGTGCACATCTGCTGCTGCTCCGAGGACAGGATCGGAATGTCCTGCAGGCCGATGTTCACCAGGCCGACGACGTCCTGGAGGTTCAGCCTTCCGATGGCGATACACGGCTTGTTGAACGAGCCGTTGATGAGTCCCATCTGGGGGCTCATATAACCGCCGGTGTAAGTGTTTCCGTACATCTGAACGGCTTGGTTGCCGTTGGTGACGTCCTGGCTGCCGTGTCCGTCCGCAAGGGCGGGGCCGACGGAGCCGCCGACCGCCGACGCCGTCAGGGCGGCCGTGGCCACTACCTTCTTGATCACAATGGTTCCTTCGCTCTGGTCGTTTTACGAGCGCTACTTGCCTAACTCGGCGCCGTGGGCGGAGTTATCGGCTTTCATTCATTCGGGTTTCCACCATTCGGCCCACACCACGGGCCGTATCCCCGCCCGGAAAAACGGAAACCCCCTGCCGCGGGGCCCGCACACCCGCCGCAGGGGGGAATCCCGTGCTCGTACCTACCAGAGCCGGCCGTTGGCCGAACCGTTGCCCGAGATGATCGGGATGTCGTCGAGCAGGTGCGACAGCGGGTCATCGCCGTCGTTGATGGACGAGTTGTCGGTGCACTGCTGCTCCTGCTCCGACGAGAGGATCGGGATGTCCTGCAGCCCGATGTTGATGAGAGCCACGATGTTCTGGATGTTGGCCCGGCCCAAGCCGATGCACGGCTTGTTCAGCGTGCCCTGGATCAGGCTCATCTGCGGGCTTTCCTTGCCCCCGGTCTTGGTGTTGCCGTAACCGGTCTTCGCGCCGTTCGCGTTGGCGATGTCCTGCGAGTCGTGACCCACGGCCATCGCGGGGCCACTGACGGCTCCGACCGTGGAGACCGTCAGAGCGGTCGTGGCGAGTACCTTCTTGAGCACGTCCATAGCCTTTCGATCGTGTAGCGCCCCCACTGAGAAAGCGATCTGGATAACTTCGCCCGGAAGGAGAGGTTCCGGGCTTTCACTCATTCGAGCCAGTGAGCGCGCGGGGTCGAAAGGGTAAAGGGGCGGGACATTTCCGGTACGAAAAGAGGCTGGTCTTCGCGGGCCTTTTCCGGGAATCTCTCCGGGGCGCCCGGGACGATTTCCGGGGGACCTGACGATGTGCCGGCCGCGGGCGCGGGAGGCGGGGCGCGGCGGTCAGGCCCAGCCCTGCCAGCTCGTGGGGGCGGTGAATCCCGTCGGCCGCCAGCGGGCCGGGGTGCACGAGAGGCCGTACTCCGAGATCTCGGGGGCGGGCCCGGCTCCGAGGGCGGCCTCGGGCTCGGGGCCGGCGTCGCAGCCCGTGGCGGCGCAGGCGAGGAGCACGGTGGTCACGGCGGCGAGTTCCTCCTCGCCCGCGACGCCCTTCTCGACCCTCACGAACATGTCGGTCATAGCCGCTCCACTCCCTTGGCGCACCGGACGTCCGTGCGGCGACGCCGCGAGTGTCCGGTTCTTCCACCGTGCTCCCACCGGCGGCGGGGAGGAACCCCGATACGTCCGAACGGGTGACGGCGGGGGCGGCGGGCGGTTCGCGCATCCGAATGAACCGTTCCGCCACCCGTCCGCGCACCGGCCACCGCCCGTCCGCCCGCCGCCCGCGGCCCGGCCGTGACCGGGCCGCCGGCCGTCCTGCCGAAGAGCGGTCGACGAGCGGCCGTAGAGCAGTCGAAGAGGGGTCGAAGCGGGCCCCTCACCGGTCCCGGAGGCCGGTCCGGGCGGTCGCGCCGCCGGACGGGAGCGCCCCGCGGCCCCGCGCCGTCCCGCCGGGGGCGGGGCAGGGACAGCCATGGGGGACCGTCCGCAGGGTAAGAGGCCCGGGAGCCGGTGGTTTCCTGAGCCATGATCTCTCTCCCCGCGGGCGGACGCCGCCGCGGGGAGACGCTCCGACGACGGAAGTACGCGGCACAGCGGAACGAAGGAGAGCAGGGACACATGGGCAGCACCCCCCACACGCGCAGGAGCGACACCCGTGAGCGCATCCAGCGGACCGCGCTCGACCTCTTCGTCACCCGGGGCTACGAGAAAACCTCCCTGCGGGAGATCGCCGAGCGGCTCGGAGTCACCAAGGCGGCGCTGTACTACCACTTCAAGACGAAGGAGGACATCCTCGTCGCCATCTCCGACCAGGTGGGGGCGCCCGTGGACGAGCTGATCGCCTGGGGCGAGGGCCGGCCGCCCACCCTGGAGACGAAGCGCGAACTCCTGTGCCGGTACAGCGAGAAGCTGCGGGAGGCGGTGCCGGTGTTCCGCATCCTCCAGGAGAACCAGGCGTCGCTGCGGTCCCTGGACATCGGGGCCCGGCTCAGAGAGCGGGTCACCCGGCTCTCCCGGCTGATCCACTCGGGCGCCGACGACCTGGCCACCCGGGTGCGCTGTGTCAGCGCCCTGCTCACCGTCCACTTCGGAGCCCTCGCCCTGGACGACCTGGCGGGCGATCCCGAGGAGCGGCGACTCGCCGCGCTGACCGTCGCCCTGGAGATCCTGGAGACGACGGCCCCCGGGCCGGCCAGGGCGGGCGCGGCGACCGCCTGACGTCCGGCCCGGGGGCGCGCCGGGCACGGACGCGCGCGGACGCGCACGGAGGCGCCCCTTACGGCCCGGGGTGGCCGGGCCGCAAGGGGCGGGGGACCCGTAAGGGGCGGGTGCCCTTACGGGTCCGGGGAACCGGGCCCCGGTCAGCCGACCCCGACGGGGGCAGGGGTCGGTGCCGGCCCGGTGGTCTCGTCGGCGCGCAGCCGCTCGGCCTCGGCCAGGGCCCGGGCGCCCCGGCCGGGGGCCATGTCGAGGCGGGCCAGTACGGAGGGCACGGCGACGCTCGGCATCACGTGCTCGTACAGCGAGATGGCGCGGCGTTCCAGGTCGGCGCGGCCGGTCACGACCTGGGACATGATGTTGATGCCGGCGTAGGCGCCGACGATCAGCTCCGCCGTGTCGGCGGGCACCACGTGCGGCAGCACCTCGCCGCGTTCCTTGCCCTCGGCGAGGACGCGGCTGTGCACCTGGCTCCAGCCGTGGAACGGGCCGCTGCGGTTGAGCGGGGTCGAGCCGTGCTCCAGGGTGAGCCGGACGCTGCCGCGCAGCAGCGGGTCCGTCCGGAGCCGGTGGGCGAAGATCAGGCCCATGTCGACCAGTTGCTGCATCCGCGACGTCACCAGCGGCTCGGGGAGGGCCGGCGTCTCGGTCAACTGGGCGTCTATGACGGCCAGGGCGAGGTCTTCCTTGGAGGCGAAGTGGAAGTAGAGCGCGCCCTTCGTCACCTCCGCCCGGGTCAGGATCTCGGTGATCGTCGCCGCGTCGTAGCCCCGTTCGTCGAACACCGCCGCGGCCGCTTCCAGGATGGTCCGGCGCGTTCTGATCGCGCGGTCCTGCTTTGCCACGGTCTGCCTCCGAATCCATAGCCCGCCCCTGCCGCGCGGCCGACGACGGGGCGGCGTGTGACCGTGTCGTCCGACGCCTTCACGCGTACCCCGAACCAAACCGACGCGTACGTATCGTAATTCGTCCCCGTGAGGACGGACCGGCCCGGGGAGTGCGCGGGACGAGCCTACGCAGCGGGGGTCGCCCGGCGCGACGGTGAACCGGCCATGTACGGCGGATCGTGGCCGGTGGGCGGTACGTGAAGGTCCGCCGGACACCGACCGGTTGGTACGGAACGGTGCCGGATGCGCGGGCGGTGGCGAGGGACCGGCGCCGGCCGGGCGCGGTGACGGCCCGTCGCGGCCCTCGGCGCGGCGGAGCGGAGGTCCACGCGCGGGGAGGCGGATCGCGACGGGCCGCGGACGACTCGTGCGTTACGGAAGGGAGTTCGAGGGGAGGCCGGTGGCGGCGCGCGGTGCGCGCGTACCGGCCCGCGGCGACCGGACCGGCGAGCGGACCGGCGGTCCGGACCGGGGGCGTTCCCGGTCGGCACCGAGAGCAGAGCGGGTGTTCGGCTCCGGGGTACGGAGTCGAGCGTCGAAGTCGAGGGTCAGGGCTGAATGTTGCCGATCATGTAGCAGACGATCGCGATCACTATGAGGGCCAGAACGACAACGGTCTTTCTTTCCTTGCGCGTCATGGATTCCATCACGCCTCCCAGACAACAGCCGGTGATTCGGACCGCCCTGACCAGGAAACTACTCGTGATGGGAGGGCGACACTACGGATGCATCGAAAGTCTGAGCAGGACTTGAGGTTGCCCCTCCGGTTGCCCGCGCGCCGGACATATGACCGTTTGGACCACCGGACCCATCCGGGTTCTCGTCCGCCGTTCCGCCCGATACCCGGACGTTCTGTCGTTATGGTCTGCCGTGCCCGTCGCCTGTCGGCGGCCCGACCGAGGGAGATCACAGCGGGATGACTCTCAGCCTCACCGGAACCGCCTTCTTCGCCCTGCTCGTCGCCTTGACGGTGCTGTCCGTCCTGGCCACGCTGCTGTTGTGGGCGAGGATCCCGGGTCCCGGACCGGTGCGCTGGGCGGCCCGCGTGCTGTTGATCGCCCTGTGTCAGCTCACCGCGATCTGCACGGTGGCCACCTGGATCAACACCAGTTACGGCCTCTACGCCTCGTGGGACGACCTGCTGGGCCGCACGGACGGCGCCGGGCCCGTCGCCATGCAGGGCCCGCCCGCCGAACGCGCCCAGTTCGCCGAGGACGACCACGGGATGCGGGAGACGTACTTCCACGGCACCCGGTCCGCCCTGTCGGGACAGGTCCTGGTGTGGACCCCGCCGGAGTACGACGACCCCCGCTACCGCCGTGCCACGTTCCCCGTCGTGATGCTGCTGCACGGGGTGCCGGGGACACCGCAGTCGTGGATCGACCAGGGCCGGATGCCCCGGTCCTACCGGACGCTGCTCGCCGCGGGGCGGACCCGCCCGTTCATCCTCGCCGTGCCGGTCATCAACCCCGGCGGGCGGGACACCGACTGCTCCGACGCGGCCGGGCGCAAGGTCGCGACCTGGCTCGCCCGGGACGTGCCCGAGCTCGTCCGGCACCACTTCCGGACCGCGCCGCAGCCCAGGTCGTGGGGGCTGCTGGGGATCTCCACCGGCGGCTTCTGCGCGGCGAAGCTGCCGCTGCAGTTCCCCCGGGTCTTCGCGGCCGGCGCGGCCCTCGACCCCGACCCGCTCAACGGCGACGGCGGGGCCCTCGCCGACCCCGCCCTGCGGGAGCGCAACAGCCCCACCTGGCTCGTCGGTCACACCAAGGCCGATGTCGCCCTCTTCCTCGCGACCTCCCGCCAGGACCGCGACAGTCCGCCGGCCTACATCGAGGAGTTCCAGCGGGAGGCGGCGAGCAGCCGGGTGCGGCTCAAGACGATGCTGCTCGACAAGGGGGGCCACAACTACCGGACCTGGTCGGCGCTCTATCCGGAAGCGTTCGCCTGGCTCGCCCAGCAGCTGCCGGGCGGACCGCCGGCTCGCTGAGGCTCGCGGCGCGCGGGCGGTCCGGGGAAGGGACGGCGCGGGGTACGCCGTAGTGGCGGCGAGGACGGGCGTCAGCCCCGCTCGTCCTCCCCGTCGCCCTGCCGCTTGGGGTCGGCGTCTCCGTCGGCCTTGCCGTCGTCGGCGTTCCCGGCGCCCTTCACCTCGCCGTCCTTGCCGTCGACCTTCACCTCGGCGTCCTCGCCACCGGCCTTGCCGTCGCCCTCCTTCCCCTTCTCGTCCTTCCCCTTCTCGTCCTGCTTCTTCTCGTCCTGCTTCTTCTCCTCGCCCGGCTTCTTCCCGCCCTCCGTGTCCTGCGGGAACGTGAGCTCCTTGCTCATCCACTCCATCACCGGCCCGATCTCCCGGCGCCAGGTGGAGAACTGGTGGCTCCCCTCGGGCAGCACGATCGACGCCGTGCGGAGCTTCTTCTCGGCGGCCAGGCGCAGGAACTCCTCGGTGTCGTGGAAGTTCTTCTCGCCCTTGCGGCTGGTCGCGAGGAGCAGGGAGACGGGCGGGGTCGGGAGGTTGCGGAGGCGCCACATCAGGTCGTGCTCGCGCTTGCGCTGCTTGCCCTTCTCGCCGCCGCCGAAGAGGTCGCCCGTCGCGATGTCGTTCTTGACCGAGAGGTCCCCGGAGAGGGAGGCGGCCACCGGATAGACGTCAGGGGCACGCATGGCGAGCTGGAGGGCGCAGGTGCCGCCGGTGGAGTAGCCCATGATGCCCCAGGCGGTGGCGTCCTGACCGACCCGGTAGGTGCTGCGCAGAGCGTCCGGGAGGTCCTTGGTGAGGAAGGTCTCGGCCTGCGGGCCGTCCGGCACGTCGACGCACTCGGTGTCGCGGGGCTGGGCGATGGTCGGGCTCATCATCACGATGACCGTAGGGGCCATCTTCTTCTCCTCCAGGAGGCGGGCCGCGTTCAGCGGGACCTGGAGGTTGCGGGCGAGGCTGACCCGGCCGCCCGGGTAGCCGCTGACGACGACCATGACGGGGAAGCGGGCGCGCTCGTACTGCTTCTGGAAGTACTCGGGAGGCAGGTAGATGTACGCCGAGTTGACGGCCAGGGTCCGCTTGCCGATGACGCGGACCGAGCGGACGGCGCCCACCTTGTCCTCGGGGCCCTTGGGGTAGCCGGCGAACTTCTCGACCCGCTCGCCGCCGGTGGGCTGGATCAGGCCGTCCTTCGTCTCGCTGACCGAGGCGCGGGGGCCGGTCCCGCTGTTCATCTGCGTCACGTTGACGGGGGCCTTGTCGACGCGGCCCAGCAGCTGGTTCCAGGTCCCGAAGAAGCCGACGCTGGAATTGACCACCAGCAGCACCGCGGCCATGATCGACAGTTGCGTGAGCAGGATGGCGCCGAGCCGGCCGAGGACGGGCAGCGGTCCCCGCCCGGAGAGCCGCGGCCAGATCCACACCATGAGAGCCACACACAACACGGCGGCGAACGCCACCGTGTACATCAGCGACCTGCTGGTCAGGCCCATGCGGTGCTCACTCCCTGCCTCCGGTTCCCGTGGTACTCACGTTCGGTTCCGCCGGTTCACCGGGTAAGAGGCGAGAAAGGCCCGGCAGGGTTGCCCTGCCTCCTTTTCTTCCTCGGCCCTTGCCCTGCCCGTTTCCTGTCCGACTCCCCGGCTTATCCGGGGGTTCCCGTAAGGGAGGGGACGCCCGAACAGCCCCGAACACCTGGCGCGGTCTGGCCGAACGCGGCCTTCCGCCGGATGGTGGAGAAAGGTTCCGCGGGGGCGGGCCGGGACACCGGTGGAGGTGGAGGGCATGCCGAACGACGCCGCCAGGGCGGTCACCTCGGGGGCGAACCCCTGGCTCAGTGGCTTGTTCGAGCCGGTGCGCGAGGAGATCACGGCCCTCGACCTCCCGGTGACCGGACGGTTGCCGGACGCGCTCCGCGGCCGCTACCTGCGTAATGGGCCGAACCCGTTGCAGGTGGACGATCCGGCCTCCCACCACTGGTTCTCCGGGGAGGGCATGGTGCACGGCGTCCGGCTCCGGGACGGGCGGGCCGCCTGGTACCGCAACCGCTGGGTGCGCTCCGACGCGGTGGCCCGGCGGCTGGGCGAGAAGGTGCTGCACGGCCCCCGGCACCTGGTGGACTTCGCGCCCAACACTCACGTCCGCCGGTTCGCCGGGCACCTGCTGACCCTGGTCGAGGGCGGGGCGCTCCCCTACGAGCTGGACTCCGAGCTGGAGACGGTGGGTCCCTTCGACTTCCACGGGACGCTGCCCGGCGGGCTGGCCGCGCACACCGTCCTCGACCCGGCCACCGGCGAACTGCACGCCGTCGCGTACTGCCCGGCCTGGCCGTACGTCCAGTACCTGGTCGCCGGGACGGACGGCCGGATCCGCCGGCACGTCGAGGTGCCGGTGACGGGCCGGCCGATGATGCACGACTTCTCGCTCACCGAGCACCACGTACTGCTCTACGACCTGCCGGTCGCCTTCACCCTCGGCCCCGGCCTGTCGGTGGCCGCCTTCGGCTGGGACCCCGACCGCCCGGCCCGGCTCGGGGTGCTGCCCCGGGAGGGGACCGCGCGGGACGTCCGCTGGCTGGAACTGGAGCCGTGCTTCGTCTACCACACCATGAACGCCTATGAGCGGGACGGGCTGATCACCGTCCATCTGGCCCGCTACGAGCGGCTGTTCGACGGGACCCGCAAGGGGCTGGACAAACAGCCCGCCCACCTGGAGCGGTGGACCGTGGACCCGGCCGCGCGGACCGTCCGGCGGCTCCGGCTGGACGACCGCGCGGTGGAGTTCCCGCGGATCGACCCGCGCCGGCCGACCCGGGAGCACCGCTACGGGTACGCGGTGCGCGAGCCGCTGGGCGAGGACCGGGCCGGGTTCGGCGTCGGGCTGCTCAAGTACGACCTGGTGCGCGGGACCTGCGACGAATATCCCGTGCCGGCGGGCGGCGACGTCGGCGAGGGGGTGTTCGTACCGGCGGCGCCCGGGGCGGCGGAGGACGACGGGTGGGTGCTGGCCTACGCCTTCGACCCGGAGCGCGGGGCCACCGATCTGCTGGTGCTGGCCGCCCGGGACATGGCGGCGGGGCCGGTCGCCCGGGTGCACCTGCCGGTGCGGGTGCCGGTCGGGGCGCACGGCGATTGGATCCCGGATCCGGGGTAGGCGAAGGGGCAGCGCTCCGGTGGCTGAATCGGGCCCGGTGCAGGAGGGGACAGCCCGGCCCCGGATCCGGGCCCGGTGCAAACGGGACCAGCGAGGAGCACGTTACTGACGAGGCGTTAGAGCTAGCCTTACCGGAGTCGCACAGTAGGTACATTCCAGACAAAGGTAAGGATTTCTCCTCATGGGAATTCGCAGCCTGCTGCGGAACGCGTTCGGCCGGTCGAAGCCGGGTGACGACGGAAGGCCCGGCCTCCCCCAGCAGAGCACCGCCCCCGCACCGGTGGCGGACGCGGTCGCCGCCCCGGCGTCCGTCCCCGCCCAGACCACCACCGACCGGGTCCCCGACCCCGGTCCGCTGCACCCCGTCCCCGGCCCGCCCACCCCGGGCCCGCGCCCCGACCCGGTGCCGGACCCGGAGCCCGCCCCGACGCCGATGCCCGAGCCCAAGCCCGTACCGCAGCCGGAGCCCGTCCCCACCCCGGACCCCAACCCGGTGCCCGAGCCGGCGCCGGGACCCGAGCCGGAGCCGTCGCCGGCGATGGCGGCGGCGGCCGTGGCCCCGGCCGCGGTGGCGGCGCCGACCGCCGCCCCGGCCGCCGTCCCGGGCCCCGCCACGCCCCCCGCCACGGAGTCCGCCGGCGAGCGCGGTTCCGCCATCAGCCTGGAGAAGGTCAGGGACTCCGCCCCCGGCCTGGTCAGCCTCTACAAATCGGCGGGCGTCTCGCTGCGCAAACGCGGCCTCGCCGGGCAGCGGGCCGCCGTCTACCTCGTCCTCGACCGCTCCGGCTCGATGCGCGAGTACTACAAGGACGGCAGCGTCCAGCGCCTCGCCGAGCAGGTGCTCGGCCTGTCCGCGCACCTGGACGACGACGGGACCGTCCCCGTCGTCTTCTTCTCCACCGAGGTCGACGGCGTCGCCGAGCTCGACCTCACCGACTACGCGGGCCGCATCCAGGAACTGCACTCCTCCCTCGGGCACATGGGCCGCACCAACTACCACCTCGCCATGCGGGAAGTGATCAAGCACTACAAGAAGTCCGGCGCCACCGACCCGGCGTTCGTCGTCTTCCAGACGGACGGTGGCCCCTACAGCAAGTCCGCCGCAGAGAAGGCCCTCTGCGAGGCCGCGAAGCTGCCGATCTACTGGCAGTTCGTGGCCTTCGGCGACCCCGAGGGCAAGGGCTTCGACTTCCTGCGCAAGCTGGACGCGCTGCCCGTGCCGGAGCGCCGCGCGGTGGACAACGCGGGCTTCTTCCACGCGGGCCGCGACCCCAAGGGCCTCGCCGACGACCTGCTCTACGAGGAGCTGACGGCCGGCTTCCCCGGCTGGCTGGAGGAGGCCCGCGCGGCCCGGGTGATCAAACAGCGCACCCGCTGACCCCCGCCGGTCCCGCGCCGGGAGCCGTCCCCGCCGGACGGGGACGGCTCCCGGCGTAGGGAATCCGGCAATTGGGGCGACACAGAGTAACCGCGCCGCCGGTCGCACCGCGTAAGCACGGCGCCCCGACAGATCACCCTCCGTACTCCGCCTCTCGCCGATCAGAAGCCGCTGAAGTGGGCATCGTAGGAATGTGAACGATGAATTCCCCCTCGGCAGCTACGTCGTCGACACCCGCACCGGTCGGCTCGGGCAGGTCATGGACACCCACGCCGGTTACGTTCAGCTACGGCCGCCGCGCGGTGGGATCGAGTGGTCCTGTCCGCCGTCGGCCATCCGGTTCCCGTCCGACGCCGAGGCGGAGGCCCAGGTCCGGATCCGGCCCCAGGCCGGTGCGGCGAACGGCGGACGGGCCCCCGAACGAGCCGGCGGACGGACCGGCGGCGGGGCGGACGCGGGCGGCAACGCCGGGGAGCGCGGGCGGAGTCGGTGAGCCCGCGCGACGCCCTCCGCCCCGGCCCCGGGGCGCCGCGGCCCGGCCGCGCGCCCGACACAGGGCCGTCATGAACGCCGCGCTGCCGCCGCCTGGTACTCGGATACGCTAAAGGTGCCTGTGGACACAGGGTCACAGGCTCCGTACCCGAGCACCGACCAGGGAGCAGCCGGCATGGCTCGACACCTCATCACCAGCGCCCTTCCGTACATCAACGGGATCAAGCACCTGGGCAACATGGTGGGGTCCATGCTCCCTGCGGACGTGTACGCGCGCTACCTGCGGCAGACCGGGCGCGAGACGCTCTACATCTGCGCCACCGACGAGCACGGCACCCCGGCCGAACTGGCCGCCAAGGAGGCCGGCCTGCCGGTGGACGCGTACTGCGCCCAGCAGCACGACGCGCAGAAGGCGATCTACGACGGCTTCGGCCTCTCCTTCGACCACTTCGGCCGCAGCTCGTCCGCGCAGAACCGCGAGATCACCCAGCACTTCGCGCGGCAGCTGAAGAAGAACGGGTTCATCGAGGAGCGCGCGATCCGCCAGGTGTACTCGCTGGCGGACGAGCGCTTCCTGCCCGACCGCTACATCGTGGGCACCTGCCCGCACTGCGGCTACGACAAGGCGCGCGGCGACCAGTGCGAGAACTGCACGCGCGTGCTGGACCCCACGGACCTGATCGACGCCCGTTCGGCGATCAGCGGCAGCAGCGACCTGGAGGTGCGGGAGACCAAGCACCTGTTCCTGCTGCAGTCCAAGCTCCAGGGCGAGGTCGAGGCGTGGATCGACGAGCACGGCAAGGACTGGCCGGTCCTCGCCTCGTCGATCGCCCGCAAGTGGCTGACCGAGGGCCTGCACGACCGGGCCATCACCCGCGACCTGGACTGGGGCGTTCCGGTCCCGGCCGACACCTGGCCGGAGCTGGCGGCCGAGGGCAAGGTCTTCTACGTCTGGTTCGACGCCCCGGTCGAGTACATCGGCGCCACCAAGGAGTGGGCGGACGAGCGGCCGGACGAGCGCGACTGGAAGTCGTGGTGGTACGAGGCGTCGGACGTCCGCTACACGCAGTTCATGGGCAAGGACAACGTCCCGTTCCACACGGTGATGTTCCCGGCGACGGAGATCGGCACCCGTGAGCCGTGGAAGCGGGTCGACTACGTCAAGGCCTTCAACTGGCTGAACTACTACGGCGGCAAGTTCTCCACCTCGCAGCGGCGCGGCGTCTTCACGCACGACGCGCTGGAGATCCTGCCGGCCGACTACTGGCGCTACTTCATGATGGCCAACGCCCCCGAGTCGGACGACACCTCGTTCAGCTGGGAGCTGTTCTCCGCGACGGTCAACAAGGACCTCGCCGACGTGCTGGGCAACTTCGTCAACCGCGTCCTGTCCTTCTCCCGCAAGCGGTTCGGCGACGAGGTGCCGGCCGGCAGCGAGGCGGGCGCGGCCGAGACGGAGCTGGGCCGGGAGGTCGCGCGGCTGCTCGCCGAGTACGAGGGGCACATGGAGGAGATGCAGTTCCGCAAGGCGGCGCAGGCGCTGCGCGCCCTGTGGAGCGCGGGCAACTCCTACCTGGAGACCAAGGCCCCCTGGCTGGAGATCAAGACCGACCCGGACGCGGCGGCGCTGACGCTGCGCACGGCGATGAACCTGATCCACCTCTACTCGGTGGTCTCCGAGCCGTTCATCCCGGCGACGGCCGCCGCGATGCGCTCGGCGTTCGCCCTCACCGGGGACGAGCGGACCTGGGTGACGCAGGACGAGGCGTGCTCGCTGTCGTCCGTCCCGGCCGGTACGCCGTTCACCGTGCCGCCGGTGCTCTTCGCGAAGATCACGGAGGAGGACCTGGAGTCCTACCGCGAGCGCTTCGGCGGGGGCGACGAGGCGGCCTGAGGCACCCCGACCCCGTACGCACAGGGCCCGGAACCGCACGTTCCGGCCCTGTGCCGTACCCGCGCGACGCGCGTTGATCGTTCGGCAATCGTTCGTTGAGCGGGGCGCGCCAGGCTGTCCGGTGTTGGTGGTGGGGGAGACCGAAGGAAGACCGGACCAGTGTTGGATGACCGAATCACCGTGAGCGTGCACGCGACCGACGAGGTGGGCCGCGCCCGCCTGGTCCGCGGCCTGCGGACCCTGCCCGGCCTCCGGGTGGTGAGGAACGGCGCGGCGGTGCAGATCCTGCTGCTCGGACGGCACGACCGCGACGCCGCTGGCGAGCTGCGCCGGCGCAGCGCCGGGAGCTGGGCCCCGCTGCTGGTGGTGGCCGACGGGCTCGGCGACGCGGAGCTGATGGCGGTGTGGGAGTACGGCGCGCGGACCGTCCTCCCGATGCACCGGGTCACCCCGCGGCGGCTGGGGCGTGCGGTGCACGCCGCGGCCGGCTGCTGTCCGCCGGAACCGCTGCCGGACCTGGGTGCGCTGGTGTGAGCCGGCCGACGGCTCCCCACGGGGGTGGGGGCCGCCCCGGCCACCGGTGCGGCGGTACCGGAAGGAACGCGGAAGGGCCCGGCACATCGGCGCCGGGCCCCTCGGGTCGTCCTGCGGTTACTTCACCGTCGGCGGCTTGCGCAGCGACAGGTGCAGCTCCTTCAGCCGGGCCTCGTCGACCTCGCTCGGGGCGCCCATCAGCAGGTCCTGGGCGTTGCCGTTGAGCGGGAAGGCGATGGTCTCGCGGATGTTGGGCTCGTCGGCCAGCAGCATCACGATGCGGTCGACGCCCGGGGCGATGCCGCCGTGCGGCGGGGCGCCGAACTTGAACGCGCGGAGCATGCCGCCGAACTCGCGCTCGACCTCCTCCTGCGAGTAGCCGGCGATCCCGAACGCCTTGTACATGACCTCGGGCTCGTGGTTCCGGATCGCGCCGGAGGACAGCTCGACGCCGTTGCAGACGATGTCGTACTGCCAGGCGAGGATGTCCAGCGGGTCCATCGTCTCCAGGGCCTCGAGGCCGCCCTGGGGCATGGAGAACGGGTTGTGGGAGAACTCGATCTTCCCGGTCTCCTCGTCCTTCTCGAACATCGGGAAGTCGACGATCCAGCAGAACCGGAAGACGTTCTCCTCGAACTGGCCGGCGCGCTTGGCGGCCTCGACGCGGACCGCGCCCATGATCTTGCTGACCTCGTCGAACTCGCCGGCGCCGAAGAAGACGGCGTGGCCGGCGGCCAGGCCCAGCCGCTCGGTGAGGACCTTGACGTTCTCCTCGGTGAGGAACTTGGCGATCGGGCCGGACAGCGTCCCGTCCTCGCCGACGCGGACCCAGGCCAGGCCCTTGGCACCCTGCTCGACGGCGAACTCGCCCAGGCCGTCGAAGAACTTGCGCGGCTGGTCCTGCACGGACGGCACCGCGAGGGCGCGCACGTGCTTGCCGGCGAACGCCTTGAACTCCGAGCCCTCGAAGACGTCGGAGATGTCCACCAGTTCCAGCTTGGCGCGCAGGTCCGGCTTGTCGGAGCCGTACTTGAGCATCGCCTCGCGGAACGGGATGCGCGGGAACGGCGAGGTGACGTGGCGGCCGTTGCCGAACTCCTCGAAGAGCTCGGTCATGACCTTCTCGATCACCTGGAAGACGTCCTCCTGCTCGACGAAGGACATCTCCATGTCGAGCTGGTAGAACTCGCCCGGCGAGCGGTCGGCGCGGGCGTCCTCGTCGCGGAAGCAGGGCGCGATCTGGAAGTAGCGGTCGAAGCCCGCGATCATCAGCAGCTGCTTGAACTGCTGCGGCGCCTGCGGCAGGGCGTAGAACTTGCCGGCGTGCAGGCGGGACGGCACCAGGAAGTCGCGCGCGCCCTCGGGGGAGGTGGCGGACAGGATCGGGGTGGCCAGCTCGTTGAAGCCCTGCGCGGTCATCTTCTCGCGGATGGCGCGGATGACCGCGCCGCGCAGCATGATGTTGCGGTGCATGCGCTCGCGGCGCAGGTCGAGGAAGCGGTACTCCAGGCGGCGCTCCTCGTTGACGCCGTCCTCAGTGTTGATCGTGAAGGGCAGGGGCTCGGCGGCGCCGAGCACCTCGACCTCGGTGACCTCGACCTCGATCTCGCCGGTGGGCAGGTCGGGGTTGACGTTCTCGGCGCCGCGGCTCATGACGCGACCGTCGACGCGGACGACGGTCTCCTTGGTGAGCCGGCCCAGGGCCTCGTTGGCGGGGGTGCCGGGACGGGCGACGAGCTGCACGAGACCGTGGTGGTCGCGGAGATCGATGAAGAGGATGCCGCCCAGGTCGCGCCGATTGTGCAGCCAGCCACTCAGCCGCACGTCGGTGTCGACGTCAGCCGCACGGAGCTCGCCGCAGGTGTGGGACCGGTAACGATGCATCGTTCATCCAAGTCGTGGTCGAAGGCGTGGTTCGAGGGGCGCGCTGCACTGGCTCGCCGCACTGGGTTAGCGTGCATACAGCACTGAGCAAGGGTACTGCCCCACCCGCCATCGGTGGTCTGCACCGAGCGAACCCGCATAAAGTGGGGCAATGCGCACCGAGGACGTGCTGGCCGCCGTCGCGACCGGCCTGTGGCACTGGGACGGGGCCACGGGACGCGTCACCTTCGACGCCGAGGCGGCCCGGCTGCTGGGGCTGCCCGCCGTACGGACGGAGCTGTCGGAGTCGGCCGCGCGCGCCCGGTTCCACGCGGTGGACTGGGTGGAGTTCCAGGGCGTGATCAGCGTGGCCGTCGCGGAGGACGCGCTCGCCGAGGCCCGCATCCGGGTGGTGGACGAGACCGGACGGGTCCGCCGGACGGTCCGCGCCCGGACCCGCCAGCCGGCCCGCGGCGGCCCCCAGTCGCTCGTCGGCATCCTGGAGGAGGTCCCGGAGCCGCACCCCGGCACCTCGCCCGCCCGGACGACCGTCACCGGCGACTGGCGCCGCAACCGGGAGGCGTTCCTGCTGGACGCGGGCCGGGCGCTGGCCGAGGCCCGGTCCACCGCCGAGGTGCTGCGGGTGGCGGCGGGCCTGTCGATGCCGGGCTTCGAGCCGTCGGCGCTGGCGGTCTTCGGCACCGACGGCGGCCGGGTGACGCTGATCGGCCACCACGGTTACGCGCTGGAGGACGTCTCGGCGTTCCTGGAGATACCGCTGGACGGCAACCACCCGGCGCCCGAGGTCGTCCGCACCGGCCGGGCGATCTACATCCCCTCCCCCGAGGAGTACGCCCGCCGCTTCCCGAAGGTCTGGCCGCTGGTGGCCCGGTTCGGCCGGAAGTCCTGGGCCTTCCTGCCGCTGATCAACGCCGGGCGGACGATCGGCGCCTGGATGGCCGGCTTCAGCGTGCCGGTGGCCTTCACCCCGGACGAGCGGTCGGTCCTCACCACGGTCGCCCGGATGCTGGCCCAGGCGCTGAGCAGGGCGAGCGTTCACGAGTCGGAGAAGGAACTCTCCGCCGGCCTCCAGCGCTCGATGATGCCGACCGTCCAGCCGGACATCCCCGGGATGACCGTGGCGGCCCGCTATGTGCCGACCGGCGGCGGCCTGGAGGTGGGCGGCGACTGGTACGACATGATCCCGCTGCCCTCCGGCCGGCTCGCGCTGGTCATCGGGGACGTCCAGGGGCACGACGTCCGCGCCGCCGGACTGATGGGCCAGCTGCGGATCGCGCTGCGCGCCTACGCCTCCGAGGGGCACCACCCGGACGCCGTCCTCTCCCGCGCCTCCCGCTTCCTGTCCGGCATCAACGAGAGCGGCCTGTCCGGCGTCGACGACGGCGTCCCCCAGGACCCGCGCTTCGCCACCTGCCTCTACATCGAGGTGGACCCGGCGACCGGGCTGCTGGTCATCGCCCGGGCCGGCCATCCGGACCCGGCGATCCGGATGGGCGACGGCACGATGCTGGTGCGCGCCACGGCCGGCGGGCTGCCGCTGGGCATCGACCCGGACACCGACTACCCGACCACCCGGCTGCTCCTGGAACCCGGCGAGACGATGCTGGTCTGCACCGACGGCCTGATCGAGACCGGCGGGCACGACCTGGAGACCGGCTGGTCGCGGCTGCGGGAGGTGATCGAGGCCGAGCGGGCGGCGGACGACCCGGAGTTCCTGGAGACACTGGCGGACGCCCTCGTCCAGGCCGTCCACGGCCCGTCCTCGCACTACACGACCGGCCCGCTGGTGGACCGGCGGGAGGACGACATCGCGCTGCTGCTGCTCCGCCGCGAGCCGCCGGCCTCCGCCGCCGCGCGGGCCGGGGAGCTGCCGCCGCGGCGGACGGTGATGAGCATCGCCCAGGCCGAGCCGGAGCGCATCGCGGAGGCCCGGCAGCAGGTGCGGGACCTGATGCACGACTGGCCGGACGCGGACCAGACCGACTCGGCGGTGCTCATGGTCTCCGAGATGCTCACCAACGTGCTGGTGCACACGGACGGGGACGCGCTGCTGAGGGCCTCCGTGGCCGGGGAGCGGGGGCGCCGGCGGGTGCGGGTGGAGGTCGCGGACACCAGCGACGAGCTGCCGCACCGGCGCCACCCCGGCGAGATGGCCTCGTCGGGGCGCGGGCTGGTGCTGATGGAGTTGCTCGCCGGGGCCTGGGGGGTGGACCCGCAGGGCGAGGGCAAGAACATCTGGTTCGAGCTGTACGAGGCGGGGCGGCCGTCGCCGGACGAGCTGGCGGCGATCACCTGAGACGCCGGAGCGCGGGGCGGTGGGGGCTCACCCCCTGAACCGGGTGAGCCCCCACCGCGTCCGGGGCGCCCCTTCCGGTGGGCCCGGAGGGGCCGGGCCCGCGCGGGAGGGGCGGGCCCGATTACTTCCCCCGCGCCGGGCGAGGGGAACGCCGACCACCTTCACTCGTTGGAGTGATTCACCGGATGAATGGACCGGTCGTCGGTGGGCGCGGCGGCGCGGTCAGGACGCCGGGATCGTCCCCAGCCGTCCGGCCTTGAAGTCGTCGAAGGCCTGGGCGAGTTCGGCGTGGGTGTTCATGACGAACGGGCCGTAGTGCATCATCGGCTCGCGCAGCGGCAGCCCGCCGAGCAGGACGACCTCGAACCGCTCGCTGCGCGAGTCCTGGGCGTCCCCGGCCTGGACCACCAGCGCGTCCCCGGCCCCGAAGACCACCGCCTGCCCGCTGCGGAACGGCCGCCGCTCGGTGCCGGCCGTGCCGTGCCCGGCCAGCCCGTAGGCCAGCGCGTTGAAGTCGGGCCGCCAGGGCAGCACCAGGCGGGCGCCCGGGGTGAGCGAGGCGTGGATCATCGTTATCGGGGTGTGCGTGGCGCCCGGGCCGCTGTGGCCCGCGACGTCCCCGGCGATCAGCCGGACCAGCGCGCCGCCGTCCTCCGAGGCGAGCAGCTTGACGTTGCCGCCGCGGATGTCCTGGTACTTGGGCGCGATCATCTTGTCCCTGGCCGGCAGGTTGACCCACAGCTGGAGGCCGTGGAACAGCCCGCCGGAGACGACCAGTTCCTCGGGCGGCGTCTCGATGTGCAGCAGCCCGGAGCCGGCGGTCATCCACTGGGTGTCGCCGTCGGTGATCACGCCACCGCCGCCGTGCGAGTCCTGGTGCACGAAGGTGCCGTCGATGATGTACGTGACGGTCTCGAAGCCGCGGTGCGGGTGCCAGGGGGTGCCCTTCGGCTCCCCGGCCGCGTAGTCCACCTCGCCCATCTGATCCATCATGATGAACGGGTCGAGGTGCCGGTAGTCGATGCCGGCGAAGGCCCGGCGGACCGGGAAGCCCTCGCCCTCGAAGCCGGCGGGCGCGGTGGACACCGCCAGCACCGGGCGGGCCGCCGGGCCCACGGGTGCGGTCACGCGCGGCAGGGTCAGCGGGTTCTCCGCAGTTACAGCAGGCATGTCGCCCTCCTTCGGACGTTCCGTCCCCCGGGTTGCCTCCAATTTAGTTGAAGAGTGAACAACCTGCAAGGAGCGGGTGTTCCCGGCCGGTCTCCTGGGACACTTGATCAATGCGTGCCAGATCCGCCCGTCCCGGACCACGTCCCGGCCCCGGCAAGGCCGGGTACACATTCCTCTTCGCCGGCGTGCTGGCCCTGGCCCTGCTGGGCGTCCTGGTGGCGACCCGCGGCGCGGCCACCGACGGGCCGCTGGCCGCGGGCGAGCCCTCGGGGCACTACGCGGAGCCGGAGGGCGTGGGCGACGCGGCCGCGGACGCCATGGCCTCGGCGGTACGGATCGAATCGGGCGCGTCGGGGCGTCCCGCGGCGCGGGCGGCGGACCGGGGGGCGCGGCGCGTCGAGCCCCTGCCGCCCTCCCGGCCCCTGGAGGCGACCCCCCGGGAGCCCTCGCCCGCCATCGGCCCGCTCTTCTCCACCGAGCAGGACGAGCCCGGCCACGGCTGCACTGCGAGCGTCGTCCACAGCCGGCAGCGGGACCTGCTGGTCACCGCCGCGCACTGCGTGTACACCGACGGCTTCCACACCGACATCGCGTTCGCCCCCGGCTACCACGACGGCGAGGCGCCCTACGGCGTCTGGGTGCCGACCTCGATCGACGTCGACCCCGAGTGGATGACCGGCCGGGACGAGGACCACGACGTCGCGTTCCTGCGAGTGCGTCAAGTCGGCACCGACGCGCGGGTGGAGGACGTCACGGGCGCCGAACGCATCGCCTTCCGTCCGACGGCGGACCGCCCGGCCCGGGTCCTCGGCTACCCCGGGGACGCCGAGCGGCCGCTGGCCTGCCAGAGCGTGGTGCGGCGGGAGAGCGCTTCGCAGCTGCGGTTCGACTGCGCGGGGCTGCCCGGGGGGACGAGTGGGAGTCCGCTGCTCACGGATGTGGACGCGGGGTCGGGGCTGGGGACGGTGGTGGGTGTGCTCGGGGGGAAGGACGAGGGTGGGGACGATGAGACGTCGTACAGCTCGTACTTCGGGGACGCGGTGGAGCGGCTGTACCGGCGGGCGACCGCCGGGTAGGGGTGCCCCGGTCCCTCCCCCAGAGGGGGCACCCCCATTCACCGTTTCCTGCGGGGGCAAGCCCCCGCACCCCCTGAAACCGCGCTCCGCGCGGTTGTCCTCAAACGCCGGACGGGCTGAAGACCAGCCCGTCCGGCGCTTGAGGACGAGCGGCGAAGCCGCGAAAAAGGGGGTCTGGGGCGCAGCCCCAGGAAACGGCGAAGGGGCGGGTCCGGGGCACCCCCCTCACCCGTACATCCGCCGCATCGCGAAGTCCACCATCTGCTCGACCGCCTTCGCGTCGAACACCATCCGGTGGTCCCCCTCCATGTCGAGGACGAACCCGTACCCCGTCGGCAGCAGGTCGATCACCTCCGCCCCCGTGATGACGAAGTACTTCGACTCCTTGCCCGCGTAGCGCCGCAGCTCCTTCAGCGAGGTGAACATCGGGATCACCGGGTGCTGGGTGTTGTGCAGCGCGAGGAAGCCGGGGTTGTCGCCGCGGGGGCAGTAGACCTTGGAGTTGGCGAAGATGACCTGGAAGTCCTCGGCGGACATCGAGCCGGTGGTGAAGGCCCGTACCGCGTCGGCGAGCGACGGCGGGGACGGCTCGGGGTAGAGCGGCTGCTCGCCGTAGCCGCCGGGCTGCTGCGGCGGCGCGTAGCCCTGTTGTCCCACGTTCTGGTCGTAGCCGTACATGGGCCAAAGCGTAACCAGTCACAGTTGGCCCAACAGGGGTTGCTTCTTATTACCGGTGGGTAGCATCATGCAGATTACCGATCGGTACGCACTCGGTAAGCACGAGGAACGCCCTCCCGTCACCCCTTACGGAGCCGTTGTCATGGGCCACTACAAGTCGAATCTCCGCGACATCGAGTTCAACCTCTTCGAGGTGCTCGGCCGCGACAAGCTGTACGGCACCGGCCCGTTCGCGGAGATGGACGTCGAGACCGCCAAGGACATCCTGTCGGAGATCGCCCGCCTCTCGGAGAACGAGCTGGCCGCGTCCTACGCCGACACCGACCGGAACCCGCCGGTCTTCGACCCCGAGACCAACACCGCGCCCATCCCGGACACCTTCAAGAAGAGCTACCAGGCGTACATGGACGCCGAGTGGTGGCGCCTGGGCATCCCGGAGGAGATCGGCGGCACGGTCGCGCCGCGCAGCCTCCTCTGGGGCTTCGCGGAGACGATCCTCGGCTCCAACCCGGCCGTCTGGATGTACTCCTCCGGCCCGGCCTTCGCCGGCGTGCTGTTCGCGGAGGGCACCGAGCAGCAGAAGCACATCGCGAAGATCGCGGTGGAGAAGCAGTGGGGCTCGACCATGGTCCTCACCGAGCCGGACGCCGGTTCGGACGTGGGCGCCGGCCGCACCAAGGCCGTCCAGCAGGAGGACGGCTCCTGGCACATCACGGGCGTGAAGCGGTTCATCACGTCGGGTGAGCACGACATGGCCGACAACATCCTCCACTACGTCCTCGCCCGTCCCGAGGGCGCCGGACCGGGCACCAAGGGCCTGTCCCTCTTCCTCGTGCCCAAGTACGAGTTCGACTTCGAGACCGGTGAGCTGGGCGCGCGCAACGGCGTCTACGCCACGAACGTCGAGCACAAGATGGGCCTCAAGGCGTCCAACACCTGCGAGATGACCTTCGGCGACAAGCACCCCGCCAAGGGCTGGCTCATCGGCGAGAAGCACGACGGCATCCGCCAGATGTTCATGATCATCGAGTTCGCCCGGATGATGGTCGGCACGAAGGCCATCGCCACCCTCTCCACCGGCTACCTCAACGCCCTGGAGTACGCCAAGGAGCGCGTGCAGGGTCCCGACCTGGCCAACTTCACCGACAAGAAGGCCCCCAAGGTCACCATCACGCACCACCCGGACGTGCGCCGCTCGCTGATGACGCAGAAGGCGTACGCGGAGGGCATGCGCGCCCTCGTCCTCTACACGGCCGCCGTCCAGGACGAGATCATGGTCAAGGAGGCCGCGGGCGAGGACACCAAGGCGCTGAACGGCCTCAACGACCTGCTGCTGCCGATCGTCAAGGGCTACGGCTCCGAGAAGTCCTACGAGCAGCTGGCGCAGTCGCTCCAGACGTTCGGCGGCTCCGGGTACCTCCAGGAGTACCCGATCGAGCAGTACATCCGCGACGCCAAGATCGACACCCTCTACGAGGGCACCACCGCCATCCAGGGCCAGGACTTCTTCTTCCGGAAGATCGTCCGCGACCAGGGCCAGGCGCTGACCACCCTCTCCGAGGAGATCAAGAAGTTCCTCGCCGAGGCCGCCGGCGGCGAGGAGCTGGCCGCCGCCCGCGAGCAGCTCGCCAAGGCCGCCGGGGAGCTGGAGGCGATCGTCGGCACCATGCTGACCGACCTCGCCGCCACCGAGAAGGACGTCAAGTCCATCTACAAGGTCGGCCTCAACACCACCCGCCTGCTGATGGCCTCCGGTGACGTCGTCGTCGGCTACCTGCTCCTCCGCGGCGCGGCCGTCGCCGCCGAGAAGCTGCCGGCCGCCGCCGCCAAGGACAAGGCGTTCTACACCGGCAAGATCGCCGCCGCGAAGTTCTTCGCCGCGAACGTCCTGCCCGGCGTCTCGGTCGAGCGCACCCTCGCCGAGAACGTCGACCAGTCGCTGATGGAGCTGGACGAGGCCGCCTTCTGACAGCCCCCCACCCCCTGACGCACGAGGCCCGCTCCACGCCGGAGCGGGCCTCCGCGCGTTCCCGTCGCGCCCCTTGCCCCGCTCCTTATCCTGAGGCCATGAGCACTGCGCACCGCTTCGACCGCGGCCATACCGACGACCTCATGTCCTTCCTGGCGGCGAGCCCCTCGCCGTACCACGCGGTGGCCAACGCCGCGGCCCGGCTGGAGAAGGCGGGTTTCCGGCAGCTCGCGGAGACGGACGCGTGGGACGCGTCGGCGGGCGGCAAGTTCGTCATCCGCGGCGGTGCGCTCATCGCCTGGTACGTACCCGAGGGCGCGACGGCCGCCACCCCCTTCCGCATCGTCGGCGCGCACACCGACTCCCCCAACCTGCGCGTCAAGCCGCGGCCCGACACCGGCGCGCACGGCTGGCGCCAGATCGCCGTCGAGATCTACGGCGGCACCCTGCTCAACACCTGGCTCGACCGCGACCTGGGCCTCTCCGGACGGCTCACCCTGCGCGGCGGCGAGCACCGGCTCGTCCACGTCGACCGCGCGCTGCTGCGCGTCCCGCAGCTCGCCATCCACCTGGACCGCACCGTCAACGAGGGCCTGACGCTGGACCGGCAGCGGCACATGACGCCGCTCTGGGGCCTGGGCGACGTCCGCGAGGGCGACCTCGTCCGGTTCGTCGCCGAGGAAGCGGGCGTCGGCGCCGACGAGATCACCGGCTGGGACCTGATGACGCACAGCGTCGAGCCCCCGGCGTACCTCGGCCGCGACCGCGAACTCCTCGCCGGGCCGCGGATGGACAACCTCGTCTCCGTACATGCCGGCACCGCCGCCCTGGCCGCCGCCGTCAGCTCCGAGGCGCTGCCGTGCATCCCCGTCCTCGCCGCGTTCGACCACGAGGAGAACGGCAGCCAGTCCGACACCGGCGCCGAGGGCCCGCTGCTCGGAAACGTCCTGGAGCGCTCGGTGTTCGCGCGCGGCGGGACGTACGAGGACCGGGCGCGCGCCTTCGCCGGCACCATCTGCTTCTCCTCCGACACCGGCCACGCCGTGCACCCCAACTACGCGGAACGGCACGAGCCCGGCCACCACCCCGTCGCCAACGGCGGCCCGATCCTGAAGACCAACGCCAACCAGCGCTACGCGACGGACGGCGGCGGGCGGGCCGCGTTCACGGAGGCGTGCGAACGGGCCGGTGTGCCCTGGCAGCACTTCGTCTCCAACAACTCCGTCCCCTGCGGCAGCACCATCGGCCCGATCACCGCCGCCCGGCACGGCATCGCCACCGTCGACATAGGCATCGCTATCCTCTCCATGCACTCCGCCCGCGAACTCTGCGGCGCGGACGACCCGCATCTGCTCGCCTCGGTGCTCACCGCCTTCCTGGCGGGCTGACACCCCGTCGGGGCCCTGGCCGCGAACCGGCGGTCCCCGCGGGCGGGTTGGGCGGCGCACCACCGAACCACCGACATCCCACCCGGGGGACCCCATGACCCACCGCCTCCTGCGGACCACCGCCGTCGCCCTCACCGCCGCGGCCGCCCTGACCCTCACCGCCTGCGGCGGGGGTGGGGGCGGCGGCAAGGGCGACGGGGACGGCAAGAGCGACCAGGCGGCGGCGACGGCCTCCGACGCGCCGCCCGGCGGCGCGGGCGAGGACAGCGCGGGCAAGGGCGCCAAGAAGGGCGACGCCTGCGCGCCGGCCGACGTCAAGGTCGAGGCCCGGCCGGCGAAGAAGCCGGCCGGCGCGCTGCTCCTCGTCGCCACCGCGAAGAAGGAGTGCACCGCCTACGGCTTCCCCTTCCTCCGCTTCGACAAGGACCAGGCGACCGCCGACATGGACGCCGCCAGCAAGCCGAAGGAGCCGGTCCGGCTGGCGCCCGGGAAGGCCGCGTACGCCGGCGTCCGGCCCACGTCCCCCGACGGCGGGACGGCCCGCGAGGCCAAGGCGTTGTCCATCGGCCTCCAGGCGGCGAACGGGGATCCGGTGGAGGGCGGTGAGGTCCCGGCCGCGCTGCCGGGCGGGAAGCTGCGCATCGACGACTCGGTGCGGACGTCGTACTGGGTGGCGAGCGAGGCGGCTGCGCTGGGCGGGTGAGGGTGCGCCCCGGTCCCGCCCCTTCGCCGATTCCTGGGGGCTGCGCCCCCAGACCCCCTTTTTCGCGGCTTCGCCGCTCGTCCTCAAACGCCGGACGGGCTTGATTTCGCGCCCGGGCGCACACTTCAGCCCGTCCGGCGTTTGAGGACAACCGCGCGGAGCGCGGTTTCAGGGGGCGCGGGGGCTCGCCCCCGCAAGAAACTGGGGGCACCTCCCAGCGGTAGCTGGGGGAGAAAGGGCGGGACCGGGGGCACATCCCCACCCCACCCGGGGGTAGGCGCGTCGATGAACGGCCGACCGCTCCCGGAAGGAGACACCCCATGGGCATGGGATGGTGCATCGGCCTGATCGCGACAGGAGCGATCCTGACCTTCGCGGTCGACTGGCACATCGAAGGCGTCAACCTCACCCTCGCCGGCCTGATCCTCATGGCCGCCGGTCTCATCGGCCTCAACGCGTACGTCGCCGTCTTCAAGCGCCGCCGCACGCAGCCGCCCCCGCCGGCGGCCCCGGTGGTCGAGGAGGACCACCGGTTCGTCCGCTGACCCCCTGACGACGGTCAGGCGGTGTCGAGCCCGGCCAGGACCAGCGGCAGCCGGTCCGCCCCGCCGGGGACGATCCGGACCGGAACGCCCCAGTCCTGCTGGTGCACATGGCAGGCGGGGTACTCGTTGGCGGGGTCGTCGTCGCAGGACGCGGCCATCGCCGAGACGTGCAGCACGCCCTCCCCGACGCCGTCCGCGAGGACGACGCGCCGGGCGAGGTCGCTGCCCGCGCCGGCGCCCTCCGCGAGCAGTTCCGGCGGGGTGGCACTGACCAGCAGCCGCGTGGACGGCCCGTACCGGGTGTCCAGCTTCTGGCCGGCCGGCGCGTGGAAGACGACGTCGAGCAGCAGCTCGCCGGGCGCGACCTCGGTCGCCTCGCGCCGGGCGCGGTGGGCGACGGACTCGACCCGTACCGCCTCCTCCGGCAGCCGCAGCCGCGTCAGCCGGTGCCGGGCGGACTCCACGACGACGATGTCGTCGCCGTCGAGGACCGCGTCGGAGGGCTCGCGCAGGTCGGTCGCCAGGGTGGTGACCTGGCCGGTCGCCGGATCGTAGCGGCGCAGCGCGTGGTTGTAGGTGTCGGAGACGGCGACCGAGCCGTCGGGCAGCGCGGTCACGCCCAGCGGGTGCTGGAACAGGGCCTGTGCCGCGTCGCCGTCCCGGTGCCCGAAGTCGAACAGGCCGGTGCCGACGGCGGTCCGGACCGCGAAGCCGTCCCCGTCGCGCTCGACGTAACGCAGCGCAGACGTCTCCGAGTCGGCGACCCACAGCCGGTCCTCGGCGGCGGCCAGCCCGGACGGCTGGGCGAACCACGCCTCCGCGGCGGGCCCGTCGACCAGGCCCTCGTTGGTGGTACCGGCCGCGACTCCGACGGTGCCGGCGGCCGGGTCGTAGGCCCACAGCTGGTGGACGCCGGCCATGGCGACCCAGAGCCGGTCCGCGAACCAGGCCAGGTCCCACGGCGAGGACAGCGCGACCTCGCGCGCGGGGCCCTCGGTGGCCGCGCCCTGCCACCACTGGCGGCCGGTACCGGCCAGGGTGCCGACCTCGTGGGTCTCCGGGTCGTAGACGCGCAGCGCGTGGTTGACGGTGTCGGCGACGGCCACCCGCCCGTCGGGCAGCAGCGCGAGCCCCTGCGGCTCGCTGAACCGCGCCGGGCTGTCACCGAACCCGCGCTCCCCCGTCCCGATCCGCCGGACGACGGTCTCGCCGTCCGCGGCGAGCTCGACGAGCTGGTGCCGGGTGGTGTCCGAGACAAGGTAGCCGCCCCCGGGCAGGGCCAGGGCCTTCCCCGGGAACCGCAGTTCCCCCGCGACCGGCTCGGGAGCCACGTACGGGGTGTCGCCGCGCCGCAGCGTCCCCTTCGCCTCGTGCTCCGCCTCCAGCTCGCTGACCAGCGCCTCCAGGGCGTGCGCGTGCCCCTCGCCCGCGTGCTGCGCCACGACGTACCCCTCGGGGTCCACGACGACGAGCGTGGGCCAGGCCCGGACGGCGTACTGCTTCCAGGTGACGAGCTCGGGGTCGTCCAGGACGGGGTGGTGGACCTCGTACCGCTCGACGGCGTCGACGACGGCCTGGTGCTCGGCCTCGTGCACGAACTTCGGCGAGTGCACCCCGACGATCACCGTGGTGTCCCGGTGCTTCTCCTCCAGCTCCCGGAGCTCGTCCAACACGTGCAGGCAGTTCACGCAGCAGAACGTCCAGAAGTCCAGGATCACGATCCGGCCGCGCAGCGCGGCCAGGGAGAGCTCCTCGCCTCCCGTGTTCAGCCAGCCACCGGCACCGACGAGCTCGGGGGCGCGGACACGGGGGCGGCGGGGGGCGGGCGAAGCGGCGTTCATGGTTCAAGGGTGCCATCCGCTTGTGAACGCGGGATCACAGGCACCTGACGGGGCCGGGCGGACGGCCCTGCCCGCGGCGCGGGGAGCGCGCGGCCGTCAGACGAGGCCGATCCCGGCCTGCGCCTTGATCGTGGCCACGGCGTCACCGGTGAGCCACCGGAGCGGCACGACGGTCCAGCGGTCGCCCTTGCGCATGATCACGGCGTTGCCGTCCTTGGTGCGCCCGATGTGCACGAACCCGTGGTCACGTCGCAGGTCTTTCGCCAGGTGCTCGCCGTGGATCATGCGCTACTTCCCTTCGCGCTCCTCGTCGTCGGCCGGACTGCTGTAGACGCTACCGTTCTGGGAGACTTGTGTATCGGGGTCGGTGACCTGGTCACGATTCTCGTCCGGGTCCCAGCTGTCGTGCTTCTCCTCGCTCACGGACACGTACTCCTTTCGGGTCGGTGCTACATGGGCACAAGGGGGTCCTCATGCCGTTGTGCGGTGTCGGCGATCCACCGGGGCTCGACCGCCGCACGGAACCCGGAGCCGTCACGCCGGCCTGTGCGGGACCTGCGCGAGGTGTTCTCTCCACCCCTTGCGGTAGTCGGCGGCCTCGCGGCGAACGGCGTCGGCCTCGTCCTGGAAGCCTTGGACACGGGCCCATTGGGCGCGCCCCATCGCACCGTTGACGGCGCTGCGGTACCGGTCGCAGATCCCGCACTCGTCCCGGGTCGGATACATGGGCGGACCACTGGTGCGGCACGGCCGGCGCGCGCTCCAGGGCGGCCGGTGGTGCATCTCCTCGCTTGGCCATGCCGGTGATCCTCCTGCCGGAGGGCTGCGCCGACCAGCGGCCCCGTGTAGGCCGGGTGTCGGCCAGACTGGGGGCATGACGGGAAGCGTCGCGGCCAACATCAGGCGATTTCGTGAGCAACGCGGATGGAGTCAGGCGCGATTGGCGCGGGAGGTGTGCCGCGTCGCCGATGTTCAGGGGCAGCCGGTCGGACGGCAGGAAGTCAGCAGGTGGGAAACGGGAAAGCGGAGGCCCCGCGAGTGGTTGCCGTTTATCTCCGCGGCTCTTGGGGTTCCCGTGGAAGCGCTTCGGGCGTCGCGCGAGACCGTTGAGCCGCCCCCGCCGTCGCTGACCGACTACTTGCCCGAGGGCGATCCGCTCGCCCCGCTCGGCGCTCGCGAGGGGCGACGCGTCGGGGTGGCCGCCGTTGCCGACTTACAGCGGCGCGTCCACGGGCTCAGGCTCGCCGACGACGTGATCGCCGGGGGCGACTTGCTGCGTCCCGCACTGCGCGAGTTCGGCTCCGCCGTACGGCTGTTCAGGGAAGGCACCCACACGGAGGCCGTAGGCCGGTCCCTGCTGCGGGTCATCGGGGAGTTGGCACAGATCGCCGGGTGGATCGCGAGTGACGCCGGCCGGCACGCGGAAGCCGAGCGGATCTACCGACTGGGGTTGTCGGCAGCGCATACGGCGGAGGACACGACGCTGGCGGGCAACCTGCTGGGCTCGCTGGCCTACCAGCGCACGAACACGGGGGATGTACAGGAAGGGCTCGGCATGGCCCGCGCGGCCCTGGAGAACGCCCACGAAGCACCGCCGCGGGCGCGTGCCCTCTACCTGGACCGTGTGGCATGGGCGCATGCCAAGGCCGGGGAGGACCAGGCGGCCATCAGGGCCGTCAACGAAGCGGGCGAAGCACTGGCGGGCCATGGCGGGGAGGACGAACCCGGCTACCTCTACTGGGTGGACGCCGGGGAACTGCGCGTCATGGAAGCGCGCGTCTACACGGAGCTGCGTCGCCCGCTTCGAGCCGTCCCGGTGCTCCGGGACGTCCTCGGCCGCTACGACGCGACGCACACGCGCGAACTCGCGCTCTACCTGTCGTGGCTGGCCGTCGCCCTGACCGACGCCAACGAGCCGGAGGAAGCGGCGGCGACGGCGGAGCGGGTCATGACACTGTCCGCGAGCCTGGCCAGCGACAGGACGGCGCGGCGCACCGAGGTCGTACTCTCGCGTCTGGAGCGGTTCCGCGAGGTGCCGGAGGTGCGCGCCCTGCTCGGCAGCGCTGCTTGAGGCCCCGGATGGCGCGGCTCGCCCCCGACGGGGGCCTTTGCCTAAGCCCGAGAACCCGGTCCCACCTGAGTGCCGCGGCCGAAGGGCATGGTGGTGGCAGCCTAGGCGGTCGTCGCCGGCGGACACGGCCGCATTCTGCTGCGACGACCCGGTCACGGCCGTGCTTCGTGGTGCGGAGGCGGCGGTCCGCCGGTCGGCGTCCGCTTACCTCCGGCGTAATCGACCGCCCTGCCCGGCTCCGGCAACATCGAGCCGTCGGCGGGAACGGCTCGCCGGGCTCCGGCCTTGCGGCCGGCTCCAGAGGGGGTTTCATGTCCGCCACGTCCACCGCCGGAGCCGCCGGCAGCCCATGTCCCGCCGAGGCCACCCGGGCCGTCGTCCGGGAGTTCCTCGCCGCCCGGGCCGCTGCGGACACCGAGCGGCTCGTCGCCCTCTTCGCCGACGAGGTCGACTGGCTGCTCGCCGAGAACCCCGGTGTCCCGTGGATCCGTCCCCGCTCCACCGCGGCCGAGTGCGCGGCGCAGTTCACGGAGTTGAAGGAGCACACCGTGCCCGAGGACGCGTGGGCCTCCGTGGACACATTCCTCGTGGACGGCACCGACGCCGTCCTGTTGGGCCGCCTGTCGGGCCGGGTCCGGGCGACAGGGAAGACCTTCGCCGGCCCGTTCGCCCTCCGCCTCACCGTCGAAGGGGGCCGGATCACCCGGCACCACCTCTACGAGGACGGAGTGTCGATCACGGCGGCCTGTACGCCGTGAGCGCCTGACCGGCGCGCCCGTCAGCGCCCCAGCACCCGGTTCCGCAGCGCCGGGAACTCCTCGCGCGTCCGCGCCACCCGGGCCATGTCCAGGTCGGCGGTGAGGATCTGCTCGTCCGGGCCGGCCTCGGCCAGGACCTCGCCCCAGGGGTCGACGACGAGGCTGTGGCCCGCCTGGGGCACGCCCGCGTGGGTGCCCGCCGTGCCGCAGGCCAGGACGTACGCCTGGTCCTCGACCGCGCGGGCGCGGGCCAGCAGGGTCCAGTGGGCGCGGCGGCGTTCGGGCCAGCCGGCCGGGATGACGAGGGTCTGGGCGCCGGCGTCGACCAGGGCCCGGAAGAGTTCGGGGAAGCGGAGGTCGTAGCAGGTGGCGAGGCCGAGCACGGTCTCCGGGAGGGGCGCGGTGACGATGTCGTGGCCCGCGCTCAGCAGGACGGCCTCGCCCTGGTCGAAGCCGAAGAGGTGGATCTTGCGGTAGGTGCGGGCGAGTGTGCCGTCGGGAGCGAAGAGGAGCGAGGTGTTGAACAGCGCACCGTCCGGGTCGCGTTCGAGGATCGAGCCGGCGTGCAGCCAGACGCCGGCGTCCCGCGCGGCGGCCGACATCGCCGTCGCCGTAGGGCCGTTGAGCGGTTCGGAGCCGGTGGTGAAGGAGTCGAACGCGAAGGCGCCGATCGTCCAGAGCTCGGGGAGGACCACCAGGTCGCGGCCCCGCTGGGCGCGGACGAGGCCGGCCGCGCGCTCCCGCCGGGCGGCCGTCGGCTCCGCCGGGTCCACGGCGAGCTGGATCAGGGAGACGCGCACAGTACCACCACTCTCGGCCCGGGAAACCTCTGCCGTGCTGCCCGTGCGCAGCGTAACTTAACTGCTGAGACCCAGACAGCACTTGCCCCGTAACCATGCCGCCGAACGCACGCACCGCACGAGGGATCACGTGACCGTCCACCCCAGTCTGCAGCCCGCCATCGACGCCTGGACCCATTCCATCGAAGCGATCAACGAGTTGGTGAAACCGCTCGCCGAGGGCGACTGGAACCGGCCAACGGAGTGCCCGGGGTGGTCGGTGCGGGACGTCGTCTCGCACGTCATCGGCGTGGAGAGCGAGATGCTGGGCGAGCCGCGGCCCATCCACACGCTGCCCCGGGACCTGTTCCACGTCACCGACGAGTTCTCGCGGTACGTGGAGGTGCAGGTCGACGTCCGGCGCTGCCACACGGCGCTGGAGATGACCTCCGAGCTGGAGTTGACGATCATCCGGCGGTCGCGGCAGCTGCGGAACGAGACGCGGTCGCCGCGGACGACGGTGCGCTGGCCGCTGGGCGCGGGACCGGAACGGACGCTCGAACACCAGCTGACCATGCGGGCCTTCGACGTGTGGGTGCACGAGCAGGACCTGCGGCGGGCGCTGGGCGCGCCCGGCAACCTGGACGCGCCGGGCGCCCTGGTCGCCCGCGACGTGCTGCTGGCCGCGCTGCCGAAGGTGGTGGCGAAGGACGCGGGGGCGCCGCCCGGCAGCGCGGTGGTCGTGGACGTGCACGGGCCGGTGGAGTTCCTGCGGACCGTCCGGGTCGACGCGGACGGGCGCGGCACGCTCGACTCCAGTGTGTCGCTCGGGCCCGCGGTGACGCTCGCCATGGACTGGGAGACGTACCTCCGGCTGGCCTGCGGGCGGGTCCGTCCTGAGGGGGTGGCCGGCCGGGTCTCGGCGGAGGGCGATCCCCGGCTGGCGGAGGCGATCCTGCGGGCGTTCGCGGTGACGCCGTAAGGCTCGGGCCCCCGCCCGTCACACCGGCACGTGCACCGTCTCCACCCGCGACGCCACCACCCGTTCCCGCTCCCGCCGCCGGACCCGTTCGCGCAGGCGCAGGATCTGGGCCAGGCCCACCGCCTGGACGGCGAAGAAGGTGGCGAAGGCGGCCCGGTAGTCGTCGTCCGTCGCGTCGAGGATGACGCCGATGGCCAGCAGGGTGGTGATGGACGCGGTGAAGCCGCCCATGTTGACGATGCCGGAGGCGGTGCCCTGCCGCTCCGGCGGGTTGGCGGGCCGGGCGAAGTCGAAGCCGATCATGGAGGCCGGGCCGCAGGCGCCGAGGACCGCGCAGAGGGTGATCAGCAGCCACATGGGGGCGTGCGGTCCCGGCCAGGCCAGGGTGGCCGCCCAGAGGAGCGCGGTCGCGCCGATCGTGCCGAGGACGAGCGGCAGCCGGGCGGCGTGGTGCCGGGCGACGATCTGGCCGTAGACCAGGCCGACGGCCATGTTCACCAGGACGACGAGGGTGAGCAGCCGACCCGCGGTCTCCCGGCTCAGCCCCTCGGCCTCGACGAGGAACGGCATGCCCCACAGCAGCAGGAAGACGATGGCCGGGAACTGCGTGGTGAAGTGCGCCCACATGCCCAGCCGGGTGCCGGGCTCCCGCCAGGCGCGGGTGATCTGCTGCCGGACGTAGCCGGCGCCCGGGTGCGGGGCGGGCTCCGGCGCGTACCCCTCCGGGTGGTCCCGGAGGAAGACCAGGAGCAGGACGAGGACGACGACGCCGGCCGCCGCGCTGCCGCCGAACGTCGCGGTCCAGCCGCGGGAGTGCAGCAGCGGGGCGAGGACGAGGGTGGAGACGAGGTTGCCGGCCATCCCGAACAGGGCCGCCACCTGGGCGACCATCGGCCCGTGCCGGGCGGGGAACCAGCGGGCGCCGAGCCGCAGGACGCTGATGAACGTCATCGCGTCGCCGCAGCCGAGGAGGGCGCGGGCGGCGAGGGCCATCGCGTAGGAGTGGGAGAGCGCGAAGCAGAGCTGCCCGGCGGTGAAGAGAACGGCGCCGAGGGCGAGCACCTTCTTGGTGCCCATGCGGTCGACCATCAGGCCGACGGGTATCTGCATGCCCGCGTAGACGAGCAGCTGGAGTATGGAGAACGTGGACAGGGCCGAGGCGTTGATGTGGAACCGCTCGGCCGCGTCGATCCCGGCGACGCCGAGGCTGGTGCGGAAGACGATGGCGACGAAGTAGACGCCGACCCCGACGCCCCAGACCGCCGCCGCCCGCCGGCCGCCCGGCGGGTCCCCGGGCAGGCCGGGACAGGGGGCGGTCATCGGTCGTTTCCCTGGGCGAGGGTGCGCACCCAGCTGACGTGCCGGTCGACGACGGCGATGGCCGCGGGGGCGTCACCGGCCCGCAGGGCGTCCAGGATCTCGGCGTGTTCGGCGATGTTCTTGGCGATGCGGTCCGGGTGGGCGTGCATCGCGGCGACGCCCATCCGGAGCTGGCGGTCGCGGAGCTGGTCGTAGAGGCGGGACAGGATCTGGTTCCCGGCGTTGCGGACGATCTCCGCGTGGAAGGCGCGGTCGCTGACCGAGACGGCGGCGAGGTCGCCTTCGGCGGCCTGCCGGCGCATGTCCGCGAGCAGTTCCTCCAACCGGGTGACGAGGGCCGGCGGAGCGGGCACGGCCTTGGCCGCCGCGTGCTTCTCCACCAGCAGCCGGGTCTCCACCACATCCGCGATCTCCTGTGCGGACACGGCCAGCACGAGCGCCCCCTTCTTCGGGTACAGCTTGAGCAGTCCCTCGCCCTCCAGCCGCAGCAGCGCCTCCCGTACGGGCGTCCGGGAGACCCCTACGGCCTCCGCGAGACCGCCCTCCGTGAGCAGCGTCCCACCGGCGTACCGCCGGTGCAGGACGCCGTCCTTGACGTGCGCGTAGACGCGGTCGGCCGCGGCCGGCCGGCCCGTGGGCGCCATGGAGGGGGTCACAGCGGGGGTGGAAGGCATGCACACAGCATAGATACAAGACAGATGCTTTGATGAGGGCCTGTCCGCGATACGGACGGGACGTGGTACGGACCGCGACGCGGGCGGCGTGGACGGAGGTGGCTCGCCGCGGCGGTCGCGCCGTCCCGTCGGCACGGGGGGCGCGGGGCGCCCGGGCGGGCTCAGTCGGGCAGCGGTGTGATGAAGACGAAGCGCAGGTCCGGGCGTTGTATCGGCAGCAGCACATGGCTGGTCACCCGGATCTCGGCGCGGTCGTGGTACGGCAGCCGAAGACGGAAGACGTGGCCGTCGCGGTGCTCGACGACGTCGTGCTCCTCGGCCCAGATGCGGCGGCAGTCGGCGTCGGAGTCGAGGACCTCGCGGACCAGGGCCCGCAGCCCGCCGTCGCCCGGGTTGCTGTTGGCGGCGACCCGGAGCATGGCGAGGTAGACGCGGGCGCAGCTGTCCTCCCAGTCCAGCATCTGCTCGCGGGCCTCGGGGTGCAGCAGGGCCCACCGCATGAGGTTGGCTCCCGGGCGGAGCACCCAGGGGAACCACTCGCCCATCAGGTGGTTGGAGGCGACGATGTTCCAGGCGTTGTCGGAGAGGTAGGCGGGGTACGAGGTCTGCTGGACGAGCAGGTTCCGGACGCCCTGGGGGAGTTCGCCGGCCGGGCACGGGGAGCCGGGCGGGCGGCGCCCGCAGACGGCGAGGAAGAGCGTCAGCGTCTCCGCCTCGCTCAGCCGCAGGGCGGCGGCGACCCGGAGCAGGAAGCTCTCGGAGAAGTCCTGGCGGCGGCCGGCCTCCAGGGCGCGGTACCAGCCCTCGCTGACGCCGGTGAGCCGGGCGACGTGCCGCTGCGAAAGCAGACGGCCCGGTCTGGGATGGACGCCGCGCAGCTCGGGGACGGTCCGGGCGTCTACCCGCATCCGCCAGGCGCGGAGCAGACGGCTGATGGACTCGCCGTCCTCCGCGGGGTCCGGAACGCCTCCGTCCGCCCTCGCGCCGGTCAAGGGGAGCCTCCGATTCCGACACTGCAAGTGTCGGTCAATCTTAAGTAAATTGCCCCACACGGGCCATTCCACCCTGCCGATGGAATGGTCCGAGGCCGCTCTGCCATGAAACGGAGGGCCCGGACGGCGTCCGCTCCTCACTGGAGGGGGGTGAGGAATGGACGCGTCCGGGCCCTGCGTCGTGTCCGGTCAGGGATACGGCCGCACGGATACGGCCACACGGATACAGCCGCGTGGAAACGGCCACGTGGAAACGGCCGCACGGCGCGGAAACCGGCCCCCCGGTACGGAAAACATCCGGGGGTACCGCCCGCCCCGGAGGCCGATCAACCGGTCAGCCCCAGGTGAGCAGCCGCTTCGGGTGCTCCAGGACCGCCGCGATGTCGGCCAGCACCCGCGAGCCGAGCTCCCCGTCCACCAGCCGGTGGTCGAAGGAGAGCGCCAGCGTGGTCACGTACCGCGGCTTGACCTTGCCCTTGTGCACCCAGGGCTGGAGCTTGATCGCGCCGAACGCCAGGATCGCCGCCTCGCCCGGGTTGATGATGGGCGTCCCGGTGTCCACGCCGAATACGCCGACGTTGGTGATGGTGACCGTGCCGCCGGACATCTCCGCCGGGCTGGTCTTCCCCTCGCGCGCCGTGCTCACCAGGTCGGAGAGCGCCCGCGACAGCTCGGGGAGCGTCTTGGCCTGCGCCTCCTTGATGTTCGGCACGATCAGTCCGCGCGGCGTCGCCGCGGCGATGCCCAGGTTGACGTAGTCCTTGCGGACGATCTCCTGGTTCTCCTCGTCCCAGGAGGCGTTGATGTCCGGGTTGCGGCGGATCGCCACCAGGAACGCCTTGGCCACCAGCAGCAGCGGGTTGACCCGCAGCCCGGCCATGTCCGGGTCGTCCTTCAGCCGCTGGACGAGCTTCATCGTGCGGGTGACGTCGACGGTGACGAACTCCGTGACGTGCGGCGCGGTGAAGGCGCTGGCCACCATGGCCTGCGCGGTCGCCTTGCGGACGCCCTTGACCGGGATCCGGGTCTCCCGGGCGGCCCACGCGCTCGCGGGGGCCTCGGCCGGGGCGGCAACGGGCGCCTCCTGGACCGGCGGGGCCACGCTGGCCTGGTGGGCGGCGTGCACGTCCTCGCGGGTCACGATCCCGTCCGGCCCGGTCGGGCTGACGGCGGCGAGGTCGATGCCGAGGTCCTTGGCCAGCTTGCGGACGGGCGGCTTGGCCAGCGGACGGGCGCTCCCCACGACGGCGGGGGCGCCGGTGACCGCCGGGGCTGCGGTGACCGCCGGGGCTGCGGGGGCGGCCGGGGCCACCGGTGCAGCGGCGGGCGCCGCGTGCCCGTTCAGCTCCGCCTGGACCGCCGCGCCGACCGTCGACGCCTCGGGCCGGGCCTTGCGCGGGCGCCGCTTGGTGGACGACGGCGCGGCGCCGTAGCCCACGAGGACGGCCTGCCGGCCCTGCCCCTGGCCCTCGCCCTCCGGCGCGGCCGCCGTCTCGGCGTGCGCGGCGGGCTGGGCCGGGGCGCCGGCCGCGGCCGGGTCGATCACATCGCCGGTCGCGGTGACGGGCCCCTCACCGGGCCGGGTGTCGACCGAGATGATCGCCGTACCGACGTCGACCGTCACACCCTCCTCGAAGCGCAGCTCGTGCACCACGCCGTCGAAGGGGATGGGCAGTTCGACGGCGGCCTTGGCCGTCTCGACCTCGCAGACCACCTGGCCGTCGGAGACGGTGTCCCCCACCGCCACGTACCACTTGAGGATCTCGGCCTCGGTGAGGCCCTCGCCCACGTCGGGCATCTTGAACTCGCGGAAGCGCTGGTCGCTCGCTGTGCTCGCAGTCATCGTCACGACTCTCCTCAGCCCTCAGTACGCAAGCGCGCGGTCTACGGCGTCGAGCACCCGGTCCAGTCCGGGAAGGTACTCGTCCTCCAGCCGCGACGGGGGGTAGGGGGCGTGGTAGCCGCCGACCCGCAGGACGGGGGCCTCCAGGTGGTAGAAGCAGCGCTCGGTGATCCGGGCCGCGATCTCGGCGCCGGAGCCGAAGAAGACCGGGGCCTCGTGGACGACGACGAGCCGGCGGGTGCGCTCCACGGACGCCTGGATGGCGTCGAAGTCGATCGGGGAGATCGACCGAAGGTCGAGCACCTCCAGGTTCTTGCCCTCCTCGGCGGCGGCCGCGGCCGCCTCCAGACAGGTCTTGACCATGGGCCCGTAGGCGGCCAGCGTCAGGTCCGTGCCCTGGCGCACCGTGCGGGCGGTGTGCAGCGGGCCGGGGATCGCGTCGGTGTCGACCTCGGAGCGGTCGTGGTAGCGGCGCTTGGGCTCGAAGTAGATGACCGGGTCGTCGCTCTGGATGGCCTGCTGGAGCATCCAGTAGGCGTCGGACGCGTTCGACGGCGACACGATCTTCAGACCGGCGACGTGCGCGAACAGCGACTCCGGGGACTCGCTGTGGTGCTCGACGGCCCCGATGGCACCGCCGTAGGGGATGCGGACGACGACCGGCATCTTGATCTTGCCGAGCGCGCGGGCGTGCATCTTGGCGAGCTGGGTGACGATCTGGTCGTACGCCGGGAACACGAACCCGTCGAACTGGATCTCCACGACCGGCCGGTAGCCGCGCAGGGCCAGGCCGATGGCGGTGCCGACGATGCCGGACTCGGCGAGCGGGGTGTCGATGACCCGCTCCTCGCCGAAGTCCTTCTGGAGCCCGTCGGTCACGCGGAAGACGCCGCCGAGCTTGCCGACGTCCTCGCCCATGATGACGACCTTGGGGTCGTTCTCCAGGGCGGTGCGCAGGGAGGCGTTGATCGCCTTGGCGATGGAGAGCTTCTCGGTGGCCATTACTTGCTCTCCTCGTCGGCGAACGAAGCCTGGTAGGCGATGAATTGTTCGCGTTCCTCGTCGACCAGCGCGTGGCCGTCCGCGTAGATGTTCTCGAAGATGGCCGTGCTGTCCGGGTCAGGCATGGCGCGCACGGTCTCGCGGACGCGCTTGGCCAGCGCGTCGCTCTCGGCCTCCAGGGCGGCGAAGAACTCGGCGTCGGCCAGGCCCTCGCGCTCCAGGTGGCGACGGAGCCGCAGGATCGGGTCCTTGGCCTCCCACAGCTCCCGCTCCTCGTCCCGCCGGTAGCGGGTGGGGTCGTCGGAGGTGGTGTGGGCGCCCATGCGGTAGGTGAACGCCTCGACGAAGGTGGGGCCCTGGCCGGTGCGGGCGCGCTCCAGCGCGGCCCGGGTGACGGCGAGGCAGGCCAGCACGTCGTTGCCGTCGACGCGGACGCCGGGGAAGCCGTAGCCCTGGGCGCGGCGGTAGAGGGGCACGCGGGTCTGCTTCTCGGTGGGCTCGGAGATGGCCCACTGGTTGTTCTGGCAGAAGAAGACCACGGGGGCGTTGTAGACGGCGGCGAAGGTGAACGCCTCGGCGACGTCGCCCTGGCTGGTCGCGCCGTCGCCGAAGTAGGCGATGACGGCCGAGTCGGCGCCGTCCTTGGTGATGCCCATCGCGTAGCCGGTGGCGTGCAGCGCCTGCGAGCCGATGACGATCGTGTAGAGGTGGAAGTTGTTCTCGTTGGGGTCCCAGCCGCCGTTGTTGACGCCGCGGAACATTCCCAGGAGGTTGGTCGGGTCGACGCCCCGGCACCAGGCGACACCGTGCTCGCGGTAGGTCGGGAAGACGTAGTCGTCGTCGCGGGTGGCCCGGCCGGAGCCGATCTGGGCGGCCTCCTGGCCCAGCAGGGAGGCCCACAGGCCCAGTTCGCCCTGGCGCTGGAGGGTGGTCGCCTCGCCGTCGAAGCGGCGGGTCAGCACCATGTCGCGGTACAGGCCGCGCAGTTCCTCGGGCGTCACGTCGATGGCGTAGTCCGGGTGCTCGACCCGCTCGCCCTCGGGCGTCAGCAGCTGTACGAGCTCCGGCTCGCCCGCCCCGGCGGCCGGCTTCTTCGCTCCGGCGCGTTTGCCGCCCCGCGGCTTGCGCGCGGCGGTGCTGTCCACGGTCACGTGTGCTCCTCCGTCTGTCCGGCCCCCGGGGTCGCCGGTGGCCGTAGGGGGTCCCCCCGCCGTGGGGCTGGGGGATGCTCGCCCGCTTCCCGACGGCACACGGGGTGGGTGTGCCGAGGCCGAACCGGGCGTGACAGGTGTCCCGCCGAATGGCCTGCAATAAGCACGTTACCCAGTACTCCGCATTCCTGCGAAACCCTCTCTGACCTGCGATTTTGCTTGGATTTCCAAGTAAATCGAGAAAGGGCCGACAAAGCACTGGTCACAGCGTTGCGAGCCGTCCCCGCCGAGGCAGGGTTACCGCCGGAACGACGGCACGTTATCCCGGAGGACAAGAGCAGGGGAAGACTCGATGTGTGAGACTGACACTGTGCGCGAACAAGGAAAAATCACGGTATTTCTGCTCGACGACCACGAAGTCGTGCGGCGCGGCGTTCACGAGATGCTCTCCACGGAGGCGGACATCGAGGTCGTCGGAGAGGCCGGTACCGCCGCGGACGCACTGGTGCGCATTCCCGCCACCCGGCCTGACGTCGCCGTTCTGGACGTTCGGCTTCCGGATGGCAGCGGGGTCGAAGTCTGCCGTGAGATCCGTTCGCTCGATCCGGGAATCAAGTGCCTGATGCTGACGTCGTTCGCGGACGACGAGGCGCTTTTCGACGCGATCATGGCCGGGGCCTCGGGTTATGTACTCAAGGCGATTCGCGGCAATGAGCTGCTCTCCGCCGTGCGGGACGTGGCGGCCGGGAAGTCGCTGCTCGACCCGGTGGCGACCGCCCGGGTGCTGGAGCGGCTGCGCGACGGCAAGAGCCCGCGCGGCGACGACCGGCTGGCGTCACTGACGGAACAGGAACGGCGGATCCTGGACCTGATCGGGGAAGGGCTGACGAACCGCGTGATCGGCGAGCGGCTGCACCTCGCGGAGAAGACCATCAAGAATTACGTCTCCAGCCTGCTCTCCAAGCTGGGCATGGAACGGCGTTCGCAGGCCGCGGCCTACGTCGCGCGTCTGCAGGCGGAGAAGCGGTGAGGGGGATGGGGGCCGGCGGCCCGCGCCTCCGGGGAGTCCCGTACGGGTCGGCCGCTCAGGGACGCGCGTGCCCGTTCATGGCCGCCGGTGCCCGTTCAGGGACACCAGTGCCCGTTCAGGGACACCAGTGCCCGTTCAGGGACGCCGGTGCCCGTTTAGGGACCAACGTCCCGGCCGCGACGGGGCGGGTGGCTCTACGTGTACCGGACGTGACGGTGCAGAGTAAGGCGCATGCCCGCACCGGTACCGCCGGCCGCCCCGCCGGCCACAGACGAACACCGAGCGCTCGAACTGCTCGGACGCGCCCCCTACGGGCACCTCTCGGTGACCCTGCGCGCGCTCCCGTTCGTCATCACCACCCGGCACATCGTGTCCGACGGCCGGGTGCTGGTGCGGCTGCACGGCGGCTACGGCTACAGCAGGGCCTGCGACGGCAGCGTCATCGCCTACAACGCCGACAACTTCGGCGGGCGGGAGGACGGCGACGAGGACGTCTGGCACGTCCAATTCGTGGGCACCGCACGGCGGTTCACTCCGGAACCGGCGGAACTGCTGCGCTTCGGACCGGCCCCGCGGGCGGCGGACAACGCACCCTTCCTGCCCGAATACCTGTGCATAGAACCGCAGTTCATCACCCTGCACCACCTCGAAGGCGTACCCGCGCGACAGGCCGCGCACTCGTCGTGAACTAACATTTGGGGCGTGCCGCGCTCACTTGTCCCCCCTGTCGCACCTCCCGACGGCGGCACCCTGCGCTCCCTGCTGCGCCGCTACCGGCACGCCGGCGAGCCCCTCGCCTGCGAGCCGCTCACCGAGGGACTGCTCAACCACGGCTACCGGCTCTCCACCAGCAGGGGCCACTTCTTCCTCAAGCACCACCTCGACGGCGACCGGGCCGCCATCGCCCGGCAGCACGCGGCGACGCAGCGGCTCGGCGCCCTCGGCCTGCCGGTCGCCCCGCCGGTGGCCGCGGAGGACGGCTCGACCGTCGCGGTCCTCGGCGGCCGCTGCTACGCGCTGCACCCCTGGGTCGAAGGGCGGCACCGGGACGGCGGCGAGCTCACCACGGCCCAGTCGCGCGGCCTGGGCGCGCTGCTCGGGACCGTCCACGTCAGCCTGGAGACGGTGATGCGGGAGGTCGCCGGGCCGGGTGGCGCGGGGGCGGCCGGGGGAGCGTGGGCCGAAGGGGCCTGGGCGGAAGGGGCGTGGGCTGAAGCGGCCTGGGCCGGCGGGGGCGACCGGGCCGTGAACGCCGGGGGCGGTGCCCGGACGGCGGGAGCCGGGACGGCGACGGGCGGGGGCACGGCGTCGGACGGGGGCACGGACACCCGCCCGGGCGGATGGAACGGGGCGGGCGGACGGAACGGGACGCTGACGGCCGCGCGGGCGGGGACCGGCACCCGGCTCGGGGACGGCCCGGGCGCTCGGCACGGGGCGTGTTCGGTGCTCGTGCCCGGCGGCGTCGGGGCGGCGGTGGACAGCGGGCTGCCCGGTGCCCCCGGAAGGTGTTCCACGGGTCTCAGGGGCGCGCCGTCCGGGGCGACGCCGCGCCGGGCGCCCGAGAGTGCCCCTGAGGGCCCTCAGGGCGCCCCTAGGGGCGCGGCGCGCGCCTCCGAGGCACACGGCACCCTCGACGCGCTGGACGCTGCCGCCGACCCCGAGGACACGTACGCGCTCATCGAGGAGTTGCTGGTCCTGGTCCGCCGGGGCCCCCGCGACTCCTTCGACGAACTGGCCGAGCACCGCCTCGTCGAACGCCGGGCCCTGCTGGAACGGCACGCCCACCGCCGCCCGCCCCCGGCCGCCATCCCGGCACGCGGCTGGGTGCACGGCGACTTCCACCCGCTCAACCTGCTGTACCGGGACGCCGAACCCGCCGCGATCGTCGACTGGGACCGCCTCGGCGTCCGCCCCCGCGCGGAGGAGGCCGTCCGCGCCGCCGTGATCTTCTTCCTGCGCCCCGACGGCACCCTCGACTTCGCGAAGATACGCCCGTACGCCCGCGCCTACCGGCGCACCACCGGCGCCGGCCCGGAGGAGCTCGCGGCGGCCGTGCACCGCGTGTGGTGGGAGCGCCTCAACGACTTCTGGATGCTCCGCTGGCGCTACCAGCTCGGCGACCACCGCGCCGACCCCGGCTTCCCGGCGTCGGCGGCGCTGGCGGTGTGGTGGACGGGCGCGTACGAGGACGTGCGGGCGGCGTTCACGGACTGAGGCGGGGGCGGGCGGGCCGCGGACATGGGACGAGGCGGGGCCGGAGCCCCGCCTCGACGTCGGAACGGTCCCGTCACCGGGACCGCGCGCTCACGGCGCGGAGTCGCTGGTGACGTTGGTGTTACCGGGGTTGTTCGCGGAGCCCGGGTTGTTCGCCGACCCGGGGTTGTTCGCGGAGCCCGGGTTGTTCGCCGACCCGGGGTTGTTCGCGGTGCCCGGGTTGTTGGCGGTCCCGGGATCACTGGTGGGGCTGGTCCCGTTGCCCTCGCTGGTGCCCTTGGACGTGGTGCCCTTGCCGTCGTCGGTCGGCTTGTTGCCGGTCGGCTCGCCCGTCGGCTGCCGGGTCGGGTCGGTGCTGGGCTCCTTCGTCTGCCGGTGCCGCGACCCGCCGGTGCTGCCGTAGCTGTCGTTCTCGTCGGAGCCGCCGCCCGTCGTGCCGGTCCCGTTGTCGGGCTCGGAGGACTTCTCGTCCTTGGGGGTGGAGGTGGGGCCGGTGGGCTCGGGGGTCTGGGAGGCGGAGTGGCTGGGCTTCTTGACGGGCTCCTTTTCCTTGGTGCCCTTGTCCTTGTCCATCGCCGCGTACGCCGCCACCGCGGCTACCACCGCCGCCACCAAAACAACGATGGCGATGAGCTTGCCGCGGTTGCCACCGCCCCCACCCCGCCCGTGCCCGCCCGGCTCGTAGTCGTCGTCGCCGGCGCCGCCCATGCCCTGCGGCAGGATGCGCTGCGGGGAAGTCTGGCCGTGCTGCGGGTGCGGCATGGCCGTGGTCTGGCCCAGGCCGACGCCGCCCAGAACCTGGGTGGCCGCGGCGGCGGGCACCTGGCCGGTGTCCCAGGCGCCGGAGTGGCCGCCGGCCTCGTGCAGCATCTGGAGGCTGTACTGGACGAGCGAGCGCATCTCCTCGGCGCTCTGGAACCGGTCGTCCGGGTCCTTGGCCAAGGAGCGCATGACGAGCCCGTCGAGCTCCGGCGGGACGGAGTCCAGCACCTGGGACGGCGGGACCGGATTGTCCTGAACGTGCTGGTAGACGACGGAGAGCGGGGTCTCGCCGGTGAACGGCGGGCGCAGCGCCAGCAGTTCGTACAGCAGACAGCCGGTCGCGTAGAGGTCGGAGCGGGCGTCGACGGTCTTGCCGAGCGCCTGCTCGGGGGAGAGGTACTGCGGGGTACCCATGACCATGCCCGTCTGGGTCATGGTGGAGGCGGCGCCGTGCAGGGCGCGGGCGATGCCGAAGTCCATCACCTTGACGGCGCCGTTGTTGGTGATGATGACGTTGGCGGGCTTGATGTCGCGGTGGACGATGCCGTGCTGGTGGCTGTAGGCCAGCGCGTCGAGCACGCCGGAGACGATGATCAGCGCCTGCTCGGGCGGCGGCGCCTCCGCGTTGAGCAACAGGTCGCGGATGGTGCGGCCTTCAACCAGTTCCATGACGATGTACGGCACGGTCTGGCGGCCGACGATGTCCTCGCCGGAGTCGTAGACGGCCACGACGGCGTGGTGGTTCAGCCCGGCGACGGACTGTGCCTCGCGGGTGAAGCGGGCCTTGGAGACCGGGTCCTCGGCCAGGTCGGCGCGGAGCAGCTTCACCGCGACCGTGCGGCCGAGGCGTACGTCCTCCGCGGCGAAGACCTCGGCCATGCCGCCGCGGCCCAGCCGGTGGGTGAGGCGGTAGCGGCCGTCGCCGACCATGCCGCCGTTACCCCACATTTCCGGCACATCGGGCATTCCGCCCCCGTTGGCGTCAGGGTCGGACGGACCCTGGGCGCTCTGCGTCTGTGCCATCAGTCCTCGCCGTCGTGTCTGGCCGCTCGCGGGGGCCAAGCCTTGGGGCAGTGCTCACGCTGCTGAGCCGTACGCGGAGCAATGCAGTCTTCCGATAAGGCACGCTACAGGTTCCGCGGCGCGCGCCGGTCGGGGATGGACGGGCAATCAAACCCGCAGCGGCCCGGGCAAGGCAAATTCCGTGACGGCTTGTCGCGCATCCGGTCACGGAACGGGCACGCGGCTTGACGTGCCCCTGGCCTGCGGCACACTTGGCCGGGATACGTGTCCGGCCGGATGGGATCCGGCCGGATCCAACCTATGAGCCGGGCCCGGCCCGGGTGTCGCGTCACCGACCGACGCCGGTCGGCGCCGAGGGGGAAGCAACACCATGAGCCAGGACGGCGCACAGGGCCGCTACGCGGGACGGGCCGTCGGCGGCGGCCGCTACCAGCTGCGCGACCTGCTCGGCGAGGGCGGCATGGCCTCCGTGCACCTCGCGTACGACTCGGTACTCGACCGCCAGGTCGCCGTCAAGACCCTCCACACGGAACTCGGCCGGGAGTCGTCCTTCCGCGAGCGCTTCCGCCGCGAGGCCCAGGCCGTGGCCAAGCTCACGCACACCAACATCGTCTCCGTCTTCGACACCGGCGAGGACGAGCTGGACGGCTCGACGATGCCGTACATCGTCATGGAGTACATCGAGGGCAAGCCGCTGCGCTCGGTCCTCGACGCGGACGTGGCGCAGTACGGCGCGATGCCGACCGCCAAGGCGCTGAAGATCACGGCCGATGTGCTGGCCGCGCTCGAGGTCAGCCATGAGATGGGCCTGGTCCACCGGGACATCAAGCCCGGCAACGTGATGATGACCAAGCGTGATGTGGTCAAGGTCATGGACTTCGGCATCGCCCGCGCCATGCAGTCGGGGGTCACCTCGATGACGCAGACGGGCATGGTCGTCGGCACCCCGCAGTACCTCTCCCCCGAGCAGGCCCTGGGCCGCGGCGTGGACGCGCGGTCCGACCTGTATTCGGTCGGCATCATGCTCTTCGAGCTGCTGACCGGCCGGCTGCCCTTCGACGCGGACTCGCCGCTGGCCATCGCGTACGCGCACGTCCAGGAGGAGCCGGTCGCGCCCTCCACGATCAACCGCTCGATCCCGCCGGCGGTGGACGCCCTGGTGGCCCGGGCGCTGAAGAAGAACCCGAACGAGCGCTTCCCGAGCGCCGCCGCCATGCGGGACGAGTGCGCGCGGGTGGCGGGGACGGCACGGACGGCCGGCTCGCCGGTGATCTCCGGGGACGCGCCCGCGCCGGGCAGCGGCGCCGGGGTCTCCTCGGCGGTCTTCCCGCCGGTGGACCAGCAGGCGGTGCCCGGCCCGGGCATCCAGTCCGTCCAGACGCCGTACCAGGCGCCGCAGCAGCAGAACCCCTACGGGTCGTACGGATCGGGCTACGCGGCTCAGGGCCCGGGCCCGGCTGCCGCCTCTTCCCCTGCGTATCAGACGCCTCCGCCGTACCAGGGCGCGCACACGCCCCCGCCCGGCGGCCTGCCCGCGTCCTCCGCCCCGGCTTCCGGCGGCGGCAGGGGCAACAAGCCGGTCATCATCGGATCGGCCATCGTCGCCGCGCTGGCGGTCATCGCCGTGATCACCGTCGTCACCCTCAAGAACAACAAGGACGACGACCCGGCCAAGGCGGACGGGCCGGCCGTCCAGGTCACCCGCTCCGCGGCCCCGGTGGGCGGCTCGGCCGGAGGTTCCTCCGGCGGCTCTTCCGGCGGCTCCTCCGGTGGTTATTCCGGTGGCTCCGGCGGCGGGTCCAACGGCTCGACGAGCGGCGGCAACGGGGGTGGCAACGGCGGCGGCACCGGAGGCGGCGGCGTGGGCAGCAAGCACGTCGACGGCGACAAGGCCAAGGTCATCGAGCCCGAGAAGTGCACGCAGGCGCGTCCCAGTTTCCTCGACAAGACGAAGACGAGCATGCCGGACGTCAGCTTCGTCTACATCGACTCGGTGAAGCAGTGCTTCCAGCAAGCCGGCTGGAAGTACCGCGAGGACAAGCAGAACGAGAACGTGTTCGGCAAGGGCACGGTCGTGATGCAGAACCCTCAAAAGAATGATCCGTTCGACCCGAAGACCACCACGATCGTCATCACGGTCTCGACGGGCGACCCGGCTTCCTGACCCCGAACGGCCGGAGGCCGGCCGCCGCTGTACGGCAACCGGCCTCCGTCGTACGCCTCTTGGCCTTGCGGTCCCCCAAGGGCCGAGGATCGCGGGTACGGGTTACAGGCAAGGGGGCAGACACGGGCTTACAGGTACGGGCCCGAGCGCGCTCCGTGCTGGTTCCGGCCGCCGCCTTCGCCCTCGTCGTCGCCGAGGCCCGCCGGGAGGGCGCGGCGCATCTGCTCCAACTGGGCGCGGGCGGCCATCTGCTGGGCGAACAGCGCCGTCTGAATGCCGTGGAAGAGCCCCTCGAGCCAGCCGACGAGCTGGGCCTGGGCGATGCGGAGTTCGGCCTCGGTGGGGATGGTGTCGTCGGTGAACGGGAGCGACAGGCGCTCCAGTTCCTCCACGAGCTCGGGGGCGAGCCCGTCTTCCAGCTCCTTGACGGAGCTGTGGTGGATCTCCTTGAGCCGCACCCGGCTCGCCTCGTCCAGGGGCGCGGCGCGCACTTCCTCCAGCAGTTGCTTGATCATGCTGCCGATGCGCATGACCTTCGCGGGCTGTTCGACCTGCTCCGTCACGGGGACCTCGCGCGACTCGTCGTCACCCGCCCCGCCGCCGGGGCTGGTGCTGCCGAGAGCCATGCCGTCCGGGCCTACGACCAGGATGTGCGGGCTCTCCTGCGACCGTTCGTTCCTCGGCATATCCATGCCGCCATTCTCTCGCACAGATGATTTCCCCCTGGTGATGCCCCCGTACGCGTCTGATCCAACGGGGTGCGCGGTGCGGTTGTGCCCGGTCGTACGGACCGGCGCGCGATCCGGTCAGCGCCGCCGCAGGCGCAGGGCGAGGAACCCCAGGCCCAGGCCGGTGAGGGTCATACCGGTCCCCAGGGGCAGGACCCGCATCACGGGTTCCTCGTCCGCGGCGGCACGGCCGTTCCGTCCGCCGGCGCGGGCGGGCGCGGGCCGTGCCGGGCGTTCCGGGACGATCTGCGCCGGGGTCCAGACGGGTGTCGGCTCGATCCCCGCGTCGGGGGTGGCGGACCCGTCGCCGTAGGGGTCCTTCTCCGCCCCGGAAGGGTTCTCGGGGTTCTCAGGGTCCCCGGGGCCCTCGGGGGCGCGGCCGGGGTGCGGGCGCCCCTCACCCGCGACGGTTCCCGCGAGGCGCCCGGCGTCGGCGGCGGACGGAGAGGGGGGAGGGGCGGGAGGGAGTACGGGAGGGGGCGCGGGCGCGGGCGGCGGCAGCGGGCTGAGGGGCAGGACCGGTCCAGGAGGCGCGAGCGCCGGAAGGGAAGGCACTGGCCCGAGAGGCCCAGGCTGCGCCAGGGGTTCCGCTGGCGTCAGGGGTCCCGCTGGCGTCAGAGGTCCCGCTGGCGTCATGGGTGTCGAAGGCGCCAGTGACACGGACGGTACGGGCGGGCCGCCCTCGGCCCGGGCCGCGTCGGACGGACCCGCGAGGACGGCCGTCAGCGCCCAGCCCGTCAGGAGGGCCAGGCGCCCGGCCCTCCGGGACGTCCGTGCCGGCGGGGCCACCCGCCGCGTCCTGCGTACCCGGGACGTACCCGGCCGGGCGACGGCCACGGAGCGAAGCGTTCCGGCGATCACTGCCATCACCCGTCCACCGTCACACGCCCGCAGGACCCGGGCACGCCGGACGGCCGGACGGGTGACGGCCGGCCGACGCGCGCGCGTCGGCTCACCAGAGCAACCGCCCCCGCACCGGCCCGGGCCCCGCTCCCCTCACCCCGTGGTGAGCAGCACCTTCCCCACGTGGGAGCTGTCCTCGACGACCCGATGCGCCTGGGCCGCGTCCCGGAGTGGCATCGTCCGGTCGACGACAGGACGGACCCGGCCGCCCGAGACGAGGGGCCAGACGTGTTCGCGCACGGCCGCCAGGATGGCCGCCTTCTCGGCGAGCGGACGGGAGCGGAGGGCGGTCGCCATGACGGCGGCCCGCTTCGTCAGCAGCTTGCCGAGGTCGAGTTCGGCCTTCCGCCCGCCCTGCAGGCCGATGATGGCGAGGCGGCCGTTGACGGCCAGGACGTCCACGTTCCGGTTCAGGTACTTGGCGCCCATGATGTCGAGGACGACGTCGGCGCCGGCCCCGCCGGTCACCTTGTGGATCTCCTCGACGAAGTCCTGTTCCCGGTAGTCGACGAGGATGTCGGCGCCGAGCTCGCGGCAGCGCTCCAGCTTCTCCCGGCTTCCGGCGGTGACCGCGACCCGCGCGCCGACCGCCTTGGCGAGCTGCACGGCCATGGTGCCGATGCCGCTGCCGCCGCCGTGCACGAGCAGCGTCTCGCCGGGCCGCAGGTGGGCGAGCATGAACACGTTCGACCAGACGGTCGCGGTGACCTCGGGCAGGGCGGCGGCGGTCACGACGTCCAGGCCGTCGGGCACGGGCAGCAGTTGGCCGGCGGGGACGGCGACCTTCTCCGCGTACCCGCCGCCGGCGAGCAGCGCGCAGACCTCGTCGCCGACGGCCCAGCCGCTGACCCCCGGTCCGAGGACCGCGATCCGGCCGGAGCACTCCAGTCCGGGGTACGGGGAGGCGCCGGGCGGCGGGTCGTAGAACCCCTGCCGCTGCATCAGGTCGGCGCGGTTGACGGCCGTCGCGGCGACCTCGACCAGCACCTCCCCCTCACCGGGCACGGGGTCGGGTACCTCGGACCAGACCAGGGCGTCGGGTCCGCCGGGCTCGGGAATGGTGATCGCATACATGGCGCGAGGCTACTCCCCGCCCGTCGAACCCCCTAGGGACCCGCGGGGGACGGCGCCGACGCGGCCGACCGCGACCCGTAGGGGCCACTGAGGTCCCCCTGAGGCCGCATAAGGAATCATGGACGGGTGCCGAACCCCTCGTCCTCCGCGCCCCGGAACCGGATGACCGGCGGCAACCACGCCCACTCCCCGGAGCCCCCGGCCGTCCCCGACCACCGCAGGGGCGGCGGGCTGCTCCTCAAGTCGCTCTGGCGCCGCACCCGCGCGGAGGCCGAGGACGCGGAGGCGGGCCGGTCCGTCGTCCTGCCCGTCCAGCGGGTGACCGCACCGCTGCAACAGGTGCTGCGGCGCCTGGTGATGGCGCTGCTGGTGCTGGTGGTGACGACGTTCGTGGTGTGGCTGGACAGCGACGGCTACCACGACAACGCGGACGGCCCGGTCGGCTTCGTCGACGCCGCGTACTACGCGACCGTCACCCTCTCGACCACCGGCTACGGCGACATCACGCCGGTGAGCGACGCCGCGCGGCTGACGAACATCTTCGTCGTCACCCCGCTGCGCGTGCTGTTCCTGATCATCCTGGTCGGCACCACGCTGGAAGTGCTGACCGAGCGGACGCGCCACCAGGTCCGCATACACCGTTGGAGGTCCCGGATGCGCGACCACACCGTCGTCATCGGCTACGGCACCAAGGGCCGGCACACCATCGAGACGCTGGTCGGCCAGGGCCGCCCGAAGGACAGGATCGTCGTCGTCGACCCGCAGAAGAAGGCCGTCGACGCCGCCGCCTGCGACGGAATCGTGGGCGTGGTCGGCGACGGCACCCGCTCCGACACCCTCCTGCGCGCCGAACTCCAGAACGCCTCCCACGTGGTGATCACCACGGAACGCGACGACACCGCCGCCCTCGTCACCCTGACGGCACGTCAGCTCAACAAGCGGGCCACGATCGTCGTCGCCGTCCGCGAGGACGAGAACGTGCCGCTGCTACGGCAGAGCGGCGCGAACACCGTGGTGACGAGCTCCAGTTCGGCGGGCCGCATGCTCGGTATGTCGATGGTCAGCCCCTACGTGGGCACCGTGCTGGAGGACCTGCTGACCTACGGCACCGGCCTGGATGTCGTCGAACGCCCGATCACCAAGGCGGAGGCGGGCCGCTCCCCCCGCGACTGCGCCGATCTCGTCGTCGCCGTGGTCCGCGGCCACCGCCTCCTCAACTTCACCGACCCCGAGGCGACCCCCCTTCACCTCACCGACCGCGTCATCACCATCCGGCAGGCGTCGGGGGCGGCCGAGTAGCGCGCCGGGTCAGTCGGCGAAGTCCTTCAACTCCTCGGTCTCCAGGGTGAAGTCCACCGGTTCGGGGAGGCTGACGGGCGCGCCGTACGGCCGGGAGACCGAGCTGAGGTACGTGCCGTCCTGGGGGTCCGAGTACACGGTCACCATGCGGCGCTCACGATCGACGAGGAGGTAGACGGGAATGCCCGCGGACGCGTAGCCGACGGGCTTCTCCATCCGGTCGCGCCGGTTGGTGTCCGCGTCGTCGGAGGTCACCTCGACCACCATGAGCACGCCCTTCGGGTCCGACCAGTCCCCGTGCCCGGCGAAGTGCTTGCGGGGCGCGAGGGCGGCGTCGGCGATGGCACGGCCTTTCCGGTAATTCTCCACCTTCAGACTCGCCTCGGCGTAGAGGCGCATGTCCGGTCGCCGGTCCCGGCAGACGTCCTGCAGCCACATCACGATCTCGCGGTGGTCCCCGTCCGGCACCGGCTTGACCTCGATCCTTCCGTTGATGAACTCCAGGCGCACGGTCTCGGGCGCCGATCGGGCCAGTTCCTCGAACTCCTCGACACCGAGCAGGGGACGTGCGGCGGGGACCGGGGTCATGTGATCGCCTCCTCGCCTCCATGGTGCCCCGGCGAGCGACAGCATGTCGTGTATGGCGGTCATGGCTTGCCCCTTCTTCTGTGCCGACCGTCGCGCGTGCCGCAGGCTACGCATCGGCTACGCAGTGCGGCAAACCCGGCACCGAGCGTCAGGCCCCTGTGGTATGTGCGCCTCCACCAGGTACCCCGACGAACCGGGCTACGCCCCGCCGACGCTCCGCAGCCACGCGTCGAGGGTGATGAAGTCCCCGTCGGTGAGGCCCCTTACGGGATCGACCCGGTGGAGGAGGGCGTCCGCGGGGTGGTGGGCGCGGACCCAGTGGTCGTCGGCGGGGCCGATCTCGTCGTCGACCCAGGCGAACGGGCGTCCGTCCGCCCACTCGACGAGGGCCCGGGTCTTCCAGTGGATGCCGCCCCGCCGCCAGGGCCCGACCGGTGCGTCGGGTTCGTCCGCCGGATCGGGCTCGTCCTCCGGGTCGGGCCAGAACACGACGGGGAGCGGGGGCAGGCCGAGCCAGGGGGAGAGGCAGTCGTTGGCGTCGGACATCCACGTCGTCGCCCACACCAGCCGGCAGGGCAGGGCCGCGAGCCGGGGGCCGAGGGCGGGATCGACCCTGGCGATCAGCGGGTTGCCCCCGGCGTCCGGCGACTCGGAGGGGAGCCAGGGGCTCCGGTACGTCGGGTAGCCGCCCGGGAGTTGCCGGCTCGTCGCGCCGAAGGGGATGAGGGGCCCGTCGACGTCGAGGAAGAGGAGCGGCGGGAGTGCGTCCATCGTGCCTGCCATGTGCGGAACGTACCGGGCGGACGGCCGGGAGCGGCCGTCGCGCCCCGGGCCTCAGCCGACGCCGCCGCCGGTGGCCGTCCACGGCAGGTCGAGCAGGGCCACCCGGCCCCGCGCCGTGCTCCCGCCCGGCGGGATGACCGCGATGGCGTCGGCCGCGGCCAGCCCGCGCAGCATCGCCGGGCCGTGGAAGCGCAACGGGCGCGCCCCGTCGCCGCCGCGCAGGACCACCGGCACCAGGCGGGTGTCGGTCGGGTGGCTCGGGACGGGACCGGAGAGCGCCGCGCGGCGGAGGGACGGCGCGGCGCGCCCGGAGAGGCCGCGCAGCAGGGGCTCGGCGAGGGTGAGCAGGCCCGCGACCGCCGCCAGCGGGTTGCCGGGCAGGCCGACGAGATGCCGCTCGGGGGTGAGGCGGGCGAGCAGCATGGGGTGCCCGGGGCGGACGGCGACGCCGTCGACCAGCAGTTCCGCGTCGAGGCGGCGCAGGGTGGGGTGCACATGGTCACGCGGGCCGGACGCCGTACCGCCGGTGGTGATCACCAGGTCGGCGTCGGTCGCGGCGAGCGCGTCGTGCAGCGCGTCGGCGTCGTCGCCCAGGCGCACAGTGTCGATCGCCTCGGCCCCCAGCGCACGCAGCCAGGGCGCGAGCATCGGCCCGAGCGCGTCCCTGATGCGGCCGTCCTGCGGCAGCCCCTCGTGGACGAGTTCGTCCCCCAGGACGACGATCAGCACGCGCGGCCGGGCGGTCACGGGCAGCTCGTCGTGGCCCGCGGCGGCGGCGAGGCCGAGGACGGCCGGGGTGATCAGGGTGCCCGCGGGCAGCAGTTCGTCGTCGCGGCGACACTCCTGGCCGCGCGGGCGGATGTCCTGGCCCTGGGCGGTGCGGCGGGTCGTGTGCAGTTCGTTCCCGCTGGTCCGGCCGTGTTCGGAGCGCAGTACGGCCGTGGCTCCGGCCGGTATGCGGGCGCCCGTCGCGATCGGTACGGCGTGTCCGTCGCGCAGCGCGTCGTCACCGGCCTGGCCCGCGACGATGCCCTGGTCCGCGTCCTCCGGCAGGCGCCAGGGACCCGGGCCGGCGACCGCCCAGCCGTCCATCGCCGAGGTGTCGAACGACGGCAGGTCCGTCAGCGCGGTGAGCGGCACGGCGAGCGTCCGGCCGACCGCGTCCGCCAGAGGGCTGGTCAGGGCGGGCAGGGGCTCGGCGGCCCCGGCCGCGACGCCACCGGCCATGGCCCAGGGCATGGGACGGCGCGGGGTCGCCGTCGGGGGGCGGCTGTGGTCGGGGTGCCGACGGGGTTCGTGCTCGCTCGCGGCCGTCGTTCCGCGGGCGGCGTCCGCGTCGGCGCCGGGCTTCCCGTCTGCGCCGCCCTTCACGTCTGCGCCGGCGGTCACGTTCGCGCCGGTCTTCGCGTCTGCGCCGGCGGGGCGGTCTCCGGCCGCGTGCTCCTTGCCGCTCGCGGTGTCCGCTCCGTTCCCGTTCCCGTTCTTTTTCCCGTTCCCGTTTCCGTTCCCGTGCCCGGTCGCGCCCGTGCCGTCGGCGGGTGCCGACGACGGCGAAGTCCGCGCCGCCTTGCGGGGCTTGGCGGACTTGCGCGTTCCGCCCCGCCCCTGACGGGGTCCGGTCGGCCCGTCAGGGCCCGGCTCCCCTCCGCCGGCCCCGCTGCCGCCACCGTGAGCGGGCCCGTGTTCCCCGTCGTCCGTGCCGACGGTCACGTCACAGACCGACCGCCAGACATCGGTCAACTCCTCATGGTCGCCGGCCGGCTGCCGCCGTCCGCCGCGCCGCCGGTTCTCGTCGCCGTTCCCGGACCCGGACGCCGTCGCGCCCACCGGGGCCTCCGGGCCGTGTACCGGCGGCGGCCCGTCGCATCCCCCGGCGCGTGGGGAGCCGCCGGAGACGACGGCGTCCCGCACGGACCGCCAGATGTCCGTCAGCCCCTCGCCCGCGTCGGTGTCCGGCTCACCCGCCGCGCCGGAGCCGTTCCGCATCGGCGCGGACACCGACCCGGAGCGTGGACCGTCATCGCCGGTACCGCCGGTCATGTCGCGGATCGACCGCCACACGTCCGTCAGGGCCTCGGCGCCGCGGTGCCCACTGTCGGGCTCCTGGCCGGGCGGGCCGGACGGGGTGCTTCCGGACGGACGCGCCCCCACTCCTACGGCGTCCCGGGCGAGGGACGGCTCGTCGGCGCCGGCCACCTCGCGGATCGACCGCCAGACGTCCGTCAACGCCTCACCGGCTCCCGGCCGTTCCCCAGGGGTCTCGGCGACCCCAGGGGCCCCGGGGAGAGTGCGGGCATCCCGCGCGCCCGGCACGGCCGTTCCCCTGGCACCGGGGGCGACACCGCTCGTACCGCCGTCGAACGCATCCCCGACAGGGGCGCCCGCGCCCGGCTCCTCGAACGGCAGGTACCCGCCCTCCACCGGCGCCACCTGCCCTTCCGCACCATCGTGTGCGCCGGAGGCGTGCGCGTCGGAGAGCAGGGCCAGGGCCTCGTCCGTGGCACGGTCCAGCGCCGCCGCGTCCGCCTCGCGGTCCCGTCCCCTCATGAGGGAGGTCCCGCGGGGGTGCCGGCCGGGGAGCCGTCCTGCTCGGCGGCCCACCGTTCGGCCAGGGCGGCGGCCTCGCGGGCGGCCTGCGCGACCGCTTCGGGGCCGCCGCCGCGCAGGGCGGCCGCGTAGCCGACGAGGAAGGTGGTCAGGGGGGCGGCGGGGCGGGCCACGCCGTGCGCGGCGTCACGGGCCACGTCGAGCAGGAGCGTTCTGTCGACGTCGAGTTCCACGCCGAGTTCGGCCTTGACCGCGGCGATCCATTCATCCAGCACGGCCCCATCGTCCCTGATCCTGGCGCGGGCCGCGCCGATGTCGTCCCAGGTGTCGCAGTCGAACGACGCTTCGGGGCGGGGCAGCCGCCTCAGCTCCAGCCCCTGGGTGAGCAGCCGTACGGGAAGCCCCGTAAGGGTCCCGTGCTCGGCCGCCAGCAGGGCCAGTTCCCGGCGGACCGGTTCCGCGCGGTACGCGGCGACGAGGGGCTGGTCGCGCCCGTCGGCGTCGGTGAGCAGCGCCCCTTCCGCACCGTCCGGCGCGGCCGCCACCAGGGCCCGTACCGTTCCCGCGTCGAGGAAGGGCAGGTCGGCGGAGAGGGCGAGGACGATCTCCGCCGAGGTGTGGCGCAGCCCGGCGGACAGGGCGGCCAGCGGGCCGCCGCCGGGCGGCTGTTCGCGGGTCCAGGTGACCGGCCGGACCGTGGCCCGGCGCGGTCCGACGACCACGGTGGTACGGGCGCCGGCGCACGCCCCGAGCACCCGGTCGAGCAGGGCGCGCCCGCCGACCCGCAGACCGGGTTTGTCCGCCCCGCCCAGCCGCCGGGCGGCCCCTCCGGCGAGTACGACCGCGTCGAAAACCGTGTCCGTCACCCCCGCAGTATGCGCCCGCGCGAGGACGGCCGTGCGCCGGAGGGCGGCCCCCCCGTCCTCAGAGCGAGCGGAGGAGCAGGGCGGGCCGCTCCACGCAGTCGGCGACGTACCGGAGGAACCCGCCGGCCGTACCGCCGTCGCACACCCGGTGGTCGAAGGTGAAGGAGAGCTGGACCACGTGGCGCACGGCCAGTTCGCCCTCGTGCACCCAGGGTTTGGGGACGATCCGGCCGACGCCCAGCATGGCCGCCTCGGGGTGGTTGATGATCGGCGTGGAGCCGTCGACGCCGAAGACCCCGTAGTTGTTGAGGGTGAACGTGCCGCCGGTCAGCTCGGCCGGGCTCAGCCTGCCCTCGCGGGCGGCCTCGGTGAGGCGGGTGATCTCCTCGTGGAGGGAGGCCGTGCCGCGCGTGTGCGCGTCCTTGACGACCGGGACGACCAGGCCGCGTTCGGTCTGGGCGGCGAACCCCAGGTGCACGGCCGGCAGCCGGACGATCTCCCGGGCCTCGGTGTCCACCGTCGCGTTGAGCTCCGGGAACTCGGCGAGCGCGGCCGTGCAGACGCGGGCCAGGAGGGCGAGCAGGGAGATCTTCGTGCGGCCGGGTCCGTCGTTCATGGCCCGGCGGGCGGCGAGCAGTTCGGTGGCGTCGGCGTCCACCCAGCAGGTGGCGTCCGGGATCTCGCGCCGACTGCGGCTCAGCTTGTCGGCGACGGTCCCGCGCAGCCCGCGCAGGGGGACGCGCTCACCGGCAGCGCGCTCGGGCGCCGGAACCGGTACGGGCGCCGGGGCGGTGGCGCGTTCGACGTCCGCGCGCAGGATGAGCCCCTCGGGCCCGGTGCCGCGCAGGCTCGCGAGGTCCACCCCGCGCTCCCGGGCCAGCCGTCGTACGAGCGGCGATATGACGGCCACGGTCGCCGGCGCCTCCGTCGGGGCGGCGCGGCCGTCGAGGACCACGCCGTCCGCTCGCACCCCGTCCCTCGCCCCGTCCGCCGGCTCCGGCGCGCGGCGGCCCGGGGGCCGGATCCGCGCCCGGCGGGCGGCCGGCGCCTGGGTCCCGTATCCGACGAGGACGTTCCCCGACCCCTCGTCACCCTCCTGGCTCCCCTGACCCGTCCCCTGTCCGGCCCCGTCGGTCGGCTCCCCCACCGCCACCGTCAACAAGGCGGCGCCCACGGGCAGTTCCGAACCCTCCTCGCCGAAGCGCGCCGTGACGACACCCCCGTAGGGGCAGGGCACCTCGACCATCGCCTTGGCCGTCTCCACCTCCACGACCGGCTGGTCCACGGCCACGACGTCACCGACGTCCACGAGCCAGCGGACCACCTGCGCCTCGGTGAGCCCCTCGCCGAGGTCGGGCAGCGCGAACTCCTTCACGACGGCCATCAGCGCACACCCCCCTGAGCACCCGACACTCCGCGCGCCCCCTGGGCGCTCCCCTGAGAGACCCCGGAACCGCTCCCCGGGGACGTCCAGTCCGCCTCCCACTGCAACCGCGCGACCGCGTCCAGCACCCGGTCCACACCCGGCAGATGGTGCTTCTCCAGCATCGGCGGCGGGTACGGGATGTCGAATCCGGTCACCCGCAGCACCGGCGCCTCCAGGTGGTGGAAGCAGCGTTCGGTGATCCGCGCGGCCAACTCCCCGCCGGGGCCGCCGAACCCGGTCGCCTCGTGCACCACGACCGCCCGTCCGGTCCGCCGGACGGAGGCGCAGACGGTCTCCTCGTCGAGCGGGACCAGCGAGCGCAGGTCGACGACCTCCAGGTCCCAGCCCTCCGCCGTGGCGGCCTCGGCCGCCTCCAGACAGACGGGCAGGGACGGCCCGTAGGTGATCAGCGTCGCCGAGGTGCCGCGCCGGCGGACGACGGCGGTGCCGATGCCGGGCACCTCCTCGGGCCGGTCCGGCTCCCAGTCGGCCTTCGACCAGTACAGCCGCTTGGGCTCCAGGAAGACGACCGGGTCGTCGGAGGCGATGGCGGCGCGCAGCAGCCCGTAGGCGTCGGCCACGGTGGCGGGGGTGACGACGTGCAGGCCGGGGGTGGCCATGTACAGCGCCTCGGAGGAGTCGCTGTGGTGCTCGACGCCTCCGATGCCGCCCCCGTAGGGGACGCGGACGGTGATCGGCATGGGGAGGGCGCCGCGGGTGCGGTTGCGCATCCGGGAGACGTGGCTGATGAGCTGCTCCAGCGCCGGGTAGGCGAACGCGTCGAACTGCATCTCGACCACCGGGCGCAGCCCGTACATGGCCATGCCGACGGCCGTGCCGAGGATGCCCGCCTCGGCCAGCGGCGTGTCGGTGCAGCGGTCCTCGCCGAACTCCTTCGCCAGCCCGTCGGTGATCCGGAAGACGCCGCCCAGGGTGCCGACGTCCTCGCCGAGGACGTGCACCGCCGGGTCGTCGGCCATGGCGTCGCGCAGGGCCCGGTTGAGGGCCTGGCTCATCGTCGCGGGCTTGCGGCCCGTCGTGGCGACCGCGGTGGTCATCGGTCCGTTCCTTCCCGCTCGCCGCCGTGCGCGGAGCCGTCGGCGGCGGCCGCCGCGAGTTCGGCGCGCAGCAGCTCGGCCTGTTCGCGCAGGCGCGCGGTGCGCCGGGCGTAGACGTGGTCGAAGAGTTCCATCGGATCCAGGGCGGGATCCTCGTTCATGCGTTCGCGCAGGTCGGCGGCCATGCGCTCGGCGGCCTCACGGACGGCGGCGAGGCCGTCGGCGTCCACCAGGTCGCGCCGGACCAGCTCGCGTTCCACCAGCTCGACGGGGTCGTGCGAGCGCCAGGCGGCGACCTCGGCGTCGCTGCGGTACCGGGTGGCGTCGTCGGCGTTGGTGTGGGCGTCGAGGCGGTAGGTGACGGCCTCGACGAGGGTGGGACCGCCGCCCGCGCGGGCCCGCCGGACGGCCTCGGTGAGCACCTCCAGCACGGCCGGCGCGTCGTTGCCGTCGACCAGGCGGCCGGGCATGCCGTAGCCGACGGCCTTGTGGGCGAGCGAGGGGGCGACGGTCTGTTTGGACAGCGGTACGGAGATCGCGAACCCGTTGTTCTGCACCAGGAAGACAACGGGTGCCCGCCACACCGCCGCGAAGTTCAGCGCCTCGTGGAAGTCGCCCTCGCTGGTGCCGCCGTCGCCGACCATGGCGAGGGCCACGACGTCGTCCCCCTTGAGCCGCGCGGCGTGCGCCAGCCCCACGGCGTGCGGGAGTTGGGTGGCCAGCGGGGTGGCCAGCGGGGCGACGCGGTGCTCGTGCGGGTCGTAACCGGTGTGCCAGTCGCCGCGCAGCAGGGTGAGGGCCTGCACGGGGTCGAGGCCGCGGGTGACGGCGGCCAGGGTGTCGCGGTAGCTGGGGAAGAGCCAGTCGCGGTCCTCCAGGGCGAGGGCCGCCGCGATCTCGCACGCCTCCTGGCCCGTGGAGGACGGGTAGACGGCCAGCCGGCCCTGCCGGGTCAGCGCGGTGGCCTGGGTGTTGTAGCGGCGCCCGCGCACCAGGTGGCCGTGGAGCAGCCGGAGCCGCTCGGGGTCGAGCGCGTCCGCGGCGGGGGTGCCCAGCAGCCGGTACGGCTCGTCGTCGGGCAGCAGCGGGGCGGGATCCGTGCGGGGCTGCCAGGCGGGGGGCGGGGTCGGCCGGTAGGCACCGGGCTGCTCCAGGACCGTCATGACGAGCACCTCCTCTGGGGGCGGGCGTGAGGGGCGGGCGTGAGGCAGGCGTGACCGGAAAGCGCCCTGCGCTCTCCCTACCGATTGTTCGGTTGCCGGTGCATTTTGGCTACAGGCGGCCCGGGCCTGTGGACAAACGGTTCTCCACAGCCTGAGATATGAACAGCGCGTCCACTCAGGGGAGGCATGGCGGTATGCCGGACGAACAGATGGCCAAAACGAGCCCCAGAACGCCCGCACGACCGCTCGACGAGATCGACCGCTCGATCCTGCACATGCTCCAGACCGACGGGCGGGCGTCGATACGCTCCGTGGCCGAGCGGGTGCACGTGTCCCGCGCCAACGCCTACGCGCGGATCAACCGCCTGATCGACGACGGGGTGATCCGGGGCTTCGGGGCGCGCATCGACCAGGAGCGGGCCGGGCAGGGGGCGTCCGCGTACATCACGCTGAAGATCGTGCAGAACTCCTGGCGCACCGTGCGCGAGAAGCTCCGGGTGCTGCCGGGGGCCGCGCACATCGCCCTGGTCAGCGGGGACTTCGACGTCCTGCTGCTGGTCCACACCAAGGACAACCGCGCCCTCCGCGAGCTCGTGCTCACCCGGATCCAGGCCATAGAGGAGGTGCTGAGCACCCGCACTCTGCTGGTCTTCGAGGAGCAGGACCTCAAGGAGGGCGTGGACGGATGAGGCGTGCGGGGCAGCCGGGCGCACGGCACCGCGTGCGCCCGCCTCAGTGCGCCCGCAGGCCCGCGAACGCCGTGGTGATCACCGCGTCGGCGACCTCCTCGCTGGTGGCGGCGTTGCCGCGCTGCGGCCGGTACCACTCCACCACGGAGTTGATCATTCCGAAGAGGAGCCGGGTCGCCAGCCGGACGTCCACGTCGGCCCGCAGGTCGCCGTCGGCCGCGGCCTCCTTGAGGAGGGCCGCGACCCGGTGGTCGAACTCGCGCCGGCGCTCCATCGCCCAGCGCTCCGTGTCGGTGTTGCCGCGCACACGCAGCAGCAGCGTCACATAGGGCAGTTCGGCGATCAGCACCTCGACGGTACGGCGGGTGACGTGTTCCAGCCGGTCCACGGCGGGGCCGGTGGTGGCGCCCGGCTCGTCCAGGACGGCGAACAGCCCGTCCAGGGCACGGCTTATGGCCCGCCGCAGCAGCTCCTCCTTGCTCCGGACATGGTGGTAGATCGAGGACTTGGAGATCCCCGCGGCGCGCGACAGGTGCTCCATGGAGGTGCCGTCGTAGCCGCGCTCGTTGAACACCGCGACGGCGACCGCGAGCAGCGAGTCCGGCGTGTAGGTGTCGCGCTTGGGCATGGTCATGATGGAAGCAGGCTCTCCTTGACGGCGGCGGCCGCTCGGCGGCGCAGCGGCTGGGACGGCGCGTAGCGACCGCCCGGGTACTCGTACTCCATGTTCGCCAGGAAGCGGCGGACCCAGGCGGAACCGAGCTCCCGGCCCCACTCGAGCGGCCCGCGCGGGTAGTTGACCCCGAGCCGCATGGCGGTGTCGATGTCCTCCGGGGCGGCGACGTCCCGGCCGGCGGCGTCCTCGGCGAGGTCGACGAGCAGGGCGACGGTCCGCGCGACGATCAGGCCGGGCGCGTCCGCCACGACGCTGACCTTCTTGCCCAGCGCCTGGAACAGGCCCACGGCGGCCCGCAGATCGTCCGCGGCGGCGCCGGCGGAGGCCGCGAGGGCCACGCGGGAGCAGGAGCGGTAGTCCAGGGCCAGGTCGAAGCGGACGGCCGGCTCCCCGGCGTCGCCCGTGGCGGAGCGGCCGTCGGTGAGGGCCAGCCGGGCGCCGCCGGGCAGCGCGAAGTACCCGTCGCCGTCGGCTTCCGCCCGCGTCAGGGCTATGCCCGCGGCTTCGACCAGCTCCGGCAGGACGTCGGCGGCGGGCGGCAGGGCGCCGTGCAGGACGAGCGCCCCGGGCGCCTTCTCGGGGGCCGCGGTGTGCGGTTCCGGCCGTGCGGCGCCCTCGGCGTGGTCGTACCAGCCCCGCCCGCTCTTCCGGCCCAGCAGCCCCGCCTCCACCAGGCGCCGCTGGGCGAGGGAGGGGGTGAACTTCGGGTGGTGGAAGAAGGCTTCGTACACCGAACGGGTGACCGCCTCGTTCACGTCCTGCCCGATGAGGTCGGTCAGTTCGAACGGGCCCATGGCGAAGCCGCCGCTCTCGCGCAGCACCGCGTCGATGGTCGCGGGGTCCGCGGCCCACTCCTCCAGGAGCCGGAACGCCTCGGCGTAGAACGGCCGGGCGAGCCGGTTGACGATGAAGCCGGGGGTGTCGGCGCAGCGTACGGGCGTCTTGCCCCAGGCCGCGGCGGTGGCGTACGCGCGGTCGGCGGCGGCGGTGTCGGTGGCGTGCCCCCGGACGACCTCGACCAGCGGCAGCAGCGGCGCCGGGTTGAAGAAGTGCAGGCCCACCAGGCGTCCGGGGCGGCGGAGCGGCCCGGCGACGGCCGTCACGGGCAGGGAGGAGGTGTTGGTGGCGAGCAGGCAGTCGTCGTCGACGACCTCCTCCAGCTCGCCGAACAGCCGCTGTTTGACGTCCAGCCGCTCGACGACGGCCTCGACGACGAGCGCGGAGCCCGCGAGCCCGGCGGGCTCGGCGACGGGGCGCAGGCGGGCGACGGCCGCGTCCCGGGCGTCCGCCGGCATCCGGCCCTTGGCCACGAGGCGGTCCAGCCGGGCGGCGACGGCCCGCGCGGCCTCCTCCGCGCGGCCCGGGAGGGCGTCGTACAGCCGCACGGGATGGCCCGCGACCAGGGCGACCTGGGCGATGCCCTGGCCCATGGTGCCCGCGCCCACGACGGACACGGTCTGCTCCGGCTCGATTGCGGTCATGGCAGTGATCCTCCCCGATGAGGTGGTCCCGGATTCGCCGGGCCCCCTTGTCCCGACCGATCGTTCGGTTAATGTATCTGGCGGGTACGACAACGGCACCCGGCCGTACGGATCCGGCACCACCGCTTCACCTGGCTCCACTGCTTTCCCAGCTTTCACGGCTTTCACCGCGTTTTTCACCAGCACTGTTCCCAGGTCCACCGCCACCGCATCCATGCCCGTCCGACGAGGAGTTGGTCAACCGTGACCGCCGGACTCACCATCGACCAGTTGGCCGAGAAGCACTCCGCCACGCTCGACACGGCCCTCGACGTCATCCGCACCCGCGCCTACTGGTCCCCGCACCCCGAGCACCCCAAGGCGTACGGCCCCGACCAGGACGGCGGCCTGGACGCCGCCGCGGGTCAGGCGGCCTTCGACGCCCTCCGGGACCGGCGCTTCGAGCTCGACCAGCCCGGCACGGACGGCTGGACGGGCTCCGAGGTCTCCCCCTACGGCCCGCGGCTCGGCATCGAGTACCCCCACGCCGACCTCTCCGTACTGCTCCCGGCCATGCGGTCCGCGATGCGCCCCTGGCGCGACGCGGGCCCCCGCCACCGGGCGCTGGTGTGCCTGGAGATCCTCAAGCGGATCAGCGCCCGGACGCACGAGATGGCGCACGCGGTCATGCACACCAGCGGCCAGGCGTTCATGATGGCGTTCCAGGCCGGCGGCCCGCACGCCCAGGACCGCGGCCTGGAGGCCGTCGCCTACGCGTACGCCGCGCAGGCCGAGGCGGAGCGGACGGCCGAGTGGGTCAAGCCGCAGGGCAAACGCGACCCGCTGAAACTGGCCAAGGAGTTCACCGCGGTGCCGCGCGGCATCGCCCTCGTCATCGGCTGCAACACCTTCCCCACCTGGAACGGTTACCCCGGCCTCTTCGCCTCGCTCGCCACCGGCAACCCCGTCCTGGTCAAGCCCCACCCCCGCGCGGTGCTGCCGCTCGCGCTGACCGTGCGCGTGGCGCGCGAGGTGCTGCGCGAGGCCGGCTTCTCCCCCGACCTCGTCGCGCTGGCCGCCGAGCGGGACGGCGAGGGCATCGCCAAGTCGCTGGCCGTCCACCCGGACGTCCGGATCATCGACTACACCGGCTCCACGGCGTTCGGCGACTGGCTGGAGACCAACGCCAGGCAGGCCCAGGTCTTCACGGAGAAGGCCGGCGTCAACACCGTGATCCTCGACTCCACCGACGACTACAAGGGGATGCTGTCCAACCTGGCCTTCTCGCTCTCCCTCTACAGCGGCCAGATGTGCACCACCCCGCAGAACCTGCTGATCCCGCGCGGCGGCATCGGCACGGACGCCGGCCACAAGACGTACGACGAGGTGGTGGCCGACCTGGCGGAGGCCGTCGGCAAGCTCCTGGGCGACGACGCCCGGGCCAACGCCCTCCTCGGTGCCATCGTCAACGACCAGGTCAAGGAGCGGATCGAGGCGGCCGGCCGGCTCGGCGAGGTGGCGCTCGCCTCCCGCGCGGTGGCCAACCCCGACTTCCCCGACGCCACCGTCCGCACCCCGGTGATCGTCAAGCTCGACGGCGCCAAGCCGGACGCCGAGGCCGCCTACTTCTCCGAGTGCTTCGGCCCGGTGTCGTTCGCGGTGGCCGTGGACTCCACGGCGGAGGCGGTGGAACTGCTGCGCCGCACGGTGCGGGAGAAGGGCGCGATGACCGTCGGCGCCTACACCACCTCCGCGGAGGCGGAGCGGTTGATCGAGGAGGCGTGCCTGGAGGAGTGCGCACAGCTCTCGCTGAACCTCACCGGCGGCGTCTACGTCAACCAGACCGCCGCGTTCTCCGACTACCACGGCTCGGGCGGCAACCCGGCGGCCAACGCGGCGCTGTGCGACGCGGCGTTCGTGGCGAGCCGGTTCCGCACGGTGGAGGTGCGCCGCCAGGCGTAATACGGCGGTCGGTCCGGGGGCGGGCCTGACCCGTCAGCCCGCCGCCTTCGGCCCGCCCCAGTGGAACAGCGCCATCCCGACGCTCGTGGCGAGGTTGTAGCTCGACACCTGCGGGCGCATCGGCAGCGAGACCAGCCGGTCCGCCCGCGCCCGCACCTCGTCCGAGATGCCGTGGCGTTCGGATCCGAAGGCGAGGACGGCGTCGTCCGGCAGGACGACGGACCGGATGTCCTCGCCCTCCGGGTCCAGTGCGAACAGCGGCCCCGGGGGCAGGCCGTCGGTCTCCACCCGCTCCACGGCCGTGGCGTAGTGCAGCCCCGCGCCCGCACGGACGGCGTTCTGGTGCCACGGGTCGAGGTCCCCGGTGGTGACGACGCCGGTCGCGCCGAAACCGGCGGCCAGCCGGACGACCGCGCCCACGTTCCCGAGGTTGCGCGGGTTGTCGAGGAGCACGACGGGCGCGGGGCGGGGGCGGCGGGCCAGCGCGGCGAGGTTGTCCTCGCGGGCCGGCCGGGCGGCCAGCGCGGCGACCTCGGTGGTGTGGCCCCGGGGCACCAGCCCGCGCAGGGCGTCCCGGTCCACCTCCGTCAGCAGCCCGCGCAGCACCTCGGTCACGTCGTCGGCGAGCCGGTCCGCGAGCGCCAGGACGGCGGCGGCGTCGGTGGTGAGCACGGGACCGACCCGGGCCCCGAAGCGCAGGGCGTGCTTGATGGCGTGGAATCCGTCGAGCAGCACGGCGCCGGGGGCCAGCTCGCCCCACTGCCGCACGGCGATACCGGTCGCGTCCTCGGTCATGGGCTCAGCCTACGGCGCTGACCTGGGGGGGTCGTGGAACGGAGACCGGCAGACCGGCGGCGTACGGAGCCCGCTCGCCGTCGCTCAGCCGGTCTTCGAACGAACCTCGGCCGCCTCGTCTCCCACCGTGGCCTCAGGGATCCGGTCGGCTGCCTTCCGGTTCCACTGGGCCGGAATCTCGCGCCGATTGAAGCGGACGAGCAGGCTCCAGGCCCGGGACGCCGTCCGCCCCACCGCGCCGCCCACGCGCACCAGGAAGGTGGTCGGCAGGAACACGGCGTCCGCGACGATCATCACCAGGGAGAAGAAAGGCAGCCCCAACAGGACCGCGATCCCCAGGTGCTCCGCGATCATCACCACCACCAGGGCGTTCTTCACCCGGCGGTTGATCAGCGTGAGGGGGAAGGCCGCCTGGACCGCCACCGTCCCGTAGCTGAGCAGCAGTACGACGACGCCACTGGCGGCCAGCGCGTGCGACAGGCCCGGCCAGGGGGAGAAGTAGTCGAGGTGCAGGGGGTAGTAGAGGGCGGTGCCGTCCTGCCAGAGCGAGCCCTGCACCTTGTACCAGCCGGCCGCTCCGTAGATCAGGCAGACCTCGGCGAGTATCACCAGCAGGGCGGCGTTGTGCACCAGGTGCCCGAACGCGGCCATCACGGCACGCGGTTCGGTGCCGCCGTACCGCCGCACGGCCCACCAGAGCCCGTGCCCGCACCACAGGGACCACAGCACCGTGGCCCAGCCGATGCCGGGGACCGGCCCGTGCGCCGCCCAGGCGAGCCGGGTGCCGGCGTCCGTCGTCGCCAGGGCCAGCGCGAGGCCGCAGAGCGTCCACAGCACGACCCCGGTGACGTCCCGGTCCCGGCCGGGCTCCGGTGCCGTGTCCGGCCGGGCGGCCGGCCGGCGCCGGGCCCGCCGGGCGTCGAGCGACCACACCTGGCCGCAGCGGGTGAACACCGTATAGATGGCCATCAGGTGCAGGACGTTGTCCCCGCCGTCGCCGACGAAGACGCTGCGGTTCTGCAGTGAGAGCAGGCCGATCATGTAGAGGACCGACATGGTCCTGGTCCGCCAGCCGAGCATGAGCAGGAAGGCCGAGACCATCGCCATGAGGTAGACCAGCTCGAACCACCAGCCGCTGTCGGACCACACGAGCACCGTGAAGGCGCCGTTGTCGTCCGTCAGCCGCCGGGCGAGGTCCCGGCTCCAGGCCGCGTCCGGGCCGTACAGCTCGTGGCGGTTGACCCACTCGCGGGCCAGGAAGAACAGCCAGGTGAAGGAGAACCCGATCCGGATGAGGGCGGTCTGGTACGGGCCGAGCGAGCGGCCCGTGACCCGGGCGTAGGCGTTCGACCAGGCGGTACGTACGGAGGAGACGTTCACCAGGCCCGCACCGCCTTCAGGTCCTCGGCGCCGACCGTCCACCAGGCCAGCTCACGCAGGACGGGATCGCCGGTCTGGCCCTTGCTCCAGGGCGGCGGTGCGACGTTCGAGGTCACCGAGCGGAGCTGGACGCGCTCCAGGTCGCCCGCGTCGCGGTCGAGGACGATCCGGGAGACGGCCAGCCGGCGCAGGTACTCCTCGGCGAGCGGGCTCCGCTTCCCCAGCGGCCGGCCCTGGTCGTCGTGCCAGGAGAGGTAGAAGTCCCAGGCGCGGCGGAGCTGGTTCTGCCGCGCGTGGCTCGGGAGCGGGTTGTGGTGGATGGCGGCACCGTCCTGGGCGGAGAGGTCGGTCCACGGTGTGACCGTGACCTTGCCGTCCGGGGCGCGCACCTGGCCGCGGACCTGGACGTGGATGTTCTGCTGGAGCGGATTGGGCGCGAAGAACTTCCAGTTCTGCTCGAACTCGGGCAGGACGTAGTCCGCGATGGTCGAGGCGTGCTGCTTGCTGACCGTGTTCGGCGGCGCCACATGCAGAAACATCATGCCCAGGTGCACCGCCGTCACCAGGGCTACGACCAGGGCACCGAGCGCGATGACGCAGCGGGCGGGCCGGGACAGTCCGGCGGGGGCGGCCGGAGCCGCCCGTTCACCGACGCCGTCCTTCCGCTCGCGTCCGTCGTCCGTGTCCATGTACGCCCCGTTTTCCGCTCGTCGATCCGCGCGCGGACGCCTTCCGCGCACCCGAACGGTACCGACCCGACCGCGGCCGACACAGCGGCCATAAGACCTCGGTCCGGCCGGGCGGCCGCCCGCCGGGTTCCTCGACACATCGATCCATGGGCCCGCAGGAGGGCCCGGCACCCCCCTCCGCAGGGCCTCCGGGTCACTTCGGCAGCGGTTGTCCACAGCCGGTCACAGCCGGTTATCCACAGGCTTGACACCGCTCCGGAGCCACCTCACCATTGAACCGAACGATCGGTCGGTAGGTCGCCGAGCTCCACCCGGCGCCGCCGGACGCGCGTTCACGCGCTCACATCGGACGAGGGGGCAGAGGGGCATCGAGATGACCACGACCGCACCGGAAACGGTGGACACGGCGGCTCTGGAGGCGGTGTTCGACGCCGCGGTGGCGGCGGACGAGCGCATCGAGCCGCGGGACTGGATGCCCGACGCCTACCGCGCCACCCTCATCCGGCAGATAGCCCAGCACGCCCACTCCGAGATCATCGGCATGCAGCCCGAGGCCAACTGGATCACCCGGGCCCCGTCGCTGCGGCGCAAGGCCATCCTCATGGCCAAGGTGCAGGACGAGGCCGGCCACGGCCTCTACCTCTACAGCGCCGCCGAGACCCTCGGCGTCAGCCGGGACGAGCTGCTGGACAAGCTGCACGCCGGCCGCCAGCGCTACTCCTCGATCTTCAACTACCCCACGCTGACCTGGGCCGACGTCGGCGCCATCGGCTGGCTGGTGGACGGCGCGGCCATCACCAACCAGGTCCCCCTCTGCCGCTGCTCCTACGGCCCGTACGCGCGCGCCATGATCCGCGTCTGCAAGGAGGAGTCGTTCCACCAGCGCCAGGGGTACGAGCTGCTGCTCGCCCTCAGCCGCGGCACCGAGGCACAGCACGCCATGGCCCAGGACGCGGTGAACCGCTGGTGGTGGCCGTCGCTGATGATGTTCGGCCCGCCGGACGGCGAATCCCCGCACTCCGCCCAGTCCATGACCTGGAAGATCAAACGGCACTCCAACGACGAGCTGCGCCGGCGCTTCGTCGACATCTGCGTCCCGCAGGCCGAGTCCCTCGGCCTCACCCTCCCCGACCCCGACCTGCGGTGGAACGAGGAGACCGGGCACTACGACTTCGGCCCGATCGACTGGGACGAGTTCAACGAGGTCCTGCGCGGCAACGGCCCCTGCAACGAGCAGCGGCTCGCCCGCCGGCGGGAGGCCCACGAGGAGGGCGCCTGGGTACGGGAGGCCGCCGCCGCGTACGCCGCCAAGCACGCCCCCGGATCCCACTCCGGCGGCACCCCGCACAGCACCCCCGAGCGCGGGACCGCCGCGTCCGGCACCCCCGAGCACCCGGAGGCGATGGCATGACCGGCACCGACTGGCCGCTGTGGGAGGTGTTCGTCCGCAGCAGGCGCGGCCTCTCGCACACCCACGCCGGCAGCCTGCACGCCCCGGACGCGCGGATGGCCCTGCGCAACGCCCGGGACCTGTACACCCGACGGTCCGAGGGCGTCTCGATCTGGGTCGTGCCCTCCGACGCCATCACCGCCTCCTCACCGGACGAGAAGGACCCCTTCTTCGAGCCGGCCGGCGACAAGGCGTACCGCCATCCGACGTTCTACGAGATCCCCGAGGGGGTGCGGCACCTGTGACCCCCACGACCACCCGTGCCTCCGCCGACCCCGTGCCCGTCACGGCCGCCCTCGCGCTCGGCGACGACGCCCTGGTCCTCGCGCACCGACTGGGGGAGTGGGCGGGCCGCGCCCCCGTCCTGGAGGAGGAGGTCGCGCTCGCCAACATCGCCCTCGACCTGCTCGGCCAGGCCCGCACCCTGCTCTCGCTCGTCGGCGACGAGGACGAACTGGCCTACCTGCGCGAGGAGCGCGCCTTCCGCAACGTCCAGCTCGTCGAGCGGCCCAACGGGGACTTCGCCCACACCATCGCCCGGCAGCTCTACTTCTCCGCCTACCAGCACCTGCTCTACACCCGGCTCGCCGAGGGCGACGGACCGTTCGCCCCGCTGGCGGCGAAGGCCGTCAAGGAGGTCGCCTACCACCTCGACCACGCCGAGCACTGGACCCTGCGGCTCGGTGACGGCACACCGGAGAGCCACGAGCGGATGCGCCGCGCGGCAGAGGCCCTGTGGCGGTACACGGGCGAGCTGTTCGAGCCCGTGGAGGGCCTGGACGGCGTCGATCCGGCCGCTTTCCGCGAGGCGTGGACGGAACGCGTCGGGGAGACCCTGCGGCAGGCCACCCTGGAGCTCCCCACCGGCCCCTCGTCGGTCACCTGGGCCGCCGGTGCCGGGCGCCAGGGCATCCACACCGAGCCCTTCGGCCGCATGCTCGCCGAGATGCAGCACCTGCACCGCAGCCACCCGGGGGCGTCATGGTGACCGGATCCCCGTCCCTGCCCCGGGCCGCCGAGAGTCTGACGCCCCTGGAGGAGCGGCTGCGCGCGCTGGCCGGCGCCGTCCCCGACCCCGAGCTGCCCGTCATCTCCCTGGAGGAGCTCGGCGTCCTGCGCGACCTGCGCGTCACCGCCCCCGGCCGGGTGGAGGTGGACCTCACCCCCACCTACACCGGCTGCCCCGCCGTCGAGGCCATGTCCGCCGACATAGAGCGCGTCCTGCACGCCGAAGGGGTAGCCGACGTCGAGGTCCGCACCGTGCTCTCGCCGCCCTGGACCACCGACGCGATCAGCGCCGAGGGCCGGCGCAAGCTCGCCGAGCACGGCGTCGCCCCGCCCCGGCCCACCGGCCCCGACGGCCCCGTCCCGGTCCGGCTCGCCATCCGCTGCCCGCACTGCGGCTCCACGGACACCACCCTGCTCAGCCGCTTCTCCTCCACCGCATGCAAGGCCCTGCGCCGCTGCGAGGCGTGCCGCGAACCGTTCGACCACTTCAAGGAGTTGCACTGATGGCAGCGGCCCGCCACGGCACCTTCCACCGCCTGCGGGTGGCGTCCGTCGACCCCCTCACCGACGACGCGGTCGCCGTGACCTTCGCCGTCCCCAAGGAGCTCCGGGACGCCTTCCGCCACGCCCCCGGGCAGCACCTGACCGTACGCCACACCGCCGAGGGCACCGAGATACGCCGTACCTACTCCGTCTGCGGGCAGGCCCCCGGCCCCGAGGGGCCCAGCGCCCTTCGGGTGGGCGTCCGGCTGGTCGACGGCGGCGCGTTCTCCACCTACGCGTTCAAGGAGCTGCGCGCGGGGGACGAGCTGGAGGTGATGACGCCGGCGGGGCGGTTCGTGCTGGAGCCCCGCCCCGGGCACTTCGCCGCGGTCGTCGGGGGCAGCGGGATCACTCCCGTCCTGTCCATGGCGACGACCCTGCTCGCCCGCGAGCCCGCGGCCCGCTTCACACTCCTGCGCAGCGACCGCACCACGGCCTCCACGATGTTCCTGGAGGAGGTCGCCGACCTGAAGGACCGCTACCCCGGCCGGCTCCAGGTCGTCCAGACCCTCTCCCGGGAGGAGCAGCAGGCCGGCCCGGCCTCCGGGCGGCTCGACGAGCGCCGGCTGACCGGTCTGCTGCCCGCGCTGCTTCCCGTCGACTCGGTCGACGGCTGGTTCCTGTGCGGACCGCACGGGCTGGTCCTGTCCGCCGAGCGTGCCCTGCACGGCCTGGGAGTGCCCCGGGAGCGCGTCCACCAGGAGATCTTCCACGTCGAGGACGGCCCGGCCGCCCCGGCGGCGGACCGGCCCGCCGCCGCGCCCACCCGTGGCACGGTCACGGCCACCCTGGACGGCCGCGGCGGCCGCTGGCCCGTCCGCGAGGGCGAATCCCTGCTGGAGGCCGTTCTGCGCAACCGCCCCGACGCGCCCTACGCCTGCAAGGGCGGCGTCTGCGGCACCTGCCGGGCGTTCCTGGTCTCCGGCGAGGTGCGCATGGACCGCAACTTCGCCCTGGAGGACGACGAACTGACGGCGGGCTACGTCCTGGCCTGCCAGTCGCGACCGGCGACGGAGGAGGTGGAGCTGGACTTCGACCGCTGAGCCGGCCGATTCCGGCACCGGCCGCCGGACTCCGAGGGGCCGCCGGACTCCGGGGCCCCAAGGCCCCGACGCCTGCCTCAGATCACCGCGCCCGGGCCCCCGCCCGACGCGACGACCGGACGGCCCGCGGCCTCCCACGCCTGCATGCCGCCGCCGACGTTCACCGCGTCCATGCCCTGCTGCACCAGATAGGCGGTGACCTGGGCCGAGCGGCCGCCCGAGCGGCAGATCACATGGATCCGGCCGGCGTCGGGCGCCTTCTCCGTGAGCTCGCCGAAGCGCGCGGTGAACTCGCTCATGGGGATGTGCAGGGCGGCCTCGGCGTGCCCGGCCTCCCACTCGTCGGCCTCGCGCACGTCCAGCAGAAAGTCGTCCGCCGCGAGCGCGCCGACCTCGACCGTGGGAACTCCGGAACCAAACATCATGCGCCCGACGCTACCCGACCGCCGGGCCCCCTGACCGCCCCGGCCGCCCCGACCGCCCCGACCGCCCCGGCCGCCCCAACCGGCCTGGGCGCTCCGGCAACCCCGGCAACCCCGACAACCCAGACCAGCCTGGCATCCCCGGCCGCCCCGACAACCCCGACCGGCCCGGCAGCCCAGCCGCCCCGACAACCCCGACCGCCCCGACAACCCCGGTGCCGCCGCCGGGCGCCGGCCCGCTACCCGACCAGCGAGGCCAGTCGGGTCTCGCGCTCGGCGATCTGCGCCAGCAGCCCGCCCGCGATCTCGTCGAGCAACCCGTCGGGGTCCTCCGGCGCCATCTTGATCATGGCGCCGATCGCCGAGGACTCCAGCTCGGCGGCCAGCTCGGCCAGCAGTTCCTTGCGCCGGGCCAGCCACTCCAGCCGCGCGTAGAGCTCCTCGGCGCGGTCCGGGCGCCGCTGCCCGGGGACGGGCCCGGCGGCCCACTCCTCGGCCAGCTCGCGCAGCCGCTGCTCGTCACCCGCCGCGTACGCCTCGTTGACCCGGACGACGAACTCCTCGCGCCGCCGGCGCTCCCCCTCCTCCGTGGCCAGGTCCGGGTGGGCCCGGCGGACGAGGTCGCGGTACGCCTTGCGGGCCGCGTCGCTGGGCCGGACGCGCTCCGGCGGCCGGACCCGCTGCCCGGTGAGCATGGCGGTCGCCTCGGGCGACAGCCCGTCGGAGTCCATCCAGCCGCCCAGCAGCTCCTCGACGTCCGGCATCGGCTGCACCAGCGCCCGCGCCTCGCGCGCCCGCCGCAGGTCGTCCGGGTCGCCGGAGCGGGCGGCCACGGCCTCGGCGATGCGCGCCTCCAGCTCGTCCAGCCGCCCGTACAGCGGGCCGAGCCGCTGGTGGTGGAGCCGGGAGAAGTTCTCCACCTCCACCCGGAACGTCTCCACCGCGATCTCGAACTCGATCAGCGCCTGCTCGGCGGCCCGCACGGCCCGCTCCAGCCGCTCGGTGCCCGGTTCGGCCGGCATGTCGGTCTCCGGATTCATCACCCGCCCAGCCTACGAGCTCCGGGCCCCCTCCCGCCTCAGACGCCGACGGCTTCCTCCATCTCCTCCTCGGCATCGGGACCGGCCCCGGAACCCGCCGCGGGCGCTCCGGACGCCGCCGCCCGGGCCCCGCGCCGACGCTCCACCGCCCATGCGGCCCCCAGCACCACGAGCCCCACGGCCAGCCAGACCAGCAGCGTGGCCACATGACCGCCCAGCCCGGAGTGGCCGAAGTAGACCAGGCTGCGGGTGCCCTCCACGAAGCCCGCGCCGTTCCAGAAGCCGTGCAGCCCGGCGAAGAAGCCGTTCTGCAACTCGGGCCGGAAGACACCGCCGGCGCTGGTGAAGTTCAGCATCACGAACAGCACCATCACCCCGAGCGTGGTCCACCGCTTGAGGAAGGTGTGCAGTCCGGTGCCGACGAAGAGCACACCCGCCGAGTACAGCCACGCCAGACCCCACAGCCCCCACAGCCCGTGGTCCACCAGGTTGAAGACGGGTCCCGCCAGCACCACGCCGATCACGCTGACCACGAGCGACGTCGCGGCGGCCAGCACCGCCCGTATCCGCAGCGCCAGCGCCCCGCCGGCCCCGCCGATCACCGCGACGGAGGCGTAGGAGCCGATGCTGAGCGCGACCAGCAGGAAGAAGATCCCCTGCCCGGTCGGGTCGCCCTCGGAGGGCGGCACCACGTCCGTCACCTTCAGCGGGGCGTTCTGCCGGGCGGCGACGGGCGTGAACACCTTCTGCACCGCCGACGCCGTGGTGTCCGAGCCGGCCGAGGCGATCAGCAGCTCCGGCGCCCGCCGGTCGGGGACGTAGGCGCCGAAGACGTCCTGGTCCTTCAGCTCCCGCACGGCCTCCGCGCGGTCGGCGACGGTGTGGACGGACAGCTTGTCGCCGGCCCGCTCCCCGATCGCGCCGGCCAGCCGCTCCGCGCTCGGCCCGGAGCCGACGACCGCCACCGGCAGTTCGTGCGGCGTCGGGTCGGCGAAGGCGCCGAGGTAGGCGAGCCCCATGCCGACGCACATCAGCAGCGGCGTGAGCAGATGGGTCAGTACATGCCGGAGCGCGGCGCGCGTCGCGGGCCTCATGGGCACCCCTCTCCAGGATGATCAAGGTAGTTGGCTTATACAACTTTCAGGTTCAGTTGTACTATACAACCAAACGGGCAGGAAGGGGCTTCCGTGGCACATCGAGCCGATCACCTCGACACCATCCAGCGCGAACTGACCGCCTTCGCGCGCCGCGCCCGCGCCGCCGCGGCCCGGCTCCACCCCGAGCTGTCCCTGGTCTCGTACACCCTGCTCGCCCACCTCCAGGACCAGCGGGGCTGCCGGGCCACCGACCTCGCCGCGCACTACCTGCTCGACAAGTCCACGGTCAGCCGACAGGTGGCGGGCCTGGAGCGGCTGGGTCTCGTCGAGCGCCGCGCCGACCCCGACGACCAGCGGGTGCAGGTCCTGCACCTCACCGATCGCGGCACCGAGGTCCTGGACCAGGTCGCGGCCAGCCGCCGCACCGCCTTCGAAAGCCGCCTCGCCGACTGGGAAGAGGCCGATCTCGCCCGCTTCGCCGGCTACCTGCTGCGCTACAACGCCTCCGGCGCGGAAGGGGATTGATCACTCACCGGCCGGGCGGCTCCGCTGAGACATACGGCACAGACCGATATGCGGCACAGGCCGGTATACGGCACAGGCCGCCCCTCCCGACGCCCCGGTGGGCATCAGGGCAAACAGAAGAACGGGCCCCGTCGTTTTCACGACGAGGCCCGTTCTCACGGTGCGCGAGGGGGGAGTTGAACCCCCACGCCCTTTCGGGCACTGGAACCTGAATCCAGCGCGTCTGCCTATTCCGCCACCCGCGCATTGGGTGTGTCTTCCGGCTTCCGCTCTCTCCCCGGACTTTCGCCCGGTTCGCGGTGCGTCCGCCTTCCGACATGCAGAACATTAGCACGCTTCCGAGGGTGCCTTCACACCCGTTGTCCACCGGCCGCCCCCCGACCGCCCCCCGTCGGTCCCCGGGGTACCGGCGGGGACCCCGCCGGTTGCGGGACACTGGCATCCGGGCGCCTCTACGATCCCCGTGGAGGATCCCGGCAGGGGTCCCGAGGGACCGCACGGAACGCGGAGGGAAACGCGGCACGGACGCGGGGGCGACACTCGTCACTCCTGGCCCCGAAGGGGAACCAGCCGTTTTCCCGGCGCGTGGATACGATCAGTAAGCAGTATCAGGAACGGCACCGGGCATCACAGGCGTCACCGAGGGAAGGAGGTGCCCCGTGGGAGTACTGAAGCGCTTCGAGCAGCGACTCGAAGGTCTCGTGAACGGCACCTTTGCCAAGGTGTTCAAGTCCGAGGTCCAGCCCGTGGAGATCGCGGGCGCACTCCAGCGGGAGTGCGACAACAACGCCACCATCTGGAACCGTGACCGCACGGTCGTTCCCAACGACTTCATCGTGGAGCTGAGCGGCCCGGACTACGAGCGGCTTAGCCCCTACTCCGGCCAGTTGGGCGACGAGCTGGCCGGCATGGTCCGCGACTACGCGAAGCAGCAGCGGTACACCTTCATGGGGACCATCCAGGTCCACCTCGAGAAGGCGGACGACCTCGACACCGGTCTGTACCGCGTCCGCAGCCGCACCCTCGCGGCCAGCGAGTCCCAGGATCAGGGCCACGGCCAGGGCCATGGGCAAGGCCCGCAGGCGTCCCACGGACACCAGGCCCCCCACGCTCCGTACGGCGGCGCCCCCCGCGGCGGCGGCCCCTCCCCCGTCACCCAGGGCGGCGGCTATCCGCAGCAGCCCGCCGGCGCCCCGCCCATGCCGTCGTCCCCGCCGCCCGGCGCGGCCCGTCCCCAGCCCCGCGCGGGCGGGCCGGGAGCCGGCGCGGCGGAGCGGACGCGGCGCTGGATCGAGATCAACGGCGCCCGGCACCAGATCTCCCGTCCGACACTGGTGCTGGGCCGCAGCACCGAGGCGGACGTCCGTATCGACGACCCCGGCGTCTCCCGCAGGCACTGCGAGATCCGGGTCGGCACCCCCGCGACCATCCAGGACCTGGGGTCGACCAACGGCATCGTCGTGGACGGGCAGCACACCACGCGCGCTACGCTCCGCGACGGCTCACGGATCGTCGTGGGCAGCACCACCATCGTTTATCGGCAAGCCGAAGGGTGAAGCGGGGGCAATGTCAGAGCTGACCCTCACGGTCATGCGGTTGGGTTTCCTCGCCGTACTGTGGCTGTTCGTCATCGTGGCCGTGCAGGTCATTCGCAGTGATCTGTTCGGTACGCGGGTGACCGCGCGCGGCTCGCGCCGCGGCGGCGACGGACGTCCGGCGCAGCGGGCGGCCCAGCAGGCGACCCCGCCGCCGCAGCGCCAGCAGTCCGGCGGGCGCAGGGGCGCGGGACGCGGCGAGAGCCGCGGCCGCCGCGGCGCGCCCACCAAGCTGGTGATCTCGGAGGGCACGCTCACCGGCACCACGGTGGCCCTGCAGGGCCAGACCATCACCCTCGGCCGCGCCCACGACTCGACGATCGTGCTGGATGACGACTACGCCTCCAGCCGGCATGCCAGGATCTATCCCGACCGCGACGGCCGCTGGATCGTCGAGGACCTCGGGTCGACCAATGGCACCTATCTCGACCGGACCCGGCTGACCACCCCGACCCCGATCCCGCTCGGCGCGCCGATCCGCATCGGCAAGACCGTCATCGAGCTGCGGAAGTAGTAGGACCATGACGACCGGAGGGTGGGCAGCGAGGTGGGCAAGGGGCTGTACCCGGAGCCGACGGGCGAGGTGCGCATGAGTCTGACACTGCGTTTCGCCGCCGGATCGCACAAGGGCATGATCCGGGAAGGCAACGAGGACTCCGGTTACGCCGGCCCCCGCCTGCTCGCCATCGCCGACGGCATGGGCGGCCAGGCCGCGGGCGAGGTGGCCAGCTCCGAGGTGATCTCCACCCTGGTGACGCTGGACGACGACGTCCCGGGTTCCGACCTGCTCACCTCGCTCGGCACCGCCGTCCACCGCGCCAACGAGCAGTTGCGCGTGATGGTCGAGGAGGACCCGCAGCTGGAGGGCATGGGCACCACGCTCACCGCCCTGCTGTGGACGGGCCAGCGGCTCGGCCTCGTCCACGTCGGCGACTCCCGCGCGTACCTGCTGCGCGACGGCGTCCTCACCCAGATCACCCAGGACCACACCTGGGTGCAGCGGCTGGTGGACGAGGGCCGGATCACCGAGGAGGAGGCCACCACCCATCCGCAGCGCTCGCTGCTGATGCGCGCGCTGGGCAGTGGCGACCACGTCGAGCCCGACCTGTCCATCCGCGAGGTGCGGGCCGGCGACCGCTATCTGATCTGCTCCGACGGCCTCTCCGGCGTGGTCAGCCACGAGACGATCGAGGAGCGGCTGGCGAGCTACCAGGGCCCGCAGGAGACGGTCCAGGAGCTGATCGAGCTGGCCCTGCGCGGCGGTGGACCGGACAACGTGACGGTGATCGTCGCGGACGTCCTGGACGTCGACGGCGGGGACACCCTCGTCGCCCAGCAGCACAGCGACACTCCGGTGGTCGTCGGCGCGGTCGCCGAGAACCAGTTCCCCATGGGGGACCACGGCGCCATGCAGACCCCGGCCGGCCGGGCGTCCGAGCTGGGCCGCACCCCGCCGCCGGACCCGGCGGGCGGCGGTTTCGGCCCGCCCGGCAGCGGTCCGGACGGTGACGCGGCGCCGGCCGGCGAGTTCGGCGCCTTCCACGACGACTTCGACGAGAGCGGCGTGGAGGCCGGCAAGCCCCGGCGGCGCGGGAGCTGGGTCAAGCGCTCCCTGATCATCGCGGTGGTGCTCGGCGTCGTCGGCGGCGGCCTGTACGGCGGCTACCAGTGGACGCAGACGCAGTACTACCTGGCGGCCAAGGACAACACCCACGTCGCCCTCTACCAGGGCATCGACCAGGACCTCGCCTGGATCAGCCTCAGCAAGCTGTACCAGGACCACCCCGAGATCGAACTCAAGTACCTCCCCGTCGACCAGCGCGGCCGGGTGGAGGACACGATCGCGGTGAGCAGCCGCGCGCAGGCGGAGCAGAAGGTCAAGGACCTCGGCACGCTGGCGAGCGCCTGCAAGAAGAAGGACGAGCAGCAGAAGGCCGAGCGCCGGCAGCGCGAGAACCAGAAGGCCGAGCCGCCCAAGACCGATACCGGCAAGCCCGACGCCGGGAAGCCGACGGGCAAGCCCACCACCCCGGCGGCCGGCGCGGGCTCGGGCCTCGCCCTCCAGGCCGCACCGACCCCGGCGCCCGGTCCCACCCTCAGCGAGGAAGAACAGAAAGTGGCAGCGCAGTGCAACGGCTCCCAGCAGTAAGGCTGTAGGGGGCCAGCGACGTGTCAGCCATCTCACCCATGCCGAACACCAACACCACCACCGTCAGCACGGCGGGCCAGCCGAGCCGGCGCAACACCGAGTTGCTGCTGCTCGCCTTCGCCGTCATCCTCCCCTGTTTCGCGTACGCCAACGTGGGCCTGGCGCTGGACGGCGAGATGCCCTCCGGCATGCTCGGCTACGGCATGGGCCTCGGCCTGCTCGCCGGTGTCGGCCACCTCGTGGTGCGGAAGTTCGCGCCGTACGCCGACCCCCTGCTGCTGCCGCTGGCCACGGTCCTCAACGGGCTGGGCCTGGTCATCATCTGGCGGCTGGACCAGTCCAAGCGCCTCCAGGCGTCCAAGACGTTCGCACCGGCCGCCACCAACCAGCTGCTGTTCTCGGCGCTGGGCATCGCGCTCTTCGTGGCCGTCGTGATCTTCCTCAAGGACCACCGGGTCCTCCAGCGCTACACGTACATCTCGATGGCCGTGGCGCTGGCGCTGCTGGTCTCCCCGCTGTTCTTCCCCGCGAAGTACGGTGCCCGCATCTGGATCACCCTTCCCGGCCTGGGCAGCCTCCAGCCCGGTGAGTTCGCCAAGATCGTCCTGGCGGTGTTCTTCGCCGGCTATCTGATGGTCAAACGGGACGCGCTGGCCCTCGCCAGCCGCCGGTTCATGGGCATGTACCTGCCGCGCGGCCGCGACCTGGGCCCGATCCTGGCCGTCTGGGCCTTCAGCATCCTGATCCTGGTCTTCGAGACCGACCTCGGTACCTCGCTGCTGTTCTTCGGCATGTTCATCGTGATGCTCTACGTCGCGACCGAGCGCACCAGCTGGATCGTCTTCGGCCTGCTGATGTCGGCGGCCGGCGCGGTGGGCGTGGCCTCGTTCGAGACCCACGTTCAGCAGCGCGTCCAGGCGTGGCTCGACCCGCTGGGCGAGTTCCTGATGAGCAAGAAGGGCATCGCCGGCCACTCCGAGCAGTCGATGCAGGCCCTGTGGGCCTTCGGCTCGGGCGGCGTCTCCGGCACCGGCTGGGGCCAGGGCAACTCGGACCTGATCGGCTTCGCCGCCAACTCCGACTTCATCCTCGCCACGGTCGGCGAGGAGCTGGGCCTGGCCGGTCTGATGGCCATCGTGCTGATCTACGGCCTGATCGTGGAACGCGGTGTGCGCACCTCGCTCGCCGCCCGCGACCCGTTCGGCAAGCTGCTGGCCATCGGCCTCGCCGGCGCGTTCGCCATCCAGGTGTTCGTGGTGGCCGGCGGTGTCACCGGGCTCATCCCGCTGACCGGTATGACGATGCCGTTCATGGCCCAGGGCGGATCCTCGGTGATCGCCAACTGGGCGCTGATCGCCATCCTCCTCAAGATCAGTGACGCGGCGCGCCGTCCGGCCCCGACGCCCGTGAGCAACCCCGACGCCGAGATGACCCAGGTGGTCCGACCGTGAACAAGCCCGTGCGCCGGATCGCGATCTTCTGCGGACTCCTGGTCCTCGCGCTGATGATCCGCGGCAACTGGCTCCAGTTCGTCAAGGCCGACGAGCTCAAGAACGACAAGAACAACATGCGGGTCAACATCGCCCGCTACAGCCAGCCCCGCGGCAACATCATCGTCGACGGCCAGGAGATCACCGGCTCCAAGGAAGTCAACGGGATCAACTACAAGTACAAGCGCACGTACAAGAACGGCGAGATGTGGGCGCCGGTGACCGGCTACAGCTCGCAGGTCTACAAGCCCACCCTGCTGGAGGGCGTCGAGGACAAGATCCTCACCGGCGACGACGACCGGCTGTTCTTCAACCGGACGATCGACATGATCACCGGCAAGGGCAAGAAGGGCGGTGACGTGATCACCACCCTCAACGCCAAGGCCCAGGAGGCCGCCTTCAAGGGGCTGGGCAGCAAGAAGGGCGCCGTCGCCGCCATCGACCCGCGCACCGGCAAGATCCTGGCGCTCGCCTCCACCCCGTCGTACGACCCCTCGCGGATCGCCGGGGCCAACGACGGCGACGCCTGGACCAAGCTCAACGACGACAAGAACAAGCCGATGCTCAACCGGGCGCTGCGGGAGACCTACCCGCCCGGTTCGACGTTCAAGGTCGTCACCGCCGCCGCGGCCCTGGAGAACGGCCTCTACAAGGACGTCGACGAGAAGACGAACTCGCCCAAGGGCTGGACGCTGCCCGACACCCGGAACCTGCCGCTGCCCAACGAGACGCCGATGCCCTGCGACAACGTCTCGATGCGCGCGGCCCTCCAGTGGTCCTGCAACAGCGTCTTCGGCAAGATCAGCGCCGATCTGGGCAACCAGAAGATGATCGAGCAGGCGAACAAGTTCGGTTACAACAACGACGACCTGCAGATCCCGGTCGGCGTCTCCAAGAGCGTCTACCCCAAGGACAACCGCCCGCAGAACGCCATGGCCGGCATCGGCCAGGCGTCCAACCGCGCCACCCCGCTCCAGATGGCCATGGTCGCCGCCGCCGTCGCCAACAACGGCAAGCTCATGGAGCCGTACATGGTGGACAAGCTGCGCGCGCCCAACCTGAACGTCATCGAGACGCACCAGCCGAAGGAGCTGAGCCGGCCGCTCAGCCCGGAGCACGCCCAGACGCTGCAGAGCGCGATGGAGACGGTCGTCGAGGAGGGCACCGGCACCGAGGCCAAGATCGACGGCGTCAAGGTCGGCGGCAAGACGGGTACCGCCCAGCACGGTGTGGACAACAGCGGCAACCCCTACGCGTGGTTCATCTCCTACGCCAAGAAGGGGGACGGCTCGCCGGTGGCCGTCGCGGTCGTCATCGAGGGCTCGAACACGATGCGCGACGACATCGCGGGCGGCAAGCTGGCGGCGCCGATCGCCAAGGGCGTCATGGAGGCGGTGCTCAACTCCTCGAAGTGATCCCGCGGCGTGACCGGCACCGCGCGCCGGTACCAGGTACGTATCGGGTGCCGGTCACGCCCGGGTGCCGTACGGGACGCCGGGTACGGTAAGCGCGGACAGCACACCGCCGGACCCACGTCGGTGCGGTCGGGAAGAACGGAAGGGCTGGAGCTATGGAAGAGCCGCGTCGCCTCGGCGGCCGGTACGAGCTGGGCTCGGTGCTCGGCCGTGGTGGCATGGCCGAGGTCTACCTCGCCCACGACACCCGGCTCGGCCGCACCGTCGCCGTGAAGACGCTCCGGGTGGACCTCGCCCGGGACCCGTCCTTCCAGGCCCGGTTCCGCCGTGAGGCCCAGTCGGCCGCCTCGCTGAACCACCCGTCCATCGTCGCGGTCTACGACACCGGCGAGGACTACGTGGACGGGGTCTCGATCCCGTACATCGTCATGGAGTACGTGGACGGGTCCACCCTCCGCGAGCTGCTCCATTCCGGCCGCAAGCTGCTTCCCGAACGTTCGCTCGAAATGACCATCGGGGTGCTCCAGGCGCTGGAGTACTCCCACCGCGCGGGCATCGTCCACCGCGACATCAAGCCCGCCAACGTCATGCTGACCCGCACCGGCCAGGTCAAGGTCATGGACTTCGGCATCGCCCGCGCGATGGGCGACGCCGGCATGACGATGACGCAGACGGCGGCCGTGATCGGCACCGCCCAGTACCTCTCCCCCGAGCAGGCCAAGGGCGAGCAGGTGGACGCCCGCTCCGACCTGTACTCCACGGGCTGCCTCCTCTACGAACTGCTCACCGTCCGGCCGCCGTTCATCGGCGACTCCCCGGTCGCTGTCGCGTACCAGCACGTCCGCGAGGAGCCCAACCCGCCGAGCGCCTTCGACCCCGAGATCACGCCCGAAATGGACGCCATCGTCCTGAAGGCGCTGGTCAAGGACCCGGACTACCGCTACCAGTCGGCCGACGAGATGCGCGCCGACATCGAGGCCGCCCTGGAGGGCCGCCCGGTGGCCGCCGCGGCGGGCTACGGGGCCATGGGCGCGGCCGGCTACGGCGGCGAGGACCAGCCCACCGCCATGCTCGGCCGGCACGACCCGAACGCCGCCGGGCAGACGTCCATGCTGCCGCCCGTACGGGACGGCGGGGGCTACGGAGGCGGCGGGTACGGCGGTTACGACGACGGCGGGGACGGCGCCGGCCACGGCGGCAACGGCCGGAAGAAGAGCGGCCTCTCGACGATCCTCCTGGTGGTCGCGGGCATCCTGGTGCTGGTCGGCGCGATCTTCATCGGGAAGTCGCTGTTCAGCGGGGACGGCAAGAGCGGTGAGGTCACCGTGCCCAACCTGATCGGCGAGAAGCTCGATTCCGCGCAGAAGCAGGGCGAGAACGTCGAACTGAAGGTCGTCGACAGCGGCAAGGCGGTCAACTGCGACGCCGACAAGGGCAAGGTCTGCGAGCAGAGCCCCAAGCCGGGCGCCAAGGTCGCGCGGAACAGCGAGGTCACGGTCTCGCTGTCCAAGGGGCCGGCCAAGGTCGAGGTCCCCAACGTCCTCCACATCCAGTTCGACAAGGCGAAGAAGCAGCTGGAGGACCGGGGCTTCACGGTCCACCGCAAGGAGGAGCAGACCGACGAGGCCACGGCCGGCACCGTCATCAACCAGAACCCCGAGGCCAACGAGCAGGCCGAGAAGGGCGCGGAGGTCACCCTCACCGTCGCCACGGCCGTCCCGACGAAGACCGTTCCGCCGGTGGTGGGGCAGCAGTACGACGCGGCCGCGAAGCAGCTGACGGACAACGGTTTCAAGGTGTCCCGGAAGGACGTCGACGACAGCGCCCCGGCCGGTCAGGTGACCGCCCAGTCCCCGGAGGGCAGCACGGCGGCCACGCCCGGCTCGACGGTCGAGCTGTCGGTCTCCAAGGGCCCGCAGGACGTCGACGTCCCCAACCTGGCCAACATGCCCCTCAAGGACGCCAAGAAGGCACTGGAGGACGCCGGACTCAAGGTCGGCACCATCATGGGCCCGAACGACGACAAGGCCGTCGTGCAGACGTCCATGCCGCTCCCCGGCGGCAAGGCGAAGAAGGGCTCGGCGGTCAACCTGGTCACCCGCGCGGGCACTCCCGGCACCGACATCGGCGGCGCCAACCAGGGCGGTGACACCCAGGGGAACCCCGGCGGCAACGACCAGGGCGGCCCCTTCGGCGGCTTCCTCGAAGGCCGCCGGCACTGATCCGTGAGGACAACGGAGCCCCGGCGCCGCCTTCTTGAGGAGGACGGCGCCGGGGCTCTCTCACATCCTGCCGGGGATCAGCCACACCCGGCCCGGGATCAGCCCCGCAGCTCCTTCGGCGGCGTCCGCTTCTCGTCCACCTTCTCCGTCCGCGTCAACTCCGCCCAGACGACGTAGCGGTAGTCGGAGGTGTAGATCGGCGTGCAGGTCGTCAGCGTCAGGTAGCGGCCCGGCACGGTCTTCCCGGACTCCCGGGGCACCGGGTCGAGGACCTTCACGTTGAACCGCGAGGTCTGCTTGAGCTCCTTGTAGACCGTGTAGACGTACCAGGTGTCCCGCGTCTCGAAGACGACCGGGTCGCCGTCCTTGATCTTGTGGATGTTGTGGAACTTGGCGCCGTGCCCGTCCCGGTGCGCCGCGAGCGTGAGGTTGCCCTGGCCCTCCCAGGGCAGGGTGGCCTTCACGGGCTTGCGGTAGTAGCCGGCCACGCCCTCGTTGAGGACGGAGCTGCCCGTGCCGGGCTTCACCAGCACCTCGCCCTTGCCCATGGCGGGCACGTGCAGGAAGCCGACCCCGTCCTTGGTGTCCAGGGCGCCCGGCTCCTTCCGCGCCCAGTTCTCGCGCACCTGCGCGCCCTGCCGCTTCGCCTCACGGTCGGCTATCACGTTCGTCCACCACAGCGAGTAGACGACGAACAGCGCCAGCAGCACGCCGGCGGTGATCAGCAGTTCGCCGATCACGCCGACGGTGGCGGCTATCCGGCTCCGGGTACGGCCGCGCCGCGGTGGCGCGTCGTCGGTCAGCTCCTCGGTCCCTGCCACAGCCCGCCCGTACCCCGCTCCCCTGCCGTCCGTCAGTCGACGAGCGCGTCCGGCTTGCCCTTCCCGCGCGGGCGCTCGTCCACCATCTTGCCCCACACGATCATCCGGTACGTACTGGTGAATTCGGGGGTGCAGGTGGTCAGGGTGATGTACCGGCCCGGTCCCGTGAAGCCCGAACCCTGGGGTACCGGGCGGATGACCCCGACGTTCGCCGGTGACGTCTGGTCCAGTCGGCTCGTCATCTCATAGGTGTAGAAGGCGCTCTTGGTTTCCACCACGATCTTGTCACCGGGCCGCAGCCGGTTGACGTAGCGGAACGGTTCGCCATGGGTGTTGCGGTGGCCCGCGAGCGCGAAGTTGCCCTGCCGGTCCCAGGGCATCGCGGTCTTCAGCGGCCCCTTGCCGTAGTGCCCGACCATGCCGCGGTCCAGGACCTTGTGTTTCCCCGTGCCCTCGGCGATCGGGGCCTTCACGTCGAGCTTGGGGATGTAGATGATGGCGAAGCCCTCGCCGGGCGAGAACGCGCCCGCGTCGCGGTCCTTGCCGCCGTCCCGGGCCCAGCTCTTGCGGAGGTCCTTCGCCGCGCCGCCGGCCTGCTGCTGGGCGATGACGTTGGTCCACCAGAGCTGGTAGGCGACGAACAGCAGCATCACCACGCCTATGGTGATGAACAGTTCGCCCAGCAGCCGGCTGACGACCACGCCCAGGCCGTCCTTGCGCGCCCGCTCCGCCCGCCGGGCCGCCCGGCGCCGCTCCGCCCGTCCACCGGCCGGGGGAGGCACGGCCGGCGTCCCGACCGAGGGGGCCGCCGTCCGGCGCAGCGGCATCGTCGCGTCGCCCTCGGGCGGCAGCGGCCGGGCGCCGCCGCGGGGCTGCGGGGGAACGCCCACCGGGACTTCGGGCGGCAGCGGCCGGGAGACGGCCTCGGAGGGCGTCTCGGGAGGAAGGGGCCGGGCGGCGAACCGTCCGGCGTTCTCGGGCGGCAGCGGCCGGGAGACGCCCGGGGACGGGACGGCGGGCCCGGGCACCGACGCCCACGGCTCGACGGCCCGCTCGCCCGGCACGTACTCGTACGGATCGTCGGCCGACCGGTGCCGCCCGTGCCCGTGCGGGGCGGTGACCGGTTCGCTCCTCCCGTGTCCGTAAGCGTCGGTGGGCCGGTGACCGTACGGATCGTCGGCCGACCGCCGCCCGTACCCGTACGGATCGTCGGCCGAATCGTTCCGCCCGTGCCCGTAGGGGTCGGTGGGCGGCTCGCCCTGGCCGTACCCGTAAGGGTCGGTGGGCGGCCGGGGGTCCGTCGGCGGGGGCGTGTACCGCTCCGGCGCCGGCGCCCCCCACGGGTCCCGCTCGGGGCGGAGCCCGTTCACTCTCCGGCCTTGCCCACCACCGGGGCGAGCCCGGCCGACCGTTCCACCGCCCCCGTGTCACCGCAGGAGACGAGCCAGTTGGCCAGCATCCGGTGCCCCCACTCGGTGAGCACCGACTCGGGGTGGAACTGCACGCCCTCGACGGGCAGATCGCGGTGGCGCAGGCCCATGGCGACGCCGCTCTCCGTCCAGGCCGTCATCTCCAGCTCGTCCGGCCAGCTCTCCCGCGCGACGGCGAGGGAGTGGTAGCGGGTGGCGGTGAACGGCGAGGGCAGCCCCTGGAAGACACCGGATCCCTGGTGGCTGACGGACGAGGTCTTGCCGTGCAGCAGCTCGGGCGCCCGGCCGACCACCCCGCCGTACGCGACGGCCATCGACTGCATGCCCAGGCAGACGCCGAACACGGGCACCCCGGTGGCCGCGCAGTGCCGCACCATGTCGATGCAGACACCGGCCTGTTCGGGCGCTCCGGGACCGGGGGAGAGCAGCACCCCGTCGAATCCGTCCTGCGCGTGCGCCGGTTCGACCTCGTCGTTGCGGCGCACCTCGCACTCGGCGCCGAGCTGGTAGAGGTACTGGACGAGGTTGAAGACGAAGCTGTCGTAGTTGTCCACGACGAGGATGCGCGCGCTCATCGCGTCACCGCCATTCCGTTGCCGGTGTCGGCAGGCTGTCGTCGACCGTCACGTCGTTGAACGGCAGCAGCGGTTCGGCCCAGGGGAAGACGTACTGGAAGAGGACGTAGACGACGGCCAGCACGAGGACCACGGAGATCAGGGCCTTCACCCACGCGTTGCCCGGCAGATGACGCCAGATCCAGACGTACATGCTGTCCCTACTTGCCGACGGGGATGGTCTTTGCCGCACCAGAGTAAGGGGCCGCACCCGCGCGCGGGGCGCAGCCGGGCAAACCCCGGCGCGGAGTTCCCGCCGGGCGCGCGGGCCCGTCAGCCGGCCGGCTTGGCGTAGTGCAGGTCCACCGCTCCGGTGTAGCCGGGAAGGGTCACCTTGTCGTGCTGGTCGACCTTCCAGCCGAGGCCGTACGCGGCGACGTACTGGAGGTAGTTCTGGATGGTCGGCGAGGTGTCCAGGGCCTTGCGCAGCCGGCCGCGGTCACCGACAGCGGTGATCTTGTAGGGCGGGGAGTAGACGCGGCCCTGGAGGATGAGGGTGTTGCCGACGCAGCGGACGGCGCTGGTGGAGATCAGCCGCTGGTCCATCACCTGGATGCCCTGGGCGCCGCCCCGCCAGAGGGCGTTGACGACGGCCTGGAGGTCCTGCTGGTGGATGACCAGGTCGTTGGGCTGGGGCTGCGGGACGCCGGGGATCTTGGCGGTGGCGTTGGGCGGCGCGTCGGTCAGGGTGACCGTGAGGCCGGTGCCGCCGATCTCCCGGGTGCCCGCGGCGTCGCCCAGGGCGGCCAGCCGGCGGGCCTCGGCGGTGTCGCCGCCGGAGTCGCGGCCGGCGAGGGAGTCGACCTCGGCGCGCAGGGTGGCGGCGCCGCGCTCCAGTTCGCCGTTGCCCTTGCTGCGCTCCTGGATGAGGTCGGAGAGCCGGAGCATGGAGGCGTCGGTGCGGATGTTGGTGCCCTTGGCGGTGTTGAAGCTCATCCAGAAGATGAGGCCGGCGAGGGCGAAGACCGCGGCCGTCAGCAGCCGTACCGGGCGGAATCGCCGGGGAGGGCGGCGGTCGGGCGCTGCGTCGCTGGTGGAGACGGCAGAATTGCTCAACGTACCCTTGTCCTCTCCGACGCCGCTGAAGCACTACGCTAACGGACGCCCGGGGGGAGGAAGCGCTCCCCGACGCGGCCGACCAGCCCTTGTACCCCCAGCGCGGTTACGCAGCGCATCGACAGGAGAGTTCCTCGTGCCGAAGTCACGGATCCGCAAGAAGGAAGACTTCACGCCTCCGCCGGCGAAGCAGCAGAGCATCAAGCTGAACAGCGGACGGCGGTGGGTGGCTCCGCTCATGCTGGCACTGTTCCTGATCGGGCTCGCGTGGATCGTCGTCTTCTACGTGACGGGCAGCGACATGCCCATCGAGTCCCTGCACAACTGGAACATCGTGGTCGGCTTCGGCTTCATCGCGGCGGGGTTCGTGGTCTCCACCCAGTGGAAGTAGCGGGCCGGAGCAGGGGGTAGCAGGGGGCCGAAGAGTGGCCCGACCCGGTTATCCACACCCTCATCCACAGTGGGGAAAAACTCAGAAGATCTGTGGATAACTTCCTCGGCGTTGACGCCGGTGTGACTGTTCGCGATCCCTGTGGATCGTCGCCCACACCGGCGTCCGTCGTCATATCCGCAGGTCGGAACGGGTTCACCGAGGTCCGGAAGCGGCTTTCCCACCGTCCTGCACACCGGCCGGTGGATGCTGTGGACAACTCCCGGCGCACTGATGTGGGTGACAGGCACGGGTGACGGTCCGGGGCCGGGGCCCCGGACGGCGTCCCCTACGTCAGCTCGGCCGTCCGGACGACCACCGTCACCACGATCGCCACCAGCGCGGCCCCGCAGGTCAGCCACTGCACCAGCGCCCGTCGCGCGCGGGGCGCGTGCACCATGCCGTACGCCACCAGGGCGCCCACCACCAGGCCGCCGATGTGCGCTTCCTTGGCGATGTTGTTCCAGGTGAAGGTGAAGATCAGGTTGAGCACGAGCAGCGCCATCACCGGGCGCATGTCGTACTTCAGCCGGCGCATCAGCACCGCGGTGGCCCCCAGCAGGCCGAAGATCGCGCCCGAGGCGCCGTACGACCGCCCGCCCGGGTCGACCATCAGATAGGTGAGCGCGCCGCCGCCGAGCCCCGACAGCAGGTAGAGCGCCAGGTACCGGGCCCGGCCGAAGGCGGCCTCCAGCGGGGGTCCCAGCCACCAGAGCGACAGCATGTTGAAGCCGATGTGCATCACCGACTCGTGCAGGAACAGCGAGGTCAGCAGCCGGTACCACTGCCCCTCGGCGACGCCCTCGCCGTCCTGGAACGGATCGCGCCCGACCAGCTCCAGGGTGCCGACGACGTCCTGCCCCTTGACCATCACCGCGATCCAGATCGCGATGTTGATGCCCAGCAGCACCTTGGTCACCAGAAAGGGGTCACCGGGGCGTTCGACGGAGCCCGCGGTCGTCCGCGGGGCGGTGTCCTGCCGGTCGTCCCCCCGGCCGGGGCCGGATCCGCCGCCCGAGCACTCGGGGCAGTGGAACCCGACCGAGGCGTTGACCATGCAGTCGGGACAGATCGGCCGTTCGCAGCGCGTACAGCGGATGCCCGTCTCACGGTCCGGATGCCGGTAACAGCAGACGGCCTGGTCGTTCATGCTCTCCCCTCGCCCCTGTGGCGGACCCGGGCGCCGCCGTTGCCGAGCAGGGCCCCGCCCGTCTTACGGACGGGCGGGGCGCCGGGTTCCCTGCATGGGTGAACGGTCCTCAGCGGGACTCGATCACAACGCTCTCGATGACGACGTCGTTCACCGGACGGTCGGTGCGCGGGTTGGTCTGGGTGGCCGCGATCGCGTCCACGACCTTCTTGCTCGCGTCGTTGCTGACCTCACCGAAGATGGTGTGCTTGCCGGTCAGCCACGCGGTCGGGGACACGGTGATGAAGAACTGCGAACCGTTGGTGCCCGGGCCGGCGTTGGCCATGGCCAGCAGGTAGGGCTTGTTGAAGGCCAGGTCGGGGTGGAACTCGTCCTTGAACTCGTACCCCGGGCCGCCGGTGCCGTTGCCCAGCGGGTCACCGCCCTGGATCATGAAGCCGCTGATGACGCGGTGGAACACCGTGCCGTCGTACAGCTTGTCCGTGGACTTCTTGCCGGTCGCCGGGTGGACCCACTCGCGCTCGCCCTTCGCGAGCTCGACGAAGTTCTTGACCGTCGTCGGGGCGTGATTCGGCAGGAGCCGGATCTCGATGTCCCCCTGGTTGGTCTTCAGGGTCGCGTAGAGCTGCTCGGCCACGATCTACCTTCCATAGTCTGCACTGACAGCCACCGATCCTCGCACGGACCGGGGTCCGGCGAGTAACGCCCAAAGCCCCGCGCGCGGCGGCGAACCGTGGCATTGTCGAGCCGGAGGCCCGTTGACCCGGATGCCCTTCCGAACCTGCCGGACCGCCCCTGGACAGGCATGATTTCCCACTGGGTGGAAAGGCGACAGTCCAGTACGCCACCGAGGAGGAGGTTCTCGTGACCCGCAAGGACAGCGTGCGCGCCGCGACCAGCACCGCCAAGGACAGCGTGCGCCACGCGGCCGAAGTGGTGGCGCCCTACGCCGGCACGGCCAAGGACGCCGCCGTGCACTATGCGCACGAAGCCCGCGTCCGGCTCGCCCCCAAGGTGGCCGAGGCCGCCCACCAGGCGCGTTCCCAGTACGACGCGCACCTGCAGCCCCGGATCGACCATGCCCTCGAGGTGCTGCCGCCCAAGGTGAACCAGGCCGCCGCCCGGGCCCGCGCCGCCGCCGAGCCCGTCCGCGACGAGGCCGTCTCCCGTGGCACCGCGGCGCTCGCCGTGCTGCGCGGCCAGGTCCCGGCGGAGGACGTGGAGCGCCTGGGCCGCAAGCACTCCCGCCGCGGCCGGGCCGGCCGGGTGGTGAAGCGGCTCGCCTTCGCGGGGCTGCTGGTGGGCGGCGCCGTCGCCGCCTGGCGCTGGTGGGACAAGCAGGCCAACCCGGACTGGCTGGTCGAGCCGCCGGCCGCCACCGAGATCGCCGACCGTCCGCACCTCACCTCGGTCGACGGCAGCGGCGACCGCTCCCCCCTCGACCCGGAGGTCCAGGCCAAGCAGGCCGAGGCGGAGGCGGCGTCGGTCGAGGACGAGAAGACCGGCGAAGACCGGGCGGGCGACGGGAAGAAGGAGGGCGGCCACTCCTGAGGCCGCGGCTCCCGGCCCCCCGGCCCCGCCCCGGACGTCGGACGACGGTTCAGGCGGCGGTGAGCAGGGGGGCGAGCCGGGTGGCGGTCAGCCGCCGTACCAACGTGTCGCCCCACCGGACGACGAGCGCGGCCAGGGCGGCGGCCACCAGGGCGCCCACCGCGAAGCCCACCAGCACGTCGTGCGGGTAGTGGACGCCGACCCACACGCGGGACGCGCCCATGGCGCACGCGGCCAGGAGGGCGAGGGCACCCAGCCGCCGTGAGACGAACAGCAGGGCGACGGCTGCCGCGGCGGCGAGGGCGGCGTGGTTGCTGGGGAAGGACCAGTCGCCCGGTGCCGGGCACGCCTCCAGGGTCGCCGTGGGCAGGCCGCGGCAGGGGCGGTCCTCGCGGACGAGGAGCTTGACGCCGTCGTTCACGGCGTAGGCGAGCACCACGATCAGCGGCGCCGCCAGTGCGGTCACGGCCGGCACGGCGTCCTTCCGCCGCGCACGCCACCAGGCCACGACCATCAGCAGGGCGAACAGCCCGAGCCCGTAGGCGGACCAGGCCGTCACGGTGTCGTCCAGCCACACCGGGGAGCGGTGGGCCAGGTCGACTATGTCGCGGTAGAGGGGCCCGTCGATCGAGGACCCGTCGAAGGCGGACGTCACTGCTGAGCTCCCTTGGTTCGGGTGGCCGGGTTCTTGCGCGAGCGGTACAGCTCCAGTGCCAGTGGCAGCAGCGACACCGCGACGATCAGGGCGACGAGCGGCAGGAGACAACGGTCGACGTCGGGGACCGACGAGCCGAGGCCGTAGCCGGCCAGGGTCAGGCCGACGGTCCACACGACGCCGCTGACGGCCTGCCACAGGGTGAAGGTCCCGACCGGAACCCTCAAGGTGCCCGCCAGGGGGTTCAGTACCGTGCGCACCACCGGCACGAACCGGGCGAGCGTGATGGCCTTGGCGTGCCCGTACCGTGCGAGCAGCGCCTCGGCCCGCTCGGCGCCCTCGTGCAGGCGGGGCGAGCGGCTGCGGGCCAGGAGGGTGCCTCCGGCCTTCCGTCCGATGAGGTAGCCGCACTGCGAGCCGGCCAGGACGCCCACGACCGCGGTCGCCAGCAGCGGCCCCAGGGAGAGCCGCACCGCGGCACCCGGGGCGCCCGCGCACAGCAGCCCCGCGGTGAACAGCAGGGAGTCCCCGGGCAGGAAGAAGCCGACCAGCAGGCCCGTCTCGGCGAACATCACCACGCCGACCCCCAGCACGCCGAACGCGGCCAGGAGCGACCGGGAATCGAGGACGTTCACGGCGAGCGCCGGCCCCGCCGCGGCCATGGGTGCGAACACAGGCACGAGCCCTTCCATAATGGACGACCGGGGCGTCCGGGCGACGACAAGCGTGTAGACGGTCTACAGCACTGTAGACGGTCATGGGGCAGGGAAGGTTTCCGTGGGGAGCGACGAATCCGTGGGGAGCGGCAAAGACGAACGCCGGGCCGCCGGCGAACTGGAGGCCGCCGTGCTGACCGCCCTGTGGGCCGCCGACGGCCCCCTCACCCCCGGCGAGGTGCAGGCCCGGCTGGACTCCGGCCTGGCCCGGACCACCGTGACCACGGCCCTGACCCGGCTGTACGACAAGGAGGTGCTCGACCGCCGGCGGCAGGGACGCGGCTACGCCTACTTCCCCGTGCAGGACGCCCCCGGGATCACGGCCCAGCGCATGCACACCGAACTGGAGCGGGACGGCGACCGCGAGACGGCACTGGCACGGTTCGTCGCCCGCCTCGGCCCCGACGACGAGCGGTTCCTGCGGCAGCTGCTGGAGACCGAGGGCCCATGACGACCGCCGTGCTGGCGTCGCTGCTGCTCCCCCTCGCCATGCCCCTGCTGGCGAGCCGGGCGCCGCGGCACCTCAGCCCCACCGCCACCCTGTGGGCCCTCACCGCCACCACCGTGGTCACGGCCGGGGGCTTCCTCCTGTCGCTCGGGGTCCTGACCCTCGCCGGTCTGCTCCGGCTGCGCTTCTTCGCGGTGCTCGGCGAGTTGGTCCGGCCCCTGCACACGCTGCCGGACCCCCTCGTCCCGGCGGCGTCCGCCGGGGCCGCCGCCCTGCTCACCGCCGCCGCCTGGACGACCGTCCGTACCGCGCTGCGCCAACTCCGGGACGTACGCGCGGCGCGCGCGGCCGTGGCCGGCCACCCCGCGGCGGGTGACCTGCACGTCATCGACTCCCCGCACCCCGACGCGTACGCGCTGCCGGGCGGGTCCGGCCGGGTCGTGGTCACCACCGCCATGATCCGCTGCCTCGACGCGGCCGAACGCGACGTCCTCCTCGCCCATGAACGGGCCCATGTCTCCGGCCGCCACCACTACTTCCTCGTGGCCGCCGACCTCGCCGCGAGCTGCCACCCGGCCCTGCGCACCGCCCGGACCGCCGTCCGGCTCGCGGCCGAGCGCGCCGCCGACGAGGCCGCCGCCACCGCCGTCGGCGACCGCCGGCTGACCGCCCGCGCGATCGCCCGCGCCGCCCTGGCCGCCCACGACCGCGCCGGGCGATCCGCCGTCCTCCCCGCGGCCACGGCCGGCCCCGTGCCCCAACGCGTCACCGCTCTCCTCGCGGGCCCCCGCGAGGGCCGCCGCGGCCTCGCGGTCTGCGCCGCCCTGCTCCTCGCCGTCTGCGCGGCCACCTCCGCCGCCGCCTCGGCGACCGGCCTGGCCGTCCTCCACCGCGACGTCGAGACCGCCCAGGGCGAAACCGGCCGCTGACGCCCGTCCGGGGCGGTGCCCACCACACGACCGGGGACGGCCTTGCCCCGCCCAGGGAGCGCCACAGCCTGCTGCGGGAGATCGCGGCCGGGCACGATCGCCACACCCCCGCGGCCCCCCCGCACGGCGACCCGGCGAACGGGCGCGAAAAAGCCCTCTCCGACCGCGTTTCCGCAGGCCAGAGAGGGCGAAAAGAGTGGAGCCTAGGGGAGTCGAACCCGAAATCGTTACCTTTCCAACCTGGGAAGATGCCGGAGGATCGGACATTTTCGCCTGTTTCCACCCTCTTGAACCCGGCTCCATCCCACCCGGTCCGCGACCCGTGTTGACGTGTCAACACAGACCAACGGGCGCTTACAGAAGCGAATCATGCAGCCTTCTGTTCGCCTTCACAGTCGCAACTACGCAGTAAGCAGGCGATCGGCGCCCCGCCCGCTAGTGCAAAGGCCCGACAGGCGACGGCTTCCCTACGGCGGACCGTACAAGCCTGCTCGGCTACCGGGCCCGCCTAGACTGGGCGCGGGAGGTGTGTGGTGACCGTTACTGAGGACCGGCCGCAGATGCTGGCCGAGGAGTTCGAGCGCATCGCCGCCGCCGCCGAGCGCGAAGGCGTCCGGATGGAGTTCATCCACGGCAGGCTGGGGGTCAAGGCGGTGCCGGACGGCGACCACGACGAGATCATCCGGTGGCTGATGGAGCACTGCATGCAGCACCGCCCCGACCTGTGGCTCTACCCCGAACGCGGCCTGCGCGTCGAGCAGTACCGCAAGGGCCACGCCAAGCCGGACGGTGCCCTCGCCACCAAAGGGGCGTTTGCCGGACAGGGCGAGTGGGCGGATCCCGGCCAGGTCCTGATGGTCGTCGAGGTCACCTCGTACGACAGCGACACCGACAAGCGTGACCGGGAAGAGAAGCCCGTCGCCTACGCGCAGACCGGCATCCCCCTGTACCTGCTGATCGACCGGGACACCTGCGAGACCCTCCTCTACACCGAGCCCGACGGCGGCACCTACGCCAGTCTGCTCCGCCGCCCGTTCGGCCGCACTGTCCATCTGCCCGAACCCGTCGGCTTCGACCTCGACACGGAACCCCTGAGGGACTGGGTGCGCTGACCCGGCCCGCGCCCGGCTCCACCGGACGCTTCCGGCCCGGTCGGTCCCACCGTGACGGCCCAGCAGCCGATCACAGTACTGATCAAGGTGCGGCCCGTGGAGCACGCAGGAAGAGGGCCGTGACGAGGAGGTCGGCGGTGAGGGCCGGGCGGCACTCCGGCCTGGCTCCCGCCCCGGGCGGACAAGTCGGTGCGGGTCTGGCGATAGTCCAGCAGGGCACTCCCACCCGGGGGCACACTGGGCCTTCGGGGGAGGCGCATGCGGCGTTGTGAGCGTATGCGTCCGACCTGGTCTGTCCGCGTCCGGGGAGAGTATGGACCGAGGGTCGGGGGTTGGATGACTCAGGTGGTTCCTTGGCGCCGTGAGCTGCGTGGGGTGGGGCGGCATGGTCCTGTGGTGGTGATCGGTGCGGGGCCGTACGGCCTGTCGGTGACCGCACATCTGCGTGCCTCGGGGGTGGATGTACGTATCTTCGGGGACATCATGGGCAGTTGGCGGCATGCCATGGCCACGGGCATGTTCTTGAAGTCGACACCGCAGGCGACGGACCTGTCGGCACCCGTACCCGGGGGGACGCTGGCCGACTTCTGCCGGGCCGTGGGTGGGAGCGTGCTGACGGAGCTGACGCCCATCCCGTGCGCGACCTTCGTCCGGTACGGCATGTGGTTCACCGAGCATTACGTCGGCGAGGTGGAGAACACCCGCGTCCGGACCGTCGAGCGGTCACGCACCGGCTACCGGGTCTGTCTGGAGGGCGCCGAGGAAATCGGTGCGGCAGCCGTGGTCGTGGCCACGGGACTGGGCGCGCTCGCCCATATTCCTCCCCGGCTTCTTCCCCTGGCACCGCGCGGACCGGGACCCGACGCCGCGCTGTCCCACACCAGCCAGCACACCGACCTCTCACGCTACGCCAGGCAGCGCGTGGCCGTGGTGGGCGGTGGCCAGTCCGCCCTGGAAAGCGCGGCCCTCCTGCACGAAGCAGGCGCCGACGTCCGTGTTCTCGTCCGCAGTCCCCGGATTCGCTGGGGTGACACTCCGGTCCCGCACCGCCCTCTTCTTCAGCGGGTCATCAAGCCGTCCTCACCACTCGGCACCGGCTGGGCCCTGGCGACCGTCTGCCACGCGCCCCACGCGGTACGTCGTCTGCCGGCTCCTTCCCGGCTTCTGCTCCACCGGCGTGCCCTGGGGCCGTCGGGTGGGTGGTGGCTGCGCGAGCGCGTCGAGGGCGTCCTGCCCGTGCACTGTTCCCGCCACATCGTCCACGCCCACCTCCGCGGCGAGCAGGCACACCTCACGCTTGCGGGCGCGGGAGAAGGTCCGCCGAAGCTGTGCGTCGACCATCTCCTGGCCGCCACCGGCTACCGCCTCGACCTGGAGGCCCTGGAGTTTCTCTCGCCGGTCCTGCGCCACCGGCTCGACCGAGTCCCCGGCTCGCGGGCCCCCCGCCTGACCGCGGCGTTCGAGTCCTCCTTCCCGGCCCTGTACTTCACCGGGTCCCTGGCAGCCCCCACCTTCGGCCCCATGCTCCGCTTCGTCGCCGGTACCGCCTTCGCCGCGCGCCGCATCACTGCCCACCTGACCGGGCGCGCCCCCCACCACGGGCGGTCGGGGGTGGCGGTACGGCGGCAGTGAGAAGATTGCGAGGGTGATGGTAGTAACCAGTGATATCGAGAAGGCGGCCGAGGTGCTGCGCGCCGGGGGCCTGGTGGCCCTGCCGACGGAGACCGTCTACGGTCTGGGCGCCAACGCTGAAGATCCTGCCGCGGTCGCGCAAATCTTCCAGGCCAAGGGACGCCCGCCCACTCACCCGCTGATCGTCCACATCGGCGGCGCGGACCAGCTGGACGAGTGGGTCGAGGAGGTGCCGGCGACGGCGCGCCTGCTGGCCGAGCACTTCTGGCCGGGGCCGCTGACGCTGGTCCTGCGGCGCGGCCGGCGGGTGCCTCTCGAAGCCACGGGTGGCCTGGAGACGGTGGCTGTGCGGGTGCCCGACCACCCTGTCGCGCTCGCCCTGCTGGCGGCCTTCGGCGGCGGCATCACGGCTCCGTCCGCGAACCGCTTCGGCTCGGTCAGCCCCACGACGGCGGACCACGTCCGGGCGGAGCTCGGTGACGCGGTCGGCTTCGTGCTGGACGGCGGCCCGTGCGGCGTCGGCGTGGAGTCGACCATCGTCGATGTCACGGGCGACGTCCCGGGCATCCTGCGGCCCGGCGGGGTCACCCGCGAGGACCTCGAAGCGGTACTGGGGCGTCCGGTCACGGTCCCCTCCGCCAGCCACGTCCGGGTGCCGGGCCAGCACCCCTCCCACTACGCGCCCCGTGCGCGGGTCGTCCTGGCCGAGCCGGAGAAGGCCGTTGCCGAAGCCGAGCTCGCACAGCAGAGGGGACACCGGGTGGGTCTCCTTCTTCCCCCCGCCCTCGCCGGCGCTCCGGTGAAGGCGCACGCCGTCGTGACGGTCCCCGCCTCGATGCCGGCCTACGCGCGCGGGCTGTACGGGTTCCTGCGCGAGTTCGACCGACGCGGGTGCGACCTCGTCATCGCGTCACTGCCGGCCGAGGAGGGCCTGGGGCTCGCGATCGCCAACCGGCTCCGCCGCGCCGCGGGACCCCGGCTCTCCCCGTGACCGTTCACGGCCAAAGCGGTCAGGACGCGGTGGCGGCCGCCGCGTCCAGGCCGTGGGCCGCGACAAGCCGTGCGCTGCCGTCGGCCAGGCGGTAGGACAGGCCCACCACGGCGGCGCGGCCGGCGGCGACCTTCCCGGCGAGGGCGCGGGAGCGGTCCAGCAGCAGGTCGGCGGTGTGCTTCACGTGCTCTGCCAGGATCTCGTCGGGTTCCACTCGCCCGGCCGCGCGGGCTGCCAGCACGCTGGGGGTGACCCGTTCGACGACGTCCCGTACGTAGCCCGTGGCGGGCACACCGTCCTCCAGCGCGGCGCAGGCGGCCCCGACCGCACCACAGGAGTCGTGGCCGAGCACCACGACCAGCGGGCAGTCCAGTATGCCGACGCCGTACTCGATGCTGCCCAGCACCTCCGGCCCCAGCACGTGCCCGGCCGTGCGCACCACGAACAGGTCGCCCAGGCCCCGGTCAAAGATGATCTCTGCGGCCAGGCGGGAGTCGGAGCACCCGAACAGCACCGCGAAGGGCTGCTGGCCCGGCGCGGTCTCGGCGCGACGGGTGGCGTCCTGGTTGGGGTGTTCGGGCCTGCCCGCGACGAAGCGCCCGTTACCGGCCATCAGCAGCGCGAAGGCGCCGGAAGGCGTCAGGGTCTGGATCTCGGTCATACCCGCAGCCTACGAGCCGGTACCTGCCGCACGCACTGCCTGGTCCTGGCGGAGCACGCCGTCTCGGGCCGCTGCGCATCCGGCGGGACACGCTTGCCGGTCACGCTGCCGCCGCGCCGTGCACCGGCTCCCTGACGTGCCCGGGCCGTTCGCGGACGATGCGGCCGGCGGCCAGTTTCTGCAGCAGGCCGTAGGCGAGTACGGGCAGCAGCAGGTAGGGCTTGTCAGGGAGCGTGGTGGTGATGAGGACGGCGCTCGCGCTGCTGTTGTTCATGCCGCAGGCGAGGGTGAGGGACGACCCGGTGGACGGTTCCAGGCGCAGCAGCCGGGCTGCGAGGTGCCCCAGGGTGAAGGAGAGCGCGCACACCACCGTCGCCACGGTCAGCGCGGCGGCGAGGAGGAGGGGCCGGGGCTGGCGGAAGAAGGAGCCGAGGGCGCCGCTGGCGTTGACGTAGGTCAGGAGCAGTGAGCCCCACAGTGCCGCCATCGGTGTCGCGTGCAGCACGGGCCTCGACGAGCGGGCCGGCAGCAGCATTCGGCACAGGATGCCGGCGCCGCAGGGCAGCAGGACGGAGGTGAGGGCGAATCCGGGGCCGAAGGTGTGGGCCGCCTGGTGCAGTGATGCCGCGTAGTCGCCGCCCAGCAGGGGGGACAGGGCGGTCATGGTCAGGGGGATGGTGAAGGGGCTCAGCAGGGTGGAGGCGAGGACGAGTCCGACCATGACGGGCTGGTCGGCGTTGCCCTTGCCGGTCCAGACGGTGGCGCCGGCCGCCACGGGCATCGCGACGATCAGGATCATGGCGGTGACGAGTCCGCTGCCGCCGTCGGTGTCGGGCGAGGTGTGCAAAGCGATCGCGACGGCGGGGATGACCAGCAGTGGGGCGATCAGGTGCAGGGCGAGGCCGGCGAGGAGAGCCAGGGGCCGCCGCAGTAGCCGGCCCAGGTCGCGGAGAGGTACCTGGAGGCCGGCCGAGAACAGCACCAGGGACAGCAGCGCCGCCGGGACGCTCACCGGGAGGTGTCCGGTCGGCAGCGGAACGGTGCGGGTGTGGCGGAGCCACAGGCCGGGTCCGGGCAGCGCGACGGCGGCGAGGTACGCCGTGGTGACGGCCCGTCCGAGCCGTCGGCGCAGCCACGCCGTCAGGCGGGCCACCGGGGAGGAGACGGGCTGTCGGGACGCGTCATGGCTCATGGCGATCAGGTTCCGGTACGGGGCGCGGCCTCGCCCGGCGGATCCGGGACGTGGTCAGGATGCGTTCAGGTCGGCGGTGGCACAGTCGGGCGCCATGACCCCTGAGATCTCCGAAACCACCGAAGTACCGGACGCGCGCGTCGCTGATGGCGTGGGCACCGTCCGCCGGCTGCCGTGGAACAAGGTCCCCGAAGTCACGCTGTACTTCTGGGTGATCAAGGTGTTGTGCACAACGGTCGGTGAGACCGCAGCGGATCTGCTCAACAGCAGGGCCGGTCTGGGGCTGACGGGTGTGTCGCTGTTGATGAGCGCGCTGCTGGCGGCGGCGCTGGTGGCGCAGTTCCGGGCCCGGTCCTACCGTCCCGGTCCGTACTGGCTGGTCGTGGCCCTGGTCAGCGTCGTCGGGACGCTGATCACCGACAACCTGACCGACAATCTGGGGGTGCCGCTCCCGGTCAGCACCGGCGTGTTCGCCGTCGCGCTGACCGGAGTGTTCGCCGTCTGGTACCGCAGTGAGCGGACCCTGTCGATCCACCATGTCGACAGCGTCCGGCGGGAGGGCTTCTACTGGCTGGCGGTGCTGTGCACCTTCGCCCTGGGCACCGCGGCCGGCGACCTGGTCGCCGAGCGCGTGGACTTGGGCTACTGGCTGTCCGCCGTGTTGTTCGCCTCGGTGATCGCCGCCGTCGCGGTGGCGCGCTTCGCCCTCGGCCTGGACGCGGTGTGGAGCTTCTGGATCGCCTACGTCCTGACCCGGCCGCTCGGCGCCTCGGCCGGCGACTACCTGTCCCAGCCTGCCGCGGACGGCGGCCTGGGGCTGGGCACGGTGGTCACCAGCGGGCTCTTCCTCGCCGTCATCGCCGGCCTGGTGGTGTTCCTGACGGTGACGCGCCGGGACGTGACCGAGCGGGAACGCCTCACGCCGCGGGAAGGCTGATGACGAAGGCGGCGCCCGGGGCGTGCCGGGCGTCGTGCCGCACGTCGCCGCCGGCGGAGCGGGCCAGGCGTCGCGCGAGCGGCAGTCCGAGGCCCGCACCGCCGTGCCCGTCGTCCGGGTCGGCACGGTGACCCGGCTGGAACAGCCGATCCGTGAAGGAGCCCGGGACGCCCGGACCGTCATCGGTGATCTCGACGCACACGCTGCCGTCCGGGTGCTGCCCGGCCCTGATGAGGACGCGGAAGCGGGCGTGGCGCAGCGCGTTGTCGAGGAGGGGGCTGACGATCCGTTCCAGCAGGGCGGCGGGGACGCCCACCGTCAGCGTGTGCGGGCAGCTCACCGTCACAGTGGCCGGGCCGTCGGCGGGGACCGCCGCGGTGAGGCGGTCCAGTACGGGCAGGACTCCGGTGGTGCCGGGGGCGGTGCGGGCACTGTCGCGGGCGTCGTCGAGGAGGGTGTCGCAGATCGTCCGCATGCACTGGGCCGCGTCCGCGAGTCTGGCGTGTGTGGCCCGGGTTTCCTCGGCCGAACGGGGCCGTACCCGCCACCAGTCCAGTTCCGCGGTGATGCGGGCGAGGGGGTTGCGCAGTTCGTGCGACAGCTCGGCGGTGAGCCGCTGTTCGTGCCGCAGCACCGCGCGGATGCGGTCCAGCAGGCCGTCCAGGGAGACTCCCAGCCGCGCCAGTTCGAGGGGGCGGTCGGTGGTGCCGAAGCGTTCGTCGGAAGCGACGGCGCTCCACCGGGTGGCCTGTTCGGTCATGGTCCGCACCGGGTGGAGGGCCCGTCCGACCGCGAGGCGGGTGAGGACGTAGGTGCAGACGAGGATCGTCGCGCCTAGGGCGAGGGAGGCGAGGAGCAGGGTGTCCGCCGAGGCCCGGTAGGGGGAGAGGTCCAGGGCGGTGACGACGACGGCGCGCGGTGGAGTGTGCGGGGCGGGGTCGCCGACGGGCCGGGAACACAGGCGCAGGGGACCGTGGGCCTCGATGGTGGCGCACCTCCGGGTGCTGCCGGGTGCGGCGAGCCGGGCGGCGGCTTCGGTGAGAGTGCTGCCGGCCGGGGCCGAGGCGGGGCGTTCGAGCAGCCGGGCGCCGGCGTAGATCCACACATTCGTGTCGAGCAGTGCGTCGTCCGCCGTCTCACGCACGCGTACCGGGTCGTGGCGGGTGTCCACGGTGGTGGCCACGGCCTCGGCGCGGGTGCGCAGTTCGTCGTCGGCCTGGCGCCGCAGATGGGTGCGGGCGACGACGTTGAACAACACGGTGAGGGCCACCATCACCAGGGTCGCCGTGGCGAGGGCCACCAGCGAGAGGCGGCCGCCCAGGGTACGGGGCCACAGGGCCCCGCGGGTCGTCGTCATACCAGCCGGTGCCCGATCCCTCGTGTGGTGCGGATGGTCAGGTCGCTGCCCGCTTCCCGCAGTTTGCGCCGTAGCCGGCTCAGGTACTGGTCGAGGGTGTTGTCGCTGACACGGGCGCCTTCGGGCCAGCCGGCCCGGACCAGTTCGCGCCGGCCCACGATGTCGCCGCGGGCGGCCATGAGCGTGGCCAGCAGACGGAACTCCGTCGGGGTGAGGGCGGTGTCACGCCCGGCCACGCCGGCGGTGAAGCGGGCCGGGTCCAGCGACAGGTCCCCCGTACGGGCCGGTGCCTCCCGCCCCGCCCGCTTGATCGCCGCTCGCAGGCGGGCAGCGAGTTCCACGAGGTGGAACGGCTTGGTCAGGTAGTCGTCGCCGCCGGCGGAGAATCCGCCGAGGCGGTCGGTGAGCCGGTGGTGGGCCGTCAGGAAGAGTACGGGCGCCCGGAAGCCGTTGGCCCGCATCGCCTGGCACACGTCGCGCCCGTCCGCGTCGGGCAACCCGACGTCCAGGACCACCGCGTCGACGGCGTCACCGGCCAGGCGCAGGGCGCCGGCACCGTCCCGGGCCCCTACCGCCGTGAAGCCCTCGTCACGCAGGCCGCGCAGCAGCACGTCCCGCAGGGCGTGGTCGTCGTCGACGACCAGGATGGTGTGCCGCACCTGTCTCCTTCACCGACTCGGGCGGGGGCCGGCATCGTGCCCCGGATCCGTTCCGTTCTTCTGCGCGGGGGTGGTGAGCGCGGGCAGCCACCGGGCGGCTGCCACGACGCACGCCGCGTACCAGGCGAGGGCGAAGAGCCAGCCGCCGATGACGTCGCTGAACCAGTGGACCCCGAGGTGGACGCGGGTCAGCCCGACCGCGGCACCCCAGCAGCCGATGACCGCGACAACGAGCGTGCGGCCGGGGAACGAGCGCAGGAGTACGGCCGTGATCAGCAGCGCGGCCGTGAGGGCCGCCGTGGTGGCATGGCCGGAGGGGAACGACCACCCCGACGCGTGCGTCGCCCACTCACCGGCCGGCGGGCGGGGCCGGCCGATCAGGTGGAGCACCGCCCGCCGCAGGAGCTGCCCCGCGCCCAGGCACAGCAGGCTCGCGGCGGCAGCGATCAGCTTGCGGCGCTTCGTACGCCCCGCGATGACACCCGCCACGGCGGCCAGTACATAGGGGATCGCGCCCGTACCCGTATCGGTCAGCCTCCGTATCGCGGTCACCGCCGTGGCGGGGCGGTGACCGACGGCCCACGAGAGCAGGGCGCGGTCCACGGGCAGCGGGGAACCACCCCGTGCGGTGACGATGCCGGCCAGCAGCGCGAAGCCGGCCAGGGCCGCGAGGCCCGCCGCGGCCGCCGTACGTCGCCGGATCACTCGCCGGCCCCGCCCCGCCGCCCGGCCGCGGCGCGACGGGAGCGCAGGAGCTCGGACAGGAGCGGCAGGAGCGAGAGCACGACGATCAGCGCCACGAGGGGCAGGAGGTACCGGTCGACGCTGGGGATGGACGAGCCCAGGGCGTAGCCGGCCAGGGTCAGGCCCACCGTCCACAGCAGCCCGCCGGTCACCTGCCAGAGCGTGAACGAACGCGCCGGTACGCCCAGGGCACCGGCCATGGGGTTGAGCACCGTGCGGACCACGGGCACGAACCGGGCCAGCACGATCGCCTTGGCGATGCCGTACCGGGCCAGCAGTTCCTCCGCCCGCCGGGCTCCTTCCCGCAGCCGGGCGGAGCGGCTGCGGGCGAGCAGGGCGCCGCCGGCCTTCCTGCCGATCAGGTAGCCGCACTGCGAGCCCGTCAGCGTCCCGGCGACGGCCACGATCAGCAGGGGCGCCAGCGACAGGTGCACGCCGGTGGCCGACGAGCCGGTGCACAGCAGACCGGCGGTGAAGAGCAGGGAGTCGCCGGGCAGGAAGAACCCGACCAGCAGGCCCGTCTCGGCGAACAGCACGACGCCGACCCCGAGCACCCCGAAGGCCGCCAGGAGTGACTGGGCGTCCAGGACATTCACGGCGAGCGGCGACGCCGTGGCGAACAAAGGTGCGGACATCGTCGCGTGCCCTTCCATAATGAGGGAGCGGGCGGCCTGCACGGCACCCCGGCTGACTACAAGCATATAGACGGTCTACTGGTGTGTAGACGACGGCAGGGTGAAGGAACGTTCCCATGACGAACGCGAAGGACGAGCGCCGGCCGGCGGGCGAGCTGGAGGCCGGGGTCCTGGCCGTGCTGTGGGCCGCGGGAACCCCCCTGACGCCGGCCGAGGTGCAGGCGGCCCTCCCGCACGACCCGGCCAGGACCACGGTGACCACGACCCTGGCCCGGCTGCACGACAAAGGCATAGCCGGACGCCGGCGCCAGGGCCGCGGCTACGCCTACTTCCCCGTCCAGGACGCTCCGGGCCTGACGGCCCTGCGCATGCACAGCGAACTCGAACGGGACGCCGACCGCGAAACCGTCCTGGCCCGCTTCGTCGCCCACCTCAGCCCCGACGACGAACGTCTCCTGAGAGACCTGCTGGACGCGGAGGAACAATGACCGCCCTCCTGCTGCTCCCGCTGCTGCTCCCCCTCGTCGCGCCCGCACTGGCACGGCGCACCGCGCGGCGGCTCGCCCCCGCCCCCGCCTTGTGGGTGCTGACCCTCGCCGCACTCGCGCTGGCCGGCGGTTCACTGACCGCGCTGGGCGCCCTCGTCCTCACGGGCCTGCTGAAAGTGCCCGCCTTCGCGTCGCTCGGGGAGCTCGTCCACCCCCTGCGCACCCCGTGGGACGCCGTCGCCGTGCCGTCGGCCGCGGCGGCGGCCGGCCTGCTCGCCGTCGGCGGCTGGACGCTGACCCGCTCCGCCGTCCGGCAGGCCAGAGGGCTGCGGGCCGCCCACACCGAGGCCGCCCGCCGTCCGGCGGCGGGGGACCTGTGCATCGTCGACTCGCCGCGGCCGGACGCCTACGCCCTGCCCGGCCGGCCCGGCCGCGTCGTGATCACCACCGCGATGATCCGCAGTCTCGACGCGGCCGAACGCGAGGTCCTCTTCGCCCACGAACGCGCCCACAACACCTACCGCCACCACTACTTCCTGGCTGCGGCCGAACTCGCCGCCCACTGCCACCCGGCCCTGCGCCCCGTCCGTGACGCCATCCGGTACGCGGCCGAGCGCATGGCCGACGAAGCCGCTGCCGCCACCGTCGGCGACCGGCGCCTGACCGCCCGCGCCATCGCCCGCGCGGCCCTCGCCTCCAGCGCCCACCGCTCCGGCCGGCCCGCCGTCGTACCGGCGGCGACCGCCGGCCCCGTTCCCCGCCGCGTCGCCGCCCTCCTCACCGGCCCCCCGCCCCGGCGCCACAGGGTCACGCCGTGGATCGCCCTCCTCCTCGCCGCCTGCGCCACCGCCTCCGTGGGCGCCACGGCGACCGGCATGGCCGATCTCCACCACGAGGTCGAAGTCGCCCAGGGTGAGATCGCTCGCTGATCACAGCCGCTCCGCCCGGGCGCGTGGAACCGCCCGCCTTCCGTTATCGTCTACCGGCGTGTAGTCACCCGCGCGAGCCGACCGCACGCCGCCGCCTGCCAACGGACCGCGCCCGCGCGGGGCCCGCGCCCGTTCACACGATGGGACCCACTGACGATGACGACCGCCTCCGCTCCGCCCGGCCTCGACGGAGCCGCGATAGACGGCGGCCTCTACACCGACGTCACCGACTTCGCGCACCACACGCGCTGGCTCAACGGCGCGGTGGCCTTCTACACGACCTACGGCATCGCCCTCTTCGGCCTCCTTCTGCTCGCCGCGTGGTGGCTGGCCCGCCCCCGCGACGCACGCACCATGGCCGCCGCACTGCTCACCCCGGTCGCGGCCGTCATCGCCTACCTCGTGAACGACGGCGTCAAATCCGTCTTCCAGGAAGCGCGCCCCTGCCGGGCCCTGCCGCACGACTTCCTCATCGAAACGTGCCCTCCGGCCAACGACTACGCCTTCCCCAGCAACCACACCACCGTCGCCTTCGCCGTGGCCGCCGGCCTCCTGCTGGTCAACCGGCGCCTGGCCGCACTGGCCTGGCCCGCGGCGATCCTCATGGCCGCGTCGCGCGTCTACGTCGGCGCCCACTACCCCCACGACGTCCTCGTGGGAGCCCTCGTCGGCATCCTCCTCGGAGCCGCCGTCGTGGCCGTCACGCGCCGGCCGGCCGCACCGGTCGTCTCCCGACTGCGCGGCGGCCCGGCACGGGCACTCCTCGGAGCCGCCTGACCGGTACGACGCCGCGGTCCGGCCCGCACGACGCCGGAGACCTCGCAACCCGGTCGGGGCAGATCACGGCGCCCGTCCGGGGCCTCCGGGCGGGCAAAACTGGTCCGGGGGTCAGTCGGGGGCCGCCTCGCCGGTCTGGACGCGGGCGGTCCACTTCTCCTCGATGCGGGCGAGCCTCCATACGGCCAGGGCGATGGCCCAGGTGGCGGCGAACAGGGCGACGATGGCGAAGCCGATCGTGTTCAGGTCCAAGCCGCCGATCCAGTCCCAGAACGGCCCGTGGAGGCCGGCCTTGTCGGCCAGGAGTGCCAGGAGTTCCACGGTGCCGATCAGCAGGGCGACGGCGACCGACAGGCCGGTGACGGTGAGGTTGTAGTAGACCTTGCGCACCGGCTTGGAGAAGGCCCAGCCGTAGGCGAAGTTCATGAACGTACCGTCGATGGTGTCCAGCAGCGACATCCCCGCCGCGAACAGCACCGGCAGACACAGGATCGCGTACCAGGGCAGACCGGAGGCGGCCCCGGAACCGGCCAGGACCAGCAGCGCGACCTCGGTCGCGGTGTCGAAGCCGAGGCCGAACAGCAGGCCCAGCGGATACATCTGCCACGGCTGGGTGACCGACTTCATCATCCGGCCCAGCAGGCGGTTCATGAACCCGCGATGGTTCAGCTGCTCCTCCAGTGCCGCCTCGTCGAAGTGGCCGGCGCGCATCTGCCGGAAGACCTTCCAGAGCCCGGCCAGGATCACCACGTTGATGAGGGCGATCACGTAGAGGAACACACCGGAGACGGTCGTGCCGATCCAGCCCGTGACGTCGTGCAGCTCCGAGTCGTCGTGCTCCACCGGCCCGGCCAGGCTCTTGACGCCGAGGGAGAGCAGGAAGGCCAGGGCGAAGACGACGCTGGAGTGCCCGAGGGAGAACCAGAAACCCACCGACAGCGGCCGCCGGCCGGAGTGCATCAGCTTGCGGGTCGTGTTGTCGATCGCCGCGATGTGGTCGGCGTCGAAGGCGTGCCGCATCCCCAGGGTGTAGGCGGTCACCCCGATCCCGATACCGAAGGTCTTCGTGCCCAGGCTGTAGTGCTCCGGGGTCACGAGCACGACCAGGGTGAACCAGCCGACGGCATGCAGGGCCAGGATGACGGCGGCCATCCCACCGAGCCGCCGCCACTCATGGCGAGAAACAGCTCCTGCCGCACGTCGCCAGCGCGAAGGACGTATGCCGGGGACGGTGGAGGAACCGGTGGTCGTCACAGGGAATCCTTCCGTCGGTGGCCAAGGGACGGCACACCGTAGGCGCCGATGATTCGTACCTGCAATCCCTATGCAACAACGCCCGGAAGCAGGAGGCCACCGGCAGGCGCACAGCCGCCACCACGCGCCGGGTAGCCCGGACAACGCAACGTAATGAGCTTGCAAGCCCAACCGAGGGCCCTCGGTCACCCGGGGGCGGGGACGGTCCGTCCGGTGGCCGTTTTTTTCACCGCGCGCTTACCTCGCGCGGTGCGGGCGCTGACCGGGGGGCTCCTAGCGTGGGAGCAGAGACGGAGAACCGGAGGCGGCTTTCCGGCCGCCCGCACCGCTGTGGAGGTGCCTGTCATGCGTCGTCCGCTCGCCGCCGCCGCGGCCGGTCTGGCCCTGGTCGCCGGAGCCGGAGCCGCGGCCTGCTCCTCGTCGTCGCCCCCTTCGCACCCGCCGCCGTCATCCTCACAGCAGCAGAAGCCGGCGGATACGAATCCGCCGGGCGACATACCCGACACCCAGGCGTTCGTGCCCTGGTCGTCCCCTGACGGTGCCTTCACGGTGAAGGTGCCGGAGGGCTGGTCGCGCAGTTCTCAGGGGGCGGCGACGGTGTTCACCGACAAGTTCAACAGTGTGCGTGCCGAGCGCGTCCCTGCCACGACGGCTCCCACCGTCGACTCCGTACGCATGCGCGACATACCCGAGATCCAGGCCGGCAGCAGGCATTTCTCCCTGGTCTCGGTAACCGAGGTACAGCGCAAGGGCGGCAAGGCGGTACTCGCCGAGTACCACGCCGACTCGGCGCCCGACCAGGTGACCGGCAAGAGCGTCCCCTTGGACGTCCAGCGGTACGTCTTCTTCTCGCCCGGCAAGGGTGAGGCCGTACTGACGCTGTCCGGCGGCGTGGGGGCGGACAACGTCGATCCCTGGCGGACCGTCACCGACTCCTTCCGGTGGTCGTGATGACCGTGCCCGTACTCAGCGCCCGCTCCCTGTACCGGTTCTTCCGGGCCGGGGAGGAGGAGACGTTCGCGTTGCAGGGCGTGGGGCTGGAAGTCGGCAGCGGCGAGACCGTGGCCGTGACCGGGCCGTCGGGCTCGGGGAAGACCACCCTGCTCAACTGTCTGGCCGGTCTCGACGAGCCCGACGGCGGCACCGTGACCGTCGCCGGTGAGCGGCTCAGCCACCGGCCCGAACGCGAGCGGAGCGGCATCCGCGCACGGCACATCGGGATGGTGTTCCAGTCGGGCAACCTGCTGGAGCACCTCACCGTGCGGGACAACGTCGCGCTCGTCCAGCGGCTGGTGGCCGCGCGGACCCGGGTGCCGCCGCAGGAACTGCTGGAGCGGACGGGCATCGCGCACCGCGCGGACGCACTGCCACGCCAGTTGTCCGGAGGGGAGGCGGCTCGTGCCGGTCTTGCCGTCGCTCTCGCCAACGCGCCGGAGGTGCTGCTCGCCGACGAGCCGACCGGTGAGGTGGACGGAGAGACCGAGCGGCGGCTGCTGGCCCTGCTGCGCGAGCGGGCCGCCGACGGCACGGCGGTCGTCGTGGTCACCCACAGCCGGGCCGTGGCGGCGGTCGCCGACCGGGTGCTGCGGCTGCGGGACGGGAGGTGGACGTGATGGGCGCCGTGGCCCCCGCCGTGGGCGTGCCGCTGGTCCGCTGCGAGAACGCGGCCCGTACCTACGGCCGCGGGCCGGCGGCCGTGGTCGCGGTGCACAGTGTGACCTGTTCGGTGCCGCCCGGCGCCCGCGTCTGCGTGGTGGGACCGTCGGGTTCGGGCAAGTCCACCCTGCTGCACCTGATGGCGGGCCTGGACCGGCCCACGACGGGCCGGGTGAGTCACCCGGGGCTCGGCGGGGAGGACGCGCGGGGGCTCGCCCGGCATATCGGCGTCGTCTTCCAGGGCCCGAGCCTACTGCCCCCGCTCACCGCCGCCGAGAACGTCGCGCTCCCCCTGCGGATCGACGGCGTGCCGGGGGACGAGGTCGCGTCCCGCACGAGGGCGGCCCTGCGAAGCCTGGACCTGGAGCCGCTGGCCGGCCGGCTGCCGGACGACCTGTCGGCCGGGCAGGCCCAGCGCGTCGCGGTGGCCAGAGTGCTGGCACGTGGGCCCGCCCTCGTGCTGGCCGACGAGCCGACCGGCCAGCTGGACCGCGCCACGGGCCGTCAGGTACTGACGGTGCTGCTGACCGCCGCCGCCGAGCTGGGGGCGGCGGTCCTGGTGACGACCCACGACCCGCTCGTCGCCCGTGCCCTGGACATCCGCTGGTACATGGCCGACGGACGGCTGGTCCAGCCGGAGGCCCGGCCGGAGAGGGAAGGGGACCCAAGGTGATCAGGATATGGCTGTCCGGTCTGCTGCGCCGGCGCGGCGGACGACTTCTCGGAGTCGCGGCCGGCGTGGCCATGGCCGTGGCGCTCCTGGCGGCGCTCGGCGGTTTCCTCGGTGCGACGCGGGCGACGATGACCGCCCAGTCCGTGCGCGGGGTCGTCGTGGACTGGCAGGTGCAGACGGTGAGCGGCACCGACACCCGAACGGCGCTGACCACGGTGCGGAACGTCCCGGGCACCCGGACGGCCCTGCCCGTCGGATACGCCGGCACCAGCGGCCTGGCCGCCACCGCCGCGGGCACCTCCCAGGCCACCGGCCCCGGCGTGGTACTGGGTCTTCCGGACGGGTACGGCGCGGCCTTCCCCGGCGAGATCCGGGTGCTGGCCGGCCGCGGCAACGGGGTGCTGCTGGCGCAGCAGACCGCCGCGAACCTCCACGCGGCCCCGGGCGACACGGTGACCGTCGGACGCGCCGGACTGCCGCCGGTGAAGGTCCGGGTGGACGGCGTGGTGGACCTGCCCCACGCCGACTCGCTCTTCCAGAACGTCGGCGCACCGCCGCAGTCGCAACCGACGGCACCGCCGGACAACGTCGTGCTGCTGCCCCAGGGCCGCTGGCACGCCACCTTCGACCCGATGGCCAAAGGCCGCCCCGATCTCGTCCACGACCAGATCCACGTGCGGCGCAGCCACACGCTGCCGCACGACCCGGCATCCGCGTACGTGGCGGCGACCGGCAGCGCGCACAACGCGGAGGCGCGGCTGGCCGGGACCGCGGTCGTCGGCGACAACCTGGGCGCCGTGCTGGGCGCGGCCCGCTCGGACGCCCTGTACGCGCAGACGCTCTTCCTCTTCCTCGGCGTCCCCGGCGCGCTGCTGGCGGGCGCGCTCACGGCGGCGGTTGCAGGATCGGGGGCTCAGCGGCGGCGCCGGGAGCAGTCGCTGCTGCGGGCGCGCGGTGCCCCGGCGGGGCGGCTCCTCGGCCTGGCGGCCGTGGAGGCCGTGGTCGTGGCCGCCGCCGGCGGGGCGGCGGGACTGGGCATCGCGGCGTTGCTGGGCAGGGTGGCCTTCGGCACGGCCGGCACGTTCGCCGCCGACTGGGCAGTGGCCGCGATCGTCGCGGGGGCGGCCATCGCGGGTGCCACCGTCCTGCTGCCCGCCCGCCGGGACCTCAAGGCGTCCACGGTCGTCGCAGGGCGCACGGCGGTGGAGCACCGCTCCGTGCCGCGCGCCGCGTGGTGGGTACTGGCCGCCGGGCTGCTGCTGGGGTCGCTGGCGGTGTTCCGGGTCACCAGCCGTACGAATTACGCCCTCGTCCTCGCTCCCGAGGGCACGCCCACCCTGTCGGTGGACTACTGGGCGTTCGCCGGGCCCGCGCTGCTGTGGGCAGGCGGAGCGCTGCTGGCCTGGCTGGTGGCGGACCTGGTGCTGCGGCGCGGCCGGCCGGTGCTGGCGCGGCTGCTGCATCCACTGGCGGGGCCCTTGTCCGGGACGGTCGCGGCGAGCCTGTCGCGGCAGCGCGGCACGGTGCTGCGGGGCGTGGTCCTGCTGGCACTGGCGACGGCGTTCGCCGCCTCGACGGCCGTGTTCAACTCCACCTACCGCCAGCAGGCCGAAGTCGACGCGGTCCTCTCCAACGGCGCCGACGTCACCGTCACCGAATCCCCCGGCTCCACCACGAGCGCGGCGGACGCGGCACGGGTGGCGGCGCTGCCCGGGGTGCGGCGGGTGGAGCCACTGCAGCACCGCTTCGCCTACGTCGGCCCGGATCTGCAGGATCTGTACGGGGTCCGGCCGTCCACCGTCGTGGCGGCGGGCAGGCTGCAGGACGCGTACTTCTCCGGCGGCACCGCCCGGCAGGTGATGGACCACCTGGCCCGTCAGCCCGACGGGCTGCTCGTCAGCGCCGAGACAGCCAAGGACTTCCAGCTCAACCCCGGCGACCAGGTCAGCCTGCGCCTCCAGGACAACCGCACCCACCGGCTGCGGCCCGTCGTCTTCCACTTCGCGGGCGTCGTCAAGGAATTCCCGACCGCCCCCAAGGACAGCTTCCTGGTGGCCAACGCCTCCTATGTCGCCCGTGCGACCGGGAACGACACCGCCGGCACCCTGCTCGTCGACACCGGCGGCACCGGACAGCAAGCCGTGGCCCGGCACGTCCGGGCAACGCTCGGCCCCACCGCGCACGTCTCGGACCTGCCGTCGGCCCGGACGGTGACCGGCTCCAGCCTCACCGCCGTGGACCTGAGCGGTCTCACCCGCGTCGAACTCGGCTTCGCCCTTGCCATCGGAGCGGCGGCGGGCGGCCTCGTGCTCGCCCTCGGCCTGGCCGAGCGGCGGCGCACCCTGGCACTCGCCTCCGTACTGGGCGCCCGGGGGCGGCAGCTGTCCGGGTTCGTGTGGAGCGAGGCGGGCCTGGTCGCCACGGCCGGCGCGGCCGCCGGCGCCGTACTGGGCTGGGCCCTGTCCGAGATGCTGGTCAAGGTCCTCTCCGGCGTTTTCGACCCGCCCCCGTCGGCCCTCGCCGTGCCGTGGGACTACCTCGGCGCCCTGGCCGCGGCCGTAGCGGCGGCCCTGGCGGTGGCCGCCTGGACGGCGGTGCGGCACGCCCGGCGGCCACCGCTCACGGAGCTGAGGGAGCTGTGATCCCGAACAGGCCGGTCACGGCTCCGGCCCTTCCGGCCCGCCGGCGATCAGCCAGGTGAAACAAGGGTGGGGGGACCTCCTCGACACCCTCAGCCGACCGCCCTCGGCCTCCACCAGGGAACGGGCGAGCGCGAGCCCGATTCCATGCCCGCCGCCGTCATCCCGCCGCCGGGCGAAGACGTCCTCGTCATCAGGCAGGCCGGGGCCCTCGTCCTCCACATCCACAGCCACCACTCCGGCGGCGTCCCTGGCCCGTACCGTCACCACGCCCCGGCCATGGACGGCGGCGTTGGACAGCAGGACATCCAGCACCTGCCGGGCCGCGCGCGGTGAGCCGACCGCCTCGGGCAGCCCCTCCTCGACGACGACCCGCAGGGGCCGTCCGGCTGCCGCCAGTTCGCCGTGCCAGCGCCGCTCGGCATCGGCGAGCAGCGCGTTCAGATGCAGCGGCGCCCGCTCCGGCACGTCCCGGGCCAAGGACAGCAGATCGCCCAGTGTGGCCTCCATGGCGGCGAGCGAGTCCAGGGCGGTGCGCGTCGCGTCGCGCGGCCCGGGCGCGCCGGTGGCCGGCGCGCTCTCCAGCTCCAGGCGCGCCCGGGTCAGTGCGGTGCGCAGCTGATGGGAGGCGTCCGCGCTGAAGGCCCGCTCCCGCCCCAGGAGCCGCTCGACGCGTTCGGCAGCGCGGTTGAGGGCGGCGGCCACCTCGTCGGCCTCCGGCAGACCGCAGGCGGCGGCCCGTGCCGCCAGGTCTCCGCTCTCCAGCCGCCGGGCCGTCGCGGCGAGCGCCTCCAGCGGCCGCGCGAGGCGGCGGCTGGACCGCACGGACAGCGCCACCCCCACGCCGACCGCGACCGCCGCCAGTCCCGCCATGCCCGCCCAGGTCAGCGCCGCTCGCCGCAACGGCCCGCGGGCCGGCGACCCGGCCCGCACCACCGCCCGGACCCGCTCCCCGGCCCCCACAGGGACCGCCGTCACCAACCAGTCGCCCAGCTCCCCTGACGAAGTCCTGCCGGTCAGGGCGTCCCGCACGGGACCGTCGCCCCGCACCGGCCCGGAACCGGTGACGAGATGCGCCCTGTCGTCGTACACGGCGACCCGGGTGCCGGGCTCGGCGCGGGGCACCTCCATCGGGTCCCGTGTGTCGTGCACATTCGCCGGCACGTCCACCGTCGTCCGTTCGGCGAGTTCCTGCAGCACACGGACCTCCTCCTGCCGGTACAGCCGGAACACCGCCACGGCCAGCGGAACGGCGAACAGCATCACCGCGCACACCACGGCGACAGTGATCGCCCGGAGGACACGGTGCCGCACGGTCAGTGCCCCGGCGGCGGTTCGAGCCGGTATCCGAAGTGCCGCAGCGTCGTGATCCGCACCCTCTCACCGAGCTTGCGGCGCAACGCGGCCACGTGGACGTCCAAGGTCTTGGTGGCGCCGAACCAGTTCTCGTCCCACACATCACTCATCAGATCTTCCCGGCTGACCGCCTGCCCGACGGAGGCGGCCAGCCGGGCGAGGAGGTCGAACTCCTTCGGCCGCAGCTCCACCTCCCCCACCGGGGTGAGACAGCGCCGGGCGGCGAGATCGATCAGCAGGGCACCGTGGCGGATCCGTACGGCGTCGCCCGCACCGCGACCGCCGGGTGAGGCGCGCCGCAGATGGGCCGCGATCCGTGCCTGGAGCTCGGCGAGCCGGAACGGCTTCGTCAGATAGTCGTCCGCACCCGACTCCAGGGCCTCGACGACGTCCATCTCCCCGGTCCGGGCCGTCAGCACCACCAGCACCGCACCGGGAAGCCGCTCCCGCAGGCGACGGCACAGCTCGAACCCGTCGACGTCCGGCAGCCCCAGGTCCAGCAGCACCAGTTCGGCGGGCTCCCGGGCGGCCCGGGCGAGCGCGGCCGCACCGTCGGGACACCACTCGCTCTCGTACCCCTGGGCGCGCAGCATCGCGGTGAGCCTGTCCCCGATGGTGTCGTCGTCCTCGACGATCACGACGCGTGCCATGTCTTCACGCTAACGGCAGGGCACACGTACGACCTGTCACGCCGGCCGGCCGGACAGCCGCGCCTTCGGACGTCGTACCAGTGGCTCGCCGCGCCCGTTTGCCGGGGACACGGCTCGTCTCCGGCCACGCATCCACGCCGCCGGATACCAGGGGATCCATCTCCGAGCTCCCCCACACACTTTGCACGGCCGTCCGTGCTGACACGTCAACACGGAAAACCGGGACAAAAAGACCCCTCTGACCGCGTTTTCGCAGGTCAGAGGGGTGCAAGAGAGTGGAGCCTAGGGGAGTCGAACCCCTGACATCTGCCATGCAAAGACAGCGCTCTACCAACTGAGCTAAGGCCCCTCGGAGCACCAGGGTACCCGGTGCCGGGAGCGGGGCCGACCAGGTATCGCCGCGACCCACCACTCTCCGTAGGATGCACCGCAAGATTCGCGGCAGCGAAGCGAAGGGGAGAGCGAGATGGACGCAGCACAGCAGGAAGCCACCGCCCGCGCACGTGAGCTGCAGCGGAGCTGGTACGGGGAGCCGCTGGGGGCGCTCTTCCGCCGGCTGATCGACGATCTCGGTCTCAACCAGGCGCGGCTCGCCTCCGTCCTGGGCCTTTCGGCCCCCATGCTCTCGCAGTTGATGAGCGGTCAGCGGGCGAAGATCGGCAACCCGGCGGTGGTGCAGCGCGTCCAGGCCCTCCAGGAGCTCTCCCACCAGGTGGCCGACGGCAGCGTGAGCGCCGCGGAGGCCGCGGAGCGGATGGAGGAGGTCAAGCGGAGTTCCGGCGGGTCGGTCCTCAACTCCACGCAGACCACCGCCAGCAGCGGCGCCCCGACCGTCAAGCGGGTGGTGCGCGAGATCCAGTCGCTGCTGCGGTCGGTGGCCGCCGCCGGCGACATCATCGAGGCGGCCGGCACGCTCGCCCCCACCCACCCCGAACTGGCCGAGTTCCTGCGCGTCTACGGCGCCGGCCGGACCGCCGAGGCGGTCGCCCACTACGAGGCCCACCAGAGCTGACCCGCCGCGATGGGGGAGGTTCTCGCCGGGCGCTACGAGCTGGTGGACCCCATCGGACGCGGTGGGGTGGGGGAGGTCTGGCGGGTCTGGGACCGGGTGCGGGGGCGGTACGCGGCGGCGAAGGTGCTCAAGCAGAGCCACGCCCACACCCTGCTGCTGCGCTTCGTCCGGGAGCAGGCGCTGCGCATCGACCATCCGCACGTGCTGGCCCCGATCAGCTGGGGCGCGGACGACGACCGGGTGCTGTTCACCATGGACGTGGTGCGCGGCGGCTCGGTCGCCCATCTCATCGGCGACTAAGGGCCGTTGCCCGCGCGATTCTGCTGCGCGCTGCTGGACCAGTTGCTGGACGCGCTCACCGCGGTGCACGCGGAAGGCGTGGTGCACCGGGACATCAAACCCGCGAACCTGCTTTTGGAGGCGACCGGGACCGGGCCCCCGCATTTACGCCTCTCGGATTTCGGCTGTGCGATGCGGAAGGGCGAACCGCGGCTCACCGAGACCAACTATGTGATGGGTACGCCGGGTTACTTCGCGCCCGAGCAAATGGCGGGTGAGGAACCGGACTTCCCCGCCGACCTGTTCGCCGTCGGACTGGTCGCGCTGTATCTGCTGACCGGACGGAAACCGGACGCCGACGCCCTCGTCGACCGGTTCCTCTCGGAGGGGCTGTCCTCCGTGCCGCCGGCCCCGGACGAGGTCCCCGCGGCGCTGTGGGACGTCCTGGCCCGGCTGCTGGCCCCCGACCCGGTGCTGCGCTTCCGGAGCGCGGCGGAGGCCCGTACGGCGCTGGCCGCCGCCGTACCGCTGCTTCCCCCGCCGGCCGCCGGGGAGGAGCCGGTCGAGGTCTTCGACCAGGTCGGCCCGCTGCCGCCGGGCTTCGGCCCCGAGGGTCCCGAACGCCCCGTACGACCCGCCGGCCACGAACGCCCCGTCGGCCCCGCGCCCGTCGTCCCGTACGGCCCTCTGGGCGCCCCGCCGCGGCCCGTACCGCCCCCGATGCCTCCCACGCCCCCGCAGCCCTCGGCGCTGCCCTACGCGGCGCTCCCGACCGGCCCGGGACACCGCCCGCCGCGCTCTTGGCGGCCACGGCCACCGTCCCGCTCCACGGCCGTCGCGGTGCTGGTGCTGGCGCTGTTGTGCCTCGCGGTGGGAGTGTGGGCCCTCTCCGCCGCCTGAGCCACGCACTTCGCGACTGCAATCATTTTATTCGCACTAGCGAATCAAGCGTCCCGGAGAAAAACACCGGAGCGAAAACAACGGAGCCCCGGCCGTCGTACCGGCCGGGGCTCCGCGTAGAACTCGTCGTCTCACACACCCGAACCTGCGGGCACGGAGTCGGTCGCCTCCGTCCACAGATCCTGCTCGGCGCGATCCGCCTGGATCTGGCGGTACACGAGGAGCCCGCCGATGGCGGCCAGTGCGACCAGGAGCAGCTTCTTCACCGCGCGACCTCGTCTTTCCTTGACGTAAGGGGACTCTGGTGGCCGATGATACACACCGGCCGATACCGATCGGTGACCTGTATCGGACCTTTGTCGTACCGTCTCCGGCGCCCACGGACGACTTGTCCGGAAAAGCCGATCGGCCCGGCCGGAGATTTCTCTCCGTCCGGGCCGATCGGGCCGGTGGGGCTAACAGGACTTGAACCTGTGGCCTCTTCCTTATCAGGGAAGCGCTCTAACCGTCTGAGCTATAGCCCCGCGCTGCACCGAAAGATTAGCGCACTTGGGGCCCAGTCCCAAAATCGCCCGCCCTCCCCACCCCGGCGGACCGTTCCGCGAGGGCTATTCGTCCTCGGCGAGGGTGAGCTCGACACCGCCCACGAAGGACGCCGAGAGGTTGTAGACGAAGGCGATGAGGGTCGCCAGGGCGGTCGCCAGGACCACCTCGATGACCGCGATCACCACGGTGAACATCAGGACGCGCGGCAGCGACAGGAACGACTGGAGGTCGAACCCGCCGCCCTCCCCCGAGGTGGCGTCGCTGATGGTGCCGCCGACGGCGGAGAAGACGCCCATGGCGTCCAGCACCAGCCACAGCACCGTGACCGCCACGATCGTGCAGACGGCCAGGGCGAGCGACAGCAGGAAGCTCACCTTCATCACCGACCACGGGTCGGCCTTGGCCACCCGCAGCCGTGCGGAGCGGGTGCGCGGTGCCGCGGCGGCGGCCGGCGCCTGGGCGGGCACCTGCCGGGACGCGGACGGGGCGGCGGCCCCCGCGGACTTGCTCATGCTCTTGGTGCCCCCCTTGGCGGCGCCCCCGGCGCCCTTGCCGGCCTTGGACGCGGTGCGGTCGGCCGGCGGCTCGTAGGCCTTCGGCGGGTGGTACGGCTTCGGGCCCTTGGTCTCCGTCATGGAGTCCCCCCTGTTCGCGGCGGTGGTGTCGCTCCCACCCGGGGAGTCTGCCCCGTCCGCGTCGGCGCCACGGGCACCGTCCTTGCCGACCGCGGTGCTCGACGAAGCACCGGCACCGCGTCGCTTGGCGTCCGCACCGCTTGCCGCGGTGCCCGTGGCTCGACTCACGACCTACTCCTCGGTGTCCTCGACCGCAGGCTCCGTGCCTCCGGCCACCTCGGGCCCCCCGCCCCCGGCCTCGGCCGACGTGTCCTCGTCGACCTCCTCGGCCTCTCGGCCGGCCTCGGCGTTCCTCGCGATGCCCACGACGGCGTCGCGCTTGCCCAAATTGATCAGTTGGACGCCCATGGTGTCACGGCCGGTTTCCCGCACTTCGTCGACCCGGGTCCGGATGACACCACCGCTGAGGGTGATCGCCAGGATCTCGTCCGACTCCTCGACGACCAGGGCACCGACCAGCGAACCCCGGTCCTCGACGATCTTCGCGGCCTTGATTCCGAGGCCGCCGCGGCCCTGGACGCGGTACTCGTCCACGGCCGTGCGCTTGGCGTAGCCGCCGTCGGTGGCGGTGAAGACGAACGTGCCCGGACGGACGACGTTCATCGACAGCAGCTCGTCACCCTCGCGGAAGCTCATGCCCTTGACGCCGGAGGTGGCCCGGCCCATCGGGCGGAGCGAGTCGTCCGTCGCGGTGAACCGGATGGACTGCGCCTTCTTGCTGATCAGCAGCAGGTCGTCGTCGGCCGACACCAGCTCGGCGCCGATCAGCTCGTCCTCGCGGCCGTCGTCCATCGCCCGCAGGTTGATGGCGATGACGCCGCCGGAGCGCGGGGAGTCGTAGTCCTTGAGCGGGGTCTTCTTCACCAGGCCCGACTTGGTGGCCAGCACCAGGTAGGGCGCCGCCTCGTAGTCGCGGATGGCGAGGATCTGGGCGATCTGCTCGTCCGGCTGGAAGGCGAGCAGGTTGGCCACGTGCTGGCCGCGCGCGTCCCGGCCGGCGTCCGGCAGCTCGTACGCCTTGGCCCGGTAGACCCGGCCCTTGTTGGTGAAGAAGAGCAGCCAGTGGTGGGTGGTGGACACGAAGAAGTGGTCGACGATGTCGTCCTGCTTCAGCTTGGTGCCCCGCACGCCCTTGCCGCCGCGCTTCTGCGAGCGGTAGTCCTCGGTCTTGGTGCGCTTGACGTAGCCGCCGTTGGTGATGGTGACGACGATGTCCTCCTCGGCGATCAGGTCCTCGATGGACATGTCGCCTTCGAAGGGCACCAGCTTGGAGCGCCGGTCGTCGCCGAACTTCTCGACGATCGCCGTCAGTTCCTCGCTGATGATGCCGCGCTGGCGCTCCGGGGAGGCCAGGATCGCGTTGTACTCGTTGATCTTCGCCTGGAGTTCGTCGTGCTCCGCGACGATCTTCTGCCGCTCCAGGGCCGCCAGCCGGCGGAGCTGCATCTCCAGGATCGCGTTGGCCTGGATCTCGTCGATCGACAGCAGGCCCATCAGGCCCTCGCGGGCGACGTCGACCGTGTCGCTGCGCCGGATCAGCGCGATGACCTCGTCGATCGCGTCCAGCGCCTTGAGCAGACCGCGCAGGATGTGGGCGCGCTCCTCGGCCTTGCGCAGCCGGAAGCGGGTGCGCCGGACGATGACCTCGATCTGGTGGGCGACCCAGTTGCGGATGAACGCGTCCAGCGACAGGGTCCGCGGCACGCCGTCGACCAGCGCGAGCATGTTCGCGCCGAAGTTGGTCTGGAGGTCGGTGTGCTTGTAGAGGTTGTTGAGGACGACCTTGGCGACGGCGTCCCGCTTGAGGACGATCACCAGGCGCTGGCCGGTCCGGGACGAGGTCTCGTCGCGGACGTCCGCGATGCCGCCGATCTTGCCGTCCTTCACCAGGTCGGCGATCTTCTGCGCGAGGTTGTCCGGGTTGACCTGGTAGGGCAGCTCGGTGACCACCAGGCACTGGCGGTTCTGGATCTCCTCGACCTCGACCACCGCGCGCATGGTGATCGAGCCGCGGCCGGTGCGGTACGCCTCCTCGATCCCCTTGCGGCCGACCACGAGGGCGCCGGTCGGGAAGTCGGGGCCCTTGATCCGGTCGACGAGCGCGTCGAGCAGCTCCTCGGGGGTGGCCTCCGGGTTGGCCAGGTACCACTGGGCGCCCTCGGCGACCTCGCGCAGGTTGTGCGGCGGGATGTTGGTCGCCATGCCGACCGCGATGCCGGCGGAACCGTTCACCAGCAGGTTGGGGAAGCGCGACGGCAGGACCGTCGGCTCCTGGTTGCGGCCGTCGTAGTTGTCCTGGAAGTCGACGGTCTCCTCGTCGATGTCCCGGACCATCTCCATGGACAGCGGCGCCATCTTGCACTCGGTGTACCGCATGGCCGCCGCCGGGTCGTTGCCCGGCGAGCCGAAGTTGCCGTTGGAGTCGACCAGCGGCATCCGCATCGACCACGGCTGGGCCAGCCGGACCAGCGCGTCGTAGATGGAGGCGTCACCGTGCGGGTGGTACGTACCCATGACGTCGCCGACGACGCGGGCGCACTTGTAGAAGCCCTTCTCGGGCCGGTACCCGCCGTCGTACATCGCGTAGAGCACGCGCCGGTGCACCGGCTTGAGGCCGTCCCGGACGTCGGGCAGCGCACGCGAGACGATGACGCTCATCGCGTAGTCGAGGTAGGAGCGCTGCATCTCCGTTTCGAGCCCGACGGGCTCGACGCGCATCCCGACGCCCTCGATGGTGGCGGGCTGCCCCTCGGGCGTGGTGCCGTCCGGGGTCACGGGCGTGTCAGGGGTCATCTCGTCGGCCATTGGTGTTCAAAGTCCTTTCGAGCCGCGGCTGTTCGTGCAGGCCGACTCAGATGTCGAGGAAGCGGACGTCCTTGGCGTTGCGCTGGATGAACGAGCGCCGTGCCTCGACGTCCTCGCCCATGAGCACCGAGAACAGGTCGTCCGCCTGCGCCGCGTCGTCCAGGGTGACCTGGCCCAGCACCCGGTGGTCGATGTCCATCGTGGTGACGCGCAGCTCCTCGGCGTTCATCTCGCCGAGACCCTTGAAGCGCTGGACCGAGTCGTCCTTGATCCGCTTGCCGTTCTCGCGGCCGAGCTGGATCAGCGCGTCGCGCTCGCGGTCCGAGTACGCGTACTCGAAGTCGTCGCGGCCCCACTTGATCTTGTACAGCGGGGGGCGCGACAGGTAGACGTGCCCGGCCTCGACCAGCGGGCGCATGAAGCGGAAGAGGAAGGTCAGCAGCAGGGTGTTGATGTGCTGGCCGTCGACGTCGGCGTCCGCCATCAGGATGATCTTGTGATAGCGGAGCTTGTCGATGTCGAAGTCCTCGTGCACGCCGGTGCCGAACGCGGAGATCAGCGCCTGGATCTCCTGGTTCTGGAGGATCTTGTCGATCCGGGCCTTCTCGACGTTGAGGATCTTGCCGCGGATCGGGAGGATCGCCTGGTACTCGGGGTTCCGGCCGGACTTGGCCGAGCCGCCGGCGGAGTCACCCTCGACGATGAAGATCTCGCACTTGGCCGGGTCGTTCGACTGGCAGTCCGACAGCTTGCCGGGCAGCGAGGCGGTCTCCAGCAGGCCCTTGCGGCGGGTCAGGTCGCGCGCCTTGCGGGCGGCGACACGGGCCGTGGCGGCCTGGATCGACTTGCGGATGATGTCCGCGGCCTCGATCGGGTTGCGGTCCAGCCAGTCGGTGAGGTGCTCGTAGACCGCCTTCTGGACGAAGGTCTTGGCCTCCGTGTTGCCCAGCTTGGTCTTGGTCTGGCCCTCGAACTGCGGCTCGCTCAGCTTGACCGAGATGATCGCGGTCAGACCCTCGCGGATGTCGTCGCCCGTGAGGTTGTCGTCCTTCTCGCGGAGCAGCTTCTTGTCGCGCGCGTACTTGTTGATCAGCGAGGTCAGCGCCGCCCGGAAGCCCTCCTCGTGCGTGCCGCCCTCATGGGTGTGGATGATGTTGGCGAAGCTGTAGACGCCCTCGGTGTACTGGCTGTTCCACTGCATCGCGATCTCGAGGGAGAGCTGCCGCTCCTTGTCCTCGGCCTCGAGCGAGATCACCGTGGGGTGGATCAGCTCGCCCTTGCGCGAGTTGAGGTAGCGGACGAAGTCCGAGATGCCGCCCTCGTAGTGGTAGCGGACGGCGAGCGGCTTGCCCTCCTCGTCCACGTGGTCCGGGCGCTCGTCGGTCAGGGCGATGGTCAGGCCCTTGTTGAGGAACGCCATCTCCTGGAAGCGCCGCGAGAGCGTCTCGAAGGAGTACTCGGTGGTCTCGAAGATGTCGCCGTCGGCCCAGAAGGTGACCGAGGTGCCGGTCTCGTCCGTCGCCTCGTTCTGCTGCAGCGGGGCGGTGGGGACGCCGAGCTTGTAGTCCTGGGTCCAGCGGTAGCCGTCCGTCTTGACCTCGACGGCGACGCGCGAGGACAGCGCGTTGACGACGGAGACGCCGACGCCGTGCAGACCGCCGGAGACCGCGTAGCCGCCGCCGCCGAACTTGCCGCCCGCGTGCAGGACGGTCAGCACGACCTCGACGGCCGGCTTGCCCTCGGAGGGGACGATGCCGACGGGGATGCCGCGGCCGTTGTCGACCACGCGGACGCCGCCGTCCGGCAGGATCGTGACGTCGATGGTGTCGGCGTGGCCGGCCAGGGCCTCGTCGACCGAGTTGTCCACGACCTCGTACACCAGGTGGTGCAGACCGCGCTCGCCGGTGGAGCCGATGTACATGCCCGGCCGCTTGCGGACCGCGTCCAGACCCTCCAGCACGGTGATCGCGCTGGCGTCGTACGACGCACCTCCGCCCGGAGCGCCGGACGAGGCGTCCTCCGGCACAGGAGTGGCGCCTTCCTCGGGGGAAGGGGTGGTGTTCTCGTTGGGGTTGCCGGAATCGGCCACGAAGCGCCCTTTCTGGCACAGCACAGACCTTCTCCTGCCTGTGCGGCGGGGCGCCGTCGTCGGTCGGGAGGACCGGGAGGGCAGGCGGGAGCGACTGCGTCGTTCGACTTGTTTCCGCGAAACGCGCGGGATTACCACCAGTCTACCGGTAGCGCCGACATGAATGGGGGTTTGGCGGCGTCTGAGTCCGCATGTGCCGCCCTGAACCGGCATCAGCCGACTCCCTATATGCGCCCCGGGGCTCCAAGAGGCTCACAGCGGCACTCAGCGCTTCGGGTTGTCAACCGCCCGCTACCACGCTCGGGGGACACCTCCGGCCCGCCGTCCCCAGGGCTCCCCCGGGTACGCGACCGCCACGGCTCACCCGTAGGTGTCGCCCGGTCCCGTGCTCCCCGGCGCGCGCAGCGCTCCGTACCGGCGCGACGGTCCGCCCGGACCCAGCACCTTGATCATCCGGACGGTGCCCTGGCCCAGGTCGTCGTTGAGCCGGGCCACCAGCGTCGGGGCCAGCAGCCGGAGCTGGGTCGCCCACGTGGTCGAGTCGCATCGCACGGTCAGCACCCGGGCGTCCTCGTCGTACCCCTGAGGCTCGCAGTGCAGCGCCACGTTCTCGCCGACGATCTGCGGCCAGCGGCCGGTCACCCCGCCGACCGCCGCGGGCGTCTCCCAGCCGCGCTCGGTGATCAGGCGGTTGATGGCCGCGCCCAGCGGCAGCGGGTCGCGGCCGTCGGCGCGCGCGCCGGAGCGCAGGCCGCCGCGGCGCGCCTGCTTCTTCTGCTGCACGGCCGCGCCCCGCGCCCGCGCCTGCTCCTTGGCCGCGCGCAGCGCGACCCGCGCCAGGTCCACGCCGGACGGTTCCGGCACCCTGCGCGTCGAGGACTGCTCGGTCATACCCGCTCGACCGTCCCCTCGGACACCGCGTACCGCGCGCCCGTCAGGACGTCCGGGACGTCGTCGTCCACCGCGGCCGTCACCAGCACCTGCTCGCCGCCGGCGACCAGCTCCGCCAGCCGCTCCCGGCGGCGGGCGTCCAGCTCGGCGAAGACGTCGTCGAGGACGAGCACCGGCTCGTTGCCCTCCGCCCTGAGCAGCTCGTACGAGGCCAGCCGCAGCGCCAGCGCGTACGACCAGGACTCGCCGTGGCTCGCGTACCCCTTGGCGGGCAGCCGTCCCAGCCGCAGCACGAGGTCGTCGCGGTGCGGCCCGACGAGCGTCACCCCGCGCTCCATCTCCTGCTTGCGCGCCTCGCCCAGCGCGGTCAGCAGCACCTCGTACAGCTCCTCGCGGGTGCGCGCGCCGTCCGGGCCGCCGACGCCGACCGGGCCGCGGTAGTCGAAGGCGACCGGGCCGCCGCCCGGCGCCAGCCGCTCGTACGCGGCGTCGGCAAGCGGCAGCAGTGCGGCGATCAGGTCCAGGCGGTGCGCCAGCAGTTCGGCGCCGGCGCGGGCCAGGTGCTGGTCCCAGATGTCCAGGGTGGAGACGTCCATCGACCGGCCGGCGTGCCGGCGGGCCAGCGCGGCGGTCTTCAGCAGGGTGTTGCGCTGCTTGAGCACGCGCTCGTAGTCCGAGCGCACGCCCGCCATCCGCGGGGAGCGGGCGGTGACCAGCTCGTCGAGGAACCGGCGGCGCTCGCCGGGGTCGCCCTTGACCAGGGCCAGGTCCTCGGGGGCGAACAGCACCGTGCGCACGATGCCGAGCACGTCCCGGGGTCTGACCTGGGACGAGCGGTTGATCCTGGCCCGGTTGGCCTTCCCCGGGTTGAGCTCCAGCTCGATCAGCTGCTGCCGCTCGCCCTGGACGACGGCGGCGCGGATGAACGCCCGGTCCGCGCCGAGGCGGACCAGCGGGGCGTCGGAGGAGACCCGGTGGCTGCCGAGGGTCGCCAGATAGCCGACCGCCTCGACGAGATTGGTCTTGCCCTGGCCGTTGGGCCCCACGAAAGCCGTGACGCCCGGGTCGAGCGGGACCTCGACCCGGGCGTACGAGCGGAAGTCGGCGAGCGAGAGATGCGAAACGTGCATGGGTGCGCGCCGAGCCTCCTGATTCGCGTGGTCTGTTACGCGTGGGGATTACGCGTCGGGTGTTACTTGCTCTCGACCGCGTGGCCGCCGAACTGGTTGCGCAGCGCGGCGATCATCTTCATCTGCGGCGAGTCGTCCTGGCGGGACGCGAAGCGGGCGAAGAGGGACGCGGTGATCGCCGGGAGCGGGACCGCGTTGTCGATGGCGGCCTCCACCGTCCAACGGCCCTCGCCCGAGTCGGACGCGTAGCCGCGCAGCTTGTCGAGGTGCTCGTCGTCGTCCAGGGCCTTGACGGCGAGGTCGAGCAGCCAGGAGCGGATGACCGTGCCCTCCTGCCAGGAGCGGAAGACCTCGCGCACGTCGGTGACGGAGTCGACCGCCTCCAGCAGCTCCCAGCCCTCGGCGAACGCCTGCATCATGGCGTACTCGATGCCGTTGTGGACCATCTTGGCGAAGTGGCCGGCACCGACCTTGCCGGCGTGCACGGAGCCGAACTCGCCCTCGGGCTTCAGCGCGTCGAAGATCGGCTGCACCTTCGCGACGTTCTCGTCGTCGCCGCCGTACATCAGCGCGTAGCCGTTCTCCAGGCCCCAGACGCCGCCGGAGACACCGCAGTCCACGAAGCCGATGCCCTTGGCGGCCAGCTGCTCGGCGTGCTTCTCGTCGTCCGTCCAGCGGGAGTTGCCGCCGTCCACGACGACGTCGCCGGGCGACAGCAGCTCGCCGAGCTCGTCGATGGTGGACTGGGTCGCCGCGCCCGCGGGGACCATGACCCACACGACCCGGGGACCCTTCAGGGAATCCACAAGCTCCTGGAGGCTGTGGACGTCCGCGAGGTCCGCATTGCGGTCGTATCCGATGACGGTGTGGCCTGCGCGGCGGATGCGCTCGCGCATGTTGCCGCCCATCTTGCCGAGACCGACGAGACCGAGCTCCATCAGTGATCCTCTATGCCGTAGTCGTAGCGGTTTACCCGGATCCGAGCCTACGCCCGGGGGTCCGTGCACACCTGTCGGGACCGAGCGCTCAAACGGTGGGGCGGGTACCCGCCCGTGGTGCGTCCATGCGCTCGAACGAGGCGTCCCCCGGGCCGGCGGACCAGGGCGGTCTGCGCCGTGCGGGGGACGTCGGCCCGTCGGTGGCGCGTCAGCCCGACAGCCGCACGGGCATGATCAGGTACTTGTACGCCTCGTCCGCCTCCGCGTCGACCGCGGGCTTGCCGCTGAGCAGCGCCGGCTTGGTCGAGGTGGTGAAGGAGAGCTGGGCGACCGGGGAGTCGATCGCGGAGAGGCCCTCCAGCAGGAAGCCGGGGTTGAAGGCGATGGAGATGTCGTCGCCCTCCAGCCGGGCGTCGACCCTTTCCACAGCCTGTGCGTCGTCGCTGGAGCCGGCCTCCAGGATCAGCACGCCCTGCTCGAAGCTCAGCCGGACCGGGGTGTTGCGCTCGGCGACCAGGGCCACGCGCTTGACGGCCTCGACGAAGGGGGCCGTCTCGATCACGGCGACCGAGTTGAACTCGGTCGGGAAGAGCGTGCGGTACTTCGGCAGGTCGCCTTCCAGCAGCCGGGTGGTGGTGCGGCGGCCGGCGCCCTCGAAGCCGATCAGGCCCTCGCCCGCGCCCGAGCCGGAGAGCGCCAGCGAGACGGAGTCGCCGCCGCTGAGGGACTTGGCGGTGTCCAGCAGCGTCTTGGCGGGGACCAGGGCGACGGCGGAGACGTCGGGGGTCTCCGGCTTCCACATGAACTCGCGGACGGCGAAGCGGTAGCGGTCGGTGGAGGCCAGGGTGACGGTGTCGCCCTCGATCTCGATGCGCACACCGGTGAGCACCGGCAGGGTGTCGTCACGGCCGGCGGCGATGGCGACCTGGGCGGCGGCGGACGCGAAGACCTCGGCCGGGACCGTGCCGGTGGCGGTGGGCATCTGGGGCAGCGCCGGGTACTCCTCCACAGGCAGGGTGTGGAGTGTGAATCGCGAGGAGCCGCAGACCACGGTGGCGCGGACGCCGTCGGTGGAGATCTCCACAGGCCTGTTGGGAAGTGCGCGGCAGATGTCGGCGAGGAGCCGGCCGGAGACGAGGACGGTGCCGTCCTCTTCCACGTCCGCCTCGACGGAGACGCGGGCCGAGACCTCGTAGTCGAAGCCGGAGAGGCTGAGCGAGCCGTCCTCGGCCTTCAGCAGCAGCCCCGCGAGGACCGGCACCGGCGGACGGGCCGGGAGGCTGCGGGCCGCCCAGGCCACTGCCTCCGCGAGTACATCGCGCTCCACCCGGATCTTCACCGGAACCGCCTCCTGCTTGTTGCTGGCTGGCCCTGCTGGGCTGTCTTCGTCGCCGGCTTCGTCGGGCATCCGTCGGCTCGACGGCTGCGAAGCCGGAGACCAGTTTGACGTACGCCGCTGACAGCCGGCGCTGCTCGGGGTCAAGTCGGACCGGACGGCGTGGCGCAGCCTCGGGCCGAGTTGTGCACAGGGCCCACTTCGAAACGAGTTCCCCGCTTGATCTCTGTGGTCGTAGTAGTAGGGCCTGTGGAAACCGTGGAAAACTTCCTTTGCCCTGGTCAGGCCGGATTTTTTGTCCACTGCCCCTGTGGGCGGCCACGGTGGAAAACGGGGGGTCACTGTGGAGAAACAAAAGTTCTGCACAGGCGGTGCACAGGCAGGGCGCACTTCTCCCCAGGCTCGTCCCCAGCTTTACCCAGGTTCCCCACAGCCCAACCCGGCAGCTTGGTGTGATGCCTTTCACTCGGCGCGGTGAGCCCGGGCGTTTCGTTGCCGAACAGTGGACAACCCTGGGGAAAGGCTGTGCACAACGCCCGTCTTCCTGTGGGCGGCCGGTGGACAACCGGCGCGGCCGCTGTGGGCGAACCCGTCATCCACAGGCTGTGGACTTCGGTTCCCCACACTTCCACACCCTGCTGACCTCCTCTGATGAGCTGTCAACAGGCCCGGTTGTGGACATCATCTGGATAACTTCCCAGTCCCCAGGATGTGGACGGCCGTCGGGGGTGGATTCTGTGGAGAACGGGGTGACGGGCGTCCCTATTCGAACGAGGTGGCCGTGCGGCGACGCCGTCCGGAACGGCGAAGGGCGCCCCGGGAACCGTCCCGGAGCGCCCTGGAAGGCGTCCCCGCGCGCTCGGCGCGGTCCTGTCAGCCGTTCTTGATGCGGTTGGTCAGCTCGGTCACCTGGTTGTAGATGGACCGCCGTTCGGCCATCAGCGCGCGGATCTTGCGGTCCGCGTGCATCACGGTCGTGTGGTCGCGGCCGCCGAACTGCGCGCCGATCTTCGGCAGGGACAGGTCCGTGAGCTCACGGCAGAGGTACATGGCGATCTGGCGCGCCGTCACCAGCACCCGGCTGCGCGAGGCGCCGCACAGGTCCTCCACGGTGTGCCCGAAGTAGTCGGCCGTGGCGGCCATGATGGCCGGCGCGGTGATCTCCGGCGAGGCGTCCTCGCCGCCCGGGATCAGGTCCTTGAGGACGATCTCGGTGAGGCCCAGGTCCACGGGCTGCCGGTTGAGGCTGGCGAACGCCGTGACGCGGATGAGGGCGCCCTCCAGCTCGCGGATGTTCCGCGAGATCCGGGAGGCGATGAACTCCAGCACCTCGGGCGGCGCGTTGAGCTGCTCCTGGACCGCCTTCTTCCGCAGGATCGCGATCCGGGTCTCCAGCTCGGGCGGCTGGACGTCGGTGATCAGACCCCACTCGAACCGGTTGCGCAGCCGGTCCTCCAGGGTCACCAGCTGCTTGGGCGGCCGGTCCGAGGAGAGCACGATCTGCTTGTTGGCGTTGTGCAGGGTGTTGAAGGTGTGGAAGAACTCCTCCTGCGTCGACTCCTTGCTCGCGAGGAACTGGATGTCGTCGACCAGCAGGATGTCCATGTCGCGGTAGCGCTTGCGGAACGCGTCCGCCTTGCCGTCGCGGATGGAGTTGATGAACTCGTTGGTGAACTCCTCTGAGCTCACGTACCGCACCCGCGTCCCCGGGTAGAGGCTGCGCGCGTAGTGCCCGATCGCGTGCAGCAGGTGCGTCTTGCCGAGCCCCGACTCCCCGTAGATGAAGAGGGGGTTGTACGCCTTCGCCGGCGCCTCGGCGACCGCCACGGCCGCCGCGTGCGCGAACCGGTTGGACGCGCCGATGACGAAGGTGTCGAAGAGGTACTTGGGGTTCAGCCGGGCGGTCGGCTCCCCCGGGCCCGACCCGGAGGACTTCCCCGCGCCCGGCGCGCCCGAGCCGCCGGGCACCGGCCGGTCGCCCTGGCCGGCGCCGCGGCCGTGGGCGTCCGGGAGCTCGCGCTGCTGCTCGTAGGACCGCTCGCCGCCGGGCGGTCGGTAGCCGCCGGGGTCCCGCGGCTGCTCGTAGCCGGACGGGGTGTGCTGCGGCGAGGCATAGGGGTCGCGGTCGTTCTCGGCGAAACCGAGTCGCGGCTGCTGCCATCCGTAGTCGCCCCGGTCCGGCGCGCGGCTCCCGGGACCGGCGCCGGCGGGACCCGTGTGCCGCGGCCAGGAGCCGGGCTCGGCGCGGGACTGCTGGTAGTCGGGGTAGGCGGGCCGGACCGTCGGCAGGTCGTCGCCGGCGCCGCGGCCGTATCCGTCCCGGCCCTCGTAGCCGGGGCGCCCGTCGTACCCCTCGTACGTGTCACGGCCCTGGCCGTTGTGCGAACGGTCTTCGTGCGCGGGCGGCTGCGGCGCGGCCGGTTCGCCGACGGAGTTGTCGACGGTGATCGCGATGCGGATGGGCCGGCCGCACTCCCGGCTCAGAGCGTCGCTGACCACCGGGGCCAGCCGCCCCTCCAGTACGCCCTTGGCGAACTCGTTGGGGACGGCGAGCAGCGCCGTGTCCGCGACCAGGGCCAGCGGCTGACAGCGCTTGATCCAGTGCTCGTCCTTGCTCTCGACTCTTCCCTCGCCGAGGAGCTGCTCCAGCACGCGCGGCCACACTGCGGCAAGATCGGCAGGCAGGTCAGCCACAGGGCACGCTCTCTCGGTCAGCGGGGGCGCCCTCCGGTCCCACGAATGTGTGGTTCTCGGGACGGGCGGGAAGGATTCGGAGTTCAGCCACGGTAGTCAGGCCGTGGCACGTCGTTCAAGTCGTTGTCCACAGGGTGTGTACAAATGTGCCATGGGGCCGTCCGTGGCGCCTCATCCGGGCACGGCTGGTGCTTCCGGGGTCTCCGGGAGGCTACGGTTAATGCTGGTGCGCTGCCGGTTTGACCGGATGGCGTAACGGCGCGTACCGTGACCAGGTCGAGTTGTCGATGGCTGCTGCCGCCTGCCTCCGATGGGCAAGGGTCGCACTCCCTCCATGTGGGATGTGATCGTGAAGCGGTGCCTTGCGTATTGCGAGTCTCCTCGTGGGCGCACGGTGACAGCCAGGCGATGTCCCGCCATCACACGATTCATTTCTGGAGTCCCCGAGTGAGCAAGCGCACCTTCCAGCCGAACAACCGCCGTCGTGCGAAGACCCACGGCTTCCGCCTGCGCATGCGCACCCGTGCCGGCCGCGCGATCCTCGCGTCCCGCCGTGGCAAGGGTCGCGCCCGCCTGTCGGCCTGAGCAGCCTGACTCAAGGTCCATGACGTGCTGCCTTCCGAGTCTCGGCTGAGGCGGCGCGAGGACTTCGCGACCGCGGTTCGACGAGGACGCAGGGCCGGGCGCCCACTCCTCGTCGTCCACCTCCGCACCGAAACGGACCCGCACGGGCCTGGGGGAACTGTCCCCCCGGCACGTGCGGGTTTCGTCGTGAGCAAGGCGGTGGGCGGCGCGGTCGTCCGCAACCGTGTCAAACGCCGGCTGCGCCACCTCGTGCGTGACCGGCTCGACACGCTGCCCGCCGGTAGCCTGGTGGTGGTGCGAGCCCTGCCGGGCGCGGGCGAAGCCGATCACGGTCAGCTTGCCCGCGATCTCGATACCGCATTGCAGCGGCTGTTGGGAGGGGCGCCGCGAAGCTGCAATCCCCCGGGTACCGATACCTCGGTTTCCCGGAACCCCGGCCATGACCCGGGAGGGAGTGCACGGTGAAGTACCCGCTGCTGTGGTTGATCAAGCTGTACCAGTGGACCATCAGTCCGCTGCTCGGCCCGGTCTGCAAGTACTACCCGTCGTGCTCGCACTACGGCTACACGGCCATCCAGGTGCATGGCGCGATCAAGGGGACGGTGCTGACGGCCTGGCGCATCCTGCGCTGTAACCCGTGGTCGCTCGGTGGCGTCGACCACGTACCTCCCCGGAAGCGTCCGGTCTGGCACCAGCGGCTGAGGAGCCGACTGGGCGGACACCCCGTAGCCGGGGCCGCCGCACAGCCCGAGACTCAGCCCAACGCCCAAGGAGCCTGATACGTGGACACGGTCCTCAAGCCCCTTTATTACGCAGTTTCCTGGATCATCGTCCAGTTCCACTCGTTCTTCAGCCTGATCTTCGACAAGAACAGCGGCTGGGCGTGGGGTCTGTCGATCGTCTCGCTGGTGGTCCTGATCCGCATCTGCCTGATCCCGCTCTTCGTGAAGCAGATCAAGGCCACGCGGAACATGCAGGCGCTGCAGCCGAAGATGAAGGCGATCCAGGAGCGCTACAAGAGCGACCGGCAGCGCCAGTCCGAAGAGATGATGAAGCTCTACAAGGAGACGGGCACCAACCCGCTCTCGAGCTGTCTCCCGATCCTGGCCCAGTCGCCCTTCTTCATCTCGCTGTACCAGGTCCTCAACCACATCGCGCAGGGCAAGACGGTCGGGTTCATCAACGAGGACCTGCTGGCCAGTGCCCGTGAGGCCCACATCTTCGGCGCCCCGCTGTCCGTGAAGTTCCTGGACAGCGCGGCCAAGATCGAGAAGCTCGGTTCCACCGTCACCGACGTCCGCGTCGTCACGGTGGTCATGATCGTCCTGATGTCGCTGTCGCAGTTCTACACGCAGCGCCAGCTGATGACGAAGAACGTCGACCTCACGGTCAAGACGCCCTTCATGCAGCAGCAGAAGATGCTGATGTACGTCTTCCCGATCATGTTCGCCGTCTTCGGCATCAACTTCCCGGTCGGTGTCCTCGTCTACTGGCTGACCACGAACGTCTGGACCATGGGTCAGCAGATGTTCATCATTCGCCGGAACCCCACCCCGGGCAGCCTCGCCTACCAGCAGCGCCAGGAGCGCCTGCGGGCCAAGGGCAAGCTCAAGGAGGACCCGGCCGAGGTCGAGGCCAAGCAGGCCGCCGAGGCCGCCCGCGCCGCCCGCCAGCAGCCCAAGCGGCAGCCGAAGGCCAAGCGCACCGCCACCCCGGCCGCCGGGCAGCAGCCGGCCGGCCGCCCGCAGGCCCGCACCAAGGCGTCGTCGGGCAACGGTGCCGCCACCTCGGAGAACGGTGCCAAGGAGAAGCCCGAGGACGCCAAGCCCAAGCAGGGCGGGGGCTCGTCCCGCGGTGCCAAGTCCGGGCAGCGCAAGGGCGGACCGCAGCGGCCCAAGCACCCGTCGTCCAAGAAGTAACGAAGGAGTCCCACCGTGACGGACACCCAGGACCAGACCCGTGCGGACGCCGCCGAGGGCACCGACCCGCTGACCCGCCTGGAGCAGGAGGGCGAGATCGCGGCCGACTACCTGGAGGGTCTGCTCGACATCGCCGACCTGGACGGTGACATCGACATGGACGTCGAGGCCGACCGGGCGTCCGTGTCGATCATCAGCGACTCCACCAGCCGGGATCTGCAGAAGCTGGTGGGCCGCGATGGCGAGGTGCTGGAGGCGCTCCAGGAGCTGACGCGGCTCGCGGTGAACCGGGAGACCGGTGACCGCAGCCGCCTGATGCTCGACATCGCCGGCTTCCGGGCCCGGAAGCGCGAGGAGCTCGCCAAGCTGGGTGCCCAGGCCGTCGCGGACGCGAAGCAGAGCGGCAAGCCGGTCAAGCTCGACCCGATGACGCCGTTCGAGCGCAAGGTCGTCCACGACGCGGTGGCCGCCGCCGGGCTGCGCAGCGAGTCCGAGGGCGAGGAGCCCCAGCGCCGCGTGGTCGTCCTGCCGGTGTGACCTGCTCCCGTTTCCCGGTAGCTTCGGCCCCGTCTGTGCGCAGACGGGGCCGATCCTTGTCAGCCTGACATCGGACTCCGGTGCTTGGAGTCCCACCGATTCGTCGATACGCAGAGTCGTCGATACAACGTGGTACGGAAGGACGGTTCACTGTGGAAGAGGCAGCGGAGCTCCCCCCGGCGCCCCCGGAGGCACGGGCGGTTTTCGGTGACCGCTTTCCGGACGCCGTCCGCTACGCCGAACTGCTCGCCGACGCGGGCGTCCGGCGTGGGCTGATCGGCCCGCGGGAGGTCCCCCGGCTCTGGGAACGGCACCTGCTGAACTGTGCGGTGCTCTCCGAGGCCGTCCCCGAGGACGTCTCCGTGTGCGACGTGGGCTCGGGGGCCGGCCTGCCGGGCATCCCGCTGGCCCTGGTCCGTCCCGATCTCCAGATCACCCTGCTGGAGCCGCTGCTGCGGCGGACGACCTTCCTCTCCGAGGTCGTCGAGTTGCTCGGCCTGGACCACGTCACGGTCGTCCGGGGGCGTGCCGAGGAGGTCCTGGGCAAGCTTCAGCCGGTGCACGTGGTGACGGCGCGCGCCGTGGCCCCGCTGGACCGGCTGGCGGGCTGGGGGGTGCCCCTGCTGCGGCCGTACGGCGAGATGCTGGCCCTCAAGGGCGACACCGCCGAGGAGGAGCTCAAGGGAGCCCGCGCCGCGCTCAGCAAGCTGGGTGTCGAGCGGACCTCGGTGCTCCAGGTCGGCGAAGGCGTGGTGGACCCGCCGTCCACGCTGGTGCGGGTCGAGGTCGGGGAGAGCCCCGGCGGTGTCCGCTTCGCGGCCAAGCGGGCCAAGGCCGCCCGGGTGAGCCGGTCGCGTCGGCGCCGCTGATTACTCCGCCCGGCGGCACCGGGAGTGCTCCATACAAGCTGCCTAAACTATGCATCACGGAGTGTCGTGATGAGGTAGCCCAAGGTCACGGGCATCGTGTTTCACGTGAAACATCGCTCGTTGCTGCAAGGGATCATCGGTCGTGGCCGTGCGGCCGCGGCTCGCGACCGCCGGCCGGCCGACGCTGTGGAACCTCCCCCGGTATCCACAGGAACGGCGGATTCATCCACAGGAGAGTGGGCCTCACTGGTTCGTACCCGGCGAACCATGGCAGGCTCTCCCCATCGCGAGCCTGATGTCGAGGAGAGTGAATCCTTGCGGTCCGACGCCAATATCGCGGGGCCGATGGCCGACCCGGTCCCCGGTCCCCGCCCCGCCGACTCCGAACCGGCGCCCGGCCCTCTGGGTGCCGCCGAGGTCGTTTCACGTGAAACCCGGATGCCGCGGCCCGACCAAACCCGGGTCATGGTGGTGGCGAACCAGAAGGGTGGCGTCGGCAAGACGACGACCACCGTGAACCTGGCGGCCTCCCTGGCGCTGCACGGCAACCGTGTGCTCGTCGTGGACCTGGACCCACAGGGCAACGCCTCGACCGCGCTCGGCATCGACCACCACGCCGATGTGCCGTCCATCTACGACGTCCTGGTGGACCAGAGAAAGCTCTCCGACGTCGTACAGCCGGTCCGGGACGTGGAGGGCCTCTTCTGCGCACCGGCCACCATCGACCTGGCCGGTGCCGAGATCGAGCTCGTCTCCCTGGTGGCCCGGGAGAGCCGGCTGGACCGGGCCATCAAGGCGTATGAGCAGCCGCTGGACTACATCCTCATCGACTGCCCGCCCTCCCTGGGGCTGCTGACGGTCAACGCGCTGGTCGCCGGCGCCGAGGTGCTGATCCCGATCCAGTGTGAGTACTACGCGCTCGAGGGCCTGGGCCAGCTGCTGCGGAACGTCGAGCTGGTGCGCGGCCACCTCAACCCGAAGCTGCACGTGTCGACGATCCTGCTGACCATGTACGACGGACGCACCCGGCTCGCCTCCCAGGTGGCCGACGAGGTACGCAGCCACTTCGGCCAGGAGGTGCTGAGGACCAGCATCCCGCGCTCGGTCCGCATCTCCGAGGCGCCCAGCTACGGCCAGACGGTGCTCACCTATGACCCGGGTTCCAGTGGCGCGTTGTCGTATATGGAGGCGGCCCGCGAGATCGCGCTCCGGGGCATCGGCGTGCATTACGACGACAGCAGGGCCCATACCGTGGGCCATCAGCCGGTGGGGCACCAGCCGGTGGGTCATCAGCAACAGCAGGACCAGCACAGCATGTCGGAGGGGCTGCAGTGAGTGAACGACGTAGAGGACTGGGCCGTGGGCTCGGGGCACTGATCCCGGCGGCGCCGAAGGGGGCGGAGATCGGCACCCCCACGGTGGGGCCCGGTGCCACGTCGCCCACTGCCGTGCCGCTGCTGACCGCTGAGCGGGGGCCCGCGCCGTCCGGCGTGATGCCTCTTGAGAGCGGGGCACCCGTGGCGGAGCCGGCGGACGTCCGGAAGCCCGAGCCGGAGGCCCAGGCCACGGAGACGGTGGCGGGGGCCCACTTCGCCGAACTGCCCCTGGACTCCATCACGCCCAACCCCCGACAGCCCCGGGAGGTCTTCGACGAGGACGCCCTGGCGGAACTGGTCACCTCGATCCGCGAGGTGGGTCTGCTCCAGCCGGTGGTCGTCCGGCAGCTCGCGCCGGAGCGCTATGAGCTCATCATGGGCGAGCGCCGCTGGCGCGCGTGCCGTGAGGCCGGGCTCGAGAGCATCCCGGCGATCGTCCGGGCGACGGAGGACGAGAAGCTCCTCCTGGACGCCCTCCTGGAGAACCTCCACCGTGCGCAGCTGAACCCGCTGGAAGAGGCCGCGGCCTACGACCAGTTGCTCAAGGACTTCTCCTGCACGCATGACGAACTGGCGGACCGCATCGGGCGGTCGCGCTCGCAGGTCTCCAACACGCTGCGACTCCTGAAGCTCTCGCCCGAGGTGCAGAACCGGCTGGCATCCGGGGTGCTGTCGGCGGGCCATGGACGGGCGCTGCTCGCCGTGGACGATGTCGAGGAGCAGGAGAAGCTCGCCCGACGCATTGTGCAGGAGGGTCTCTCCGTCCGGTCGGTGGAAGAGATCGTCCAGCTGATGGGGTCCCGGACGAAGAAGTCGGCCAAGGCCAAGGGACCGCGAGCCGGCGCCCGGGTGTCCCCGGCCCTCAGCGATCTGGCGTCCCGGCTCTCCGACCGCTTCGAGACACGGGTCAAGGTCGACCTCGGGCAGAAGAAGGGCAAGATCGTCGTCGAGTTCGCTTCGATCGAGGACCTTGAGCGGATCCTCAGCACGCTCGCCCCGGGCGAAGGCGGAGTGCTGGAGCAGAAGCTGTCGGACGGAAACACCGAGGACGCGGACGGCTAGGGTTTCGGCCGGGTCCACCCCCGGGGCGGGGCGTGTTCTACGGGAAACGCGATGTTTCACGTGGAACACGCCCCGCCCCTTTGCCTTTGTCGGCTGTCGGCTCAAACGCCCGGTGGATACGATGCGTTGAGGTATGGCACCACCACGTCGGGCATGCGAACGCAGTTGACGGAGGAACGAGGCCATGCGAACGGTGAGCCGGACCGGACTGGTGGCGACGGGCCTGGGCCTGGGCGCGGTCGGCGGTTTCGTCGGCGGCCTGCTCAGGGAGCGCAGCGCGCTGAGCGCCGCCCGCGGCGCGGCACAGGTAGGAAGTGAGGAACTGGCTCCATGGGGCGTCGCCTCGTACCGCTCACTCTGGACAATCTGCCGGACCTTCCCAAGCGCTGCCGGGCGTGCGTGTTCTGGGAGCTTGATCCCGTCAGCGGGGAGGCCGCGCTGAGGGCGGGCCGTCCCGAGCTGGAGAAGGAGGCGTGGATCTCCGCCGTGCTGCTGGAGTGGGGTTCCTGTGGCCGGGTCGTCTATGTGGACGACGAGCCGGCGGGGTTCGTTCTCTACGCTCCACCGGCCTATGTGCCGCGGGCGACGGCGTTTCCCACGAGTCCGGTGGCCGCGGATGCCGTTCAGCTCATGACCGCCTGGTTGGCACCGCGGTTCCAGGGCCAAGGTCTGGGCCGGGTCATGGTGCAGACCGTTGCCAAGGATGTGCTGAGGCGCGGGTTCAAGGCGATCGAGGCGTTCGGTGACGCGCGGTGGAAGGAACCCGCGTGTGTCCTCCCGGCCGACCATCTGCTGGCGGTGGGCTTCAAGACGGTGCGGCACCACCCGCGGTACCCCCGGCTCCGGCTTGAGCTGCGGTCCGCGCTGTCCTGGAAAGAGGATGTGGAGCTGGCGCTGGATCGACTGTTGGGAGCAGTGCAGAAGGAACCGGCGCTACGCCCGTTGTAGCCGGGGCATGAAACGGGGTCCGTCCCCTGAGGAGACGGACCCCGTTTCACGTGAAACGTCAATGCGCTTTTACTTGGTGTGGATGACGTCCGACAGCTCGCGCTCCAGGGCGGCCTTCGGCTTGGCGCCCACGATGGTCTGCACGACCTCGCCACCCTTGTACAGGTTCAGGGTCGGGATCGACATGACGCCGTACTTGGCAGCGGTGCCCGGGTTCTGGTCGATGTTCAGCTTGACGATCTCGATCTTGTCACCGTACTCGGCGGCAATGGCCTCGAGCGAGGGAGCGATCTGACGGCACGGGCCGCACCATTCGGCCCAGAAGTCCACCAGCACGGGCTTGTCGCTCTTGAGGACGTCCTCGTCGAAGGACGCGTCGGTCACGGCCTTGAGAGCCATTGCGGTCTCCTTGGTTGTTCTCTGTGGGGGAAAAGGGGTCAGGCGCTCTGCTCGGGCTCGCGGACGTTCTCGCCGTCGCCGAGGGCGGCGAGGTAGCGCTCCGCGTCCAGGGCGGCGGAGCAGCCGGTGCCCGCGGCGGTGATCGCCTGGCGGTAGGTGTGGTCCACGACGTCACCGGCGGCGAAGACGCCCGTGAGGTTGGTGCGGGTGGAGGGCGAGTCGACCTTGAGGTAGCCCTCGTCGTCCAGGTCCAGCTGACCCTTGAGGAGCTCGGTGCGGGGGTCGTGACCGATGGCGATGAAGAGGCCGGTCACCGGCAGCTCCGAGGTCTCGCCGGTCTTGACGTTGCGCAGGGTCAGCCCGGAGAGCTTGGCGTCGCCGTGGATCTCGGCGACCTCGCTGTCCCAGACGAAGGAGATCTTCGGGTCGGCGAAGGCCCGCTCCTGCATGGCCTTGCTGGCGCGCAGGGCCTCACGGCGGTGGATGACCGTGACCGACTTCGCGAAGCGGGACAGGAAGGTGGCCTCCTCCATCGCGGTGTCGCCGCCGCCGACCACAGCGATGTCCTGGTCCTTGAAGAAGAACCCGTCGCAGGTGGCGCACCAGGACACACCGCGTCCGGAGAGCTCGTCCTCGCGCGGCAGGCCGAGCTTACGGTGCTGGGAGCCGGTGGCCACGATCACGGCCTTGGCCCGGTGGACGGTGCCGGCGGAGTCGGTGACGGTCTTGATCTCCTCGGTGAGGTCGACGGCCGTGACGTCGTCCGGGATCAGCTCGGCGCCGAAGCGCTCCGCCTGGGCCCGCATGCTGTCCATGAGGTCCGGGCCCATGATGCCGTCGCGGAAGCCGGGGAAGTTCTCGACCTCGGTGGTGTTCATCAGCGCACCACCGGCGGTCACGGCGCCCTCGAACACCAGCGGCTTCAGCGAAGCACGGGCGGTGTAGAGCGCGGCCGTGTAGCCCGCGGGCCCGGAGCCAATAATGATCACGTTGCGGACGTCGCTCACGGGTGTCTTCCTTGTCTCTGCCGACTGCTGACTGGGTCCTTGCTGGGTCTCACCCCACCCAACGGATCCTACGGGGCGAGCATTCCCCCAGGGACATCGCAGCGGCCGGGGAGACGGCTCAGGAACGCGAGACCGTCTCGCGCGCCAGCACCTTTCCGGGGCTCCCGGAGGAGGTGACGACACAGTCCGCCGCGACGACATAGACGTCAACGAGTGCGGCGTCACGGGAGTGCGGGTAGATGACCAGGTAGGTATCCGTGCCGGTGAAGCGCTCTTGGCGCACCGCGAGGGCGCGGTCAGGGCGGCCGATGCCCTCGCGCACGCAGAAGGGGGCGCTGCCCTCCGAAGAGCCCTGGTAGGTCTCGGCGCCGTCCTGCGCGCGCATGCCGCGTGTCTCAGCTGGCTTGAGGTTCGACAGCGCGTCGTGGACTCGCGTCTTCAGCTCTGCCACGGCCACGGGGGACGCGTCCGTTTGCGGTGTGGCACGGTCCCCCCCATCGTCGCCCGCGCCCTGAATAAGGAAGCTGCCCACGCCGATGGCGGCCGCGGCGCAGGCCGTACCCAGAAGCGTGCGGCGCCAGCGCCGGCCGCGGGTGGGCGACTGGCGCCCTGGGCCGACGGCGCCGCGCGGGCGGCCGGCGGGTCGTTCACCGGCCGGTGTTTCACGTGAAACCAGACGCTCCACGTCGTGGGCGGGCTCATACGATGTTTCACGTGAAACAGGACCCGTGATCGCTGCCGCCGCTGTTTCACGTGAAACGGTCGCGACCGCCTCCTGGGGCGCCGTCGCGTCGAGCAGTGCCTCGGCGGCGAGAGCCGCGTCGATCCGGCCGGCGACGTCCGCCGGCATCCTGGCGGGACCGGGCAGGGTGCCCAGCAGCTCACGGATCTCGTCGAGGGAAGCCCGGACGTCGTCGCAGACCGCGCAGTCGGCCAGGTGCTCCCGCAGGTCCGCGCTGCGCGCGGGAGAGAGCACGCCCTCGGCGAGTGCGGAGATCTCGGAGACCTCCGGATGCCCGTCCGTGTCGGTCGTCGAGGTCACGCTCGCCCACCTCCGCCCTTCACTGGGTTCACGTCACTCCGTCCAGCCGGTGGTGGGACGGACGTCCCCTGCGACCGGTTCCTTTCCCTCTCGGTACGAGGGCTACCCCTGCCGCCGGGGTGCAGATGGGTGAGCAACGGCAGCAGTCTCGCCCGTGCTCTGGCGCACCGACTCTTCACCGTGCCCACGGGAACATTCAATACGGCCGCCGCCTCGGCGACGGGATAACCCTGCATATCGACCAGGACGAGGACGGCCCGCTGGTCGGGCGGCAGCGTCGCGAGGGCTCTCAGCAGCTCTCTGTGGAGATCGCTCCGCTCGGCCGGTTCGGCCGCCGACTCGTGGGGCTCGAGGAGATGCTCGAGCTTCTCGGTCTCGGCGAGCGGCGAGGTACGGCGTGCGGCGGCCTTACGCGCCCGGTCCAGGCAGGCGTTCACGGTGATCCGGTGCAGCCATGTGGTGACGGCCGACTGGCCGCGGAAGGTGTGAGCGGCGCGGTAGGCGGAGACGAGGGCGTCCTGTACGGCGTCGGCCGCTTCCTCCCGGTCGCCAAGGGTCCGGAGGGCTACGGCCCAGAGCCGGTCGCGGTGGCGCCGGACGAGTTCACTGAAGGCGTCGGGGTCCCCGGCGACATGCAGCGCGAGCAGCTCGCTGTCACTGTCGGCCGTCGGCGTCCGCTGCTGCCGTCCGTCCTCTGCGATGGCACTCACCCCGCCCTGAGAGCGCTGTCCCGCGCGCGATCTGTTGTTGGGACCAACTTAGAGAGGAGGGGGATTGACTGGGTAGGGGCCAGGGGTCTCTCGGTCAGCGGCCGCGGAAGCGGACTTCGGTGATGCCCTGCTTGTGGCCGGCCTTGCTCCACTCTTCCTGCGGAGCGTTGGGCATGGCCGTGATCCACACCAGGACGTACCGCGTCTTGGCGGGCTTCTTGAGCGAGAGCTTTGCCTTGACGCTGTTCTCCGTGACCTCGGACAGCTTCTTCAGGTCGCTGGGCGGGCCGGAGGGCGTCAGGCCGTCGCACGCGTAGAGCGTGATCGTGGTTCCTCCGGGGTGGAGCATGTCGATCTCCGCCTTGGTGACCTGTTCCTCCTTGCCGAGGTCATAGACGATACCGACGCCGTCCTTGTAGGAGTTGGGCGCGAGCTGGTCATTGAAGGAAAGCGTCCGCCAGGCTGTCCCGTCCTGCTTGTCATAGGTGTTCGGCACCTGCTTGGGATGCTGGAAACCCCCGTCCGTCGCGTACTCCTGCGCGTTACGGATCTTCAGCAGATGGCTGGTGACCTTCTTTTTGGCCTCGTTGTCCGACAGCTGTGACTGCTGGGGGTCGTCATCCGAGTCCGTGTGCTTCAGCAGCGTGTCCGCGAGCTGCCAGCTGCCCAGGCCCAGTGCCGCGATCAGCAGCGAGGAGACGATCCACTTGATGGCGGTGCCGGTACGGCTCTGCAGTGGAGGCGGCGGGGTGACCGGAGCGGAGTGGGCGGCCTGCGGGCCGTAGGCGCCGCCCGCCGGGGGGCGGGAGTAGGCCGGGGTGGCGGAGAAGGGCGTCTCCGGAGGGCGGATGCGCGGCATGGCCGAGACGGCCTTGGCGAGTTCCTCCGGCGTGGTGCAGGGCGGCTCCTGGCGGGACGCGGTGGCGCCGTCGTTGACGAGCGCGCGCATTGCCAGCTGGGAGAGCCCTCGGTGGACACCGGCCCGCACCTGGTCGGGTGGGATGAGACCGACGTCCTTGGGCAGGCCGGACAGGCCGTGGGCGTCGCCCTCGTACGGCCAGCGCTGGGTGAGGGCGGCGTACAGGAGGGCGCCGATGGCCTCGGTGTCGGTGCGCTGGGGGGTCTCGGAGGTGATGCCGCGGAGCGCCGCCATCACGGCCAAGCCGCGGATGCGGTACTGCCCGGAACCGGTGCGCAGCACACAGCCGGGGCCCAGGCGCAGATGGGAGAGGCCCTCGCGGTGGGCGGCGGCCATGGCCTGCGACACCTGGCTGACCAGCTGGTACGCGTCGAAGGCGTCCATGGGCCCGGAGGCCAGTACGGAGGTCAGTTCGGTGGCGTCGGGCAGCCACTCGTGGACGACGTAGACGAGGTCGTCCTCCTCGACGGCGTCGAGGACCTGGACGAAGCGCGGGTCACCCAGCAGCGCGGCGGAGCGGGCCGCCGAGAGTACCGTGCGGGCCCGTGGGTGCTCGGCCGGCAGCAGATGGACGCCGACGGCCCGGCGCAGCTTCTCGTCGACGGCACGCCAGCTGCTGAATCCCTCCAGACGGGTGACGCACTCCTCCAGGCGGTACCTTCCGGCGAGCTTGTGACCGCTGTGCAGTTCGGGCGCGCGGGGGCCGCGCGGGGCCTTTCCGCCTGTCGTGCGCTCGGCGCCCGAGGGCGCACCGGCGCCGCTCTCCTCGGTGTTCCCGGCCTCCGTCCCGTCGGCCGTGGCCTTGTCCGCCTTGGCGGTCAGCGACGGTTCGTTCTGCGCGTCGCTGCTGTCTGCCACGTCGACGGCAGCCGTGCTCCGTTCCGCCACCGTCGCTCCTGCCTCCCCGTCCGTTGCACCCTGTCCGCAGCCAAGACAATTGTGCCCACACTCCGTCGCCCTGCACGACACGCGACGACGGGTGATGGTTGTGCTCCGGTCAGCGTCCCAGACGCCCGCGGACCATGCCGACCATGGCGTTGACCTCTTCCACGCGCATGCGTTTGGCGGCGATGTAGAAGACGCCGAGCAGCATGACGCCACCGCCGATCAGGGCGGCGAGCGAGCCGAAGACGCCGGCGCCGAGGACCTGGCCGATGCCGTAGGCGATGGCGCCGCCGATGAGCGTGGCGGGGACGCACGCGCCGATGAGGCGGGCGTACGTACGCACCACGCGCGCGCCGTCCAGATCGCCGCCGAGCCGGTTGCGCAGCCTGCGCCATGCGACCCCCACACCGACGGCGTAGGCGAGACCGTAGGAGACGCCCATGCCGACCACGGCCCAGCGGGCGGGCAGCACGAAGTAGCTGAGCGCCGAGCCCGCGGCGTTGACCGCCGCGACGATGACCGTGTTGTAGAAGGGGGTGCGGGTGTCCTCGTACGCGTAGAAGGCGCGGAGGACGACGTACTGCACGGAGAAGGGGATCAGGCCGAGGCTGAAGCCCATGAGGGCGTAGCCGAAGAAGCGGGCTCCTTCGACGCCGCCGGATCCGAAGAGCAGCGTGCAGATCGGGATGCCGAGTGCCAGGAAGGCGAAGGCGATGGGCACGATCGCCACGGCCGAGGTGCGCAGGCCCTGCGAGATGTCGTCCCGGACGGCGCTGGTGTCACCGTCGACGGCCGAGCGCGACAGGCGCGGCAGCATCGCCGCCATGATCGAGACGGTGAGGATCGCCTGCGGCATGTTCCAGATGAGCTGGGCGTTGATGTAGGCGATGATTCCGGTGCCCTTCTGGCCGCTCTCGGCACCGGCGGCGGTGGCCAACTGCGTGACGACCAGGTTTCCCGCCTGGTTGGCGAGCACGAACAGCACGGTCCACTTGGCCAGCTTCGCGGCCTTGCCGAGACCGTGGCCGCGCCAGTCGAAGCGGGGACGGATCTTGAAACCGGCCGCCCTGAGGTAGGGGATCATCGCCAGGGCTTGGACGACCAGGCCGAGGAGAGTGCCGACGCCCAGAAGTCGGACGCCTTCTGGAGGGATCGTGTGCTCGCTGAGGTCCGAGCTCCCCGCTGTGCCGTACACCCAGAGGAACAGCCCGAAGGTGGCGATGACGACGACGTTGTTGAGGACGGGCGTCCACATCATCGCGCCGAATCGGCCTCGAGCGTTGAGAATCTGCCCCATCACCACGTGCACGCCCATGAAGAAGATGGTGGGCATGCAGTAGCGGACGAAGGTGACCGTCACCGAGTTCGCGTCGGGCTTGTTGGCGAAGTTGTTGGACATCAGGGGGACGAGATATTGGGCCCCCAGCACAGTGATCAGGGTGAGCACACCGAGGATCACCGCGACCAGCGTCAGCAGCCGGTTCGCGTAGGCGTCCCCACCGTCGGCGTCCTCCTTCATGGAGCGCACGAGCTGGGGGATGAAGACCGAGTTGAGGCCGCCGCCGATGGTCAGGAAGAAGATCATGGCGGGCAGCTGGTTCGCCACCGTGTAGGTGTCGCCCAGCACACCGGCGCCCAGGGCGGCGACGATCATCGCCTGCTTGACGAAGCCCAGCAGTCGGGACGCCATCGTGCCCGCCGCCATCAGGGCGCTCGACTTCAGCAGGCCCGCTGCCTTGCCGCCCTTCGCAGCCGGGGCCGCGGGGGCGGGTTCGGGCTCCACGAGGGGCTCGGCCGCGGGGGGCTCCACGGCGGGCACCATCGGCTGGGTGTGTTCCATCGAGGGAGACGTCGCGTGCTGGCCGGGTGCCGGGACCTGCCGACCCTGCGGGCGCTGGGGCTCGTAGGGCTGCTGCTGGTCGCGGTAGAGGTGGGCGAAGGCGTCGCGCTGGGGCGGGGTGGGCGCCGTCCGGTCGGGGAAGCCGCTCACGCTGCCGATGAGCTGGGTCGCGTCCTCGGAGCCGGGCTGTGGCGCGGGCGGCCACGCCTGCTGCTGCGGGTACGAGGGCGCGGGCGGTGGGGGAACGGGGGGCCCGCCCTGCGGCTGCCCGTACTGCTGCTGTCCGTACGCGGACTGTCCGCCCTGGGGGAAACCGCCCTGCTGCGCCGCGCTCTCGTCGGTCGGCGCCTGGCCGGGGTACGGCTCGGCGGGGTAGGGGTCTCCGAGGTACGGGTCCGGGGCGTACGGGCCCGGCTGCGGCGGCTCCTGGGCACCGGGCGGCGCCGGCGGGTACTGGTCCCGTCGGTCACCTCCCGCGCCCCGGCCGCGGTCACCGTCGTACGGCGCGTTCATCCCTAGCCCACCTCATCCGTCCGCGGCCGACCGGCCCCACGACACGTCAACGTTCCACTTTCTCACCCGGCCGGGAGGGCGTACCGCTCCCCGTTCCGGTGTCCGCCGCCGGGTCCCCCGGCCGCTCGGGCTCGCCGCCGCCGTTGTCGCCGCCGTCCGAGGGGCCCTCGCCCCCGGCCTCCGGGCCGTCACCGGCGCCGTCATGGCTGCCCGATCGCTTGCGCTTCAGGTAGATGCGGAGACCCGCGAGGACGAGGAGGAGGACACCTCCGGCGATGACCAGCAGAACCATAGGGGTGATGGATGTGACATGCACAATGAAGTCCATCTCCTTGCCCACCTGCTGGCCGTCCGCAGTGTAGAGGCGGGCATGCACCTTGACCGGACCGTTTGCATAGGCCCGGGTCTCGAATTTCACCGACTGGCTGTGCCCGCCGTCGATCTTCACGGGCTGCTTGTCCGTGACCTTCAGTCGGTTCGGCTGCGTGGACTCCAGCTGCAGGTACAGGTGGTCGATGCCCTGGAGCAGCCCGTTCTTCACGGTCACCGGGATCGTGGCGCTGCGGCCGGAGAGGGTCGCGTCGGACTTCTCCACCAGCTTGACCTGGTCCTGCAGGGTGGCGAGGTAGGACTGCACGGCCGCGCGGAAGTCGGCGGCACCCGCCGGGTCACCGCGCCACGAGGTGGACATCTCGCGCATGATCGCGCTGCCGAAGGGGATGACGACCCGGTCCGGAGAGGTCAGGATCGTCTTGAAGGAGGACAGACCCTGCTGTGTCTTCTGGATCTCCGTGAACGCCTCGGTGGGCAGCTCCTGGGCGCGGAGGGCGTCCGGGTACGAGCCGGGGCCCGGAATCCGGCGGCCGGCGGCGGGGTCCGGCTTGGCCTTGGCCGCGTCGCTCAGCCGGTCGAGCGGCTGGGTCCAGCGCCCGGCGGACAGTCCGCCCAGCGCCGTCGCCATCGCCTGGGCCTGGCTGGTGGTCGGCATGCGCTGGGGAGCGACGACGATGCTGCGCTCGTTCTCCGGCGCCTGCTTGTTGATCATCAGGCTCTGGGCGAGGAACCGCTGCACCGCGAGCGAGGCGTCGCCCGCACGCGTCATATCGCCCTCGAAGGCCGTGGAGAGGCGGGCGTCGGCGACGATGGCCGTGTTCCCCCCGCCGATCTGGCGGGCCGCCGTGGGGGCGTACGGGGAGCCGTCCGGCTCCCTGAGGCTGTCGCTGCGCGTGATGATGTTGTGGGCGCCGGCCGAGGTGCCGACGTCGACGACGGAGCGGTCGATGGCGCCGTCGATCGGCCAGGCGAAGTCCGTGCGCGGCTTCACCTGGAGGATGGTGTCCACGGTCATGGCCGCGAGCTCGGTGGCCGACTGGAGGTGGCCGAGGTCGCCGCCGCGGTGCGCCAGCGAGGCGATGTCCGGATCGCCGAAGGGCAGGGCGACGACCTCCTTGCCGTCCACCGCCGTCTGGAGCTGGCTGAGCCACTGCTTGGCGACCGCCTGGCCCCGGCCGGGGACGTTCTTCCCGCTCGGTCCGGCGACCTGGTAGCTCTTGGTCATCGCCTCGACGGTGGCCAGCAGGTCGGGGTCGATCACCCAGGTGACGTGCAGGTCCTTGCCCAGCGCCACCAACTGCTGGAGGCGGCCGCCCGGGGCCAGCTCAGCGGCGAGGTCGTCGTTGGGGAAGATCGGCGTCTGCTGCTGGTCCGACTCGGTGCGGGCCGTGAGGTGCGTGTTGGAGATCAGCGGCCAGAGGAAGGTGACCTTGGTCTTCTTGCCCTCGGCGCCGGACGGCTGCCACGGCAGCAGAGTGCGGCGGATGCCCAGCACCCGCTCGTACTGCTGGTCGCTGGTCTGCCCGGAGAACGAGACGCCCAGCGGGTAGACGCCGTCCCGGTCCAGGTTGAGGTCCTTCGCGGGGACGGTCAGCGTGAACTCACGGGAGATCCCCGGCTGGAGCTTCCCGATCTTCTGCGTGTGACCGTTCAGCTCGGGGCCGTCGCCGCCCGAGGAGAAGGGCGTCCGGTCGCCGATGTCGTCGATCTCGCTGCGCGTCGAGAGCAGTCCTCCCACCCGCAGGCCGATGTGTCCGGCACTGACCGTGGACCGGCCCTTGTTGGTGACCGTGCCCGAGATCGTGATCTTGTCGCTCTGGGTGGGGGCGACCGGGGTCAGGGAGTCGATGGAGATCGCGACAGTGCGGGAGCCTGTGCCGTCGGCGCGCGCCGTGGGCGCGGTGGTGAGCTCGGTGGCGCCCAGGAGTACCAGCAGTACGGCGAGCAGGGGCAGTATCACCCGGATCCGGTGGAAAGCGGCAGGAGGCGTCGTCCCCCGGAACGTCTCCTGGAACTCTGCCGCCTCGGCCACGCGCTCGCCCGTCCCTCGTCGTCGTCAGTGGTCGTCGGATGTGCGTCCACGAATGGTAACGAGGCGCGCTGTGCCGAAGTGCTGCGGACCGGAGCGCAAGATCACCGGAGCGGGTCGATGCCCAGGCTGTGGCGGTTTATGACGGTCCTCACACAGCTCCGCCGATAGAGGGCGGCTATCGGCGTCCGGCCACGTACCCTTTCCTGTTGTGCCGAACGCCAACAACAGCCACTCCGTGCCGACGAACGAACTGAACCAGGTGCAGCGCCGCGCCGTGAGCGAGCTCCTGCGGGTGTCCCCCGTGGCAGACGACCTCGCCCAGCGCTTCCGCGCCGCCGGGTTCACCCTCGCCCTGGTCGGCGGCTCGGTACGGGACGCGCTGCTCGGCCGGCTCGGCAACGACCTGGACTTCACCACCGACGCCCGGCCGGACGACGTGCTGAAGATCGTCCGGCCGTGGGCGGACACGGTCTGGGAGGTCGGCATCGCCTTTGGCACCGTCGGCTGCCGCAAGTCCGGCTTCGATCTTGAAATCACGACTTATCGGTCGGAGGCGTACGACCGGACCTCCCGCAAGCCGGAGGTCTCCTACGGTGACTCCATCGAGGAAGACCTGGTCCGCCGCGACTTCACCGTGAACGCCATGGCCGTGGCGCTTCCGGAGAAGGAGTTCATCGACCCGCACAACGGCCTCGAGGACCTCGCCGCCCGGATCCTGCGGACGCCCGGCACCCCGGAGGAGTCCTTCTCCGACGACCCGCTGCGCATGATGCGGGCCGCCCGCTTCGCCGCCCAGCTCGACTTCGAGGTGGCGCCCGAGGTGGTCACCGCGATGAAGGAGATGGCCGAGCGGCTGGAGATCGTCTCCGTCGAGCGGACCCGGGACGAGCTCAACAAGCTCATCCTCTCCGACCACCCCCGCAAGGGCCTCCGGCTCATGGTCGACACGGGCCTGGCCGCCCTGGTCCTGCCCGAGCTGCCGGCCCTCCGGCTGGAGCGCGACGAGCACCACCGGCACAAGGACGTCTACGAGCACACCCTCATCGTCCTGGAGCAGGCCATCGACCTGGAGGCCCCGCGCGACGAGCCGGGTGGCGGCCCCGACCTCACCCTGCGGCTCGCCGCCCTCCTGCACGACATCGGCAAGCCGCGGACGCGCCGGTTCGAGAAGGACGGCCGGGTCTCCTTCCACCACCACGAGGTGGTCGGCGCGAAGATGACCAAGTCCCGGATGACCAAGCTCAAGTACCCCAACGAGTTGGTGAAGGACGTCTCGCGCCTCGTCGAGCTGCACCTCCGCTTCCACGGCTACGGCACCGGCGAGTGGACGGACTCGGCCGTCCGCCGGTACGTCCGCGACGCCGGGCCCCTGCTCGACCGGCTGCACAAGCTCACCCGGTCCGACTGCACGACGCGCAACAAGCGCAAGGCGCAGGCGCTCTCCCAGGCGTACGACGGGCTGGAGCGGCGCATCGCCGACCTTCAGCAGAAGGAACAGCTCGACGCCATCCGCCCGGACCTGGACGGCAACGACATCATGCGGATCCTGGGCATCGCTCCGGGGCCCCAGGTCGGCAAGGCGTACCAGCACATGCTGGAGCTGCGGCTGGAGAACGGTCCCATGGAGCACGACGAGGCCGTCGCCGCTCTGAAGGAGTGGTGGGCCGCCCAGGGCTGACCCTTCCGGCGGCGATGTTTCACGTGAAACGTCGGGGGTCGTCGGTGGGCTCCGGCTCGCTCTCGGGCGTCGATGTTTCACGTGAAACCCGGTCTCGGGCCGCCAGCGCGGTGGCCGTCACCGCGTAGAGCACGGCGACGGTGACAACCAAGGGCACGGACCGGCCATCGTGCGGCAGCATCAGGGCCGCCACGGCCGCAGCACCCACGAAGGCGACGTTGAAGAGGACGTCGTAGAGGGAGAACACCCGGCCGCGGAAGGCGTCGTCCACCGATGCCTGGACGACTGTGTCCGTCGAGATCTTGGCGCCTTGGGTGATGAGTCCCAGGATGAAGGCGGCGATCAGCATCGGGGTCGGCTCGAAGGGGAGCCCCAGGGCCGGTTCGAGTACGGCGGCGCCGCCGGCGCAGACGACCATCCAGCCGAGCTGTCCGAACCTGCCGACGGCCCAGGGGGTGATCAGCGCCGCCGCGAAGAAGCCGGCCCCCGAGACCCCGACCGCGAGCCCCAGCAGGGCGAGGCCGGCGGAGTCGGTGTCCGTCCAGGCATAGCGGCACAGCATCAGCAGGGTGACGGTCAGGGCGCCGTAGCAGAAGCGCATGAGAGTCATCGCGGCGAGCGCGTGGGCGGCGGGCCGGCGGTGGGCCAGATGGCGGAGTCCGGCCGTCAGGCCGCGGACGGTCACTCCGATGGCCGTCCGCAGGGTGGCCGGTGATCGGTTGGTGTCCGGGCCCAGCAGGCCGGGCGGCATCCGCAGGGCGCTGAGGCCCGCGCAGAGGTAGAGCAGGGCGCCGACCAGGACGACCAGGGCGTCGGAGGCGCTCCCCTTGGGGGCGGCGAGCCGGACCGCGAAGGCGATTCCGCCGCCGGCGGTGGCGGCGAGGGTGCCCGCGGTGGGTGAGACCGAGTTGGCCATCACCAGCCGCTCCCGGCTGTCGACGACGTGCGGCAGGGAGGCGGAGAGGCCGGACAGGACGAAGCGGTTGACGGCCGTCACCGAGAGGGCCGAGGCGTAGAAGAGCCAGTCGGGTACCGCGGCGAGGATGAGCACGGCGGTGCCGACGGCCAGGACCGAGCGGACCAGGTTGCCGTGGAGCAGCACCTGGCGGCGGCGCCAGCGGTCCAGAAGAACGCCGGTGAAGGGGCCCAGCAGCGAGTAGGGGAGCAGCAGGACGGCCATCGCCGAGGCGATGGCGGCGGGGGACGTCTCTTTCTCGGGGGAGAACACCACGTAGGCGGCGAGCGCGACCTGGTAGACGCCGTCCGCGGCCTGGGAGAGCAGCCGTACGGTCAACAGGTGGCGGAAATCGCGCAGTCGGAGCAGGACGCGGAGATCACGCACAACGGGCATGCCGCACAGCCTCACACACGGGACAGGCCCTCGGGGGGATTCCCTCCGAGGGCCTGTGCGGGACCTGTGTGGGTACCCGGAAGGGTCAGCGCTCGACTTCGCCCTTGATGAACTTCTCGACCTGGTCGCGCGCCTTGTCGTCGAAGTACTGCACCGGCGGCGACTTCATGAAGTACGAGGAGGCCGACAGGATCGGGCCGCCGATGCCGCGGTCCTTGGCGATCTTCGCGGCGCGGAGGGCGTCGATGATGACACCGGCGGAGTTCGGGGAGTCCCAGACCTCCAGCTTGTACTCCAGGTTCAGCGGGACGTCGCCGAAGGCGCGGCCCTCGAGGCGGACGTAGGCCCACTTGCGGTCGTCCAGCCAGGCCACGTAGTCGGACGGGCCGATGTGGACGTTCTTCTCGCCGAGCTCCCGGTCGGGGATCTGGGAGGTGACGGCCTGGGTCTTGGAGATCTTCTTGGACTCCAGGCGCTCGCGCTCGAGCATGTTCTTGAAGTCCATGTTGCCGCCGACGTTCAGCTGCATCGTGCGGTCCAGGATGACGCCCCGGTCCTCGAACAGCTTGGCCATCACGCGGTGCGTGATGGTGGCGCCGACCTGGGACTTGATGTCGTCGCCGACGATCGGGACACCGGCCTCGGTGAACTTGTCCGCCCACTCCTTGGTGCCGGCGATGAAGACCGGGAGGGCGTTGACGAAGGCGACCTTGGCGTCGATGGCGCACTGCGCGTAGAACTTGGCGGCGTCCTCGGAGCCCACCGGCAGGTAGCAGACGAGCACGTCGACCTGGCGGTCCTTGAGGACCTGGACCACGTCGACGGGGGCCTCGGGGGACTCCTCGATGGTCTGGCGGTAGTACTTGCCGAGACCGTCCAGGGTGTGGCCGCGCTGGACCGTCACGCCGGTGGCGGGCACGTCGCAGATCTTGATCGTGTTGTTCTCGCTGGCGCCGATGGCGTCCGCGAGGTCGAGACCGACCTTCTTGGCGTCCACGTCGAACGCGGCCACGAACTCGACGTCGCCCACGTGGTAGTCGCCGAACTGCACGTGCATCAGACCCGGCACGCGACCGTTCGGGTCGGCGTCCTTGTAGTACTCGACGCCCTGCACCAGCGAGGCGGCGCAGTTGCCCACGCCGACGATGGCTACGCGAACCGAACCCATTCCGGTTGCTCCCTGTTCGTTCTCGACGAAGCCCTGCTGTGTGCAGGGCTCACTGGTCCGGACCGGTGCGTCTGTCACGCCCGGCCCGCTCGCTCTCGATCAGCTCGTTCAGCCAGCGGACTTCGCGCTCCACCGACTCCATGCCGTGCCGCTGGAGTTCGAGGGTGTAGCTGTCCAGCCGCTCGCGCTCGCGGGAACGGGCGAGAGAGGCACGCATCTTCTCCAGCCGCTCCTCGAGCCGGCTGCGGCGGCCTTCCAGTACCCGCATCCGTACGTCCCGCGAGGTCTGTCCGAAGAACGCGAAGCGGGCGGCGAAGTGCTCGTCCTCCCACGCGTCCGGACCGGTGTGCGCGAGCAATTCCTCGAAGTGCTCTTTTCCCTCTGCCGTCAGCCGGTAGACGATCTTCGCCCGCCGTCCGGCCAGGGACGCCGCCTTGGCGTCGTCGGGAGCGCTCCCTTGCTCCTCCACCAGCCAGCCGTTCGCCACCAGGGACTTCAGGCAGGGATAGAGGGTGCCGTAGCTGAACGCCCTGAACACCCCGAGCGAGGTGTTCAGGCGTTTCCGCAGCTCGTAGCCGTGCATGGGGGACTCGCGGAGCAGGCCGAGGACGGCGAACTCGAGGATGCCGGAGCGTCTGCTCATGTTTCGCCTCCTTGTCCCCCACAGCCTAGTCCTTTGCTCCTGTGTCTTTACTGGTCCCTTATGCCGAGCTGATGTATCGACTCGATACATCCAGACGATAGAACGAGCCTCCTGAGTCGACAAGGGGAGGGACGGTGAACGAGGTCACATCACCGGTTCGTGGGACACGAGCGGCCTGAATTGGAGTGAACATCCCCAGTAGTCGCGATTTGACCGTGCGTACTCTGTGCGCCATGCAGACCACTGGGAACCGGGTGACGCGACATGACGTCCTCGTCCCGGATGCAGTGCGCCCGGCCGTTCAGGGGGCCGGATCGCACCGGGGGGAACGCAAGCCACCTGCCGCTTCCAGGCGATAGCGCCTGCCCGAGGAAGTAGTCGTTCGATGAGCGAGCATCGCCGTAAGCCGCCCCAGCCGCAGGGCGGCGGACGAGCCGCGGCCCGGCGGGCGGCGCAGCAGCCGACGCCCGGCCGCCGCGCCGCACCACGCGGCGGCCCTACGCTGCCCGGCCGGGGCCGGACCGAGGAGCCCCGGACGGGGAGCCGTGCCGAAGCCCGGCGGGCGGACCGGCGCGGGGCCGGGCCGGGAGGGCGCAGACGTCCGCCCGGCGGCGCGGGGCCGGGCCGGGCCCGGCGGGACGGCGGCAGGCCGGGGAAGAAGCGGTTCATCGACTACCCGCGGGCCGGCCGGGCCGGCTGGCGGCGCTGGATCCCGTCGTGGCGCCTGGTCACCGGGTCGATCGCGTCGTTCATCGGGCTGATCGTGGGCACGGTGGGCGTGGCCCTGGCCGTGGTGCAGGTTCCGAGCGCCCAGCTGGCTTCGAAGGTGCAGAAGAACGTCTACTACTGGTCCGACGGCAAGCAGATGGTCGTGGCCGGCGGCGGCAGCCTCAACCGGCAGATCGTGCCGATCTCGCAGATCCCGATGTCGATGCAGAACGCGGTGATCTCCGCCGAGAACGCCAGCTTCTACAAGGACTGGGGCGTGGACCCGATGGGCATCGCCCGCGCGGTCGTGAAGATGGCGCAGGGCGGTGAGACGCAGAGCGGTTCGACGATTACCCAGCAGTTCGTCAAGAACACGTACCTGAGCCAGGAGCAGACGCTCAAGCGCAAGGCCACCGAGCTGCTGATCTCGGTCAAGGTCGGGGCCACCCAGGACAAGCACGACATTCTCGCCGGCTATCTCAACACCGCCTACTACGGCCGGGGGGCCTACGGGATCCAGGCGGCGGCGCGCGCGTACTACGACAAGGACTGCGCGGACCTGACGCCGAGCGAGAGCGCCTATCTGGCGGCGACGCTGAACGGTCCGAACCTCTACGACCCCTACGGGGGCCAGGGGCCGGCGGCGACGCCGGAGAAGAACACCAAGCGGGCCACGGACCGCTGGAAGTGGACGCTGGACCGTGAGGTCCAGGTCGGCCACATGGAGGCCGCCGAGCGGGACAAGTGGGTCGGCCAGGGCTTCCCGCAGCCGCAGAAGCCGAAGCCGGCGACCAACCGCGCGGGGCAGATCGGCTACCTCACCGACCTCGCCGACAACTACATCACCGCCCACTCCACGATCAGCAAGGGCGAGCTGGACAAGGGCGGTTATCAGATCTACACGACCTTCGATCGGAAGAAGGTCAACGCCCTGGCGAAGTCCGTCGAGGACGTGCGGAAGGCGAACCTCAAGCCCGATGTGCGGGACGTCGACAAGTACGTCCAGTTCGGCGGGGCGTCGGTCGAACCGGGTACCGGGAAGATCGTGGCCATCTACGGCGGCGAGAACGCCCTGACCCACTTCACCAACAACGCGGACTACACCGGCGTCCAGGTGGGCTCGACGTTCAAGCCCTTCGTGCTGGCGGCGGCCATGACGCACGGGAAGCGGAACCCCGCCCTCGGGGCGCAGCAGAGCGACAGCCAGCGCACGCTCGTCTCACCGGAGAGCATCTACAACGGTGACAACAAGCTGACCCTGCGGATGTACAACGGGACCGTCTGGCACGACCAGGACGGCCGGGAGTGGCACCAGAAGAACGACGGTGACGAGGACAAGGGCCTGATCAGCCTCCGTACGGCCATGCAGTTCTCGGTGAACACGCCCTACATCCAGCTGGGCATGGACGTGGGCACGGACCTGGTCCGGGAGGCGGCGCTGGCCGCGGGGCTGGACAAGGAGCAGTTGGCCTCGATCACCCCGACCTTCTCGCTGGGCACCTCCGCGCCGAGCGCGATCCGGCTGGCGGGCGCCTACGCGACCTTCGCGGACAGCGGCCGGCAGATCGACCCGTACTCCGTCGAGAAGGTGGAGAAGGACGGCAAGCCGGTCTACCAGCACGAGAAGAAGAGCACCCAGGCGTTCAGCGCCAACGTCGCGAACAACGTCACCGACGTGCTGAAGACGGTCGTCGAGGCGGGCACCGGTACGGCGGCCAAGCTGGGCGCGCGGCCGGTGGCGGGCAAGACGGGGACGACGGACGGGAACCGCTCGGCGTGGTTCGCTGGGTACACCCCGCAACTCTCCACGGCCATCGGGATGTACCGCGTCGACCCGAACGCCAAGAACCAGCAGTTCCTGTCGATGCGCGGGGTGGGCGGCAAGCCCACCATCCACGGTGCCTCGTTCCCGGCGGAGATCTGGGCCGACTACATGGGCAAGGCCCTCAAGGGCACCCCCATCCGGCAGTTCGACCCGCCGCAGCCCATCGGCGAGAAGATCTTCGGCGACGGCGCCAGCCCGTCCCCGGCCCCCGCGCCGTCGGCGTCGCCGTCCGCGTCGCCCTCGGAGTCGGCGCCCGCGTCCCCGTCCGCTCCGCCGTCCCCGACGCCGCGCCCCACCCGGACCTGTGGGCTGCTCGACCCGCGGTGCCGGCTAGGTGACCACGGCCACAAGGACGACGGCGGGCCCGGTGGCGGCCCGGCCGGGTCCACGGGCGGTGAGCCCGGCGGGCCGGGCGGCCAGGAGGGCGACTCCGGAGGCGGCGACGATCAGATGCCGCCGGGCCAGAGCAGGCGGCAGGGCGGCGGCCTCTTCGGCGGGCCGTTCGGCTGACCGGCCAGCTGGTCGGCGGGCTGGTCGAACGGCGCCTCTGAGGGCGCACGGAAACGCGGGGACCGTTCCGTTCACTCGGAACGGTCCCCGCGTTTTCCACAAGTGCGGGCTTGTCCCCAGGTTGTCCACAGCCGCCAGCGGGCCCGGGAGACGTACGGCAGGATGGGCGCATGAGGAGCGTGCGGGACGACCGGTTGGTGCGGCCCACCCAGGAGGACGAGGTCGCCGCGGCCGGCAGTGAGCTGATCGGCGGACCGGCCGGACGGCGCGCGCTGCCCGGCGGGTGGCGGACGCCGGTGCGGGTGGTCGTGCTGGTGATGATCGGCATGTTCGCGCTCGGCATGGTGCAGAAGGTCCCGTGCTACGACCACGGCTGGTTCTTCGGCGCTACCACCCAGTACACCCACGCCTGTTACTCCGACATCCCGCACCTGTTCACGGGCCGCGGCTTCGACCGGGGGCTGATTCCGTACCTGGACGAGATCCCCCGGTCCATGGGCGACATGGACTACCTGGAGTACCCGGTCCTGACCGGGGCCTTCATGGAGGTCGCCGCGCTGCTGACACCGGGTGGCGGCGCTCAGCACCGGGCCCAGCTCTACTGGTTCGTCAACTCCGGGATGCTGCTGGTCTGCGCCGTGGTGATCGCCTTCTGCGTGGCCCGGACGCACCGGCGGCGGCCCTGGGACGGGCTGCTGGTGGCCCTCGCGCCGGCGTTCGCGCTGACGGCCACCATCAACTGGGACCTGTTCGCGGTCGCCCTGACCTCGGTGGCGCTGCTCGCCTGGTCGCGGGGGCGCACCGGTACGGCGGGGGTGTTCATCGGGCTGGCGGCGGCGGCCAAGCTGTATCCGGTGCTGCTGCTGTGGCCGCTGTTCCTGGTGTGCTGGCGGGCCGGCCGGTGGCGGGAGTTCCGGGCCACACTCTCGTCGGCGGTCGTCACCTGGTTGGTGGTGAACGTGCCGCTGATGCTGGTCGTGGACGGGCCGATGGCGCCGATCCGGGCCGGCTGGGCGAAGTTCTACACGTTCAGCCACGACCGGCCGGTCGACTACGGGTCGCTGTGGCTGCTCGTCTCCCAGCGCACGGGAGATCCGATGGACGACGTCAACGTCTATGCCTCCGTGCTGATGGTCGTCGGCTCGCTGGCGATCGGCGCGCTGTGCCTGTACGCGCCACGCCGTCCGCGCCTCGTCCAGTTGGCCTTCCTGGAGATAGCGCTCTTCGTCGTCGCCAACAAGGTCTACTCGCCGCAGTACGTGCTGTGGCTGATCCCGCTGGCGGTCCTGGCCCGGCCGCGGTGGCGGGACTTCCTGGTCTGGCAGACGTGCGAGGTGCTCTACTTCCTCGGCATCTGGTTCCACCTGGCGTACACGGGCGACGGCGACAAGCACCAGGGGCTGCCGCAGGACGGCTACCAACTCGCGCTGGTGCTGCACCTGCTGGGGACGCTGTACCTGTGCGCGCTGGTCGTGCGCGACGTCCTCAGGCCGGACCGGGACGTGATCCGGCGGGACGGCTCGGACGACCCGTCCGGCGGCCCGCTCGACCGGGCGCCGGACATATACGTCCTCGGCCGGACGCGTCCGCGGGAGTGGCGGGACGAGCGTCCGGAGACCTTGCGGGTCCAATGGGGCTCCGGGAGCGGCGGCACCGTCTAGCCGGCCGCCGCTCCGGGGCCGCTCACCACGGAGGGATCAACGGGGGGCTCAGTGATCCAGCAAACGGTCGAACTGGGTGGTGGTGTGCCGCAGGTGGGCCACCAGTTCGTCGCCGACCTGCGGCGCGGGGGCGTCGTTGGGCACGAAGAGGATCGACACCTGCATGTGCGGGGGCTCGGCGAACCAGCGCTGCTTGCCCGCCCAGACGAAGGGCGACAGGTTGCGGTTCATGGTCGCCAGGCCCGCGCGGGCGACGCCCTTGGCGCGCGGCATCATGCCGTGCAGCGCCTTCGGCGCCTCCAGGCCGACGCCGTGCGAGGTGCCGCCGGCCACGACGACGAGGTAGCCGTCGCCGGCCGTCTTCTGCTGGCGGTAGCCGAAGCGGTCGCCCTTGGAGACCGGCGTGACGTCCAGGACCGCGCCGCGGTACTGGGTGGCGTCGTGGTCGCCGAGCCACAGCCGGGTGCCGATCCGGGCCCGGAAGCGGGTCTGCGGGTACATCTGCTGGAGCCGGGCCAGGTCCTCGGACTTCAGGTGGCTGACGAACATGGTGTGCAGCGGCAGGTGGGCCGCGCGCAGCCGCTCCATCCACGCCGAGACCTCGTCGACGCCGGTGGTGCCGTCGGCGCGGTCCAGGGGCAGGTGTATCGCGAAGCCCTCCAGGCGCACGTCCTCGATGGCGGCGTGCAGCTTGGGCAGGTCCTCCTCGCTGATGCCGTGCCGCTTCATGCTGCTCATGACCTCGATGACGACGCGCGCGCCGACCAGGCCGCGCACCCCCTCGACCGAGGAGACCGAGCGGATCGCCCGGTCGGGCAGCGGCACCGGCTCCTCGCCGAGCCGGAAGGGGGTGAGCACCAGCAGGTCACCGCCGAACAGGTCCTTGGCACGGGCCGCTTCGTAGGTGGTGCCGACGGCGAGGGTGTCCGCGCCGAAGCGGATCACCTCCTCGGCGAGGCGTTCGTGGCCGAAGCCGTAGCCGTTGCCCTTGCAGACCGGGACGATGCCCGGGAACTGCTGGAGGACGGACTGCTGGTGTGCCCGCCAGCGCTGGGTGTCGACGTAGAGCGTGAGCGCCATGGCCGGTCCCGGAACCTTTCCCTGAGTGTGGATGGAGCTGTCGGATCAGCGGCGCGACATGTAGATGTCGAGGGCCTTGTGCAGCAGCTTGTTGAGCGGGAAGTCCCACTCGCCGAGGTACTCGGCCGCCTGTCCGCCCGTGCCGACCTTGAACTGGATGAGGCCGAAGAGGTGGTCGCTCTCGTCCAGCGAGTCGCCGATGCCGCGGAGGTCGTAGACGCTGGCGCCGAGCGCGTAGGCGTCGCGCAGCATCCGCCACTGCATGGCGTTGGACGGCCGGACCTCGCGCTTGTGGTTGGCGGAGGCGCCGTAGGAGTACCAGACGTGCCCGCCGACGATCAGCATCGTCGCCGCGGCCACGGCCTCGCCCTCGTGGATGGCGAAGTAGAGCCGCATGCGGTTGGGGTCCTCGGTGTTGAGGGCGGTCCACATGCGCTGGAAGTAACTCAGCGGGCGCGGGCGGAACTTGTCGCGCTCCGCGGTGATCTCGTAGAGGTGCTGCCAGGTGGCCAGGTCCTCGTAGCCGCCCTGGACGACCTCGACGCCGGCCTTCTCGGCCTTCTTGATGTTGCGGCGCCACAGCTGGTTGAAGCCCTTGTGGACGTCCTCCAGCGAGCGGTTCTCCAGCGGCACCTGGAAGACGTAGCGCGGCTGGACGTCGCCGAAGCCGGCCCCGCCGTCCTCGCCCTGCTGCCAGCCCATGCGGCGCAGCTTGTCGGAGACCTCGAAGGCGCGCGGCTCGATGAACGTGGGCTCGACGTCGCGCAGGCGCTTGGCGTCCGGGTCGGCGATGCCGGTCTTGATCGCGTTGGCGTCCCAGCGGCGGATGACGACGGGCGGGCCCATCTTCACCGAGAACGCGCCCTGCTTCTTGAGGTGGGCCAGCATCGGCTGGAGCCAGTCCTCGAGGTTCGGGGCGTACCAGTTGATCACCGGGCCCTCGGGCAGGTAGGCCAGGTAGCGCTTGATCTTGGGGAGCTGGCGGTAGAGCACCAGGCCCGCGCCGACCATCTGGCCGGTCTTGTCGAACCAGCCCAGGCTCTCCGAGCGCCACTCGGCCTTGACGTCCGCCCAGGCCGGCACCTGCATGTGACTGGCAGCGCGCAGGCTCTGGATATATGCCAGATGCTGCTGTCGGCTGATGGTCCTCAGGGTCAGGCTCATGCGGGGCGCTCCTCGGCAGGTGTGTCCCCAGGGTCGGGGCTCCGGCTCTCGCGCCGAAGCCTACTGCGACCGGGGAGCGCCCCGTTTGGGCGTACGGTCCGTTATCCGATCACACCTCCGAAGAGGCCGCCGTGGGCCATGCCCAGGAAGAAGCCGATGGCGGACGCGCCCAGGCCGATGATCAGCAGGAAGCGCTCGCCCGTGGTGGCGGAGATGAACTGGCCCCACGCCCCGGTGAGGATCCCCACCAGGCCGCTCCAGGAGCTGAGCAGGTGGAGGTTGGACCAGGCGGAGGAGACGATGGCCAGCAGGCCCAGGACGACCGTCGCCGCGACCAGGGTGTTCTCCCGTGGATGCGGCTTTCCGTCGCTGTTGAGCACCGTGTTGATGAACGAGCGGGGGTTCCTCGATGTGGGAGTCCGGCGGACTGCCTGTGTCATGGGTCTACCTCCTGAAGGCAGGCGGCGCGGTGTAGCGCCGGTCACACCCGGTGCGTCCAGAGTGAAGGGGCGGGCGGCCGGATTTCAACCGGACGCCGTGGTGCGGGTACTCTGGACGGTCTGCATCGGTATCTGCCCGGACCCGGCTTCCGTCCCGGGGGCGACCCAGGGACTTCCCGCTGATCGTCCGTGCGGTTGGCATCGGCCTCGGTGTCAGTGTCAGCCGATACCGTTGTTCACGCATCACGACCCTCCTGCCACGGATCGACCGTGGCCGCTGAGTCCAAAGGAGGTGGGTTCCACATGCGTCACTACGAGGTGATGGTCATCCTCGACCCCGATCTGGAGGAGCGCGCTGTCTCTCCCCTGATCGAGAACTTCCTCTCCGTCGTCCGTGAGGGCAACGGAAAGGTCGAGAAGGTCGACACCTGGGGCCGTCGTCGTCTCGCTTACGAGATCAAGAAGAAGCCCGAGGGCATCTACTCGGTCATCGACCTGCAGGCCGAGCCTGCGGTCGTCAAGGAGCTCGACCGCCAGATGAACCTGAACGAGTCGGTCCTCCGGACCAAGGTCCTCCGTCCCGAGACCCACTGAACCCCTTCGGTTCAGAGGTAATCGGGCTGTATCGCAACGAGTAGCAAGCAGCCAGCAGCACACCCGCCGAGAGGTTCACCCATGGCAGGCGAGACCGTCATCACGGTCGTCGGCAATCTCGTCGACGACCCCGAGCTGCGCTTCACCCCGTCCGGTGCGGCGGTCGCGAAGTTCCGCGTCGCGTCCACTCCCCGCACCTTCGACCGCCAGACCAACGAGTGGAAGGACGGCGAGAGCCTCTTCCTCACGTGCTCGGTGTGGCGGCAGGCGGCGGAGAACGTCGCCGAGTCGCTCCAGCGCGGCATGCGCGTCATCGTGCAGGGCCGGCTGAAGCAGCGGTCCTACGAGGACCGCGAGGGCGTCAAGCGCACGGTCTACGAGCTCGACGTCGAAGAGGTCGGCGCCAGCCTGAAGAACGCGACGGCGAAGGTCACCAAGACCACGGGTCGAGGCGGCCAGGGTGGTGGCTACGGCGGCGGCAACGGCGGTGGCCAGGGTGGCGGCGGCTGGGGCTCCGGTCCCAGCGGTCCGCAGGGCGGCGGGGCTCCCGCCGACGACCCCTGGGCGACCGGCGCTCCGTCCGGCGGCCAGCAGGGCGGCGGCGGAGGTGGCTGGGGCGGCGGCTCCGGCAACTCCGGCGGCGGCTACTCCGACGAACCGCCCTTCTAGGCCCTCAGGGTCTGGAGCCAGGCCCTCCGGGGCCCGGGCCGCCCTCCGTGGCGGTCCGTGGGCGACAGCAAAAACTTCTTGATCACACTGGAGAGAGACAATGGCTAAGCCGCCTCCGCGCAAGCCCAAGAAGAAGGTCTGCGCTTTCTGCAAGGACAAGACCGCTTACGTGGACTACAAGGACACGAACATGCTGCGGAAGTTCATTTCCGACCGCGGCAAGATCCGTGCCCGCCGCGTGACCGGCAACTGCACCCAGCACCAGCGTGACGTCGCCACGGCCGTGAAGAACAGCCGTGAGATGGCGCTGCTGCCCTACACCTCGTCCGCGCGATAAGGGAAGGGTGACCAAGTAATGAAGATCATCCTCACCCACGAGGTCTCCGGCCTCGGCACCGCCGGTGACGTCGTCGACGTCAAGGACGGCTACGCCCGCAACTACCTGGTCCCGCGCGGTTTCGCGATCCGCTGGACCAAGGGCGGCGAGAAGGACGTGGCGCAGATCCGCCGCGCCCGCAAGATCCGCGAGATCGCCACGATCGAGCAGGCCAACGAGGTCAAGGGTCAGCTGGAGGGTGTCAAGGTCCGCCTGGCCACCCGTGCCGGCGAGGCCGGCCGCCTGTTCGGCTCCGTGACCCCCGCCGACATCGCTGCCGCGATCAAGGCTTCCGGTGGTCCCGAGGTCGACAAGCGCCGTGTCGAGGTGGGTTCGCCCATCAAGACCCTGGGTGCCCACCAGGTGTCCGTGCGTCTGCACGCCGACGTCGTCGCCAAGCTCGGCATCGAGGTCGTCGCCGCGTAAGCGGAACGCCGCTCCCCAGTGGGGTGGTGTGAGGAAGGGCCGTACCCCTCGGGGTGCGGCCCTTCCGGCGTTCGGGCGGCGGGGGCGTCAGGCCCGTACCGCACCGGTGACGAGCCAGCGGCCGGAGCGAATGCGCAGCCACAGCGTGACCATCCGTACCGCCATCATCAGCGCCATCGCCCACCACAGAGCCGTGAGCCCGCCGCCCAGCCGCGGGACGAGCAGCGCCACGGGCGCGAAGATCGCGAGGACCGCCAGCATCGCCCAGGCGAGGTACGGGCCGTCCCCGGCGCCCATCAGCACCCCGTCCAGGACGAAGACCACCCCGGCCACCGGCTGGCTGAGCGCGGCCACCAGGAGGGCGGGCAGCAGCGTCCGGCGGACGTCCGGGTCGGCGGTGAACAGCGGGGTGAACAGCGGCCGGGAGGCCACCACCAGGATGCCGAGCAGGACGCCCGTGCCGATCCCCCACCGCACCATCCGCCGGCAGGCGGCCCGGGCGCCGTCGGTGTCACCCGCGCCCAGGTACCGGCCGATGATCGACTGGCCGGCGATGGCGATGGCGTCGAGGGCGAAGGCCAGCAGGTTCCACAGGGAGAGCACGATCTGGTGGGCGGCCACCTGCCGGTCGCCCAGCCGGGCGGCGACCGCCGTGGCGATCAGCATGACGGCGCGCAGGGCCAGGGTGCGGACGAGCAGCGGCACACCGGCCCGGGCGCAGGCCCGGATCCCCGCGGCGTCCGGGCGCAGCGACGCGCCGTGCCGCCGGGCGCCGCGGACCACGACGACGAGGTAGGCGGCGGCCATGCCGTTCTGCGCGACGACGGTCCCCCAGGCCGAGCCGGCGATGTCCCAGCCGGCGCCGTAGACGAAGACGAGGTTGAGCGCGGCGTTGGCGGCGAAGCCGGCGACGGCCACGTACAGCGGGGTGCGGGTGTTCTGCAGGCCGCGCAGGACGCCGGTGGCGGCGAGGACGGCGAGCATGGCGGGGACGCCCAGGGCGCTGATCCGCAGGTAGGTGACGGCGTGCGGGGCGGCGTCGGCGGAGGCGCCGAAGGCGTCGACGAGGGCGGGGGCGCCGGGGAGGACGGCGAGGGCGATGACGGTGCCGAGCAGCAGGGCGAGCCAGATGCCGTCCATGCCCTGCCGGATGGCGGCCGGGAGGTCGCCGGCGCCGACGCGGCGGGCGACGGCCGCGGTGGTGGCGTAGGCGAGGAAGACGCAGACGCCGACGGCGGTGGTGAGGAGCGGGCCGGCGATGGCGAGCCCGGCGAGGCGGTCGGTGCCGAGGTGGCCCACGATGGCGGTGTCGGCCATGAGGAAGAGGGGTTCGGCGACGAGCGCGCCGAAGGCCGGCACGGCCAGGGCGAGTATCTCGCGGTCGTGTCGCCGGGCGGGGCGCGGTTCGCGCGCGAGGGCGTCGCTCATATGTGCCATTCAATCTTCCACAGGTAATGAGCGCAACTGACAGGTGTCTATTACCTTGGATGGCGGGGTGTGATCTTCTCTGCGCCGTTTGTCGCGATCCGGCCCCGGCGGGAAAACTTTTTCTCCTCAACAGCCGGTGGATGGGAAAAGCCCAGGTCAGGGGCGCTTGGGCGGAGTGGGTGTGGGGTTGTCCACAGCGGTTTCCCCCGGCTCGTGCACAGGATCGGGGGAGTTCTCCACAGGATGGGGCCGGTCGTCCACACCTCCTGTGGATAACCAGATTGGCTGACGGTGCCCGCGGCCCTACCGTGGACCGGCGCCCGCCGTCCGTTCCCGTCCCGTCCCGCGCCTCCGGACCACCCCGTCCGGCTCCGCGCGGACCGTCGGAAACCGCGTCGAACCCGATGTGCCGGAACCGGAGTCGGGCGTCCTGTTTGTCGGTGCCGTGCCGTAAGAAAGAGGTGCACGGCGAGGTCCGCGCCGCGGACGGGAGGAGGTGGCGGGGTGAGCGTCCACGAGCCCATGGACGGCCCGTGGGGCGATGAGGGGCCGGGCGACCGGCTGCCGTTCCCCCGCTCCCGCCGGAACGACGGAAAGGGCCGCGGCGAGCGGCGCGACGGGGACGAGGGCGGCGACTGGCAGGGCCCGCAGGGCTCCCAGGGCGGTCAGGGAAGCGGCTTCGAGCGCGTCCCGCCGCAGGACCTGGACGCCGAGCAGTCGGTGCTGGGCGGCATGCTGCTCTCCAAGGACGCCATCGCCGACGTCGTCGAGATCCTCAAGGGCCACGACTTCTACCGGCCCGCCCACGAGACCGTCTACCAGGCCATCCTCGACCTCTACGCGAAGGGCGAGCCGGCCGACCCGATCACCGTCGCCGCCGAGCTCACCAAGCGCGGCGAGATCGGGCGCGTCGGCGGTGCGGCCTACCTGCACACCCTGGTCCAGACGGTCCCCACCGCCGCCAACGCCGAGTACTACGCCGAGATCGTGCACGAGCGGGCGGTCCTGCGGCGGCTGGTCGAGGCGGGTACCCGCATCACCCAGATGGGTTATGCGGCCGACGGTGACGTGGACGACATCGTCAACAGCGCGCAGGCCGAGATCTACGCGGTCACCGAGCAGCGGACCAGCGAGGACTACCTGCCGCTGGGCGACATCATGGAGGGCGCGCTCGACGAGATCGAGGCCATCGGCTCGCGCAGCGGCCAGATGTCCGGCGTCCCCACCGGCTTCACCGATCTCGACGCGCTGACCAACGGCCTCCACCCCGGCCAGATGATCGTCATCGCGGCCCGTCCCGCGATGGGCAAGTCCACGCTGGCGCTGGACTTCGCCCGCGCCTGCTCCATCAAGCACAACATGCCGAGCGTGATCTTCTCGCTCGAAATGGGGCGCAACGAGATCGCGATGCGACTGCTGTCCGCCGAGGCGCGGGTGGCCCTGCACCACATGCGCTCCGGCGCCATGACGGACGAGGACTGGACGCGGCTCGCCCGCCGGATGCCGGACGTCTCCCAGGCCCCGCTCTTCATCGACGACTCGCCGAACCTGTCGATGATGGAGATCCGGGCCAAGTGCCGCCGCCTGAAGCAGCGTCAGGACCTCAAACTGGTGATCATCGACTACCTCCAGCTGATGCAGTCCGGCGGCTCCCGGCGGGCCGAGAGCCGGCAGCAGGAGGTCTCGGACATGTCCCGTAACCTCAAGCTCCTCGCCAAGGAGCTGGAGCTCCCGGTGATCGCCCTGTCGCAGCTGAACCGTGGCCCCGAGCAGCGCACCGACAAGAAGCCGATGGTCTCCGACCTCCGTGAGTCCGGGTCCATCGAGCAGGACGCCGACATGGTCATCCTGCTGCACCGCGAGGACGCCTACGAGAAGGAGTCCCCGCGCGCGGGCGAGGCCGACATCATCGTCGGCAAGCACCGAAACGGTCCGACGGCGACGATCACCGTGGCCTTCCAGGGCCATTACTCGCGGTTCGTGGACATGGCGCAGACCTGACGGGCGGCGCTGTAGGGTCTCGGATCCCGTGTCGGTCCCGCCCGTCGGCGGATCGCGTCCGGCCCGGGGTGGCGCCGCAGTGGAGGTGTCGGCAGCTGTTGACCGTCAACACGGGCGAACAGGTCCTGGGGCTGTTCGACGTCCTTCCCGACACCTTCGCCAAGATCCCGGAGACCCTGGACACGGCGTCCAAGAAGGACGTCGTCAGCCGCATCGAGCGAGCGGTATCCGTGCGTGAGTGGAGGGAACGGACGGGTGCCGAAGCGGGTTTGTGATGCCCAGGTCACAGCGTCGGCGCGGTGAAGAAGGCGATCAGCTCCTGGGGTATGGGGTTGCGGCCGGCCACGGCGGCGGCCTCGGCGCCGCGCGGGAACAGGGCCCGCTCGTACGCGGCGAGGGCGGACTCGACGTCGTCGGGGTGCGCGGCGAGGGCCTTGCCGAGTTCGGCGCCGTCGACCATGGCCAGGTTGGCTCCTTCCCCGTTGGGGACGGAGAGGTGGGCGGCGTCGCCGAGCAGGGTCACTCCCGGCACCCGGTCCCAGCGGTGCGCGGCCGGGAGGTCGTACAGGGGGCGCAGGACGGGGGTGGTGTCGGCGGCCGTGATCAGGGCGGTGAGTTCCGGTGCCCAGCCGGCGTATTCGGCGGCGAGGCGTGTGGTGGTCCCGGCGGGCACGGTGGTCCTGGTGGTCCCGGTGGAGCCGGTGGGTTGGGTGATGGCGAATCGGTTCCGCGGTCCGGGCGCGGTGATGTAGGCGCGGAGAGTCCCGCCCCTCTCCCGGTGGGCCACCAGCCATCTCCCGTTCCGGTCGGGGTCGAGCGCGACGAGCGTTCCGCCGCCGACCGCCTTCGCGGTCGCCGGGTGCCGGGTGTCCGCGTCATGCAGGCAGGTCTCGACGACGGACCGGCCGACGTACGCGGGGACGGCGTCCGAGACCAGCGCCCGGATGCGCGACCACGCGCCGTCCGCGCCGACCAGCAGGCTCGCGACGGCGGTGGTGCCGTCGGCGAAGGCCACCTCGTGGCGGCCCCCGGCCAGGGTGCGGACGCCGGTGGCCTTGCGGCCCCATCGGACGGTACCGGCGGGGAGCGCGTCGAGCAGGATCCGCCGCAGCTCACCGCGTTGCACCTCGGGGCTTCCGCCCGCGCCGTCGTCACCCCTCTCGAACAGGACGGTCCCGTTCCGGTCGAGGAGTCGTATCGCTTGCCGGCCGGGCAGGACGATGCCGTGGAACTCGTCCGTCAGCCCGGCCGCTTCGAGGGCGAGTCGGCCGCTGTGGCCGTGGATGTCGAGCATCCCGCCCTGCGAACGCGCCGTGGGAGAGGGGTCCGCCTCGTGGACCGTGACCGGGATGCCGTGCAGGTGCAGGACACGGGCCAGGACGAGGCCACCGAGGCCGGCGCCGATGATCGTGACGGGGGTGCGCATGGGGCTCCTCGGGGGGAGGGGGCGGTTGATCGGGGGTGGATCACCGGTCGTTCGGTCGTTCGGTCTTTCGGTTGGGGGCGGAAGTGGGGTGGTTCGTCCGGCCGTTCGGGCGCGCGGCGGGCGGCGAACGGCGGGCGGCGCGCGGCGGGCGGTAGGCGGTAGGTGGCAGACGGCGGGTTCAGACGACCAGGACGCGGCGGCCGCGCGTGTGTCCGGCCCGGCTGTCGATGTGCGCGGCGGCGGCGTCGGCGAGCGTGTACGACTTCTCGACCGGGATGTGGAGCCTGCCGCGTGACATGAGGTCGACGGCCTCGGCGAGGGCCCGCGGGACGTCTCCGGTCACGCCGGAGAACCGGGCTCCGTGTTCCGGTGCGCCGAGGTCGGCGATGGAGACGACCTTCCGCGGGTCCCCGGTCAGTTCGACGAGCTGGCGGATTACACCCGAGCCGGCCAGGTCGAGCGCCGCGTCGACGCGGCCGATCCGCCGGACCCGTTCGGTCCAGCCCTCTCCGTAGGTCGTGGCGAGGGCGCCCAGTCCGCGCAGGTAGTCCTGGTTCGCGGCCGAGGCCGTACCGATCACCGTGATGCCACGGTCGCGGGCGATCTGCAGCACCGCCGATCCGACACCCCCGGACGCGCCGCTGACCAGCAGCGTCTGCCCGGGCCGCACACCGGACTCGCGGATGACGCGCAGCGCGGTCTCCACGACGGAGGGGTACCCGGCGGCCTCCGCGAAGGTCAGGCCCTCCGGCATCCGGGCCCAGGCCGACAGCACGGCGTACTCGGCGTAGGTGCCGGAGCCCCGCCCGAAAACGGCGTCGCCGACCTCCACCCCTTCCACGCCCTCGCCGACCTCGTCCACCACTCCGGCGGCGTCCTGCCCCACCCCGGCGGGCAGTTCGACCGGGCGGGTCTCCTGGAACTGGCCTTCCCGGATCCTCCAGTCGACGGGGTTCACGCCCGCCGCCCGCACGGCGACGCGTATGCGGCCGGGGCCCGCGTGGGGCTCGTCGGCGTCGACGAGGCGGAGTACGTCGGGGCCGCCGAACTCGGCGAAGGTCACTTTCTTCATGTGGGGACCGTAGCACTAACGGTTAGGGTTTTGTAGCCGTTACTGGAATGTGCCCGGGGTGACGCCGAAGGGCGCCGCCCCCTTCGGGGCGGCGCCTGTCGGCCTTGACCGCCGTGCGTCAGCGGCAGTTGACCCACTTGTTGGAGCCCTGGTTCCAGACCGTGCCGCCGGTCCCCTTGGTGCCACGGGCGAGTACGGCGCTGTCGCCGTGGTAGTTCTTGGCGCCGTACCACTGGTAGTCGCACGAAGTGCCGTGGTTGTACCAGGACTTGAAGCCCTGGAAGACGGAGTACTTGGTCAGGTCCGCGTTGTTCCCCGCGACCTGCTGCCGGTGGCCGGTGTAGTTCTGGCCGGACCAGACGCAGAAGTAGCCCGCCGGGCAGTCCGACGCCGCCTGCGCCGCGGTCGATGCCGCGCCGGCGACCCCCGCGGTCCCGGCCAGCAGACCGCCGGTCAGCGCGACGCCGCCGGCCAGGACCGCGAACTTTCTCGTCATGCGCATGTCGTTCCCGCCTTCGTAAGACGTGGGTGGACCGGCCGCACCGGCCGGTTCGGTGATGAGACTGCGGGCGGCGGGGCCGGTGAGGCCATGAGTGGCGCGGAGTTGGTGAACTCAGGGGATGTCCCAGGCGGTGAGCTGCTGGGACGCGGTCCCGGGTGACGGGGTGGTGAGACGGGCTGAGGGGTGTTGGGCCTAGTTGTTGACCTGTGGGTCAAAAAAACGCTAGCCTGACGATCATGGGAAGGCCGAAGCAGTTCGATCCGGACCTCGCCGTCGAGCGGGCCATGGAGGTGTTCTGGAGCAAGGGGTACGCCGCCACCACGCCCCAGGATCTGGTCGACGCGCTCGGCATCGGCAAGGGCAGCCTCTACAACGCCTTCGGCAGCAAACGGGAGTTGTTCGAGCGGGCGCTGTGCCGGTACCGCGACAGCCAGGCGCTCGCGCTCATCGAACTGCTGGAGGCCGACGGTCCGGTCAAGGAGCGGCTCCGCCGGACGCTGCGCCTGCTCGCCGAGATGGATCTCGCCGACCCCGTCCGCCGGGGTTGCATGGCCGTCAACACGGCAGCTGAGCTGGGCGGCAGGGATGAAGAGGCCGTCGCGCTCGTCCGGCGCATGTTCGACCGTACCGAGGACGCTTTCCGCGCCCTGGTCGAGGAGGGGCAGCGAGCGGGGGAACTGGCCGCCGGCCGTGATGCCCAGGGCCTCGGGAGCCTCCTGCTGAACACGGTGATCGGCCTGCGGCTGATGGCCCGGGTCGCCGACGGCCCTGAACGGCTGGACCGGGTGATCGACGCAGTGATCGACGGCCTCTGAAGTGCGCGTTGAGGGGATTTGACGTGTTCTGACGCGCTCTGAAGGGCGGCCGCCGGGGAGCGGCCCCCAGCGCGTCCGCGCGGCGCCACGCCCCAGTCGCTCGACCGCTCACCCGTCGGCCTCCCCTGCGCTCTTTTTGTACCTTCAATTCAAGAATGATGAGGAACCATGGATCTCCACCTCACCGGCAAGACCGCCGTCGTCACCGGCGCGAGCCGCGGCATCGGCCTGGCGACCGTCCGTTCGCTGGTCGCCGAGGGTGTCCGCGTGGTCGGAGCGGCCCGGACGGTCACTCCGGAACTGCGCGAGACGGGCGCCGTGGCCGTCTCCGCCGACCTGGGCACGCCCGAGGGCGTACGCACCCTGGAGGAGCGGGCCCTCACCGCCCTCGGCGGCATCGACCTGCTGGTCAACAACGTCGGCGCCGGGGATGACGTCGAGCCGGGCGGCTTCCTCGACGTGGACGACGACCAGTGGCGGGGCGTCTTCGACCTCAACCTCATGAGCGCCGTACGTGTCTCCCGGTTCGCCCTGCCCAGCCTCCTCGAGCGGCGCGGGACGATCGTCAACGTCTCGTCGGTCAACTCCCGCCTCCCCGCGGTCGGTCCCATCGCGTACAGCGCGGCGAAGGCGGCGCTGACCGCGTTCGGGAAGTCCCTCAACGAGGAGTTCGGCCCGCGGGGCGTGCGCGTCAACACCGTGTCCCCCGGCGTCGTCCGGACCAGCATCTGGGCGGGGCCGGAGAGTTTCGGCGGGCGGGTCGCGGCGGCGGCCGGGGTCGAGGACTACGACGCCTTCCTCCAGGGCCTGCCGGCGGCGTTCGGCATCACCACCGGGCGGATCACCGAGCCGGAGGAGGTCGCGGCGCTGATCACGTTCCTGCTGTCCGACGTGGCGGGCAACGTCTCCGGCGCGGACTATGTGATCGACGGCGGGACGGTCAAGGTGCTGTGACCGGACGTCAAGGTGCTGTGACCGGACGGTCAAGGCGCTGTGACCCGCGCGGCGGCCGACTGCCTCCCCGGCGTCAGTACGCCACGGTGAACCGCGCCGCGCGGTGCCTCGGCCGCTCCGCCTCGTCCAGCAGGGCGACCGCGAAGTCCTGGTACGAGATGGTCGAGTTGCCGTCGGCGTCGACCAGCAGCTCGTCGGTGCCCGAGCGGTAGCGGCCCGTCCGTTCGCCGTTCACCAGCAGGGCCGGCGGGCTGGCGTACGTCCACTCGACGTCGGGGCCGGCGGCGCGGACGAGGGCGTACTGGTCTGTGCTCGCCCGGGCGATCGGCCGCCAGGCGTCCTGCACCCAGGCGGGGTCGTCGAGGACGGTGCGTCCGCCGCCGCCCGGCACGGTCAGGCTGCCCGCGCCGCCGACGACCAGCAGCCGGGCGCCGGTTCCGGCGACGCCGGCGAGCAGTGCCTTGGTGGCGGTGACCAGGTCGTGTTCGCGGCCCGGCGCCGGGCGGACCGCGCTCACCACGACGTCCTGGCCGGCGGCCAGCCGTGCCACGTCGGCGGGGTCGGCGGCGTCACCGGTGCGGTGGGCCGCCGCGGCGGGCAGCCGGTCGTAGCGGGCCGCGTCCCGGACCACGGCCGTGACCTGGTGGCCACGGGTCAGTGCCTCGGCCGCGATGGTGCTTCCGGCGTTTCCTGCCGCGCCGAAGACGGTGATGCGCATGGTCGTTCTCCTTGTGGATGTTGTTGAAGAAGTCGAAGAAGCGGGTCAGCGGGTCGGCGCGGCGGCCTCGCGCCGGGCCGCCGACGGGCGGAGCTGGGCCGCGACGAGGGAGCCGAGGACGATCAGACCGCCCAGCGACTGGAGGGCGGTGAGCCGCTCCCCGACGGCGATCAGACCGATGGCCGTGGCGACGAGCGGGCTGAGCAGGCCGAGGAACGTCACATCCGTGGCGGGGAGTTCGCGCAGTCCGCGGAACCACAGGGCGTAGGCGAGCGCGGTCCCGACGGCGGAGAGGTAGGCGTACCCGGCCAGGTTGCCGGCGGTCAGGCCGGCCGGCGGAAGGCCCTCGACGAGCAGGGCGACCGGTACGAGGAGCGCTCCGCCGGCCACCAGTTGCCAGCCGGTGGTGGCGAGGAGGGGCGCCGGGGACGGCCAGCGCTTGCTGAGAACCACGCCCGTCGCCATGAGGAGGGCTCCGCCGAGCGCGGCGGCGACCCCGACGCCGTCCAGCCGCGCCTCGGCCCGGAGGACCAGCAGGCCGACGCCCGCGACGCCCGCGATGCCGGCTATGAGGGTGCGGGTGGTGAGCCGTTTGCCGAGGAGGCCGGTGGAGAGGAGGGCGGCGATCAGGGGCTGTACGGAGCCGACGGTGGCCGCGACGCCACCGGGGAGGCGGTAGGCGGCGACGAAGAGGAGGGCGAAGAAGGCGCCGATGTTGAGCGTTCCGAGGACGAGCGCGCGCCACCACCAGTCGCCGCGCGGCAGCCGTCGGGTCAGGGCCACCAGGAACAGGCCGGCGGGCAGCGCCCGCAGGACCGCCGCCAGCAGCGGGCGGCCCGGAGGCAGCCACTCGGTGGTGACGTAGTAGGTGGTGCCCCAGAGGGCCGGGGCGAGCGCGGTGAGGAGGAGGACACGCAGTCGTTTGCTTAGCACGAAGATAAATTAGCTCACCGCTAAGCTAAGTTGATCGCGGAGGTGAGGTGATCTACCTCACCGCTAAGGCATTGCTAGGGTGGATACGTGGCAGATCATGTCGACCTCGTGCTGGAACAGTGGGCCGCCCAGCGGCCCGACCTGGACGTCTCGCCCATGGCCGTGTTCGGCAGGCTGAGCCGGCTCAAGCGGGTGGTCGACGCCGAACTGGGGCGCACCTTCGCCGCCCACGGCCTCGACAGGGCCTCGTTCGACGTCCTCGCCACCCTGCGCCGCAGCGCGCCCCCGCACCGCCTGACGCCGACCGAGCTGATGCGGGCCGGAATGGTCACCTCCGGCGCGATCAGCCAGCGCCTCGACCGCCTGGAGGGGCGTGGCCTGGTGGTCCGCACCCCCAACGAGGAGGACGGGCGCGGCGTCCGCGTCTCCCTGACGGACGAGGGGCGCGAGCTCATCGACCGGGCGCTCCCGGAACACCTCGCGACCGAGCGGCGCCTGCTGGGTCCGCTGTCGAACGAGAAGCGGGACCGGTTCGTCGAGACGTTGCGGGAGCTCCTGGAGGAGCTTGAGGGGCCGGCCGGGCCGGTGGGAGCGGCGTGCTGCCACAACTCCGGGCGGACGAGCGGGGCTTGCTGCGCCGTGTGAGGCCCCCACCGGGGCGTCCGCCGGCTCAGGGACGCCGGACTGCCGCTCGTCGACGCGGTGTCCGTGCTCGACGGCCCCGCGCTGGGCGCCGACCGGACGGCCGGCGGCGGTCCCGGCTCCGTACTGCTGCGCGCGGAGTGCGACGAACTCGTCCTCACCAGCGGGGAGATCGGCGGGGGAACCGCCGGCGTCACCCTGCGCGCCGGGTGCACCGGGCCGCCGCTGCGCGTCGCCTTCGATCCGGCGGTGCTCCTGCCGGCCCTGGACGCGGGTGTCGGCCCGGACGTGCTGCTGGAGATCGCGTCCTCCGCCGGCCCGGTCGTCGTGCGCTCGGCCGACCAGGGGAGCTTCACGACGCTCGTCATGCCGGTCCGCGACACCTCGGCCGCTTCCGACCGGCAGGGTTGATCGCCGGCGGTGAAGGCAGGCGCTCGGACGGGCAGGGGCGGGGCGCTCATCCCGTGAGGGGCGGGAGCGTCAGGACGGGCCTGGTGAGGGCGGGGGTCAGACGGCCCAGGGGAGCGCGCGCGAGCCCGGCTGGCCCGGTATGGACACCTGTCCGTCGGCGCGCATGGCGACGATCGCCTCGGCGCCCGCGTCGTCCGCCGCGCGCACCTGGCGCAGCACGCCGGGCGGCAGGACGGCCGCGCCGCCCGCGGGCACGGTCGTGGTGGTCCCGTCGGCGGTGAAGGAGAGCGCGCCGCTGAGTACCGTCCACACCTGCTCGCGGTCCATGACGTGTTCCGGGCCTGCGGCGCCCGCCTCCATCCGGACGCGCCATGTGCTGAGTTCGGCGCTGCCGACGCTGGGGGCGGCGAGGTGCGTCATGACGGCGTTGGGGGTGGTGGTCGTGCGGTCGGGGGACGGGGTGATGGCGTGCATCGCGTTTCTCCGAGGGTCGGGATGGGAAGGCGGCGCGAGAGTGAGTAAAGCAGCTTTACTCGCCCCTGGTGCGGATGAGTAAAGCAGCTTTACTGTCGTGTGTCAGCATGTTTCCGTGACCGACGACCCGATCAGCCGCGCCGACCCCTTCCCCGGCCTCGAACTCACCTTCCTGCTGGGCATGGGCTTCCAGCTCCTGCTCGGGGAGTTCAACGCGCGGCTGGCGCAGGCGGGTTACGGGGACCTGCGGCCCGTGCACGGCATGGCGTTCCAGGTCCTGCGCGGCGAGGGCGCCACCGCCAGTGAGCTCGCGGAACGGCTGGGAATGACGAAACAGGCGGCGGGGCAGCTCGTCGACCAGTTGGAGAAGACGGGCTACGTCCGCAGGGAGCCGCATCCGGCGGGCGGGCGGCGGAGGCTGGTCGTCCTCACCGAGCCGGCCCACGCCCATCTGGCCGTCGCCGGGCGCGTCATGCACCGGCTGGAGGCCGAGCTCGGCGACCGGTCCGACGGGCCCGACCTGCCCGTCCTCCACGCCGAACTCGCCCGGCTCGTCCGTGTCGTGGGCGGTGACGAGCCGCCGCCCCTGCGGCCCGTGTGGTGAACCGCTGCGTCAGCTGGGGGCGATCCAGGGCAGCTCGGCCGCGAGTTCCTGCCGCAGGCGGCGCAGAGGACGGGCGCCGACCAGGGTCAGGACGGGCTCGCCGGAGCGGAACAGCGTCAGGGTCGGGGCCGACAGCACGCGGTGGGCGGCGGCCGTCGCGGGGTTGAAGTCCACGTCGAGCGCGACGACCTTCAGCCGGCCCGCCTCGGCCGTCGCCAGTTCGGCGAGGACCGGGGCGATCTGGCGGCAGGGGCCGCACCAGTCGGCGGTGAACTCCACGAGGACGGGCAGGTCGGCGGCGAGGACCTCGTCGTGGAAGGTGGCGTCGGTGACGGGGGTGACCGGGGTGGCGGTGGTTGTGGGCATGGGAAGCCGATCCTCCGTGAGTGAGGGATTCCGGGTGCGTGGGAGGGGGTGGGGAGGGGTGGGGTGTTCAGGCGTGGCTCGCGTGGCTTGCGCGCCCCGCGTCGCACGGCGTCAGTTCGCAGCGCGGCGGCGGGCCGCCCGGGAGGTCGGCCTCCGCTTCCAGCGCGGCGCGTGCCCGCTGGGCGCGGGCCAGTTGCGCGCTCACCTCGGCGCGGACCTGCGCCAGCCGCTCGATGCACTCGTCCAACTCGGCGAGTTTGCGCCGGTAGACCTCCAGGGACGCCGGACACGAGTCCCCGGCGGGGTGGCCGGCGCGCAGGCACTCGACGAACGGACGGGTGTCCTCCAGGCCGAAGCCGAAGTCCTGGAGCGTACGGATCTGGCGCAGCAGCCGCAGGTCGGCCTCGTCGTAGTCGCGGTACCCGTTGCCCGCGCGACGGGCGGGCAGGAGCCCGAGCGACTCGTAGTGCCGCAGGGCGCGCGTGCTGATGCCGGCCCGTTCGGCCAGTTCCCCGATCCGCATGAACCGACCGTAAACGTTGACGCGGACGTCAAGGCCAGCCCGAGGCGGGAAGTGACTGTTTAGGCTGCGGAAATGACCAGGGACCACGAGAGCACCATGAGCACTTCCGGCATCACGGAGACCGATCGTTTCGCAGACCTGCTGCCCGCGACCCGCAGGACGCTCCTGCACCTCGTCGCCACCACCCAGGTCCAGGGCCGGGCACCGTCCCTGGTGGCCGCCCTGGTCCGGGACGGGCGGCCGGTGTGGGCCGCCGGCCGGGGGGAGGTGGACGGCCGTGAGCCCGATCCGGAGGCGACCCAGTACCGGATCGGGTCGATCACCAAGGCCCTGGTCGCCGTACTCGTCCTGCGGCTGCGCGACGAGGGCCTGCTCGACCTGGGCGACCCGCTCGGCCGGCACCTGGACACACCGGCCGGCGGGGAGGCGACCGTCGCCCAACTCCTCTCCCACAGCTCCGGCCTGGCCGCGGAGTCGCGCGGTCCGTGGTGGGAGCGGACGGACGGGGACCTCCGCCCGGCGCCGGAGGACCTGTTCGGCGAGCGCCCGCAGCGGCACCGGGCCGGGGAGCTGCACCACTACTCCAACACCGGTTACGCCCTGCTCGGCGCGCTCGTCGAGAAGCTGCGGGGCGAGCCCTGGTACCCGGTCCTGCGCCGCGAGGTGCTGCTGCCGCTGGGCATGGAGCGGACGACGTACGGGCCGGAGGGCCCCCACGCGGAGGGCTGGGCCGTGCACCCCTGGGCGGACGTCGTCCTTCCGGAACCCCTCACGGAGACCGGCCTGATGGCCCCGGCGGGGCAGCTCTGGTCGACCGCGGCCGACCTGGGCCGGTTCGCCGCCTTCCTGGCGCGGGGCGACGAGCGGGTGCTCTCCGCCGCGTCCCTGGCGGAGATGCGGCGGCCCGCGGTCGAGCCGCAGAACGCGGACTGGAGCGCGTCCTACGGCCTCGGTCTCCAGCTGATCCGGGTGGACGGCCGGGTCCTGGCCGGTCACGCCGGGTCCATGCCGGGGTTCGTCGGGGCCGTGCTCGCCTCCCCGGAGGAGGGCCTGGCGGCCGCCACCCTCGCCAACCAGACGTCCATGCCCGAGGTCGTGTCGCTCGCCGCCCGGCTCGTGCTGGCCACCGCCGATGCGGAGCCTCGCATTCCGGAGCCGTGGCGCCCGGACGAGGACGCGGACCTCGCGCTGCTGGAGCTCACCGGCCCCTGGTACTGGGGGCCCCGGGCCATGCTCCTCCGGCTGGGAGCGGGCCGGACGCTGGACCTGGCGCCGCTCGCCGGCGGAGGCGTGCGCGGCTCGCGGTTCCGGCCGGAGGAGGACGGGACGTGGACCGGCCTCGACAACTACTTCGCGGGCGAGACGCTCCGGGTCGTCCGGCGGCCGGACGGCACGGTGAGCCACCTGGACCTCGGCAGCTTCGTCTACACCCGGGAGCCGTACGCGCCGGAGGACGCCATCCCGGGCGGGGTGGCGGAGGGCGGCTGGCGCTGAGCGGCCTCCCGGGCGGTGGCTCGGGCCTCGGGGCGGCCTGTCCCGACGGGGCTGGTACGGGCTTGGGGCGCGGTCGTTCCGGCGGGCCGGTTCGGGTTCCGGGCGCGGTCCGTCCCGGCGGGCCGGTTCGGGCTCCGGGCGGGTCGTCCCGACGGGCTGGTACAGGCTTCGGGCGCGGTCCGTCCCGACGGGCCCCACAGGCACCCGCGCGGGTCCGTCCCGGCGGCCCGCCGCGCGCCCCCCGACCGGTCCCTCCAGGCGGCTCGGTACGGCCCCGTGGGGCCCGGCGTAGGGTCGGGGCAGAGACCGGCGGGCGCCGTGAACCGGCGCCACCACATCCTGGAAGGCACCGTGACCGCGAACACCGCACCGGACCTGCTCGACCTCGCGCCGCTGGGCGCGGACCACTTCGCCCGCATCGAGGACAAGATCGCGGCGCTGATGCGCACCCGCGAGACCGTCGTCACCATGCAGGGCGAGGCGCTGCTGCCGCTGGAGGCGTGCATCCGCTCGGCCGTGCGCCCCGGCAGCACCGCCCTCAACGTGATCACCGGGCCGTACGGCGAGACGTTCGGCGGCTGGCTGCGGTCCTGCGGCGCCGACGTGGTGACGGTGTCGGCGCCGTTCAGCGGCGCGGTGAGCCCGGAGCGGATCGCCGAGGCGCTGCGCGCCCACCCGGAGATCGAGTTCGTCAGCCTGGTGCACGCCGAGGCGGCCACCGGCAACACCAACCCGGTCGCCGAGATCGGCCGCGTGGTGCGGGAGCACGGCGCGCTGCTGATGCTGGACGCCGTCGCCTCCGTGGCCGCCGAACCGCTGCTCACCGACGAGTGGGGCGTGGACCTGTGCGTCATCGGCGGGCAGAAGGCGATGGCCGGTCCCGCGGGCGTGTCCACGGTGTCGGTCAGCGCCCGCGCGTGGGAGCGGATCGCGGCCAACGAGCAGGCGCCCCGGCGCTCGTACCTGTCCCTGCTGGACTGGAAGGAGCGCTGGATCGACGGAGGGCGCGCGGTACTGCCGCACGCCCCCGCCCAGTTGGAGATGCTGGCCCTGGAGCAGGCGGCCGACCGGATCGCGGCCGACGGGCTGGACGCGGTGATCGGCCGCCACCTGGCCGCCCGGGGCGCCACCCGGACGGGCGTCCGCGCGCTGGGCGGCCTCACCCCGTACGTCGTCCGGCGCGAGCACGCGGCGCCCGCCGCGACCACGCTGCGCGCGCCCGAGGGCGTCGACGCCCGGGAGGTCGTCGCGGCGGCCCTGGCGGCCGACCCCTCCGTACCGCTCCAGGCGGGCGGCGGCGCGCTCGCCAAGGAGATGATCCGGGTGAACCACTACGGGACGGCCGCCTCCCGCGCCACCGTCCTGGACTCCCTGGCCGCCCTCGCGGCGGGCCTGCGGACGCTCGGCGTCGCGGTCGCGGACGACGACGAGGTGCTGGCCGCGGCGGGGGCGGAGTGGGACGGTCTCGTCCGGAGCTGACCCGAGGAGTGCTGAGGCGGCCGGTGCGCGGGCCCCGCGCACCGGCCGCCTCGCCGTACGGAGACACGTGTCAGGGCCCGTGTCAGGGGCGTGACAGCCGCGTGTCAGGGTCGGCCGCGACCGTGGAGGCATGAACGGTTCGGCGATCGCGGTCTCGGGACTGCGCAAGACATACGGTGATCAAGTAGTCCTCGGCGGGATCGACTTCGAGGTCCCCGAGGGATCGGTCTTCTCCCTGCTCGGCCCGAACGGCGCCGGCAAGACGACGACCGTCAACATCCTCACGACACTGGCGAAGGCGGACGCCGGCACGGTGCGCGTCGCCGGGCACGATGTCGCTACCGGGACGAAGGACGTCCGCGCGGCCATCGGCGTCACCGGGCAGTTCGCGGCGGTGGACGAGCTGCTCACCGGGCGCGAGAACCTCCGGCTGATGGCGGACCTGAAGCGCGTCCGCGCCGCCGGCCGGGTGGTGGCGGGGCTGCTGGAGCGGTTCGACCTGGTGGAGTCGGCGGACAAGCCGGCGGCGGCGTACTCCGGCGGCATGCGCCGGAAGCTGGACCTGGCGATGACGCTGGTCGGCACCCCTCGGATCATCTTCCTGGACGAGCCGACGACCGGGCTCGACCCGCGCAGCCGCCGCACGATGTGGGACATCGTCCGCGGACTGGTGGCCGATGGCACCACCATCTTCCTCACCACGCAGTACCTGGAGGAGGCCGACGAACTCGCCGACCGGATCGCGGTGCTGAGCGGCGGCGCGATCGCCGCCGAGGGCAGCCCCGACGAGCTGAAGCGGCTGATCCCCGGCGGGCACGTGCGGCTGCGGTTCACCGACCCGGCCGCGTACCGGTCCGCCGCCGACGCCCTGCGCGACGTGCCCGCGGACGACGAGACGCTGTCGCTACGGATCCCCAGCGACGGCAGCCAGCGCGAACTGCGCGCACTCCTCGACTGGCTCGACGCGGCCGGTGTCCAGGCCGACGAACTGACCGTCCACACGCCCGACCTCGACGACGTCTTCCTCGCCCTCACCGACAACTCCCGCACCGACAACGCCCGCACCGACCGCACCCGTACCGACAACACCCGCAAGGAGGCGATCGCTCCGTGACCACGCTCCCCGCGCCGCTGGCCGACTCGTTGATCATGCTGCGCCGCAACCTCAAGCACACGGTGCGGAACCCCGTCACGGTGTTCCAGGCGCTCCTGTTCCCGATCGTCATCATGCTGATGTTCGTCAAGGTGCTCGGCGGCGGCTTCGCCGTCGGCGAGAAGTACATCGACTACGTGACGCCCGGCCTGCTCGTCATGGCCGTCAGCTACGGGCTGGGGACCACGGCCGCGGCCGTCAACTCCGATATGACGAAGGGCGTCATCAACCGGTTCAAGGTCATGGACGTCTCCAGGGGCGCCGTCCTGACCGGCCACGTCGTCATCACCACGCTGCGCTGCCTCGTCGCCTGCGCGGCCATCGTCGGGGTCGCCTTCGCGATGGGCTTCGACCCGGGGGCGGGCGCCCTCGACTGGCTCGGCGTGGTGGGGATGATCCTGCTGCTCGGCTTCTCGGCCGGCTGGCTCACCGTCGCCCTGGGGCTGGCCGCGAAGACCGTGGAGTCGGCGGGCATGGCCACCGTCCCGCTGATCATGCTGCCGTTCCTGAGCAGCGCGTTCGTACCCGCGGACACGATGGGCACGGGCGTGCGGCAGTTCGTCGAGTACCAGCCCTTCACCCCGATCATCGAGACGCTGCGCGGGCTCCTGGCGGGGCACCCGTCGGGCGGCGACGCGGCCGCGGCGGTGGCCTGGTGCGTCGGGTTCGCGGTGCTGGGGTACGCGTGGGCGGTCGCGACGTTCAAGAAGCGGGCCTGACCGGCGGATTCGCGCGGTGTGGCATACGGCGGCCGCACGGCGGCTCGGCCTCCGCCGGCCGTACGCCGGCGTGGCTCCGGCACTGGCACGGACGGCCTCGCCTCAACGCGGCCCCGGCAACTGCACGGGCGGCCCCCACCGCAACATGGTCTCCGGGCAGCCGCACGGGCGGCCCCGCCTCAATGTGCTCCCCGCCGGCCGCACGGGCGGCCTCACCCCAACGTGGCCTCCGCCAGCCGCATCCAGCCGCCGTCCTCCGCCCCCGCCGCGGCTCCCTCCCGAGCCGCCGCCGCGAATCCCGTCTCGCCGAGCCGCTCCCGTGCCACCCGCTCGATCCGGGTCGCGTCGGGATGGGAGCGGTCCGGCAGCCCGCGGACGGCGGCGCTCGCCGCGAGCAGCCGCGCCGCCTGCGCGTGGTCGCCGCGGCGCAGCGCCAGGTCCGCGACCCCGACGAGCACCTGAGCGACCAGCGGCGTGAGCCCCGCCTCGGCCGCCGCCGCGCAGGCCGCCGCGCGGTGCGACCGCGACTCGTCGAGGTCGTCGGTGAGGTAGGCGAGCAGATCGTGGCGCCCCGCGCGGACCTTCGCCTGCTCCGCCTCATCGCCCCAGAGGGCCGTCGCGGTGCCGAGCTGCCGGCGCGCCTCCTCCGTGTCACCCCGCCACCGGGCGAGTTCGGCCTGTGCCAGGGCCAGGTCGATCAGCGCGTCCGGCCAGGTCACCCGCTCCGCGCGGCGCCGCGCCTCGGCGAGGGCCGCCGCGGCGGCCTCCTCGTCGCCGAGCAGCCGGTACAGGCGGGCCTGCCGGGCCCGCATCCGGATGACGTCCTCGGTGGCGCCGACCTCGGTGACGGCGGCGATCGCCTGCTCGTAGTGCGCGCACGCGGCGGCGAACTCCCCGCGCACGGCGATGCGTTCCGCCAGCTCGGTCAGGGCGATCGAGATCCCGTACCGTTCGCCCAGCGCCCGGAACTCGGCGACGGCGCCCTCCAGGTACGCGTCCGCCTCCCGCCCGCCGTGGCCCAGCATGACCCGCATCTTGCCCAGGTGCCAGCGGCCCAGGGCGCGTACCCACGGGTCCTCGTCGTCGAGCAGCGGCTCGAACGCGGACAGGGCCGCGTCGGGCGCCCGCAGCATGCGTTCGAGCGGGTCGACGAGTCTCAGCAGCGGGTAGCGGTGGTGCCCGTTCCGGCCGAGCCGGTACGCCTCGTGGATCCAGTGCTCCGCGTGGCGCTCGTCGCCCTGCCCGCCGCTCACGAACAGCACCACCAGCCCGTACGCCATCGCCCGGACCTCGTCGTCCGCCGCGCCGGGCGCCGCGGCGGCGGCCGTGACCAGCTCATGGCCCTCGGCCTTGTGCCCGCTGAGCCACCAGTACCAGCCCGCGCCCGCCGCGAGCCGCATCGCTGCCTGCGCCTCGCCGGCCGCGAGCGCGCCGCGCAGCGCCGCGACGATGTCGTCGTGCTCGGCGTCGAGCGCGGCCAGCCAGTCGAGCTGCTCGGCGCGGCGCAGGTGCGCGTCGGCGGTCTCCGTGAGCCTGGTGAAGTACGCCAGGTGCGCCCGGCGTGCCGCTTCCGACTCGCCCGCCTCCGCGAGGCGCCGCGCGGCGTACTCCTTGATCGTGCCGAGCATGCGGTAGCGCGGGGCGCCCTCGCCCTCGGCGACCAGCAGGGACTTCTCGGTGAGGGCGGTGAGGAGGTCGAGGACGTCGTCGCGGTCGAGGACGTCGCCGTGGTCGGTCACGCCCTCGCGCTCGCGTGCGTCATAGCGTGGGACGCCGTCCGCTTCGTCCGCGCAGACGTACTCGGCCGCCTCCAGGCTCGCCCCGCCGGCGAACACCGCCAGCCTGCGCAGGACCGCGCGTTCGGCGTCGGTGAGCAGCTCCCAGCTCCAGTCGACGACCGCGCGCAGCGTCCGGTGGCGGGGCAGCGCGGTCCGGCTGCCGCCGGTCAGCAGGCGGAAGCGGTCGTCGAGCCGGGCGGCGAGCTGGTCGACGGACAGGGTGCGGAGCCGGGCCGCGGCCAGTTCGATCGCCAGCGGCATCCCGTCCAGCGCCCGGCAGACGCGCGCCAGCGTCGTCAGGGTGCGGCCGTCGGCCGCGAGGTCCCGGCGCACCGCCCCGGCCCGGTCGCGCAGCAGCCGGACGGCGGGGGACGACGCGATCGTGTCCGGGTCCGCGTCCGCACCCGGCAGGGCCAGCGGTTCGACGGGCCACAGCGCCTCGCCGGTGATGCCCAGCGGCTCCCGGCTCGTCGCCAGGATGCGCAGCCGTCGGCACTCGCCGAGCAGCCGGTGGGCGAAGACCGCCGCGGACTCGATGACGTGCTCGCAGTTGTCCAGGATCAGCAGCGCCTCCCGGTCGCGGACCGCGGCGACGAGCCGGTCCGCCGGTTCCGCGTTCGGGGGGCCGCCGAGGAGGGCGTCCCGGAGGCCGAGCCCGGCGAGCGCCGAGTGCGCCACGTCGGCGACGTCGCCGCCCGGGCCGAGGGCGGCGAGCTCCACCAGCCAGACTCCGTCCGGCAGTTCGCCGAGCAGTGTGCGCGCGGTCTCCGCGGCCAGCCGGGTCTTGCCCGAACCGCCCGGGCCCAGCACCGTCGTGAGCCGGTGCCCGGCGACGAGCTCCCGGACGGCGGTGACGTCGGCGTCCCGGCCGACGAAGGAGGTCAGCTCGGCGCGCAGGTTGGTCTTCGGGGTCTCCTCGCGCCGCGCCGCCTCGCCGCGCAGCAGCGCGACGTGCAGGGCGGCCAGGTCAGGGGAGGGGTCGGCGCCCAGCGCGTCGGCGAGGGCCTCCCGCGTCCGCTCGTACACCAGCAGCGCCTCGCTGTCGCGGCCGGCGGCGGCGAGGGCGCGCATCAGCGCGGCGGCGAACCGTTCCCGCAACGGGTGCGCGGCCACCAGGTCCGTCAGCTCCGGGACCGTCTCCGCGCCCCGCCCGAGGGCGATCTCCGCGTCGAACCGGTCCTCCGCGGCGGCCAGGCGGAGCGCCTCCAGCCGGCCGGCCGCGGCGTCGAACGCGGCACTGTCCCGCAGGGGGACGTCCTGGAGGGCCGCGCCGCGCCAGAGTCCGAGGGCCTCGCGCAGGAGGCGGGCGCGCTCGGAGGTGTCCGCTGCGCGGGTGGCCGTTGTACGGGGGTGCGGCGTGTGGGGGTTCGCGGTGTGTTCCGTACGGGCGTGGGCGGCGGTGACGAGGCGTTCGAACCGCACGGCGTCGACGGCGTCAGGGTCCACGGCCAGCCGGTAGCCGTCCGTCCGGCCTTCGACCGCGTCGCCGTCCGGCAGTGCCTTCCGCAGCCGGGAGGCCAGCCGCTGCAAGGCGTTCGCCGCGTCGGAGGGCGGGTTCTCCCCCCAGATCCAGTCGACGAGCGCCGCCTTCGGTACCACCCGGCCCGGTCGGAGCGCGAGGGCGGCGAGCAGCGCGCGCAGCCGCGCGCCCGGCACGTCGACCAAGGCGCCGTCGTTCGCGCGTACCTCGAACGGACCCAGCATCCCGATCTGCACCCGCTGATTTTGCCATGGGCGTTCGGTGGCGCTCGGTGGCGTTCGGCGCGGCGTTCGGCGGCCCTTTCGGGCCGATCCGCCTGGGGAGCCCACTTGATCCACCGCGCTAGAATCGGAATCCGCATCCCGTTTCCGATCCGCCCGCCACGAGTCCCCCACGAGGCCCACACCATGTCGCGGAACCCCGCTCCGCCCCCCTCCGGCACCCGCCCGGGTCCGCTTCGGGCGGACGCGCGCCGCAACCGTCAGCTGGTGCTCCAGGCGGCCCGATCTGCTTTCGAGGAAGCGGGGTTGAGCGTCCCGCTGGGGGAGATCGCGCGTCGGGCCGGGGTCGGCACGGGTACCGTGTACCGCCATTTCCCGTCCAAGGAAGCGCTGTTCAGGGCGACTGTCGTGGACCGGGTGCGGCTTTTCACCGACACCGCGCGGGAGTTGGCGGACGCCGCCGACCCCGGTCCGGTGTTCTTCCGGTACCTGGCGTCGGTGGTCCGCCTGTCGGTGCGGAACAAGGGCCTCTGCGACGCCCTGGAGGCGAGCGCGGAGGGCCGCTTCGACCCGTCGCCGGGAGTGGAGCGGGATTTCCGCGAGGCGCTGTCCGTCCTGCTCGACCGTGCCCAACTGGCCGGTGCCGTACGGCGGGACGTCGCGCTCGACGATGTGCTGGTCCTGCTGCTGGGCTGCCTCTCGATGGAGCAGCGGCGGGGCTCGCACGGCGAGCCGGGGCGGATGACGGCCCTGATGTGCGATGCCCTGCGGCCGGGCCGCAACGTGACGAAACTCCCCGCTCCGGCGCCGGTTCGGCGTAACGAAACAGGTTGCCCGGTGTGCGGGGCCGCGCTGCCCACCGCCCGCACCGGACGGCCCGCCCGCTACTGCGGCGGGGCGTGCCGGCAGAAGGCGCACCGGGAGCGGACCCGGGGGCGCGCCCTGTAAAGCGGCGGGGGCTGAGGGGCCGCCGGATCCGGGCGGCTCAGAGGTGGTACTTGAAGCCGAGGTGCGACGCCTCGAAGCCCAGCCGCTCGTAGAAGCGGTGCGCCTCCACCCGGGTCGCGTCCGAGGTGAGCTGGAGCAGTACGCACCCCTGGCGGCGGGCTTCCTCGATGGCCCACCGCATGAACCGGCCCCCGACGCCGTTGCCCCGCTCGTCGGCGTGGACGCGGACCGCCTCGACGAGCGCGCGCTTGGAGCCGCGCCGGGAGAGGCCGGGGATGACGGTGAGCTGGAGGGTGCCTATGGTGCGGCCGTCCCGGACGGCGACGATCAGCTGCTGGTGCGGGTCGGCGTCCAGCGTGCGGAACGCCTCCAGGTAAGGGGCCAGGTCGTCGGGTGTCTCCCGACGGGAGCCGAGCGGGTCGTCGGCCAGCATGGCCACGATGGCGGGGATGTCGTCGGCGGTCGCGCGCCGGAACTCGATGTCGCTCATGATCGCGACCTTATGTGCCGGTCCGCGTCGGCACGAGGGCCGGCGCGGGGGTCGTCATGTGGCCGTGGGAATCGTCACGAGACGGGAGCGAGGGATTCCACGGCGGCGACGAGGGGGGCGAGTTCGGGCCTGGCGGCGGCCTCCCGGAGCGCTTCGCGCAGGGCCGCGTCATTGGTCGGACGGGCCTCGGCCAGCAGCGCGAGCCCGGCCTCGGTGACGTCGGTGTAGATGCCGCGACGGTCGGTGAGACACAGGTAGCGGGTCAGGAGGCCGCGATCCTCCAGCCGGTTGACCAGGCGCGTCGTGGCGCTCTGGCTGAGCACCACCGCGTCGGCGACCTCGTTCATGCGCAGGTGGCCGCCCTCGCCGCTGTGCTGCCGGCTCAGCACGTCCATGACCGAGAACTCGCGGACGCTCAGGCCGTGCGCGGCCTGGAGCGCACGCTCGATGTGCGCCTCGATCCGGCCGTGCAGCGCGGAGAGGGCGCACCAGCCCTGTGCCAGGCCGGCCAGTGCGGGGTCCAGGGTGCGGGACATGGGGCCCTCCTTGTTCGGTCGTCCGTCGGTCGTCCGTCGGTCGGCGACGTTGCGCACGGGTGTCGGTGTCGGTGTCGGTGCGGGTGCGGCTGTGTGTCCGCCGCGTGTGCGGTCTTGGGGCCGCCGTTACCAGGATATCGCGGCAGCGCAATAGTCGGCGCTTGCAAGTAAAGCGCGTCTGCAATTATTGTGGACGCCGGTTGGAGCTGCGCGCATGGACCGGCGGGCAGTCCGGTCGCGTACACGGGCGCCGGGCCGCCGACGGCCTGCCCGGCCCGGCGCCCGTACCGACGGACCGGGGTGCGCACCACCCGCCCGCCCCGCCCGTTCCCGCGCTCCGGGCCGACGACGTCCCGGACGCGGCGCGTACCCGACACCCACCCGGCGCGTATCCGACCTGTCCCGACGGACCGCAAGCCCTCCCCCGACCCAAGGAACCCCCTCATGCCCCTCGCCCTGCTGGCGCTCGCCATAGGCGCCTTCGGTATCGGCACCACCGAATTCGTGACCTCGGGCCTGCTCCCCGAGGTGGCGGAGGAATTCCACGTCTCCGTCCCCACCGCCGGCTGGCTCACCACCGGCTACGCGCTCGGCGTCGTCGTCGGCGCCCCGATCCTGGCGATCCTCGGGAGCCGCGTCTCCCGCAAGAAGATGCTGATCTCCCTGATGGGCCTGTTCACCGCGGGCAACGCGCTGTCCGCCGTCGCCCCCGTCTTCGGCCTGATGCTCGCCGGCCGGATCGTCGCCTCCCTCGCGCACGGCGCGTTCTTCGGCATCGGCGCGATCGTCGCTGCGGGGCTCGTCGCCCCGCAGAAGAAGGCCGGCGCCATCTCGATGATGTTCACGGGACTGACGGTCTCCAACATCGTCGGCGTCCCGTTCGGCACCCTGCTGGGCCAGAGCGCGGGCTGGCGCGTCACCTTCGGTGTCATCGCCGGCCTCGGGCTGCTCGCCATGCTGGGCATCGCCACCCTCGTGCCGCGGCTGCCGCACCCCGAACGCGTACCGGTCTCCGGCGAACTCGCCGCCTTCCGCAACCCGCAGGTGCTGCTCGCCATGGCCATGACCGTGCTCGGCTTCGGCGGCGTCTTCACCCTCAGCACCTACATGGCACCGGTGCTCACGGACGTCGTCGGGTACGCGCCCTCGTCCGTGACCTGGCTGCTGGTCCTGTTCGGCTTCGGGATGTTCGGCGGCAACCTCATCGGCGGCCGGTTCGCCGACCGCGCCCTGATGCCCATGCTCTTCACGGCGCTCGGCGGGCTCACCCTCGCTCTCGCACTGCTGCCGCTGGCCGCCGAGAACAAGGTCACCACGGCCATCGCCCTGCCGCTGATCGGCGGGTTCGGCTTCGCGACCGTGCCGCCGCTCCAGAAGCGGGTGCTCGACCAGGCCGCCGCCGCCCCGACCCTGGCCTCCGCCGGCAACATCGGCGCCTTCAACCTGGGCAACGCCATCGCGGCCTGGCTCGGCGGCCTGATCATCTCCGCCGGGTTCGCCTACACGACACCGGCCTGGGCCGGCGCGGCGATGACCGCCGGTGCTCTGGTGCTCGCCGTCGTCTCGGCGGCCCTGGCGCGGCGGACGGCGGCCGCGGACCGCGCCGCCGGGGCGGCTTCCGGCGCCCCCGGTACCTCCGACGCCCGGCAGGCCGTCGCGGTAGGACGCTGACGGGGCCGGCCGGCCGGACAGGGCGGGGCTGAGCGGGGCGGGGCCGCCCCCGGGGATATTCCCTCGGAGGCGCCCCGCCCCCCGACCTACGCTTCCCGGCATGAGCAGACTGCACTTGTTCGACCTCGACGGCACTCTCCTGCACGGTTCCGCGGCGGCGATCGAGATATCCCGGCAACTCGGCTGCGAGCGCGAGATCGACGCCCTGGAACGGGACTTCTTCGACGGGCTGATCGACCCGGCCGGCTTCGCGGCGGCCGCCTGCGCGCTGTGGGGCGAGGCCCTGACGGACGCCGTGGTGAGCGCGGCCTTCGAGAACGCGCCGTGGCTGGAAGGGATCAAGGACGTCTGGGCGGACATCGAGGCCCGGGGCGAGCGCTGTGCGGTCATCTCGCTGTCCCCCCAGTTCTTCGTGGAACGCCTCACGGGCTGGGGCGCCCACGCCACCCGCGGCTCGCGGTGGCCGGCGATCCCGTTCCGCGAGCCGGTGGACCCGGCGGGCATCCTCAACGCCGAGGCGAAGGTGCGGATCGCGGACGAGCTCTGCGCCGCGTACGGGCTGACGCGCGCGGACTGCGTCGCGTACGGCGACTCGATGTCCGACGCCCGGCTCTTCGCCGCCGTCCCGGTGTCCGTCGCGGTGAACGCCGACCACCACGTCCGCGACGTCGCCTCGCTCGCGTACAACGGCCTTGACCTCAGGGAGGCTTACGCACTGGTCGCGGACGGGCGCGGGTGACCCCGGCCACGAGCGCGCCGGGAGCCGGCCCGTGGGTAGGGATCCGGCCTCCGCGTCGGCGGACCGCCCGTGCGTCGACCGTCCGTCGCCCAACCGTCCGTTCGAACCGGGAACCATAACCGCAACCGGCCCTCCGCCGCCCGAAGTTCCGTGAAACGGTCGTGGCGTGAGCGCGGGCTGGCATGCTACCCGGCACCGAACACCCCATCACCCCAAGGGGATCGCGGGCACGCTCGGCTCGGCCGGGCGGCGTGGACCGACGAGAGATGGTCGAGGCGAGAGACGAATGGACGCTCCGAGCCGTCCGTCGCCCGAAGGCGGCGCACCCGGCAGGCGAGGCGACTGGGGCTGGTTCACCCCACCCGGTGGATCCCCGGCGGCCCACGGCCGGCCCACCGCCCAGGAGCACCGGGACCCACCCCTCCCGGGCGACTTCCCCGGCCCGGACACCCCCCGTCGCCCCGACGCCACCACCGCCGTCCGCGGCGCCTTGCGCGCCGGCACCCGCCGCCGCACCGCCCCGGAACCAAGCACCCCGGCCGGGCATGCCCGCCCCGCCGCCGACGGCCCGCGCCGCGCCGCCGGGGAGGACGCCCGGGGCGTACGCGGCGGGGCCGGCGGTGCGGCCGGGGTCGGGCCTGGCCGCACCGCCGGGGCCGGCACCGGCCGTACGGAGGCGTCTGGCGGTCGTACGGACGCGTCTGGCAGTTGTACGGACGCGCCCGGTGGCCGTACGGACGTGCCTGCTGGCTGTACGGACGTGCCTGCTGGCTGTACGGACGCGCCCAGTGGCCTTGCGGACGTACCGGGCGCCGGGCGTACTGACGTGTCGCGCAGCGGGCGTACCGACGTGTTGGGCGCTGGTCGTACCGACGTGCCGGGCGCCGGGCATGCCGGCGTAACCGGCGGGCGTACCGGGGTGCCCGGTACCGGCCTTACCGACGTGTCGCGCAGCGGGCGTACCGACATGTCGGGCGCTGGTCGTACCGACGTGCCGGGTACCGGGCACGCCGACGTATCCGGCACCGGCCGGACCAACATGCACGGCACCGGTCGTACGGCCGTGCGGGGCACCGGCCATACCGGCGTGCCGGGCAGCGGGCATGCCAACCTGTCCGGCGTCGGCCGTACCGACGTGCCCGGTGCCTGGAGTGGCACCTCCACCGGGCGCTTCCGCGACGACGTCGGTTTCGGTGCCGAGATCGGCACCGGCTACGGCACCGGGCACCGGGCGGCGGTGGACGACGGTCCGCAGCGTCCCGGCGGCCACCCGCAACCGCACACCGACGTCGCGGGGACGGCGCCCTTACCGGCTGCCGATCCGACCCGCACGCCGGTCGGCGGTCCCAGAGCGCCGGGACCGGTTGCCCGTGCCGGCGCTGCTGCCGGTGGTGTCGGTCAACGGGGCGGCGGCACACTTCACTTGGCGCGCCCGCCCGCCGTCACCGAGTCCGGCGGCCCCCCGAACGCTCCCGCCCCCTTCGGGCACGGTCGGAGCGCGGAGGAGCCGCACGGCGGTGCCCAGTCCCGTACACCGGCCGCCACACCCGTCCCGCCGATCGCCGCGGCCGCCCCGCCGACGCCGACCGCCACCCCAGCGACCGCCGCAGCCGCTCCGTCGGCCGCCACAGTCCCTCCGCCGACGCCGAGGGCCACAGCCACCCCAGCGACCGCCACAGTTCCCCCGCCGGAGGCGACCGGCGCAGCCGGCAGCGCCGATGGCGCCGCTGATGACGCCACCCCGGACAGTGCCCTCATCCGCCGCACCCTGGCCGAGATCGAACCGATCGCCGACACGGTCGTCTCGCACTTCTACGCGCTGCTCTTCCTCCATCACCCCCAACTGCGCGACCTGTTCCCCCCTGCCATGGACGCCCAACGCGACCGGCTCTTCAAAGCCCTGCTGACGGCGGCCCGGCACGCCGACGACCCGGCGGCCCTCACCGCGTACCTCTGCCCGCTCGGGCGCGGCCACCGCAAGTACGGAACCCGGCCCGAGCACTACCCCGCCGTGGGCGAGAGCCTCATCGGCGCTCTCGCCCGCTACGCCACCCGCACCTGGAGCCCGGCGGCGGAGGCCGCCTGGGTGCGGGTCTACACGGTGGTCTCCCAGACCATGATCGACGCCGCCGCCGAGGACGAACCGGGCTCACCTCCCTGGTGGCACGCGGAGATCGTCGGGCACGAACTCCGCACACCGGACATCGCCGTGCTCACCCTGCGCCCCGACCAGCCGTACCCCTTCCTCGCCGGCCAGTACACCAGCGTCGAAACCCCCTGGTGGCCGCGCGTGTGGCGGCACTACTCCTTCTCCTCCGCCCCCCGCCCGGACGGACTGCTCTCCCTCCATGTCAAGGCCGTCCCCGCCGGCTGGGTGTCCGGTGCGCTGGTCCACCGCGCCCGCCCCGGGGACGTCCTGCGACTCGGTCCTCCCGCCGGTTCCATGATTGTGGACCACACCACTGACAACGGGCTGTTGTGCCTCGGCGGCGGCACCGGCATCGCCCCGATCAAGGCGCTGGTCGAGGACGTCGCGGAGCACGGCGGCCGCCGGCCCGTCGAGGTGTTCTACGGCGCCCGGCACGCCGGCGACCTCTACGACATGGACACCATGCGGGACCTGGAACGCACCCACCCCTGGCTGTCCGTACGGCCGGTGGTCTCCGACGGCCCGACGAGCGCCCTCAGCGGTCAACTGCCGCACGTCGTCCGTGCGTACGGACCGTGGAACGCGTACGACGCCTACCTTTCCGGGCCGCCGGGGATGATCCGCAGCGGCCTGGACACCCTGGTCGGGGCCGGCATCCCGACCCATCGAATACGCCATGACGGGAACGACGGACTTCTGGCGGAGGCGAGAGGCTGATGCGGGCGGACGAGCGGGTGGATGCGGAGGAGCGGGCGAATACGAGCGGGCGGGCTGCGACGGACGGACTCGCAGCAACGGACACGCTCGCGGTGACGGGTGAAGCCGCTGTGTCTGACGGGCTCGCGGCTCCGGACGGGTGCGCGGTGACGGACGGGCCCGCCGTGACCGACGGGACGGCGCTGGCGGAGCCGTCGGCTCCACGCCCCGGCAGCGCGGGCGAGCACGCCTTGCAGAAGCGGTTCGGCACCGTCGAGCGCGCCGACCGTTTCTACGCCGAGCAGACGCTCGCCCACGTCAACTCCGCCATGCGGGAGTTCCTGGCCCGGCAGGAGATGTTCTTCCTGGCCACCGCCGACGCGAGCGGGGCCTGCGACAACAGCTTCCGGGCCGGGCCGCCCGGGTTCCTCAGGGTGTTGGACGAACGGACCCTCGCCTATCCCGAGTACCGGGGCAACGGGGTCCTCGCGAGCCTGGGCAACATCGAGGAGAACCCCCGGGTCGGCATCCTGCTCGTCGACTTCTTCCGCGACCGCGTCGGCCTCCACGTCAACGGTCGCGCCAGGGTGGTGGAGGACGCCGAGATGCGGACCGCCCACCCCGGCCTGCCGGTTGAGGTGGCGCCCGGCCGCCGTACCCCGGTCTGGGTGGAGATCACCGTGGAGGAGGCGTACGTGCACTGCGGCAAGTACATCCCCCTGCTGATCCGGGCCCGGGAGGGTGGGACCGGAGGGGCCGGCGGGGCCGGGGAACCCGCCCTTCCGGCGGCCGGCAGCCGCCGGAAGGGCGGCGACTACTTCGGGACCGCCGCCGGCCGCCCCTGAGCGGCCTCCCCGGATCCGCCCCGGACGCCGGCTTCAAAGACCTCAAAGACCTCAAAGTCTCCAAAGACCTCAAAGGGTCGAAAAGGCTCAAAAGGCGAGAGGCCCTACCCCAGATCGTCGGCGAGCAGCGCCCGCACCCCCTCGACGTTCTCGAGCAGATAGTCGCGGAGCGACGGCGGCACGACCTCCACCGAGGCGATGCCCTCGCGGGTGAACGGAACCCGGACGACCTCGTACGTGCCGCGCGGTTCGTCGACCTCCGGGCCGTGCCGCAGGGCGAGGTCCATCGAGGCCAGGCGGCAGACGAAGAAGTGCTGGACCTTGACGCCGCCGGGCACGGTCCGGTCGTCCGGGTCGGCGGGGTCGGGGACGTGGAGGACGGTGTCGACGAAGGCGGGCACGACGTCCACCACCTTCGCGCCCAGTTCCTCGTCGACCTCCCGGTGCAGGGCGGCGATCACGGTCTCGTCGCCGGCTTCGACGCCTCCTCCCGGGGTGATCCAGTAGGGGGCCTCCCCGGGTTTGGTGCGCTTGATGAGGATGAGGTGCAGCTCGCCGGAGCCGGAGCCCGGCTCGCCTTCCAGCAGAATGGCGCGGGCGGTGCGTTTGACCACCGGTCGTACGGTCATAAGCGACATCTGCCGCGTCACACCCGTCGCGAAACCCCTTCCTCACCAGGAAACGGCGGCGCGCAGCAACCACTCGTGTGCCCGGGCCAGATGCGGGTGGGCCAGCGTGCCGGTCCGGACGACGAGGAAGTACGTGCGCAGCGGCGGCACCGGCGGGTTGAGCAGGGCGACTACCTCCCCGGTGTCCAACGCGTCCTCGCAGAGGTAGCGGGGCAGGACCGCGATGCCGGCGCCCGCGATGACGCAGGACAGCACCGCCCGTAGGTCGGGGGCGATGACGGCACCGGTGGTGACGGGCTTGCTGTCGAAGACGGCGGCCCAGTAGCGGCTGACGAACGGCAGGCTCTCGTCCACCTCCACCACCGGCAGGTGCTCCAGGACGGCCACGCCCTTGTCGCGGACGACGGCCGCGCCGCCGAGCCGGGCCGCCCAGCGCGGCGCCGCGACCAGGACGTGCTCCTCGTCGCAGAGCGGGGTGGCGGTCAGCAGCCGGCCCCGGGGGCGGGACGTGGTGACGGCGAGCTCGTGGTGGCCGGCGGCGAGCCCCTCGAAGAGCGGTTCCGACATGCCCTGGGCGGCGCGCACGGTGAGCCCCTGGATGATCAGCGGGCTCAGCGCGGGCAGCACGCGCAGCGCGGTGAACTCCGGCGGTCCCGCCAGGTGGAGGGTGCGGTGCGGCCACTGCTCGTCGAGCCCGGACTCGGTGATCTCCAGCAGGGCGTCGACGTGCGGGGCGATCCGGTGTGCCAGTTCGTCGCCGAGCGTCGTGGGGGTGACGCCGCGTGCCCGGCGGAGGAAGAGCGGGTGCCCGAGTTGCCGCTCCAGCGTGCGGATCTGCCCGGTGACCGCCGGCTGGGAGAGGCCCAGGAGGGCGGCGGCGCGGGTGAAGGAGCCCGCCCGGTGGACGGTGACGAAGGTGCGCAACAGGGTCAGATCCATGCCGTCTCCCCGGGAGGTCCGCCACCGACCGTAGAGGAACTATAAATAAGTCGATAGGGCTGTGCCGCCAGGGTGATTGGACACTGACGTAGAGTCAACTAGCCTTGGTCGCGCGGTTCTTCTTCTCGCGGACCGCGGCGGCTCAAGCCATGAGGGGGGAGGCTTGAGCCGCCTTCGCGCTGCCGTGGGCCTGTCGTGGTTCGGCCGCGGGCCTGTCGTGGTTCGGCCGCGGGCCTGTCACTGCGGTGCGTTCGGGCGGCGTCGGGCCGTACCGGTCCTTGAATCTCCGTGTCGCCAAGTCACTTACATGTGCCGTGCCTTGTCTGTTTGTCGACGGATGACGACGGATGACGACGGGTGACTACGGACGGCATACCGACACCGGCGGTTCGGCCGTCCTGTCGATGTCTTCCCGGGCCGCTGTCCCGGGCCCGCCCCGGGCTGACCGGCGCGCGGAACGCGGCGCGACGCGTCACGCCGACAAGGTGTGCGCCGGGGCGCGCCCGTGGCACTCTGGGGCGCATGGATGAGTTCTCCGCCGGCGCGTCCCCGGACCCTCCGTACCCATGGCGGTCGCCGGCCCTGCCCGGTGAACCGCCGTACTACACCACGGACACGTGCGCCGGCTGCGGCGCCATCGTGCACGGCATCCACGGCCGCTGGACCTGCGCCGCCTGCGGGGCGTGCAGCCCGTACCAGGAGCCCCCGGAGGGCTGGTCGACGGAGATCACCCCGGAGGAGCTGGCCGCCAACACGGTCGGGTACGACCCTCCGCCGGCCGGCCGGTGACGCGGCTTCCGCCCTCCCGCCCTTCCGCCTTTCCCTACGTGCCGCGTCAGTCCGTACCGCGTCGGCCCGTCCGGGCCGCGTCAAGTCAGTGCGGCATCCGTGCCGCGTTCATCCGTGCCGCGTCAGTCCTTGTCGTCCGGCAGGATCACATGCATCGCCCAGGCCACGATCGAGATGATCACGCCGCCGACCAGCGCCGGTCCGAAGCCCCCCACGTGGAACGCGAGATCGAACTTGCCGGCCAGCCAACTCGTCAGCAGCAGCATCAACGCGTTGATCACCAGAGTGATCAGGCCGAGCGTGAGGATGAAGAGCGGGAACGAGAGAAGTTTGACGACCGGCTTGACGAGAAAGTTGACGAGGCCGAACAGGAGCGCCACGACGAGCAGCGTGACCGCCTTGGCGGCGGTCGTCTCGCCGGCCAGGGTGATGCCCTTGAGCAGCCAGATCGCGACTGCGAGGGCCGCCGCATTGGCGATCGTCTTGACTACGAAATTCTTCATACGTGAGATCGTGGCAGACGCGACCGACAGGTGGGATCGGCGATCGGCGGCACGGCCGGCGACCGGAGGAGGAGACGGCGGATGAAGGCGTTCCGGCTGGATGAGCTGGAGGCGGAGCGGGCCGCGAACGAAGGGGCGTACCTGCAGTTCCTCAAGGAACGGAACATGTCGGTCGGCCTCTACGCGCTCGACGCCGGGGATGTGGACCCGCAGGGCCCGCACGCTCAGGACGAGGTGTACGTGGTCGTGAGCGGCCGGGCGTCGATCACCGTGGGCGCCGAGACGACGGAGGTCGGGCGGGGCAGTGTCGTCTACGTCCCGGCCGGGGTGACCCACCGGTTCCACCACATCAGCGAGGACCTCCGGGTCCTGGTCGTCTTCTCGCCGCCGGAGAGCTGACCCGGCGCACCGCTGCGGCCCGCCAGGGCGCCGGTCCGGCCGCCTGGATGCCGGTCCGCCCGCCCGGACGCCTGGTCCGCCCGGCTGAGGGTCCCTGCCGGGCCCCGGATCTCAGGGTCGCCGGCACCCATCCCGTAGGGGAAGGTTCAGGGATGTACGGGGGCCGCGGCGGCCCCGTTCGCACCCCGGTCCGCCCTAGCATCGAAGCAGGCCGGGGCGACCGCTCCGGACGGCCGGTGACACCGGTGGCACACGACCCGCCCGCCGCTCGCGCCGCGGACGGCGGAGTGGCACGGCGGCCGTGATCCGACAACGACGCGCGAGCGGAGAGCAGGGAACGACATGGGTCAGAAGGGGATACTCGCGGGACTGCCGTGGTGGGTGAAGTGGATCGCCCTGCCGGTGCTCGTGTGCGTGGTGTTCGGCAGCCTGATCATCAGCGTGCTGGGGATCGTCATCGACGTTCTGTTCAAGGCGCTGCTGCTGGTGGCGCTGATCGGTGGCCTGATCTTCGTCGTCAAGAAGTTCACGGGGTCCTCGTCGTCGAAGGGCGGCGACTGGTAGGTCCGTCGCTCCGGCGAATTCGTCAACTCAACGAATCGGAACGCGGGGAGTAACTTCGGCCGTCAGCCGGTACGGCCGGTTCACCCCGGCACCGAGTGTGCGAGGAGGGGCGGGATTTCCGCCCCTCCGGCATGTCCCGGCATGATTCCAACCGGTTTGCGCGGGGCAGGAGTAGGGCGGACGCGGATCGCCCGTTTCCTCATCGCCCCGGCATCGTTCCTCGTCGCGCCGACGGCCCCGCCCGCCGTCGGTACGCCGTCGTTCCGCTGCCCGACAGCCGCCTGACGGCCGTGTGTCGGGTGTCCGTCGGGTGTCCGCCCACTGTCCCGCCCCGGCGGTGGACGGCCCGCACTTTGGCCAGTTCTCTGCTTATGCCCGCCCGGAATCCGGCGGAACGACTCCGCGCCGTAGTCGAGTCGCTACTCTCCAGAGTCGAAGAGCCGTAAGCTCCCTCTCAATCTCTATCGGTAACTGAAAAATCACTCCTTGTGATCCACAGGGCGTTGTTGTCAGACTATGGCGTCATGAGTAGGGCCATGAGGATCCAATCCCGGCCAAACCGACAAAGACGGGGCATTGGGCGATGCGCGACACAGTTCAGGCAGAAGTGATCATGACGTTCCTCGTCTCCGAGGAGCTGTCCTTCCGTATCCCGGTGGAGCTGGCCTATGACAGCAGCGATCCCTACGCGGTGAAGTTCACCTTTCATCTGCCCGGCGACGCCCCGGTGACCTGGGCTTTCGCAAGGGAGTTGCTGCTAGACGGGTTGAGCCAGCCCTCGGGCGAAGGCGATGTGCACATCGCCCCCGCCTCCGCGCAGCACCTCTCGGACGTCTTCATCCGTCTGCAAGTGGGCGGCGAAGGCGCGCTGTTCCGGGCCGGGGCGGCGCCCCTCGTGGCCTTCCTGGACCGGACGGACCGCGTCGCCCCGCTCGGCGAGGAGCGCTCGGTCGCCGATTTCGACTACGACCTGGCCGCGGCGCTCGAGAGCATCCTCGCCGGCAACACCGAGGGGCAGAACGCCGGTTAACGCGCCGGCGCGCCGCCACCGCCCCCGGCCGGGCCCCCGGCGGGCCGCTCGACCGGCACCCGCTCGGTGCGCGGGACGGGGCCGCCCGGCGCGGCGGCCGTACCCCGGTCGGGGATCCCGGCCCCGGCCCCGGCCCCGTGGCCGCCGTCACCGCCGTCGGTGCCCCCTGCGGCTCCCGGAGCCCGGCCGCCGCCCCTTCCACCGGTGCCACCGGTGCCGACGATGCCGTCGTGGCCCCCGGCGCCATGGGAGCCGTCGATGCCACCGCTCATGGCCGACAGGAGCTGCCGCGCCAGCCCCAGGCCCGTACCGCCCAGGGTCAGCGCCTTGGCGAACGCCTCCGACAGGCCGTCCGCGCCGTTCAGCACCACCATGTGATCCACGCTTCCGAACGCCTGGGCGCCGGCCCCGACGATCTCGGGCCACTTCTCGGCCAGTTGCTGGGCGACCACCGCGTCCTGGTTCTCCGCCAGCGCCGCCGCCCTCGCCTTGATCGCCTCCGCTTCCGCCAGCCCCCGGGCCCGGGCCGCCTCCGCCTCCGCGAGGCCCCGGGCCCTGGCCGCCTCGGCTTCCGCCAGCCCGCGCGCCCGGGTGGCCTCGGCCTCCGCGAGACCCTGCGCCTTCGCCGCTTCCGCCTCCGCCAGGCCCTGGGCCTTGGCCGCCTCGGCCTCGGCCACGCCCTGCGCCTGCCCGGACGCGGCCTCCGCCTCACCGGTGGCCCGTGTCGAGGCCGCCTCGGCCAGGCCGCGCGCCTTGGTGGCCTCGGCCTCGGCCGCGGCCTCCGTCTTCACCCGGGTCGCGTCGGCCGCGGCGGCCAGCTCCGTCTCCCGGGCCAGCGCCTGCGCCGCCGAGATCCGGGCGTCCCGCTCGGCCTCCGCCAGGGTGCGCGTCTTGTACGCGGCCGCGTCGGCCGGCTTCCGGACGTCCGCCTGGAGCTGCTGCTCCCGGCGCCGCGCCGCCAGTTCCGCCACCCGCGTCTCCTGGACCACGACCTCCTGCTGCGCCGCCGCCTCGGCCAGCGGCCCGGCCTGCCGCGCCTTGGCCGCGGCGCCGTCCCGCTCGGCCTGGTACCCGGCCTGGAGGATCTCGCTGTCCCGGGTCGCCTCGGCCATCCGCGCGGCCGCCGCCTGTTCGGCCTCGGTGGCCAGCCGGTCCGCCTCGGCCTGGGCGATCCGGGCGTCCCGGTGGACGGCCGCGGCGTGCGGCGCGGACAGGTTCTTGATGTAACCGGTCGGGTCCTGGATCTCGTGGATCTGCAAGGAGTCGATGATCAGGCCGAGCTTCTCCATCTCGGTGCCGGAGGCCGCCCGCGTCTCACCCGTCAGCCGCTCCCGGTCACGGATCATGTCCTCCACGGTCAGCCCGCCGACGATCGACCGCAGATGCCCGGCGAACACGTTGTGCACCCGCTCCGACATGAACTTCTGCTGGTCCAGGAAGCGGCGGGCCGCGTTGGCGATCGAGACGAAGTCGTCGCCGACCTTGAAGATGACCACGCCGTGGACCTTGAGCGGTATGCCCTGGTTCGTCACGCAATCCACGTTCAACTGCGCCTCGTTGAGGTCCAGGGACAGCTTGCGCACCACCTGTACCCCGGGTAGGACCAGGGTGCCGCGCCCGGTGACGATCCGGAAGCCCATGCCCTCGCCCAGGCCCTCCGTACGGTGCTTCGAGCCGGAGATGACCAGGGCCTCGTTGGGTTCCGCGACGCGCCACATCAACTTGAACAGCCCTACCGCGAGGGCGATGGCCACCACGACGGCACCCGCCACGATTCCGATGAACATGTCCCGTTTCCCCCTTTTGTGTTGTGGCCCGGCGGGCGGCGGCGGTGGTGGTCAGCGGTGGTCGTCGAGCGCCTCTGCCCTCGTCGTCGGCCGTCGTCGGCGGTCCCCGGTCGCCGTCCCCGGTCGCCGTCACCGGCCGTCGTCAGGCGGGTCAGCCGTAGGCGGATGTCACATAGACCGTGCGGGGCGGCTGGTACTCCACGACCACCACGAGCGTCCCCCGCGTGATGCGCTCGCCCGGGTCCACCGCGTACGCCAGGAACGCCTCGGCACCCCCGCGCACCCGGAGCATCACCTCGCCGACCAGCCCGGGGCCGATCGCCCCCGTCACCCGGCCCGTCTCCCCGATCACCGGCACCCCCCAGTCCGGCCGTCCCGCCGACAAGCACCTGCGCGCGGGCGCCCGCCGGCACCCGTACCGTCCGGGCCCCGCGCTAGTGCTTCGCCCGGCGGCGTCGTCCGCCCCCGGACCGCGCACCGCCGCCGCCCCCGGTCTCCGCTCCCTCACCCTCAGTGTGCCGGTCGGCACTGACAACGAGCGCCGCCAGCAGCGTCGTCACCGGCACCGAGAGCACGAGACCGATACTGCCGACCAGCGTCCGTACGATCTCCTCCGCGACGACCTCGCTCGTGGCCACCGTCCCCACGCCGCTGTCGGCGATCGAGAACAACAGGAGCAACGGCAGTGACGCACCGGCGTACGCCATCACGAGCGTGTTGACGACAGAGGCGATATGGTCCCGCCCGATGCGCATCGCCGCACCGTACAATTTGCGCCAACTCGCCGAGGGATCGGCCTCCTTCAGCTCCCACACCGCGGACGTCTGCGTGACCGTCACGTCGTCGAGGACGCCCAGCGAGCCGATGATGATCCCCGCCAGCAGCAGGCCCTGGGTCTCGATGCCCGGAAAGAGGCCGTGGACGAGCGCGGTCTGGTCGTCGGTGTTCCCCGTCAGCCGCGCCCAGTCGATGAACCACGACCCCAGCACCCCGATGACCAGCAGTGAGGTGAGCGTCCCCAGGACCGCCACCGAGGTGCGGGCGTTGAGGCCGTGGCACAGGTACAGCGCGATCAGCATGATCGCGCTGCCGCCGACCACCGCGACCAGCAGCGGATCAGACCCCTGGAGCACCGCGGGGAGGATGAACAGCGTCAGCACGCCGAAGCTGATGACGAGGGCCACCAGTGCGAAGACGCCGCGCAGCCGTCCGATGGCCACCACCGCCAGCGCGAACAGACCGGCCAGCAGGCCGACCGGGAGATCGCGGTCCACGTCCATCACCGAATAGCGCAGGTTCTCGGGCGCCTTGGGGGCGTAGGCGAGGACGACCCGCTGCCCCACCGTGTACTGCCGGGACGCGCCGGGGTGCACGATCTCGGTGAACGTACGGCCCTTGTCCGGACCCGAGGCGACTTCGATGACGGCCGACAGACAGGGACCCTCGGCCGGGGCCGGACCGCCCGACGCCGCGCCGGGCTGCGGCGGAGCCTGGCCGTCCCCCGGCCCCCCGGCGGAGCCCGCGCCTCCCGCGCCCCCGGCGCACGCCACTTCCTCCTGCTTCACCACCCGCCCCGACTCCGTGTGCCGGTCGAGCCCGAGTCCGGTGTGCGAGTGCGGCGGCGCGCCCCCCGGCCACAGCACCACCAGCCCCACCAGCACCGCAGCCGTGAACGGGATCAGCACCGCCGCGATCACTTTCCGCAGCCTGTGGGAAACGGGAGTGACGGGTCCGTGGCCGTGGCCATGGCTGTGGCCGTGCGCGTGAGAGCCGTGCCCATGCCCGTGCCCGGCCCCCGCGTCCGCCCCCGGCCGGAACCCCTTCCGCCGTCTCCGCCCCCGCCCCCTCCCTCGACCATGGCCGGATTCATGCGGCGCGGAGGGCGGCCGGGGCGGGGGAACGGCGTTGCTGGGGGTCATCGCCCGATCATCGCAAGCCCCTCTGGCACTCCGACGCCGGTAGGCGCTAGCGTTGTGTCACCTTTGCAATCGCGGGAGCTCGGAGCACCGGGCTGAGAGGGCGCTGACCTCCGTACGAACGGTACGGAAACCGCTGCGTCGACCGCTGAACCTGTTACCGGGTAATGCCGGCGTAGGGAGTTACGGTCATATGACCTCGCAGGACGCACGCACGTCTGCCGACTCGTCCACCACGCGACCGACGGCCGAGGCCACGGGTCGTACCGGACAGACCGGACGGATCGGCTGGCACAAGGACTACGTCACCGGCTCCCGCCCCGACCTCCGGGTCCCGGTGCGCCGGGTGCACCTGACCAATGGACAGGACGTACAGCTGTACGACACCTCGGGCCCCTACACGGACCCGGACGTCACCACGGACGTCCGCCGGGGCCTGCCGCCGCTGCGCGAGAACTGGATCATCGGCCGCGGCGACACCGAGGAGTACGCGGGCCGCCCGATGCGCCCGGAGGACGACGGCATCAAGCACACGTCGCCGCGCGGCGGTCTGAAGAACCTCGACGCGGTCTTCCCCGGCCGCCCGCGCCAGCCCCGCAGGGGGCGGTCCGGCACCGCCGTGACGCAGCTCGCCTACGCGCGGCGCGGTGAGATCACCGAGGAGATGGAGTACGTCGCCCTCCGGGAGAACGTCTCCCCGGAGACGGTCCGTGAGGAGATCGCGGCCGGCCGGGCCGTGCTTCCGGCCAATGTGAACCACCCGGAGATCGAGCCGATGATCATCGGCAAGAAGTTCCTGGTCAAGGTGAACGCCAACATCGGCAACTCGGCCGTCACCTCCTCCATCGAGGAGGAGGTCGAGAAGATGACCTGGGCCACCCGCTGGGGCGCCGACACGGTGATGGACCTCTCCACCGGCCGCAACATCCACACCACCCGCGAGTGGGTGCTGCGCAACTCCCCCGTCCCCATCGGCACCGTGCCGCTCTACCAGGCGCTGGAGAAGGTGGACGGCAAGGCCGAGGAGCTGAGCTGGGAGATCTACAAGGACACGGTCATCGAGCAGGCCGAGCAGGGCGTGGACTACATGACCGTCCACGCCGGCGTCCTGCTGCGCTACGTCCCGCTGACCGCGCGCCGGAAGACCGGCATCGTCTCCCGGGGCGGCTCGATCATGGCCGCCTGGTGCCTGGCGCACCACAAGGAATCGTTCCTGTACGAGAACTTCGAGGAGCTCTGCGAGATCCTCGCGGCCTACGACGTGACGTACTCCCTCGGCGACGGCCTCCGCCCGGGTTCGATCGCGGATGCGAACGACGAGGCGCAATTCGCCGAACTGCGCACGCTGGGCGAGCTCAACACGATCGCGAAGCGGCACAACGTCCAGACGATGATCGAGGGCCCGGGCCATGTCCCGATGCACAAGATCAAGGAGAACATCGACCTCCAGCAGGAGATCTGCGAGGAGGCGCCGTTCTACACGCTCGGCCCGCTGACGACGGACGTCGCCCCGGCGTACGACCACATCACGTCGGGCATCGGCGCGGCGATGATCGCCTGGTGGGGCACGGCGATGCTCTGCTACGTCACCCCCAAGGAGCACCTGGGGCTGCCGGACCGCGACGACGTCAAGACCGGCGTCATCACATACAAGATCGCCGCACACGCCGCCGACCTGGCCAAGGGCCACCCGGGCGCCCAGGAATGGGACGACGCGCTCTCCGACGCGCGGTTCGAGTTCCGCTGGGAGGACCAGTTCAACCTGGCCCTCGACCCGGACACCGCCCGCGCCTTCCACGACGAGACGCTGCCCGCCGAACCGGCGAAGACCGCGCACTTCTGCTCCATGTGCGGGCCCAAGTTCTGTTCGATGAAAATTAGCAGAAGCATCACAGAGCGGTTCGGCGGCGCAGACGCGGACGGGACGGCCACGCCTGAGGAGGTAGAGGCAGGGATGATGCAGAAATCGAAGGAGTTCGCGGAGGCCGGCAGCAGGGTTTACCTGCCGATCGCGGACTAATCGATCGTTTTTGGCAGACAGGTTCGGATGGTACTGCCCATCTGCCTTGCCTGCCGCTTGCCCCTCGTCGACGGAGTTGTCGACGAACTCGACCAAGCACTCGTCGAGAGGCCCAAGCGTCGACATGGCGCGAGCTTGGACTGCCGACCGTCAAGGGGTCGGTACCGGAAGCAGTACCGACCCCCATCGCGACCACTACTTGTGATCAAGAACGGCGGCTCACCGGTTCTGAACCCACCAGATAAGCCATGTGCCGGCGGCGGTACCGAGGGCGCTTGCTGCTCCTCCGACGAGCCCGTGCGCGCCAGTCCGGCACAGAGCCCGGATAGTCGGACGGGTGGCCCGCTGGCGGCCCGTACGGGTGGCGCGGCTCGACGGCGCCTCGGTCTGGCCCGTAGGCTCGGGTGTATAGCTGATGGCTCTCTCCTGTCGTCGCTGAACGTGGCGTTATGCGGGTGGGAGACCCGTCGGACTACGTGAGTGGCCCCCTGTTGGCGCAGGGGGCCACTGTCATGTCACCTCCAGGTGTCGGAGACCTGCTGGACTACGTGGTGACGGCAACCCGTTGGCGCGGTGCCAGGTGTGAAAGCCCCAACTTAGGGAAGTCACCCGGCCGTTCCCGTCTCCGAAGAAGCGTATCGATAGGTGGTGACACAGCAGAGGTGTAGAAAGATGTCGCAAGACATCAGGGGTGGCGGAAGGGAGGAGCGAATCAGTGCCAGCGCATCCGAAGGTCCCCGACCCGTCACAGGGCCTAGTGCAGAAGTTCGCCTATGACCTGCGGGATCTGGGGCGGCAGAAACTGCCGATTCCGGTGGTCGCGCAGAGGTGCAACGGCGCGGTATCTCGAGCTGCACTGTACGGAGCGCTATCCGGCACACGGCTTCCGGCGCCTGTGACTGTGGGCACTCTCCTGCGTTGGTGGATCGGTGATCCATCGGCGGAACGGTCGACACGCGCGTACTTGTCTGTGCTTCCTGGCTGGGCGTGGCTCGGCAGATTGCCAGGAGATCACCAGGGCGTTGACGCTGGCTGGGAATGGTATGACCGGTATGTAGAGGTGCGTCTCTACGTTGAGGCGCAGGACCGTCCTCGAGCCAAAGCTGTCAGCATCCCGGTTCCGGAGGAACATCAACGATTCATCGCAGCTCTGCGGGATCTGGTGGAGTCAACCGGACTGTACGAGGAGCGATGGCTGGTCTTCGGGGGGAACACCCGCCAGGTCAACGGCTACTTGGCGGGCCAGCGCATCCCGCAGGACGCGGCCCTGCGTGGAATAGCCAAGAAGTGCGCGAGGTACAACGGCAAGGATGGCGCTGACACGGCGAAGAACCTCCAGTACCTGGTGTACCTGGCTCAGGAGGCACGCGCAGGGCGGGCCCGGGCCCGGCGTCTTGCCCGTCGCCAGGTACGAGAGCAGGGTGAGCTGCCGCGGTAGGCGCGAGGCTATCGCTGTGGAAGAGCGCCTGGTCCTGCGCCTCCTGCCCAGTAAGGCCCTAGCCCACGGTCGGTGAGGGCCTGCTTAGCTGATGCAGCTTGACCATGCTGATCGACGAGTTGATCCACCCCTCTCTCCGTTCGCGTGCCCTCTGGGATGCTGGGTGTTGACGGCGAGAGGGGTAACTCACATGCAGTGGAAGACCCACGGTGAGCGACAGATCTACACCAATCCCTGGGTGAACTTGTGCCTCGTGGACGTGGAGCAGCCGGACGGCCGGCGGTGGGAGCACCACGTTGTCCGGCTGCGTCACTTGGCTGTCGCGGCGGTGGTGAATCACCGGCGGGAGGTGCTGATGATGTGGCGCCACCGCTTCATCACGGACTCGTGGGCCTGGGAGCTGCCCATGGGGCTGATCGAGGAAGGCGAGACCCCGGAGGAGGCTGCCGCCCGGGAGGTGGAGGAGGAGACCGGTTGGCGGCCGGGGGCCATGAAGCAGTTGATCTACGCGGAGCCCGCCAACGGGATCACGGACTCGCAGCACTACGTGTTCCGTGCGGACGGGGCCACGCACATCGGCCCGCCCACGGAGAAGAACGAGTCCGACCGGATCGAGTGGGTTCCGCTTGATCAGGTCCGGGGCATGATCGACCGTCGCGAGGTGGTCAGCAGCGGGTCCCTCGTTGGCCTGCTGTACCTGTTGATGGAAGAGGGAGTCCGCTGAGGGATCAGCGTAGGGCGGCCTGGAGCTGGGTTTCGAAGTTCCGGGCCGCCGGCTCCTTGCGGTAGGGCACCAGCCGTTGGCGGAACTCCCGGAAGTGCCCGACGACGCGTTCGGAATCGATCGTGGCGGTGAGCGGCAGGGCTTCGCCCGCCGTCTGGCATGCCTGATCGAGATTGCCGCGTTGGAGCTGGATGTTCGCCAGCCAGAAAGAGTGGAAGGCCCGCCCGCGGTGGTTGCTCGGGTGGGCCCGACGGAGGGCGTCGGCAACCAGGGGTTCGGCTGCGGCTGCCTCTCCGAGCTGGCCCCGCGCGATCCCGGTGTCCACGGTGAGCTTGGCTTCATCGAAGTAGGTGACCCACGACGGGTCCGGGTCCGCAACGGAGATCCGTTCGAAGTACCGGTGAGCTTCGCTGATCGCGGAGTGGGTCGCCGATCGGTCTCCGATCGTGGCGTGGGCGAACGCCTCCCGCATCGACAGCATCGACATCACGCGCGGAGTCCCGCCGTGCAGGCGCGCGCAGTCCTGAGCGGCCGTGGACAAGGCGACAGCATCCGTCGGACGGTCCTCGTAGGTCGCTTGCAGGCTCATGCACGACAGCACGTTGGCCATGAACGGTCTGCTGTCGATCGCCTTCGCCATTTGCAGGGCTTCCGTGAAGTACATGCGAGCCTGGCTGTACTGCCGAGCGTCGAAGTAGGTCCACCCGGTCAGCCGGGCAAGCTCGGCGGCCACTCCGTACAGGCTTTGCCGGAACTCTTCGCCGTGCGCCTCCTTGATCAGTCCGACGACGTACCGGAGTTGCCCGACGACCGCTGGCCGGAGGGCTTCTCCTCCGTGCTCGTCGTCGCGCCGCCAGTAGTCCTCAATCGAGGAGTGCAGCGCGCGGACGGTGGAGGGGCTGAGCTTCGGGCCGGCGGCCACGGCCAGAATGCTGTCAAGGTCGGCTCCGGGGAGGGCCGGCGCCGGGTTCGCGGCCCCGAACAGCGAAGGGGGAGCCTCGTCCGGAGTAGCCTCCTCTGCTGTTGGCGCTTCCCACTCACGGCGGGCCAGCCCGAGCATGTGACCGGGGATGCGGAGCCCGTCGGCTACCCGTTCGATGACGTCCATGTCGCGGATGTTCCGCTTCCCGGACGCGATCTCTCCAACCCGGCTGGCTGTCAGACTCACCCGCTGCCCGATGCCGAAGTAGTGGATCCCGCCCCGTCGCGCGGCGAGCCTGAAGATCTGGGAGAAGTCGCGTTCCCGGCAAGCGGAAATCATCGCTTCGCTTGCGAGCAGTCTCTCCGGAAGCCCCTGGGGCCGCGAGCCATGAGTCATGCGGGTACTCCGTGTCCGGGCGCCTGCACTGATCGACGCTGATGAGCGTCAGGGGGATGCTACCCACTTTGGGTATCCCGTTGGGCCTTACTCGCCATACGGCCCGGCCGCGAGGCTGTTGCTCATGGAGCACACGACTGTACTCACCAACGTGCCGCCGGTCGTGCGGCGTTGGCCTAGGCACCCCTGTTCCGTCAGACGGGCCCGAGAGGAACTACGCGTCACCTTGAGGCGCTGGCGCATGGCTGCCGTCGAAGACGCGGCCGTCCTTGTGTTGTCCGAGTTGATGACCAACGCGGTCGTCCACGCCCGTGTTTCGCCCGGGCGGCAGGTCGCGACGAGGTTCACCTCCGAGGGGCGCCGGCTGCACCTTCAGGTCGAGGACGCCGACCGCCGGTGGTCCGACCTGTCCCTGCGGGACGGCGAGGGCGGTCGGGGGCTCCTCCTGGTGGAGGCGCTGTCTCGGCAGTGGGGCGTGAGCGAGCGGAACGGCGTCGGCAAGTCGGTGTGGGCACTGCTCGAAGTGCCGGTCGAAGGGATGGAGGGGTGAGCATGCGGGTCTGGTCACAGAGGGTCCGGCGCGGCGACACCGTCCTCGACCGGGGCGAAGAGCGGGAGGTCAAGGCCGTCCGCATCGAGGACCGGGCGGGCGGGCGTGAGGTGGTGCTCGTCTTCAAGGCCGGCGGTTTGCTGAGGCTCGCCGGTACGGACTCGGTGGAAGTGGTCCCTGACGGGGGGACCGCCCGGCGTCGCGACACCCGATGAGCGAACGCCTCATAAGCCGGGTCCTCTCCAACCTCTCCTACCGTGTCGAACAGTGGTGGTGGTGCCGTGTCTCGAACCGTCGGATCTACAGGGAGATCACCACCATGGACCGGGAGCTTGCCATGCGAGTGCTGAGCGAAACGACGCGGCGTCGCATGGCTGACCGGCGGACATCCGCCACGACTGATCGAACACAGCCCGACTAGACCAGGGCGGGACGCGAACGAGATCGGCGCGTCTTGCTCTCTTTCAACTCCCTTGACACGAGATCACCCTGAGCGGAAGCGTCGCTTCTCCATTCCACTTGGGAGTGCTCGCCGTCAACCGTGTCTAGGGGGCGGCGGTTGCTCCATCCGCCGTCGACGGTTCGGCTCTCCCAAATGGGTCGGGAGGGCCGGACCGTCCTCACCACATGGAGATGCAAGACCGGACCACCCCCGAGCCGGGAAGCAACCGGGGTGGTCCGGCAGGGGCGCGAAGACCCCGGTGCTGATAGTACCGGGGCCTTCGTCGCGTCTGCGCACGGAGTGCCCTGCCGGACCACGGGCCAACGGCCGGTGAAAGGAGGCAGGTTCATGCGCGGCGCGGACGATGGGGCGTTCGAGGGCATTGGCGCGGAGTTCGACCCTGATGCGGTGGTGTGGGTGCGTGGGGTGGATTACGTGGCCGGTTGGCGGGAGGCCCGGGAGGCTGCGGCGGAGCTTGAGACGGCGCTGACGGCGGTCGGGGTTGAGGTGGAGGGTACGGCGGCGGCGCAGACGCGGGGTGATGGTTCGGGGGTCGTGCGGGTGGTCTGGAGCCCGGAGACGGTGCGGGCGGTCGCCCGGTTGATCTGCGATACGGCTTAGGTAGTGCTCCTGGAGGGTGTGATGGCGACTGTTGATACCCCGAGACCTGCTGCGGTCCGTGCTGCGGGCCTGGTGGTGGGGGCGTATTTACAGCACTTGCGCATCCTCCGGGGGTGGCACCAAGAGGATGCCGCTCGGGTCCTGGGGTGCAGCATCAGCACCGTGAGCCGGCTGGAGGGCGGGCAGGTCTTCACGCGCCGTCACGCCAGGGTTTTGATACGCCACCATTACGGGGTTCCGAAGAAGTGCGCTCGGGCCGTCGGTGAACTCGTGCGGGTCAGGGATTATGCCGAACAGGTGGGGGACATGGGTCCGGGCTGGCATGACCGTCTGGCCCTGTGTGAGCAGCGGGCGGAGGCCATCACCACGTACACGGCCACGGTCATTCCCGTTCCGCTGCGGACCCCGGCCTACCACCGGGCATTGGCCGTCACCGGGGCGTCCGCCTTTTCCGCCCCTGAGCGGATCCCGCGCCAGTTTCTCGACAACCAGGTGCACACGCTGTTCCTGGACAGCGCCGTTCTGGAACGGCCGGTTGGTGGTGGCCTCGTCATGGCCGAGCAGATCGATCACCTACTCCGCCTTGCCTGGGAGGGCAGGGCCGCGGTCCGGGTGGTCCCCAGCGAAGCCGGCACACCCGTCGGTGAGGCGCATCTCAGCCGTCTCACTCTTCAGGGGAGCTGGCTGTATGTTCGGGAGTCGATAGGTGCGGTGTACACCGCCGAAGTTGCGTCGCTGCCTTCGGAGGACCCCTTTGTTGACGCGCTTGCGCGGGTGGCTCTGACGGCGGACCGGAGTCACCAACTACTGGTGCGGGCGCGCAAGCACATGGACATGCTCGGTTCCCTCCCTCCTCGTGAACAACCCGCCTGACCATCCCGCACCACAGAAAGTCAGCCACGACGGACAGGCGGACGGCGACGCGCCTGTCACGTGTGCCTCGCTCAGCCCACCTGCGGCCTCAGCCACGCTGTTAGGTCTTTCACCGCGCCGTCGTCACGGCGCGCTGAACTGCTGGCCGGCGGAGCCGTTCTCTGCTCCTCCGGCGCTCGCGGCATTGCGGGCGGCCTGGCGCTCGTCCGGGACCGGCCGTCAGGCCGCAGCCCGGGCGAGGGCGCCGGGGCCGCCCGGCGCGCCGACGGTGCGCCCTTGAGGAAGTAGAGAAAGTTTGGACCGATCCGGGATCGTCAGGTTCGGGCGGGGGCGGTGTCGGCGGTGAGTCGGTAGGTGTACTGGGCTTCGGCGGCGTTGGCGGTGAGCTGTTCGAGGATGAGTGGCTGGTGGTCGGTGCCGTGGGTGATGCGGGTGGAGATCACGACCGGGGTGGCGTTGGGGAGTTCGAGGGCGGTGCGTTCGTCGGGCTGCGGCATCCGGGCGCTGACGGCCTCGCTCCACGTGAGCTGGTGTCCGGCCTCGGCGAGTGCGGCGTAGACGTCTTCGGGGGCGGTGTCGGGGGAGTGGGCGAGGGGGGTGTTCTCGGCGGTGGCGAACGGGATGAGGGTGCGGTGCAGGGCGCGGGTGCCGGTGCGCGGGTCGCTCAGGAGCCGGTCGGCTGCGAACAGTGCTTCGCCCTCGGGCAGTTCCAGCAGGGGTGCGGTCGTGGCCGTGGTCTGTGTGCGGTAGACCGTGGGTTCTTCGACCGTTTCCCACTGGTGCCCGAGGGCGAAGGTGTTGTCCGTGCGGTGGATGCTGCGGTTGACGGCGAGCGTCGGGGCGGCGGTGGCGCGGACGAAACTGCCCTTGCCGTGGATCACCTCGATCAACCCCTCCGAGCGGAGGGCGGCGACGGCGTTGCGGACGGTGGGCCGGGAGACCTTGTAGCGCTCGATGAGCTGAGTCTCTGAGGGGAGCGGCGCTCCCGGGGGGAACTCGCCGGCCGCGATGGCGTTGCGGATCTCGGCGGCGACCTGCTGATACAGGGCGCCGGGGCGCTGGATGTCTCCCACAGTCGGGCTTCCCCTTTCGCTTCGGGTCGGCCCCGGTCGCTCTCCGGGGCACTGACGTCAGGTGACAGGCACTCGGCCCTACCTCTTACGTCACTCGTCAGCATAAGCACTTGCGCGGCTCCCTTCCAAGGCTTCATAGTCGTCACTCGTAAGCACGAGTGACGACCGGTGAGTTGAGACGGTCGTCTCGATCGGCCTGGGAGGCCACTGTCATGCAGTCCATTCCTGTGGACGTCAGCCGGCTCGGCGTACTGCGGTGCGCCGTCGCGCCGGAACCGAAGATCGCCAACTTCGACACCGGGGAGGTCAAGAAGGACAAGGAAGGCAACACCGTCTACACCGTGGGCGTGATGGTCCGTCAGCAGGCGCGTCGGGTCTCCGTCATCGAGGTGGCCGTGCCCGGCGAGCAGCCGGGCGTGGTGGAGGGGGTGGAGGTGCGGATCACGGGCCTGGAGGCGTTCGCCTGGGCCATGGGTGACCGGCACGGCGTCTCCTTCCGCGCCTCCGCCATCACCCCCGCACCCGAGCCCGTGCCCACTCGGCCCCCGGCAGCGTCGGGGAAGGGGGGTGACCGGTAGTGGGACCGATCCTCCTCGCGTTCTTTCTCGCGGCCCTGGCCTGGCTGGTCGTCGCCGGTGCGGCGCTGCGGGAGCGGCATCCGGCGGTGTTCTGGTACCTGACCGGCTACCCGGTCACCGCCGTGCGGGTGGTGCGCACCTGGCGGAAGGTCGCCGAACTTCACGACCTGGCCGTTTCGCGCGGGCCGTCTCGGGGCGTGCTCGGGGACCTGGTGGTCAAGGGGCAGGCGTTGCGGCCGATCCCGCCGCGCATCTCCTTCCCCAAAGCGACCCGTACGGGGTTGTCGGTGATGGTGCGCCTGCACCCGGGGCAGACCCCGGCGGCGTTCATCGCCGCCGCTGACGCCCTGGCGCACGCCTGGAAGGTCCACGCGGTCCGCGTCACCTCCCCGGAGCGTGGCCTGGTGCATCTACTGGCCACCGCCGGTGATCCGCTGGCCCGTCCCGGTCTCGCGCACGCTCCGGCCGCGCACCTGTCCGCCCTGGTCGGGATTCTCGAATCGGGCGGCGCGTGGGTGATCAACCTCCGGCAAGTGCCGCACTGGCTGATCACCGGCGCCACCCAGTCCGGCAAGTCCACCCTGCTCGCCCGGCTCGTGACCCAGCTCGCGCCGCAGAACGTGGCGCTGGTCGGCATCGACTGCAAAGGAGGCATGGAACTGGGCCTGTTCGAACCCCGTCTGTCCGCCCTGACCACCAACCGGCGTGAAGCCGTCGCCGTCCTCGGCGCCCTCGTCGCCGAACTCCAGATCCGGATGCGGATCTGCCGCGATGCAGGGGCCCGCTCGATCTGGGACCTGCCGGCCAAGGAACGGCCCGTCGCGGTCGTGGTGATCGTCGATGAACTGGCCGAGCTGTACCTGTCCGACGGAACCCGGGAGGGCAAGGCGGAGGTGGAGAAGTGCTCCACCTACCTCCTGCGCATCGCTCAGCTCGGCGCGGCGCTCGGCGTGCACCTGGTCGTCGCCGGACAGCGCGTCGGCTCCGACCTCGGCCCCGGCGTCACCGCCCTGCGCGCCCAGCTCTCCGGCCGGGCCTGCCACCGGGTCAACGACCCCGGTACCGCGGAGATGACCTTGGGTGACCTGAACAAGGACGCGGTCGCGGTCGCTCAGGCGATCACGGCGGAGGAGAAGGGCACGGCTGTGTGTACCGGGCCCGACGGTGGTTGGGACCGTGCTCGATCCCATCTGACCACTCCCGACGAAGCACGGCGCACCGCCGAGAAGTACAGCGACCTGACACCCGACCTGGACGAGGTCCACCACGCACTGCTGCTGGCCGGTGGCGGGGAGGTGCCGCAGTGAGCGAGAACACCGCCATCCCCCTCGTCGTCGTCTTCGGCCTGATCACCGTCCTGCTCATCCGTTCTCGGGATGTGCGCTGGTGGCAGGCCCTGGTTATCGCCCTCTTCGGTGTCTACGTCGGACAGACCCCGTTCCTCTTCACGATCAACAGCTTCGTGACGTGGTTCCTGTCCGGCTTCACCCACACCTGACCCCCGAACGGGAGCCCTCCATGCCCATGCGGCCCGTCCCGTGCCCCTACTGCCGTGGCGAACGACGCGTTCGCACCCCCTCCGGCCGCTGGCGCCGCTGCCGCTGCTGCCGCGGACACGGCACCACCCGCTGACCCCGACCACCCACCAACAAGGAAGGACCCGCGCCATGGACGACACCACCCCACCACCCATTCCCCGTGCCGCTACGGCGGCCCACCCCGGAAGGTCACCACCATCACCACCGCCACCACAACGGCTGACCGGCGCGCCGTCCTCGACCGCGTGGCGCGCCTGCGTCAGCTCCCCCTGATCGACCAAGAGATCACCCACCTCGCCAACACCCCCGGCTTCACCCGCTGGCTTGAGCAGGTCACCGCCACCGGCGGCTGCGCCCGCCCGGTCCACCTCACCGGCCACACCACCACCGTGGACGCGGCAACCGGCGAGATCCTCCACCACTACGACACCCGCGACGAACCCGGCGAACGCCTCCTCGTCCGCTGCCGCAACCGCCGCCGCACCGTCTGCGAACCCTGCTCCCGCCTCCACGCCGGCGACACCTACCACCTCGTCCGCGCCGGCCTCACCGGCGGCAAAACCGTCCCCGCCACGGTCACCACGCACCCGCGCCTCTTCGTCACCCTGACCGCCCCCGGCTTCGGCCCCGTCCACCACACCACCACCGACGGAACCCGATGCCGCCCCCGACGCGGCGCCCGGCGCTGTGAACACGGCCGTCCCCTCGGGTGCGCTCACACTCACCTGCCGGACGACCTGGCCGTGGGGCAGCCTCTCTGCCCGGACTGCTACGACTACACCGGCCACGTCCTGTGGCACGCACATGCTGGCGAACTCTGGTCCCGCTTCACCCGCACCCTCCGCCGCCACCTCGCCACCACCGCCGGGATCCCGCAAACCCGCTTCCGTGCTCACGCCCGGCTCTCCTTCGCCAAGGTCGCCGAGTACCAGCGACGCGCGGCCGTCCACGTCCATGCCGTGGTCCGGCTCGACGGTCCGACCGGCCCGGACGACCGGCCGCCCGCCTGGGCCACCACGGCCCTCCTCGCGGACGCCGTGCGAACCGCGGCCTCCCGCATCACCGTCCGCACCCCCTACAGCCCTGCCCTCGGCGAACACACTCTCCGCTGGGGCACCCAACTCGACGTCCGCCCCCTCGACACCGGCGACCTGGCCGACGACGCCGTTGCCGCCTACATCGCCAAGTACGTCACCAAGAGCACCGCCGAAACCACCACCGGCACCGACCACCCCATCCGAACCTTCGACGACATCGCAACCACCCCCGCAACGCCGCACGTCCGCACCCTCATGCACACCTGCTGGCGCCTCGGCGGCCTCCCCGAACTCCAGCCCCTCCGCCTCCGCGCCTGGACTCACGCCCTCGGCTACCGAGGCCACATCCTCACCAAATCCCGCGCTTACTCCACGACGTACAGGGACCTCCGTGAAGTTCGCGCACAGTACCGGGGTGCTCCAGCCCTGTCGGAGCAGAACCGCACGTTGAGTCGGTCGGCGTGGCGCTACGTCGGTGCCGGTCACGGGCCCGGCGCCGCGCTGATCGCGGAGTCTGCTGCCCATGAGCTGCTGCTGAACCAGATCACTGCACAAGAGGCGTTCGAAGGCTCCGGGGGCTTCCAGTGAGCCGCTCCAACGCTCCGGCCGGCAGGCATGAGCGAGCTGAGCGGGAAGAGGCGGCGGTGGCTGCCTGGGTCGAACGTCATGTTCGGGAGTCACCGCCGCTTTCAGATGATCAGCTCCGGTCGCTGGGGGAAATCCTCGGCGTAAGGCTCATCAGGCGGTCCGCCAGACCGGCTTGAGGAGTTCCACGTCGAACGTCTTGTTTCCCTTGCCACCGGGCACGGCGATCACCGCGTGAAGAACCTTCTTGATCGCGGTCCGCTGCTGTGTCAGCGTTTTGTCTCCCCACGAGGCGGTGATGTCCTCGCGCGCCGCCTCGGCCTCGGCCTTCATCGCGAGGTGGTGAGCCTGCTCCGCTCGGAGCTGCTTGACGCGGGCTTCGAGCGGTGCGAGGTTCCGGAAGAACGCCTCGTCGTCGATCTCGCCTTTCTGCCAGCGCTGCTCCAGGGCGTTCCGGCTCTGCACCGCGCGTTCCAGGTCATCGGCTCGGGGCCACTCGGGGATTTCCTCGCGGGCCGCCTCCGCCTCGGCCTTGAGCTTCGCGATCACCAGTCGCTCGATGTGCTCGTCGGTCTTGTCGCCCCGCTTGTACGTCTTGTTGCATCCGCCGTCGACCGTCTTCTTGCAGAAGTACGCGTGCTTGTACTTGAGCCAGTCGTTGGCCTTGACGCCGATCATCTTGCTGTTGCAGATCGTCCCGTCCTCCAGCACGTTGCCGCAGCGCATGATGCCGGTGAGCAGGTACTTGTGAACAAGCCCACCGCGCGGCAGCCCTTTCCCCTGGCCGCGTTCGCGGATCTTGGCGGTGATCGCGTACCACTGCTTCGGCGTAATGATCGCCTCCCACGCTCCCACGATGGGTTGGTCGTCGCCGTCGCGAACGAGCTCTCCCTTGAGCTCGCGGTAGCCGCACAGCCGAGGGTTGACGAGTACCTGTTTCACGGTCTGGTACTGGAAGAGGTTCCCCCGGCTCGTGAGGTAACCGGCTTCCTTCCAGCGGCGGGTGATTTCCGAGATGGACGCCCCGGCAAGCACGTCCTTCACGGCCTGCCGGATGGCTTCGGACTCCACGGCGTCAAGCGTGACCTTGTCGTCCTGCCACCCGAAGGGGCGCCACGCGGACACCGGTTGGCCTCTCAGCGCACGACTGCGGTGGCTGTTCCGGGTCCTCCGCTGCTTCTTCCGGGTCTCGCTGAGAGACATGGCAACCCCCACCAGGCCCTTGATCTCGAACCCTTCGGCGTAGAGGTCCTGGACTCCGTTCGAGTCGTGGTAGACGCGGTCTTCGTGGGCGGTGAACGCCTTGAGGTAGCGCTCCCAGTCGCTGGGCCGGCGGTACAGGCGGTCGTCGTTCGCAGCCATCACGCCGTGGATCGGGTAGCCCTCGGGCGTGGTGCCGACCGTCAGGTCGTTGATCAGTTGCTCGAAGTCGTCCCGGACGACGGTCTCCTTGCTCGCGCTCTTGTCGTTGTCCGTGTACCGGTAGACCACAAGCCAGTGGAACTTCCTGGCATCCTCGGACATGTCGCGATGCTGGTCCTCGACGCCATGGGCGTCCTTCACTCGGCCGTCGAACGAGATGCGGGCGTAGCAGACCACGCACTTGAGCGCCGGATCCGCCGCAAGCATGGCGCGCACTTCCTCGACCGAGGGCAAGCCCTCCGGTGTGCCGCGCAGCTTGCTGATCTTCTCTTCCCGTGACGTCACGTAGGTCCCCCCTGGGTCCGTGAAGCGGGTGGTGCCACCACGCTAGGCCATGTGGGGGTTCTATGTATGTTCTTCTCGATGAAGATCTCCCAGGACATCCGCCGCGAGCACGGCGGTGACCTGGGCGGGAGTGGCACCGAGGCCGACATCGAGGCCGGAATGCGGGCCAAGTCGGAGGAGTTCGCCGCGTCCGGCAACCGCGTTTATCTGCCGCTCGCCGACTGATAGCGGACGTGATGGCGGGGAGCTCCACTTGGTGGGGCTCCCCTGGCGGATCTGCAGCGGATTGTCCGGTTCCTCTGTTCGTCGTGAGACTGACGGGATGAACGACATATCCCTGAGCAAGGGCGCCAACTGTGTGGTGCCCGCGACCGCAGTGCACGCCGTGCTCCGTTGGAAAGCCGTGCCGGGAGCGCCGGACGTCGATGCCACGGCGCTGCTCCTCACCGCCGGCGGAACGGTGCGCGGGGACGGCGACTTCGTCTTCTACAACCAGCCGCGGCACGCCTCGGGTGCCGTCGCGCACCGGGGCAAGCGGACGGAGCCGGACGGTCTCGTCGCCGACACCGTCGCGGTCGACCGGAACGGCCTGGAGGCAGGCGTCGAACGGGTCGTCCTCTGCGCCGCGACGGACGGCGGGACGTTCGGCGAGGTGAGCGGGTTGACGCTGGAGCTGCTGGACGCGGCGACGGGTGCGGCGCTGGTCCGGTACGAGATGTCCGGCGGGCCGGAAACGGCGTTCGTGTGCGGGGAGTTGTACGTGCGCGACGGCCGCTGGAAGTTCCGGGCGGTCGGCCAGGGGTACGACACCGGGCTGGCCGGGCTCGCCACCGACTTCGGTGTCGCGGTGGAGGACGACTTCGGTGTCGCGGTGGAGGGGGACGAACCGGTTCCGGCACCTCCCACCGCGTCCGCCGAGGAGCACCTGCCCGTCGATCTGCGCAAGCGGCTGGCGCTGCGCAAGGAGCAGGTGTCCGTCAGCCTCAGGAAGCACGGCGCCGACGGGCTCCGGGCGCGTGTGGTCCTGGTGCTCGACGCGTCCGGCTCGATGAGCGAGCTGTACGACGACGGTGTGGTCGCCGGGGTGGTGGAGCGGATGGCGGCCGTGGCCGCGCAGTTGGACGACGACGGCGCGATGGGCGCGTGGGTCTTCGCCGACCGCCCGGCCCGCCTGCCCGATCTGCTGCTGGGCGGTCTGCCGGAGTGGATCTCCCTGCACGTGCGGCTGGACGACCCATGGCAGTACGGGCAGGGGGAGCGTCGCGCCGGGCAGGTCGCCATGAGCCGGATCGGCTGGGGGAACAACGAGCCGAAGGTGATCGCCAAGGTTCGCGAGGACGTCCGGAAGGAGCCGTCCGCCGACCCGACGCTCGTCCTGTTCTTCTCCGACGGCGGTGTGTACGAGGACGAGCGGATCGAACAGCAGCTCCGGGCGGCCGTGAAGGAGCCGGTGTTCTGGCAGTTCGTGGGGCTGGGACGGGCCGACTACGGGGTGCTGGAACGGTTCGACACCTTGCCGAACCGTTCCCTCGACAATGTCGGGTTCTTCGCCGTGGACGACATCACCACCCTTTCCGATCAGGAGCTCTACGACCGGCTGTTGTCCCAGTTCCCCGCCTGGGTCGTCGCGGCCCGGCGGGCCGGCGTCCTCGGACCGGAAGCCTCGCGGCCGGCGCCGTGAGCGGCGCGGGCCTCACTCCCGGCCGTGGGACCCGCCGAATTCCGGACCGGTGTAGTCCGGGCTGCTGAAGCGGGGCCGGAGGTGGGGGCCCGGCTGCTCCTCGTGGCTGGAGAAGCCCGGGCTGGAGAAGCCCAGCCGCGAGGTGCGGCCTCGCTCCTCCCGCGGCCCCGGGACGTACGAGGAGTCGGGCGCGACGGGCGCGTCGGCCAGGGCCTCCCGGAGGAAGGGCAGGACGCCGCGGTGCAGCAGGGCCTCGTGCCAGGCGTCCCGGGCCCGGTCGGCGTCCAGCGTCAGCCGGTCGTGACGGGAGGGGCCGGCGGTGCGGGACGCGCGGGAGGGACCGGACGCTCCGGTTCCGGGGGCGCCCGGACGGCCGTTGCGCAACGCCGCGAGCAGCAGTGCGCCCATGGCGATGAGCGCACCGGCGGCCGTGAGGCCGGCGAACCACCAGCCCACGGTCACCATCGGCCGGGCGACCGAGCTTTCGGTGCCGATCACCTTGAGCACATAGCCGATGACGAGGAACAGGAAGGCGGCTATCCCGGCGAGAACCGGTGCCAGGACGGTGAGCACCGCCCCGGCGCCCGCTCCGGAGGCGTCCGGGCCGGCGCCGCCGCCGTTCTCGTACCGGCCGCGTTCCGGGGAACCGGCCGTGGCGGAACGGTGGTGCGGTCTGCGCAGTTCCTCACGCGCCCGGACGTAATTCCGGTATTCCGGCAGCGCGTGCGCCGAAATCGCGGTCATGGCCCGGAGGGCCGAAGTCCGCAGCTGTTCGGTGTCGAGTCGCCGTCCTTCCGCGGCGATCAGTGCGCTGATCTCCGGATCCCGGTCCGCCGAGCGCAGTGCCAGGTCCAGGACCCGCTCGAATTCCGGGCGATCCTCGGCCAGCAGATGCGGAGCGCTGTTCATGTGCATCCCCCGATGCTCCGTAGGGCCCTTGGCGCCGACGGCGCCTGCATGGGGCGGAAACGGAGGAGAGCCTGCTACGGATAAGCCGATGGTAGAGCCGCACCGGCGCGGGGTGACAGTGCGTTTCGCGAATTCCCCCGCGGCGGCGGGAATCCCAACCTGCCCATGAACCGGTCGGATAATCCTCAGTCGGCGAGCGGCAGTTGCACCACCAGCAGCTTTCCGGCCATGGTGACGCCGCCGTCCATGGCGAGGGCCAGACCGTCCGCGTACAGGTGCGGGCCGTCCACGACGGGGGCGCTCTCCTCGCCGTCGGAGTCCTCGCCGGGCACCTCGCCGAGGAGGTACGGAATAGGGCTGTGGCCGTGCACCACGCGGCTGCCGCCGTAGGTCTCCAGCAGTTCGCGGGCGGCCATGGAGCCGGACTCGTCGCGGAAGGCGAAGCGCTTGGTGAACTTGCGGAACAGGTCCCAGCACTCGTCGGGGTCGTTGCGCTGGAGGGCCTCGGTCACCGCGTCGTTGACCGCCTCGATCGAGTCGCCGTACTCCAGGTAGGCGGTGGTGTCGGAGTGGACGAGCAGGTGGCCGTCCTCCTCCGCCATCGCGTCGAGCCGCGACATCCACTGGAGGTGGTGGTCCTGCAGCCGCTCCATGTCGGTGCGCTGGCCGCCGTTGAGCAGCCAGGCGGCCTGGAACGAGGCCGTTCCGGCGCCCGAGTTGACGGGGGTGTCGCCGAACCGCTTGGCGCCGATGAGCAGCAGCTCGTGGTTGCCCATGAGCGCCTTGCAGTAGCCGCCGGCCGCCGCGGCCTCGGCGGAGAGCCGCATGACCAGGTCGATGACGCCGACGCCGTCGGGGCCCCGGTCGGTGAAGTCGCCGAGGAACCACAGGCGGGTGTTGCCCGCCGCCCAGTTGCCGTGCGCGTCGACGATGCCCTGCGCGGCGAGGGCCGCGTACAGCTCGTCCAGGTAGCCGTGGACGTCGCCGACGACGTACAGCGGGCCCGGGCCGCCCGGGACGGGGTGGTGCTGCGGCGCGGTGATCGGGGTCAGCTCGACGGTGGGGACGTCGTGCGGCGCCTCGCCGTACGCCTGGGGCTGCCGGGGCTCGATGACGGGCAGGTCGCGCGCGGTGGGCGTGTAGCCGTCGAGGTGCCCGGGGTCCTCGGCGGCCAGGCGGTGAACCGCCTCGTCCCCGAGGTGGTGAACCGCCTCGTCCCCGAGGTGGTGGCCGTGGTCTTCCACGAGATGGTGCCCGTGGTCCTCCCCGACGTGCTCCCCCAGGTGCGGAGGGGGCAGCGGATGGGTGTATCCGGGCAGGGCGTACCCCGGGTAGGGCGAGATCGCCTCCGCGGTCCGTCCCGCAGGTCCCTGTCCGGCCCCCTGAGCCATCGACCCCTCCACCGTCGCGCCGCAGTGCACCTTGTGGACCCTGCCTGGTCATGGCGGCCCGTGGTGTCGTGCGCCCATCATAGGAATGACCGTCGCGGCTTGTGACGCACCAGGGGCCGTCAATCGGGGACGGAACCCGGGAGCGCCGGTGTTTTGCCGGGTATTGGCGGTTTTGCTCCCCCTTGTCGAGGTGCTCGTGTGTGGTGGCCCATAGGAGGAGCGTGGTTGACGGGGGTCGGGTCGGGGGTGCCCCGGCCTCTTCCCCTGCCCCCCGCGACGCGACGCCGCCTCGCCGCGAGGGACGGTCCGGCCGCCTGCCCGACGCGGGCGGATCAGCTCTCGCCCGGCCCGCGCGGCGCGCCCACCGTGCCGCGCGGCGGCCGGCGCTCCGACGAGGTCCGAATGATCAACTCGGTGGATATGACCTGCTCCACCGGCCGCCCGTGGTCCAGCCCCTCGATCGCGTCGATCAGCAGCTGCACCACCGCCGTGCCGATCCGCCGCGGCTTGAGCGACAGGGTGGTGATCGGCGGTTCGGTGGTGGCGTAGACCGTGGACTCGCTGCAGCAGACGAGCAGCAGGTCGTCGGGGACCCGGAGGCCGTAGCGGCGGGCTGCGGCCAGCAGGTCGGTGCCGTTGGGGTCGAAGAGGCCGTACACGGCGTCGGGGCGGTCCGGGCGGGCGAGCAGCCGGTCGGCCGCGACCGCGCCGGCGCACGGGTCGTGCGCGGGGTACTCCTCGTACACCGGGTCCTGTCCGCTCCGCTCGCACCAGTCCAGGTAGGCGTGGGTGGAGAGACGGGTGTAGGTGTCGGTGGACGTGCCGGTGAGCAGCCCGATGCGGCGGGCGCCGGCGGCGGCGAGGTGGTCCAGGATGCCCAGGACGGCGGCCTCGTGGTCGTTGTCCACCCAGGCCGTCACGGGCAGCGAGCCGGCGGGACGGCCGTCGGAGACGACGGGGATGCCCTGCCGGACCAGCTCCGAGACGACGGGGTCGTGGTCGGACGGGTCGATCACCACGGTGCCGTCCAGGGCCACGTTGGACCAGACGTCGTGCCGTGACGTCGCCGGGAGGATCACCAGGGCGTAGCCGCGGGCGAGCGCGGCGGAGGTGGCGGCCCTGGCCATCTCGGCGAAGTAGGCGAACTCGGTGAAGGTGAAAGGTTCATCCCCGTAGGTGGTCACGGTCAGACCGATGAGGCCCGATTTGCCCGTACGGAGGGTGCGGGCGGCCGCGGAGGGCCGGTAGCCCAGCCGGTCGGCCACCTCGCGGACGTGGCGGCGGGTCGCGTCCGGCAGCCGGCCCTTGCCGTTGAGCGCGTCGGAGACGGTCGTGATCGAGACACCGGCGGCGGCGGCCACATCACGGATGCCCGCCCGTCCCTGCCGGGTGCCCCGCCGGGCGGTCTCCGTCCGGCTCACCTGGTGCTTCCCTGCTGCTGTCATGGCGAGCCGATAGTAGGGCTCGGCCGGTGCCCGGTCGGGGGCCCGCATTTTGGAGTTGACAGGTACGTTTCTGCATGCCGGAACGGGCTCAATGACCATGGAAGTACAGGCAGTTGTCCCGGCTCACAGTGAACCGTTGGCCCCTGGCATATCTACGTCTGATGAAGGTGCCAGGTCTCGAAGAGGTCTCAACTCACCTTCACGGGGGATGCGCGCCAGGGCGCTCGCCACGGCGCACGATCGTCGGACTGGCGCGCCCGGAAGTCTGGACGCCACCCGGGGCAATCCTCATAAGGTGTGCAGTATTCACGTGCACGCGGCGGTGCCACGTGGGCGCTGCCGGCCTGTGCGCCGGGTCACGCGCCCCCGTGGCCGCGTGTGCTGACGTGTGCTGACGAGTGCGGATTCCCGGGTGGCCGGATGCGCACGGGATGCGGAGGAGGACCCGCGGTGACCGAGAAGACCCCCAGGCTGCGTCCGGCCCTGGACGACGTCCCCACCTACAAGCCCGGCCGCCCGGCCGCCAAGGACGGACCGGTCGCCTACAAGCTGTCCGCCAACGAGAACCCGTACCCGCCGCTGCCCGGGGTGCTGGAGGGCGCGGTGGCGGCCGTCGGGCAGCTCAACCGCTACCCGGACATGGCCTGCGCCGGACTGATGGCCGAGCTCGCGGACCGCTTCGACGTGCCGATCTCCCACCTGGCGACCGGCACCGGCTCGGTCGGCGTCGCCCAGCAGCTCGTCCAGGCCACGGCCGGCCCCGGCGATGAAGTGATCTTCCCCTGGCGCTCGTTCGAGGCGTACCCGATCGTCGTCCAGGTGGCCGGTGCCACCCCGGTGCCGGTCGCGCTGACCGAGGACGACCGGCACGACCTGGACGCGATGGCCGCCGCGATCACCGAGCGGACCCGGCTGATCTTCGTCTGCAACCCCAACAACCCCACCGGCACGGTGGTGCACACCGCGGAGCTGGAAGCCTTCCTGGACCGGGTGCCCTCCGACGTCCTGGTGGTGCTGGACGAGGCGTACATCGAGTTCATCCGGGACGCGGACGTGCCCAACGGCATCGACCTCTACCGGACCCGCCCCAACGTCTGCGTGCTGCGGACCTTCTCCAAGGCGTACGGGCTCGCCGGACTGCGGGTCGGCTTCGCCATCGCGCACGAGCCGGTCGCGGCGGCGCTGCGGAAGACCGCGGTGCCGTTCGGTGTGACGCAGGTGGCGCAGGAGGCGGCCGTTCTCTCGCTGCGCAGCGAGAAGGAACTCTGGGAGCGGGTGGACGCGCTGGTGGCCGAGCGGGCCCGGGTGGTCGAGGGGCTGCTGGCGCAGGGGTGGCCGCTGTCGGACACCCAGGCGAACTTCGTCTGGCTGCGGCTGGGCGAGCACACCGAGGCGTTCGCGGCGGCCTGTGAGCGGGCCGGGGTGATCGTGCGGCCGTTCGCGCCGGACGGGGTGCGGATCACGATCGGCGAGACCGACGCCAACACGATCTTCCTGCGGGTGGCGGGGGAGTTCCGCAAGGAGATGTCGCTCTAGGCGGCGGCCGCACTCGACGGACCAGGCGCCGCGTACCCCTTCCCGGGGGTGCGCGGCGCTTTTGCGCGTGCTGCCGTGGTCGCTCGGCCTGCCGGGCCTGCCGGACCTGCTGGGACTTCCGGGGCTTCCGGGGTGGGATCCGCAGTCTGGGGAGCTCCGGTCACCGAGCGCAAGAGCCGAAGGGGGTACCCCCGTGCTTGACCGAAAATCCCATGCGCCATAATTGCTTGTGAATGTGAACGCGTTCACAAGCTCGCCCTTTATGTGGCCTTTCACCCGGTCATAGTGGGGCGAAACGCCGACGGGGAGCGTCGGTGAAGCGCCGGCACGGGGTGCCGGTGACGCAAGACGCAAGGAGGGACCGAGTGAATCTGGCTCTGGCGCCGGAGACGCTGGCGCGTTGGCAGTTCGGTATCACGACCGTCTATCACTTCCTCTTCGTCCCCCTCACGATCAGCCTGGCGGCGATCACCGCGGGTCTGGAGACGGCCTGGGTCCGCACGGGCAAGGAGAAGTACTTCCACGCCACCAAGTTCTGGGGGAAGCTCTTCCTGATCAACATCGCGATGGGGGTGGTCACCGGCATCGTGCAGGAGTTCCAGTTCGGCATGAACTGGTCGGACTACTCCCGCTTCGTCGGTGACGTCTTCGGGGCGCCGCTCGCGATGGAGGCGCTGCTGGCGTTCTTCTTCGAGTCCACCTTCATCGGGCTGTGGATCTTCGGCTGGGACAAGCTGCCCAAGAAGATCCACTGCGCCTGTATCTGGATCGTCGCCCTCGGCACGGTCCTGTCCTCGTACTTCATCCTGGCCGCCAACTCCTGGATGCAGCACCCCATCGGCTACGCGGTCGACAAGGCGACGGGGAAGGCCCGGCTCACCGACATCTGGGCCGTGCTCACCCAGAACACCACCCTGGTCGTCGTCTTCCACACCCTGACCGCCGCGTTCCTCACCGGTGCCGCCTTCATCGTCGGCATCTCCTCGTTCCACCTCTGGCGGGCCAAGCGCAAGCGGATCAAGGGCGAGGAGCTCGGCGAGAAGCAGCGCAAGCAGCTCCCCGCCATGCTCGCCTCGCTCCGCGTCGGGCTCGTCGTGGCCGTGATCGCCGGCATGGGCACCGCGATCAGCGGTGACGAGCTGGGCAAGGTCATGTTCGAACAGCAGCCGATGAAGATGGCCGCCGCCGAGGCCCTGTGGGAGAGCCAGTCGCCCGCGCCCTTCTCGGTCTTCGCGGTCGGCGATGTGTCCAAGGGGCACAACAGTGTCGAGATCGAGATACCCGGTCTGCTCTCCTTCCTCGCCCACAACAACTTCACCGAGACCGTCCCCGGCATCAAGGACACCGCCGCCAAGGAGGCGGCGCTCTACGGCGGCAGTCCGGACGACTACATCCCCAGCATCTTCATGACCTTCTGGGGCTTCCGCCTCATGATCGGGTTCGGGATGACATCCTTCGTCGCCGGTCTCGTCGGGCTCTGGACCACGCGCAAGAAGTTCTGGCTGGCCCCCGAGTACCGCTCCGGCGAGGACGAGATCCCGCGGCTGATGCTCACCAAGCGCCGCGAGATGAACCCCTTCCTCACCAAGTGGTCCTGGCGGATCGGCATCCTGACCATGGGCTTCCCGCTGATCGCCAACTCCTTCGGCTGGATCTTCACCGAGATGGGCCGCCAGCCCTGGGCCGTCTACGGCCTGATGAAGACCGGCGACGCGGTGTCGCCGGGCGTCGGCCAGGGCGAGGTGCTCACCTCCATGGCGGTCTTCACCGCGCTGTACGCGGTGCTCGCCGTGGTCGAGGTCAAGCTCCTCACCAAGTACGCCAAGGCCGGGCCCGACACGGACGAGAAGCCCCCGGCCAAGGACCCCCGGCTGCGGTTCCCGTCCGGCGGGCCCGGCGCGGGCGAGGCCGCCGAGGAAGCCGACAAGCCGATGACCTTCGCCTACTGACGCGGCCGGCGGAGAACGGAGAACCGACCATGCACCTCCACGACTTCTGGTTCCTGCTGATCGCCGTCCTGTGGATCGGCTACTTCTTCCTCGAGGGCTTCGACTTCGGCATCGGCGTGCTCACCAAGGCGCTGGCCGGGGACCGCGCCGAGCGGCGCGTCCTGATCAACACCATCGGCCCCGTCTGGGACGCCAACGAGGTGTGGCTGATCACCGCGGCGGGCGCCACCTTCGCGGCCTTCCCCGACTGGTACGCCACCCTCTTCAGCGGCTTCTACCTGCCGCTGCTCGCCGTCCTGGTCTGCCTGATCGTGCGCGGCGTCGCCTTCGAGTACCGCCACAAGCGCACCGGTGAGCGCTGGCAGCGCAACTGGGAACACGCCATCTTCTGGTGCTCGTTGATTCCCGCCTTCCTCTGGGGTGTCGCCTTCGCCAACATCGTGCGCGGAGTGCCGATCGGTCCCGACAAGAACTACTCGGGCGGCCCGCTCGACCTGCTGAGCCCTTACGCCCTGCTCGGCGGCCTCTTCACACTCGTCCTCTTCACCTTCCACGGGGCGCTGTTCGCCGCGCTGAAGACGGTCGGCGACATCCGGCACCGGGCGCGGACCTTCGCCGGTGTGTCCGGTCTGGTCGCGGGCGCCCTCGCGGTGGCCTTCCTGGCCTGGACCCAGGCCGAGTCGGGCAACGGTCGCAGCCTGCCCGCGCTCGTCGTGGCCGTCGCGGCCCTGGCCGCCGCGCTGGTGCTGAACCGGCTCGGCCGGGAGGGCTGGGCGTTCGCCCTGTCCGGCCTGACCGTCGTGGCCGCCTTCGCCATGGTCTTCCTCGCCCTCTTCCCGGACGTCATGCCCTCCTCCACCGACGCCCGGTGGAGCCTCACCGTCACCAACGCCGCCTCCAGCCCCTACACGTTGAAGATCATGACGTGGGTCGCGGGCTTCATGACCCCCGTGGTCGTGGCCTACCAGGCGTGGACGTACTGGGTGTTCCGCAAGCGGATCGGCACCCAGCACATCCCCGCGGCGCACTAGAGCACCAGTGGACCGGCAGCCCATGAAGCCCGTCGACCCCCGCCTCCTCCGCCACGCGTCAGCGACCCGCCGCTTCCTGGCCGCCTCGGTGCTGCTCGGGCTCGTCGGGGCGGGCCTGGTCATCGCCCAGGCCATGCTGATCGCGGACACCGTCACGGGCGCCTTCCGGCACGGCCGCTCGCCCGGCGACCTGGGCGTGCCCCTCGCCCTGCTGGCCGCGACCGCGGCCGGCCGGGCCCTGGTCGCCTGGCTCACCGAGCTGGCCGCGCACCGGGCGAGCGCCGCCGTCAAGTCCCGGCTGCGCACCCGGCTGCTCGGCCACGCCGCCCGGCTCGGCCCCGGCGCGGTGAACACGGGCGAGCTGACCACCCTGGCCACCCGGGGCGTCGACGCGCTGGACGACTACTTCGCCCGCTACCTCCCCCAGCTCGGCCTCGCGGCCGTGGTGCCCGTCGCCGTCGTCGCCCGTATCGCCGGCGCCGACTGGGTCTCGGCCCTGATCATCGTCCTCACCCTCCCCCTCGTCCCGCTGTTCATGGCCCTGATCGGCTGGGTCACCCAGTCCCGGATGGACCGGCAGTGGCGTCTGCTGGAACGCCTCTCCGGACACTTCCTCGACGTCGTCGCCGGGCTGCCCACGCTCAAGGTCTTCGGCCGGGCCAAGGCCCAGGCCGCGTCGATCCGCGCGATCACCTCCGACTACCGGCGCGCCACGCTGCGCACCCTGCGCATCGCCTTCCTCTCCTCGTTCGCCCTGGAACTGCTCTCCACCGTCTCGGTCGCCCTGGTCGCGGTCGGCATCGGCATGCGGCTCGTCCACGGCGAACTCGACCTCTACACCGGCCTGTTGGTGCTCGTCCTCGCCCCGGAGGCGTACCTCCCGCTGCGCCAGGTGGGCACCCACTACCACGCGGCGGCGGAGGGACTGGCCGCCGCGGACCGGGTCTTCGCCGTACTGGAGACCGCGCCGCCCGCGGCGGGCACCCGGCCGGCACCCGACGCCCGCGGCGCCGTGCTCACCGTCGACCGGCTGGTGGTCCGGCACCCCGGCCGGGACCGGCCCTCCCTGGCCGAGACCTCGTTCGAGGTGCGGCCCGGGGAGACGGTGGCCCTGACGGGCCCCAGCGGCGTCGGCAAGTCGACCCTGCTGAACGTGCTCCTGGGCTTCGCCCGCCCCACGAGCGGGCGGGTGTCGGTCGGCGGTACGGATCTGTCATCGCTCTCCCCCGAAAGCTGGCGGGACCAGGTGGCCTGGGTCCCGCAACGGCCCCATCTCTTCGCCGGCACGATCGCCGAGAACGTCCGGCTGGCGCGGCCGGACGCCACCGACGCACAGGTGCGCGAAGCACTCCGTGCGGCCGGTGCCCTCGACTTCGTCTCCATGCTGCACCACGGCACTGACACTCGCCTCGGCGAGGACGGCGCCGGCCTGTCGGCCGGTCAGCGCCAACGGCTCGCGCTGGCCCGGGCGTTCCTCGCCGACCGGCCCGTCCTGCTCCTCGACGAGCCGACCGCGAACCTCGACGGCGAGACGGAGGCGGCCGTCGTCGAGGCCGTCCGCCGCCTCGCCGCCGGCCGGACGGTGCTGCTGGTCGTCCACCGGCCCGCGCTGCTGGCGGTGGCGGACCGGGTGGTGCGGCTGGAGCGCGGCGTCGCGGAGCGCGACGATGCGGGGGGAGAGGTCGCGAAGCGCGCCGGGCGGGCGGGCGCGGTGGCGCAGAGGAGTTCGGCCATTGACGAGGGCTCGGCTGTCCGTGACGGCTCGGCCGTTCACGAGGGCCCGATCGTCCGCGAGGGCTCGATCGTCCGCGAGGGCTCGACCGTCCGCGAGGGCCGGACCGTCCGCGAGGAGTCGGCCGAGAACGTTTCTCCGCTCCCGCCCCCGCTTCGGACCGCCGCCTCCGCCGTAGCCCCGACCTCGGCCCCCACCCCACCACCCGCACTTCCCCCAACCACCTCACCCCTTGCCCGAATCCGCGCCGAGGGCCGCCCCTTCCGGTCCCGCTTCCTGCTCGCCCTGCTCCTCGGCAGCCTGGCCCTCGGTAGCGCGACCGGCCTGATGGCGGTCTCCGGCTGGCTGATCTCACGCGCCTCGCAACAGCCGCCCGTCCTCTACCTGATGGTCGCCGTCACCGCGACCCGCGCCTTCGGCATCGGCCGTTCCGTCTTCCGCTACGCGGAACGCCTGGTCTCGCACGACGCCGTGCTGCGCGCCCTCGCCGGCCTGCGGGTCTCCGTCTACCGGCGGCTGGAGCGGCTGGCGCCCGCCGGACTGCGGGACGTCCGCCGCGGCGATCTGCTGTCCCGGCTGGTCTCCGACGTGGACGCGCTCCAGGACTACTTCCTGCGCTGGCTGCTGCCCCTCGGTTCGGCCGTCCTCGTCGGCGCGGCCTCCGTGGGTCTCACCACCTGGCTGCTGCCGGAGGCGGGCGCGGTGCTCGCCGCCGGTCTGCTCGCGGCGGGGGTCGCCGTGCCGCTGCTGTCGGCGGCCGTGGCGCGCCACGCGGAGCGGCGGCTGGCGCCGGCGCGCGGCGAGCTGTCCGCGCACGTCGTCGACCTGCTGGCCGGTACGGCCGAACTGACGGTCGCGGGCGCCCTGCCCGCCCGGCTGGCGCGGCTGCGCCGGGCGGACGGCGTCCTCACGGCCATCGCCCGCCGGGCCTCCGCCGCCACCGCGCTCGGGGCCGGGCTGACGGCCCTGGCCTGCGGGCTCACCGTGGCGGGCGCGGCCTGGGCGGGTGTGGCGGCCGTGCACGACGGGCGCCTCGACGGCGTCCGGCTGGCCGTCGTCGTCCTGCTGCCGCTCGCCGCGTTCGAGGCGGTGACGGGGCTGCCGCTCGCCGTGCAGCACCGGCAGCGCGTCCGCCGGTCCGCGGAGCGGGTGTACGAGGTGCTGGACGCGCCGGAGCCGGTGCGCGACGGGACGGAAGCGGCCCCTCCGTCCCCCTTCCCGCTGCGGCTGACCGGGGTCACCGCGACGTACCCCGGCAGCACCGCCCCCGCCCTGAAGGGCCTCGACCTGGAGCTGGCCGCCGGGCGGCGGGTGGCCGTCGTCGGTCGGTCGGGGGCGGGCAAGACGACGCTCGCCCAGGTGCTGCTGCGCTTCCTGGACGTCACGTCGGGCGCGTACACGCTCGCGGGCCGCGACGCGTCGCGGATGGACGGCGACGGGGTGCGGCGGCTGGTGGGGTTGTGCGCCCAGGACGCGCACCTCTTCGACAGCTCTCTCCGCGAGAACCTGCGCCTCGCGCGCCCCGGCGCGAACGACGCGCACCTGCGCCGGGCGCTGGCCGACGCGCGCCTGCTGGAGTGGGTGGACTCGCTGCCCCAGGGGCTCGACACGCCGGTCGGCGAGCACGGCGCCCGGCTCTCCGGCGGGCAGCGGCAGCGGCTGGCGCTGGCCCGGGCGCTGCTCGCCGACTTCCCCGTGCTGGTGCTGGACGAGCCGGCCGAACACCTCGACCTGGCGACGGCCGACGCGCTCACCGCGGACCTGCTGGCGGCGACGGAGGGCCGGACCACGGTACTGATCACGCATCGGCTGGCGGGGCTGGAGGCGGTGGACGAGGTGATCGTCCTGGACGGCGGCCGGATCGTGGAGCGGGGTCCGTACCGGGAACTGGCGGAGGCGGACGGAACGTTCCGTTCGATGCTGGAGCGGGAGCGGGCCGAGCACGACATGGTGCATCCGCCGCTTTCCCTGGCAAAAGGTACTTATTAGGCTCTGTTCATGCCCGCCACCGAGGAACCCGCCACCGAGGAACCCGCCGCCGGGGAACCCGCCGAGGAACCCGCTCCCCAGGAATCCCACGACACCCGGGAATCCCACGGCATCCCGCACCCGGCGCCGCCGTACGGGCCGATGGACCCGGTGGCCGTCGCCACGGAGGCCACCCGCGGCCTCCAGGGCATGTCCACCGAACTCACCGGCCGGGTCCCGCAGCTCCTGGAGGCCATGCGGTCGGTGGGCACGGGCCTGGAACTGCACTCCACCCTCGACCGGATCGCCCGGACCGCCGCCGAGCTCGCCGGCGCCCGGTACGCGGCCATCGCCGTCAACGGCGCGGCCGACCCGTCCGGCGAGGGCCTGGCCGACTTCGTCACCTACGGCGTCCCCGACGCGGACACCGCCGACGACGAGGTTCGCGACGGCGAACCCTCCGCCGACCGCGAGGTGCTCGACGCCCTGCTGCGCCACGCGGGCCGCCGCGCGGCGGACGGTGTTCCGGAGGGCACGCCGGGCGACGTCCTCGCCGTCCCGATCCGCGTGCAGGGCGAGGTGTTCGGCAACCTCTACCTGGCCGGGAAGCTCGGCGGTGGCGTGTTCGGCGTCGCCGACCTGCACATGGTGAAGATCCTCGCCACGGAGGCGGGCATCGCGATCGGGAACGCGCGGGTCTATGAGCAGGGCCGGCAGCGGATGCGCTGGATCGACGGCTCGGTCGCCGTCACCACCGCGCTGCTCTCCGGCGGCGACGCCGAGGACGCCCTCGCCGTCGTCGCCGAGCAGGCCCGCCGGCTCGCGGAGGCGGACGCGGGGATCGTGCTGCTGCCGGACGGCGAGGGCGGGCTGGAGATAGTGGTCGTCTCCGCCGACGATCCGACGGGGCTGCTGGGAACGGTGATGCCGCCGCATAGCCCCGTGGTGTCCCAGCTCCTCGCCGGCGAGCCGGTGTTCATCGACGACTCCGCCACCGACCCCCGCATGATCACGGCGGTGGCGCCGCGCTTCGGCCCGAGCATGCTGCTGCCGCTGCGGAGCGGCGGGCGGGTGCTCGGCACCCTGGCGATCCCACGCCGCCGGGGCGCCCGGCGGTACACGGCCACCGAACGCACCCTGGCCGCGCAGTTCGCCGCCCAGGCCGCGCTCGCCCTCGTCCTCGCCGAGGCACAGCGCGACCGGGAACGGCTCGCCGTCTACGAGGACCGCGACCGGATCGCCCGCGACCTGCACGACCTCGTCATCCAGCGGCTGTTCGCCACCGGCCTGCTGCTGGAGAGCGCGCAGCGCAGGGCCGTGGTGCCGGAGGTGCGGACGACCGTCGGGCAGGCCGTGGACGAGCTGGACCGGACCATTCAGGAGATCCGGACGGCGATCTTCGCCCTCCAGCAGGGCCCGGCCGAGGCGCCCGCCGGACTGCGGACCCGTGTGCTGCGGGAGATCGGCACGGCCGCCGTCCCGCTGGGCTTCCAGCCGTCCGTGAACTTCGTCGGCCCGGTCGACGCGCTGGTCGGCGAGGGTACGGGCAAGAACCTCATCGCCGCGCTGCGGGAAGCGCTGTCCAACGCCTTCCGGCACGCGCACGCCTCGCGCATCGAGGTCGTCGTCGACGCGACGGCCCGCCTGCCGGACGGCCGCGACGCCGTCCGCCTCACCGTCGCCGACGACGGCGTCGGCCTCCCGGAAGGCGGCCGCCGCAGCGGCCTGCGGAACCTCGCCAAACGGGCGGAGTCGCTGGGGGGCTCGTGCGTGTGCGGCCCGGGGCTGGGGGAGGGAGGCGGAGGGACGGGGGTGGTGTGGGAGGCGCCGCTTTAAGGGGGCTTCAAGGGGGCTTCAAGGGGGCGGCGGGGTGGGGTCCGCGGTGTCCGCCGTACGGGACCCCGGGCCCGTACGGGCGTCGCCTGATCGGTCCCCCTGCGGAAGCGGAGGCACCGGGTCCCGGGTCACGATCGCGTCCATGCGCCGACTTCAGCGTTCCCATACCGGCGGCGGCCGGCGGCCTCCCTCCGCCGGCGGCGGTCAGCCGTTCCCGGCAGGTGACGGGCGGTCGTCCCCGGCAGGTGACGAGTGGTCGTCCCCGGTCGGCGGCGGTCAGTCGTCCCCGGCAGGTGACGAGCGGCCGTCCCCGGTCGGCGGAGGCCGGGGTCCTTCCCCCGCCGACGGCGACCGGGAACGGTCCCGCACGGGTGGCGACCGGCAGCCGTCCGCCGCCCGCCGCGCCGACCGGCAGTCGTTCGGCGTTCGCGATGGTGACCGGCAGTCGTTCGGCCTTCGTGACGGTGACCAGGAGCGGTCCCGCCCCGGCGGTGACCGGCAGCCGTCTGACATCCGCCGCGCCGACCGGCAGCCGTTCGGCCTTCGCGACGGCGACCGGGAACGGTCCCGCATGGGTGGCGACCGGCAGCCACTCGCCACCCATGGCGCCGACCGGCAGCCGTCCGCCACCCGCAGCGCCGGCCGGCCGCCGTTCCGCCCCGGCGGTGGCCCCGGCGGCGTCGGCGGTCGGCCACACCCCCGCCGCGCCCCCCGCCGCACCCCGCGACGGCTTCGTCGTGCGAGCTGCCTGGTCCTCTGCGCGCTGGCCGTCACCGTCTCGCCGGTGCTCGGCTCCCGGCCGCCCGACTCGTACGCGGCCCCGGGCCGGCTCGCCCGCGCCACCTCGGACGTGTACCGGCTGACCCGTGAGGAAGCCCGGGTCAGGGAGCGCTACGCCCGCGCCGAGCCCGCCGCGCGGGAGCGGCGGCGGGAGGCGGACCGGCTCGCGGAGCGGCTGAACGGCCTCCGGTTCGTCTCCGGGGTGCTGCGGGAGGACGCCGGCGCCGCCGCCCGGGCGCAGTACCGCACCGGTGGTTTCACCGCCCGGGAGAGTTCACGGCTGCTGGACGACCCGCTGGAACTGCTCTCCGTCCAGGAGGACGACACCGGACGCCGGGAGTGGCTCGCCCGGCGGCTCGGCGAGACGGACGACCGGAGCCGGGCCCTCGCCGCCGAGGCGCGGGCGACGGCCCTGTCCTGGCAGGTCCTGGACCGGGACGCCGCCCGGATGCGCACCGCCCTGGACGCCATGGCCGACCGGCTGACCGAGGCCCGCGGCCGGCTGGACGCGCTGGCCGCCGCCGAGGTGGCCGAGGGCCGCTGCCGGACGGCCGACCGCGACGCGCTCGAACCGGACGAGGGCGAACGGCCGGGCGGCGACCTGTCCCGCCGCGGCTGGACGCGTCCGGTTCTCGGCTACCGGCTCTCCGCCGGTTACGGCGGCTCCGGCGCGAACTGGTCCGGAACGCACACCGGCCAGGACTTCGCCGTACCCACGGGCACGCCCGTGCGCTCGGTCGGGCCGGGCACGGTGGTCTCCGCCGGCTGCGGCGGCGCGTTCGGCATCAGCATGGTCATCCGGCATCCGGGGGGCTGGTACTCGCAGTACGCGCACCTGGCCGCGCCGTTCGTGGCGCCGGGGCGGCGGGTGCGACCGGGGGAGTGGATCGGGCTGTCGGGGACCACGGGGAACTCGACCGGCCCTCATCTGCACTTCGAGGTGCGGACGACGCCGGAGTTCGGGTCCGCGGTGGATCCGGTGGAGTGGTTGCGGCGGCGGGGGGTCGGGGTGTGAGGGCGCACCGTTCCTGAGGCGCGCCGCGCGCGCTTCCGTACACGCCGGGCGGGCTGGATCTCCAGCCCGCCCGGCGTTTGAGAATCGGCGGCCGGGGCGCGGGACGTAGAGCCGCGATCACTGCGTGTAGCCGGTGCGCCTGTTTTCGGACGGTGGCTCGACAGGCGTATCCGCGCGCTCCGCTTATCCGACACGCCGTCAAACAGCCTGGTCACGCCCGTATTTGAGGCCGAAAAACGACCTCCGCTTATCACATTGCCATGCACAGGCCATGGTGTATGGTTCCGACCGCTGTCACCCAGAGTGCCGCTTTGGCCAGTGGTCCCCTCACTGGTCGATCATGCCGGCGCCCCGGAGGGCAGTGCGCAACTCCCCCACAGCGGCGCCCGCGTGACCCGGATCCGATCGGCCGGAACCGGATCGTGAGCGCCGCGGAAAGGTTTGCTCATGTCCGGAAAACGGGCCAAGAGACGGGTCCTGAGACCCGTCCCGCTGACCGCTCTCGCGGGCGTCGGCGCCTGCCTTGCCGTCGCCGCCGTCGTGCCGTCCGCGTTCGCCTCGGGTGCCGCGCGTACCGAGGCCGGTTCGGCCGCCGCCCCGAGCGGCACCTGTACGATCCGCTCCGCGGACAAGCACACGGAGGCACCGCCCAGTTGCCTCGGCGTCACCGCCGCCCTCGACCACCTGCCGGCCGTCGGCGAGCAGGCCACCCTCACGGTGAACGTCACGGCGCAGACGAGCGTCAAGAACGCCGGGCTGTCCGTCCAACTGCCGCCCGGCCTGCGAATATCCGACAGGGACGCCGGCCTCGCCGCGCCCACCGCCGACTCCTTCGGCCAGCGCACCGGCCGGAAGCTGGCCCTGACCCCCGGCACCCGCACCGTAAAGCTCAAGGTCAAGGCCGTCGCCGCCGGACCCGCCCAGATTCAGGCGGACATCAGCGACATCGACCATCCGGACCCGCGCCGCGCCGGGCACGATTCGGTCGAACTGACCGTCGGCGCCACCAAGGGCTCCACCGGCAAGGGCGTCGCGGTCTCCAAGGGACGCGCGACCAAGGACGCGGGCCGCGGCCCCGGCACCCGGGAACCGCGCAAGGTCGCCCCGAAGTCCCCCGCCCCCGCCCGTTCCGCGGGCGCCTCCGCGCCGACCGTGGGGGCCCAGGTCTGCGTCGGCGGCACCTTCCGCAACCGCTTCCAGTCCGCCGAGGGCGGCGCCTGGAACGCCAAGGCCAACCGGGACGAGCCGGTCAGCAACGCCAACGTCATCCTGTGGGGCAAGCCGACCGCCGACGGCGGCACGCGTCAGCTGGCCGCGGGGATGACCGGCAACGGCGACGGCAAGTTCAACCTCTGCTACACCCCGAGCACCTCCGTCACTTCCGCCGCCTGGGTGGAGTTCCGGACGCAGGCCGGGCGGATGTGGTCGGTGGTCGACGCCAACGGCGGTCTCTACGCGACGTCCTCGTACGCGCTGAACAACCTCTCGCGCAGCACCAGCCTCGGCAACGTGTACGCCAACTCCGGGCAGAGCCGGGCGTGGCACGTCCTGGACACCCTCAACAAGCTGTGGTGGAACCGCGGTTCCACGACGGACTGCTGGGCGTCCAGTGAGCAGGGCGGCCGCTGCTCACCGATCACCGTCCAGTGGTACCCCGGCTCCACCGACGGCACGTACTGGAACGGCGGCGAGGACAAGATCCACCTCGCGGACAACGACCCCGACTCCGAGCACACCACCGTCCACGAGGCGGGCCACGCCCTCCAGGGCAAGCTCTACCGGGGCTGGTGGCCGCGGGTGACCAACTGCTCGCCGCACTACGTCGACCGCACCTCGTCCACCAGCTGCGCCTGGACCGAGGGCTACGCCAACGCGGTGGCGTTCCACACCTTCGGCGACACCACCTACTACTGGGGCAACGGCGCTTCGCTGAACCTCGCCAACGACCGCTCCACCCGCGGCATCGACCCGGGCGACGCCTGCGAGGCCCGCGTCGCGACCGCGCTGGTCGACCTGTGGTCCCAGGTGGACGGCGGCTGGACGAAGAGCAACACCATGATGTCCCGGGACACGCAGTCCAGCTTCCGCGAGTACTTCGTCACGGACCGGCCCGCCTACGGCCTGGACACGGGCGCGACGGCCCGCGACATCATCTGGAAGCACACCATCTGGTACTGACGGTGCTTGACGGTACCGACCGATAGGTGGTGAACGCCGAGCGAAGCGCTCACCGGCACGCCACCCGCACGATCCGCTCGATCACCGCCGCCACTCCGTCCTCGTTGTTGGCGGCGGTGCGGTGCGTCGTGGCGGCCAGCACCTCGGGGTGGGCGTTGGCCATGGCGTAGGAGGTGCCGGCCCAGCCGAGCATCTCCAGGTCGTTGGGCATGTCGCCGAAGGCCACGACCTCCTCGGGCGTGATGCCGTGTGCGGCGCAGTAGCCGGCGAGGGTGCTGGCCTTGCTGACGCCGAGGCCGCTGACCTCCAGCAGCGCGGTGGGGCTGGAGCGGGTGATCGAACCGTGCTCGCCGGCCGCGGTACGGGCCAGGGCGAGGAACGCGTCGGGGGCGAGCTCCGGGTGGTGGGCGAGCAGCTTGAGGATGGGCCCGCGGGGTTCACCGCCCCCTCCCGTGACAGGAGCCTCGGCCAGGCCCGTGACGGGAGCCGCGGCCAGGAAGTCCTCGGCCGGTCCGACCGTCGCGTGCGGGTCGAGCTGGTACGGCGGGTACGCCGGCTCGTAGTGGAAACCCGTGGTGCACTCGACGGCGAACGAGGTGCCCGGGACGGCGGCGCGCAGCCGCTCCACGACGGCCAGGGCGTCCGCCCGCTCCAGCGGCCTGACCTCGACGAACCGGCCGCCGTCGTGGAGGTCCACGACGGCGGCGCCGTTGGCGCAGATCGCCAGGCCGTGGCCGTGCACATGCGCGCTCGCGACGTCCATCCAGCGTGCCGGGCGCCCGGTGACGAAGAAGACCTCGATACCGGCCGCCTCGGCGGCGGCCAGCGCGGCCACGGTCCGCTCGGACACCGTCTTGTCGTCCCGCAGCAGGGTGCCGTCGAGGTCGGTGGCGATCAGCCGGGGTATCGGGGCGGTCCGGCCGGCGGCCGGGGTCTCGGGCTGCTCGGTTGCTGAAGTCACGGTTCCCATTGTCGGATACCGGACGCCACGCGGCGCACGGGTGTGCGCGGCGGCGCGCTTTTGAGCCAGGGATCCCCTGGGCTGCGATGCGCATGTGGCCTGTATCAACCCGAGGGACGTGGTAGCGGCAGGGAGGCGAGACGTAGGCTCCGACGCATGAGTCTGCGCCTGAGCACCGTGATCCTCCCTGTCGACCGCTGGCACCAGGGAGGCCGCGCGAAGTGGCAGCGCGCCGAGGAGCTCGGTTTCCACGCGGCGTACACCTACGACCACCTCTCGTGGCGCTCCTTCCGCGACGGCCCCTGGTTCGGCGCCCTGCCCACCCTCACCGCCGCCGCCACGGCGACCGAGCGCCTCCGCCTGGGCACCCTCGTGACCTCCCCGAACTTCCGCCACCCGGTGACCCTCGCCAAGGAGCTGATCTCCCTCGACGACGTCTCCGGCGGCCGGGTCACGCTGGGCATCGGCGCGGGCGGCAACGGCTTCGACGCGACCGCGCTCGGGCAGGAGGCGTGGACGCCGAAGGAGCGGGCGGACCGGTTCGCCGAGTTCGTCGCGCTGCTCGACCGGCTGCTCACCGAGGGCGCCGTCACCCAGGAGGGCGCCTTCTACTCGGCCGTCGAGGCCCGGAACGTCCCCGGCTGCGCGCAGTCCCCCCGGCTGCCCTTCGCCGTCGCGGCGACCGGACCGCGCGGGCTGCGGCTCGCGGCGCGGTACGGGCAGGCGTGGGTGACCACGGGCGACCCGAAGCTGTACGAGACGGGCACGCCCGCCCAGTCGGACGCGGCGCTGCGCGCACAGGCGGCGAAGCTCGACGCGGCGTGCGAGGAGACCGGCCGCAAGCCCGCCGAACTGGACAGGATCCTCCTCACGGGCTTCACCCCGGACCGCTCCTCGATGCTCGACTCGGTCGACGCCTTCGTGGACTTCGCGGGCCGCCAGCGGGAAGCCGGCTTCACCGAGATCGTCCTGCACTGGCCGATCCCCGACTCGGACTTCGCCGCGGACCAGTCCGTCTTCGAACGCATCGCGACCGAGGGCCTGTCCCAGCTGGACTGAGCGCCGGCACCCGGCCGAGGGTGTGCATATCGCAGTATGCTCGCCGTTATGGCGGACACGACGCGCATCACGGTGACGCTGCCGACCGAGCAGGTCGCCGAGCTGAGGAAGATCACCGACAACGTCTCCGGCTACGTCGCCGAGGCGGTGGCCCGTCAGCTGCGGCACCGGCTCCTCGGCGCCGATCTCCTGCACCACCAGGAGGAACACGGGGCCTTCACGGAGGAGGAACTGGCGGAGGCCCGTTCCCGGATCTTCGGCGCGGCGGACGCCGACGGACCTGCGGCGGACGCCGACGGTCCGGGCGCGGACGCCGACGGTCCGGGCGCGGACGCCCACGGGCCGGGCACCGGCGTCCGCGGGCCGGCGAGCGCGGCGTGAAAGAGCACGTCGAGACCGTCGTCCTGGACTCCCAAGGGGTCTCCGCCTGGATCGCGCAGGACCGGAAGCTCCTGGCGATGTTCCAGGTGTTCCACGCCATGGGTGCCGATTTCGTCATCGGCGCGAACACCATCGTGGAAGTCAGTCACGCGCGGGTGAACATGTCGCGGCTGCGCTGGATGCTCTCCCGCGTCAAGGTCGAGCCGGTGACCGAGAGCGCGGCGCGGGCGTCGGCGGAACTGCTGAAAGCCGCGGGGTCGCACGGCCACACGTACGCGATCGACGCGACCGTCGCCGAGGTGGCCCTGCGCCAGCCCGGTCCGGTGGCCCTGCTGACCTCCGACGTCGACGACATGGCACGGCTGTGCGGCGACCGTGTCCGGATCATCGGGCTGTAAGCCCCGGACGGGCGAGGGCGGACGGGCGGAACGGGCGTCGGGAGAGGGAGAATCGTGTCAGAGGGGTCTTTTCCGGCGCTCTCGGAGGGGTGACGGAGAGGTCTCTCCCGGGGCGCCTCTTCCGGGGCGCTCTCCCGGGCGCCGTGCGAGGACTGGGAGGCCGCCGTGCGGAAGACGACGCGAGGGACGCGATTCGCTCCCGACCGCGGGCTGACCACCCGCATGGTCGGCACGATGTTCTTCATCGGCCTGCTGTACGTGGTGGTCGTCGGCGTGCTGGTGGTGCTGCTGCGCGGGGCGTGGCCGATCGTGCTGATCCTGGCCGGAGGGCTGTTCGTCGCCCAGTTCTGGTTCAGCGACCGGATCGCCGAGTTCGGGATGGGGGCGCGCGAGGTGACCCCGCGCGAGGCCCCCGAACTGCACGGCGCGGTGGACCGGCTGTGCGCCCTGGCCGACATGCCCAAGCCGCGCGTGGCCGTCGCCGACACCGACGTCCCCAACGCCTTCGCGACCGGCCGCAACCGGAACAACGCCCTGGTCTGCGCCACGACCGGGCTGCTGCGCCGGCTGGAGCCCGAGGAACTGGAAGGCGTCCTGGCGCACGAGCTGAGCCATGTCGCGCACCGCGACGTGGCGGTGATGACCATCGCCTCCTTCCTGGGCGTCCTGGCCGGGATCATCACCCGCGTCGGCCTGTGGGGCGGGCTGCGCAGGGTGGGCGGCCGGGACACGAACACGGCCATCCTGATGGTGGTCGTCCCGCTGGTCAGCGCCGTCGTCTACGCCGTGAGCTTCCTGCTCACCCGGATGCTGTCGCGCTACCGGGAGCTGTCCGCCGACCGCGCCGCCGCCCTGCTGACCGGCCGGCCGTCGGCGCTCGCGTCCGCGCTCACCAAGGTCACCGGGCAGCTCGCCCGGATCCCCACCCGCGACCTGCGGCAGGCCGAGCCGTTCAACGCCTTCTGGTTCGCCCCGGCCCTCTCCCGGGAGACCCTGAGCGGCCTGCTCTCCTCGCACCCCCCGCTGGAGCGGCGGCTGGACCAGCTGGGCAGGATCGCGGCGGCCCTCGGACGGGCGGGGTGACGGCGACCCATGGGCCTCCTGGACGTGATCCTCGGGCGCACCAAGCCCGTCCGCCCCGACCTCGACCGCCTCTTCGCCCTGCCGTCCGCCGCCCTGACGCTCCGGGCCGGTGCCGGGCTGGAGCCGACCGGGCGCGGCTCCGTCTGCTTCGCCAGCGTGGAGGGCGGAGCCTTCGACGCGCTGCGCGAGGACGTCCGGCGGCTGCTCGACGCGGACACCGCGCGCGGCGGGACGCCCGTCGAGTTCCTGCGGGACCCCTACGGGTACACCTGGCTGCTCGCCCAGGAGCCGCCCGACGACGTCCCGGCCCTGGTCAACGACCTGCACGCGGTCAACACGCTGCTGGAGGACGCCGGGTTCGGGCCCCAGCTGCTCTGCTCGCTGCTGGGCTTCCGGGACGGGCGCGGGCGCCCGCTCGCCCTCGTCTACCTCTACAAGCGCGGCACGTTCTACCCCTTCGCGCCCATCGAGGGCGGCCGGGAGCGACGCGATCACGAACTGGAGCTCCAGGCGCGGGCGTTGCTCGCCGACGACCTGCGGATCGAGGAGGACCTGAGCCGCTGGTTCCCCGTGTGGGGCGCGCCGGGCCTGTAGCGGGACTACGCCCGGTGCCGCTCGGCCAGGCCGTCCATCGCCCGTGCCCGCACCTCCCGTTCCGCCGCCGCGGCCACGAAGGCCCCCACGCCGTCCGGGCCGACCAGCTCCCGTACCGCGTCCACCGTCGCGGCGGGCAGCTCCACCGCGGCCCGCGCCTCGGCCGCCGCGCCCGCGGGCGCGCCGCCGGTGACCTCGCCCAGGTGGCGCCGCAGGTTCCGGACGGCCAGCAGCCGCATCGCGCGGGCGAGTTCGGCGTCCACGGTCTGCTGGGCGAGCGGCCGCAGCCGGCGGACGAGGGCGGCGGCCCGTTCCGCCTCCTCCTCGGTCGGCGCGTGGTCGAGGTACGGCCGGAAGACGTGCTCGGTGGTGAAGTCGAGGAAGCGGCCGGCGAGGTGCTCGACCTGGGCGCGGACCTCCCGCAGGTGGGTGAGGATGGCCCGCAGGGGGACGCCGGAGGCGTGCAGTTCGGCGGCGACGGCGAGCAGCTGCGGGCTCGGGACCAGGAAGGTGTCCGGAGCGCCCGGCACCGGTTCGAGGACGCCCAGCTCCACGGCGTCCTCGACGGCGGCGTCGTCCGGCCCGCCCCCGAACCGTTCGACCAGGTCGGCGCGGGTGACGCGGCCGGTCCGCTCGTCCGACCACGGCCCGTCCACCTCCGCGACGAGCCCGAGGATCCCGCCGAGCCCCCGCCCGGCGTCCCAGGCGTCGAGCAGTTCCTTGATGCTGGCGAGGGTGTAGCCCCGTTCCAGCAGGTCGCCGATGCGTCGGAGCCGTTCCAGGTGGGCGTCGCCGTAGACGTTCGCCCGGCCGCGCCGCTCGGGCTTGGGGAGGAGGCCCCGGTCCTGGTAGGCGCGGATCGTACGGACCGTGGCGCCGCTGAGGTGGGCCAGGTCCTCGATCCGGTACGCCGGCGGTTCGCTCACGGGGTACTCCTCACAGACACCACGCGTCACTCTACGACGCGACCGCGCCGCCCGGCGCCCGCCCCCGGCTCGCCGCGGGCGAGGCCGCCAGGTAGGCGACGGCCCTGCTCAACGACCCTTCCTGGGAAGGGTGGTAGGAGCGCCTGAGGTAGCGCGGGATGGCCGCGCCCAGCTCGCCCCAGGTGGGCAGCAGCCCCTTGTCGACGGCCCGCTTGTGGTGCCGCAGCGTGTACCGGAGCCGCTTGGCGAGCCGGGGGTCGTGCCGGATCAGATAGGCCGCGCCGCGTCCCCACAGGTACGTCAGGATGGGCGCGGTGATCGCCATGCCGAGGACGCGGCGGGCGTAGCGCCCCGGCTCGTCGCCACCGCAGTGCTGGTACATGTCGAAGGCCACGGAACGGTGTTCCACCTCCTCGGCGCCGTGCCAGCGCAGCAGGTCGAGCATGACCGGGTCGGGCCGGGCGGCGTCGAGGGCGTCGGCCCGCAGCACCCAGTCGCCGAGGACGGCGGTGAACTGCTCCACCGCCGCGATCACCGACAGCCGGAACCGCAGCCACTCCCGCTCGGAGACCGGCAGCCCGAACGGCGGGCGCTCGCCGAGCAGCACGTCGAAGAGGAAGTCGACCTGTCTGGTGTACGGGCCGGTGTCCAGCTTCTGGTGGGCGAGGTGGTCGAGGACGTAGGAGTGCTGGACGCTGTGGGTGGCCTCCTGGCCCATGAACCCCTTGACGTCCTTGAGCAGTTCGGGGTCCCGGACCAGCGGCAGGGCCTCCTTGAAGACCTTGACGAACCACCGCTCGCCGGCCGGCAGCAGCAGGTGCAGCACGTTGATGACGTGGGTGGCCGTCGGCTCGTCGGGGATCCAGTGCAGCGGCGTCTCCCGCCAGTCGAAGGAGACGCGCCGGGGGGTGATGGGGTGGTGCTCGGTGGCCATGGGGGAGCCTCCTTCGAAGAGGTGGGTCGGTGGCCGCGTCAGAGCCGGGGCTCGGCCCGGGCGACGGCCCGGCGCAGGCGGGGCGCGAAGCGGGCGAGCAGGCGGAGGCCGTGCGCCTCGGGGGTGACGGGGACGACGGGCAGGTCGTCGTGGACGGCCCGCAGGATCGCGTCGGCGACCCGCTCCGGCGGGTAGTTGCGCCGCCCGTACAGCCGGGTGGTCCGCTCCCGCAGCCGACGCTGCTCCTCCTCCGGGACGCCGGTGAACAAGGTGGCGGACGTGATGCCCGTGGCGACGAAGCCGGGGCAGACGGCGGTGACCCCGATGTCGCGGTCGCCGAGTTCGGCGCGCAGGCACTCGGAGAGCATCAGCACCGCCGCCTTGGAGGTGCTGTAGGCGGACAGCGTCCGGGAGGGCTGGAAGGCGGCGGCGGACGCGGTGTTGACGATGTGGCCGCCCTCGCCGCGCTCGGCCATCTGCCGGCCGAAGAGGCGGCAGCCGTGCAGCACGCCCCACAGGTTGACGTCCAGGACCTTCCGCCACGCCTCCGGCGGCGTGTCGAGGAACGCCCCGGCGACGCCGATCCCCGCGTTGTTGACCAGGACGTCCACCACGCCGTGGGCCTCGGCCGTGCGCGCTGCCAGCTTCTCCATGGCCGCCTCGTCGGAGACGTCGACGCATTCGGCCCACGCGCCGGGCGCGCCGAGCAGCCGGGCGAGCTCGGCGGTGCGGGCCGCGCCCTCCGCGTCCCGGTCCACCGCGACGATCCGGGCGCCCGCCTCGGCGAAGGCGAAGGCGGTGGCCCGGCCGATGCCGCTCGCGGCGCCCGTCACCAGGACGAGCCGACCGGCGAAGCGCTGCCCGTACCGCCGCGCGCCGTCCTTTCCGGCGGCGGACAGGGGACGGCGGACCGGGCCGGCCGTCGTGCCGTCCTCCTGTCGGTCGACGAACTCGGTGATCCAGGCGGCAAGTTGCCCCGGCCGGGTGCGCGGCACCCAGTGCCCCGCGCGCACCGTGCGCCGCACCAGGCCGGGTGCCCAGCGCTCCAGGCCGTCGTAGAGCCGCTCGGAGAGGAACGCGTCGTCGGTGGGCGTGACGAGCTGCACCGGGGCGTGCGCGTACGCGTCGGGGCGCGGACGGCGCGTCCGCTCCCGCACGTTGTCGCGGTAGAGCCAGGCGCCGTGCGCGGCATCGGTGGGCAGGGACGCGGTCGGGTACGGGCCCTTCGGCAGTTTCTCGGACCGTTCCAGTACGTCCGGCCACCGCTTCCCGAGCGGTCCGCGCCAGGCCGCCTCCGGCAGGACGGGCGTGTGCAGCGCGTACACGTACCAGGACCGGGCGCCCTGGCCGAGCAGCTGGGCGGCGCGGCGCGGGGTGGGCCGGGTGGCGCGCTCCTTGATCCAGTGGCCGAAGTGGTCGAGCGAGGGTCCTGAGACGGACGTGAAGGAGGCGATGCGCCCCTCGGTGCGGCGGACGGTGGTGAACTCCCAGCCCTGTACGGATCCCCAGTCGTGGCCGACCAGGTGCACGGGGGCGTCGGGGCTCACCGCGTCCACGACGGCGAGGAAGTCGTCGGTCAGCTTCTCCAGGGTGAAGCCGCCGCGCAGCGGGCTGGGCGCCGTGGACCGGCCGCAGCCGCGGACGTCGTAGAGCACGACGTGGAAACGTTCCTGCAAGCGTCGTGCGACCGGCGCCCACACTTCCTTGCTGTCCGGGTAGCCGTGGAGGAGGACGACGGTGGGGTCGGTGGTGTCGCCCAGTTCGGCGACGCACAGTTCGACCCCGCCCGACCGCACCCGCCGCTCCCGCGCCCCGTCGAGCTCCGTGCCGAAGGCGTTCATCGTCCGGTTCCCTCCTGTCCGTCCCGTCCCACCGCTTGCCGTCGCCGTACATGGGGAAGATCGTCGTCCAGCCAGAACGCGCTCTCCTCCGGATCCCGCGAGTCGGTCACCACCAGCAGCTCCTCGAACTTCACGCCCGTCCCCCGGAACCCGAGGTGCGGCTCGACCGCCCACAGCCCGGGGGCGGGCGGGTGGTCGGAGAACCGGTACGGGCTCCACAGCGGCGACCAGCCCTCCCGGTGCCCGTGCAGCGCGTCGGAGGCGAGCCCCTTCAGCGCCTGGGTGCCGAAGCCCAGGACTCGTGGCGACCGGCGCCGGTCCCGGACCCGGCCGACCTTGTGGGCGATCACCCCGAAGGGATAGGCGCGGTGCCGGTTGGCGTACCCCTGGCGCATCATGAGCCGGTCGACGTCCTCGTAGACCGTGCGCAGCGGGCGGCGCTCGCGGACGCCGCGCAGGACGAGGTCGCGGTGGTCGAGGAGGTCGTCGAGCATCCGGGCGTGCAGCGGGTCCGGGCCGAGGCAGCCGGAGTAGCCGACGTCGGCGGTGTAGCCCCGGTACACCGGCGCGAGGTCCAGGACGAACGGCATCCCGGGCGCCAGCCGCCGCCCCGACGGGAAGAACTGGGTGGGCACCCGGAAGCCGGTGAAGGCCGTGCGGTCGCCGAACCAGGCGAAGGGCAGGTGGAACCAGTCGCGCACCCCACGCCGCCGCAGCCACTCCCGCTGCAGCCGGGCGGCGTCGCGCTCGGTCATCCCGGGGACGAGCTGGGCGGCGACGGCCTCGGCGCAGGCGTAGGCGAGGCGCTGCACCTCCCGGAAGCCGGCCAGGTCCTCTGTGACGTGCGGTGACGCTCCGGTCTTCATGACGCAACCGTCCCTGCCGGTGCGGAAGTTGACATCGATGAATGTGACAATATTCGGAGGCGGCGTCAAGGGGTGGGACGCAAGGTGCCCCCGACACCCGGTCGCGCGTCCCCGACATCCGCTCGCGTGTCCCTGATGTCCGGCTCCGTACTTTCGGCCCATCCCCTACGGGACGGTCAGACCCGAGGACTACACCGAAGCCGTCATCCAGACTGACGCCCGATGTGGTCCGCGCCACTACCGTCGTTGACGTGACAGTGATCGCCACCGAAAGCCTCGGCAAGCGGTACCCCAAGGTGACCGCGCTCGACCGGCTCTCCGTCGACATCACCCCCGGCGTGACCGGCCTGGTGGGCGCCAACGGGGCCGGCAAGTCGACGCTGATCAAGATCCTGCTGGGGCTCTCCCCGGCCACCGAGGGCCGCGCGCGGGTGCTGGGCCTGGACGTGGCCACCGAGGGCGCGGCCATCCGGGAGCGGGTCGGCTATATGCCGGAGCACGACTGCCTGCCGCCCGACGTCTCGGCCACCGAGTTCGTCGTGCACATGGCCCGGATGTCCGGGCTGCCGCCGGCCGCCGCGCGCGAGCGCACCGCGGACACTCTGCGCCACGTGGGCCTCTACGAGGAGCGCTACCGCCCGATGGGCGGCTACTCCACGGGCATGAAGCAGCGGGTGAAGCTGGCCCAGGCACTGGTCCACGACCCGCGCCTGGTGCTGCTGGACGAGCCGACGAACGGCCTCGACCCCGTCGGCCGCGACGAGATGCTCGCCCTCATCCGCCGGGTCCACACCGACTTCGGCATCTCGGTGCTGGTCACCTCCCACCTGCTCGGCGAGCTGGAGCGCACCTGCGACCACGTCGTCGTCATCGACGGCGGCCGGCTGCTGCGCTCCTCCGCCACCAGCGACTTCACCCAGGCCACCGGTTCCCTCGCGGTCGAGGTCACGGACACCGACGCCCACCCGGACGGGACGGCCGCCCTCGGCGCCGCCCTCACCGCCGCCGGTCTCGCGGTCCGGGCGGCCGGCGGCCTCGAAAGCGGTGCCGGGTACGCGGGGGCGGGCGGCGGGCACGTCCTGCTCGTCGACGTCGCCGGCGACGAGACGTACGACGTCGTGCGCGACGCCGTGGCCGGGCTCGGGCTCGGCCTGGTGCGGATGGAGCAGCGCCGGCACCGCATCGCGGAGGTGTTCCAGCCCGCCGCCGGTACCGACTTCGATGACGCGAACCGCGGAAGCGCGCAGAAACGGGGCACCACCCATGCCGCCTGAGACCACGGCCACGCCCGCCCAGGACGTGATCCACAACATCGGCTACCGGCCGTACACCGGCCCCCGCCTGGGCCGCGGCTACGCCCGCCGGGCGCTCTGGTCGCAGAGCCTGCGCGGCGCGTACGGACTGGGCCGCTCGGCCAAGTCCAAGGTCCTGCCGATGACGCTGTTCGCCGTGATGTGCGTACCGGCCGCGATCATCGTCGCCGTCGCGATCACCACCAAGATGGACGAACTGCCGGTGGAGTACACGCGGTACGCGATCCTCCTCCAGGCCGTCGTGGGCCTGTACCTCGCCGCCCAGGCGCCGCAGGCCGTCTCCCGGGACCTGCGCTTCCGGACGGTCCCGCTCTACTTCTCCCGCCCGGTGGAGCGCGTCGACTACGTGCTCGCCAAGTACGCCGCGCTGGCCTCGGCGGTGTTCCTGCTCACCGCGGCGCCCCTGCTGATCCTCTACGTGGGCGCCCTGCTCGCGAAGCTCGACTTCGCCGCCCAGACGAAAGCCTTCGCCCAAGGACTGGTCTCCGTGGCCCTGTTGTCCCTCCTCTTCGCCGGTCTCGGCCTGGTCGTCGCCGCGCTCACCCCGCGCCGCGGCTTCGGCGTCGCCGCCGTGATCGCCGTCCTGACCATCTCGTACGGCGCCGTGAGCACCGTCCAGGGCATCGCCTACGCCCGGGACAACACCGACGTCATCGGCTGGCTGGGCCTGTTCTCGCCGATCACCCTGATCGACGGCGTGCAGACGGCGTTCCTCGACGCCACCTCCAGCTTCCCCGGCGGCCACGGCCCGGGCGCCGGCGCGGGAGCCGTCTACCTGCTGGTGGTCCTGAGCCTGATCGCCGGTTCGTACGCCCTCCTCATGCGCCGCTACCGGAAGGCGGGTCTGTGACCAGCGCCCGCCCATCGCCCGACCGCCACCCCGCACGCCTCCGAAGGAACGGGCCGCGCCCATGAGCGAGATCCGCATCGACAACGTCTCCCGCTGGTTCGGCAACGTGGTGGCCGTCAACGACGTCTCCATGACCATCGGCCCCGGCGTCACCGGCCTGCTGGGCCCCAACGGCGCCGGGAAGTCCACGCTCATCAACATGATGGGCGGCTTCCTCGCCCCCTCCACCGGCACGGTCACCCTCGACGGGACGGTCATCTGGGGCAACGAGGAGATCTACCGGCACATCGGCGTCGTCCCCGAGCGCGAGGCGATGTACGACTTCCTCACCGGGCTGGAGTTCGTCCGCGCCAACGCCGAGCTCCACGGCTTGCCCGACGCGGCGGCCCGCCGGGCGCTGGCCACGGTCGAGATGGAGTACGCGCAGGACCGCAGGATCTCCACGTACAGCAAGGGCATGCGGCAGCGCGTCAAGATGGCGTCCGCCCTGGTCCACGACCCGTCCGTGCTGCTGCTCGACGAGCCGTTCAACGGCATGGACCCCCGGCAGCGCATGCAACTCATGGATCTGCTGCGGCGGATGGGGGCCGAGGGGCGGTCGGTGCTGTTCTCCTCGCACATCCTGGAGGAGGTCGAACAGCTCGCGGCGCACATCGAGGTCGTGGTGGCCGGACGGCACGCCGCGTCCGGCGACTTCCGCAAGATCCGCCGGCTGATGACCAACCGGCCGCACCGCTACCTCGTCCGCTCCAGCGATGACCGCGCCCTCGCCGCCGCGCTCATCGCCGACCCGTCGACCTCCGGCATCGAGGTGGACGTCCAGGAGGGCGCGCTGCGCGTCCAGGCCGTGGACTTCGGCCGGTTCACCACCCTGCTCCCGGCCGTGGCCCGCGCGCACGGCATCCGCCTCCTCACGGTCTCGCCCTCCGACGAGTCCCTGGAATCGGTCTTCTCCTACCTCGTCGCGGCCTGAGCATCCTGAAAGGAGGCGCCGAACCCATGCACTCCCTCTACCACCCGACCGTCGCCCGGCTCACCTACCGGGGACTCCTCGGCCGCCGCAGGGCCGCCGTCCTCTTCACCCTCCCCGCCCTGCTGCTGATCATCTCGGCGGCGGTCCGCCTGCTCACCGGCGCCGACGACGACACGGCCACCAAGGTCCTGGGCGGCTTCGCGCTGGCCACCATGGTCCCGCTGATCGGCGTCATCGCCGGAACGGGCGCGATCGGCCCGGAGATCGACGACGGCTCGGTCGTCTACCTCCTCGCCAAGCCGGTGAAGCGCCCGACGATCGTCTTCACCAAGTTCCTCGTCGCGACCGGGGTCACGGTCGTCTTCTCCGCCGTCCCGACCCTGATCGCCGGCCTCCTCCTCAACGGCGACAGCCAGCACATCGCCCTCGCGTACGCGATCGCCGCGGCCGTCGCCTCCGTCGCCTACAGCGCCCTCTTCCTGCTGCTCGGGACGCTCACCCGGCACGCGGTGGTCGCGGGCCTGGTGTACGCGCTGATCTGGGAGTCCCTGTTCGGCAACCTGGTCCCGGGCGCGCGGACGCTCAGCGTCCAGCAGTGGGCCCTGTCCCTGGCCGAGCGGATCGCCGCTCCGGGCGCGATCTCCTCCGACGTGGGCCTCCCGGTGGCACTGGCGCTGCTCGCCGGGGTGACGGTGGCCGCCACCTGGTACGCGGGCGAGAAACTGCGGAAGCTGACGCTGGCGGGGGAGGAGTAGGGCGGCCGGGTCCCCTCCCGCAGAGGAGGGGGCCCCGGGCCCAGTGGTCCCCCCCGGTCGTTCGGCTACGCGTGCTCGGCCAGGAAGGGCAGCATGACCTCCGCCATCTCGTCGGGTACCTCCTCGGCGAGGTCGTGCCCGGCGTCGAAGACGTGGCCGGTGACCCGGTGCGCGAACATCCGCATCTGGGACTCGTTGCGGTCGCCGATGAAGGCCGAACCGCCGAGGGCCAGCACGGGGATGTCCAGCTTGTTCCGGGCCGCCAGCCGGTTCTGCTCGGCGTCGACGAGCATCGCCCGGTAGATCGACAGCATGGCGCGGATGCCGCCGGGCATGGAGTAGCAGCGCACGTACTCCTCGATGGCGTCCGGGGTGGCGCTGTCCGGGTGGCTGCGCTCGTTCTTGATCATGTAGGTGATCAGTTCGCGTTCGTGTCCGGCGATGAGCATCTCGGGCACGTCCGGCTGGAAGTAGAAGCCCAGGTGCCAGAAGTGCATGCCGGCCGAGACGTTCTCGTGGGTGAGCGCGGCGTGGTCCTCGAAGCCGAAACCGGGGAACAGCGCTTCGGCGAAGACCAGGGAGCGCACGTGAGCGCGGTGCCGGGCGGCCAGCTGGTAGCCGATCACGGCGCCCCAGTCCTCCCCGGCCACGCTGTAGGCGTCGTGCCCGAGGTGGGCCATCAGCGCGGCGATGTCGTCGCTCATGGTCGCGGAGTCGTAGCCGTCCGCGGGACGGGCGGAGTCGCCGAGGCCGCGGAGGTCGGGCACGACGACGGTGTGGTGCGGCGTCAGCTGGGGGACGAGGTGCCGCCAGTGGTAACCGGTCTTCGGCACACCGTGCAGCAGCACGACCGCCGGGCCGGATCCGGCCGTCCGGTAGTGCAGGCTCGTCCCGTTGACGGCGGCGCGGCCGGTGCGGACGGGCGCCTGGTGATGGTCGAGAATCATGGTTCCGCCTTCCGGTCTGCGATGCCCGGTGCCGCTCGGCCGGGCCCGCGGCCCGTTCCGGCGACCTGTCCGGATCGCCCGCTGTCCTATCTGGATCGGCCGATACGGATTCCGGGCGGGAAAAAGTCAGTCGAGCGTGGTCAGCGCGACCTCCACGAGAGGTTCCAGGGCGCGGACATCCGGAGTGATCTTCGAGGAGACGAGGAGTCCGTTGAGGAACGTGACGAGGAAGCCGGCCAGGGTGTACGCGTCGTGCCGCGCCGAGATCTCGCCGCGCTCGGCGGCCGCCCGCAGCAGGTCGGCGAGCGCCTCCTGGTTGGCGGCGAGCACATCCCGTACGACGCGGCGGGTCGGCCGGTCCTCGGGCAGGCGCTCGGTGACGGCGTTGACCAACAGACAGCCCCGACCGCCGTGTTCGACGGCGATCCGGATCCGCTCGACCAGCAGCGCGCGGATCGCCGAGCGGGCGTCCGCGCCCTCTTCGAGACCGCTCAGGGCGGCCGCCGCGAAAGTGCTGCGGTAGTGCTCCAACGCGGCCCGGTACAGGCCGTCCTTGTCGCCGAACGCCGCGTACAGGGACCCCTGGCCGATCCCGAGGTGCCGGGTGAGGTCGCGCACCGAGGTCGCCTCGTACCCGCGCGTCCAGAACAGCTCCATCGCGCGGCCCACCGCCGCCTCGGTGTCGAACTCCCGGGTCCTCGCCATGCGGCTACCGTAGCGTTTCTGGATCGAACGATCAAGAATAAGGGACGCTCCGGCCGGGGGAGGGGCCGCGGTGCCTCGCACGGACCGCGTCAGCGCCCGCGGTGCCTCACACGTACCGTGCCAAGGCCCGTGCCACAGTCGTCTGTTCCTCCTCCAGCCGCGAACCCCCGTCCTCGACGGTCCACAGCGAGTTCTGGAGCGCGCGGGCCAGCGTCCAGCGGGCCGCCCGTCCCCGGTCCAGGCTCAGTACGTCCGTCATCAGGTCGAAGCGCCGGCGTACGGCCCGTTCCACGTCCCCGGTGGCGACCAGGTCCTCCCAGCGGTTGTCGAACGCGGGCATCAGGTCGAAGCAGGGGTCGCCGACGAGCGGCACGGGGTCGATGGCCAGCCACGGCCCGCGGTCGGCGGCGGTGCCGGTGCCGGGGAGCGGCGCGAGCACGTTCTCGTAGTGCAGGTCCCAGTGCAGCAGGCGGTCGCCGGGCTCGTCGGCCACCTCACGGACGGCCTCGGCGCAGTCGGCGAGAAGACGGCGCTCGTCCGCGTCGTCCAGGGCCGTCAGGGCCTCCGGTACGGCGGCGAGCATCTCCCGGACCACGTCGCCGAGGTGCCGCAGGCCGTCCGGCACGGGAGCGGTGTGCAGCCGCGCCAGCAGTCCGGTGAGGGCGAGCAGCGCGGCTTCCGCGTCCGCGACGCCGTCCAACGACCGTGCGGGGTCGAGGCGTTCGAGCAGCATGGTGCTCGTCTCGGGGTCGTGTTCGAGGAGCCGGACCGCGCCCCGGCCGGACCAGGCGCGCAGCGCGAGCGGCTCGCCGGCCCGTTCCTCGTCGACGGGCTGGAGCTTGAGCGCCGCCGGGGTGCCGTCCTCCCGGCGTACGGGCAGGACGAGCGCCACGTAGCCGTGGGCCGGCTCCCCGTCGGGCCGCAGGTTCCAGCGGTCGAGGAAGCCGGCCGCCAGGCCGGGCAGGCCCGCGATCCACTCGGCGGCGTGCTCGGGGTTGTGCTCCTCGTGGTGCTCGGCGAGCTTCGGCGGGACGGTGATCGGGGGCGGGGTGGGCACGGGTCGCACGCTCCTCACGGGTGGCAGCGGGGCTCACCTCATGGTGACCACCGCCCTCACCTCACGGATGACAACAGGTCTCACCCACCCCCAACGTCTCAGATCTTCCGATCGCGCCCGGCACCGAGACCCAGGAACACCAGCGCCAGGCAGGCGACGAGGAGCACACCAATCGGCAACTCCCATCCACCCGTGGCCTGGTGGACCGCGCCGACGGCGAACGGGCCCACGGAAGCGAGCAGATAACCCCAGGTCTGTGCCATGCCGGAGAGCCGGGCCGCGGTGTGCGCGTCACGGCTGCGCAGCACCATCAGCGTCAGCGCCAGGCCCAGCGTGCCGCCCTGGGCGACGCCCATCATGGTCGCCCACACCCAGGCGCCCGCGACGGGCGCGAGCAGCAGCCCGGTCGCCCCGCCGGCCAGCAGCAGGACGACGCCGACGGCCAGCATCCGCTGGTCGCGCAGCCGCCCGGCGAGGACGGGCACCACGAACGAACCGGCCATCTGCACCAGCGTGTAGAAGGCGTAGACGAGGCCCGCCTCGCCCTTGTCCATGCCGTGGTCGGTGAAGACGGTCGGCATCCAGGCGATGCACACGTACGCGATCAGCGACTGGGTGCCCATCAGCAGGGTGACCTGCCAGGCCAGCCCCGAACGCAGCAGGTTCGGGCCTTCGGCGGCGGTCCCGCCGGCCGTGGGGGCGGTGACGTGGTGGCCGCCGCGCCGGGCGATCAGCGCCTGCGGGATCCACACCACGACGGCGACGGCGGCGAGCAGGGCCCAGGAGGCGAGCGAGCCGCGCCAGCCGCCGAGGGCGTTCTCCAGCGGGACCGCGCAGGCGGCCGAGACGGTGGCGCCGAGGATCATCGCCGTCGAGTAGAGGGCGGTCATGCTCGCGGCCCGGTCCGGGAAGTCCCGCTTGATCAGGCCGGGCATCAGGACGTTGAGGAAGGCGATCGCCGTGCCGACCAGCGCGCCGCCCACGAACAGCGCCACCACCGGCGGGGCGACGCGCACCAGGATGCCGCCGCCGAGCAGGACGAGCGCGGCGCACAGCACCGGCTCGGTGCCGAAGCGCCGGGCCAGCCGTGGCGCGGCGATCGAACCGAGCCCCATGAAGACCAGCGGAATGGTCGTGACCAGGCTGCTCGCGGTCGCGTTCAGCCCGAAGTGGTCGTTGATCTCGCCGACGAGCGGGGAGACGCCGGCGAGGGCGGCCCGCATGTTCAGCGACGCCAGGACGATGCCCGCGAGGACCAGCGCGGGGTGCGCCCGCAGGGCGCGGACGGCGGTGGGGGTGGGGGCCGCCGAGGAGGGCTCCTCGGCGGCTATGAGGGGTGTCTGGGGCCTCGATTCGGACATGTGGTGCCTTTCGGGTGGAGCTCGGGGGTGGCGGGGCGGGCGCGGGGGAGGTGCGCCCGGCGGTCACGGCCGCCGGTCGGCCAGCAGCGCCTCGACCGCCTGCTTGGGGCGTTCGAGCAGCGCCCGCGTGGCACGGACGGCCGCCTCGGGATCCCCGGAGGCGATGGCCTCCATGACGGCGTGGTGGTCGCCGTGGATGATGCGCGGCATCTCCCGGTCGTCCAGCGCCGTGAGCAGCGCCTCGCGCACGGAACTGCTGAACCAGGTGTACGTGGCGGTCAGCGCGGTGTTGTGCGCCGCCTCCACGACGGCCTTGTGGAACTCGATGTCGTGGTGCGCGTACAGCTCCACGCTGCCGGCGTCCGGCTGACCGTGGTCGTCCTCCAGCTCCGCCTGGGCGTCCAGGGCGGCGCGCATCCGCTCCAGGTCGGCGGGCTCGTGCCGGACGGCGGCCAGCCGGGCGGCCTCCGCCTCCAGCGCGATCCGCAGCTCCAGGACGTCGCGGACGCCGGCGCGCTGCACGCCGCGCATGATCTCCGCCGGGTCGGAGGTGGACACGACGAACGTGCCCTCGCCCTGCCGGGAGCGCAGCATCCCCGCGTGCACCAGGACGCGGACGGCCTCGCGGACGGTGTTCCGCCCCACCTGGAGCTGCTCGGCGAGGGCGTGCTCGGTGGGGATGCGCTCGCCCACCGGCCACTCGCCCGCGGCGACCTGGGCGCGGAGCTGCTCCACGACGGTGTCGACGAGGGACTGGCGTCCTGCTGCTCGTAGTGCCACGGGGTTGCCTCCGGCTGCCGCTTCGTTTCCCACACCGGGTGACCCGGTTGCCCAGTCATCCTACAACTGCCGCGTCGCCTCCCTATCGAGTCGGCGACGGCCGTTCCGTGCGGCGGGGGCGGGCCGCCTCACAGCCGGGCCGCCTCACGGCCCGGCCGCCCCACACCCCGGCCGCGTCACAGCCCCAGCCGCACCAGTTCCCTCCGCGAGCTGATCCCCAGCTTCGGGTAGACGTTGGACAGGTGGTACCCGGCCGTCCGCGGGCTGATGAACAGCCGCGCGCCGATGTCCCGGTTGCTCAGCCCCTCCGCCGCGAGCCGCGCCACCTGCGCCTCCTGCGGCGTGAGCCGGTCGAGGAGACCGGGCGCGGCGGCCGGCGCGCCCTGGCTCTCGCCGGAGGCGCGCAGCTCCGCGCGGGCCCGCTCCGCCCAGACGACCGCCCCCAGCCGGTCGAAGGTGTCGAGCGCGGCCCGCAGCGGGGGCCGCGCCTCGGACGTCTGCCGCCGCCGGCGCAGGTGCTCGCCGTAGAGCAGCTCGGTACGGGCCCGCTCGAAGCCGGAACCCCCCTCCCGGTGCAGCTCCAGCGCGCGGACGAAGCGGGAACCCGCGGCGGCCGGGTCGGGGGCCAGCAGCGCGCGGCAGCGCTCCGCGACCGCCTCCGTCCACGGCCGCGGGTACGCCGCCGCGTGCCGTTCGTACCAGGCCAGGGCCGACTGCCCGCCCTCCGGCCGGTCCAGGCGGGCCGCGGCCTCGACGAGGTCGGGGAGGCTGCCGATGACGCCCTGCCGGTCGGGGCCGCCGGCGACGGCGGAGAGCCGGTCGAAGGCCGCCTCGGTGCGGCCGAGGCCCAGGTCGAGCAGGGCGAGGGCGCAGGCGGCGTGCACCGTGCCGGGGGCCACGCCCCGCGCCAGGGCCTCGGCGGTCAGCTCGCGGACGGCCTCCTCGTCGCCCCGGACGGCGGCGAGCTGGGCCAGGACGGTGGCCAGGTGGACGCGGACGCGGGCGTGCCCGGTGTCCTCGGCGACGCGCATCCCCTCGGTGGCGGTGGCCAGCGCCTCCCGGTGCAGGCCGAGGAGCAGTCGGACCCGGGCGAGGAGCATCTGCACCAGGGCCAGGGTGCCGATCGCACCGCTCTCCCGGCACCGCCGCTCCAGCCCGACGGCCAGGTCCCGCGCGGCCGGCAGGTCGCCCGCGAACAGGTGCCACCAGCCGAGGCGCACCGCCTCCCGCAGGTCCGCGGCCGACTCCCCGTCGGCGCCGATGAGCTGCCGGACGGCGTCGGCGCCGGCGTCCGGGTCGCCCGGGCCGCACCGGTGCTGCCCGGCCGCGAGCCGGGCCAGCGCCGCGATCCGCCCGGCCTCGGGCACCCCCAACTCGGCCGCCCGCACGGCGGTACGGTCGAGGGCCCCCTGGTCACCCGCGTGCCAGGCGGCCTGCGCGGCCTGGAAGAGCAGCGGCCCGACGAGGTCGGGGGCGGGCCCGGCGGGGGCCGGGGTGTACCGGCCGGAGTCCGGGGCTACCCGGTCGGGGGCCGGGGTGGCCCCGACGAGTTCGGAGGCGTGCCCGGCCGGCTCCACCGCGTCCCGGTCGGGGCCCGAGGCGACCCGGTTGGCGCCCGCGACGGCCCCTGCGGGGCCCGATGCCTGCCCAGCGCGGCCCGAGGCGGGATCCGCGACAGCCTTGGCGGCGCTCGACGCCTCCCCGGCGGGGCCCGCGACGGCCTCGGCGACACCCGAAGCGTGCCCGGCAACACCCGATGCCTGCCCGACGAGGCTCGGGACGCCCCCGACGAGGTCCGGAACGACCCCCGTGAGCAGCGCGTACGCGTCCCGGGAGCGGCCCTGTTCGTCGAGGGCCTCGGCCTTGATCCGTACGGCGCCGGCCAGCGCGTCGGGGCCGTCCGCCAGTGCCACGGCCCGGCCCGCGAGCTCCTCCGCGTGGGACGGCCGCCCGGCGTCCGCGGCGGCCCGTGCCGCGGCCGTGAGGCGGCGGCAGCGGCCGGCGGCGTCCGGGGTGAGTTCGGCCGCCCGCTCGTACGCGGCGGCGACGGCGCGCGAACTGCCGCGCGCGCGGGCGCGTTCGGCGCTCTCCTCCAGCAGCCGGGCGGTCTCCGGGTCAGGTCCGGTGGCCGCGGCGGCGAGGTGCCAGGCCCGCTGGTCCGCCTGGTCGGGGCGGCCGGCGAGCGCGTCGGCCAGCGCCCGGTGCGCGGCGATCCGCCGGCTCGCCGGCGCGTCCTGGTAGACGGCGGTCCGCACGAGCGGGTGCCGGAAGGCGAGCCGGCCGTCCACGAGGCCCAGCAGCCGGGCGCGTTCGGCCGCTTCGAGGTCGTCCAGGGAGGCGTCGAAACGTTCCGCCGCGCCGAGCACCGTCGCGAGGTCGGCCCCGCCCGCCGCCGCGGCGACGAGGAGCAGGGACCTGGTGCGGTCCGGCAGCGCCGCGACGGCCGTGGTGAACGCGCGCAGCAGCCTGCTGTGCGGGGGCAGCGCGGCCATGCCGTACGGGGAGGCGTACCGTTCCGCCTCGCCCTGGACGGTGGGGAGTTCGCGCAGGGCGAGCGGATTGCCCGCGGCCTCCTTGAGAACGAGTTCGCGCGCGTGCCGCGGCAGGCCGGCGGCGGACTCGTCCAGCAGCGCCCCGGCGGACTCCGCGTCCAGTCCGCCGAGCCGCAGCTCGGGGACACCGGGAGCGGGGAAGGCGGGCGCGTCGTCCTCGCGGACGGCCAGCAGGACGGCGATGGGCTCGGCGCCGAGCCGGCGGACGGCGAACAGCAGGGCGTCCGCCGACTCCCGGTCCAGCCAATGTGCGTCGTCGACGACGCACAGCAACGGCCCTTCCTCCGCGAGACCGTCGAGGAGGGTGAGCACCGCGAGGCCGACGAGGAAGCGGTCGCCCCCAGTGCCGTCGGACGCCATGCCGAAGGCGGAACGCAGCGCCTCCGCCTGGGCCGCGGGCAGCCCGGCGACGCGGTCGAGCACCCCGGAGAGCATCAAATGGAGCCCGGCGTACGGAAGTTCACCCTCCGCTTCGACGCCGGTGCCGCGCAGCACCCGCATCCCGGCCTCCCGCGCGGCACGGGCGGCGTGGTCGAGGAGCACGGACTTGCCGATGCCGGCCTCGCCGCGGAGCAGCAGGGCGCCGCTGCGCCCTTGGCGGGCGTCGGCGAGGAGCCGGTCGAGCGTGCGGAGTTCACCGGAGCGTCCATGAAGCATGCCGGTCACAGTATCCGCTGGTCAGAGCCGTGCGAAGGGGTGAGGTCAGGCCGTGTAGGGCACCTCGTCGCGGGCCTGCCGCAGGGCGCGGCCCCACCAGACGAGCTGGTCGAGCATGCGCTTGGCCGCACCGTTCACCACGGCCGCGTCCAGCGGCTCGCCGTCCTTGTCGAAGCGCTCCCAGGCCATGTGGAAGCTGACCGTGTCCCGGACGGTGACGGCGTGCAGCTCGGCGAAGACCTGCCGCAGGTGCTCCACGGCGCGCAGGCCGCCGCTCACCCCGCCGTAGGAGACGAAGGCGACGGGCTTGGCCTGCCACTGGGGGAAGTGCCAGTCGATCGCGGCCTTGAGGGAGGCGGGGTACGAGTGGTTGTACTCGGGCGTGATCACCACGAAGGCGTCGGCAGTGGCCAGTCGCGGGGTGACCGCGGCGACCTCGGGGGTGGGCTCACCGGACAGGGTGTTCGGAATGCCGGCGTCCGCCAGGTCGATCACGTCCACCTCGAACCCGGTGTGGGTGCGGGCCTCGCGGACGAACCAGTCGGCCACGGTCGGTCCGAACCGGCCCTCACGGGTGGAACCGACGATGACGGCGAGGCGGAGGGGAGCGGTGTTCACAGTGGCACGTCCTTGACGGTGGGAGGGGAGGGGCGGCCGGCCGATCGGCGGCCTCCCGGCGACATCGAGAACGCTACGGAGCCGGCCCCCGCCCCCACATCTGTCGGATGACCAGGTCTCGGTGACGGGTGACCGGGCCGCCGAACCCGGTCGTCCGGCAGATGTGGCGGCGGTCCCCGCGGACCTAGCGTCGCCGCCATGAAAGCCGCCACCGTGAACACCACCGCCCCGATCGCCACCGCACCGATCACCACCTCCCAGGCCCCCCGCCGCCCGGCCGTGACCCTCGCGCTGGTCCTGCTCGGCATGCTGACCCTGGCCATGTCGATGTCCGGCACCACCGTGGCGCTCCCGGACATCGGCGCGGACCTCGGGGCGTCCGGCGCGAGCCTGCAGTGGGCGGTCACCGGCTACTTCCTGACGGCGTCCAGCTTCATGCTGGTCACCGGCGCGCTGTCCGACCTCTTCGGCCGCCGCCGCGTCTACCGCGCCGGAGCCGCCCTGTTCACGGCCGGCCTGCTGCTGAGCGCCACCGCCACCGACGTCCTCGTCCTCGACGCGGCCCGCGCGGTCGCCGGCCTCGGCGCGGCCGGGGTGATGGCGAGCGGCGGCGCGCTGCTGGCCACCACCTTCTCCGGCCCCGCCCGCACCAAGGCGTACGCCGCCCTCGGCACCACCGGCGGCATCGGCCTGGCCGCCGGGCCGACGATCTCCGGGGCGCTCGTCGGCGGTCTCGGCTGGCGGTCCGGGTTCCTGGTGTTCGCCGTGGTGGGAGCGGTGCTGCTGGCCGGCACCTTCCTCGTCGCCGAGTCGCGGGCGGCCGTCCGGCCGCGCCTGGACGTGCCCGGCGCCGTGACGTTCATCGCCGCGCTCGCCCTGGTGATGACCGGTGTCACCCAGGGCCCGCAGAACGGCTGGTCGCACCCGCTGGTCCTGGCCTCCTTCGGCGCCGGCGCGCTCCTGCTCGCCCTCTTCGCGGTCCTCCAGCGCCGCTCGCCGCACCCCGTCCTCGACCTGACCCTGGTCCGCGACCGCCGCTACCTCGCCTGGACGCTCGCCGGACTGACCGGAGCCGTCGGCTTCGCCGGCACGCTGACCTACCTGCCCACCTACTTCCAGGGCGTGAACGGCGTCTCGGCGGGCGCGGCGGGTACGACGATGCTGCTGCTGACCGCCCCCGTCCTCGTCGCGCCGCTGGTCAGCGGCCAGTTGGTGAACCGGGGCGTGCCCGCCCGCCTGGTGATCACCGTGGCCATCGGGCTGGTCGCCGCCGGCAACGCCTGGCTGACCGTCCTCGCCCCGGGCGGCGGCGTCGCCCCGCTGGCCGGCCCCCTGCTGACGATCGGCATCGGCACCGGACTGGCCAACGGCATCATCGACGGCCAGGCCATGAGCCTCGTCGACCCGGAGCGCTCCGGCACGGCGGCGGGTTTCCTCAACACCGTCCGCGGCGGCGGCCAGGCCATGATGATCGCCGCGCTGGGCGCGGTGATGCTCAGCCTCCTCCAGAGCCGCCTCGGCTCCGCCGGCCTCGCCGCCCGCGTCACCTCCGGCCACCTCGCGGGCCCGGACCACGCCCACCTCGCCCAGCAGTTCACCGGCGTCTGGCACACGGTCCTCTGGGGCATCGCCGCCCTCACCGCCCTCCTCTGCGTCACGGTAACCACCCTGCTCCGCGCCCCGCGGCCGGCCACCGCGGAGTGAGCCCCTCCCACACCGGCACCGGCACCGCGAACGGGCCCGGAAGGCACCCGCCTCCCGGGCCCGCGGGCTGTGCGGCCGCCTGGAGGCTCTCGCCGACACCCTCGGCCGTCCGCTGTCCGGTCCGGAACGCCTCGGTTACGGTCGAGTGATGGAACGGGACGAACCGGAGGCAACCGGTTCCGGACAACGGTCCGTCCGCGTCCGCGTGCGCCGGTACGGACGGGGGGTGGTCCAGGCCCGGGACCTCGTCCGCTCCTGGGTCCGCTCCGCCCCCGGCACCCACATCTGGCTGCTCGTCATCGGCGTCACCAGCCTCGTCATCGCGGCGGCCAGCGAGGGGCTGGAGACCTTCCTCCTCCACCGCACCAGCAGCAACATCCACGAGCTGAACAAACACCCGCTCCAGTCCCTGCTCATCAGCGGATTCTGGATCGAGAAGCCCTCGTCGTTCCTGTTCTACGCCGTCCTCTTCGAGCTGGTCCATGCCAACGTGGAGCGCTGGGCCGGTACGTGGCGGTGGCTGCTCACCGTCGGCGTCGCGCACATCGCGGCCACTCTGATCAGCCAGGAGGTGCTGCTCGTCGCCATCGAGCACCACGCGGCGTCGCGCGCGATGCGGCACGTGGTGGACATCGGGGTCTCGTACGGCCTGGCCGCGGCGGCCGGCCTGCTCACGTACCGGATCCCGCGGCCCTGGCGGTGGGGGTGGCTGGTGGCGCTGGTGCTCTTCTTCGCCACGCCGCTGGTCGCCGGTGGCACGTTCACGGATGTGGGGCACGCGGTCGCGGTGAGCGTAGGCCTCGCGTGCGGGCCGCTGGTACGGGGGCGGCGTGGCTGGGGGCGGTGAGCGTTCGCCTTCGGCGGGTGGTGCCCCGGTCCCGCCCTTTCACCGTTTCTTGCAGGGGTTGCGCCCCCGCACCCCCGAAGCGCCCTGCGGGCGAGCGGCGGAGCCGCGAAAAGGGGTCTGGGGCGCAGCCCCAGGAAACGGTGAAAGGGCGGGACCGGGGCACACCCCCCCCCTCACCCGAAGAGCCGCTCCACCACGACGGCGATGCCGTCCTCGTCGTTGCCCGCCGTCACCTCGTCGGCGACAGCCTTGAGCTCCGCGTGCGCGCCGGCCATGGCCACGCCATACCCCGCCCACCCGAACATCGGGATGTCGTTCGGCATGTCGCCGAAGGCGATCGTCTCGGACGCCTTCACCCCGAGCCGCCGGGCCGCCAGCGACAGCCCGGTCGCCTTGCTCAGCCCGAGCGGCAGCAGCTCGACGATGCCCTCACCCGCCATCGTGACGTCCACGAGCCCGCCCGCGGCGGCCCGCGCGGCGTCCGCGAGGGCGTCGTCGCCGAGCCGCGAGTGCTGGAGGTAGAGCTTGTTGAGCGGTTCGGCCCACAGCTCCGCCTGGTCGGTGACCGGGACGGGCGGCCGGGGCCCCTCCTGGAGCCGGTACCCGGCGGTGACCAGCAGGTCGCCGTCGAGCCCGTCCCGGGAGGCGGCCAGGTGGAGCGGGCCGGTCTCGGCCTCGATCTTCTCCACGGCCAGCGCGGCCACCCGCCGGTCGAGCGTGACCGACGTCAGCAGCCGGTGCTCGCCCGCGTGGTAGACCTGCGCGCCCTGCCCGCACACCGCGAGGCCCCGGTAGTCCAGCGCGTCGAGTATGTGCCGCGTCCACGCGACCGGGCGGCCGGTGACGACGATGTGCGCGGCTCCGGCCGCCGCCGCGAGGGCGAGGGCGGCGCGGGTGCGCTCGGAGACGGTCTCGTCGGACCGCAGCAGCGTGCCGTCGAGGTCGGTGGCGACGAGACGGTACGGGGGCGGGGGCGCGGACGTCACTTGGCGACCGGCTCCAGGACCTCGCGGCCGCCGAGGTACGGCCGGAGCACCTCGGGCACCCGGACCGTGCCGTCGGCCTGCTGGTGGTTCTCCAGCAGCGCGACGATCGTGCGCGGCACCGCGCACAGCGTGCCGTTCAGCGTGGCGAGCGGGCGGACGTTCTTGCCGTCGCGCATCCGCACGGACAGCCGCCGGGCCTGGAACTCGTCGCAGTTGGACGTCGAGGTCAGCTCGCGGTACTTGCCCTGGGTCGGGATCCACGCCTCGCAGTCGAACTTGCGGGAGGCCGAGGCGCCGAGGTCACCGGTGGCCGTGTCGATCACCTGGAACGGCAGCTCCAGGCTGGTCAGCCACTGCTTCTCCCACTCCAGCAGCCGGGCGTGCTCGGCCTCGGCCTCCTCCGGAGCGACGTACGAGAACATCTCGACCTTGTCGAACTGGTGGACGCGGAAGATGCCCCGGGTGTCCTTGCCGTACGTACCGGCCTCGCGGCGGAAGCAGGGCGAGAAACCGGCGTACCGCAGCGGGAGCTGCGAGGCGTCGATGATCTCGTCCATGTGGTACGCGGCGAGCGGCACCTCGGACGTGCCGACCAGGTAGAAGTCGTCCTTCTCCAGGTGGTAGACGTCCTGCGCGGCCTGGCCCAGGAAGCCGGTGCCCTCCATGGCGCGCGGCTTGACCAGCGCGGGGGTGAGCATCGGGGTGAAGCCGGCCGCCGTGGCCTGGGCGATGGCGGCGTTGACGAGGGCGAGCTCCAGGAGCGCGCCGACGCCGGTGAGGTAGTAGAAGCGCGATCCGGACACCTTGGCGCCGCGCTCGACGTCGATCGCGCCGAGCGACTGGCCGAGCTCCAGGTGGTCCTTGGGCTCGAAGCCCTCGGCGGCGAAGTCGCGGGGGGTGCCGACGGTCTCCAGGACGACGAAGTCGTCCTCGCCGCCGCGCGGTACGTCGGGGTGGACGAGGTTGCCGATGCCCAGCAGGAGGCGCTGGGCCTCCGCCGCGGCCTCGTCCTGCTCGGCGTCGGCGGCCTTGACGGCGGCGGACAGCTCGCCGGCCTTCTTCAGCAGCGCGGCCTTCTCGTCGCCGGTGGCCTTGGGGATCAGCTTGCCGAGCGCCTTCTGCTCGGCGCGGAGTTCGTCGAAGCGGACGCCGGACGACCTGCGCCGCTCGTCGGCGGAGAGCAGCGCGTCGACGATGTCGACGTCCTCTCCACGGGCGCGCTGGGAGGCGCGCACACGGTCGGGGTCCTCACGAAGCAGGCGAAGGTCAATCACCCCCCCAGGCTACCGTTGACCGTCACGATCACTCGACGCGATATTCCTCTTCGGGCGGTTTTGCCCCATTCCGGGTGGTTTTCACGGCTTTCCGGGACCGGTCGCGAAAGGGTGGAAAACCCTGAGGCGCACGAGGGGTGAATTCGGTGATCCGGCGCGAAAAGGGGAGAGGTCGACGAATCGTCCCATGGTGCCGGGGAGGCTGGGGAAACCAGGCGGTTGTCCACAGGAACAGCAGGTTCCGCTTTGTTGTCCACAGGGTGTGCGCGAAATCTGTGGACGTCGGAAGCGGATCTTCCGGCTGTTTTCCTTATCGGCCACGCTTTGGCGGCTTTCTGGCGGATAAACCTTGCTCCGACACTCTTTCGAGTGGAGATTTCCCGCTCTTAAGGGTTGTTCGAGACCTTTCGGCTGACTGCGGGGCGGTGGACGATCCCACCACCGGGCGCCCGGCCCTGTGGACGATCCGGTGGATTGCTAGAGAGATTTGTCGACGTTGACCGATTCGTTCCACCCGGCGGAGTCTCGTTCTGTCGACTTATCCCCAGGAGTGGGTCGCCCTGTGGATAACCCTGTGGACGAACCGGCGGCAGGCCCCGGCAGGCCCCGGCGGACCCCGGGGCGCCCCTCAGGCCCGCCCGTCCTGGCAGCGCGCCAGCCACTCCGCCGCCGCCACGAAATCGGCGTCCGACGTCCCCGGCCGCGGCGCCGCTCCCGCCGTGGGCGGCTCACCGTCCGCGCTCGCGCGCGGATACGACCCGAGGAACCGCACGTTCGGGCAGATCCGCTTCAGGCCCATCAGCGTCTCGGCCACCCGCCGGTCCGTGATGTGCCCCTCGCAGTCGATGGAGAAGCAGTACCGCCCCATGCCCTCGCCCGTCGGCCGCGACTCGATCCACGTCAGGTTGACGCCCCGCGCCGAGAACTCCTGCAGCAGTTCCATCAGCGCACCGGGGTGGTCGTCCCGCAGCCATACGACCATGGACGTCCGGTCGGCGCCGGTCCGGGCCGCCGGCCGCGCCGGCCGCCCCGCCAGCACGAACCGCGTCTCCGCGTTCCGCGCGTCGTGGATGTCGGTGACCAGCGGCTCCAGACCGTACGTCGCGGCGGCGAACTCCCCGGCGAACGCGGCGTCGTAGCGGCCCTCCCGCACCAGCCGCGCGCCGTCCGCGTTGGACGCCGCCGACTCCCAGCGGGCGTCCGGCAGATGGGCCGCCAGCCACTTGCGCACCTGCGGCTGGGCGACCGGGTGCCCGGTCACCGTCTTGATGTCGCCGAGCTTCGTCCCCGGCCGGACGAGCAGGGCGAACGCGATCCGCAGCAGCACCTCGCGGTAGATCATCAGCGGGGTGCCGGTGGCCAGTTCGTCCAGGGTCGCCGTGACGCCGCCCTCCACCGAGTTCTCGATGGGCACCAGCGCCGCCGCCGCCTCGCCGCCGCGCACGGCGTCCAGCGCGGCCGGGACGGAGACCTTGGGTACCAGCTCGCGCGTCGCCGCCTCCGGGAGCGTGCGCAGCGCGGCCTCGGTGAAGGTGCCTTCGGGACCGAGGTAGGTGTAGCGGCTGGCCGACATCACGCGATACTCCTCCGAACGGTCCGCTGCGTCAGAGCGGGCTGCCGTCACGATACCGAGCGGGAGGGGAGGGCTCCCCCGCCCGCCCAGCCGTTCACCACCACTCACCACACCCCCCCGCCTACCCCTCCAGCAGCCGCTGCCCCACGTACTCGCCCTCGGCGCAACCGCCCGGCACCGCGAAGAGCCCGCTCGCCTCGTGCCGCAGGAAGCGCGACAGCCCGTCCCCCCGGTCCAGCTTCCGCTGCACCGGCACGAACCCCTTCATCGGGTCCGCCTGCCAGGCCACGAACAGCAGCCCGGCGTCCGGGGCGCCGTCGTCGCGGAAGCCGTCGTGGTACGAGAAGGCGCGGCGCAGCATCGTCGCGCCCCGGTTGGCGGAGGGCGCGGCGACGCGGACGTGGGCGTCGCCGGCGATGGCCAGCGCGCCGTCCGGCCCGATCTTCTCCAGGTCGACGGGGGTCGTCTCACCGCCACCGGACAGCGGGGCGCCGTCCGACTTGCGGCGGCCTATCACCCGCTCCTGGCGCTCCAGCGGCAGGTTGTCCCAGGTGTCCAGCAGCATCCGGATGCGCCGCACCACCGCGTACGAGCCGCCCGCCATCCACGCGTCGGGCCCCTTGCGGTCGCGCGGGACGAAGATCTTCTCCTCGAAGTCCGGGTCCGTGGGCTTGGGGTTGTTGGTGCCGTCGACCTGGCCCATCAGATTGCGCTGGGTCATCGGGCGCGGGGTGGCGCCGGGGGTGCGGTTGAAGCCGCTCATCTCCCAGCGCGGCCGGACGGCGTCGCCGGCCTGCTTGCGGAGCAGCCGCAGCGCGTGGAACGCCACCAGCGCGTCGTCGGCGCCGATCTGCACCCAGAGGTCGCCGTCGCCGCGCTTGGGGTCGAGTGCGTCCTGGGTGAAGGCGGGCAGCGGTTCGAGGGCGGCGGGCCGCCGGTCCGTCAGGCCCGTACGGTCGAAGAAGGTACGGCCGAAGCCGAAGGTGACGGTCAGCGAGGACGGCCCGGCGTCCAGCGCGATGCCGGTGTCGTCGCCCTTCGGCGTCCGGCCCTCCGCCAGCTCCGCCGCCGTCGCCGACCAGCGTCTGAGCAGGGCGGCGGCGGCCTTGCGGTCCGCGCCCGGCGCCAGGTCGAAGGCCAGCAGGTGGCCGTGGGCCTGCGCGGGGTCGGCGATGCCGGCCTGGTGGTCGCCGTGGAAGGGGACGGTCGCGGAGCCGACGCCGGACAGCGGGTCCGGGTCCTCGCGGACCGCCTCCGCGACCGAGGCGCCGCCCAGGCCGCCGACGACGAGCCCGCCGGCACCGACCGCGCCGGCGGTGCCGAGCAGCCGCCGCCGGGACAGCCCGTCCGGCTTCCCCTGGGGTTCCGTCTTATCGGCCTTATCGGCCTTATCGGCCTTGCCGTTCTTGCCGTTCTTGGCGGCCTTGCCGTTCGGGGCGGCCTTGGCGGTCCGCCGCGTCGTGGTCTTGCCGGAAGTCTCAGCCATCAGTCTCAGCCATCACAGTCTCAGCCATCAGTCGATCTTCACGTCTTCGATCTCGGTGACCTGGTCGATCTCGGAGGTCCGTACGGTCAGGGTGAGCTGCCACCGACCCGCCATGGGCAGCTGGAATCCGGAGGCACGCGACCGGCCGGCCGACAGGCGCTTCAGCGGCGCCCGCAGCGGGCCGATGCCCTTCTCCTTCTCGGTGAACGAAACCGCCACCTCGGGGACGTCCACCGGTCGCCCGGCGGGGTCCGTGAGCGTGACGTCGACGGTGTTGGTGCCGGAGCGCCCCGGGGCGACGGTGACGCGGGCCGTGCCGCGTCCGTCCTTCCCCCCGGTGTCGTACGCGATCCTCGCCTCGACCGGTCCGGCGGCGGACGCCGACGGACCGCCGTCCGTGCGGCCGGCCCGCTTCTGCTCGGTCTCGGCCCGGCCCGGCTGGGTGGTGGTGAGGACGGTGGTGACGGCGAGCAGCACCACGGCCACCACGGCCTCGGCCAGCACGGCGCGGCGCAGGCCGGACCGGCCCTCGTCCGCGGCGCGCTCCCGCCGCCCGGCGGCCTTGGCCATCGCGGCCCGCTGCCGGGCGAGTTGGGCCGCCCGCTCGGGCGACGCTCCGGCGGCCCCGCCGGGCTTCTCCGGTACGGCCTTGGGACGCGGCCCGCGGGCGGGCGCCCGGTCGCCGATCCGGGCCGTCCAGCGCCGCGAGAACGCCGCCAGGACGACCAGCACTCCCACCAGTCCCACCTTGACCAGCAGCCACCGCCCGTACTCCGTACCGGTCAGCGCGGCCCAGCCGCCGACCTGCCGCCACGCCTGGTAGATCCCGGTGGCGACCAGGACGCAGACCGCGGTGAAGGCCAGCCGGGAGAACCGGCGGGCCGCGCCGCCGGGCAGCGGCTCCTCCGCCCCCAACGCGGCGAGCAGCGCGGCGAGTCCGCCGAGCCATACGCCGACGCCGAGCAGGTGCAGGACGTCGACGGGCATGGCCACCCAGGGCTGGAGCCCGGCCGAGGCGTGTTCGGCCGCCGCCCAGGTCGCCGCGAGCCCCGCGGCCACCAGCCCGCCGCCGGCCCCGAGCCCCCAGGCGTACGCCCGCCGCCCGCCGCCCGGCCGGGCGTGCTCGCCGAACACCACGGCCAGCACCACCGCCGCCGCGCTGAGCAGCAGCAGCCGGGTCAGCAGGGCCGCGCCCGGCCGGCTCGACAGCGCGTCCCCGAGCAGCGACAGGTCGAGGACGGCACCGGGCCCCCGGCCGCTCGTGTACGCGCCGCGCAGCAGCGACAGCGCCGCCGTCGCCAGGAACAGCGCCACCCAGCCGCCGACCGCGACCCGCCGCACCCCGCGCCCGGTGTGGCAGACCGCGGCGAACACACAGCCGCCGACGAGCAGCGCGAAGCCCGCGTAGGCGGCGTACCGCGCGGTGTCGTAGAGCGTCCCGACCACCGGGTCCGTCCCCTTGACCGCCGCCTTCACCGTGGTCGCCGAGGGTGCGCCGACGGAGAAGGTGAAGGCCCCGGCCACCGGGTGGCTGTCGGCGGAGACCGCCTGCCAGGCCACCGTGTACGTGCCGTTCGCGATCCCGGTCCGCAGGGCGACGGCCGCCGTCTCGGACCGGCCGTCGACGTGCGCGGGCCGCCCGTCGTCGACGCGCGCGCCCTTGGGGTCCAGGACCCGCACCGAGTCGGCGCCGAGCAGCACGCCCTCGGAGAAGGTCAGCCGGACCTGGCGCGGCGCCTCCGGCACCACCGAGCCCTGGCGGGGGTCGGTGGCGGTCAGCGCGGCGTGCGCCGACGCGGTGCCGGCGCCGGCGGTCAGCACGCAGAGCAGGGCGGCGGCCAGCGCGCCCAGCAGGCCGCCGAGCCGGCGAACGGTTGTGCTCATGCCGCGTCAGTCCTTGGGCCGGTACGACGCGTCCTCGACCGGCACCTGGATCCTCACCGGCGCCGACGTGGCGAAGTGCAGCGTGAACTCGATCTTCTCGCCCACCTTGGGCAGGTGGTCGAGCTTGCCCAGCATCAGGTGGCTGCCGCCGTGCGCGAGGGACAGGCTGCCCTTCGCCGGGACGTCCAGCTTCTCGGCGTGCTGCATCCGCGAGCCGTCGGTGGTGTGCAGGGTGACGTCGCGGGAGAGCGGCGTGGTGACCTTGGTGAGCTGGTCGGTCGAGTCGCCGTCGTTCTTGACGGTGAAGTACGCCGCGGCCATGTCGTCCATGGCCGGCCGGGGCATATAGGCCCCGCTGACGGACAGTTCGGGCTTGTCCGAGGAGCCGGTCCCGTAACCGGCGATCGCCACCAGCGCGCCGGCCAGCAGCAGCGGAACGGCCGCCACCGCGGCGAGGGCGGACTTGCGCATCAGGGGTTCTCCCCCTTGACGATCTTCGGGAGCCCCTTGGCGTACTGGTCCGCGGTGGTCTCGGCCGTGTAGAGCCAGTGGCCCTTGTCGTCCTTCGGCGAGAACCCGACGACCTGCGCGCCGTGGCTGACGGTGACCGAGCCGTCCTTCTCCTTCTTCGGCTTGTCGACCAGGATGCCGAGCGGCTTGGCCGCCGCCTGGATGGTGTCGAACGAGCCGGTCAGGCCGACGATGTCCTGGCCGCCCTGGGCGTCCAGCCACTTCCGCATCCGGGCCGGGGTGTCCCGCTCGGGGTCGGTGGTGACGAAGACGATCCGCAGCTTCTCGCGGTCGGCCTGCGGCAGCTTCTTGGCGGCGGCGGCCATGTCGGAGACCACGGTCGAGCAGACGTCGGGGCAGTAGGTGTAGCCGAAGTAGAGCAGCACGGGCCGGCCCGCGGTCTCCTTGACCAGCTGGTACTGCTTCTCCGAGGTGTCCTTGAGGACCAGGTCCGGCTTGGCCTTGGCGTCGTCCAGCGTGATCGGGGACTTCTTCGGCTCGCCGCCGGACACGTCGGCGATCGGCTTGTCCTCGGCCTTGTCGTCGGAACCGCCGCAGGCCGACAGGGTGAGCGCGGCGGCGAGGGCCAGCACCGTGCTCGCGGTCTTGGTACGCATGCGCATGGAGTGCTTCTCCAGGTGTGGGTTCGGGGATGGGGGCCGGCGGCCGCCCGGTGCGGCGCCGGCCCTGGCCGTTCCGTGCGTCAGGCCGCCGTGCGGCGGCGCCCGGCGAACACGCCGAAGGCGGCGCCCGCCACACCGACGACGATGCCGACGACGCCGAGGACGCGCGCGGTGGTGTCGGTGGAGTCGCCGTCACCGTCGTCGGAGGCGGCGGCCGGGGCAGTGGCGCCCTTGCCGTTCTTGTCGTCCGCCGCGGGCTTCCCGGCGGCCGGCTTGTCGACGAGCTTCAGGACGGGGGCGGGGTGCTCGGGCTCCTCGCCGCCCGGCTTCGACGGGTCGATCCAGCGCACCACGTCGTCGTCGGAGTACGTCTGGAGCGCCTTGAAGACCAGCTCGTCGGCGTCGGTGGGCAGCTGCCCGACCGACAGCGGGAACTGCTGGAAGTTCCCGGGCTCGATCTTGCCGCCGGTCCAGACGACCTTGCTGACGGCCTCGTCGATGGACTTGCCGTGCATCCGCACCGGCTTGTCCAGCTTGGTCTTCTCGACCTTCACGTCCCAGCCCGGCACCGCCTGTGGCATCACGGAGACGAGTGGGTGCTTGGGGTCGAGGGCCAGCTCGACCTTGACCGTCGAGGCGTTGTCCTTCTCGTTCGGCACCTTGATCGAGATCGTGCTGTAGCCGCCCTTCTCGGCGGTCCCGGGCTGCACGCTGACGTGCGCCGAGGCGGGCCCTGCGAGGAACAGCACCCCGGCAGCGGCGGCGGTGCCGACGGCGGCGAGGTGGCCGGCGCGGACGGCGGGACGGGTGCGGGCAGCGGGCATCGTGGTCTTGGTGTTCATGCGAAAACACTCCCTGTGCAGGAGGGGGCGGATGGGGTGGCACGCGTACGGCCACCACGCGTCCGCCCTCCCGCCGTACAGGCGGAGTGCGACGCGTGCTCAGGCCGCGAGGGTGAACCGCGGCGGGCCCCGCCTGATCAGGACGTGCCGGCACTCCGGCTCGCGCGCCGGCCGCTCGTCGTCCGCGCCCGTCCGCCGCGTGCGCACGACCGGCTGCCGCGGGGCGCCGGCCAGGAAGGCGCGGACGAGGCCCGCCGCCGCGCGCAGCGCGCGGACCAGCGTGGCCTCGACGACGGCGCGCGCGGGCCGCTCCGACAGCCGCACCAGGCGCCACAGCGCCGCCTCGCCGCGCCACAGCAGCCAGCCGACGGCCAGGGCCGCGAGCAGATGGCCGAGCAGCATGGCCGGCGAGGGCATCAGGACGTGCGCGACGGCGTCCCACGGCCCGTCGCCGCCGTGGGCGGTTTCGGTGGCCGGGGCCGGGGCGCCGAGCCCGGCGTCGGTGAGGATCCGGCGCGCCTCCGCGGGCGAGGCCGGGGGCCGCTGGTTGCACAGCAGCCGGCCGGCGAAGGAGACCAGGGGTCCGTCGTGGCCGGTGCGCGGGGACGCCTCCGGGCCGCGCTGGCCCACGGCGAACAGCGCGTGCAGCGCCACCTGGCCCACCGCCAGGCAGGCCGCGATCCCCGGCAGCGAGCGCTCCCGCCCGGCCAGCGGCGCGACGAGCCCGAACACCACCGCGAACCCGGCCGCCAGCGTCCACACCGGGACGGGCGCGCAGGACGCCAGCGCGTGCCCGGCCGCGGACAGCAGAACGCAGACCGCGGTGAACACCGCGGCCCGGAGCAGTCGCAGATCGGCGCCGGCGCGCGCGACGGGGTGAGGCATGGCCGCGCCATCATCCCACCGGACGCACGCCCTCCCCACGGCAGGGTCCACCGCATACCCCAATGCGCCGTCCCGTCGCATCCGCCGAATGAGCGGACTCACACGCCCGGCAGGCTTACCACGTGTCGCGCACGGCTATAGGTATCGGTATGTCGAGCCGCGGCCAGGAGGCTGAGCATGAGCATCTGGTGGTCACTCCATTTGCGGCGCGAGGCTGCGAGCGTCCCGCTCGCCCGGCGGTTGCTGGTCGGTGCGATGGAGACGGCCGGGGTCGACCCCGAGACGGCCTACGACCTGGCGGTCGCCCTCAGCGAGGCGTGTGCCAACGCGGTCGAGCACGGCGGTGACGCGTCCACCGGCTACCGGGTGACGGCCCGCATCGACGGGGACACCTGCCGCATCGAGGTCACCGACTCCGGGCCGGGCTTCGCCTCCCCTGACAGCTCCCCCGACAGCTCCTCCGAGGGCTCCTCCGAAGGTTTCTCCGAAAGCTCCTACGAGGGCTCCTACGAGAGTCGCAAGGGCCCCGCGGGCCCCGCCGGTCTCAGGGCGCGCCGCCGCCTCCCGCGCCGCGCCGAAGCGCGGACCCCCGCCCCCGTCCACGACGAGCACGGCCGGGGCCTGTTCCTCATCGAGTCCCTCACCGACCACGTCCACGTCCGCAACCGCCCGGGGCGGCAGGGCGCGGTCGTCACCTTCGACAAGATCCTCAAGTGGCGCGAGGACGCGCTGCTGAAGGCTTCCTGAGTCCGGCCGCGTCCCGTCGGCCCCGGCGGCGGGCGTTGAGCCGGGCGGCCTGGCGCGTCAGATGGTCGCGCTCGGCGAGCGTGGGCGCCTTGAGGGCCGCCTCGGCGTACAGCCGCGCCGCCTCCGCCAGGTCGCCGTCGCGCTCGTGGAGGTACGCCGCCACGGCGGTGTAGCGGGGGATGGGGTCTCCCCCGCTCGAGCGGAGCCGAGAGCTCGGGAGCGAGGCGTCCAGCGCCGCGAGCGCCGCCAGCCCGGCGCGCGGCCCCTCGGCCTCCCCGACGGCCACCGCGCGGTTGAGCCGGACGACCGGGCTGTCGGTCAGGCGCGCGAGCTCGTCGTACCACTCGACGATCTGCGGCCAGTCCGTCTCCTCGGCGGTCGGCGCGTCCGCGTGCAGCGCGGCGACGGCGGCCTGGGCCTGGAACTCGCCCAGCCGGTCGCGGGCCAGGGCCGCCTGAAGGATTCCGACGCCCTCGGCGATCAGCGCGGTGTCCCACCGGCTCCGGTCCTGCTCGGCGAGCGGCACCAGGCTCCCGTCCGGCGCGGTCCGGGCGGCGCGCCGGGCGTGGTGGAGCAGCATGAGCGCCAGCAGCCCGGCCACTTCCGGATGGTCGACGACGGCCGCGAGCTGCCGGGTGAGCCGGATGGCCTCGGCGGCGAGGTCGACGTCGCCGGAGTAGCCCTCGTTGAAGACGAGGTAGAGGACGCGCAGCACGGTGGCGACGTCACCGGGCCGGTCGAACCGCACGTCGGAGACCGTGCGCTTGGCCCTGCTGATCCGCTGGGCCATGGTCGCTTCGGGTACGAGATAGGCGCGGGCGATCTGCCGCGTGGTCAGCCCGCCGACGGCGCGCAGCGTGAGCGCGACCGCGGACGCCGGGCTCAGCGACGGGTGCGCGCACAGGAAGTACAGCCGCAGCGTGTCGTCCACCGAGGGCGCGGGCCCGGGCGGCGGCTCCTCCTCGACGCGGTCCTCCCGCCGGCGCCGGGCGGCGTCCGCCCGGGTCGCGTCGAGGAACTTCCGCCACGCCACGGTGACCAGCCACCCCTTCGGGTCCCGCGGCGGACCGTCCGGCCAGACCCGCAGCGCCTCGACCAGCGCGTCCTGCACGGCGTCCTCGGCCGCCGCGAAGTCGGCTCCGCGGCGGACGAGGACGGCGAGGACGCGCGGCGTGAGGCTCCTGAGCAGGACCTCGTCCATCAATGGCACTCGGTGATGCCGGGCGTCGCGGTCAGGAACGGCCGCACCTCCAGCCACTCGTGAATCGGCTTCCCGCCGGCCCCCGGCGCGGCCGACAGCTCCCCGGCCAGCTCGACCGCCCGCTCGTGGCTGTCGACGTCGATGATCATCCAGCCGGCGATCAGATCCTTGGTCTCGGGGAACGGCCCGTCGGTCACCGGCGGCCGTCCCTCCCCGTCGTAACGGACCCACTCCCCCTCGGGAGCGAGTGCGTTCCCGTCCACGAACTCCCCGGTCTCCTCCAGCCGGGCCGCGAAGTCGTGCATGAACCGCACGTGCGCCGAGATCTCCTCCGGCGTCCACTGATCCATGGGCACGTCGTTCACCGGAGCCGGGGCGCCGCGGTAGTGCTTCAGCAGCAGGTACTTGGCCATCGTGGGTTCTCCCTCGGTGCTGGTGCGGCCCATTGTGGCCACGTTCACACCGGGGACGGAGCAGGACGGGGTTTCTCGACATCGGCGGCCGAAGATTTTTCGCGCGCGGGCATCCCTCAGGCCGTCCGGCGTTCGAGGACCTCGCGGCGAAGCCGCGATGCGGGGTACGGGGCTCGCCCCCAGGAATCGGCGAAGTGGGGGTCCCCCCTCTGGGGGAGGGGCCGGAGCACTCCCACCGCCGGCCCGCGACCGCGGAAATCCGCTGGCGGCGGCGGAATGCCCGCTGCTACGTTCCGGCCGTACCCGCCGGGGCCCGGCCCCGAACAACCCCGAAAGAATGAGGTGTGTATGACGACCCGGCCCGCGCCGAGCGCCCCTCGCCGCACCGCCTGACACGCGAAACGCCCCGAGGACCGCTCGGCCCCTCCTGCTGACAGCGAGAACTTCCCAGCGAGGAGACCCCGGGTGTCCACCCACCACCACGACCGCGCTCACCGGAGCGAGTCCACCCATGCCCGTACCACCACCGCCGGCTTCGGCAGGACCGACACCTTCGCCTGTGTCCACTGCGGCCTGACCGTCTCCGCCGGCGCGGCCGACGGCCGCCGGCGCGACCACTGCCCGTCCTGCCTGCACTCCCGGCACGTCATCGACCACGGCGACGGCGGCCCCTCGGAGTGCCTCGGCCGGATGACTCCCATCTCCATCGCCGTGCTGCGCACCGGCGACTGGATGGTCGTCCACCGCTGCGTACGCTGCGACGAACTCACCTCCACCCCCGTCCGCGCGGACGACAACCGGCTGATCCTGATGCGGATGGCCGTCCGTCCGCTCGCCCAACCCCCGTTCCCGCTCGAGGCGTTCGGGGACATCTGAGGCGCGGGGGAGAGGAGACGACCATGCCGCGACGCAAGAACCCGCGGGACGACGGTGGTTCCCGCCGCCCGCAGCGCCGCAAGGACGTCCTGCGCGGACAGGGCGGCCACCGGACGGCCGACTTCCGGTGCGCCGGCTGCCGGCTCGCCGTGTCCCTTGCCGCACCCGGCACGGCGCACCGCAACCACTGCCCGCACTGCCTGGTCAGCCTGCACGTCGACGGACGCGTTCCGGGCGACCGGGCCGCGTCCTGCCGGGGCCGGATGGAGGCGTTGAGCCTGTCCGTCCGCCCGGACGGCGAGTGGCTGATCATCCACGAGTGCCGGTCCTGCGGCGAACTGAGCGCCAACCGCATCGCGGGGGACGACAACGCCCTCGTCCTGATGCGCCTCGCGCTCCGCCCGCTGCGGGACGTCAGGGCCGAGGCGAGCGGCGCGCTCCTGGCGCTGTGAAACGGCGGCGGCGCGGCCGGATCGGGGAAACCCCCGCCCGGCCGCGCCGCCGCCGATGGGCCTTCCGGGCTCAGCCCTTGAGGCGGCCCATCCACGCCTCGACGTCCGAGGACGTCCGGGGCAGGCCGGCGGAGAGGTTCCGGTTGCCGTCCTCGGTGACGAGGATGTCGTCCTCGATGCGGACGCCGATGCCGCGGTACTCCTCGGGCACGGTCAGGTCGTCGGCCTGGAAGTAGAGGCCGGGCTCGACCGTGAGGACCATGCCGGGCTCCAGGACGCCGTCCACGTAGGTCTCGGTGCGGGCGACCGCGCAGTCGTGGACGTCCAGGCCGAGCATGTGGCCGGTGCCGTGCAGGGTCCAGCGGCGCTGCAGGCCGAGTTCCAGGACGCGCTCGACCGGGCCCTCGACGAGGCCCCACTCGACGAGCTTCTCGGCGAGGACGCGCTGGGCGGCGTCGTGGAAGTCGCGGTACTTCGCGCCCGGCCTCACCGCGGCGATGCCGGCCTCCTGCGCCTCGTACACGGCGTCGTAGATCTTGCGCTGGAGCTCGGTGTACGTGCCGTTGATCGGCAGCGTCCGGGTGACGTCGGCGGTGTAGAGGGTGTGGGTCTCCACACCGGCGTCGAGCAGCAGCAGCTCGCCGGCGCGGACCGGGCCGTCGTTGCGCACCCAGTGCAGGGTGGTGGCGTGCGGGCCGGCGGCGCAGATGGAGCCGTAGCCGATGTCGTTGCCCTCGACCCGGGCGCGGAGGAAGAACGTCCCCTCGATGTAGCGCTCGGAGGTGGCCTCCGCCTTGTCGAGGACCTTCACGACGTCCTCGAAGCCCCGGACGGTGGAGTCCACGGCCTTCTGGAGCTCGGCGATCTCGAAGGCGTCCTTCACGAGCCGCTGCTCGCTGATGAAGATCCGCAGCTCCTCGTCGCGCTCGGCGGTGACCTTGTCGGTCAGCGCGGCCTCGATGCCGGCGTCGTGGCCGCGGACGGCGCGGACCGGGCCGGTGGCCTTGGCGAGGGCGGCGGTCAGCTCGCGCACGTCGGCGCAGGGCAGGCCGTAGAGCCGCTCGCCCTCGGCGAGGCTGTACCGGCGGCCGACCCACAGCTCGCCCATGCCGTCGAGCCAGAACTCGCCGTTCTCGCGGTTGGAGCGCGGCAGCAGGTACAGCGTGGCGTCGTGGCCGTCCGCCGTCGGCTCCAGGACGAGGACGCCGTCCTGCGTCTGGTCGCCGGTGAGGTAGACGTACTCGGTCGAGGCGCGGAAGGCGTACTCGGTGTCGTTCGAGCGGGTCTTGAGGTTGCCCGCGGGGATCACCAGGCGCTCGCCCGGGAAGCGCGCGGAGAGCTCGGCGCGGCGCCGCGCCGTCTCCTCGGCCTGGGGTATCGGCCGCAGGTCGCGCAGCTCGGTGTCGGCCCAGCCGCTCTTCATGTTCTCGGCGAGCTCGTCGGAGACGGCCGGGTAGAGGCCGTTCTTCCGCTGCTTGATCGGCTCGTCGCCTTCGGGGTTCTCGGGCGCGGGCTGCTCGGTCATGCTTTCCTCCTCGAACGGGGCCGCCCCCCATCGTAGGTGGGCGGGGGAGCGCCGCGAGCGGCCGGAGGAGGGGCATACGTCCGGATTCACCTGCGGACGAGTCGGGACGTATCAGTCGAAGTGTGCCACCAGGAGGACGACGTCCTCGCCGGAGCGGAGTTCGTCATATCCGCCGGACGGGTCCGTTCCGTCGCCCGACCCCCGGCCGGCGGCGGCCGTGGCGTCGGTGTCGTCCGGCAGGACCGCGCGGAGGACGTGGTCGGCCACCGCCTCCGGGTCGCGCCGCGCCGCCCGGGGGACGCTCGCCGCCGCCGCGTGCAGCCGGGCGAAGGCCCGGTCCATGGCGTCGCCGGTGCGGTGCAGCAGCCCGTCGCTGTAGAGCAGGAGCGTCTCGCCCGGCGCCGGTTCGATCTCGACGCTGGGCGCCTCCCAGCAGGCCAGCATGCCCAGCGGCGCGGAGAGCGAGGTCTCGACGTACTCGGTGCGGTGGTCGCCGATGATCAGCGGTGAGCAGTGGCCCGCCGCGGCGACGACGACCTTGCGGCTGGCCGGGTCGCAGTAGGCGAAGAGGGCCGTGGAGGAGCGGGCGGGTTCGGTCAGCCGCAGCAGGAGTTCCAGGTCGGAGAGGACGGCGACCGGATCCTCGCCCTCCATCACCGCGTACGCCCGCAGGGACGCCCGCAGCCGGCCGGTCGCCGCGACGGCGGACGGGCCGGATCCGGTGATCCCGCCGACGGCGAGGCCGAGCGCGCCCTCGGGAAGGGGGAGCGCGTCGTACCAGTCGCCGCCGCCGCGCGGCCCGGTGCGGTGCCGTACGGCGAGCCGGATCCCGGCGACGCGCGGCAGCCGGCCGGGGAGCAGCTCGTCGTGGAGCGCGGCCAGGGCGGTGCGGGCGCGGCCGAGCTCCAGCAGCCGGGCCAGGTGCCCGGCCGCGTGGGCGCAGTAGCGGGCGGCGAGCCGCCGCTGGCGCTCGGTGGGTTCGGCCGGTTCGTCGTAGAGCCAGACGGCGGCGCCGATCCGGCGGTCCGGCGGGGGCTCGGCGGGGCCGTCCTGGGTGGGACGGTCCTGGCCGGGGCCGTTCTGACCGGGGCCGTTCTGGCCGGGGGGCGGCGAGGGGGTGTCCGGCGGGGCGGCGGCGTCCAGGGGCATCGCGTAGCTGGCGGCGTATCCGAGCCGGGCCGCGACCTCGCGGTGCCGGGGGTCCAGGTCCTTCTCCCCGGGGATGTCGGGGCGGGCGGTGCCGGAGCGGGAGCCGACGGGCGGCAGTCCCTCCAGGAGGTGAACGTACGGATGGGACGCGGCGGAGGGGGCAGGCGCGGGGGGCGACTGACGCGAGGAAGGGGAGGAGGGGGAGGGGGATGACGGGCGAGAAGGGGCTGAAGAGCAAGAAGGGGCTGACTGCGAGGCTTGAGAGACATCCGGGGTCTGTGGGGTCTCTGCGATCTGTGAGCTGTCCGGGCTGTCCGGGCTGTCCGGGCTGTGCGGTACCTGCGGGCTGTGCGGAATGGTCTCCAGATGGCCGAGGTCCGCGCGGCCGAGTCCGAGCGTGGCGGTCGCCGTACGGCCGGAGTCGTCGACCGGGTGGAGGGTGACCAGGCCCCGACCGGCGCCCAGGAGGGTGGCGCCGGCGCGCAGGAGTTCGCACAGCGCGTCGTCCAGGTCTGTGGTGCGGGTGAGGCGCTCGGTGAGTTCCTGGAGCGTGGTGAGGTCCGAGACCCAGCCGGCGAGGCGGTCCTGGACGAGGCCGTCAGGGCGCTGGGGGCCGCGGGGAGCGCCGGTGTTCGAGGGGGCTGAGGCGCCGGACGGGTCTGTGGCGCCGGACGATTCCGTGGTGCCGGACGGGTCCGTGGTGCCCGTGAGAGGGGAGTTGACGGCGTTCGCGGGGCACGCGGCGAAAGCAGAAGCCGCGGCGGGGGCGGGGAGGGACGGATCGATTCCGGCCACTTTCGGGAGGTGGGGGGCGCTCATGGCCGTCTGCTCCGCCGGACCCGTGCGGAGACGGCCCCGGGGCCCGCCCCGGAGAGTGTCCGCAGGGCTCCGGCGTCCGGTTTCGACCAGCCCGTCGGCCTGCGTGTTCCATGGAATAGCACCGCAAACCCCCTGTCGTGGTGCGCGCTATCGGTGACTCCACATGTACACGCCCCGGTGAGGCGATGTCCAGCATTGGACCAGTGGGAATGATGGTGTCTGAGGGGTTTTGAAGTTGGCCGGAAAATAGTGTCGTGCTCGCCGAATTGCGGTCGACTGGCCGTGCTCGACAGCGCGTCACCGCCACCGCGGTGGGTACGTACTTGAGGAAGGGCAGGGGGAGTTGGGGGCGCCCCGGAACCCGGCGGAACACCCGGGCGTCTTACCCGGCAACGGCCGTGCCCGTCCCCGAGTGGCGTGGGGGAACCCATGCCGTGGGCGAGGGGCGTACCGGCCCCAGCACCAAGCGCCATACGCGCGCCACCCTCCGCCATGTTTCACGCTCGGCCCCAGGCGTGATGCGCTGCGTTGTACGCGCAGTGACCTGTGATCCATGTGGTGCGCCGACCATGAAGCGCGGCGGCGCGTCGAGTGCCGCGCGAAGCGGCGCCCGTAGTGCCATGTAATGCGACACGCAGTGCTGCACCTGCAACGAATGCAGTGCCCTGAAGCAACGAATGCAGTGCCCTGACGGCCCTGGTCTCTCCGACCGGGGCCCACCTTCGGCGTTCACGGAAAGGAACGAGCGCTCATGCGCGAGATCCTCGGAAGGCGACGCAAGCTCTCGCTCCGGCGGCCCGGCCGGTCCGCGGTGGTCACCGCGGCCCTGACCTACGCCACGGAGTGGCAGTGGCCCGTACTCCCCGGTGTGGGCCTCCGGCCCGGCATCGGCCGCGTGCGCGAATGCGGCTGCGCCCACCCGGACTGCGCGGTACCGGGCGCCCACCCGTTCGACCCGGGGCTGCTGGCGGCCACCACGGACGCGCGGATGGTCCGCTGGTGGTGGACCAACCGCCCGGAGGCACCGGTCGTCCTCGCCACCGGGGGGCGTGCGGCGAGTGCCGTGAGCCTCCCCGCGATCGCCGGGGCGCGCGCGCTGGCGGCCTTCGACCGCGCGGGCGTGCGCCTCGGTCCGGTGGTGGCCACACCGACGCGCTGGACGCTCCTGGTGGCGCCCTACTCGCTGGAGGTCCTCGGCGAACTGCTGCACAGCCAGGAGTGGGTGCCGGGTTCGCTCCGCTTCCACGGCGACGGCGGCTACGTCGTCCTCCCCCCGTCCACCACGGGCCCCGGCCGGGCCCGCTGGGAGCGCGCGCCGCAGCCCGTCGGAACACCGTCCTCCGGGGTGTCCGGGCGGAACCGCCTCGGCCGGTCGGCGTCCGGGCGGGCCGCGGGCGGCGCGGCGGCGGGGGCGCGGCCGTGGCTGCCGGACGTGGCCTCGGTGGTCGACGTCCTGGTCGAGCAGAGCGCGGCCACCGGGTCGACGGGCGGCGGCAGCCGGCTGGCGTACTGAACGGCCGTACCGGAAGGGCCGGATCCGAACGGCCGTACCGGCTCCGCGCATTGGCCGGTCGTACCGGATGGCCGCACCGGAAGGCCGGGTACCACGGCCCACTTCGTCCCACCACTGTCGGAGAACGCATCGCTCGGGCGCGGCTCGCCCGTGGAGCGCGTACGGACGGGAGACGCACGCGCTCTCACTCGTACGGGTGCAAGCCGCGCCGAGAACTGCGGGATTCGGGTGGTCAACGGCGGGGTGCCGGGGGTGGGGGCCGCTATGTTCGGGGACCGGGCCTGCGTCGGAAGCGGTGCCGGTCGAACGCCGGTGGTCGTCGGCGGGTTCCGACCGGACGCCCCTCCTGGCCGCGCCGGTCCGGCGGGGCGCGTTCCGATCGCCCCGCGTCCAGTGTCCGCGGCGAGTCGCAGGTGGTCCCATGGAGCGTGCGTCCGGTGTGCCCGGCGTGTCCCAGCAACGTGCAGCGAATCTCCGGATGGTCGCGCTCGCGGCCGTGGTGGCGCTCGCCGTCGTCCTCCCGCTCGCGGCGGCGACCGCGGGCCCCGCGGCCCCGGCCGGCCGGTCGAAGGCCGGGCCGGACCGGAAACCGGCGGGTGTCCGTCCGGCCGGCGCCGAGCGTTCCGGGGCGCTCGGGGGCCTCGGCGACACGGCCGGTGACGCGGTCGCGGCGGCCGGCGCGCTGACGGACGGCGCGCGGAAGGGGACGGGCGCCGACGGCGGCCCCGGCGCGCACCGGGGCGCGCGGTCCGCGGTCGCACCCCCCGCGGGCCCGGACGAGCCGCCGGCCGTGACCCGCTGCGGCCCGGAACTCGAGTCCCCCGAGGGCCTGGAGGCCCAGACCTGCGTGCAGACGGAGGGCACGGAGACCTGGGCGCGGACGTACTACCGGAACGGCATCGACGATCCGGTGACCGGCGTGTTGACCTTGATGGCCCCGGACGGCGGCTCGCTCCAGGTGCGCTGCCCGATGCCCGCGACGGACGCCCCGGACACCTGTGAGACCCCCCGGCGGCGGACTGTGCGCGGACATGGCGCGTATGCGGCGGTCGCGGAGATCGCCTCGGCTGAAGGGAAGCTGCTCCTCCGCTCCGGCAGCAACTCACCGGAGAGCGGGGACGATTAGCCCGCCCCGCGCGGAACGTCCGGCTCCGGCACGGGGCCGGCGTCCGCCGCCGCCGTCGGACCGCCTCGCGGGAACCGTCGCCGCCGGGCGGGAGAAACGTCGTGGCCTCGGCCTGCGGGCTTCTGGGAGGGGGCATCGGGGCGGTCCGGCGGTTCCCGCGGGGCGCGCTCCCGGAGACGCCCGGTGATCCACGGCGGGGTCCGCCGGCGTCCGGGCATGGAAGCGCCCGATCGCTGGCGACGGGGGATGCACCAGCGACCGGGCTCCTAGAACGGTAACAAGAGATCGGCGGTTCGCAAATTCGATCGTGGATTTCCGGACGCCGATTTCCGGGCTGACAGCGGGAGTTGTGACAGGAGTCACGCGAGTGACGGTCGCTGAACCCCGGAACCGGCGCTTCCGCGGGAGTGCGAAGCGCGGGCCTCCGGGGCCCGGGCTGCTGACCGGAGCGTCGGCCTCCGCCCCGGATGCGGACGGGGAGCCGGAAGCGGTGGGGTTGCCCCTGGCCCGCCCTTTCACCGTTTCCTGAGGCTGCCGCCCCAGACCCCCCTTCGCGGCTTCGCCGCTCGTCCTCAAGCGCCGGACGGGCTGATATTCAGCCCGTCCGGCGCTTGAGGACAACCGCGCGGAGCACGGTTCCGGGGGTGCGGGGGCCGGCCCCCGCAAGAAACGGTGAAAGGGCGGGACAGGGGCACCCCACTCCGCGCCCACCCGGGCGCTAGGCTCGCGCCCGTACGGGCCGGAGCATCCGGCCGGCAGCCGGCGGGCCGGCGGGCGGACGTCCGGAGCGGACGACCGGACGCCGGGAGTCCGGCGACAGGAGATCCGGTACCGGAGATCCGGACGTCGGGCATCCGGAAACGGAGCGCCGCCGCGCCGGAACCCCGAGGCCCGGAGTCGGAAGCATCGATCGGGAGACACGCACGCCATGGCCAAGAAGCGCCGACCCCAGACCAAGGCCGCCGCACCGCGGGCCGTCGACGGGCCGATCCCCGTCGTCGGTGCCCGCGAGCCCTGCCCCTGCGGCTCCGGCCGCCGCTACAAGGCGTGCCACGGCCAGCAGGCCGCCCACGCCTCGGCCGAACTGGTCCAGCGGCCGTTCGAGGGCCTGCCGGGCGAGGCCGACTGGGTCGCCCTGCGCGAGCTGGTGCCCGCCGCCACCGTGCGGCTCACGCTCAAGGACGGGCTGCCCGAGGGCGTGCCCTCGGTGACGCTGGCGACCGTGCTGCCCATGGCCTGGCCGGCCCTGCGCCGGGACAACGGCGCCGTCCTGCTCGGCCTGCAGAACGACACCGCGACCGGTGACCTCAGCCGCGACCTCGCGGACACCCTCCAGCGCGCCCTCGCCGCCGAGCCGGGCACCCCCGTCGGCGGTTCCCGGACGGGCGGCGACGGGCCGCGGCTCCAGGACCTGCTGGACCTCTCGGCGCCCTTCGAGCCGGAGGTGCACACCGGATTCGAGTTCTGGGTCGAGAACGCCGAGAACGCCACCGGCGAGGTCGCCGCCTCGCTGGAGCGGGCCAACGCCGCCGCGATCCCCACCGTCCGGCTCGCCGGGGTCGAGGGCGCGTACTGGTGCGAGACGCCCGAGAAGAACCACCTGCGCTGGGTGATGACCCACCCGGAGGAGAAGCTGCTGGACGCGCTCGCGCGGCTGCACGCGGCCGGTGAGTCCTCGCTCGGCGAGGGCACCCGGCTCGTCGGCTCGTTCCGCGCCCACGGGCTGACCGTGCCCGTCTGGGACCTGCCCACGGGCGTGGCCGCGGCGGACGTCGAGAAGCCGGCCGCCGCGTTCGCGGAGCGGCTGAACAAGGCGCTCGCCGACGAGTCGCCGCTGTCCGGCGAGGAGCGCCGGGCCCGCAGCGGCCTGACCAGCCGTCAGGTCACGCTGAACTGACGGTTCCGGAGCGGCCCTTCCGCCCCACGGGCGTCGCCGGCCGGTCGGTCGTCCGTCATCCGCCGTCCGTCACTCACCGTCCGGCCCCCAGGGGCCGGGCGGCGCCGGGCGGCCCCCGGAAGGGGCGCGTCCGAGCGCGCGGCGGGCTACACCAGCCCGTCCAGATCGGAGAAGTCCAGCTCCGGCGCGAGGTCGACGCGCGTAGCGAAACCGGCGCGGGCGGAGAGCGCGGCCCATACCGTCACCTCGCCCGAGGTGTCACGGACGCCCCACTCCTGGGACAGCGCGCTGATGATGTTGAGCCCGCGCCCGCCGCGGGCCGTGACCGAGGGAGTGGCCGGAAACGGACGGGTCGGGCCGCCACCGTCGGTGACCTCCACGGTGAGCCGTCCGCGCTCGTCCACCCGCCAGGCGGCGAGGACGCCGCCGTCGCCGTCGGCCCGTGCCGGGCCGCGCTCCCGGCTCAGCGGGCGCCCGTGCCGGTACGCGTTGCTGAGCAACTCCGAAAGAATCAGTACGGCGTCGTCGATGACCGGATCCGGTACCCCGCTCGTCCGCAGGTCCGCACGCATGCGGTGTCTCGCTTCGCCCACACCGGCGGGACCATGGGGTACGGCCATGACCGACGACGTGGGCACCTCCTGTGCCACCACCAACGCCACCCCCGAGACCTCCTTTGCCCCACGTCAGGGGATGAATGCCCCAATGGCCTGGACCGGAAACCGGCCACTCCGGGTCCGGTGGGGGCACTCGGGCCGGCCGGACACGGGCCGAACGCGCCGGGGCACACCCTGTCATGAGCGCGGGGGCGTGCGGACGCGCCCGACGGCGCGCGGAGTTCGGGAGGCGCGCGGTCAGCGCCGTCCCACCTGAGTGAGCACCGCCTTCGGCCGGTTGGTGATCACCGCGTCGACGCCCAACCGCAGGCACAGTTCGACGTCCTCGGGCTCGTTGACCGTCCACACGTGCACCTGGTGCCCCGCCTGATGCAGCCGTGCCACGTACCCCGGGTGGGAGCGCACGATCCGGATGCTGGGCCCGGCGATGTCCACCCCGGGCGGCAGCCGGCCGTCACGCAGCCGCGGCGACAGGAACTGCATCAGATAGACGGCCGGGAGCGCGGGCGCCTCGGCGCGGATCCGGTGCAGGGAACGGGCGGAGAAGCTCATCACGCGGACCGCCGGGGGTTCCCCGGGCGGCGGCCGGTCCAGGCCGAAGCGGCCGAGCAGGGCGAGCAGCCGCGCCTCCACCAAGCCCGCCCAGCGCGTCGGGTGCTTGGTCTCGATGGCGAGCTCGACGCGCCGGTCCGCGTCGACGACGAGTTCGAGGAGCCGCTCCAGGGTGAGGACGGCGGTGTCGGCCGGATCACCGGGGTCCGTCGTCTCGGTGTCGGGCGCCTCCGCGTCCGTGGCGCGCCCCTTCCACGACCCGAAGTCGAGCGCCGCCAGATCGGCAAGCTCCAGGGACGAGACGGCCCCGCGCCCGTTGGACGTGCGGTTGACCCGCCGGTCGTGGACGCAGACGAGGTGCCCGTCCGCCGTCAGCCGCACATCGCACTCCAGCGCGTCCGCGCCGTCCTCGATCGCCTTCCGGTACGCGGCGAGGGTGTGCTCCGGCGCGTCCTCGGACGCGCCGCGGTGGGCGATGACGGCCGGCGGGCGGCTCCCGGGGCGGGACGCGGGGGCCCGGTGCGCAGTGGTCACCGCGTTATGGTGCCACCGCCTGGCACAATCGCGCATGGGCGCTTGTGTCCGGTCGGTCCGCTGTGTCCGGTCGGTCCGCTCGCCGCACCGCCCGGCCGGGCCCTCCGGCCACCCGGCCTTCCGGTTGACCGGCCGCTGTCCGGCCACCCGGCCGCTCCGGTGGACCGCCACCGCCGACCCGCTCGTCACGGGGGCCACCCGGCCACCGGTCCGCGCGGCGCGGAGGCGCACAGGGTCCGCTTACGGCGGCCTGACGGGCGATGGGAAAGGCTGGCGGGGGTAGGTGTTCCGGCGTGGCCCCACCCGTCCCGCAGCGGCTCCGGCCGTGAACGAACCGACGTACGTGATGAGGAGACCACCGTGAGCACCGAGAACGAGGGCGCCGCCGTTCCTTCCGCGGGTGGTTCGCAGTCGGGATCTCCGGCTCCGGAGGCGGCGAAGGAGGCGACTCCCCCCGCGGCACCGCCCGCGCCCGCGACGCCGCCGGCCGGCTCGTCCGCGGCGGAGGGTGGCGAGGGACGCACCGAGCGGCTCCCGACCGTACCGCCGCACGCGCCCTCCGCTTCTCCCGGCCCTTCCGCCCCCGGGACGCCTCCGCCGCCCGCGGACCAGGGCGCCTGGTACAACGCGGCCGGCGCTCCGGCCGCGTACGGCGCGACGCCGCAGGACGGCACCGGGCACGGCGGCCCGCTCGTCCCGCCGGCCGCCCCCTGGGGCGCGCCCGAACCGCCGCGGCGCCGGCGCGGGGGCGGCCTCGCGGCGGCCGTCCTGGTGGCGGCCCTGGTCGCCGGCGCGGCCGGCGGCGGCATCGGCTACTGGGCGGCGAACCGGAACGACACCTCGTCCACGACCGTCTCGGCCCCGGGCGACCCGAAGACCGCCAGCCGGACCCCCGGTTCCGTCGCGGACATCGCCGCCAAGGCGCTGCCGAGCGTCGTGACGATCGAGGCGCAGAGCAGCGGCGGCGAGGGCGGCACCGGCACCGGCTTCGTCTACGACACCGAGGGCCACATCCTCACCAACAACCACGTCGTGGCCTCGGCCGCCGACGGCGGCCGGCTGTCCGTGACGTTCTCCAACGGCAAGCAGTACGACGCGGAGGTCATCGGCCGCGCCCAGGGCTACGACGTCGCGGTCATCAAGCTGAAGAACCCCTCAGGGGCCAAGCTCAGCCCGCTCCCGCTCGGCGACTCGGACAAGACGGCCGTGGGCGACGCGACGGTCGCGATCGGCGCGCCGTTCGGCCTCTCCGGCACCGTCACCACGGGCATCGTCAGCGCCAAGAACCGTCCCGTGGCCTCCAGCGACGGCGGCGGCAGCGGCAACGCCTCCTACATGAGCGCCCTGCAGACCGACGCCTCGATCAACCCGGGCAACTCGGGCGGCCCGCTGCTCAACGCGCAGGGCGCGGTCATCGGCATCAACTCGGCCATCCAGTCCGCGAACAACGGCGGCGGATTCCCCGGCGCCCAGGGCCAGTCCGGCAGCATCGGGCTGGGTTTCGCGATCCCCATCAACCAGGCCAAGAACGTCGCCGAGCAGCTCATCAAGACCGGCAAGCCGGTCTACCCCGTCATCGGCGCCACCGTGAACATGAAGGACGGCGGCACCGGCGCCCGCATCGCCGACAACGGCACCGACGGATCCGCGGCGGTGACCCCCGGCGGCCCGGCGGACAAGGCCGGTCTCAAGTCGGGCGACGTGATCGTCAAGCTCGGCGACACCAAGATCGACAGCGGCCCCACCCTGATCAGCGAGATCTGGACCCACAAGCCCGGCACCAAGGTCCCCATCACCTACGTGCGCAACGGCAAGCAGACGACGACCGACATCGTCCTGGGCGAACGCACCGGCGACAAGTAACCCCGGCACGGACCCGGCGTGACCGCCCCACCGCCCCCGGCAGGTCTCCCCGCCCCAACCCGCACCCGGTAGGCTGTCCCCCGCGCCGCGGCGGACAGCCCGGCGCGGGGAGGCTTGCCCGAGCGGCCTAAGGGAACGGTCTTGAAAACCGTCGTGGCAGCGATGTCACCGAGGGTTCAAATCCCTCAGCCTCCGCCAGGCCAGCATTGATGCAGGTCAGAAGGGGTGTCCCGGTCCGGGGCGCCCCTTTCGCGTTGGGGCCTTGTCTCACCTTGTGACGCCCGTTTCCCGGGTCTGATCAGCGCGTGCGGACCAGGCGCGGACCAAGCAGGGGCGGCTCTGGCCTTGGGCGCCCTGGAGCTCCGACGACCCCAGTCCCCCTGTCTGGATGTGGTCGTTTTAAGCTCCAGAGAGGAGGGGGTGGAGCAATGCACGCGCCGAATGTTGTTGGGGATTGGCAGGAGTACCAATCGGAGGAGTGGGCTGGTCTGCGAGTCCGAGTACACGGTCTCAAGAAAGCTGTGCCACCACGTGGCCGCGATGACAAGGCCAAGGGGTTGTCGTACGTCAGCTTTCTCGTGACGTTCGAGAACCGCGGCACTGAGTACTTCACTATCGATCTGTACTCGGGACTCAGGCACTTCGACGTCCGGGTGGGCCGGGACGGCCATGGTGCGTTCATTGATGAGTACGGGTCTGACGTCATCAGAGGGTTCAACCTCTATCCCCAGCGGCGGGTGACGGCAACCCTCTACGTGGCGGCGACGGCCGCGAAGCTCAAGCAACTGGACATCCAGGTCAGCCCCGACATCGACGGAGACCCGGCGTTCGGATACGTCTGGGTCGGCGGACTCGGAGTGCACGAGGGGTCCACGCGTCTCGGGCGGCGCGCGTCAACGGCGCAGCCGAGTGTGGCCAACGAGGTAGAGCAGTTTTTGAAGCAAAGCGCCCCCGACGACGCCTGATCTCTGTCCGCAGCCAACGCAGAACTCCTCCTGAACCCACTGATGAGGTCCAGGAGGAGATTCGGTCGCCCGCAGGAAGATCAATCCGCAGAGTTGAGAGCCCGGTCGATGAGCTGGTTCGCCTTCTGCTGGACGCCATTGATGATCTTCGCGTAGAAGTGGTAGAGCACGGCGATGCTGTGGCCGGCTCGTCGGGCGACCTCCGCCGGTTCGACGCCGGCCTTGAGCCAGAGCGAGATGCCGGCGTGTCGGAGGGAGTACGGCACCTTGGCCAGAGGGGTTTTCAGCTCCTCCGGAGTGAGGACCTTCTCCCGGGCTGCCTCCCACAGGTCGCAGTACTCGGTTGAGCGGACCCGGCCACCATGAACGGCCCAGAAGAGTCGGCCGTCTGGAGCGACTCCGTGCGTCTTGATGTGCTCGCGGACCATCCGGACGAAGACCGGCGGGATGGGGACCGATCGCGTTGCTCGCCGGGCGCGTCGTTTAAGGCCGCGCTTCTCGTAGGACTTGCCGTCGTCGGTCCAGCCCGAACCAACCTCTGGACGGCTCTCTTCAAGGGCGGCCCGCTCACGCGGGCCGCCGCGCGCTGGCGGCCCGTGGCCGCCGCCGCTCCTGTCTGCCGCCCCGCTCCGGCGGCCCCCGTCCACTCAGCGCGCAATGCCAACCGAGCGCGACGACCAGGACCAGGAAGTTCCTCGTACGGCCCATCGCCAACACCATCAGGCCGACAGTGCCGAGGCCAGCCGTCCAGCCGCCGCGTCTGACATGTGCACCCCACAGCCCCGAACCGCCCGCCTCCCTGCTGTTGTCCGCCGTTCGCGCCAGCGCCCGCGATGGGCCGGGCGAGCATGCAACGCAACGGCCGGCGCGACACCGGCCGTGACGCAATGAATAGCGTGGCCGGCGTACGTGGGTGGTTGCTGGAGGCACACGTGGCGGGTGGTCGTCACAGTGCGGGCGCGCGGTGGCTGACTGGTGGGGGTGGCCGCCCACACAGGCGAGTGGTGGGTGGCCCGCAACTCCGAGGCGCGGCAGGGAGTTCATTCCGACGAGATCGTCTTGAGGGCCAGAGCTCGCAGCGGTGCGAGGCGTACGCGGGCCGGGCCGTAATAGACGGCGTTCGTACAGATCACCAGGTAGCGCCCGGTCGAGGGGGCGAGGTACAGGCTGGTGCCGGTGAAGCCGTGGTGATACGCGACGGACCCGCCGGCGGCGAGAATCCACGACAGACCACGGTCGAGGCCCGGTTCGATCGGAGCGTGGGGGACCAGACTGGAACGGAGCCAGTCACCCAACGGGCCGCTCTCGTCGGCGGACAGCAGGGCTTGGGCGTAGGTGGCGAGGTCGGCCGGGGTGGAGAACACTCCGGCGTGACCGGCCACGCCTCCCATGAGCCCGGCGTTGTCGTCGTGAGCGGCACCCCAGATGCGCGGGGCGCCGGGAAGTCGCTGTTCGGTGGGGGCCACGCCGGAGGTACGGGCGACCGGGCCGTAGAACGTGCTGCGCATGCCGAGCCCGCCCCACATGTCGGCTGCCAGTTGGTCGAGGGGCCGGCGGTGAAGGTGGGTGAGGGCGAGGCCGAGGAGGATGTAGCCGCGGTTGATGTAGCGATGGGCGCCGGGGGTGTCCTCCAGCGGTTCGCGACACAAGAGCTCGTGCAGCGGCAGGTCCGCGCCACGGTAGTGGTCGAGCCGGGTGGAGGCGCGGAGGCCGGAAGTGTGAGTGATCAACTGCCGTACGCTGGCTTCCCCGCTGGGGGCTTCCCCGCTCATCACCGGAAGGCTGTCGCGGATGGGAGCGTCCAAGTCGATCAGCCCGTCCTGGACGGCCCGGCCGACGAGCGGCCAGGTGGCCACGACCTTCGTCAGCGACGCGATGTCGTAGACCGTGTGCACCGAGGGCGGCTGTGATCCGCACTCGGGAGCGACCACGCCGGCCACCATGACCTCCTGGCCGTGACCGGCGGTCCCCGCGACGACGACACCGCCCGGACTCGCACCGTCGGCCACCACTTCTTGCAGCGTCTCCCCGAGGCGGGCGGTGTCGTCGGCGCTGAACGGTGCGGGCATCTAGACCTCCGGTTCGATGGTGACCTCGGCGCCCAGCCTGGCCAGGTTCGGGAGCAGATGGCCGTAGCCGCGCCGCAAGTGGTGCAGACCCCGGATCGTAGAGGTGCCGTCGGCGGCCAGGGCGGCGATCAGCAGTGCCGCCACCGCGCGGATGTCGGCTGCCTGCACGTCTGCGGCGTGGAGCCGTCGGGGGCCGTGCAGGCGGATCATTGACCCCGTGACGGTGAGCTCCGCGCCGAAGGCCCGCAGCGGGACGACGTGAGTGTCCCTCCGGGGGTACACCCACTCACCGATCAACGAGGGCCCGGCGGCCTGGGTGAGTAGCGCTGCCAACTGCGGGGCACTGTCGGTGGGGAAGCCGGGATGCGGCCCGGTGGCGACCTCCACCCCGGACAGGGCCCTCACGAGCTGCACGCGGACGGTCTGGCCGTCGGCGGCGAGAGCGATGCCCGCGTGGGCAAGTGCGGTGATCAACCCGACGGGGAGGTGGTCGAGGGTGATGCCGTCCAGGTCCACGCACCCCCCGGTCGCGGCAACCGCCATGGCGACGGTGGCGGCCTCGATGCGGTCGCCCACGATCGCGAAGGTGCCGCCGTCGATCCGGTCACTCCCCGATACGTGTAGCCCCTCGACGTCCCAGTGGATCGCGACGCCCCGAACGGCGAGGAACCGACAGGTCTCGATCACCTCGGGCTCGATGCTCGGGCTCGTGATCAACGAGGCACCCGGGATGCGTGCGGCCAGGAGCACCGCCGTCACCGTCGCTCCCAGACTCGGCCCGTATGGGGTGTTCACGTCCACGGTGAAAGCACGCAGGCCGCGTCGCCCGGACAGGACCCGGAGCTCTGTCGGTGTCGAGACGACCTCTGCCCCGGCGGCCCGCATCGCCGCCAGATGGCGGTCGATCAACCGGGGACAGAACGCGTCACCACCGGGGTAGGGAAAGGTGACCTGCCCGGCACGGGCAAGGACAGCGGATGCCAGGACGGCGGTGGTGCGGATCTGCCGGCCGAGTTCGTACGGAACCACCGGCCTCAGCGTCTCGGCCGGGCTGACCATGAATTGGTTGCGGTCGAACATGGCGCCGACACCGATGTGCCGGAGGATCTGGGCACAGACGCCGGTGTCCACGATGTCCGGCGCCCGCACCAGGACCAGCGGGGTATCGGCCAGGAGCGCTGCCGCGTACAGGTGAAGGGCGATGTTCTTGCTGCCCTGCACTGGATACCGGCCGGTCAGTGCTCGGTTTCCGGTGACTTTCACGAGACCGTCAGACGAGATGGTCATGGTCACCTGACCCGTGACCCGGCAGGCAGGAAGCCGCCGATGTGGTTGTGGGGGTAGACCACACTGCGGGGGCCGATCAGTGTCCCCGGTGACAGCACTGTCCCGGCGGGCAATGCGACCTCGTCACCGATGACCGCACCGAATTTCGTCTGGCCGCTGCTGATCCGGCGCCCGTCCAGGGTGACGGTGATTTCCTCGATCGCCGGTTCGGCGACCGGCCCGCGGTCGCAGCGCAGGCCGGTCGTGGAGCAGAAGGCTCCGAGGTTGACGCGGTACCCGACCACCGAGTCGCCGACGAAGCAGGGGTGCTTGGCGAAGACGTGTCCGGCCAGCAGGCTCCGGGTGATGTCCGCCCCGAACCCGATCCGGCAGCCGGGGCCGATCACGGCGTAGTCCCGCACCAGAGCGCCGGCCCCGATGACCGCCCCGCAGCAGACCAGGACGGGGCCGACCACTTGGGCTCCGGCTTCGATACGTGCCCCCTCCTGCACGATGACGTCGCCCTGGCACAGGGCTCCGCTCTCGATCGTGCCGCCCCGGTCTGCGTCCAGGCCGCACGCGGTGGGGTCGTCCAGGTCCGCGACCACGGCCGGCTTGACGTCGAACACGGTCTGGCAGCGTGCCAGCAGCCGGGCGAGGTAGGGGCTGAGCGCGTTGAGGTTGAGGTAGTAGCCCGTGCTGAGCCGCACGTCTTCCGCCGTCGCCGCGGAATCGGGAAGGTGCTGCTGCATGGGGATGCCTCCATAGCGTCGAAGGGCCGATGTGCAGGAAGTGCGCGCGCCAGGGGCGCGACCGGAAGTGGAGGGACGCTGAGGGCCCCGGCACCCCGAAGCGGGTTCGCCGCCGGGTACCGGAGCCGGATCAAGCGGGGGTGTCAGTGACCGGGTCGGTGTCCGGGGCCACGACCGCGAAGCCCGGGTGCAAGGACTCGGCGTTCATGTCCCGATCGACGATCACCGCCAGGAGGGCGAAGGCGGTAGCCATCGCGCCCAGCCAGACGGCCACGGCCCCGGCTTCCGGGTCGATTCGACGCCGGTAGGCGCTCATCACCGCGACCCCTCCGATCGGGCCCGTTCACGAGCGGCCATGGCTCGTTCGACCTGGAGGCTCACCGCATACAACTGGCCCGGTTCGAGGACCAGTTCCGTGCGAACCGCGCCTCCGTCACGAAGACGCACCTCAACCGCGAACCGGGTCTCCTCCGTCGCGTGGTCGTATCGGGCGTCCCGTTGCATCAGGGCCACGCGATCGACCATGGGGGCGCCACCGGACTCATGGCGCCCCTGGTCAGCAGCCGCGCTGTGCGTCACTTCATCCAGGGGAATACCGGTCCTGGCTGTTCCTGTGCCATGCATCTTGGGATCACCGTCTCTTCTGCTCGCCAGGCCCGCCGAACAGGGACGAACCGGCGGCCGGGCTGTGGGCATGGGTGTCATGCAGAGGCTTGGACGATCAGTCGGCGATGCCAGTTAAGGGCGGGGCGAGAAGCGCGGTAACCCCACGCAGGGGGCACCCATGATGGGTACATTCCGTGGGGGGTACTACCAACTCAGGGGGTAGGCATGGAACTTCCGGCGTCACCGGCAGCGCTTCCACCAGCACTTCTGAATGATCGGCGTGTCGCCGAAGCGCTGGCCCGCCGTGATGTCGGCGCCTTGTTCGCACTCGCTCACGAGGCGGGCATCAGTTTCAACCGCATCAGCGAGGCGTGCGGCATCCGTGCCGAACGCGTGAGCCAGATAGCTAGGGGGCATGGGACCGTCACGTCCCTTTCCGGCCTGGAGCGGATCGCTGACGGGCTCCGGATCGCCGGCCGGTGTTTAGGCTTGGCCGAGAGGCCGTGGGAGAGCGCGGGTACGCGAACTCCCCAACAGCATCGAGAAGATGGAGAAGATCCGATGAAGCGCCGCGATGTAGTCCGCGGCGCGCTCGCTGCCGGTCTGGCAGGTTCCGGGCTCGCCGCTTTGACCACCACCCGCCACGACATCGACGCCGCTCTGGCCGCCGACCATACGTCGTCCGATCTCGGTTTCTGGGAGAGCACCGCCGAGCGGTACGGATACGGCTACCACGGCCAGGCGCCGGCCGACGTGCTGGCGAACCTCGCCGGGGACTTCGGCGAGCTGAGGGCACTTCTGGCTCGACCGCAGACCGTCAAAGGCCGGGCCACGCTGTGCTACGTGACCGGCCAGATGGCGGGCATGGTCGCGATCGTCCTGCATGATCTCGGCCAGGACCGCGAAGCCCATCGATGGTTCCGTACGGCCGGCCGGGCTGCCGAGCAGTCGGGGGACAACCTCCTGCACGCGTGGGTCCTCGGGCGCGAGGCGATGGTGCCTCTCAACTACGGGGCTCCACAGGCGGCCGCACACCTGGCCGAACAAGCCCGGCACCTGGCGGGAGGCAAACCCAGCGCAGCCGCTGCATTGGCCTCGGCCGTTGCTTCGCGCGCTTACGCCAGCGGCGGCCACCGGGAGAAGGCCCTCCGCGCGGTGGCCGACGTCGAAACTCTTGCGGAGCGGCTCACGCCCCAGCAACATGCCGATACCTGGTTCGGCTACCCGATGCAGAAGCACCACGTCCACATGAGCCAGGCCCTGACTCTGCTCGGGGAGACCGACCGGGCATACGAGACCCAGGGACAGGCGCTTGAGCTGTCGCGCATGCCGTCACACATGACCCGAGCGCTGATCGCCATTGATCAGGCGGCCTGCCGGGCCCACGACGGCGACCGAGCCGAAGCGGCGCACATCGCCGCCCAGGCGTACGGTGGTCTGCCGACCTCCTATCAGACCGGTCTCACCCAGACTCGGGCGCTCGCCCTGTACCGGACGCTCCCCAGGGATACCCCCGGTCGCCAACAGCTCGCGGGTGCGCTGGGAGTCGCCGGCTGACCCGGGGGGGCGTTCCCGGAGCTTGCGGACCAGGCGCGGACCGGGGAGCAGCCCGAGGGCCGAGGAGGACAGTCTCTCCGCAGGTCAGGGCGGTACGCGGTCTGATCTGCGGCACGGTCTTGAAAACCGTCGTGGCAGCGATGTCACCGAGGGTTCAAATCCCTCAGCCTCCGCCGAGGTCAGCGGTGATGCGCCGGCCGGAAGGGGTGCCGACCTCAGGGCGGCACCCCTGGTGCATTTCTAGCGCTTTTCCACGCTTGCCAGGTTGCTGCGGCCGGATTCCACGCCGTCCTTGGAGACGGCGACCACGTAGTAGGTCAGGCGGTCGCGGCCGGTGTTCGTGTCCAGGAATTCCAGTCGCCCGTCACCCGGGTTCCGGAGGGTGCCGGCGAGCGTGAAGGCGGGGCCTCCGTGCTCCTTCCGGACGTAGACGCGGAAGGACGGGGCGTTGTCGAGGGAGCGCCAGTACAGCTTCACGCCCTGGGGGGTGTCGTAGGCCTCCAGGGCGAACGGGGGCTGGGGCGCTCCCCGGAATTCGGGGGTGAAGCGGACGGTCTGCGCGGAGCGCTTTCCTTCCCGCTCGTTGACGGCCACCGCGCTGAGGGCGTACTCGTACGTGGTGCCGTCGACCGTGGGGTCGTCGGTGTACGAGAGCACGCTGCTGCCGCTCTTTCCGATGGCCTTCCAGTCGTGCTGGGCATCCCGGCGCCAAATGCGGTAGGCGATCACGTGGTCCTCGTAGGGGCTCTTGTCCCAGGAGAGTTTGGCGCGCCGGCCGTCGATGCCCGTCACCTTGAGACCGGTGGGAATTCCCGGCTCGCCGGGGCGGCGGATCTCAGGGGTGAAGGAGACGGGCGCGGAGCGTTCCGACCGCGTCTTCTCCGCGACCGCCACGACGGCGTACTCGTACGCGGTGCCGTCGTCCTTGGGGGTGTCGATGGCCGAGGTTCCGGCGGTCGTGGCGGTGAGTTCCCAGTCGTGGCCGGCGGCGCGGCGCCAGACCTGGTACTCGCGCACGTCCGGCTCGGTGTTCTTCGCCCAGGAGAGTTCGGCCTGCTTGCCGTTGGCCGAGACCACCTTGAGCCCGGCGGGGGCGGACGGTGCGGCGGGGGCGGGCGGGGTGGGCTTGGGCGTGGTGACGCGCACCTCGGCGGAGCGGGCGGAGACGTTGCCGGCCTTGTCGACGGCGGTGACGGCGTAGGCGTAGCCGCTGCCGTCCTTCGCCGGGCGGTCGGTGAGGGACGTGCGCGTCACCGGCTTCGCCCCGCTGACGGTCTGCCACGGCCCGGGCTTGCCGGTGGCCGGGAGGGCGCGGCGGTGGACCTGGTAGCCGGCCAGGTCGAGTTCGCTGTTCCCGGCCCAGGTCACGGTCGCTTTGCCGGACGCGGTGTCGTAGGCGGCCCGCGTTCCGGCCGGGGCCAGCGGCTTGACCTTGTCGTCGGGTTTGCCGGTGACCGGCGCATAGGTGAATTTCACGGCGGCCGGGCCCGTGACATTCGCGTACTCGACGCGGAGAGTGTGTTTCCCCTGGGGGACGGTGATCCGGACGGACTTCTTCCGAATTCCCTTCGCGCTCTTCCAGAGGTCGATCGCGCGGGTTTTGTCCACGTAGACGCGGACGCCGCCCTGGATTTCCGTGGCGAGGGTGAAGGGGCCTCCGGAGCCGAAGTCACGGGTGGTCGTCCAGCGCACGCCGAAGTTGTCGCGCGGCAGGCCCGCCGGGGCGCCGTTGCCGTAGTTCTCGGCTATCGCGTGGTCGCAGCCGGTCTTCTTCGGCTTGCCCGCGAACGTGGTGCCGGCGAAGAACTCGGCCTTCCAGACGCCGGGAGCGCAACCGGAAACGGGTGCCGCGGAAGCGGGACCGGTCGGCACCGTCAATCCCAGTGCCGCGGAGGCGATGACGAGCGTGGTCGCCGATGCGCGACGTACGGCGTTTCTTCCGTGCATGCTAAATGGGTCCTTGCTGTGAAACGGATGGCGCAAGGATGTGGGGGGAACGCCGTCGTGATAGTGCCATGCGACCGGTGGTCTTGCGAGCGGAGGCCGCCGCTCCGGGTGAAGCGGCGGCCCGGGACGTCAGAAGAGGTCGCGGTACTGGTTGAAGCCCGTGCCGATCTTCGTCTTGGCCTTGAAGGGCGCGGCGGCCTTGCCGGTGCCCTTGTAGAGCCACAGGTCGCCCTTGGGGTCGCGGGCGAGGAGGTCGCTGTGGCCGTCGGCGTCGACGTCGCCCGTGGTCACCAGCTTGTCGAAGCGGTTCCAGCCGCCGCCGACGCGCGTGCGGGCGGCGAACGGCTTCCGCGCGTCGCCCGTGCCCTTGTAGAGCCAGAGGACGCCCTGCTTGTCGCGGGCGACGATGTCGGCCTTGTTGTCGCCGCTCAGGTCGCCGAGGCCGGTGATCCGCGTGTACTGGCCCCAGCCGGGGCCGATCCGCACGCCGGGGGCGAGGGTGCCGTCCGCCTTGGTCGGGAAGCGCCAGAGGACGCCCTGCTTGTCGCGCGCCACCAGGTCGGGGTGGGCGGCGTGGGCCAGCGTGCCCGGCGAGAAGACGTTGTCGTACCGGCCCCAGCCGCCGGCCACCCGCTTCAGCTTCCCGTTCCGCCAGAGGTTGAGCGTTCCGTCGTCCATGACGTGGTACGCGCCGTCCTGACTGCCCGTCAGGTCCGGATCCACCGACACGCCGTACTTGAGGTGGGGCCAGACGTAGGCGCCCGAGCGGGCGTCGAAGCCGCCCTTGCCGTCGGGCAGGTAGGCGTACATCTGGCCCGACGGCAGGATCCCGGACAGGAAGAAGAACGGCGCGACGGGCGTCGGCCGGTGCCGCGCGGCCTTGGTGCCGCCCTGGCCGCTCTGCCCGGCCGCCGCGGCGGTGCCGGCGGCGCCGCCGATCAGGGTGGACGCGAGCGCCGCCGAGGCGGCGAGACGCGACAGGGTGCGCGCCTGCCGGGAGGAGTGGGTCACGTGGGACTCCAGGGGTCGTACGGAACGGAGTGCGGGCGCCTCTGAGGTGCTGAGGCGCCCGCATCATTCTCCGGTTCTTCGCACTGGTGGCCCAACGCATTTCGGGGAACGCCGAAGGGCCCCTCGCGACCGGCGCCGTGTGCTCCGGATCACCTTCCGCCGCCGGTCACGTTCGTTTCCCCGGATCCGTCAGTGCGGTGTCAGCGAAGAACACGGCGGCGGTTCGGCCGCGGTGGCAGTGGATCGAGGAGGAGATGGCGATGGCGAAGCGGTCGATCACGGCGGAGGTGCCGGCGGTCTCGCGGATGTCCGACCCGGTGGAGCTCGTGCCCGAGATGGCGGAGGTGTCGGCGGCGCTGTTCAAGGCCGTGGGGAACCGGACGGTGCCGCGGCGGACGATCGGACTGGTGCACCTGCGGGCCGGTCAGATCGTCGGCAACACGTACCTGACCATGCTGCACACCGACCTGCTGCGCAAGGCCGACGAGACCGAGGAGCGGATCACGGCGGTGTCCTCGTGGCAGGACGCGCCCTGCTTCACCGCGGCGGAGCGGGCCGCGCTGGCCCTGGTCGAGGCGGTGTTCCAGCCGTCGGCGTGGGGCGAGCGGGTGTCCGACGAGCTGTACGCGCAGGTGGCCGAGCACTATGACGACAAGGCGCTGGCCACCCTGACGATCGCGATCGGCCAGGTCGGGTTCTTCGTCCCGCTGGCCCTCGTCGCCAAGCCGGTGCCCGGACGGACGTTCTCCGAGCCATGGAAGTAGGGGCAGTAGGGGCAGTAGGGGCAGTAGGGGAAGAAGGGGAAGTAAGGGCAGCAGGGGCGGTGCGGTGGTGACGCCGTTCGCCGGGCGGCGGGGTGCCGCCCGGCGGACGGTGGCGTTCAGGAGGCGGCCCGGCGCCGGACCGGGGTGAGCAGCGTCAGGTGTGTCCCCGGGCGTCCGGCGCGGCGTCCGGCCACGGTGGGGTACGTGCCGACGGCACCGGCCGGCCGCCAGTGGTCGCCCAGGCGCTTGGCCGTGTACATGGCCTCGTCGGCGGCGCGCAGCAGCTCGGACAGGGCGGCACCCGGGCGGTGCGCGGTGTGACAGAGGCCGATGGAGGCGCGAGGGGAGAGTGTGACGGTTCCCGCGTCGAGGGGCGCGGAGAGCCGGGCGGACAGGCCGTACGTCAGCTCCTCGTCCAGGTCGGCGTCGGGGGCGAGGCGGACGACCGCGGTGAACTCGTCGCCGCCCAGCCGCGCGGCGAAGCCGCCGCGCGAGGCGCACCAGGCCGCGAGCCGGCGGCCTACCGCGGCGAGGACCTGGTCGCCCACCGCGTGCCCGTGGGTGTCGTTGATCTGTTTGAACCCGTTGAGGTCGAGCAGCAGCACCGCGGCCTGCGGGTGGCGCACCGCGCGCGGGGCTCGGGCCGTGAACTCCTCCCGGCGCATCAGCCCGGTGAGCGGGTCCGTGCGGGCGGTACGGAGGCGGCGGGCGAGGACGAGGGCGTGGGCGGCCCAGCCGAGGGTGGGGGCGGCGATGGGCAGGACCTGGCATATGAGGTTCGTCATCATCGGTTGCCTTCCTGTGCGATCGCTGGTGCTTGGGGGCGTTCCTGGCTTGTCGGCCGGCGGGGGCGCCGGGGTGCGCGGGGTGCGGGGTCGCGGAACTGCGAGGTCTCCGGGCTGCGAAGTTGCCTTGCGGGGTGCTGCGTTGCGTGCGCGGCCGGTGTGCTGACGTGCCGACGTGCTGGTGTGCCGACGTGCTGGTGAGCTGACGTGCGGGTGCGCTGACGTGCCGGTGTGCTGCCGGACTGGACGAGCCGCTGTGTCGCCGGACCGGACGAGCTCGTGCGCTGCCGAACCAGTGCGCCGGAGTGCCGGTCCGTCCCGGGTGCGCTCGCGGCCGTGCGCCCGTGCGGTGTGGCGCCTCACCGCCCGGACTCCCTCTTGGTGCGCGGGAGTTCGGGCGAGGCGGGCGCGGTGCACATCCCTTGCCCCGTTCCGCGCCGGAGGAGCGGTGGGTGGCGGGAGCGGGGGGCGTGGGGTCGGATCGGTGGTGAAACGGTTCGCTAGGTGGGGATTTCGGGAGTTCGGTGGGGTGAGGGAACGGTGTGTGACCGGATGCGTGGGCCTGTGGAGGTGGTGAAGGTTTATCCATGCAACGTCATGCTTGCGAGGGAATGGGGAGTCGCAGGGGGTTCGGTGGGGATTCGGTGGGCAAATCTGCAGTCGCGACGTCGTTGATCCGCAGGGCGGCCGGCCAACCGCCTTGCACCGCAGCGCAGTTCCCCTATGGAGGCATGACATGGCAAGCACCCGCACAGCAGCCCGTATCCTCGCCGCCGTAGCCGCCCTCCCGATGGCGGCGCTCCTCTTCGCCGGTTCGGCGCAGGCCGACGACGGTCCCCGTGGACAGCTCGCCAACCGGGGTTCCAACGCGGCGATCGCCGGCGTCGTCGGCAGTGGTGTCGGCGGCAGCAACCATGGGAACTCCACGACCAGCCAGCAGGTCGCGACGGGCGCGGGAGCCACGAACCAGGAGAACACGGCGAACGTCACCGGCTCAGGCCATACCGCGATCCAGCAGGAGAACGTCCGGGTCGTCTTCGCCCATATCCACGACGACTGAGGGGCCGATCCGCGCCGTCGCCGAGAACCGCCCGGGGTGACCGGGGAGGCGGCCGAGGTGACCGGGCCGGACGGGGCCGCCAGGGCGGTCGCGGCGGACGGGCGGAGAGGCAGTTCGGTGAGGGAAGGTGCTGAAGGGGCCTGAGGCCCCGGAGGCGCCGGGGGTTGAAGAGGCGCCGGGGACGCCGACATGGGCCGGGCACGGCGGTCGGCGATGTCCGGCGGCCGGGCGGTGAGGTGGACCGGCGGCCGGATGGCGGCGCGGGCCCGTAGGAAGGGAGCGGCATCGGGCAGCAACAGACAAGCCAAGAACAGGAACAGGGCCGGGTACAGGACCGGGCACAGGGTCAGGGTCAGGAAAAAGGTCGAACGGCCGCGCGAGGGCGCCCCCATGCCCGTCGCGCGGCCGCTCGCCCACAGCGGCGGCGGAGTGGCGCCGGAGCGGTGGCGGAGTGGCGTCGGGGCACCGGTGGAGCGGCGTCGGAGTGCCGGTGGGATGGTGCCGGATCGGCGAAGGGGCCTACCGAAACGACCGGTTCGTCACCCTGGAGCCGGAGTTCCCACGTCCGGGCTGCCTTTCGGGCCAGACGGATGAATCGAGGGCGTGTCAGCGAAGGCCCATGGGATCCTGGACCTTGACTTCGCCGTATGGACGCACGAAGAAGGATCATCGGATATCTCGTCGCCCTGATGGCGGGCGTGGCCCAGCTCCCGGCCGGCTACGCGCCCGCCACGGCGGCCGACGCGAACGCGCCGATGGCCAAGGCCCGCGCCGTGTTCCGGGGCCGGGCGTTCGACACCTGCCAGGCCCCCTCGCTGGTCACCCTGCGGGCGTGGAAGACCTCCCCGTACCGGGGCGTCGGCGTCTACTTCGCCGGTGACGGGCGGGCCTGCCCCCGCCAGCGGTGGCTCAGCCACGCGTGGCTCACCGGCGCCCGCGACCTGGGCTGGCGCGTGCTTCCGCTGTACGTCGGCTCGCAGTCGCCCTGCGTCCGCTCGGAGACCAAGCGGGCCATCCCCATCGGCGACGAGCCGGAGGACCAGGGGGCCGAGGAGGCCGTCGAGGCGGTGGAGAAGGCGCGGCAGCTCGGCATCCTGCCGGGCAGCCCGATCTACCTCGACATGGAGGCGTACAACGACAAGGACGAGGACTGCGCCGCGGTCACGCTGGCGTTCGTCCGGTCGTGGAGCAGTACGGTCGCCCGGCACGGCTACGTCTCCGGCTTCTACAGCAGCGCGGAGTCCGGCATCCGGCACATGGAGCGGGCCCGGCGCGCCGGCGTCAAGTCGCTGCCGTCGGTGATGTGGTTCGCGCGCTGGCGCGTCGCCGCTTCGACGGCCAACGAACGTACCCTCTCCAAGAGCGCCTGGCAGCCCCACCGGCGCATCCACCAGTACGCGGGAGAGGTCTCGGAGACCCACGGGGGCCGGAAGCTGACCATCGACCGTGACCTCGTCGACGCTCCGGTGGCCGTCATCGGGTGACGCCGGGGGTGGGAGCCGGACCGATACCGACGTGGGGGGTGGGGACCGGAACGATACCGGCGCGGGGGCTTGGCGACCGGCGTGGGGACATGGTGTCCGGCGTGGGGGCTTGGTGCCGGACCAATGCCGGCGGTGAGTGCCTGGGAGCCGGACCGGCGGTACGGATACCGGGGCCCTGGGAGCCGGACCGGTCCGGACACCGGGGCTCAGAGGCCGGACCGGTACCGCTGTCGTGGCCCGGGCGCCCCACCGATACCGGCGCCGGGCGAACCGGCGGGGCGGGACCGGGCCCGAGGCTGACCGAGCCGGGGGCGGGACCGGACCCGACGCCGGTCGGCGCGGAGAGGCCGGACCGATACCGACGTCGCGGCGCCTACCCCTCCAGGAGGTGGGGGCAGCCTCACCCGTACGACCTGAGAGGGAGCGGTCTTCGGCACCTACGGCCGATCCGCCGGGTACAGGGGCGCTCCTAGCGTTGAGGCATGACCACGACCGTGTGCCCCAGTGCGTCCACTGCCGTGTACCCGTCGTTCTCGTCGTACGTACGGGCACGCGGTCCGGTGCTCCAGCGCACCGCCCGCTCGCTGACCGCGAACCCCTGCGACGCGGAGGACCTGCTGCAGACCGCGCTGACCAAGACCTACCTGGCCTGGGAGCGGATAGAGGACCACCGGGCGCTCGACGGTTACGTCCGGCGCGCGCTGGTGAACACGCGCACCTCGCAGTGGCGCAAGCGGAAGGTCGACGAGTACCCCTGCGAGGAGCTCCCCGAGCGCGAGGCGCCGCCCACCGCGGACCCGGCGGAGGCGCAGGCGCTGCGCGACGCGATGTGGCGCGCGGTGCACCGGCTCCCCGACCGGCAGCGGGCCATGGTCGTCCTCAGGTACTACGAGGACCTCACCGAGGCGCAGACCGCCGAGCTGCTCGGCGTCTCGATCGGCACGGTCAAGAGCGCCGTCTCGCGCGCCCTGGGGAAACTGCGGGAGGACCCGGAGCTGGCCCGGGCGGCGTGACGGGCCGCGGCGGTACGCGCTCCGCGTCCGTGGCGCGCGCCACCGCCGCCCTGGAAGACGAAGCAGCGGGGGACGAAGCAGCAGGGGACGAAGCAGAAGACCAAAGCGGAAGATCAAGCCCCGCCGAGGTAGTGACGTACCACCGGAAACGCCACCAGAATCACCCGGGAACGACCTGACGACCTTCGCGTGGCGGCCCAACCGGCCGCCACAGGTGCGAAACAGGCGAAATGGGGAGGCCCCTGGTGCAGAGCACGATGCAGGACGTACCGCTGACCGTCACTCGGATACTGGTCCACGGGACCGTGATCCACGGGCGGGCGCAGATCACGACCTGGACAGGGGACGGCACACCGCGCCGGCGGAGCTTCGCGGAGGCCGGGGCGCGGGCGACGCGGCTCGCGCACGCGCTGCGGGGACTGGGCGTCGCCGAGGACGACGTCGTCGGGACGCTGATGTGGAACAACGCCGAGCACGTCGAGGCGTACTTCGCGATCCCCGCCATGGGCGCCGTGCTGCACACGCTCAACCTGCGGCTGCCCCCCGAGCAGCTGGCCTGGATCGTCCGGCACGCGGCCGACCGCGTGGTGATCGTCGACGGTTCGCTACTGCCCCTGCTGGCGCCGCTCCTGCCGAAGCTCGACTGCGTCGAGCACGTGATCGTCTCCGGCCCCGGCGACCGCTCCGTCCTGGCGGACTGCCACGCCCGCGTGCACGACTACGAGGAACTCCTCGCCGCGCAGACCGCCGACGCCTACCCCTGGCCCGAACTGGACGAACGCCGGGCCGCCGCGCTCTGCTACACCTCCGGGACGACGGGCGACCCCAAGGGCGTGGTCTACAGCCACCGGTCGCTCTACCTGCACTCGATGGAGATCAACTCGGCGGCGACGTTCGGGCTGAAGCAGGGGGAGATCTGTCTTCCGGTCGTCCCGATGTTCCATGTGAACGCTTGGGGGTTGCCGCACGCCGCCTTCATGGCGGGTACGTCGCTGCTGCTGCCCGACCGGTTCCTCCAGCCCGCACCGCTCGCCGAGATGATCGAACGCGAGCGGCCGACCCTGACCGCCGGGGTGCCGACCATATGGCAGGGCCTGCTGGCCGAACTCGACGCCCGCCCGCGTGACACGTCGTCCCTGGGGGCGGTGATCAGCGGTGGCGCGCCCTGTCCGCCGTCCCTGATGAAGGCGTTCGAGGAGCGGCACGGGTTGCGGGTGGTGCAGGCGTGGGGGATGACGGAGACGTCGCCCCTCGGCTCGATCGCCCACCCGCCGGCCGGCCTCACCCCCGAGGAGGAGTGGCCGTACCGCGTCACCCAGGGCCGTCTCCCCGCCTCGGTCGAGGCGCGGCTCGCCGGTCCGGACGGCGGCTTCCTGCCGTGGGACGGCACGTCGGCCGGCGAACTGGAGATCCGCGGGGCCTACATCGCCGGGGCGTACCACGGGGGCGCGGACGGCGAACCGACTCGTCCCGAGGACAAGTTCAGCCCCGACGGCTGGCTGCGCACCGGCGACGTCGGAACGATCACTCCCGACGGCTACCTGACCCTCACCGACCGCGTGAAGGACGTCATCAAGTCGGGCGGCGAGTGGATCTCCTCCGTCGAGTTGGAGAACCACCTCATGGCCCACCCGGAGGTCGCCGAGGCGGCCGTCGTGGCCGTCCCCGACGAGAAGTGGGGCGAACGGCCGCTCGCGGTGGTGGTGCTGCGCGACGGTCACTCGGCGGAGTACGAGGCCCTGCGCGCGTTCCTCGGGGAGCGGGTGGCGCGCTGGCAGCTTCCGGAACGGTGGGTGCGGGTTCCGGCCGTGCCGAAGACGACGGTGGGGAAGTTCGACAAGAAGGCGCTGCGGCGGCAGTACGCGGAGGGGGAGCTGGAGGTGACGGTACTGCCGCCGGTGCGGGCGGGGGAGTGAGCGGATGCCGCTGTCGGGTTCCCGGGGTTCCCAGGGAGGGGCCTGGAGGGGGACCCGTCGGTGTCTTGTCCCGGGCGGCTCGCGACCAGTGTCTCGGCGGTGGCCCGGATCGCCCCCGTCCGGGGGCGGCGGCGCCTTGCCGGGCCGGTGACGGCGGTGGTCAGGATGCGCGACCGATCCTGATCGCCGCTATCCGCAGCAGCGGTAACGACCCTGCTTCGCCGCGTACCGTCGGGTCGGGTCTCTGTGTGGGGCAGTTTCTGCGAGGTCGCGGTGCCTGGTCGGGTCTCTGTGCGGGGCCGCTTCCACGGGCCGGGGCGTCCTGTCGGGCCTCCCGCACGGGGGTGCTTCCGCGGGGCGGGGTGTCTGGTCGGGCCACTGAGCGGGGCTGTTTCCGCGAGGTCGCGGTGCCTGGTCGGGCCTCTGTGCGGGGCCGCTTCCACGGGCCGGGGGCGTCCCGTCGGGCCACCCGCACGGGAACGCTTCCGCAGGCTGCGGTGCCTGGCCGGGCCACTGCGCGGAAACGCTTCCGCAGGCCGGGGCGTCCGGCCGAGCCACCGGTAGGCAACAGCCGGTTCGGTGTCCCCCGCCCCCCTGCCGTCAGCGCTCCCGCCCGACCGCCGTCAGCGTCCGGCCCCCGACCGCTGTCAGCGCCACCACGCCCGACCGCTGTCGGCGCCCCACGCCGGACCGCCGTCAGCGCTCCCGCGCCACCAACGCCCCGCCGACCCAGCCCGCCACCGCGCACACCGCGGCGATCACGCACACGCCGTCCCAGCCCCAGTGCCCGAACGCCGGGCCGGCGAGCGCCGACGTGATCGCGCCGCTCGCGAACGAGCAGACGACGTAGGCGGTGTTGGCCGCGGAAGGCGTCGAGGTGGCGCCCAGGGCGCGGGTCTGGTTGGCCACCTGGCCGGCCGTGAAACCGGCGTGCAGCAGGATCGCGCCGGCGCACAGCGCCCACAGGTGCTCGCCGCCGAGCCAGAAGAGGGGAAGGGAGACGACCGCCGCCGCGTAGCCCGTGGCCATCACCCGGTGGGTGCCGAAGCGGTCGATCAGGGTGCCCGCGAGGGGCGAGGCCGCGGCCGAGGTGAGGCCGAAGAGGCCGAACAGGCCGGCCGTCGCCGTGGACATGGCGTACGCGCCGTGCTCGTCCGTCAGCAGCAGGACGAGCGTCGTCCACAGCGCGCTCCAGGTGCCGAACACGCCGGCCTGCCGGACGCACGCCGCCCGCAGGGCCGGCGAGGAGACCATCAGGCCGGGCAGCCCGGCGATGACCCGGAGCGGGTGGGACCGCCGGATGGGACGCGTCTCGGGCGGGAGCACGGCCGCCGTCAGCACGCCGATGGCCAGGGTGAGCACGGCCGCGCCGAAGAAGACCGGCCGCCAGCCGTACGCCTGGCCGGCCAGGCCGCCGAGCACCCGGGCCGCGACGCTGCCCGCGAACAGGCCGGTCACCACGGCCCCGACGTGCCGGCCCCGGCGTTCGGCCGGCGCTCGCTCGGCGACCAGGGGGACGAGCAGCTGCGGGACGACCGTGGCCGCGCACGCCACGAGGACGGCCGCCGCCAGCGCGGGCGTACCGCGCATCAGCCCCGCCGCCGCGACCGCCACGGCCGCCACGGTGGAGAGCATCCACACCAGCCGTCGCCGGTCGGCGGTGTCGCCGAGCGGGGCGAACAGCAGCAGGCCGACGGCGTAACCGAGTTGGCCGACCGACGCCACCCAGCCCACGGAGGAGGAGGGGACGCCGAAGTCCTTGGCGATCAGACCGAGGAGCGGGGTCGCCAGGTAGATGTTCGCGGCCGTGATGGCCGTACATACGGAGATGACGGTCAGGAGGAGGCCGGTCCGCGGGCCTTTCCCGCCGGCGCCGGGGAGAGAAGTGAGGGCGGTGGTGGCGGCCGGAGCCGACGTGGGCTGGGAGGTCGTGGCGGATGTGGCGGGTGTGGCGGTCATCGCGGGAGGTGCTCCCCACTTTCGGTAGGACATCGCGTCGCGCGCTAGCAACCAACTGGTTGGTTGAAGATATTCCCGACAGTGCCCCACCCTTGTCAACCAATTAGTTGGTTACTCTGGGTGGCATGGCAGGAGTAAGGGACCCCGAGGCCACCAAGGCCCGTATCTTCGAGGCGGCCACCGCCGAGTTCGCCGCGCACGGCATCGCCGGCGCCCGGGTGGACCGCATCGCCCGCGAGGCCAAGGCCAACAAACAGCTCATCTACGCCTATTTCGGCAACAAGGCGGAACTGTTCTCACAGGTCTTGGAGGCCCGGCTGACCCAGCTCGCCGCCGAAGTCCCCGTGGACGCCGAGGAGGTCGACACCTGGATCGACCGCCTGATGGACTACCACGCCGCCCACCCCGAGCTGATCCGCCTGATCTACTGGGAGGGTCTGGAGTACGGCACCGACACCTTCCCGCACGAGGACGAGCGCAAACGGCACTACGACCGCAAGGTCGCCGTCTTCGCCGAGGCCCAGCGCAAGGGCGTCATCAGCTCCGAGATCCCGCCCGCCGACCTGCTGTTCATGCTGATCGCCCTGGTCTCCTGGTCCACCGTGCAGCCGCAGATGCGCCGCGTCCTGACCGGTGACACGGACGAGGACCGCGCCCGCCTCCGCGCCTCGGTACGGGCCGCCGCGCGGCGCATCGTGAGCTGAAGGCCGCGCGCCTCACCCCGGGTTGGTGCCGATCTTCGTGAGGAGGTCCACGATCCGGCTCTGCACCTCGGCGCTGGTCGAACGCTCGGCGAGGAAGAGAACCGTCTCGCCGGAGGCCAGCCGGGGGAGTTGGGCCGGGTCGATCCCGGCCGAGGTGTAGACGACCAGGGGCGTCCGGTTCAGGAGCCCCTGCGCCCGCAGCCAGTCCAGGATTCCGGCCCGGCGGCGGCGCACCTGCATGAGGTCCATCACCACCAGGTTGGGACGGATCTGCTGGGCCAGCGCCACGGCCTCCGCGTCCGTGGCGGCACAGGCCACCTGGACGCCGCGCCGCTCCAGCGTCGCGGTGAGGGCGTTGGCGATCGGCTCGTGCTCCTCGACGAGCAGCACCCGGGCCGGGTGCATCTCGCTGTCGCGCGGCGCCAGCGCCTTGAGGAGGACGGCCGGGTCGGCACCGTAGGCCGCCTCCCGCGTGGCCTGTCCGAGACCGGCGGTGACCAGCACCGGAACCCCGGCCGCCACCGCCGCCTGACGCAGCGCCTGGAGGGCGGTGCGGGTGATCGGACCGGTGAGCGGATCGACGAACAGCGCGGCCGGGTAGGCCGCCATCTGCGCGTCGACCTCCTCGCGCGAGTGCACGATCACCGGCCGGTAGCCGCGCTCGGTCAGGGCCTGCCGGGTGGACGTGTCCGGGGCCGGCCAGACGAGGAGGCGGCGCGGGTTGTCGAGCGGCTCGGGCGGCAACTCGTCGTCCACCGGCGGCGGAACGGGCTCGCCGGGGTTGATCTCGACGGCGCCGTTGGGGCCGTCCAGCGGCTCCGGGCCCTCGGCGCCCTCGTCCGGCGCCCCTATGGCGAAGGCACGGCCTTCCGGCGCGGCGGCGGGCGGCCGGGCGCCGAGCGGACCGGGGCGGTCGGTGCCGGGGCCGGGCCCGAGCGGACCGCCCATGGGGCCGGGGCGCGGGGCGGCGACGGGCGCCTGCGCGCCCCGCTCACCGGCGTTCTCGGCAGGGTTGCCCAGTTTGCGCCGCCGCCCGGAACCGGCCGACGCGCTCGGGGTGCCGCCGGGCGGAGTCTCCCCGCCCTGCTGGGCGTAGGGCGCGCCCTGCCCGAGCGTGCGCACGCTGATCGCCCGGGCGACGTCACCGGAGCCCGGCAGCGCCGACGCGCCCGGTTCCTCGGCGAGCGCCCGGCGCGCACGCCGGCGCCCGGTGGGCGGCACGCCGGCCGAACCGTCCGGATCCGCGACGGCATGGGGGACGTCCTGCCCGGCCGGCGTGGCGGGACCGGCGATCCCGGGCGTGGCGGACGGCGGCACCGGCGAACCGGGCTGCCCGGCCGCTCCCTCGGGACTGCCGGGGCCGAGGGGAGTGTCGGAACCTGTGGGGCCGACGGGGCTGTGGTGGCCGCCGGGGCCGACGGGGATGGCCGTCCGGCCCGCTTCGGGCTGCCCGGCATCGGCAAGGCCGGCGCGCTCAGGACCTCCGGCATGGCCAACGTGACCGACGTGGTCGGTGTGCCCGGCATGCCCGACGTGGGCGGGGTGTCCGGACTGGCCGGTCTGATCGGCGGGCGTGGTCTGACCGACGGGCCCGACTCCGGTACCGCCCGCACCCGCGAGGCCCACGCCGGGCCGGCCCGCACTGGGCTGGCCGATACCGGCCTGGTCCATACCGGCCTGCTTCATACCGGCCTGCTCCGCACTGGCCCGATCCGCACCGGCCTGACCGGCCTCGACCGGGCCGGAGTGCCCCGACGCGGCGGGCGGAGCGGCGGGCCCGACGGGCCGGGCGGGGCTCATCGGCCCTGCGGCACCCATCGGCCCGGCGGCACCCATCGGCCCGGCGGCGCCCATCGGCCCGGCGGCGCCCATCGGCCCGGCGGGGCTCATCGGCCCGGCGGCGCCCACAGGCCGCGCGGCGACGGGCGCGCCCGGCTGCCCGGCCGGCAGCGGCACAGAGCCGTCAGGCCCGGCCGCCGCGCCGTTGCCCGCGCCGTCGCCCACGCCACTGCCGACACCGCCGCCTACGCCGCCGCCGACACCGTCGACCCCGTGGCCGTGACCGGAAACGCCGCGGTCGCCGCCTTCGCGCCCGGGACCGCCATGCCCGGATCCGCCATGCACGGCACTTCCCTGCCCGGATCCGCCGTGCCCGGATCCGCCGTGCCCAAGCACCGCCGGATCCATCGGTCCGCCCTCAGCGGCCCCGCCGCCGAGCGGTCCGCCCTGCGCCGGTACCGGCCGCCCCTGGACGGGTTCGGCACCCGCGCCGGGGGCCGGCTTGCGGTCGGCTTCGGCCGGCGGCAGAGCGAACGCGGCGCGCGGAACGTCGGGTTCGGCGTCGGCCTGGCCCGGGATCGGCCGCTCGGGCGCCTCGGCGAGAGCGCGCCGGGCACGACGCCCGGTGGGCGCGGCGACGGCCTCGGCGGCCGAGTCGGGTCCGCGGTCCGCCTCGGCGGGCGGCAGCGCGAAGGCCGTGCGCCGGGTGTCCGCGCCCATGGCCTCCGCCGGTTCGGCCGCGGCGGCCTCCCGCCGGGCCCTGCGCCCGGTCGGCTGCGCGGGCGCGGCCACCTGCGGCGGTACGAGCCCGGTGCCCGGCGCCGCGGGGTCGGGGCCGCGGCCGTGGCGGTTGGCCCGGACCCGCTCGGCGCCGGCCGCCTCCTCCTCGTCGGGGCGTGCCGGACCGCGCCGGCGTCCGGTCGGCTGGGCGGGCACGGGTGCGCCGGGTACGGAACCGGGGTGCTGCGCCGCGCCCCCCGGACCGTCGACGGCGGACGGCGTGGGGCCGAGAGGCACCGCGGCGTTCGGAACAGCGGGCTGCGCGGCGCCGGAGGCACCCGTGCCGGGAGCGTCCCCGGAAGACGAACTACCTTGCCGTGCCTGCGGAACCGGGTACGCCGGATGCGCTCCGGCGACCGGGTGCGACAGATGCGGTGACGGATGGGGCGAAGGGGAAGCCTGCGGCCGAGGAGCCGGCTGGTTCGGCTGCGCCGCCTGGTTCTGAAGAGGTGCTCCAACCGGGCGCACCGCGGCGTTCGGCACATGCGAGACGGCCGGACCACCGGGAGGCGTACCTCCGGCCGGCCCGGCGTCATCGGCGCCCCTGGCAGCCCCGGAGCCCCCGGCACCCGCGGCAGGAACCGCCACCCCGGCGGCACCCGCCGGCCCTACCGCACCTCCGGAACCCCCAGGCCCCCGCGACGCTTGAGAGCCCTCACCCCCGGCAACACCACCGGAAGCCCCAGGACCACGAGACCCACCAGGACCCGCGGAACCTGCGGAGCCCTCACCCCCGCCAACTCCCGCAGAGACACCAGAAGCACCAGAAGCACCAGAAAGAGCACCAGAAGCGCCAGAAAGAGCAGCAGAGGCGGCAGAAGTGCCGGAAGCGCCCGAAGTGCCAGACGCAGCACCAGTCACAGAGCCCCCGGCCGTCCCAACCCCCGGATCCGCGGCCACCCCGCTAGCACCGCCGGCCCCAACCGTCCCCCGAGCCACGGCCGTCTCTACCGATCCCGACTCCGACCCGGATCCCGACCCCGACCGCTGCCCCGGCATCGGCATGATCGTCGTCCCGCTGCCGATGCTCGGCGGCGAGTCCGGCCGGTCGGACGGGGAGACGGGCCCGGCCTCCGCCGAGACCGGCACCTCCAAGACGTACGCCTTCCCGCCCCCGCTGCCCGGCACGTCGTGGGTCTGGAGGACGCCGCCGTGCCGCTGGACGATGCCGCGCACGATGGGTCCGTGGACCGGGTCGCCGCCGGGGTGCGGGCCGCGCACCTCGATCCGGACGGCCGTGTCCCGCTTCGCGGCCGCGACGACGATCGTCGAGTCGCCGGACGGCGCCGTGCCGGCGGCGGCCTCGCCCGTCGCGTCCACGCCCGCGACGTCCGCGATCAGATGGGTGAGCGCCCGGGCGAACCACTCCGCGTCGATCTCGGCCTCTATGGCCGGCGCGTGCACCGCGAACTGCGCACGGCCGGGACCGATCAGCTCGACGGCGCCCTCGACGCCGGCGGCCACGACCTCGTCCAGGGCGGTCGCGACCCGCTCCAGCCGCCCCTCGCCCGCCTCCAGCCGCTGGTAGGCGAGCACGCTCTCGACCAGCCGGGCCATCCGCCCGTAACCGGCGGCGAGGTGGTGCAGGATCTGGTTGGCCTCGGGCCACAACTGCCCGGCCGGATCGGCGGCCAGCGTGCCGAGCTCGCCGCGCAGCCGCTCCAGCGGCCCGTGCAGCGAGCCATCGAGCACAGCCACCAACTGCGCGTGCCGTGCGGCCAGCGCGTCGTACGGACGGCGGTCGGTGAACGTCATCACCGCGCCGACCAGCTGGTCGCCGTCACGCACCGGCGCCGTCGTCAGATCGACGGCCACCGCGCGCCCGTCCTTCGCCCACAGCACCTGTCCCCGCACCCGGTGTTTGCGACCGGAACGCAGCGTGTCGGCGATCGGCGATTCCTCGAACGGGAACGGCGTGCCGTCCGCGCGCGAGTGGTGGATCAGCGGGTGGAGTTCGCGTCCGCCCAGGTCGCTGGCGCGGTAGCCGAGGATCTGCGCGGCGGAGGGGTTGACGAGGACGACCTTCCCCGCCGTGTCCACGCCGACCACGCCCTCGGCCGCCGCGCGCAGGATCATCTCCGTCTGGCGCTGCTGGCGGGCGAGTTCGGCCTCGGTGTCGATCGTGCCGGTCAGATCGCGGACGACGAGCATCAGCAGCTCGTCGCCGGTGTACGGGCCCTGTTCTGCGTACGGGGTGCGGCTGTCGGGAAGGTTGGCGCTGGTCACCTCGACGGGGAACTGGGTGCCGTCGGTCCGCCGGGCGATCATGCGCGTCGGCTTGGTGCGCCCACCGTTCGTCCGGTCCTCGGGCAGCCGCATCGAGCCGGGGATGCGGCGCGAGTCGAACGCCGGCAGCAGGTCGAGCAGACCGCGTCCGACCAGCCCGGTGCCGGGCACCTCGAACGTCTCCAGCGCGATGTGATTGGCGTTGACGACCGTGCCGTTGCAGTTGACGAGCAACAGCGCGTCGGGCAGGGCGTCGAGTATGGCTGCGAGGCGAGCAGCGCCTCGGGATGGCCTGCTGCTCACTGCGACGCTTCCTCCCTGTTACCGCACGGTGCGACCCGCGGGACGGGGGGCACCCCCAGCGACGGCTGGGGGAGTTCCGCCGCCCCTGCGGCGTGTTGCTGGGGGGAAGTCTACGGGCTGTGGAGTCCGGCGCGACGGCGGTCGAGGGGTGCGGCGACCCCTGCCGTGCGGCGTCAGGGAAGGGCGGTGTGTCGTCCGGGGGGTTGGGCGGAAGGAATGGTTCCGCAGAGAGCCGAGGTCGGAGGCCGGTGAGGGGCGGAGTGACGGCCGGTGACGACGGAAGTGGTCGTCAACGGTCGTGGGCAGTCGGAAAAATCCCGAAGCGGGACAGAGTCGGGCCGATCCGGACAAGGAAGCCCGGTCACCCCTCCGACGGGTGCGCGGGTTCGCCCAGGAGGCGGGAGAACCGGTTCCAGCGCGCCATTTCGCACCCGTTCACCCGGCTGAAGTCCGTGTCGACCGGGCGCCCGGCCCATGTCCCGCTCACATGCGCCCGCTCCGGGCCGCCGTAGATCATCGTGCACTGCGCGTCGGTCGGCACCGGTGCGAAGAGGTCGCGGTCCCAGCGCGTCTGCCCGTCGAGCTGGTCGCACGCGCCCTGCGGATCGGGGACGGTGCCGAACGTCGGGTGGCAGCGCAGCTCGTACCGGCCGTCGTGGCGTCCGCTGTCGAAGATCACGACAGTGAGCCGGTCCTCCGGCGTGCGCCCCTGGATGCCCGCCGACGCGTTCCCCGGCGCGCTCCCCGACATGCTTCCCGACGCGTTCCCCGGCGCGGGCGTGGACCCGCCGCCCACCCCCGGCAGCGGCGCTCCCGTGGCCGGCGCCTCCCCGGGTCCCGGCGGGATCGGCAGCGGGCGGGCGGTGGCGGGCGAGGCGCCGATCAAGGGGAGCAGCAGCGGTACGAGCACGGCCGCCGCCAGGGCGGGACGGCCGACGGGCCGGTCGGCGCGCCGGTTGCCGAGGCGGCCGGAAGGACGAGGCCGAGAACGGGGGCGGTGGAGCGGCATGCGGGAACTCCGTGGGTCGCGGGGTGGTGCGGCCCGGCGGACCGGCCGCATCCTCACCCCTCTAACGCCCGGATGCGCCGTGCGTTGCGCGCCCGGAACCGCTTTGCCCGGGGGCCGTCGGGCCCGGTACCGTAGAGTGCGATTGGTGGCGAGCCCCAGGGCTGTGTCATCATCTGCACGCAACATCCGCGTACGCGCGGGTGTGCTGGAGGCGTCGCCTAGTCCGGTCTATGGCGCCGCACTGCTAATGCGGTTTGGGTCTTAAAGCCCATCGAGGGTTCAAATCCCTCCGCCTCCGCAGCCGGGAGCCCCGGCCGTCGATCCGACGGCCGGGGCTTTTCCGTGTTCCCGCTCCATGTTTCCGCGGGGCTGCCGTGTCCCGTAGGACGTTTCCGCGGGGCTGCCGTGTCCCGTAGGGCTTCCGTGCGGTTTCCTCAGTGTTTCCGCAGGTCAAGAGGGGTTGCGGCAATGGATTTCGTCTCACGGCGCAGTTCATGTAATGTTGTTCCCGCAACGCCGACCGGCAAGAAAGACCGCCGGGAAGCCGAGCGCTCGTAGCTTAACGGATAGAGCACTTGACTACGGATCAAGAGGTTGCAGGTTCGAATCCTGCCGAGCGCGCAGCCGAGAGACCGGTGCCACAGTGTTGGACCCGGTCTCCCGACCGTCGCGGGGTGGAGCAGCTCGGTAGCTCGCTGGGCTCATAACCCAGAGGTCGCAGGTTCAAATCCTGTCCCCGCTACTCGATCCGAAGGCCCGGTACTCAGGTACCGGGCCTTCGGCGTTCCCGTACCCGGGCCCGGCCCCGGACGCGCCGAAGGGAGCTCCGTTCCGTGCGAGACGACGAGATCACCTCCTTCTGGCGCGCCCTCGGTCTGCCGGGTCTGATCGACGTGCACGCCCACTTCATGCCCGAGCGCGTCCTCACCAAGGTCTGGTCCTACTTCGACGCGGCCGGGGAACGGATCGGCCGCCCGTGGCCGATCACTTACCGGGACGCGGAGGACGACCGGGTGCGTACCCTGCGCGCCTTCGGGGTGCGCGCCTTCACGTCGATGATCTACCCGCACAAGCCGGGCATGGCGGACTGGCTCAACGCCTGGGCGGCGGACTTCGCGGCCCGGACGCCGGACTGCCTGCACACCGCCACCTTCTTCCCCGAGCCGGGAGCCGTCCGGTCGGTCCGGGCGGCGCTCGACGCCGGCGCCCGGATCTTCAAGGCGCACCTCCAAGTGGGCGCGTACGACCCCTGCGACCCCCTGCTGGACGGGGTGTGGGGGCTGCTGGCCGAGGCGGGCGCGCCGGTGGTGACGCACTGCGGTTCGGGTCCGGTGCCGGGGCCGTTCACCGGACCGGGGCCCGTCGGGCGGGTGCTGGCCCGGCATCCGGGGCTGCAGCTGGTCGTGGCCCACATGGGCGTCCCGGAGTACGGCGCCTTCCTCGATCTGGCCGAGCGGTACCCGGGCGTGCACCTCGACACGACCATGGCCTTCACCGACTTCATCGAGGACGTGGCGCCGTTCCCGGTCGAGGAGCGCCCGCGGCTGGCGGCGCTGGGGGACCGGATCCTGTTCGGCAGCGATTTCCCCAACATCCCCTACGGGTACGGGCACGCCCTGGCCGCCCTCACCCGGCTCGGGCAGGACGAGGACTGGCTGCGCGGGGTGTGCCACGACAACGCGGCGCGGCTCCTCGGCCTCCCGGGACTGGCTGCGCGGGGTGTGCCACGACAACGCGGCGCGGCTCCTCGGCCTCCCGGGACCGGACGGCGACGGCGGTGCGCCGGCCGCTGGATGACCACGGCCGACGACACTCTCTCCTCCCCTCGTAGCGCGGATTCTCAGACGTTTCCCAGACAGCCGAAAGGCGGCTCTCAGGGGCCCGGCGCACCCTCATGGGCATGACCATCGCATCGACGGAAGCACGCCCCCGCCCCGCCCTCGGAGCCCCAAGTGCCCGGCCGTACCTTGCCGTAGGCGATCTGGTCCTGGACGAGGCGAACCGGGAGGCGATCCGCGGCGGCACGGCGATCCCGCTGACGGCGACGGAGTGCGCGCTGCTGCGCCAGCTGATGCGGGAGCCCGGCCGGGTGCTCAGCAAGACGCTGCTGCTGGACCGGGTGTGGGCGCACTCCTTCGGCCCGGGAGACCGGGGCAACGTCGTCGAGCTCTATATCTCCTATCTGCGCAAGAAGATCGACGCCGGCCGGCCGCCGATGATCCACACCCGACGCGGCATGGGGTACGTCCTGAAGCCGGCGTCCTGACGGCGGCCGGAGGGGCTGCCCTCACGCTGCTCGCTCCCCACTGGCGGCTGCTTCTACGATGCTTCTACGGTGTACGGCAAATTCCCTGTACACCGTAGAGCCCTCTCTTGTACGGTGTAGACCGATCACGTCGGCCTGCCCTGCAAGGAGCCCGCCATGGCGGCGTCCACCCCTGTCTCGTCACCCCCTGCGGAAGCACCGCACCCCGTCCGTCACCCCACTCGCTGGGTGATCCTGGGCGTCATATGCCTCGCGCAGCTCACCGTGCTGCTCGACAACACCGTCCTCAATGTGGCGATCCCGTCGCTCACCACGGAGATGGGCGCCGCGACCGCCGACATCCAGTGGATGCTCAACGCGTACTCGCTGGTGCAGTCCGGTCTGCTGCTCACCGCAGGCAACCTCGCCGACCGCTACGGGCGGAAGAAGATGCTGGCCACCGGGCTCGCGCTGTTCGGCCTGGGCTCGCTCGGCGCCGGACTGTCGGAGACCACCGGCCAGTTGATCGCCGCGCGGGCCGGCATGGGCGTCGGCGGCGCGCTGTTGATGACCACCACGCTCGCCGTCGTCGTCCAGGTCTTCGACGACGAGGAGCGCACCAAGGCGATCGGCGTCTGGGGCGCGGTGGGCTCGCTGGGCTTCGCCTGCGGGCCGCTGATCGGCGGCACCCTGCTCGACCACTTCTGGTGGGGCTCGATCTTCCTGGTCAACATCCCGGTGGCGGTCATCGGCCTGGTCGCCGTGGTCAAGCTGGTGCCCGAGTCGAAGAACCCGGCCGGCGACCGCCCCGACCTCCTCGGTGCCCTGCTCTCCACCCTCGGCATGACCGGCATCGTCTTCGCGATCATCTCCGGCCCCGAGCACGGCTGGACGTCCGGCCGGGTGCTGCTCCCCGGCGGTGCCGGTGTCCTGATCATGGCCGCGTTCGTCCTCTGGGAGCTGCGCATCCCGTACCCCATGCTCGACATGCACTTCTTCCGCAACCGCCGCTTCGTCGCGGCCGTCATGGGCGGGATCCTGGTGGCGCTCGGCATGGGCGGATCGTTCTTCCTGCTCACCTCGCACCTGCAACTGGTGCTGCACTACGGGCCGCTGGAGACCGGGCTGCGGATGACGCCGCTGGCCCTGATGATCGTCGTCCTCAACCTCACGGGCGTCGGCGCCCGGCTGATGACGAAGCTCGGCGGCCCGCTCACCATCGCCGGCGGTATGACGCTGCTGGCCGCCGGCCTGGCCGTGATCGCCTGGACCGGCGACCACGGGTACGGCGGGATGCTCGCCGGCCTGCTCCTAATGGGCGTCGGCATCGCCCTGGCCTCCCCCGCCATGGCCACCGCGATCATGTCGGCCATCCCGCCGGAGAAGGCCGGGGTCGGCGCGGGCGTCAACGGCACGCTCCAGGAGTTCGGCAACGGGCTCGGCGTCGCCGTCCTCGGCGCGGTGCTCAACTCCCGCTTCGCCGCGCTGCTCCCGGCCGTCGCCGCCGGGGCCGGCTCGCTGCCGGAGGCCCTGGGCAAGGCCCGGACGGCCGCCCAGCGCTCCGAGGTGCAGGACGCGTTCGCGTCCGGTGTGCAGGCGGGCCAGCTCGTCGGCGCGGCGGCCGTGCTGGCGGGCGGCATCGTGGCGGCCTTCCTGCTGCGCAGGGCCGAGCGGGCCGACGCCGCGGCGGCTCCGGCGGCTGCGGGTGGCTGAGAGTGAAGCCGACGGCGCCGCCCGGACTGTCGGTGCTCACGAAGCGGACGACCCCGCCGACGCGGACGGCGCGACCGGCAGGGCCTAGCATCAGGACGGAGCAGCGAAGCGGTGGAAAGGGAACGCATGGCCGGCGGCAATCGCGCGGGGAACCCGAGGACCAGCATCTGGCTGGCCGAAGGGAAACCCGCCCCGCGGCGCAGGGCGTCCGCGGACCGGTCCCGGGAGCAGCCGGGCTCGCTGGACCGCGAGCGGATCATCGCCGCCGCCATCCGCCTGCTCGACGCCGAGGGGCTGACCAAGTTCTCGATGCGCCGCCTGGCCGCCGAGCTCGGGGTGACCGCCATGTCGGTCTACTGGTACGTCGACAACAAGGACGACCTCCTCGAACTGGTCCTGGACGAGGTGAGCGGCGAGATGGCGCTCCCCGACCCGGACGCCGAGGACGCCGACTGGCGCGACCAGCTGCGGCAGCTCGCCCACGAGTACCGGGGGATGCTCGTCCGGCACCCGTGGGTGGCCCGGCTGGTCGGCCAGTACCTCAACATCGGCCCCCGGTCGATGCGGTTCAGCGACGCCACCCTGAGGGTGCTGCGGCGCAGCGGCGCCGAGCCGAGCCGGATCTCGGGTTCGCTGGGCGCGCTGTTCCAGTTCGTCTACGGCTTCGCCACCGTCCAGACGCTCTACGAGGAGCGCTGCCGGGACGCGGGCCTCGACCAGCAGGAGTACCTCAAGGAGGTCTCGGACTCGCTGACCGAGAGCCCTGACTTCGCGGAGCGGTACAGCGAGAGCATGGCGATGGCGCAGCGGTTGCGCGAGGAGCCGCTCGAGGACCTGTGGGAGCGCGACTTCACCGTCGGGCTGGACACGGTGATCGCGGGCATCGAGGTGATGCGGGACCGCTTGCGGGACGAGGAGGCGTAGCCTCCCGGGGGCAAACGCCACGGCCCCGAATACGACGGACGCCCCCGTCCGCGAAGGACATCTCCTTCGCGGACGGGGGCGTCGCGTTGACGGACGGGGGCGTCGCGCCACCCGCCGGCGGAAAGCACTCGGCCCCGGAAGCCGTGCGCAGGCCGTCCCCTGCCTTGTGTGCGCACCGCTTCCGGGGCCGTTCGCCCGGGGTCTTCTCATGCCGTTCGGCCCCGGGCCGCCGGCCGGTCGTCCCCGCTCGTGGACGTCCGGCCGGAGTCTGTGAGGCGCGGGCCTCAGACCGCCTTCGCGGGCTCGGCGTCCTTCGCCGGGGCGGAGGAGTCCGCCGGCGCGCCGGGCCGGCCCTTGAGGGCCACTTCCTTGATGAACAGGGTCAGCAGGAAGGCGATCAGCGCGGTCGGGGCGGCGTAGGTGAAGACGTCGCCGACGCCGTGCCCGTAGGCGCTCTCCATGATCGAACGCAGCGGCTCGGGCAGGTGCTTGACGTCCGGGATCCCGCCGCCGCCACCGCCCTGCTTGGCGATGGCCGCGCCCTTCGGGCCGAGGGCGATCAGACCGTCCTTGACGTAGTCCGTGACCCGGTTGGCCATGACCGCGCCCAGCGCCGAGACGCCGACCGCGCCGCCGAGGGAGCGGAAGAACGTGACGACGGAGCTGGCGGCGCCGAGGTCCTTGGGCGCGACCTGGTTCTGCGCGGCGAGCACCAGGTTCTGCATCATCATGCCCATACCGAGGCCCATGAGCGCCATGTAGCAGGCGAGCTGCCAGTACGGGGTGTCGTAGCGGATGCTGCCCAGCAGGCCCAGGCCGGCGGTGAGCAGGACGCCACCGGAGACCAGCCATGCCTTCCAGCGACCGGTCTTGGTGATGATCTGACCGGAGACGGTCGAGGAGATGAACAGACCGGCGATCAGCGGGATGGTCATGACGCCGGACATGGTCGGCGTCTCGCCACGGGCGAGCTGGAAGTACTGCGAGAGGAAGACGGTGCCGGCGAACATCGCCACACCGACGAAGAGGCTGGAGGCCGAGGCGAGGGCGATCGTCTTGTTGCGGAACAGCCGCAGCGGGATGATCGGCTCGGCGGCCTTGGACTCCACCAGGATGAAGATCGCGCCGAGCGCGACCGAACCGCCGACCATGACGGCGGTCTGCCAGGACAGCCAGTCGTAGTTCTTGCCGGCCAGGGTCACCCAGACCAGCAGCAGCGTGGCGGCGGCGGATATGAAGAACGCGCCGAGCCAGTCCACCTTCACCTGCCGCTTGACGACCGGGAGGTGCAGGGTGCGCTGGAGCACGATCAGGGCGAGGACCGCGAACGGCACACCGACGTAGAAGCACCAGCGCCAGCCGAGCCAGCTGGTGTCGGTGATCACGCCGCCGAGCAGCGGACCGCCGACGGTGGCGACGGCGAAGGTGGCGCCCAGGTAGCCGCTGTACCGGCCGCGCTCACGCGGCGAGATCATCGCGGCCATGACGATCTGGGCGAGGGCCGACAGACCGCCGACGCCGATGCCCTGGACGACACGGCAGGCGATGAGCATGCTCGTGTTCTGCGACAGACCGGCCACCACGGAACCGGCGACGTAGACCACCAGCGCGGCCTGGACCAGCAGCTTCTTGCTGAAGAGGTCGGAGAGCTTGCCCCACAGCGGCGTCGACGCGGTCATCGCGAGCAGCGCGGCGGTGACGGTCCAGGTGTAGGCGGACTGGCTGCCGTGCAGATCGTGCATGATCTTCGGCAGCGCGTTGGAGACGATCGTCGACGACAGGATCGCCACGAACATGCCGAGCAGCAGCCCGGACAGCGCACGCATGATCTGACTGTGCGTCATGTCGATGCCGGGCGCGTCGGACGGTGCGTGATCGGTGTGGCTGTCCCGCACACCTGGCGGTGTGGTCTTGGCCATGGACTTCCTTTTCGTGATGCTGTCGGGCGGTCAGTGGGGTGTACGGGCCGACGGGCAGGCCGCGAGGTCGTGCGCCGGGGAGGCGCCGCCGGGGGCGACGGGCCGGTGGCACTCGCCGAAGCTCTCCCGCAGCCGGGCGAGCAGACCGACGATCTGCGTGATCTCCGCGTCGCTCCAGTCACCCAGGCAGTGCGCCAGGGCCTCGGTGTAGCGGGCGCTGACGTCGTCCAGCAGCGCCTCGCCGCTGGGGGTGAGGCGCAGCAGCCGGGAGCGCTTGTCCAGCCGGTCCGGCTGCCGGTCGAGCCAGCCCCGTTCCGCGGCGTACGCCACATGGCGGCTGGTCACCGACATGTCGACGACCAGCAGCTCCGCGAGCTTGCTCATCCGCATCTCGCCGTACCGCTTGAGCAGGGTGAGCACGATGACCGAGGTGGGCGGGCAGTCGGGGGGAAGGACCCGGGCGAGGCCGCGCTTGATGACGCCGATGGCGCTGAGCTGCTGGGCGAGCTCCTGGTACTGCTCGTGCGCGGCCAACGGATCCTCCCGTTTTTAAGTTGCTTAGGGCAACCATAGAGGTTGTTGGTTGCTGAAGGCAAACGAAAAGCGGTAAAGAGGAGTAAAGGAGGGGTCAAGTTCAACGATCAAATGATGAGTGACGGGGACGTGACGGAGCGCGGCGCCGTCGGGTGGCCGGGAGCGGCAGAGCTGCCCACCAGGCACAGGAGTGGGAGCGGTGCCCCGCGCGCGGGGGCGGGCCGGGCTTCGCTAGGGTCCTGGTCCATGGCCAACCCCCATCAGCAGCGTCCCGAGGGCAACTACGACCCCGCGGGCAGCACTCAGATGTTCCGCGCCTTCGTCGACGAGGGCGCTCCCGGGCCGCGCGCGGCCGCTCCGGCGAGCCATGGGCGCTCGTCCTCGTCCGGTCCCCGAGTGGGTGTGATCCTGGGCGTCGTGGCCGTGCTGGCGGTCGTGGCGGCGGTCGCCTGGCTCGCGCTCGGCTGAGCCGGGACGCGGCTCTCTCGACTCGCTCGGCGGCTCTTCGCGCACACCACCCTGGGCGTGCGCGCACACGGCGGCTGCCTCCCCGGGGGCGGGATGTCCGCCGGGCGGGTGAGGGGTCGGTCCCGCGGCCGTCCATGGGTGGGGCGGCGGGCCGGGTGTGCCGGCGCCGGAGGCGCCGCGTACCAGCCGGACGGCCCGGCGGCCCCCGCCGCGACCTGCGTGTCGCGGCCCGCCGCTGCCGTACCGGGGGTCGGTCGACCGGTGGTCCGTCCTGCCTGCTGTGAGGTGCTGCTCGGCCGGTCCCGGTGGGTGGACGAGTAGCGGGTCGGGGCGGCTCAGTCGGAGATGAGGCCCTCGCGGAGCTGGGAGAGCGTCCGGGTGAGCAGCCGGGAGACGTGCATCTGCGAGATGCCGACCTCCTCGCCGATCTGCGACTGCGTCATGTTGGCGAAGAAGCGGAGCATGATGATCTGGCGCTCGCGCGGGGGCAGCTTGGCCAGCAGCGGCTTCAGCGACTCCCGGTACTCGACGCCCTCCAGCGCCGTGTCCTCGTAGCCCAGCCGGTCGGCGAGCGAGCCCTCGCCGCCGTCGTCCTCCGGCGAGGGGGAGTCCAGCGAGCTGGCCGTGTAGGCGTTGCCCACCGCCAGCCCGTCGACCACGTCCTCCTCGGAGACGCCCAGGCACAGGGCCAGCTCGGGCACGGTCGGGGAGCGGTCGAGCTTCTGCGCGAGCTCGTCGCTTGCCTTGGTCAGGGCGAGCCGCAGCTCCTGCAGGCGCCTCGGCACCCGCACGGACCAACTGGTGTCCCGGAAGAAGCGTTTGATCTCGCCGACGACCGTGGGCATCGCGAACGTCGGGAACTCCACCCCGCGTTCGCAGTCGAACCGGTCGATGGCCTTGATCAGTCCGATGGTGCCGACCTGGACGATGTCTTCCATCGGCTCGTTGCGGCTCCGGAACCGCGCCGCCGCGTAGCGCACCAGGGGGAGGTTGAGCTCGATGAGGGTGTCACGGACGTACGTACGCTCGGCGCTGTCCCGGTCCAGGGCCGCCAGCCGCAGGAACAGGGAGCGGGAGAGGGTGCGGGTGTCGATGGCTTCGCAGTCGTCGAGCACGGCGTGCGGTGCGTCGTTGGTGAGCACCTTCGCGCTGCCCAGGTCTACGGACATGCCACCCCCTTGAGGTCGCGGACGGATCACAGCACACCCCCGGCCGCGGATTCGGCCGAGGGTGCAGCCCCCACCTGAATACCGGAGGCTGCGCTGTGGCAAACGCAGTTCCAGCAGAATGTCACATGTCGGCAACGCGCTGTAGCGTCAAGTCGACATATCTGCCAGGGAGTCCGGAGCGGGTGTCACCCACAAGGGTTAGGCATCGATACGGTTTGCGGATCGCAGCCGGGCGAAGCTCCGTGAGAGCAGCCGCGACACATGCATCTGCGACACCCCCAGCTCCGCGCTGATCTGCGACTGCGTCAGATTGCTGTAGTAGCGCAGCAGCAGGATGCGCTGCTCGCGCTCCGGCAGCTGGACGAGCAGGTGGCGCACCAGATCGCGGTGCTCGACCCCGGCCAGCGCGGGGTCCTCGTACCCGATCCGGTCCAGCAGACCGGGCAGCCCGTCGCCCTCCTGGGCGGCCTCCAGCGAGGTGGCGTGGTACGAGCGGCCGGCCTCGATGCAGGCGAGCACCTCGTCCTCGCCGATCCTGAGGCGCTCGGCGATCTCGGCGGTGGTCGGCGACCGGCCGTGCAGCACGGTCAGGTCCTCGGTGGCGCCGTTGACCTGCACCCACAGCTCGTGCAGCCGGCGCGGTACGTGCACGGTCCGCACGTTGTCGCGGAAGTACCGCTTGATCTCGCCGACTACGGTGGGCATCGCGAACGTCGGGAACTGCACCCCGCGGTCGGGGTCGAAGCGGTCGATGGCGTTGATGAGACCGATGGTGCCGACCTGGACGACGTCCTCCATGGGCTCGTTGCGGCTGCGAAAACGCGCCGCGGCGTACCGCACGAGGGGGAGGTTGGCTTCGATGAGGGCGGCGCGCACGCGGGCGTGCTCCGGCGTGCCGGGCTCCAGGGTGGCGAACTTCTTGAAGAGCACCTGCGTCAGCGCCCGGGCGTCCGCGCCCCGGCTCTCCCGCGTCTGCGGCTCCCGCGGGGGTTCCTGCCGGGTCTCCTGCTGCGCTTCCTGCCGGGCTTCCCGGCGGGTCTCCCGCGGGATCTCCCGCTGGGCCTCCCGCGGCGGCGGGGGGTTCTCTTCTGACGCCGACGTCTCCTCTGACGCTGTACGGGCCGGCACGGTCACACCACCCCTTCGCGGTCAGCTCCAGGTCAACTCATCCGTCAAAAGCGGTCATAGCATCACAAGACATGTCCACTGTGTGCAAGCACCGCATAATGCCGTGTTGACCACGCGAAAAAGGCCCCTCGCCGTGGTGGCGAGGGGCCCGCGCCGGGGCTCCGGCAGGGATCGGGGCTCAGAACGGATAGTCGGCGATCACCCACGTGGCGAACTCCCGCCACAGGCCGACACCCGCCTGGTGGGCCGGGTGGTCGAGGTAGCGCTGGAGCGCGTCGGGGTCCTCGACGGCGGAGTTGATCGCGTAGTCGTACGCGATCGGGCGTTCGGAGACGTTCCAGCCGCACTCCCAGAAGCGGAGCTCGGGGATCTCCCCGCCCAGCTTCTCGAACGCCTGGACGCCGGCGACGACGCGGGGGTCGTCGCGCTCGACGCCCTCGTTGAGCTTGAACAGGACGAGGTGACGGATCATCGGATGGCCGCCTTCCGGACGACGGGGTGCACGAAGGGGGATGCGGGACCTGTGGCGCCAGGGCCCGTGGCGCTCGTGGGCTCCGGCCGGCGGGGGCTCACTTGATCAGCTCGGTCATGAACTCGCCGATGCTCTTGGCGGCGTCCGAGATCCCCTCGAAGCCTATCTGGACGAGCTCCGCGGCCCTGGCCGGGGAATGGATGATCGTGTAGCCGATGAAAACGGCGAGCACCCAGAACGTGATCTTCTTGGCCTGCGCCATGCCGTTGTCGCCTCCCCGTCCGCCTTCTTCTCGTCGAAGTCCCCCGTAGCGCTTGCGAGAGTCTATCCGCACAGATGCGCGAAGCCGGGAGGAGTCGCTTGGGTGCGGATTGCCGGGGCATTTCCCGGGCGGCCGTCGCCTGGCACCCCTTGCGGTGGCGACCGTTCACACCACCTTTAAGGACTTAAGCCCCGGCGAAGGGGGTCCTTCGCCCACCCGTCCGCCGATTTCCGGAGCGGAGGATGGGGGAGTGCCCGCCGGATCTGGCAGGAATCCGGCGGGCCTGGGACATGGAACCCCTCTGCGGGGTCCGGGCCGCGAGCTTCCCCCTGACTGCGGCCCGTACTCGGGGTCCGTGTCCTCATGGGGGGAAGCGGCTTGTCCCCCCGATGCCGCTTCCCCCCGCCTTCTCCTTCCGCCTTCTCCTCGCCTTCTCTCCTTCTCGTCCGGTCTCCTCCGGTTCTCGTCCGGTTCTCGTCCGGTTCTCGTCCGGCGTGAGGGCCTCTCCGCCTGCTCCCGACGGGCACTCCCGGCCAGGTATGTGCAATTCCGGCGATTCCGCCGCCCGAATCCGTACAACCCTCCCGGCGATACCGCCGAATTTTCCAACACGGATGAACTCTGGGTCAGTTGAGGTGAGAAGGGCCCGGCGTCGGGGCACCAGAAAGGCACACGGCCCGAGGCGCTCACCGGCTCGCCGGAGCGGCCGTCCCGGTGCTGTCGCGTGGAAACGGGATCCGGTGTGCTGCGGTATCTGAGCGAGGGAGAACGGTGAGGTTCGCATGGGCGGGTACGAGCTCGCCTTCACCATGCGGGAGCGTGTGGCGGGGGGAGCGGTCACCATTGAACTGTCCGGAGAGATCGACATCCTGGCCGAGCAGCAGCTCGGCCCCCGACTGGAGGCCCTGGCCGGCCGCCACCGCGCCGACCTCGTCATCGACCTGCGCGGTGTGACCTTCCTGGACGCGAGCGGCCTCCGCCTGCTGCTCCGCGCCCGCAACCGGGTGGCCCGCGGCGGCGGCCGGCTCCGGGTGGTGCGGGGCGGCCCGCGAGTGTCCAAAGTGATCCGCATCGTGCGACTGGAACCGGCCTTCCACTGGCTCGACGCGCCCCCGGGCTCCTCCGCCGCGCCCCCGGGCTCGTCCACCGCGCCACCGGGCTCCTCCGCCGCGCCACCGGGCCGGACGGCCGGGCGCGGGCCTACGGGCGCGACCGCCGCCACCGCCCCGGAAACCTCCGGCCCTTCGGGCGCAACCGTGGCACCGGTCGCGACGCCCACAGCCCCCGCCGAGGGCGAACTGCCGTGCGGCCCGCGCGACGGAACCGTCCCGGCGTAGCGGAAACCGAGACGGAGCACGACGAGGGGCCCGACCTGCATCAGGTCGGGCCCCTCGTCTGAAGAGCGGTAGCGGTGGGATTTGAACCCACGGAGGAGTTGCCCCCTCACACGCTTTCGAGGCGTGCTCCTTAGGCCGCTCGGACACGCTACCGAGAGAGAGCTTAGCGGACGAGTGGCCGTGGGCCGAAATCGGTATCCGGGGAGGGGTGGGGGAGGTGGTCAGCGGGTGCGGAAGAAGTCGGTCAGGAGGGCGGCGCACTCGTCGGCGAGGACGCCGGTGATGACCTCGGGGCGGTGGTTGAGCCGGCGGTCGCGGACCACGTCCCAGAGGGAGCCCGCCGCGCCCGCCTTCGCGTCGGCGGCGCCGTAGACGACGCGGTCGAGCCGGGAGAGGACGATGGCGCCGGCGCACATCGTGCACGGTTCCAGGGTGACGACGAGGGTGCAGCCGGTCAGCCGCCATTCGCCGACGGCGCGGGCGGCCTCGCGGACGGCGAGCACCTCCGCGTGGCCGGTGGGGTCGCCGGTGGCCTCGCGCTCGTTGCGGCCGCGGCCGATGACCGTGCCGTCCGGGGCCAGGACGACGGCCCCGACCGGGACGTCACCCGTCCCGGGGGCCCGCGCGGCCTCCTCCAGGGCGGCCCGCATGGCGGGGAGCCAGGGATCGCGGACGGGGTCGGGACCGGGCGGGCGACCGGGGGCGGCGTCGTTCATGGCACCAGTGTGGGCGAGGTCCGCCGGCCCGCGCCCCGGCGGCCGTCAGCGGACGGCCTCCAGGACGTCGGTGCAGCCGAGGACGTCCGCGATCTCGCCGAGGGCGTCCCCGTTCAGGGCGAGAAGCTCCCGTTCGCCGATACCGACGTCCTCCAGCAGCCGGGGGTCGCCCAGCGGGCCGCTCGGCACCGCCGCCGTGGCGGCGTCCGCGGCCTCGGCCTCGTCCTCCGCGGGCTCCGGCTCGCCGTCCTCGGTGCCGTCGAGGTCGAGGGTGTCGAGATCGTCGGCGTCGCTGTCGTCACGGCCGACGATCTCGTCGACGAGCATGGAGCCGTAGGAACTCCGCTTGGCGAGCACGCTGTCGGAGAGGAAGATCCGCGGGTCGTCCTCTCCGTCCACCCGGACGATGCCGAACCAGGCGTCCTCCTGTTCGATCAGCACCAGGACCGTGTCATCGGCGATCGAGGTCTCACGGGCCAGGTCGACGAGGTCGGACAGGGTTTCCACGTTGTCGAGGTCTGTGTCGCTCGCTTCCCACCCGTCGTCGGAGCGCGCGAGCAATGCGGCGAAGTACACCGTGACTCTCCCACTGGTCATAGGCGGTGCCGGGCCGGACGGGGACAGCACCCCGCCCACTCGGAATCGTGGCAGAAACCTGGCCGTTGCGAGAGGTCTTCCGCGCTGCGTCGTGCAGTAGTCCGAGAGATTCGCGGGACTTTCCGGGGGCGTTCCGGGCCGCGCGGCCCTCCGGGGACGTCCCGGGCGGCCATCCGGGGTGTGTTCGAGGGTCGCCCCGGAGCGCCTTCCGGGAAACCCCGGGAAAGGGCGGCGGCGTGACGGCCGTCACCGGGACGGCGGCCGCCGCCGCCCGCTCGGCTCGGCATCCGCCCATCAGCCGCTCGCCGTCCGCTCACCATCTGAACGTCCGCATGCGCATCTGCTGGCGCATTCTCGCCGCCCGCGCGCGGCGCGGCTGCACCCGGTCGCGGAGCTCCCGGGCCTCGTTCAGCTCACGGAGGAACTGGGCGCGCCGGCGCCGCCGCTCCGCGTCGTCGTCCAGGGGGGTGTCCGGTTCCCGCGGACGCTCGCGGGAGCGCTCCCGGGCCCGTTTCCCCGAAACGGCCGGTTCCTCCGGGCTTTCCGCCTGGCTTCGGGGGCCCTTGCGGGCTCCGGTTCCGCTTTCGTCACGCTCGGCCATGCGCAGCACCACCTCGTGCCGAGGGTCTCGCCCGGCGGAGCAGGCCGGGCGTACGTGCCCACTTTCCCCCTTGGCGGTGGTGTGATGCCACCGTGGGGCCGGGAGCCGGTGTCCGAAAGCTCGGATAATGTCGATGTCATGCGGATCCACGTCGTCGACCACCCGCTGGTGGCGCACAAACTCACCACGCTGCGCGACAAGCGCACCGACTCCCCCACGTTCCGGCGGCTCGCCGACGAGCTGGTCACCCTGCTCGCCTACGAGGCCACGCGGGACGTGCGGACCGAACAGGTCGACATCGAGTCGCCGGTCACCGCGACCACCGGCGTCAAGCTGTCCCACCCGCGCCCGCTGGTGGTGCCGATCCTCCGGGCCGGCCTGGGCATGCTCGACGGCATGGTCCGGCTGCTGCCCACGGCCGAGGTCGGCTTCCTGGGCATGATCCGCAACGAGGAGACCCTCAAGGCGGAGACGTACGCGACGCGGATGCCGGACGACCTCTCGGGCCGCCAGGTGTACGTGCTCGACCCGATGCTGGCCACCGGCGGCACGCTGGTCGCGGCGATCCGTGAGCTGATCGCGCGGGGCGCCGACGACGTCACCGCCATCTGCCTGCTGGCCGCCCCCGAGGGCGTCGAGGTGATGGAACGTGAGCTCGCCGGCACGCCGGTGACCGTCGTCACCGCCTCCGTGGACGAGCGCCTCAATGAGGACGGCTACATCGTGCCGGGCCTCGGGGACGCGGGCGACCGGATGTACGGGACGGCCGGCTGAGCGGCGCCGTTCGGTTCGGCGGCTGTTCGGTTCGGCGGCCGTGCGGTTCGCCGGCCGTCCGATGTGCCGGGTGACCGGTTGCCGGCTACCGGCTGACCGGCCATTGGCGACCGGCTGACCGGCTGACCAGACGGGCGGACAGGCGGAACGGGGGCCGGGGGCCGCCGGACGTCGGCGCCTCACCCCGCGCCGCGACCAGCGACCCGCGCTTCGTCAGCCCGCGCTCAGCACTTCGCCGCGCTCTTCGAGGGCGCCGGGGACGACGGGGCCGGGTGGGGCGCGGCGGGTGCCCGGCTCGCGTCCGGGGCGGGCCTGAGCTCCTTGAAGCCGGCGCCGATGATCAGGTCGATGTCCGTGCCCTTGCGGACGTCGCTCTTCACCGTCGCCTCGCCGACCTGCTCCTGCAGGACGCGCATCGCGCCGTCGGCGTCGTCGGGCGAGCCCAGCAGCAGCGCCGTCCCCTCGACGTTCTTGTCGTAGGGCGCGGGGGCGTTGCCGACCTTGCCGATGCGGAAGCCGCGCGCCTTCAGTTCGTCCGCGGTCGTCTTGGCCAGGCCGCTGCGCGGGGTGGCGTTGTAGACGTTGACGGTGATGTCGCCGGGGCGGGGCAGTTCGCGCGGCGCCGACCGGCCGGCGGCCCTGGCGTCCGTCGTGTCGCCGTGCCCGTCCCGGCCGCAGTCGGCGCTCTTCCGGGCCGCCTGCGGGGAGCCGCTCCCGCCGCCCGAGAAGACGTCGACGAGCTGGATCGTCCCCCAGCCGCCCAGCCCCAGGACGGCCACCGCGGCGACCGCGGCGAGCACGACCCTCCGCGGATTCCTCGGCCGGCGCATATGCGGGAACCGACGGCCCGTGATGCGGTACTTGCCGCCCATGCCAGGAGGGGTGAGCATGCTCATGGGCGCAGCGTAGTGCGGGCGGGGGCCGGTGCCTACTAGATGATCAACGGTTGCGCCGACCCCAACCCAAAAGGGCCAATAACGGCCGGAAACGGCCGTGAACGAAGGGGCCGGAGGGGCGGATGGCCCCTACCGGAGCGATGACCGGACCGGCGCGCGACCGGCGCGCGACGCTTTCGGGGCGTCAGTCCAGTTCGAGCACGCGGGCGTGCAGCACTTGGCGCTGCTGGAGCGCGGCGCGCACGGCGCGGTGCAGGCCGTCCTCCAGGTAGAGGTCGCCCTGCCACTTCACGACGTGGGCGAAGAGGTCGCCGTAGAAGGTCGAGTCCTCCGCGAGCAGCGTTTCCAGGTCGAGCTGCTGCTTGGTGGTCACCAGCTGGTCAAGGCGTACCGGGCGCGGGGCGACGTCCGCCCACTGGCGGGTGCTTTCCCGGCCGTGGTCGGGGTACGGCCGACCGTTTCCGATGCGCTTGAAGATCACACGGAAAGCCTACCGGGCCGGTGGTGCCGAGCGCAGCCATGGCACGGGAGTCGGAAGGCGACAATCGGCCGCATACCGGAAGCCGTGGCCGGTTCAGCGCTCCGGCGCCGCCGTCCTTCCCCGTCCCGTCCCCTGTTCCCTCTCCCGCTCCCGCTCCTGTTTCGCCTTCTGCTTGGCCGCCTGCTTGAAGGCGCGGACCTCGCGCAGGGAGTCGGGGCCGGTGATGTCCGCCACCGACCGGTGGCTCCCCTCCTCGCCGTACGGGCCCGCGGCCTCCCGCCAGCCGTCGGGCCGCACCCCGAGCCGCTTGCCCAGCAGGGCGAGGAAGATCTGTGCCTTCTGCCGGCCGAAACCCGGCAGGTCGGTGAGGCGGCGCAGCAGTTCGGGACCGGTGGGCACGTCCCGCCAGACGGCGGCGGCGTCGCCGTCGTACCGCTCGGCGAGGTGGCGGCAGAGCCGCTGGATCCGCTCGGCCATGGCGGCCGGATAGCGGTGGACGGCCGGTTTGGCGGCGCAGAGCTCGACGAACGCCTCCGGGTCGTACACGGCGATCTCGTGCGCGTCGAGGTCGTCGCGGCCGAGCCGCCGGGCGAGGGTGTACGGGCCGGTGAAGGCCCACTCCATCGGGATCTGCTGGTCGAGCAGCATCCCGACCAGGGCGGCGAGCGGGCTGCGGGAGAGCAGCGCGTCGGCGTCCTCCTGCTGGGCGAGCCGGAGGGTGTGCTCCATGGGACCGATGGTCTCTCGGGGGCGCGTGCTTCGCATGCGCGGGCGCCGTGCGGCACCGCCCGGGCCGCTCAGTCCCTGGACAGGAGCAACCGCTCCACGCCCTTGGGGTCGGTCCGGAGGCACTCCTGGACCTGCCGGGCGAACGGGTCGGGGAAGATCTCCTCGTCGCCGGCCTCGACGCCGTCGGCGATGGCGCGGGCCGCGTCGGCGGCCGACGCCGTGGGGACGTCGCCCAGGCTCTTCAGGTGGCCGGTGGCGTAGCGCAGCATGTCCGTCTCGACGGGACCGGGGAAGACGGCGTGCACGGTGATCCCGCGCGGGGCGAGGTCCACCCGGACGGCCTGGGTCAGCAGGGCGAGCGCGGCCTTGGACGCGGGGTAGGCGCCCATCGCGGGGGTCCCGGCGAAGGCGCCGACGCTGACGATGTTGGCGACGGCGCCGCCGCCGTTGCGTTCCACGACGGGCGCGAAGGCGCGCAGGACGTGCAGGGTGCCCAGCCAGTTCGTCCGCATGACCGCCTCGACGTCGGTCAGGTCCATCTCCAGCAGGTGGCCCATGCCGTGCCGTCCCGCGTTGTTGACCAGGAGCGTCACGTCGGGCGCGGCCTCGGCGGCGGCCGTGACGGCGGCCGGGTCGGTGATGTCCAGGGTCAGCGGGACGATCCGGTCCGGGGCCTCGGCGACCAGCGGTTCCAGCGTCCGGGGGTCGCGCGCGGCGGCGTGCACGCGGGCGGCGCCGCGGGAGAGGAACTCGGTGACCAGAGCGCGCCCGATACCGCGATTGGCGCCGGTCACCAGGGCGACGGCCTCGTTGATCCGCACGGTGGCTCCTTCGCTTCGGCAGGCGATCCAGCCGGTGCCACCCGGTGCCGCTCGGTGCCACCCGGTATCCGCCTCGTGCCTGTTCGGTACCCGCCTGTTCGGTACCCGCGCGCGGGGCCGGATCCACACCCGCGGACGTACCCCTGGTCAGGGCCGGCGCGGCCGGCGCGCTGGAGTCCGTACGTCCGGCTGCTGCGGTGGGCGGGGAGCCGGGGGAAGGGCTGAGCGCGGGGAAGGGCCGAGCGCCCGCTAGAGCGATCGTTCCAGTGGTGCTACTGTGACTCCTGTCTGGATAGAACGTTCGTTACAGCGGGCGTGCCCAAGCGATTTATGTGGGGGAAGTACGTGGAAACCAAGCGCATCACCGTGAACGGCGTCGAGCTCGCCTACGTCGAGCAGGGCGAGGGCCCGCTCGCCCTGCTCCTGCACGGGTTCCCGGAGACCCCGGTGACGTTCCGGCACCTGATGCCGGTCCTCGCCGAGGCCGGGTACCGGGTCGTCGCCCCGTACATGAGGGGCTTCGCGCCGAGCCAGGTGCCGGCGGACGGCAGCATGCTGATGAAGGACCTGGTCGCGGACGCGAACGCGCTGCACGAGGCACTGGGCGGCGACGGCGACGCGATCATCGTCGGTCACGACTGGGGCGGGTTCACCACCTGGGGCGCCGCGTCGCTCGCGCCCGAGCGCTGGTCGAAGGTCATCGTGGCCGACGTCCCGCCGGTGCAGTTCTACGCTCGCCGGGCCGCGGTGCCCGAGCAGATCCACAAGAACAGCCACTTCTACTTCATCCAGATGGGCGTGGCCGACCAGATCATTCCCGTGAACGACTTCGGCTACATCGACTGGCTGTGGGAGCACTGGAGCGGCAACACGGGCTTCGACGCGACCGAGGACCGGCAGGCCGGCAAGGACGCCCTGCGCGACCCCGCCAACCTCCGGATGGGCCTGGGGCTCTACCGGCAGAACTTCCCGTCGGACAAGTTCGGCACCGACGAGTGGGAGATGGGGCACCTGCTCTCGAAGCTCCCCACGCAGCCGACCCTCTACCTGCACGGCAGTGAGGACCCGGTCGTCGACGAGGAGATCCTGGCCGACATCGTGGCCGCGCTCCCCGAGGGGTCGGACGGCGCGCTGCTGCAGGGCGTCGGCCACTTCCCGATGGTGGAGGCCCCGGAGGAGGTCAACAAGCGGATCCTGGCGTTCCTTGGCAAGTAGGCCCGCGCGACAGGACGTACGCCCTACTCGGCGCGTACGTCCTGCTCGGCTCCCGCCGTCGCCCGCACCGCCCGCGCCACCTCGCGGGCGGTGCGGGCGAAGGCGTGCACCGCGCCGGTGGTGTCCCCGGCGCGCCACACCAGCCCGTAGTCCACGGGCGCCGCGTCCTCGAACGGCAGGTACACGACGCCCGGCCGGGCGTAGTACGTCGCCGTGTGCGCCGCCGTCAGCAGGGCCCCCTTGCCGCCCGCGACGAGCATCAGCGCCTCCTGCAGGTTGGTGACCCCGGGGCCCCGGCCGATCGCGCGGCCGCCGGGGGTCCGCGCCGGGACGTGGTACTCCAGCAGGTAGTCGGGCAACGGCCCGGCGATCGTCAGGAGTTCGACGTCCGCGAGGTCCTCCAGGGAGACGGCCGTCCGCGCCGCCAGCGGATGCCCGTCGGCCACCGCGAGCACCCGGGCCTCCGTGAACAGCACCGGGCTCCCGCCCAGGTCGTCCTCGCGTACCGGGAACTCCTGCAACTGGATGTCGAAATCCCCCTTGCGGAGCTGCCCGTAGGGGTCGGAGAGCGGTACCTCGCACAGCTCCACCCCCAGGCCGGGGCGGGCCGCGCGCAGCGTCTCGGCCGCCCTCATGGCGATCTCGCCCGCCAGCGGCCCGGTGAACCCGACGTGCAGCACCCCGCTGACCCCGCGCGCCGACGCGGTGGCCCGGGCGACCGCCGCCTCGATCGCCCGGTGGTGCGGTGCCACGTCGTCGCGGAACCGCCGGCCCAGCGCGGTGAGCTCCACGCGCCGGCTCGTACGGACGAACAGGGGCGCGCCCAGCCGCCGTTCGAGCCGCTGGACGAGCTGGCTGACCCGCGCCCTGGACAGCCGCATGCGGTCGGCGGTGCGGCCGAAGTGCAGTTCCTCGGCCAGGATGAGGAAGCAGTCGAGCTCGTCGCGTTCCACGGTGTCCCCCCGGATGTCCGTCACCTTGATCGGTAAGCCTGGCTGAACGAACGTCGCGTTCTTCGCCGTTGTTCCCCCAGGGGCGCCGGACGGAGGGTGGGAGCTCTGAAACCCCCTCCCATCACCGAGGAATGCACATGTCTGCGCGTCAATGGGGCGTCCTCCTCGTCCTGTGCGGTGCCGTCTTCCTGGAAGGCATCGACGTGGCCATGCTCAACGTGGCCCTCCCCGTCATCCGGGCCGACCTCGGCCTGTCCACCGGCGAGCTGCAGTGGGTGATGAGCGCCTACGTGCTCGGCTACGGCGGCCTCATGCTGCTGGGCGGCCGGGCGGCCGACCTCTTCGGGCGGCGGCGGATGTTCATCTCCTGGCTGGCCGTGTTCCTGCTCTTCTCCGGGCTCGGCGGCTTCGCCACCGAGGGCTGGATGCTGATCACCGCGCGCTTCGTCACCGGCGTCGCCGCCGCGTTCATCACCCCGGCCGGACTGTCCGTCATCACCACCGGCTTCGCGGAGGGCGCCGAGCGCGACCGCGCGCTGCTGATCTACTCCGGTACCGGCGCCGGCGGCTTCTCGCTGGGCCTGGTCGCCGGCGGACTGCTGGGCGCGGCCGACTGGCGGTGGGTCTTCTTCGCCCCGGTCGCCGTCTCCGCCGTCCTGCTGGCCGCCGCCCTGGTCCTCATCCCCCGTTCGCCCCGCCCGGAGCGGGCGCCGGGGGAGAGCATGGACCTGGCCGGGGCCGTCACCGCCACCGCCGCCATCGTGCTGCTCGTCCTGACCGTCGAACGCGCCGCGCACGGCAGCGCGGTCACGACCGCGGCGACGGCGGTCGCCGGGCTCGGGCTCCTCGCGGTCTTCGTCGCGGTGGAGCGGCGGACGGCGTCCCCCCTCGTCCGGCTCGGCATCCTCCGCGCCCCGCTGGTCCGCTCCAACCTCGTCGCCCTGCTCTTCGCGGCGGGCTTCTTCGGCTTCCAGTTCCTCGTGGTGCTCTACCTCCAGGAACTGCGCGGCTGGTCCACGCTCCGGACGAGCTTCGCCATGATCGTGATCGGGATCGACGCCATCCTGTCGCCCACCCTGACCCCGCGCCTCGTCCGGCGGTTCGGCAACGCCCGGCTCATCCTCGGCGGCATGCTGCTCGCGGCGCTCGCCTACGCCCTGTTCCTGCCGGTGGGCGCCGACTGGACGTACGCGCTGATGCTCCCGAGCCTGGTCACCCTCGGCCTGGCGTTCTCGCTGGCGTACGGGCCGCTCACCATCGTCGCCACGGAAGGCGTCGACGAGGAGGAGCAGGGGCTCGCGGGTGGGCTGCTCTACACCTTCTTCCAGTTCGGCGCGGCGCTCGGCCTCGCCGGGGCCACGGCCGTGAACATCGCCGCCACGCCCTCGTCCGGATCCCCGGCCGCCCTGCTCGACGGGTACCGGGCGGCGCTCCTCGTGCCGTTCGGCGCGGCCGTCCTCGCCGCGGTGGTGGCGGCGTTCGGTCTGCGGGGCCGGAAGGCGGAGGCCGCGGTCGCCGGCCGGGGTGTGGAGGCGGGCGCGGGTGCGGGCGCGGGCGTGGACGGAGGCGCGGGTACGGACGCGGGCGCGGGTACGGAGGGGGCGGTACGGGCGCCGGTCGCCCCCTGAGCCGTCCTGCCGCACCCCCACCGTCCCCCCGACCGAGGAGTCATCCCATGACCGCCCGCGCCGCTGCCTTCGACGACATCCGGGACACCTTCCTCGCGTACGTCCGCGAGATCCGGTACGCCACGATGGTGACCGTGGACCGGCGGAACCGTCCCCGGGCCCGCGTGCTCCTTCCCGTATGGGAGATCGTCGACGGGCGTCCGGTCGGCTGGCTCGCCGCCTACCGGACGCCCGTCAAGACGGCGCACCTCGCCCGCAACCCGCACACCACCTACGCCTATTGGAGTCCCCGGCAGAACGCGGCCTTCGTCGACAGCGTCTCCACCTGGGCCGACGACGACGGGTCCCGACGGCACGCCTGGGACCTCTACGTCCGGGGCGGCCCGCCGGGCGTCGGGTACGACCCGGTGCACTACTGGCGGGGCGGTCCGGACGACCCTCGGTACCACGTCATCCGCATCGATCCGTGGCGGATCCAGGTGGTACGGGGAACCGACCTGCGGAGCACGATCTGGCGGGCGGCGGAGGGGGGTTGAGTAGGACCGACGCCCGGGGCTCCGGGAGAACTCCGGGGGCCCCGGGGCTCGCCCGGAGCCGAAGCCCTCGGGGGTGTCAGCCGGCCGATGGCTCCTTCGTGTTCGCCGGTTCCTCCGGTGGCGTCTCCGACGGTCCCTTCGCCGGTCCCTTCTCCAGGCCCTTCGCCAGCCCCGGCGGCAGCGCTCCCGTGTGCACCACGCCCAGCCGCTGTGTGGCCCGCGTGAGCGCCACGTACAGGTCGTTCACCCCCATCCGGCCCGGCTCGACCACGAACACCGTGTCGAACTCCAGCCCCTTGGCCTGCCGGGGATCCAGGAGGACGACCGGTCGCGTCAGGTCCGGCGCCGGGCCGGCGGAGGCGTCCGGGAGGGCGGACGACAGGGCGTCGAGGAGGCCCCGGGGCGCGATCACCGCGAGCCGTCCCTCCGGATGCTCGGCGAGGGTCGCCGCCACGGCCTCCGCGACCGTCCCGGCAGGCTGGTCCGTCCGGTGCGCCCAGGGGCGTACGCCGGTGGAACGGACGGAACGCGGCGGCCGGAACCCCGGATTCCCAGAGGCTCGGACCACCTCCGCCGCCACCTCCATGATCTCCGCGGGCGTACGGTAGTTGACGCCCAGCCGGACGTGCTCCCAGCGGTCGCCGACGTACGGCGCGAGGGCCGCCTCCCACGAGCCGCAGCCGCCCGGTTCGGCGGTCTGGGCCGGGTCGCCGACCAGGGTCATGGACCGGGTCGGGCAGCGGCGCATCAGCAGCCGCCAGGTCATCGGGGACAGCTCCTGCGCCTCGTCCACGATGATGTGGCCGAACGCCCAGGTGCGGTCGGCCGCGGCGCGTTCGGCGGCGCTGCGGTGGTCGGCCTCCTCCTGGCGCTCCGCGAGCCGCTCCGCGTCCACCACGTCGTGCGCGGCCAGCACCTCGGAGTCCTCGTCCTCCAGGTCCTCGAACTCCTGGGTGCGGGAGCCGTACGACATGTCGAGCACGCCCTGCGCGTAGGCGATTCGTTCCTGCCGGGCGGCCTCGGCCGCGGCTTGGGCGGCCGAGTCGTCCTCGCCGAGCAGCTCGGCGGCCTCGTCCAGCAGCGGTACGTCGGCCGGCGTCCACGGCCCGGCGTCCCGCCGGATGGCGTCGGCGTCCGCCGGGGGCAGATGGCAGGGGTCGGAGAGGAAGTCCGCCACCAGCCGGTGCGGGGTGAGCGCCGGCCACAACGCGTCGATGGCCGCGTGCACTTCGGGAGCGGCGGCGACGGCCTTGCCGAGCTGGGCGGCGTCGTCGGGGCCGAGGAGGTTCGGGCCCCCGTAGGGATCGGCCCCGATGCGGTCGACGAGTTGCGCGGTGAGGGCGTCGATCACGGCGAACGCGAAGGTGGGGCGCGCGAGGTTGTGCGGCAGCCGCGTGGCGCGCGCCCGGTCGCGGGCCGTCCGCACGATCGCTTCGTCGAGCACCAGGTCGCCGTCGTCGTGCGGGATCACGATCTCCGGGTCGGGCAGCGTCTGCCGGTCCCGGACGTACGCGGCCAGCGCGTCCGCCATCGCCGCGGCGCCCTTGACCTCGGCCGCCCGCGGGGTGTCGGTGCCGGTGGCCGTGGTGCCGGGGAACAGTTCGGCGGGCGTGGCGAGCAGCACCCCGGTCTCGCCGAGGGAGGGCAGCACCTCGCCGATGTAGCCGAGGAACGCCGGGTTGGGGCCGACGATCAGCACGGCGCGGCGGGCCAGTTGCTCGCGGTGGGCGTAGAGCAGGTACGCGGCGCGGTGCAGCGCGACGACCGTCTTCCCCGTACCGGGGCCGCCCTCCACCACCATGACGCCGCGGTGCGGGGCGCGGATGACGCGGTCCTGCTCCGCCTGGATCGTCTGCACGATGTCGTGCATCCGCCCGGTGCGGGCGGCGTCCAGCGCGGCGAGGAGGACGGCGTCCGCGTCGCTGCCCTCCAGGCCGGTGCGCTCGGGGTCGGTGAGGTCGAGGATCTCGTCGTGGAGGGCGGTGACGCGGCGTCCCTCGGTGCTGATGTGGCGCCTGCGGCGCAGGCCCATGGGCGTGTGGCCCGTCGCCAGGTAGAACGGCCGGGCGACGTCGGCCCGCCAGTCGATGACGAGGGGTGTCCGGTCGGCGTCGTCGCGGCGGATGCCGATCCGGCCGATGTGGTGGTCGCGGCCGTCGCGGAACGCCAGCCGGCCGAAGCAGAGACCGTTCTCCCCCGCGTTGAACGCGGCCAGCAGCCCCGACCGCTCGGCGACCAGCACATCGCGCTCCAGCCGTGCCTGGAAGGTGCCGCCACCCGGCGAGGCGAGGGCGGCGTTCATCCCGGCTTCGGCCTCGTCGCGGAGTTCCGCGAGGCGTGTGTGGAGGTTGTCGATGAATTCCTGTTCGTTGCGCAATTCCTGGGCCGACGCGTTTGACACTGTGACTCCCGCCCCGATATCATGGCCTTACAAAGCTTTTCTATGCCCTGTTTTCGGCATGGCATAGAAACAATCAATATACGCGAAGAAATGCCCCGGCTGTCAATATGCCGGGGCATTTGTTGTTTTGGCGCCGCCCTTTTCGATCTCTGTTTGGCGGGGCTTGGCGGGGCTTTTCGCGGTCGGGTGGTGGGCCGGTGAGGGCGGGGTCAGGCGGGGCCGGGGGTGTGAGCGCCTGATGAGGTGAGTGCCTGGCGGGTCGGTGGTTACGCGATCGGTGGTTATGCGATCGGTGGTCTCGCGGTCGGTGATGCGGAATCAGCGGTTGCGGCGGCTGCTGGAACGGGGTCGCAACAAGGCGGCGGTCAGCACGGCGGGCGTGGTGAGCAACAGGGTGAGCGTGACCACGGAAGTGTGCGGTACGAGGGGGTTGCCCCGCGCCGCCACCGCGTTCCGGTAGATGTGATGCGGCGGAATGGGGACGTGCGGCACGGGGATGTGAGCCGGCGGAATCGGCGCCGGGATGTGGCTCTCGGCTGGGGGTGGTGCGGCGGGCGATGCCGGTGTGACCAGCGAGGGCGGTGCGGCCGGCGCCGGCCGCGCGGGTGCCGCGGCGGCGGGGGCCGATGCGGCGGAGCGGGCGGGCGGGTTCGCCGTGACCGGGGTTGCCGGACGGGCTGGTGGTGCGGGCGCGGGTGCTGCCGGGGCGGGTGCGGCGGGCGCTGCCGGAGCGGGCGCGGCTGGGGCCGCGGCGGCCGGAGGGGCTGCGGGGGCTGCGGGTGCGGGTGCTGCCGGTGCGGCTGGGGCGGCGGGGGCCGGTGCGGCGGGAGCCGCTGGAGCAGGAGCGGGAGCCGCTGGGGCAGGTGCGGCCGGCGCCGGAGCGGCGGGTGCCGGAGCGGCCGGCGCCGGGGCGGCGGGTGCGGGCGCGGCCGGAGGAGCTGCCGGTGGGGCGGCGGGTGCGGCAGGGGCCGCCGGTGCGGCGGGTGCCGGAGCTGCGGGTGCGGGCGCCGCCGCGGGTGGAGCCGCCGGAGGGGCCGCGGCCGGCGGAGCGGCCGGGGCGGCAGGAGCGGGTGCCGCCGGGGCTGCGGGCGCGGGTGCCGCCGGAGCGGTTGCCGCCGGGGGAGGCTGGGCCTGGCAGCCCAGCCGCACATGGGCGGTCACCCGGAGCACGCCCGCCCCGACGGCCAGGCAGCGCACCCCGTCGTCGTCCACGTTCGCGCGCACCGCGCCACCCAGCGCGCGTACGCGCACATGCGACGGCGGATGCGGCGGCAGCAGCCTCGGCACGTGGTGGACGACCGCGTGCAACGAACTGTTGCCGGCCGTCGCGTCCGCCTCCAGGTCGTCGGCGGCGGCCTCGCCCGCCAGCCCGAAGACGGCGAGCGCCGCCAGCGCCGTCAGCCGTCCCGCTCTCAGCCATCCCCGCACCCGTACAGCCTGGCCAAGAGCGCGGTCCCATGGGCTGGTTCGGGTACGCGTTCCACCGATGGGGTGGAAAAACCCGGGAATTCACCCAGAGAGGTTTGGCGCGGAGGGGCCCGGCTCCCTGAAACCGCCGACTGTGTGGCGGCCGGGCCGTCCGTGATGCGCGTCGCCAGGCCGTCGCGTACGCGCCGAAGCCCGTACGCGAACTCCTCGTCCCGCTTCTCGCGCGGGGGTCAGGGCAGCCAACGAGCCGCACAGCACGCGCAGTTGGCGGTGCGTGCCACGCCGGCCGCCCCCTCGGCTGCGGGCTGCGCGGCCACAGGCCCAGGACCCACTCGCGTCCGGTCCGGCCGCTCCGGGGCACCGCCCTCGGTCACGCCGCCTCGCCGATGCTGGCACGGTCGGGTCCGCTTTTTCCGCCAGGAGGCCCGCCGTCTCGAACAGCGCGAGGATCCCCTCGGAGAGCCGCACGGCGTTCGGGCCGAGCCGGGTGAGGCCGAGTCCGCCCAGCGCGAGGGCCGGCCAGGGGTCAGGAGGATCCGCAGCCCGTGCGCGGGCAGCGGCCGGCGGCCTCGCGCCAGTCGGCCGATCCGGCCGCGGCGGGCGCCTCGATCTCGCCGTACGCCTCGTCCACGACCGACTCGATCAGCTCGTCCTTGGTGGACGCGTGCGGGTACATCGACGTGGCACCGGCGTTCAGCGGGCGCCGAGCTTCCGCATGCGCAGGGCTTCCGGGCCGTCCGAGCCCAGCAGATCGAGGGCGGCTGGGACGATCTGCTCCCGGCTCAGGACGGGCTGCCCGCGTCGAGGCCGGCGCGGCGTTCGGCGAGGGCCGGGTACCGGTGGTCTTCTCGACGCCGGCCGACGGCACGGGGTGCTGCCGCGTCGGGATGCGGGGCGCTCCGAAGGCCGCGTGAGGACCGGACATGGGGGTGCCCCGACCCTTCCCTCAGACGAGGCGCCATCATGTCACCGGCTCTAGTGGTGAAGGAGGTGCGCGGGTGGCGCGAGGAACCGGAGCGGGCATGGCGGGTGGTGTGGAGTGGACCATCCAGCAGGTGGCGCGGCGGGCCGGGGTCACCAGTCGGACGCTGCGCCACTACGACGACATCGGGCTCCTCCCGCCGTCCCGTGTCGGGGCCAACGGCTACCGCTACTACGACGTGGACGCGGTGGCCCGGCTGCAGCGCGTCCTGGTGCTGCGGGACCTCGGGCTGAGCCTGCCGGTCATCGCGGAGGTGCTGGACCGGGAGGCCGACGAGGAGACGGCGCTCCAGGAGCAGATCCGGCTGCTGGAGGCCGAGCGCGAGCGTGTCGACCGGCGGATCAGGGCCGTCCGCCGCACCCTCGACGCCCGCCGCTCGGGGCAGGACCCCACGATGGACATGATGCTGGAGGGGTTCAACGACAGCTACGAGGACGAGGTGGTCGCCCGCTGGGGCGAGCGCGCCTTCCGGCTCAGCAACGAGTGGTGGCACGGGAAGGACATGCGGGAGCAGCTCGCCTGGAAGCGGGACACCGACGAGCTCGTCGACGCCTGGGCCACGGCCTGGCGGGAAGGCGCCTCCCCGCGTTCGGACCGGGCGCAGGCGCTCGCCGCCCGGCACGTCGCGTGGCTCGGCGCGATCCCCGGCACGCCGGTGGCCGACGGGGACCGCGAGCAGGCCGGCTTGATGGTGCGCTGTCTCGGGGACATGTACGTCACGGACCCCGACTTCGCGACGACGTACGGGTCCGTGGAGGGCGCGGCCTTCGTCCGGGACGCGCTGCACGAGTACGTACGGGTCACCATGTCGTCCGCTCCGTGAAGCCACCGGGATCCGGGGGCGGGGCCCTCCCCGGCTGGGGGTGTGAGGGCCGAGGCCGGGCGGAAGAAAGCTCCGCCTCTGGCGCCTCAGCCCCCTCCCCCTTACCTTGGCCCCGGTGGGCACCCCCATCGAACAGCTTGCCGCGTCTCCGGCGGTCAACTCCTGACGTCAGGGGACGACTTCAGACAAGAGGTGAGTCTTGTTCCTCCACCGTCACAGACGTTCACCGGGCTTACCGTCCCGCCGGGCCGGACGTTCAGGACGCGGCCGAATATGGTACGGCCGCGTCCGCGTCGCCGCCGCGCTCCTCGGGCTGACGGCCGGTGCCGTCGCCGCGGGGCCGGCGCTGGCGACGCCCGACGCGGGCCCGCGGGGCCAGCAGCAGTCCCTGGTCCGTCCGATCGACCCGCAGAACTGGCGCAACCCCGACGACATGACCTGGGCGGAGTACCGCTCGGTCCCCGGGACCCGCTGGGCCGACCCCGCCCTGCAGCCCACGCAGCGCAAGTTCAAGGGCGCGCTGGTGCTCCTCGACTACCCGGACGAGGAGTTCTCGGTCAGCAAGCCGGCTGGCGCAGGCCGGTTCGGCAACCCCCAGCCGCCCGCCTCCGGAATCCCCCGCGACCGCGTGCCCGCCTTCTACCGCGACTTCCTCAACAAACCGGGCACCCTCAACCACGGCCACACGATCAACGAGTACTGGATGGAGGACTCCGGGGGCCGCTTCGGGGTCGATCTGACGGCGTTCGGGGCGTACCGGCTGCCGTGGAAGTCGTACCAGTACGGGATCGAACCCGGGATGAACCCCGGCGCCTGCCCCCGCGGCGACACCTGCGGGAAGGACATCAGGGCCGACGGGAAGCGGGCCTGGGTCGCCGACGTGGGCGCCGACCAGGCGGGGAAGTTCGACTTCGTCTTCTACCTGACGGCGGGTGTCGACGAGTCGTCCGCCTGGCAGGAGTTCGGGCAGATGAAGTTCCGGTCGGCGGCGGACGTGCCCGCCGCCTGGGGGCCGCCGTCCCCGCTGGCGTCCGGTGGCAACGCGGCGAAGACCCGGTACGTGCCCTGGACGTCCTGGCAGGCCGCCGCCCGGATCTGGCCGAACGCGGCCGACGGCTCGTCCACCCAGGCCGAGAGCTCCGGCATGGCGACGTTCGCCCATGAGCTCAGCCACATCCTGGGCATCGGGGACAACTACAACAACCCCTACGGGACGCCCCTGAGCCGTAGTTACACCGGGATCTGGGGGATGCTCTCGCGCGGCTCCTTCAATGGACCCGGCGGCCCCCACACACGATGGCGGATCCCCGCGACCGCCGGCGGCTCCATGGGCGCCCAGCACGTCCTGCGGGACAAGATGAAGCTCGGCATCGTGGACGACAAGAACGTCCTCCGCCTCGACCGCGACGACCTCAAGAACCAGGGGCTCATCGTGGCCCGCGTCACTGCCCGCTCCGCACCACCCGGTGACAAGGGCCTCTCCGGCATCAACGTCAGCATGGGCCGCGACCTCTCCCCGGCCTGTGACCGCGCCAAGGACCCGCTCTGCGACGGCGGCGGCTACGACAACTACACCGTCGAGGTCGTCGACCGCATGGGCATGGACTCCTTCACGCCCGACCACGGCGTGCTGATCAGCAAGACCAAGAACGCCGACCGCGCCCCCTTCGCCTGGGTGATCGACGCCCACCCCGAGGACATCGGCATGGTCGACTTCAAGCGTCCCGACGGCACCCTCCAGAAGATCACCATGGGCGACTACCGGCAGCTCAGCGACGCCCTGTTCCACGCGGGCGCCGACTCCGGCAGTTCCTACGAGTACGTGGACCAGGCCAACCGCCTGCACTTCTACGTCCTCGACATCCAGCGCGACGCGACCGGCGTCCTCTCCTACAGCGTCGGCGTGAAGTCGCTCGACGGGACCGGCCCGCAGGCGCGTGGTGCCGCGCTGGGCCGCGGTACGGCGCAGGGCCGGCCGGTCGACGGCCGGGCCCGGTGCACCTTCGACCTCGCCAACACGGGCCGCCCAGCGGAGGCCGACGACGGCTACCGCTCGTCCGACGTCTACCGGCTCTCGGCCACCGCCTCCGGCCGCGGCTGGACCGCCTGGCTCCCGAACCGCCTCGCGACCGCCCGGGCCGGCGCGTCCGTGCCGGTCGACGTGTCCGTGGCGGCCGCGCGGGACGCCGCGCGCGACGGGAAGATCACCCTCACGGCCCGTTCGGAGAGCGACCCCGGCCGGACCGCGACGGCGATCTGCACGCTCCGCAAGTCGGGTCGGTAGTAGCGGCGTTGGTACGGGTGAGGGGCGGCGCGGGCCGCGCCGCCCCTCACCCCCGCCCCGCGGTCAGCCGGTTTTGAAGGACTTGCGCAGGGACGCCCGTTCCTCCCAGGAGTCCGCTCCCGGGCCCTTGGCCATGTCGGCGAAGAAGCTGTCGTGCCGGACGAGGAACTCGGTCCGTTCCTCGTCGGTCATCGAGCCGAGGTGTTCCAGGCCCTCGAAGTACGCCTCGCGCGCGCCGCCGGGCGCGAAGAGCATGAGGAACTCGGCGGGCTCGCCGGAGATGTTGCCGAAGGAGTGGACGCCGCCCGGGGGTATGTAGAGGTAGTCGCCCTGCGAGGCGTCGAACCACTGGTCGCCGTCGAAGACGTGGATCTCGCCCGACAGCACGTAGAACGCTTCGGACATGGTCTTGTGGAAGTGCGGGCTGGTGCCGCCCACGGCCGGTCCCATCCGGTTCTTGTAGAGGCCGAACAGGCCGTCGGTGGAGAGCCGGGTCGAAAGGTAGTGGTACGTGTTCCCGTTGGGGGCCGTGTACTCCGGCGGGGCGTCGGCGCGGCGGAAGGACGCCGAGATCTCGCCCTCGTCGCCGTCGTAGCGGATCTCGGGGTAGTCGGGGGACAGGAAGGACACCGTGTGCTCCTCAAGATGTGGTTCGGTCGGGGGCCGGGGGCGGTGCGTAGAGGTGGAGGAAGGCGCGTACGCCGTCCGTGACGATCTCCTCGACCTCGGCGTCGGGCAGCGGGACGGCTCCGTAGTACGAGCGCATGAGGACGTCGTTCATGGTGAGCGTGTTGAGGCGGTGGGCGGCCCGTGCCGCGTCGTCGAAGGCCAGCAGCCCCCGTTCGGCGATCTTCTCCAGGTAGGGGGCCAGCCGCAGGTGGGCGGTGGGCGGGCCGTGAGCCGCCCAGGTCTCCAGGAAGGCGGCCGGCAGCCGGCTCGCCTCGGTGTGGATGGTGCGGACGAGCGCGAAGTGCTCGGGGAACTCGGTCACCGACCGGGCGCGGTCCAGGCAGAAGGCCGTGAGGTCGTCCTCCAGGTCGACGATCTTCCGCAGGTGCCGTTCCATCAGCGCCCGTACGGTCTCCGTGACGGCGTCGGCGCCCTCGACCGCGACCGAGCGGAACAGGTCCTCCTTGTCCGCGTAGTGGTTGTAGATGGTGCGCTTGGCGACGTCCGCCTCCAGGGCGATGGCGTCCAGGCTCGCGCGCGCGTACCCCTCCCGGCCGAACACGCGCCTCGCGGCCTGGGAGATGGCCCGGCGCTTGTCGGGCAGACCGCGTGAACGGGGGTGTGCGGTGGGGGACATGGGGTGCTCCTTGGCGGTCGGGGCCGCATGGTGGTCATGGCGGCGAGCGGTGCATCAGGCGCCCTGCGCAGGGGGTTTGGCGGTTTAGTTGTTGATCTCCCGTAGGGGACAGGGGCGTTGGGCCGCGCCGCACGTTACACAGCGTCGGTACGTTACTCAACCGTTCGGTGCAATGGATGCACTGGGTAGTGCAACCCGCGGTGGCGGAAGGGGGCGAACGGCCCTCATGGTGTCCCTGTAGTGCTCACCCCTGTCCGTGAGCTGAGGGTTTGGGCGCTTATCGGGGGTGCGATTAAGTCAAGATTCACCTGACCCTTGCCCGGACGGTTGCCCGGATCCGGTGCATGATTTTGAATCGCAGACAACGGGCGGTAACGGCCGTCACACAGATAAAGAGCATTCCGCTTGGTGCCGGTGGTGACCCTCCCGGACGCGGTCCGGGTAGGCGGGGTGACCCCGGAGGGCAAGACCGGCCGAGCAGGTCGGAACGGTGTGTGGTCAGTGTCCGGAAAGCGATGGCGGCGACGACCCCGCCCCCTCCCGACGGAGCTTCCGTGGGGCGGGCGGGCAGCCGTGGTCCGCGGCGGACTTGGCCGGGCGCGAGCGGGCGCCCGGTAACGGGGAGAAGAGGCGCACAGATGCGGGACAGCCGGCAGCGAAACGATTCCGACCTGCGAAAACACCGTGAGGAGCTGGTTCTCAGACACACCGCTGCGGTGATGTCGAGCGCCGGGCGCGGGCCCGGCGGCGTCTGCCGCGTGGTGCCCTTCGACGAGCAGCCGCTGGTCGGGGACGACGCGGTGCGCCGGCACTTCGAGGCCATGCTGGCGGCCTTCCCCGACCTCGAACACGAGGTGCTGGCCATCCACCACACGGCCGACGTCGTCATCCTGGAGAGCCGGATCAACGGCACCCAGGCGGCCGACTGGCAGGACATCCCCAACCGCGGCAAGCGCATGGAGCTGCCGGTGGCCGTACTCTCCCAGTTCGACGGGGAGTTCCTCGTCGATGGGACGCTGTACTACGACCGCGTGGTGGCCGCGCGGCAGCTGGTCTGAAGCGTGGGACGGGGGGTGCCTGCGTGATGACGCCGTACCTCACGCCGGCGGCGGGTGAGCGGTCGTCGGCGGGGCTGGATCTGTTCTGTCTGCCGTGCGCCGGGGGTGGCGCCTCGGCCTACGAGCGGTGGCAGGAGCGCCTGGACGCCCACGGCGTCGGGGTGCGCGTGCTGCCCGTCCGGCTGCCCGGCCGCGAGGAGCGGGCGCACGAGCCGCGGTTCACCCGGCTCGCCGACCTCGTCGCCGAGCTGGACGAACAGCTCGACGAGGCGCTGTCCCGGCCGCACGTGCTGTACGGGCACAGCATGGGCGCGTTCGTGGCCCACGCGCTGACGCTGGCCCGGCAGCGGCGGGGTGCCGCGCCGCCGCGCGCCCTGGTGCTCAGTTCGCACCGCGCGCCGCACGTACGGCCGACCCGGATCCTCGATCCGGACGCCGACGACGAGACGCTCGCCGACGCCCTCGCCGAACTCGGCGGCATTCCCCGGGAACTGGCCCGGAGGCGGCGGTTCCGTGCCGCGTACATGCCGCTCGTCCGGGACGACCTGCGGCTCTGTACGGGCTGGGTGGAGCCGGCGGACATCGAACCGCTGGCCGTTCCGCTGCACCTGTTCGCCGGGGCGGACGACCACCTGGTGCCCGTACCGGCGATGGCCGCGTGGCGGGACCACGCCGGCCGGGGCAGCGAGCTGCGGGTCCTGCCGGGCGGGCACTTCTTCGTCCGCACGCACACGGAACGGCTGCTGCGCGAACTGGCGGCCGTGGTGGCACGGTACGCCCCGCCGCTTCCGGTGGTCTGAAGCGGGACTCGACAGAGGGAACGGCGACGTGAGGAGCAAGGAGGCTGCTCGCATGCTGGTCACGGAGGGGTCGGGAGAGGCCGGCGGGGTGGGAAGCGGCCGGTGTGGGGGAGAGGGCGGGGGTGGGGACGCTCCCCGGGGGTTCGCTCCGGGAGCGTTCGCCCCGGAAGGGGAAATACCGGAAGGGTTCGCCCCGGATGGGGACGTTCCTAGGGGGCGGGACGCCCCTGGGGCACCCGTTCCCCACGGGACGGTCGTCCCCGGGGCCGTCCCACAGGGGTTCGCCCCTCACGGGCCCGGCGATCTCGGATTCGGTGAACTCCTCGGGCGGGAGGGCGAACTCCGACGCGTACGGGCGTGGTTGGCGCGTCCGGCGGCGCGAGCGCGGCTGCTCACCCTGACGGGTCCCGCCGGAGTCGGCAAGAGCCACCTCGCGCATGCCGCCGTCACGGCCGGGGGTGACGGCGGGGTGGAGGAGGCCGGCGGATTTCTGGGCCTGTCCCCACCCCCACCGACGATCTGGGTCGACCTCGCCGACGCACCGGACGCCTCCGCCCTCTGGACGCGCCTGGGCGCCCGCGACGCCCACGAGGCGGCCGGCCGGATAGCGGACGGCGGCCTGCTGCTCGTCCTGGACAACGCCGACCGCCTGGTCGCCGACATCGCCCTCGACGTGGCCGCCCTGCTGCGCTCCTGCCCGGGCCTGCGCACCCTCCTGACCAGCCGCGTCCCCTTGGACATCCGCGCCGAGCGGATCCTCCCCGTCGGCCCGCTGCCCACCGGCCCCGGCTCGCCCGCCGAGGCCCTGTTCGCGGAGCGGGTGCGTCCGTACCACCGGCCCGGAGTCGACAGCGGGCCCGGGCAGCTCGCCGTGGGGGAGATCTGCCGGCTGCTGGACGGGGTCCCGCTGGCCGTCGAGATGGCCGCGGAGGCGGTCGGTACGGAGGGGCCGCGCGCCCTGCTCGAACGCCTGGAGCGCGGCGACTGCGACCCCGGACGCCACCGGGCGCGCGACACCCCCGAGCGGCACCGCAGCGTCGCCGCCGCCCTGACCTGGGCCGCCGGGACGCCCGCGGAAGGGGACGCGGCGCTGCTGCGGGCCCTGTCGGTGTTCGACACCTACGTCGACCCGGTCGCGGTCCGGCGCGTCACCGGGCTCGGCCACGCCGCCGCGGTCGCCGGTATCGACGCGCTGCTGCACAAGAGCCTGCTGCTGAGCGCTCCCGGGCAGGACGGCGAACCGGAACTCCGCCTCACCTACATGGCCCGCGCCTACCACCGGGCCCGGCTGGCCGCCGACCCCCGCGAGCTGCGCCGCGTCCTCGACGGGCACGCCGCGCACTGGTCCGCGTACGCCCAGGACACGGCGGAGGCCCTGCGCGCGGGCCGGCACCTGGACCAGGTCCTGCCCGCGGTCGCCGCCCGACTCCCCGACATCCTCAGGGCGGCCCGCCACCTGACGTCCACCGGCGACCACCTCGCCGCGCTGCGCCTGACGACCGCCCTGGAGGTGCCGCTGCTACGGCACTGCCTCGCCCCGGAGGCGGCGCACGAGGCCGAGGCGACCGCCGACGCGTGGGCCGCGGAGACGGCCGGCCGGCCCGCCGCCCGGGCCGCGGGCGGCGAGGTGGCGGCCGGGGCGCTCGTCGCGGTCGGGCGGTGGGCCGTCGACCGCGGGGAGTACGCCCGCGCCGCGCGGGTGCTGGAACGGGCGGAGACCGTCGCGGCCGAACTCCCCGTCGCCCGCGCGCGCGTCGCGGTCGCCACGGGCGAACTCCTCCGCCGTCGCGGCGAGTCCGCGCTCGCCGTCGGCGTACTGGACCCGGCCGTGCGCCGGCTCGACGCCGAGGGCGACCGGCGGACCGCCGCGCTGGCCCGGCGCGCCCTGGCCCTGCTGCGGGCCGCGCACGCCGACCCGGAGGCCGAACGGCCGCTGCTGCGCGCCCTGGACGACGTACCGGACGACGCCGCGCTCCGGGCGTCGCTGCTCACCGCGCTCGCCCGGGTCCGGCGGGCGCTCGGGCGGGACCGGGAGGCGCACGAGACCGCCCGGGAGGCGGCCCGGCTGCTCATGGGCATCGGCGACCCCGCGCAGGTGGCCGAGGCGCTGGAGACCGTGGCCGTCACCTCCGGCGGCGCGGACGGCGACGAACAGCGGCGGCACGCCGTCGCCCGGGTGCTGGCGCACGCGGAGGCCGTCCGGCGCCGGTACGGCGTCGTCCCCGACGGCGACGACGCGGCCGGCGAGCTCGCCCGGGACCTCGCACGGAGCCCCACCGCCCGCCCGCTGCGGGAACTGCGCCGCGACGCGGAGCGGGTGTCCCTGCACGACGCCCTCGTCGCCGCCCTGTTCGCCCCGCCCCCGGCCGACGGACCCGCGCGCACGGCCCGCCGGGGCACCGCCCCGCACGGTCTCACCCCACGGCAGCACCAGATCGCGCTCCTGGTCGCGGAGGGCCTCACCAACCGGCAGATCGCGCGGCGGCTGGGGATCTCCGAGTGGACGGTGACCAATCATCTGCGCGTGGTGATGCAGAAGTTGGGGTGCGCGTCACGGGTGCATGTGGTGCGGGCGGTGCAGGGGGGTACGGCGTGAGGGGTTTGGGTGTTCAGGGCGGTCCTGTCCCTCGCGTCCTGTCCCTCACGTCCTATCCGTCTCGTCTTGCCCGTCTCGTCCTGCCCGTCGCGTCCCATGCCGGAGGGGGCGCCCCCGAGGCGGAAACCGCCACCGAGCGCGCCCCCGAACGGACCTGTGCGGACCTCTCCGGATTCCCGCCGGAGCCCTGGCCGACCTCTCCGGGCCCTCACCGGAGCCCCTACGGCCCACCGGATCCCCGGATCCGGACACGTGCCCGGCTCAGAAGACGAGCGGGCCCGGGGTCTGCAGGGACACCGCCGTGCAGGTGTTGGCCGTGCCGAGGACGTTCAGGCTGAGGGACGAGTCGCCCGAGCCCGCGGCGGGGATGTAGGAGTCGAGGCGGTCGCCGGCCGCCACCGGGCCGGTGAGCGGGCCGACGACGACCGGCTGCCCGGCCGGCGTCGCGGCGTTGGCGGTGCCGCTGAAGGAGGCGATGCCGCCGTCGGCCTTCCGCAGCCGCAGCGTGGCGCTGACCGAGTCCGCGGGGATGTCCGCCGGGGCGATGCCGCCGCTGGTGGAGAAGCGGATGGAGCCGACGCCATGGTCCGCCGAGCCCTCGATCGTCAGGTCGGTGACGCCGAACCGGCCGCAGTCGTACCGGGCGGTGACCGTCTGCACACCGGAGGAACCGGCGGCGGCAGCGGCCGGTCCGGCCGTGGCGAGGCCGCCCAGGAGCAGGGCCGCGGTGGCGACGGAGGCGGCGGTGAGCTTCTTTCGCATGGTCGGTTGCCTTTCCACTGAACGGATGGTGTGTGGAAACGTCCGGGCGGCGGATCCACCGCCCGTCGATCACCGGTGGCGTGGGATGGCTCGCCACCGGGGCTTCGGGGACGGTCGGCGGACACCGGTCCGCCGTGCCGTCGCGGCTGCCGTGTCCGGGCGGCCGGGGTCACCCCGCCCGGGTCGCCGGCCTCCCGGTCGCCGGCCTCCCGGTCGCCGGCCTCCCGGTCACCGGTCGTCCGGCCGACCTCGGATCACCCCGTCCCCGCCCCGTCCCCACTCCGCCACCGGACCGCCGCCGCCCCCGCGAAGTCCCCCGCGTGGGCGAAGCCGGCGAGCATCAGCAGGCTGCCGTCGGGGATCCGGCCCTCGCGGAGGCCGTGGTCCAGGGTGATGGGCACGGCGGCGCCGAAGAGGTTGCCGAACCGGTCGAAGGTGTCCAGGTGCCGGGCGGGATCGAGAGAGAGCCGGGTGCGCCACTGCTCCAGGAACATCCGGTTCGGCTGGTTGGTGATCAGCACGTCCAGGTCGTCGATCCCGAGCCCCAGCTCGCCGCACAGCCCCGAGACCACGTCGGGTACCAGCCGGTTGCCGCGCTCGACGATGTCCTTGACCCGGCCGGGGGTGAACCCGACGTGCATCTGGCTGGTCCCGGGCTCCCAGTACTTGCGGCCGTCGGAGAGGGTCAGGCCGCAGTCCCGGGTGTACTCGCCGTGGTTGGCGACCCGGATGCCGAGCACCGGCGATTCCGCCGACGCGGCCACGAGGGCCGCCCCGCAGCCGTCCCCCGGGATGACCGCCTCCGGGAGCTTGCGCACCTCGGACTGGGTCATCACCGGCCCCGCGCAGTTCTGCACGTTCAGCAGCAGCGCGGACCGGGCCTGCCCGGTGCCGACGAGGGCCCGCGCCAGCCGCAGCAGGTGGACGAAGGAGGCGCAGCCGCCGTTGTGCGCGTCGATCACCCAGTCGGCCCGGATGCCGAGCCGGTGCGCCACCTCGGCGCCCGGGCCGGTGAACGGCACTTCCGGCAGCAGGGTGTTGGTGAGCACCACGTCGACGCCGCGCAGCGTGTCCCGCCCGACGCGTTCGGCCAGGGCGTTCGCGGCCCGCTCCATCATGTCGGCGGGCGTCTCGTCCCGGGCCGCCTGGTGGCGGAAGCGCGGCGCCTTGAACATCGTCTCCGCGCCGAAGCCCTCTGGTCCGCCGTCGGCGTCCTGATCCCGGTGGGCCAGGAAGTACTCGGTGCCGACCGGTTCCCCGGGCAGGTAGGAGGCGACTTCGAGCAGACTGACGTCATGGAGCGGTCTGACGTCCGGGTACGGTCCGGCGTCCCTCATGAGGCGGCGTCCCCCCGGAACCGGTGCTCCAGGATCTTCTTCAGGTTGTCCATCTCCACCTGGTGGCCCGCGTAGAACAGCGGCCACATGTCACCGACCCACGGCCGCTCCGGCGAGGGCGCCAGCTCGGGGTAGGGGTTCTTGTCGTAGTAGGGGTGACGGCAGTTGGTCCAGATGACGACGGAGCCGGGCTTGTTCAGGACGGTCTCCGCCGGGACGATCCGGTGGAGGTAGTTCATCCACAGCTCCTCGCCCTGGTCCCACGCGCACCGGATGTCGACGGTGAGGGCGTCCGGGTCGCCGTCGATCCGCATGAAGATCTTGGTGGCGTCGTCGAGCAGGACGTCCCGGCCCTGGTACACGTCGGGGACGTCGGTCGGGGCGAAGTCGCGTGTGCTGTAGGTGAATTCGTTGAGGTGGCGGATGTCCGTGAGGTACTCGTACACGGCCCGGGGCGGTGCGTCGATGTACTGGTGGACGGTGACGAACCTCCCGTACACCTCGTCGTAGGTGAAGCTCTCCTTGGTCAGCTCCGCGGCGAGCGCCATGGCCTCCTCGCGCGGGGTCGTCTCCCAGCGCAGCAGGCCGGGGACGTCCTTGATGCCGTCCGGGATCGGGGCGGGCGGGACGTAGCCGGGGAGGGGAGTGGGCTGACCGCTGGGCCGGTCGACGGAGGTGGTCATGCTGGCGCTGCTCCTTCACGGGCGGGGGCGGGCCGTCCGGTGCCGGCGGGTACCGGCTGCTGCCGGAAGGGCCGGAACGGCGGCATTTCGGAGGGATCGACGTCCACGCAGATCAGCGCGGGCGCGGCGGTGGCGTGGGCGCGGCCGAGGGCCGCGGCCAGTTCGCCGGCGGTACGGACGGTCACGGCCGGCAGGTCCGGGAACAGCGCGGCGGCGCCGTCGCCGATCCGGGCCGGGCGGAAGAGGTTGTAGGAGTAGTCGCCGGAGAAGTACAGCCGCTCGCGGGTGGCGCACATGCCGTGCGCGTTGTTGTTGAGCACCACGAACGTGACGGGCAGCCGGTGTTCGACGGCGGTGTGCACCTCCATGCCGTGCATGAAGAACGCGCCGTCACCGGCGACGACGCAGGCGCGGCGGCCGGTGGCGAACGCGGCGCCGATCCCGGCGCCGAAGCTGTGGCCCATCCCGCCCATGCCGAGCGCGGCGACGAACCGGCCTCCCGGAGGCGTGTCGATGTGGTGGGTGGCGACGGCACCGGCATTCCCGGCATCGGCCACCACGGTCGACCCCTCGGGCAGGGCGGCCGAGATGACCAGAGCGGCCGTCCGCATGTCGAGGGGGGTGTCCGGCGGGGGAGGCGGGGGCGGTGCGACGTGGGTGGCGATTCGCGGGTGGTCGTCTTCGGTCGGCGGTGCGACGTGGGTGGTGGGCCGCGGGTGGTCGTCTTCGGTCGGCGGTGCGACGTGGGTGGCGATCCGCGGGTGGTCGTCTTCGGTCGGCGGTGCGACGTGGGTGGTGGGCCGCCGGTGGTCGTCTTCGGTCGGCGGTACGACGTGAGTGGCGATCCGCGGATCGTCGCCTTCGGCTGGCGATACGACCTGTGCGGCGGGCCGCGGGTGCTCGCCTTCGGCCCGCGGTGCGACGCCAATGGCGGGCCACTCGTCGCCGCCACCGGCCGGCGGTACGACACGTGCGTCGAGCCCCCCGCCATCGCCATCACCCACCGGCCCCACGACGTCCGCCAGCAACTCCAGTTCGGCGCCGAGAGGACCGGTGAGGCGGACGAGTTCCCCGTGAGCGTCGAGGAAGGGGGTGCGCGGGTCGACGCAGATCACCGGTACGGCCTTGAGGCGGTCGTCCAGCCCCGCGCCGGTCATCTGCGGCAGCCGGGTGCCGGCGAGCACGACGGCGGCCGCCCGCTCCAGCGACTCCTGCGTCGCGTCCGTCCCGTTCGCACCGGCGATGCCCAGGTAGCGCGGGTCGCGGGCGTCGAAGACGTCCTTGGCGTCGGCCGCCACGGCGACACGGGCGGGCAACGCGGCGGCCAGCCGGGCGAGTTCCGTCCGGGCGTCGACGCGGGCCACCCCCTCGCCGGCGATCACGGCGACGCCGCCGGGGCGCCGTACCGCATCCCGCAGCAGCTCGGCGGCCCGGGAACGCTCGGCCGCCGCCGTCAGCGCGGGCGCCGCCGGGGCCGGCGGGCGGGGCGGCGCCCAGGTGGGGAGCACGGCCTGCTGGACGTCCTTGGGGAGCAGCAGCACCGCGGGCCCGGGCCGGGCGGGGTCCGTCGCCGCCGCGAAGGCCCGCGGCAGGGCGTCGGTGATCGCCTCCGGTTCGTCCACGCGGGCGCAGTGCACGCCGAGTTCGCCGAACAGGCGCGCCGCGTCGATGGAACCGGCGAGCCCGCTGGTCTCCTGGAAGGAACCGCGGCCGTCCAGGGCCGCCGGCGGCTGGCCGACGAGGACGACGGCCGGGACGAAGGACGCCCGGAGCTCGGCCACGCCGGGCACCAGGTTCATCGCGCCGGCGCCCGAGGTGGACGCGATCACCGGGACGCGCTGCGACGCCCGGTGGTAGCCGTCGGCCATGGTGGCCGCGGAGAACTCGTGCTTGGCCACCACGCCCAGCGGGCCGTCCTGCGCCTGGTGCAGCGCGTCGTACAGGTCCTCGATGTTGGCGCCGCCGACTCCGAACACATGGCGGACGCCCTGCCGGTGCAGGAAGTCCACGACGAAATCGACCACGCGGGGTGAACTGCTCATGCGGCCGGCCCCCTCCGACAGTGGTGTCGCCCATTACAGGCAGCGCCGTCCGGGCCGGACAATGACCCGGTCCTGCCGGTCGACAGGGTGGCCACCGGCAGGGTCCTGCCGGTGCGGGACGCCGGGCGCATGGCAGGGGAAACGTCCGCCGCATGGCAGGGATCTGCCATGTCGTCCTGTCACGTGCACACCGGGCCGGGGCCATAGGTTGCCGACACATCCGACCAGCCGACCATCCGGCATCCGCGCGGGAGGCCCCTGAGCGCCGGTCTCCCAGCGGAAGCAGAGCGAACAGGAGCAGGAGGACGCATGGGCAGGGTTACGGCCGAGAACGCCGCGACCGCCGCGTCGGCCACGTCCGGAACGGCGGGCCGGGCGGCGGGACTGGTGCTCGCGGTGACCTGCGGAGCGCAGTTCATGGTCATCATCGACGACACCGTCGTCGCGATGGCGCTCCCCACCATCCGCACGTCGCTCGGCTTCGAACAGGCGTCGCTGGCCTGGGTCGTGGACGCCTACATGCTGCTCTTCGGCGGCTTCCTGGTGCTCGGCGGCCGCTGCGCCGACCTCTTCGGCCGGCGCCCGGTCTTCCTCGCCGGCCTCGGCGTCTTCACCGTGTCGTCCCTCGCCTGCGGCCTGGCCCGGAACCCCGAGACGCTGATCGTCGCGCGCGGCGCCCAGGGCTTCGGGGCGGCCCTGCTCAGCCCGGCGGCCCTGGCCATCCTGATCACCACGTTCTCCGCGGCGAAGGAGCGGCGCAAGGCGCTCGGCGTGTGGGGCGGTCTCACCGGCATCTCCGGTGTCTCCGGGGTGCTGCTCGGCGGGGTCGTCACCGACACGGTCGACTGGCGGTGGGTCTTCTACATCAACATCCCCGTCGGCGTCCTGCTGTTCGCGCTCACCCTGCGCCCCGCGCTCGCCGACCGCGAACCGCCCGCCAAGAGCACCTCGACCGACACCACGGGCGCCCTGCTCATCACCTCCGGTCTGCTGCTGCTCGTCTACACCGTGATCAGCACCGGCCACCGCCCGTGGGGGTCCGCGGCGACCGTCCTCGGTCTCGTCGGCGCCGGCGTGCTGCTGGCCGGGTTCGTGGTGCGGGAGTCGCGTGCGGCGCAGCCGCTGATCCGGCTGGGGATCTTCGCCCGGCGGCAGATCGCGGTGGCGAACCTGATGATGCTGCTCGCCGCCTCCGGCCTGTACGGCATCTTCTTCTTCCTCACCCAGTACATGCAGATCCTGCAGCACTGGTCGCCGCTGCGGGCCGGGCTGTCCTGGGCGCCGTTCGGCGTGACCATGGCGGTCTTCTCCGGTCTGGCGATCCAGCTGCTGCCGAGGCTCGGCAGCCGGGTGCTGTGCCTGGTCGGCCTCGGCGCGGCCACCTGCGGGCTGGCGCTGCTGCTGGGCTCGCCCGCCGAGGCGTCGTACGCGTCGGACATCCTGCCCACCCTGCTGCTGTGCGCCGCCGGCTACGGGCTGGCCATGGTGCCGATGGTGGTGGCCGCGGTGAGCGGGGTGGCGAAGGCGGACTCCGGCGCCGCGTCCGGCGTCCTCAACACCGGCCAGCAGATCGGCGGCGCCACCGGCCTGGCGGTGCTGGCCGCGCTCGCGAGCGGCCGGCTGGACGACGGACTCGCCGACGGGGAAGCGCTGCCCGACGCCCTGTTGAGCAGCTTCCACTCGGCGTTCCTCGTCGGCACGGTGCTCAGCGGGTGCGCGGCGGTGCTGGCGCTGGCCCTGCCCGCGCTGCGGACGGAGTTCGATCCGGAGACGGCGACGGGGGTGTGATCCGCCGGGCCGCTCCCGGCCGCGCCGTACGACACCGGTGTCCCCCTCGGGCCGACCCTTCGCACCCGTCCCGCCCCACCCATCCCACGCCTTGGCCGAGCCCCGCTCAGCGAGAAGGAACCACCATGTCCCACCACCAGGCCCCACCACCGGCCTTCTTCGCCGACACCGAGATCCCGGACGGCGGGGACCACCTCCGCCTGCACCTGAACGAGAACCCGTACGGCCCCCCGCCCGGCACGGTCGAGGCGGTCCGCGACGAGGCCGACCGCCACCTCAACCGCTACCCGGACGCCGACTGCCGTCTGCTGCGCGAGGCGCTGGCCGCGCACTTCCGGGTGCCCGCCGACATGGTCGCCGTCGGCAACGGCACGGACGAACTCGTCCTCGTCGCCTCGCTGACGTTCCTCCGCGAGCCGGGCACCACGGTCCTGACCACCGCCACCACCTTCCCCGGTTACGTGGTGTCCGCCGCCGCCGTGGGACGCGTCCCCGTCACCGTCCCGCTGGACGGCGCCGATCTCCCCGTCGGCGCCCTGGCGGAGCGGATCGCCGCCGGCGCCGACCTCGCGTTCGTCTGCAACCCGCTCAACCCGACCGGGGCGCTCCTCGACCGCGCCGCCGTCTTCCGGCTGCTGGACGCCGCCGACCAGGGCGGTGGCGTCGTCGTCTTCGACGAGGCGTACATCGACTTCGCGGGTCCCGAGCACGAGTTCGCGCTGGAAGCGGTCCGGGCGGGCCGCCGTGCGCTGGTGACCAGGACGTTCTCCAAGGCGTGGGGGCTCGCCTCGGTACGGATGGGGGTCGCCGTCGGTCCCGCCGACCTGATCGCCCGGCTCTCCGCGACCGCGGGCGCCCTGCCGTTCAACGTCAACCGGCAGGCGCAGCGCGCCGTCCTGCGCGCCCTGGAACACCCCGACCACCTCGACCGCGTACGCGCCGCCAACGCCCGGGCCAGGGAACTCCTCCGCAAGTCCCTGGACGCCCTGGGCCTCGTCCACGCGCCGTCGGCGAGCAACTTCGTGATGGTGGACGTGCCGCCGCCGGGCGACAGCGCCCGGTTCGCGGCCCGGCTGGCCGCCGAGCACCGGATCTTCGTCCGGGCGCTCGACGCGCTCGGCATGCCGGGCCGGCTGCGGATCTCGGTGGGGACGGAGGCGGAGGTGGAACGCCTGGCGGGCGCGCTGGCGGCGGTGTTGGGGGACGGGGGGCGGGAGGTGCGGCCGTGACGTCCGAAACCCCTTAGGGGTGCGTGGAGTTCACCCGTCACCACCGCAACCCGCCTTCCACGCGGGCAAGATGGTTTCCGCCGTCGAGCGCCCGGCCCGCCCGCCGCCGTCGTGGCGCGGGCGGACTCCGTCCCGTGCCGCCGCCCCGTCGGACGCCTGGCGAGCCGCGCCGGTCCCTGCCGACCTCCGAGCCGGTCCCTGCCGAACCCCGAGGAGTACCGATGACCGCCCAGCCCTCCTTCGCATCGCTCGCCTCCGGCCACCGGACGATGCTGCTGGCCCACCGCGCCATGGTGCGCGACCTGGACCGCGTCGCCCGCACCGCCGAGGGGCTCGCCGCGGCCCCGGACGCCGAACGGGCCGAGGCCCTCCGCGCGTACATAGAGAAGCTGTCCCAGATCATCGAGCACCACCACGAGGGGGAGGACGAGTTCCTCTGGCCGAGCCTCCGCCGGCTCGGGGCCGACGAGGCGGCCCTCACCCTGATGACCACCGAACACGACGAGCTGGCCAAGAACCTCCGCCACTGGCACGAGACGGCTCGCGGGCTGGGTGCCGACCCGTCGGCGGCGGCCGAGCTCGCCCGCCTGACCCACCCGCTCCGCGACGAGCTCGCCCGGCACGCGGCGGACGAGGAACGCGAACTCTCCGGCCGCCTCGCCCCCGTCCTCGACGAGAAGGTGTGGAAGGGGTTCGCGGCGCACATGCGCAAGACGGCGCCTTCCTGGACGCTGAAGTTCATGCCGGCCTGGCTGTCGTCCGTGGCGGGCCCGGACGAGCGCTCGGGCGTCCCGGCGCCGCCGGTGGCGGCCCTGTTCAAGGGCTGGCTGGAGAAGCGGCAGCGGGCGGCGTTCGGCGACGATCACCGATCGTGAGCTCCTGGCATCCGTGCCGGGCGGCAGAGGAACCCGGCCGGTGAGGCCGGATGACCGACCCGGACACGACGTGGCACCTCACGAACGGCGACACCCTCGTCGACCGCACGTTTCACCGGTCGAGCCGGACCGCGAGCGCGGCGATGTCGTCGTCCAGCCCGCCCCGGCTGTACCGGAGCAGATCGCGATGGAGGGCGTCGAGCAACGCCCGTGGCCGCGTCGGCGTCTGCGTCCGCATCCAGTCCTGGAGCGGGAAGAACGCCCCGCCGTGCCCACGGGCCTCGGTGACCCCGTCCGTGTAGAGCAGCAGGATGTCGCCGGGGGAGACGTCGAAGACGTCGACGCTGTACGTGTCGCCGATCAGGTCCGCCAGGTTGAACAGCGGCGAGGGGGCGCTGGACTCCAGCACCCGGAGCCCCCCGTGGCCGAGCAGCAGCGGCGGGGGGTGCCCGCAGTTGAGGATGCCGATCCGGTCGCCGTCGTGCGGGATCTCGACGAGCAGGGCGGTGGTGAAACGTTCCATGAGGTCGTCGGGGGGAAACGCGGCGCTGTACCGGGTGCTGCTGGCCTCCAGCCGGCGCGCGAGATCGCCCAGGCCGGGCACGTCGTACGCGGCCTCGCGGAACGAGTTCACCATGGCCGCCGCCGCCCCCACCGCGGGCAGCCCCTTGCCCCGTACGTCCCCGATCAGCAGCCGCACCCCGAACCGGGTGTCCGCCACCTCGTAGAAGTCGCCCCCGATCCGCGCCTCGGCCGCCGCCGCGATGTACAGCGACTCGATCTCCAGGCTCCCGCACCGCCGCGGCATCGGACTCAGCACCACCTGCTGCGCCGCGTCCGCCACCAGCCGCACCTGGAACAGCGTGCGCTCCCGCTGCAACCGCACATGACTCCCGTACGCCGCCGCCACGGTCACCGCCACGATCCCGGCCGCGGTGTACCCCGTCCCCAGGTCGGGGAACACGATCCCCAGCCCGATCATCAACAGCAGACAGATCGTCCCCAGCAGCACCGTCGGCAGCACCGGCCACATCGCCGCCGCCAGCGCGGGCGCCGCGGGCAGAAGGCGGCTGAACGCCATGCTCCGCGGTGTGTTGTACGCCAGGCTCGCGATCACGACGGTCAGGAGCACCGGCGACAGCAGGGTAAACAGCTCCCGCCCGGGCCGACGCCGGAACCACAGCCGTCCAGGCTTGATCACATTCCATAGCATAGCCAGGCAACCCGGACATGGCTTTCCGGCGCAAACGCCCTGGGCGGCCTCCGGGGGTACGGGTAGCGCAAACGCCAGAGGGCCGACCCGCTGACGCGGACCGGCCCTCTGAGCTGGCGGAGGATACGAGATTCGAACTCGTGAGGGGTTGCCCCCAACACGCTTTCCAAGCGTGCGCCCTAGGCCTCTAGGCGAATCCTCCGCCGCAAACAATACAAGACGTGGAGCAGTGCTCGCGAACCCGATCGGCGGCGAGATCGTCGGGAGGGGGTGGGGTCGGGGGGAGGGGGCCGGGGTGGGGGTGGAGTGCGCTAGGGTGGGGGGCAAGCCCCTCACGTGGCGCTATCTCACCCAACTCCCCCAGGGCCGGAAGGCAGCAAGGGTAAGTGGGCTCTGGCGGGTGCGTGGGGGGCCCTTGTGTTTGCCGGGGTCTGTGGGAGCGGTGCGGCAAGGCGGCCCCCGGGGGAAACTGTGAGCGAGGCCACTTGTCAGTGGGGCCCGATATCGTCGTAGGTGTGTCGTCCCTCGCGCTCTACCGCCGCTACCGCCCCGAGTCCTTCGCCGAGGTCATCGGGCAAGAGCATGTCACCGCCCCGTTGCAGCAGGCGCTGCGGAACAACCGGGTCAATCACGCGTACCTGTTCAGCGGGCCGCGCGGCTGTGGCAAGACGACCAGCGCGCGCATCCTCGCGCGCTGTCTGAACTGCGAGGAGGGGCCGACGCCCACCCCGTGCGGGCAGTGCCAGTCGTGCCGGGACCTCGCGCGGAACGGGCGGGGCTCGATCGACGTGATCGAGATCGACGCCGCGTCCCACGGTGGTGTGGACGACGCCCGTGAGCTGCGGGAGAAGGCGTTCTTCGGGCCGGCCTCCAGCCGCTACAAGATCTACATCATCGACGAGGCCCACATGGTCACCTCGGCGGGCTTCAACGCCCTGCTGAAGGTGGTCGAGGAGCCGCCGGAGCACCTCAAGTTCATCTTCGCGACCACCGAGCCCGAGAAGGTCATCGGGACGATCCGGTCGCGGACGCACCACTACCCGTTCCGCCTGGTCCCGCCCGGCACGCTCCGCGAGTACCTGGGGCAGGTCTGCGAGCAGGAGAAGATCCCGGTCGAGGACGGGGTGCTGCCGCTCGTCGTCCGGGCCGGTGCCGGTTCCGTGCGTGACTCGATGTCCGTGATGGACCAGTTGCTCGCCGGTGCCGCCGAGGACGGTGTGACGTATGCCATGGCGACGTCCCTCCTCGGGTACACGGACGGGTCGCTGCTCGACGCCGTCGTCGACGCGTTCGCGGCCGGTGACGGCGGCGCCGCGTTCGAGGTCGTGGACCGGGTCATCGAGGGCGGCAACGACCCCCGCCGCTTCGTGGCCGACCTCCTGGAGCGGCTGCGCGACCTCGTCATCCTCGCCGCCGTCCCGGACGCCGCCGAGAAGGGGCTCATCGACGCCCCCGTCGACGTCGTGGAACGCATGCAGGCACAGGCGTCCGTCTTCGGCGCCGGAGAGCTCAGCCGCGCCGCCGACCTCGTCAACCAGGGGCTGACGGAGATGCGCGGCGCCACGTCTCCCCGGCTCCAGTTGGAGCTGATCTGCGCGCGGGTGCTCCTCCCCGGCGCGTACGACGACGAGCGGTCCGTCCGCGCCCGGCTGGACAAGCTGGAGCGGATGGGGCTGAGCGCCGGACCGGGCGCAGGCGGGTTCATGGGCGCGCCGCAGGGCGGCCTCTCCGCCGGGTACGAGCCGGGGCCGCAGGGGCACGCTCCTGCCGGTGTTCCTGGTGCGCCCGGTGCCCCCGGCCTTTCCGGGCCCGCCGCCGCCCGTGCGGCCGTCGCGGGCTCCGTCCCGGGGGGCGGGGGCGTTCCGGGCGGTGCGCAGCCCGCGGCGGCTCCCGCGCCATCGGCTCCTGCGGCCGCTCCGGCACCGGCTCCCGCCGGGCCCGTGCCCGTGCAGCCGGACGCGGCAGTTCCGCAGCCCGGCGCCGCCGCTCCTCGGCCGGGTGCGTGGCCGACGGCTACCGCGCCGGGGCAGGGGCCGGCTGCTGGTCCTGCGGCTCCGGCGGCGTCGACGGCTCCCGCCGGTGGGACGCCTGGCGCTCAGCCTGGCGCTTGGCCGACCGCCGCCTCCCCGCAGCAGGGGGGCGCCCAGCCGGGCGCCCGGCCCGGTGGCTGGCCGACCGCGGCCACACCGGCCACCCCGCCCGCGCAGGCACCTCAGCAGCAGCCCCAGCAAGCCCAGGCACCGCAGCCCCAGGCCAACGGCGGCGGCAGCGTGGACCAGGCGCGTCAGATGTGGCCGCAGATCCTCGACGCGGTCAAGAACCGCAGACGTTTCACGTGGATCCTGCTCAGCCAGAACGCCCACGTCAGCGGCTTCGACGGCACCACGCTCCAGGTGGGCTTCTCCAACGTCGGGGCGCGTGACAGCTTCGCCAACAGCGGCAGCGAGGACGTCCTCCGGCAGGCGCTCAGCGACGCCTTCGGCGTGCAGTGGAAGATCGAGCTCGTGGTGGACGCGACCGGTGGCGGCGGTGGTGGAGCCGGTGGCGCCGGTCCGGCCGCCGGCCCCGGTGGCGGCTTCGGCGGCGGCGGTGGCGGCTACGCGGGCGGTGGCACGTACGGCGGTGGCGGTGGCGGCTTCGGGGGGGGCGGAGGCGGCTTCGCGCAGGGTGCCGGAGCGCCGGCCGCTCCCCGTCCGCAGGCCGCCGCCCCGGCTCCCGCGCCTGCTCCGCAGGCCCCTCAGGCCCCATCCGGCCCGGCGGCCCCGCAGCAGGCCGCCCCGGCCGCCCCGGCGCAGCCCTATCGTGAGCCGGAGCCCCCGTCGGTCTCCATCGAGGACGACATGCCCGCCGAGGACGACCCCGACCTCGATGACACCGCCCTCACCGGCCATGACCTGATCATCCGCGAACTCGGCGCGACCGTGATCGAAGAGATCGCCAACGAGGGGTGAGCAGCGGAAGGGGGCGGTAGCGGCCGGAGCGGGCGGCAGAGGGGCGTTAGGCGGTCGTAGGCGGTCGTAGCGGGCCGTAGGGGGCGCGGCAGGACGCCCCGGCGGCAGCCGGTCCGCGCCCGCGGCCCGCCCCTGGCCCGCACGCGGCCCGCCCCAGCCCACGTGAGCCGTCCGCCCCCCGGCACGTCTCTGACCCGCCTCTGCCCCCGCGAGCCGTCCGCCCCCCGGACTTCTTCCCCTCGCATGGCGCGCCGCGCCCGGCGAGCACGTAGGCTCGGGCTACCGACCCCGCGTCGGACCGGTGCGGCGCTCAACCGCGCCGCACGGCGCGCCGTCGTACCCGTAGTCGCGAGAGCACAGGAGCGAAGCCGTGATCCCCGGTGGTGGCCAGCCCAACATGCAGCAGCTGCTTCAGCAGGCTCAGAAGATGCAGCAGGACCTCGCCGCAGCTCAGCAGGAGCTGGCGGAGACCCCGGTCGAGGGTTCGGCCGGCGGCGGCCTCGTGAAGGTCACCGTCAGCGGTGCCGGGGAGCTCCAGGGCCTGGTCATCGACCCGAAGGCCGTCGATCCCGAGGACACCGAGACCCTCGCCGACCTGATCCTCGCCGCCGTCCGCGACGCCAACAACGCCGCCCAGCAGCTGCAGCAGCAGAAGCTCGGCCCGCTCGCCCAGGGTCTCGGCGGCGGCATCCCCGGGCTGCCGTTCTGACCGCCTGACCGCCCGGTCGTCCGGCCACCTGGTCGTCCGGCCGCCCGGCCGTCCGAATCCCGGCCCGGCCGCCCGAATCCCAGAAGGAGAACCCGATCCGTGTACGAAGGCGTGGTCCAGGACCTCATCGACGAGCTGGGCAGGCTGCCCGGCATCGGTCCGAAGAGCGCGCAGCGGATCGCCTTCCACATCCTCCAGGCCGAGCCGACCGACGTCCGTCGGCTCGCCCAGGCCCTGACCGAGGTCAAGGCCAAGGTCCGGTTCTGTGCCGTCTGCGGCAACGTGGCGCAGGAGGAGCGGTGCCGGGTCTGCCAGGACCCGCGCCGCGACCCGGCCGTCATCTGCGTCGTGGAGGAGCCCAAGGACGTCGTCGCCATCGAGCGGACGCGTGAGTTCCGCGGCCGCTACCACGTCCTCGGCGGGGCCATCAGCCCCATCGAGGGCGTCGGCCCCGACGATCTGCGCATCCGCGAGCTGCTGGCCCGGCTCGCGGACGGTGCCGTCACCGAGCTGATCCTCGCCACCGACCCCAACCTCGAGGGCGAGGCCACGGCCACGTACCTGGCGCGCATGGTGAAGCCGATGGGACTCAAAGTCACCCGGCTCGCCAGCGGGCTGCCTGTGGGCGGAGACTTGGAATATGCCGACGAGGTCACGCTCGGGCGTGCCTTCGAAGGGAGACGACTTCTCGATGTCTGACGCAACGCTTCACGACGCCAAGCGCGAACCGGACGACTTCGTCGTCTCCGTCGCCGACTCGATCGAGAGCTTCATCGTCGCCGTCACCGAGGTGTCCCGCGGCGACGAACCGGACAGCGCGGTTCCGTTCCTGCTGCTGGAGATCTCCCAGCTCATCCTCACCGGCGGCCGGCTCGGCGCGCACGAGGACTTCCTGCCCGACGAGCGTTACGAGCCCGACGTGGGGCCGGAGCCGGACGTCGACGAGCTCCGCGAACGGTTCGCCAGGCTCCTCGACCCGGTCGACGTCTACTCCGAGGTCTTCGACCCGTACGTCCCGCGCAGCGCCCCCGTCGCCTGCCGGATCTCCGACGACCTCGCCGACATCATCACCGACCTCCGGCACGGCATGGCCCACTACCGGAACGGCCGCGTCAGCGAGGCGCTGTGGTGGTGGCAGTTCTCGTACCTCTCCAACTGGGGCCCCACCGCCTCCGCTTGCCTCCGCGCCCTCCAGTCGCTCGTCGCCCACGTCCGTCTCGACCAGCCCCTCGACGAACTCGACGGGCTCGACACGGACACCGTCGGCACGGAGGAGCAGCTGGAGGAGGAGGCCGGACGCGTCATGGCCGCGGAAATCGGCGGAACGGCGCGGCTGCGCTCGCTCTGACGAACGCCTGCCGATAGTGATGCGGGCGCACGGAACGGATACTCCGTGGCCGTGCGCCGTCCCAGGCGGAACGATCCTCCTCATGGACCGGACCATCGATCTCGACCAGGCGGCCGCCACGATCGCGGAGGGTCTTCCCCGCTGGCAGGCGCTGGGGCTCGTGGCGCAGCCCCTGACGTGGCGTGACGAGGCCGCGGCCTGGCCTCGGCCCCTCCTCACCGAACGGTCGTCGGTCCACGACCCCGACTCCGTCGGCATCGTGCTCACCGGCCCGAACGACACCGAATTCCACGTCGTCCTGTTCCGCGGCGGCTGGGCCGACATCGACTTCTGCGCGGACCTCGACCGGGGCGACTACGGTTCGCTCCCCACTCCGCGTCTCACCTCGGCCGCGGAATTTTCGGATCACCTGGACCGATGGGTACGCCGCGTGTGGCTGTCGACGGCGTGAACGGTGCGGGCAGTCCCGTGAGTCCAGGCGGCCTCGAAGCTCGGGACCCGGAGCTCGGAGCTCGGAGCGGGACGAGTCGGTGAAGGCCGGATTCCCCAACTCCCGCCCTGAGGCTCAAGCTTCGGGGCTTCGAGCTCCGAGACCCGAGCCCTCTTTGCATGGAATGGGTGGTGGGTTGATGTCTTCCCGCCCACCCACCCCTCGCGCGGGCAACGCGCGTATACCACAAGGGAGATGGCATTCGGTGATCGGCTTGCGACGGTCAGTGGTGAACCTCTAGCGTTCGCGACAAGAAGCGACCCCGGCCGGTGCGAGCAACACCGGGTCCGGGGCCTGGCCTACGAGATCGAGAAGAGATCGATCTGTGGTTACCAACCATGCTAGTCCTGTCATGCCCACCCCCGCTTACCCCATGGCGAAGCCAGGCTTCGGGAAGCGCGAGGCCCCGGGCCAACGCCCGCCCGGGCGTGGCGACTTCGCTCACCTGCCCGCCCGCGAGGCGTCGATCGCGGCGTTCGTCGACCACCTGCCCGAAGGCGCGGCGATGGACGCGAAGACCCTGGCCAAGCTGCTGCCGAACTACGGCCAGGCCGCATGTCGCACGGCACTGAGGAACCTCGCCGCAGCCGGGCACTTGATCAGCAAACGCATGCAGGTGATCGGGGAACACGGTTCCCGCTGGGTCACCCGCACTTTCTTCTCCCGGACACCGCGCCCGAGGGAGTGGTGGGAGAGCGTGGCGGAGGGCATGTTGCTCGACGGGGGCGCACGGGAGGCCGCGCACCACCTGGACGTACTTCGAGAGCCGGTACGGGGTCGGGGGGCCTTGCCGGATGAGGAGCCTGTGCCGGATGCCGGGCCTGTGCCGGATGCCGGGCCTGTGCCGGGTGGGGGGCCCGTAGGGGAAGCCGAGCCCGTAGGGGGCGACCCCGGCCCCGTACGGGAGGGCCCTGACCCCGGCCCCGGACGGGATGACCCTCACCCAGGCACCGTACGCGAGGACCCTGACCCCGGCCCCGTACACGAGGATCCCGGCCCCGTACGGGGCCACCCCGATCCTGTAGCCCCCGCAAACGCGCCCGCCCCTTCCCGCCCCACCCCCGCGTACCGCGCCCTCGCCCTCCTCGGGAGCCGGGACCCCCGCTTGACCCTGTCCGCCGCCGACTGCTCTGCCCTCGAACCCCTCGCCGCCGAGTGGCTGGCGCGGCAGGTGAGCCGGGAGCAACTGCTGGCGGCCCTGTCGAGCGGGCTGCCGCCGCAGGTCCACAACCCGGCCGCGTTCCTCCGGAAGCGGTTGGAGACCAAGATGCCGCCCATCCCCTTCCGGCTGTCCCTGCCTCTGCCGCCACCTCCACCCCCACAGCCGGAGCGCACGGACGAAATCGTCGTCCGGAGTCACGTCGCCTGCATCGGCTGCCACGGCACCGACGCGGCCCCCCGTAAGGGTTCGGCCTTCTGCACGACCTGCGACGCCCCGGAGGGAGCGGAGGGCGCCTCGGAGGAAGCGGAACCCGAGCCGCTGCCCGGCGACTTCGACGAGTTGATGGCCCACGTACGCCGTGGCGTGGCGCACGCGCGGGCCGAGTTCCGCTCCCGGTGGGAGTACAAACCGCGCCCCGCCCGCGCCGCCGACCACCGGCGGCCCGGGCGCCGGCCGGTCGAAACGGAGGAGGCCGCGACGAGTGACCGTCACACAGGACGCTCCCGTAGGGGCACCATGGGGGCGAGGAGGCGACACCATGACACGCAGCGCCGCCGGACGGCCCCAGATGAGCGTCGAGGAATTCGAAGAGCTCGCGCACGCGGCACCAGAGACCGTGCGCCTGGAATTCATCAACGGAAAGCTAGAGGTCAAGCCGGTGCCGGACGGGGATCACGGAGCGATCGTCATGTGGCTCCTCAAGCAGTGCATGCAACAGCGGCCGGAGCTCGCGCTCTACCCCGAACAAGGGCTGAAGGCCGAGGGGTACCGCACCGGCCGGGCCCGGCCGGACGGAGCGCTCGTACCGGAGGACCACTTCGTCGGACAAGGGGAGTGGGCGGACCCGGACGGCGTGCTGATGACGGTCGAGGTGACCTCGTACGACGACGACACCGACCGTCGGGACCGCAGGGAGAAGCGCGACGGGTACGCCGCCGCAGGCGTCCCCGTCTATCTGCTCATCGACCGTGACACGCGTGAGGTGGCCGTCTACAGCGAGCCGATGAAGGGGAAGTACCGGACCCGGAATTCGTACCCGTACGGGACGGTCGTGGAGATTCCCGATCCGGTCGGTATCACCCTGGACACGGGCCAGTTGAAAAAGTACGTCCGCTAGGGAGCCCCGCCGCAAGAACTCCCGTTTCTCCCGGAGGAAGCGCCCCGGAGTTCCCGTAAGGGGCTCGCCGGGGCTTTTCCGCGCCCCTTACGGGCGCACCCGGAAGCCCCGGGGAAACGGGCGACGACGTCTCAGCATGCGGCTACCCCGGGGCGCGTTCCCGCCGCTCGTTAGACTGAGCCGACCGCATTACACAGAGCTGCGAGGAGCGCACGTGGGCCTTGTCGTGCAGAAGTACGGAGGCTCCTCCGTTGCCGATGCCGAAGGCATCAAGCGGGTTGCCAAGCGAATCGTGGAAGCCAAGAAGAACGGCCACCAGGTCGTCGTCGTGGTTTCCGCGATGGGTGACACGACGGATGAGCTGATCGACCTCGCCGAGCAGGTATCGCCGATCCCTGCCGGGCGAGAGTTCGACATGCTGCTGACCGCCGGAGAGCGAATCTCCATGGCACTGCTGGCCATGGCGATCAAAACGCTCGGTCACGAAGCACAGTCGTTCACGGGCAGCCAGGCCGGAGTCATCACGGACTCGGTCCACAACAAGGCGCGCATCATCGATGTCACGCCCGGGCGCATCCAGCAGTCGGTCGACGCGGGCAACATCGCGATCGTGGCCGGCTTCCAGGGCGTGTCCCAGGACAAGAAGGACATCACGACGCTGGGCCGGGGCGGGTCGGACACCACCGCCGTCGCCCTCGCCGCCGCGCTGGACGCTGAGGTCTGCGAGATCTACACGGACGTCGACGGCGTCTTCACCGCCGACCCGCGCGTGGTGAAGAAGGCGCAGAAGATCGAGTGGATCTCGTTCGAGGACATGCTGGAGCTGGCGAGCTCCGGTTCCAAGGTGCTGCTGCACCGCTGCGTCGAGTACGCGCGCCGTTACAACATCCCGATCCATGTGCGGTCGTCCTTCTCGGGGCTCAAGGGCACATGGGTGAGCAACGAGCCTCCAGGAGGTCAGCCGGTGGAGCAGGCGATCATCTCGGGTGTCGCGCACGACACGTCCGAGGCGAAGGTCACGGTCGTCGGGGTGCCCGACAAGCCGGGCGAGGCCGCGACGATCTTCCGTGCCATCGCGGACGCCGAGATCAACATCGACATGGTGGTGCAGAACGTCTCGGCGGCGGCCACCGGTCTGACGGACATCTCCTTCACCCTGCCGAAGGCCGAGGGCCGCAAGGCGATCGAGGCGCTGGAGAAGACCAAGGGCCGCGTCGGCTTCGAGCACCTGCGCTACGACGACCAGATCGCCAAGATCTCCCTGGTCGGCGCGGGTATGAAGACCAACCCGGGCGTCACGGCGGCCTTCTTCGAGGCGCTGTCCAACGCGGGTGTGAACATCGAGCTGATCTCGACGTCCGAGATCCGCATCTCGGTCGTGACGCGCGCCGACGACGTGAACGAGGCCGTCCGCGCCGTCCACACCGCGTTCGGCCTGGACAGTGACACGGACGAGGCGGTCGTGTACGGCGGCACTGGTCGCTGACCCGGTCGCTGACCTGACCTCTGACCTGGTCGCTGATCCGGGTGCTGAGCCGGGCGCGGCTGTTGGCGGGCTCTGCGCTCGCTGTCCGCGGTAGTGGGACGAGCGGTGCCGTCGTCGTGACGACCTCGGCGCCGCCCGTTCGCCAAGGGGCTTTCGGGGCGGGCTGGTTGGCTTCGGCCTCCGCTGTGTCGCCGCCGTGTCCCCGTCGCGCCTCACGCCGTGCCCCTGCCGCGCCGCAGTCCGTCCGGCATCCGACCGGTGGCTCCGCGTCCGCATCCCACCGCCTCCGGATCGTCGAACTCGTGGCGGCGGGGACGGATGCTCCGCAATACTGGGGAACGTGTGAAGGTTCTGTGATCAAGCCATTGGTCCGAGCCCCTTGAACTGCGCGGACGCTCCGTCCGAGCAGGCGCTTCCCGTTTCGCGCGCTCCTCGCCGCCCCTGACCGGCGGCGGTACGGGCGCGGCAGGGCCGCGGTGCCGGAACCGGCGCCAGGGTCGGCCGCCCGGCGGGTGCCTGCTCGCCGCCTTCGCTCAAGGCGGCCGGGGATCAGGGCGTTTCGCGGTATGAGGAGGGCTGGTACGCATGGCGGCACACGGCGCGGCGGTCCGTGACACGTCGGCGGCCGGGGTGTCGAGCGCGTACAACCCTGCCGGGGGGAAGCGTGTCCAACAGGCGTGGCAGAGGTCATCAGCATCGCAACGGTCCCGAGGCGCGGAAGCGTCGCCGCGCGCTCGCGTACGCGGGCTGTGGGCGGTATGCCGGTGATCGCCCCTTGGCCCCCGCCTTCCGCTCCGGGCTCCGAGTCCGGTACGACGTCTGCCGCCGCCTCGTCCGCCTCGTCTGCCCCTTCCACCTCCCCCGCCACGTCGGAGCGGCCGGCGGCGCGCATCCCGACCCAGCCCACCCGGGGCCGGGCCGCCGACGCGCAGACCGGCGAAGCCCAGAGCGCCGTCACCCACGCTTCGGTGACCGCCCTGCCGCAGGCCGGGGCGCGTCAGGGCGCGGACGCTCGGCACGGCGCGGACGTGCGTCAGGGCGCCGACGTGGGGCCCGGAGTCGCTGACACGGCGATGGCCGTCGGCACCACGGTCGATCACCTCACCGAGACATACCGGGCGCACTACCGGTCGCTGCTCGGTCTGGCCGCGCTGCTCCTGGACGACACCGCATCGTGCGAGGACGTCGTGCAGGAAGCTTTCATCCGGGTGCACTCCGCCCGCAACCGGGTCCGCGACCCGGAGAAGACCCTGGCCTACCTGCGGCAGACTGTCGTCAACCTGTCCCGCTCCGCGCTGCGCCGCCGCATCCTGGGTCTCAAACTGCTCTCCAAGCCGATGCCCGACATGGCGAGCGCCGAGGAGGGGGCGTACGAACAGCTGGAGCGAGACCAATTGATCAAGGCGATGCGCGGCCTGCAGCGCCGACAGCGTGAGGTGCTCGTCCTGCGGTACTTCGCCGACATGACCGAGGCCCAGGTGGCCGAGGTGCTGGGACTCTCGCTCGGCTCGGTGAAGGCGTACGGCTCACGGGGCATCGCCGCGCTCCGTGTCGCCATGGAGGCTCCGGCATGAACCACCGCAATCCGGGCGACGGCCGCTTCCGCGGGCGCCACGGCGACCGATGGGCGTCCTCCCCGAGCGACCCGACGCCCGCCCACCCCGGACAGCCGCCCGCCGTACCGCCGCGCCCGGGCGAACAGCACCCGAACGAGCAGCACGTGAACGACCAGTTTCCGGACCGACGCCCGCACGACACCCGGCCGCACACCGAGCGGCCGCACGACGGGAAGCCGCACGCCGAGCGGCAGCACACCGAGCAGCCGTACGACGGGAAGCCGCTCACCGAGCAGCCGTACGACACGCAGCCGCTCACCGAGCAGCCGCTCACCGAGCGGTCGAATGACACGCAGCCGCACGCCGGGCGACCGCATGGCACCCTGCCGCACGGCGCGCAGCCCCGCGGGAACCCCCGGGGCGACCGCCCCCTGAACGGATCCCCGAACAACCGGGCCGTGAACGACCGCCCCCTCGACGAGCAGGCGCTGCGCCGCATGCTCCAGGGCGCCGTCGAGAACCTCGAACCCTCCGACGACGCGCTGGAACACCTGCGTCGCGCCGTACCCGCCCGGCGCACCCGCCGGCGCCAGGCCCTGGGCGGCGCGGTGGCCGCGGTGGTGCTGGTGGGGGCGGCGGTACCGGCCCTGATGCACGTCGCCGACACCGTCGGGGTCCTCGGTTCCGACGATCGCCCCGCCAACGCCGCGAACAGCCACCGGCACGCCGAGAAGACGGCCGACGGGGAGGAGCACGGCGACGGTCCGGCCGACACCGCACGGCCCGGCGGCGGAACGGCCGCCCGCGGCGAGCACCGCGTCGAACAGCCGGGAGGCGAGACCGGCACCCCAGAGACGAGCCGGGAACCGAGCCGCCCCCGCGGCACCGCCGACAGCACCTCCCCGAGCCCCGGCGTCACCTACACCGCCGCCGCTCCGACCTGCGACCGCGCCCAGCTCGGCAAGGGCTCGGGAACGGTCGGCGCCGCCGACGCCACGGGCCGTGTCTACGGCGCCTTCCGCATCGTCAACGTCTCGCACGCCCCCTGTGCCGTGACAGGCCCCGGAGAACTCGTCGCCCAGACCAGAGGCGGCGCGCAGAAGTCGCACGTCTCCGTCGTGGACCACACCGCCGGCGACCCGGCGGCCGGCCTCCCCGACCCGGAGCGGGCGCCCCGCACGGTGGTCCTCCGGCCGGGGCAGGCGTACGAGGTGAAGTTCGCCTGGGTCCCGGCCGCGGACAGCGGAGCGACGGCCTGTACCAAGGCCGGCGGCACCGCCACCCCGCCCCCTGCCGCGGGTGCCCCCACCAAATCGGTCGGCCGAGGCGCCGAAGCCCCCGCCACCTCACCCACGCCCTCCTCCCCTCCCGCCGTCGTGCCGCCCGAGACGACGCCCGCCCCGCCGGCGCCGACGGGCAGCGTCACCCTCACCAACACCCCGGTGGCCGGTGAACCGGCCGCAGCCGAGGCCCGCATCCCCGACGCGTGCGCCGGGACCGTCTACCACACGGGCGCCCTCCCGGCCGCAGCCCCGCCCGCGTAGGCCGCGAACCGGCCCCGCGGGGCGCCCCCAACCCCAGGGCCGCCTGCCGTCACGCTCCGCGTTCCCCGTACCGTGGAGGGGTGTACCGGTTCCTGCTGACTCCTCGCTGGTGGGGGATCAACGTCTTCGCCGTGCTCGCCATCCCCTTCTGCCTCTTCATGGGCAGCTGGCAGCTCGGCCGCTTCGAGACCCGCGTCGACTCGCACCACGAACAGCAGACCCAGGCCGACGAGGCGCGCCGTGCCGCCGCCACGCCGCTGCGCGAACTGCTGCCGGTGACGACGGAGACCTCGGGACGCAAGGCCAGCGCCACCGGCCGCTACGACGCCGAGCACCAGCTCCTCGTGCCCGACCGCGACCTCGACGAGCGCAAAGGCTTCTACGTCCTGACGCCGCTGCGCACCGACGACGGCAAGGCACTGCCCGTGGTCCGCGGCTGGGTGCCCGGCGACGCCGACTCCAAGGCGGACACGGCCAAGGTGCCGGCCCCGCCGTCCGGCCGGGTCACCGTCGCCGGCGCGCTCCAGTCGTCGGAGAGCGCCACGTCCAAGGGCGTGCGCACCGGCGGCCTGCCCACCGGCCAGCTGGGCGTCATCAGTGCCGCTTCACTGGTCAACCTCCTTCCCTATCAGGTGTACGACGCCTGGATCACGGCGACGGACGCGCCCGCCCCCCTGACCCCGGTTCCGCCGGCCGCTCCGCCCAACACCGGCCTGGACCTCAAGGCGTTCCAGAACCTCGGTTACACCGGTGAGTGGTTCGTCTTCGTCGGCTTCGTGCTCTTCATGTGGTTCCGGCTGTTCCGACGCGAGGTCGAGGCCGCGCGGGACGCGGCCCTGGGCCTCGCCCCGGACCAGGGCCCGGCCGTCGCGTCCACCGCACCCGCCGCACCTTCCGCACCCGCCGCGGCGGGCAAGGCGCCGGCGGCCGGCCAGGCCACGGCGACCGACCAGACCCCGGTGGCCTGACGGGCCTGACGGGACCCGGTTCCCGGCCGACCCCGCCCGCCGCGGGACGCGGAGCCCCGACTCGGACCGAGGCTCTGCACCCGCACCGGGTGCTCGGACACCTGGGCACCCGCGCATTCGGGCCCCGAATACCCAGGCGCTCGGCCGCTCGGCCGCTCGGGCGTCACGCCGGAGCGGCGCTCCGGTGCTCCGGACGGTCGTCCCGGAGGCCCAGGTGACGCTCCGCGAAAGCGATCTCCAGCCGGAGCTGCTTGATCCGCTCCTCCACGACCAGCGAGCCGTGCCCGGCGTCGTACCGGTAGACCTCGTGCGGGTGGCCGCGCTCCTCCAGCCGCCGCACGTAGTTCTCCACCTGGCGTATGGGGCAGCGGGGGTCGTTCACCCCGGCCGAGATGTAGACCGGCGCCCGGACCTCGTCCACGTAAGTGATCGGTGACGAGGCGGCGAAGCGCTCCGGCACTTCCTCCGGGGTGCCCCCGAGCAGGGTGCGATCGAGGGCCTTCAGCGCCTCCATCTCGTCGTGGTACGCCGTGACGTAGTCGGCGACGGGCACGGCGGCCAGGCCCACCGTCCAGGCGCCGGGCTGGGTGCCCACTCCCAGCAGCGTCAGGTATCCGCCCCACGAGCCGCCCGCCAGCACCAGCTTCTCGGGATCGGCGAGCCCGGAGGCGACGACGTGCTCCCGGACCGCCGCGATGTCCTCCAACTCGATCAGCCCGACCCGGTGCTTGAGCGCGTCCGTCCACGCCCGGCCGTAGCCGGTGGAGCCGCGGTAGTTCACCCGGACGACCGCGAAGCCGTGGTCCACCCAGGCCGCCGGGCCCGCGGCGAAGGCGTCGCTGTCGTGCCAGGTCGGGCCGCCGTGGATCTCGAAGACCGTCGGGAAGGGGCCCTGGCCCGCCGGCTTCTGCAGCAGGGCGTGGACCCGGCCGCCGGGCCCGTCCACCCATATGTCCTCGACCGGGACCGACTCGGGCGCCCGGACCACACCATCCGCCCCGACCGGCGCCTCCAGCACCACGTGCCCCGCCGTGGAGCGGACCACGGGCGGCTTCTGCGCCGAGGACCAGAGGAACTCCACCGACCCGTCGGGGCGCGCCAGGGCGCCGGACACCGTCCCCGAGGGGGTGTCCAGACGGCTCAGGGAGCCGTCCGCCAGGTCGTAGCGCCACAGCTCGCTGCGGGCGTGGTGGCTGTGCTCGACGAGCAGGGCCGAACCGTCCGGGTACCAGTCGGCTTCCAGGTCGCCCGGGAGGTCGAGGGCTATCACGGTCTCCGCACCGGTGACCGCGTCCCATAGCAGGGGCTCCCACCGGCCGCGTCGCTGGTGCCCGAGGAGCAGCCGGGAGTCGCCGGGGACGGGGGAGAAGGCCGTCACCGACAGCCCGAGCTCCTGGGTGCCGCCCTGCGTGTCGTCCAGCTCCGCCACGGTCGTGCCGTCCAGCCGGAGGATCCGCACCGCCGAGTGCATGGCGTCGCCGTGCTCGGTGTGCTCTATCGCGATCAGGGAGCTGTCGTGCGAGAGCCCGGCCACCACGGCCGACTCGTCGTGCCGATAGATCTCCACCGGCTCCGCGCCCGGGCGGGCCACGTGGACCGACGAGCCGGACTTGTCAGTGGACCGGCCGATGACCGCCGTGCCGTCCCGGCCGAGGGCGAGCCCGCTCGGGTAGGAGGGTTTCAGTCCGGGCACCGCCGGCTCGTCCGTCCCGCCGTGGAAGGGCTGCCGCATCCAGACGCCGAACTCGTCGCCGTCCGTGTCCGAGAACCACCAGATCCACTCGCCGTCCGGCGTCAGCACCCCGCCCGTGGTGCCGTTGGGGCGGTCCGTCACCTGCCGCCGCTCACCGCTCGCCCGGTCCCACGCGTACACCTCGTAGGTGCCCGTCGCGTTGGAGGTGAACAGCGAGCGGTCCGGCGCCTCCTCCGCCCATCCGGGCAGCCCCGTGCGGGGCGCCCGGAAGCGCTTTTCCCAGTCGGGCATGGACTCATCGCCCCGCAGGGCCCCGTTGCTCTCAGTCATGTCCCCATTCTGCGCCGAACCACCGACATCCGGTCCGGACGGCGCCGAGTCTGTGGACAACCAGTCGCTTGTGGATAACTCCGTGACCCGCAGGGGTGGTTGTCGTCCCGGCCCGGCCGAACGCCGGGCATTTCGCCGTCCGCTGTCAGTGGCGCGACTCATAGTGGGGGCATGTACGAGACGCCGGAAGACATGAAAGCTCTCCAGTGCCTGCTCGACGACAGCTACGCCGGGGCGGGCCCGCATCTGCGCAGGATCATCGACGAGGACCGCCGGTTGGACGCGGCCGGGGTCGTGGCCGCGCTCGACGGCATCAAGATCATGGCGCTGGCCACCGCCGGCCCCTCGGGCGACCCCCGGGTCGGATCCGTCGACGGGCACTTCTACCGCGGCCGCTTCTACTTCGGATCCGGCCCGGATTCCGTCCGTGTCCGGCATGTCCGCGCCCGCCCGGAGGTCAGCGCCACCTTTTTCGACGGCCTGCGGCTCCAGGTCACCGTGCACGGCAAGGCGGTTCGGGTGTCACCGGTGGAGGACCCCGCTCTGGAAAACTGCCTGATAGAGCTGCACGGAAGGGCGCTGTGGGGCGAATGGCTCAAGGACATGGCGTGGTTCCGGATCGATCCCCGGAAGATGTTCACCTTCCACAACCCCGAGCCGGAGAAGGAACCGTGAGGGCCGAGCCCGAGCGGGCTTCCGGGGCGGGCTTCCCGAGTCGGGCCCCCGACCGGGCTTCCCGAGCAGGCTTCCTCACCGGGCGCGTCGGGGTGCCGTCCGCTCAGCCGACGCGCTCGGCCCAGCCCTCCGGAAGCTCTCCGGGAGCGACGGAGATGGCCGAGTCGTCGTCCACGCCGACGTACTCGTCGAGCGTGATCCGGGCGAACTCCGGGACGACGTAGATGGGGTAGGTCGGCCCGGCGTCGCGGTAGGCGCGCATCTTGTCCAGGTGGTCGTTCTGGAAGCAGACGGTCCGCTCGCCGTGCTGCCGAATCCAGTCCGGGAAGAAGATCACGCCGTGCAGGCGCCGCTTGCCCGGCATGATGTTGACGGCGACCGAAGTGCCGGTGGGTTCGGTCCAGGACACCTTGAAGCTGTCCTCGTCGAGCTGGACCAGATCGACCTCCTGGTCCTTGACCCAGCGACCGCCGACGTGACCGCTGTGGATGCGGTAGTCGATGGTGTGGTCGTTCTTCACGTACATCTCGTACTGCCAGCCGTTGGCGTACGTGTAGATGAACCGGTGGCCGACGATTCCGGAGAGATCCTGCGCCGGGATGAGGTCGCTGAGCGCGCCCATGATCTACCTCCAAAGAGCTGTTGAAGTGCAGGCAACTTCATTTTGCACCAAAACATGTTTGAAGCAAAACAACCTCACCGGCACAATGGAGGCATGGACACAGCGACAGAACTCGGACGGCTTCTCGGCCCCCTGCGCCGCGCCGTGCTGCGCACCCGCCGTTCGGAGGGGCTCCCCGACCTCCCGGAAGCGCAGATCGAGCTGCTGCGCGTACTCGCCGAGACCGGGAGCATCACCCCTCGCGAAGCCGCGATACGCCTGCGCGCCGCTCCCTCCACGATCAGCAACCTCGTCCGCGCCATGACCGCGGCGGAGCTGGTCGAGCGCACCCCCTCCGCCACCGACCTGCGCACGGTGAACCTGTCCGCCACCCCGCGCGCCCTCGACATGCTGGACCGCTACGACCGCACCAGCACCGCGGCCCTCCGCCGAGCCCTTGACGCTCTCCCTCCGGCCGACCGCCTGGCCATCGACGAGGCCCTGCCCGCCCTGGCGGACCTGCTGGTCACCCTGGAACGGCAGGACACGACGGACCGCCGCCGCGCCTGACGAGCGGGCGGGGGGCGCCGGACGCCGGGTGTCAGCCGACCAGCCCGGAGCGGTAGGCGTAGCGGACGGCCTGCGCGCGATCACGCGCGCCGGTCTTGGCGAAAACACGGTTGACGTGCGTCTTGACCGTGGCGCGGCTCAGAAAGAGGCGTTCACTGATCTCGGCGTTGGACAGGCCCTCGGCGATCAGCGTGAGGATCTCCGTCTCCCGCGCGGTCAGCCGCTCAGCCGAAGGCGCGGAGACGTCCCACGCCGGCTGGGATGCCTGCGACGGTGGCAGAGCCTGAGCGGCCTGCGACGGCTGGGTCGGATGGGACACGGCTGCCGGGGAACCCTGCGTGGAACCGCCCGGAACCGTTCCGCCCATGGACTGCGGATCCGCGGCCGTGACGACCGCGATCAGACGTTCCTGCACCACGGGATCCATCCAGATCCGCCCCCCGTGCACGGCCCGGATCGCCCGTTCGATCTCGTCCGCGCCCGCGTCCTTGGTGAGATACCCCTTCGCGCCCGCTCGCAGAGCGGGAAAGACCGACGAGTCGTCCGCGTAGGTCGTCAGCACCAGGACGGCGACCCCCGGGGCCTCCTCGCGGAGCGTCCGGGTCGCTGCGACGCCGTCCGTACCCGGCATCGCCAGGTCCATCAACACGACGTCCGGGCGGTGCTCGTGAGCCAGGGCCACCGCCTCCGCGCCGTCGGCCGCCCCGCCCACGACCTCCATGCCCTCGTTCAGGCCGATCAACAGCATCAGGCCCTCGCGGGTCACCCGCTGGTCATCGGCGACCAGCACCTTGATCGAAGCCGCGGAATCGCTCATGCCGGTATCTCCATCTCCACGGTCCACCCCTCTCCGGCGGGTCCCGCGTGGATGTGCCCGCCGACACGTTCGATGCGTTCGCGCATGCCGCGCAGACCGTTCCCGCCGCCCGTCCACGCTTCGGCGGGGGGTGCCGGAACGCCGTCTCCGCCGCCGTCGCCCCGCGCGCCCGCGGCCCGGCCCTCGTCCGAGACGGTCAGCGTGGTGGCCTGCGGCGTGTAGCGCAGCACGACGGTGGTGGCCGAACCGGGGGCGTACCGTGCGGCGTTGGTCAGCGCCTCCTGCGCTCCCCGGTAGAGCGCGAGATTCGCTTCCGGAGCCAGCGTCCGGGGCTCTCCGGAGACCGACAGCGTGATGGGCAGCGCGAGATCGCGGCGGCACCGGCCGACCAGTGCGGTCAACTGGTCCGCCACAGGCGCGTCGTCCCCCCGCAGGGCTGCGACGGCCTGCCGCGCGTCGGAAAGGCCCTCCCGGGTCAGTTCGCCACTGCGCACGATCAGTTGCCGCAGGAGCGGGTCGACTCCGTCCCGCTCGGCGAGCTTGCGTGCCCCTTCCAACTGCACGGCGAGCGCGGACAGGGACTGCGCGAGGACGTCGTGCAGCTCCCGGGCGATGCGCGTGCGCTCGGCGACGGCGGCGGCCCGCGCCTGTGCCTCGCGGGAGTCCGTCAACTCGGCGAGCAGCAGCTCGGCCTGGTCGTGCCGCAGCCGTGCCTGGCGGGCGAACATGCAGACGGCACCGAGCACCGCGCACAGCAGGGCGGCGGCCACGCCTTCCTGAAACGCGTTGCCGGACGTACTGACGCACGCGGTGACGACGGTAATCGCCACGGTCAGCGGTACCGCCGGCAGAAGGGCGAGCCCGGGCCGCAGACGCGCGAAGGCCAGCGCGACAGCGGCAGACACGGGGACGACCGTCAGCGCACCCGACTGAAGGAACCCCAGCACACAGCCGCCGCCCCCCAGGACCAGCGACAGCGCGATGGTGGTGGCCTCGGGCCGCCGCCGGCGGTTCAATGCCGCGAGGGCCAGGGGCAGGACACATGCCGCCAACGCCAGGCTTATGACGAGGCGTTCACCGGTGACCCCCGGACGGGGACGGCCCTGGGCGGCGGACAGCGCGGTGGAAACCATGACCACCCAGAGCGCCAGGTGCATGCGTGCGCCCTGCCGCAGAGCGCGCACCGTCGCGCGTGACCGCGCCTCCGCGACCCTCGGACTGTCCCCCATACGATCGCCGGGCGGCGTCGAAACCATGTCGGACAGCATAGGTGCGGCCGGACCCGCGAAACGCGAGCCCGGCCTCTGACGTGCGGTGATCACACCGACACCGAGGGGACCGCGGACACGACGGACGACAGCCGGTAGCCCCGGAACCGGATCACCACCAGGCGGGCCACCGCCTCGGACAGCGCCATCAGGACGAAGGCCGCCACCCACGCCTGGGACGAGGTGATCTCGTGCGACCGGCTGAAGTCCGCTATGGCGTCCCCCGCGCCGTGATCGGCGGCGAAGACGAAGCCCATCCGGAACGCCATCCCGAAGACCCAGAACGCGGCGGCGGCGAGCCCCGCCTTGGCGTAGACGCCATCGGCCCGGTGCCAGAGCCGCGTCGTGATCCCACACAGCACTCCCAGCACGGTCCCCGCGCCGGCCAGCGCCAGCTCCAGCACGAGATCGTTCCCGCCGGTCGGCACATCCCGCAGGTAGTACGCGGCCGTGGCGCCGACCAGCACGACCGGCAGCACCAGGTTGGACAGGTCGAGACGGCCGCCGCGCACCTGCCGCAGGACGATCAGGACGAGGACGCCGTTGACGATGTAATCGGTGGTGTTCACAACTCCAAGCCTGCTGCGAACGCCCCTCCCAATCGTCGGCCCCCGGGTTGACCCCGGGTGGAAACCGGGTGGAGCCCCACCTCAACCCACGGGTTGACGCCCCCCGGGCGCCCCGCCCGACTAAGCCGAACGCGACGTGACTCGCGTCACAGCGCACCACATCGCAGCCAAGCGGGCCCCAGCCGACGGCACGAAAAAGCCGGAGCCCCGATCCACTCTGTGGATCGGGGCTCCGGCCTGTGCAACCAAGTCGGGGTGGCGGGATTTGAACCCACGACCTCTTCGTCCCGAATGAGGTTCGGTTGGTGAGGCTGCCAGCCTTGATGGCGTTTCCGCAGGTCAGATGGGTGGGCTCGGTTGGTGTCGCGGGGCCTGGAAGGGGTTCGGGGAGCAGGTCGGCTCCCAGATGGCTCCCCGGGCGTGGTGCCCACCGGCTGCGTGTAGGTCTATGCCAAGGCATCCCTGTGTCGACCACAACGAGGGCCAAGGCTTCCGCGCCCGGCGTACCCTCCGCTGGTGATCGCGCACGCTGTCCGAATGCCTGGAAGCTCAGTCCTTCACAATCTCGCCGTTCGCTGATGACGTTGAAGCCTGCGTCGGCACGTGCCTGGCCTTCGGCTTCTCGAGTTCCAACCGCACTTTCACGTCCTCGAAGCTGAGGTCCGGGGTTCCGATACGCCCCACCGAGCGGCTGTAGGCGATGAGCATCGCCTCTGAGAACGGGCTGTCGAGGGTTGCGACACGTCGCCAGGTTCGTGCCTCGGCGAGCGGGACCGATACCACGTTCTCGAAGTCGACCAAGAGGTCGGGGATGTCGAGGTAGCCAGGAAGAGCGCGGTACCGGTTCTGCTTGTCCCCGAAGACCTGTTTGGCCTGGTCCTTGTGGCTGTTGCTCTTCGAGCTGGCCAGCCATGTGGCGATCGCTGGCGACTCCGACTCCTCGCCGTCCTCGGTGAAGATGCGGTCAGCCTTGGCCAGGCGAACGTACTGTGCCTTGGCCTTACGAGGTCTCGCCACGTTGGCGTCCGGGTGGTCCTCATACAGGTCGCAAGCAGGGGTGAGGACGATCCACCAATCGCCCTCGGGGCTGACCACGAGGTCCGTGGCGGTGAGGTGATGGGTCACGAACGGCTTCAAGTAGACCCGCGCAGCGGAGGGTTGACCAGCAGTGGCGACCGCCTCGCCGTCCCCGGCGTATCCCAGTTCGCTGGGGCCGTTCTCCCGGAGCTCGGCCGCGAGGCGGTTGACGATGATCGGGGTGATCTCATGGGGATCAGCGCCCGCCATCTCGTGCCAGTGCGGGGCCACGACGTCACGGAGGAAAACGCGGACCTTGCGTTCGACGAGATCGGAGATACGGCGTCTCAACTCCGACACTCCCGAGAGCAACCCGTCCCGGACTGCGGGAGCGACCTCGTCCCAGGCGTTCTTGGTCACCACACGGATGAGGGGAGGCTTCTCCAGGTCACGCACCTGCTGGGGGACAGCTGTGAAGAAGACCACGGGCAGCCACCGAGCGCCGGCGATGGCGTCGTACAGTTCGTGTCCGCGTCCTTCGACGGCAGCGGAGGGTATGCCATCGGCGGCGTCGCGGACGTCGAGGATGACCAGGTCGAAGTCCTCGTCAATCAACCGCTGCTCGGCTGCGGAGAAGTCCTGCTCGGACTCGAAGTGGATCTCCCCGAGGTCTGTGAGCTCCTCGGACAGCACTTCGCGAAGGTCCGCGATCATCTGGGCGTCGTCATCGACTATGAGCACCCGATACGCAACGTCGGTCGACGTCACCCAACTCTCCTTCGCAGTCGTGCCCGGAAACTCGCACCCGAGAGGGTGCCGGGGCTCACCAGCCCCAATTCGCCGTCGTAGAAGTCCTTCACGACGCTGCCTGCGATGCTGAGACCGAGGCCGACGCCATCCGGCTTTTCACTGAAGTAGGTATCGAAGATCAGGTCCTTGATCTTCTCGCGCACCCCAGGGCCGTTGTCGCTGACCGTGATGTCGACCACGTCCAGTTCGCCCTCGTGATTGCGCTCCGTCTCGATCAGGATCTCGCGGGGAGTGCCCTTGGGCATTGTGGAGAGCCAGTACACGGCGTTGCTCACGAGGTTGACCACAAGGGTCCTGATGTCACCCGGCTCGGCGGTGACGATCACGTCCTCCCCGCTGATCTGTACATCTACACCGTGCTTGGTGATCTCCGACTCCAGCACGTCAACGGCTTCGGAAATGCTCTGGTGTAGAGAGAGCCGGCGGGGCCGTCCACGCTTCCGTCCGCTGAGGGGCTCGATGCGAGTGAAGAGCCGGTCGAGAGCCCTTTCTTGTGCGGTGAAGTCCGTCCGCAGCTTGTCCAGCGCAGCTGACAACTCCACATCGTGTGTTTCGACCTTTGTGGTGATCTTGCCGAGACGACGAAGGCCCACGCCGATGCGGGAAAGGGCGGTACGTCCGTCGTGGAGGACGACGTCGACCAGGGTGCCCAGCGTCGCGAGGCGGGAGAACTGGGCGATGACCTCCTGTACCTTGCGTACGCCTTCGTTGATCGTCTCCGTGGCATCCTCGATGGCGCGACTGAGGATGATGTCCTCTGGGTGCCGCTCGGCAGCCACCTGTCGCAGCGGGTCCAGGTTGAAGTTCTGGAAGAGCCCGTGGCCCCTGCCTTCGGACGGCCCGGCAAGGAGCGGGGCTTCCGTCGGAGCAGTGGGTTCCCGACGCAGCCGATAGCGTTGCGTCTCCAACCTGGCAATCGCCTGGAGTATGACTGCCTTCAGTTCCTCGTACTCAGGGGTGTCGATCAGTCCTTCGCGGTGCGAGCGGTCCAGGAGGCCGGGGTTGTCATCGGCCGAGATGTAGACGAATCCCGCCACTTGCCGGTTGGAGAGACGCAGCGTCGGGTTGTTGATGCGTCGCTGGTCGAAACCAAGCCAGTCGAACCCGGGTTCCCCGAACGGCTGCACACGGAACCCGTCCCGGTACAGGGCCACACCGCTGTTGTTCCGGATGAGTTCCCGTACGTCGTTGGTGTTCCTCGCGCTGGTGTCGAGTGCCAGGAGCGGCTTGATGGCCGACGACTCAAGGTCCCAGACTCGGAAGTCCAGTTTCAGAGGGCCACATGAGGGCCTCTTCGAGTCCTTCCGGAGGTTGTCCTGGACGACCTCCACCGGTTCTTCGTCGCCGGCGTAAATGGCCAGGCTCGCGTCCCCGTCGGCATCCACGGCGCCGACGAGGCGATAGCGGGGATGGGCCAGTGTCTCACTCGCAGAAACGAACCCGCTGTGGTGGCGGAGCGGCCCCTCCGGAGTGTCGATGTAGATCGAGAACTCAGGCTGGTCCGGCACAGAGAGCTCGGCGGGAGGCGGCGGGGGGAGGAGCCTGGACAGGGAACGCTTGAGGGCCTCGATCTCGTTCGTGCCCCAAGCCGTGCGAAGCCTCTCGAGTCGGACCACGGTGCCATGCGCCGTGCCGACGGCTGTAGCAGGCGCTGACTGAAATTCCCGGAGGACCTCGGAAAAGGTCTGCGCTGCTATGCCTCCGTCTACGAAGATGCTCGGAGTGGTCGTGGACAGGGAGACCGGAACTTCATCCAGGTACGCGTCACCATCCGTGAAGTCCCCCCAGTCGATGCGAAGGGTGACCTCCTGCTCATCGACCCGCCGAGTCGTGATTGTGGCGGTATGGCCAAGTCGAGCCGAGGCGAACCGGCCGATGCCCTTGGCGCCCAGCACGCGACGCCCACCTGACTCACTGCGTGGGTTCCGGTGCCTGTGCGGGGTGGCGATCTCCATCCACGTGCCGCGCACTGTGGCCGGCGACATGCCGTGCCCGTTGTCCCAGACCTCGATCGAGCCCTCACCCTCTTCGAGGGGAGGGTTGAAGCGGATCAGGACGAGGCTGGCGTCCGCGTCGTAGGCGTTCTTCACCAGCTCGGTGAGGGCGACGCGTTCGTTGCTGATCAGTTCTTCGCCGAGCGTGCTCATGAGCCTGGCCCGCGGCCGGAGATACGCCTTCGCGTTCTCGGAGTCCACCCATGCCCCCGCTCGTCAACTGTCAGCCATGTTCTGCAGTGTGTGGCGGGCAAGATTCTACTAACTACCCATCAGCGAGCTAGGTGGGCGGCTCTCGTAAGTGGCCGAAACCGTGCACAGGTTCAGGCCGACTCGAACGTGTCTTCAGCCCCGCCGGATCGTTGACTAGCTTGTCCGGCCAATCCGGGCCCCGGGAGCGACGCTGTCACTGCTGTCCTCTACGATTGCCTCTGGTAACGCACCAGAACGTCGGTTCGAAGCCGAGGACTGGGGGGCCGCGCGGACTCGCGCCGGTACCCGGCAGAGCGCAGCATCGGTCTCACGGGATTTCCGGAGGTCAGCGTGGTGGAATCCTTGCCTCCACCAGCGCGTCTGTGATCTCCTGGTGCTCGTTGTTCTCGCTGGTGTGGAGGTGCGTGCTGTGCAGGAGTCGCACTATGGCGTACCCCTGGAACGGAGCGACTATCTCAAGCTCCCGCGGCACCGGCACAGCTGCAGGCCCGAGCGGTTCGCAAAGTGGCTCGAAGGGTACGGCAAGGGGCGTCGCCTCGCCGTGGACCTCTTCTCCGGAGCAGGCGGTCTGAGTCTTGGGCTTCAGCGAGCTGGCTGGACCACTGCAGCCGCTGTCGACTTCGACGAGCGTGCCCTTGAGACCCATGCGGCCAACTTCCCCGGCATGAGTCTGCACATGGACCTGGGGAACCCAGCCGAGCGTGACAGGCTCGAGGAGCTGCTGGAGCCGGCGAAGGGGGAGATCGATCTGGTGGCGGGGGGCCCGCCGTGCCAGCCGTTCAGCAGGGCTGGGCGGAGCAAGATCCGCCACCTCGTAGAGCACCATGGCCGCGACCCTCACGACCTCCGTAAAGAGCTGTGGAGCGCGTACCTGGACGTCATAAAGAGGATCAGGCCGCGCGCCGTCCTCATGGAGAACGTCCCGGACATGGGCCTCGGCGACGACTTCTTCGTGGTCCGCGTGATCGAGCAGCAGCTCGAGGAGCTCGGCTACGCAACCCAGGTACGCCTTGTCGACGCATGGCGCTACGGAGTACCCCAGCACCGGAAGCGGCTCATCCTTCTGGCCAGGAACGACATCGAGAGGTTCGAGTGGCAGCAGGAGGTCGCCGAGGACGAACGCACCACCCTGCGCCACGCCATTGGTGACCTCCCTCCCCTCACCGTGGTGCCCACGGAGCGTGTCGGCGAGCGTGAGATGGCCTACGGCACCCCCTCCGAAGATCTGTCCGACTTTGCCAGGGAGATGCGCAAGCGCGCGAAGCGTGAGGTCGTCTTCGACCACATGACCCGGAGGGTCAGGCCGGACGACTGGGTGATCTTCGACAGCATGGACTCCGACACCCTGTACTCGGACATCGACCCGGAGCTCCAGCGGTACAGCGCCGAGCACTTCACCGACAAGTACAAGAAGCTTGACTGGGACGACCTGAGCAGGTCGATCACCGCCCACATCGCCAAGGACGGCTACTGGTACATCCATCCGGACCAGAACCGCACCCTGACCGTTCGGGAGGCGGCACGGGTACAGACCTTCCCGGACCGGTTCAGGTTCGCTGGGACGCGTAGTGACGCCTTCCGGCAGATCGGCAACGCGGTGCCACCCCTCCTGGGCAAGGCCGCCGCGGAAGTGCTGTTGCCTGTCGAGGGGTGCCAGGCCGGGGAAGGCGGACTCCAGCCCCGCTGGCGCACGGCCCGCGAGGACCTGACTGCCTGGGCGGAACGGCAGCGCAACGGGGAGAACTGGTACCAGTTGCCCAAGCTGTCGTCAGTGCACGCGGCGGTCGTGGCGGTGTTGGCGGGAACCCGGGTGCAGCCTGGTCAGATGCACGAGATGCTCGAGACGATCCGGGAGCACGCGACTCTGACCAAGTCTGCTCTGCGCACTCTCCTTGAATCAGCCCCCACGGCAGCCGTTCGGGCGCGGCTCGACAGGCTGACCGCCGTGGCCGGCAAGTCAAGTGTCTGGTCCGAGGACGAGGAGAAGCAGAAGGAGCTGCCCAAGCGCCTGGGGATGAAGCCAGCCGAGGGCGCGCTCTACCGGCTGCTGATCGATGACGACCTTCTGTGGGTGGGACAGAGTGCGCTGCGCGTCGCTGCCCGGCTGCACGACAGCGACTCTGACCGCACCAACCGGCTCAGTGACGGCCGGGTGCACTTGGTGAAGCTCGTCGGTGCAGGAGAAAAGGCCCCCCTGCGCATGGCTGCGCTACGACTCATCGGAAGCACCCTGTGCAACGCGAAGAATCCTCTCTGTGACCAGTGTCCTCTCAGTAGCTACTGCGCGGGCAGGGAAAGTGCTGCGGGTGACCTGGTCACGGATGCTCTGAGTGGGACGCACGGTCGGCAGCCTGTTCCTGCCCAGTCACGCGAGTAGGAGCCGGACACCGCTCGGCAACCATGAGTGCTGCCGCCGCTGGACTGGCCTTGACCTCGCACTCCCAGACCCGGAGCACGGTCCATCCGGCGGCCTCCGCTGCTTCCGTGTTGCGTCTGTCTCGGGCCCTGTTGGTCTCGATCTTGTCCGTCCAACGCTCGGCGTTCGGTCCGCGGAACACCTTGGGGCCGTGCTTCGGGCAGCCGTGCCAGAAGCAGCCGTCAACAAAGACGGCCACGTGGTATCTGGGAAGCACGAAGTCGGCCGTGCACCTGGGAGCCACCCTCTGGTGAAGGCGGAACCTGAGGCCCAGCCGGTGCACCGCCTTCCTGAGGGCTACCTCCGGCCTGGTGTCCCTCACGCGCCGGCCGCGAAGGTGCTCACCCTCCGGAGTGGCGACCCACCCACGGTCCGGCGTCAGCCCTCCTCCACTCATGACCACATTCCCAGTCTGTAGACGTCCTCGACTCGGAGGGTGCCACACTCTTCCCATGCTCCGGGAACCAGCCGAACTCCATGTCGATGATCAGGGTCGGGTCGAGCTGCCGCTCGGCCTGCTGGCGGAGGCCGGCATCGCACCGGGCTCCGATCTCGTCGCCTTCAGTGACGGTGACGGACGGATTGTCCTGAGGCGGGCCGAGGACGCTGTCAGGGACCTGGTCGAGAAGGGCATGCTCTGACCGAGGACTCAGGATCTGCGTGGTCCCATCACTGAGCAGGAGTGAACCCCAGGCGCAGAGCCTCGCTACGCGCGTGAAGGGCCTGGAGTGCTTGTGTCTCGGGCACCTCTTGGCCGTTCTCCATCCGTCTCCCGACGGACTGGGCCAGCTGCCTCTGCCAGGGTTCGAGGTTGTGCGTCTCCTTGGCCCACCGCTCCAGTGCGTACCACTCGCCGGTTGGCACAACCAGGAGTTCCTCGACCGCCCCCTCGGCGTCCGGGCTGCCGCCGGCCAGTGCTGCTTCGTCCAGGGGCAGGTCCAGGAGCTCGGCCGCCAAGGCATCGGGGACCGTCCAGCGCACTCGTGAAACGGCGTCCCAACACCCCGCCTTCTTGGCCCACTCGCCCACGTGGTTGCCCTCCAGCGGGCTCGTCACCGCCTCCATGACGCGGGGGCACAGATCGTCCACCGCGGCTTCCAGGGCGGCGGAGATCCCCTGCTCACGCCAGATCCGGTCAAGGTCGATCCGCTGCTCGGTGGCCAGGGACAGTCTCGCCATGGTGTACGTCGTCACAAGGCTCTTGTGACTGCCCGCCCCATGGCCGGCGGCAACCTGGTCCACGGCCTTGAACAGGATCGCCATTGCGATCACCCGCTGGCAGTACTGGATGTCGACACGCGGTGGCGCCTCGTCGATACGCAGCATGAACTCGACAAAGTTCTTTTGTGCGCCCCGACTCACCAGGTGGGGCAGCTGGATCCACGAGTGGACGAACTTCGCCAGATCGGCCTTGGTGAACCTCTTCTTCGTCGGATTGATCCTCTTGAACTGGCGTTGCCGGGCAGGCGTACGGGCTTTGGCAAGCTCGTCCGTGTACTGGCCGCGTGCCCGCTCGTAGAACCAGTGCGTCTCCTGACCACTGCCGTCGGCCGCGGGAGCCCAGAGGGAACGGGTGATCCGCTGGATCGCCACGTGATACTCGTGGTTCGAGCTGAAGTCGACCTGCGTCACCCGGTTCTGCGTGTTCGAGTACTCCGAGATCTTGGGAACAATCTCGGTGAGACGCTCGGGCGAGACCTCCGTCAACTTCATCTGGACCCGGACCTGGGACAAGTCGGCCTTGTCCCGTGACCGGGCATAGTGGAGTGACGCCGTGGTCTGCCCGCCGTTGACGATCTGGAGGCCGTGTACGCGGGAGATGTGGGTCGGCTCTCCGTCCGGGCCCGTCACGAAGTCGACCTGGGAGGCCGTTGCCGTGATCCCGTTGTTGTAGGCCAGGAAGCGGCCGGGCGCGTGCAACAGGGTCTCCCGGATGCCTCGGTTCACGGAACCACGGGCCTGCAGGAACGAACGCACATTGAGTTCGAGAAGCCGTGTCCCGTGCTCCGCGTACAGCTCCGCCAGCAACTCTCCGGGTATCACAGCGAGCACGACGGAATGGTCCCGCTCCGAACTCGGAGCGGAAACGCAGGGCAGCGGAGGCGTGAAGGGAACCACGATGGGCTCGCTGAGCGATCCCGACGTCTCGTGACGGTGCAGCCGCGCCAGGTCCCACACCTCGTGGACGACCGGGAGGCCGTCGAAGTGGGTGGGCGGGACCTCCACGGTCGTGGCGACACGGTTGCTGAGGAGGAAGAGCCTGATCCTCTGCACCTCGGTCAGGGCCTTCTCGACCGCCTCGCACATGTCGTACACGTCGAAGGACTCGTCAATATGTTGCTGCAGGCCCTCCTGGCAACGACGCGCGAAGGTCAACAGCCGTTTGAACGAGGTGTCGGCCTGGGCCTTGGTGAGTTTCGTCTCCAGCGGTGCTAGGTGGAAGTCGGTGAGGAAGAGGTCCAAGGACTCACCCGCCTCTCCAATGCCGTACGCATGGACCTCGTGACCGTGGGCCTTGTGGTACGCGCTGAAGGTGTTGGAGACGACGCCGGCCTTCTCCAGGTCGAACAGGACCCTGTGTGTGAACGCCTCCGGAGTTGTCGTTCCCTCGGCGTCCGCGGTCGCCTGAACGTCAGCGACGAGGCTCCGGGAGTACTCGGCCAGGTCCTGCTCACTCATGGGCTCCCCCGATCAACATGCTCACATCGTCGACTGACGCCAGGTAGCTGTCCAACCCCGAGACGGTCACGTGGTAGGTGCAGTCGCTGACGCCCTCGGGAAGGTCCGACTCGACAAGCCTGGGAAAGCCATCCCGAACGTGCCAGAAGCGCAGGTCACGAACGGTGTAACGAGGTTCGTCATAGAGATCGTGATGCCCGGGCAGGTAACCTGCCTGGATCAGCAGGCCGTCGAATCGGGCCCTGGCAGCAGCGCTGGCAAGGTGCCCCCGGACGCTCTCCACACGACGGTTAAGGCTCTCGCCGGACCCACCCCGTCGTTCGTCGAGCACCATCATGCACAGCAGCAGGTGCGGGACACCGGTGTCGTCCAGCTGTCGCTCACTCGCTATGCGGACGCTGCGGGGGTGTTTCGCGGCACTGGCCTTGACCTCGATCGCGACCCCAGGGAGCTGGAAGTCTTGGTTGGCGCCTGTCGGTCCCGTCCAGGACTCCACAGCCTCGATCTCGGACAGGGTGCTCAGGAGGTGGTCACCAAGCACCAGAAGTTCCCCGTAGAGTCCCCTCCGCGCCTCCGCTCCCAGCCCGTCCGTGCCAACCGTGCGCAGGAGATCCTGCCAGCGCTCGAACCTGCTCACGGTGGCTGTCAGAGCGTCGGCAGCGGCCGGCGCTGAACGCGCGGTGTCGGCCACGTCGGTCACGAGTGGGTTGAACACTTCCCGGAGGTCGTTCGCCGTGAGGACCAACTGGAGTTCGTACTCGAGACGGGACACCGCACTCAGCTGCATCTCGATGCCGGCCGCCCGGGGCAGTCGCCCAACCGAACGCACGATGTGGTCTGCCGAGCGGGCGTCGGCCCTGAGTACCAGCATGCGCTGTCCCCCCGGATGGGCGACGGAGAGGAACACGTCCAGCGGGGAGTCCGGATGCAACCGACGGCTGGAGCGTCCTGGCGAGTCGTGAGGGCGCTCAAGCTCGTGCCAGTCCTCCTCGGTGACCGTCACGCCTCGTCCTCCTCGTCGAGGGCGTAGATGTCCTCCTGCAGGTAGATGCTGTTCGCCACGTACTCGGTCTTCGACTGGTTACGGGAGTAGGGAAAGCTCACCTGGAAGCCCACCAGCGGCAGCTCCGGGGAGTCGTCCTCGGGTCCTGGTACTTCGATGGGATAGATGAGTAGCAGCGCTTGGTCGGGACGTCGCTGACGACGGAGGTACGGACCCGACGGGTGCTTCGGGACCGAGGTCTTCTCCTTCTGCTTCGCTGCTTTCCCAGCGGCCTCCCGTGCCGCCTCAAGCTGTGCTTCGTTGAGGTCGAGGCCCTCGTCGCGCGGGCTGAGCACACGACGGATCGTGTACCGCCCCTCTGTTCTGAACTCCGGGTTGAGCGGGGCACGCGTAACTGGTCCGACCGAGTGCCCGGCGACGTCCACGGGAGTGGCCGCCGACTTGCCTACCAGGCAGACGGTCCAGTTACCCAGCTCACCCACCTTGGCACACTGTTCGATGTACTTTGCGATGAGTCGGGGACGGACCCTCTGGGCCATGCGGTCGGTCTCGTAGGAGGCCACGAACTCGGAGACCACTTCCGGCGGTACCCCCCGCCACATCACCGTGCCGCCGCTGACAGCTGTTTCGGGTTCCGTGATGCCGTCGAGGTGCCGCACCAGGTCCTCGAGCGACTTGAAGTTACGCTTCACAGCTCGGTCGGCAAGGTTGAAGATCACCGTCTCCGGCCCCTCGCCGGAGTAACTGAGCAGGATCCTCTCACTCTGCCTCATCTTGTTCGCCGCAGTGACCATGAGCCCCAGCGACGACGAGCGGACCTTCAGACCGAACTGCCGGGGTGTAAGACCGAGCGTGGCCATCTCCTCGACCTCGCGGCGCAGTTCGTCGGTCGCAGCCGTGACCTCCACGTAGGCGTCCTCGACGGCAGGCGTGGTGTACAGCCTGCACAGGTCCTCGTACCCGGGTCGGTACCCGAACCACCTGCCCATCTGGAGCAGCGTGTCGTACGTGTTGGCCCAGCGCAGGTAGTAACTGACCGTGAGCCCTGAAAGCGTGAGGCCCCGGGACAGCTTCTGGCCGCCGATGGCGATGACAGAGAGGCCGTCCTTGCGGTTGTCGTAGTAGTCGAGAGCGTCCCGGGAAGTGCCGTTCACCGCCTTGACCTGGATCTTCCTGATCGCGTCCAGAAGCTCCGTCGACACCTGCTCCCAGGTCAGAGGTTCAGCCTCGTCAGCCGGGAAGTGCGCGGTGGTGGTAACGAAGTCGCGCTCCCAGAGTTCCTGGAACTCCGCAAGAAGTTTCGGCCCTTTCCCGTACCGGTCACGCAGCGAGTCCACAAGGAAGTGCAGGTGGTCCTCCACCTGTTCGCGAACAAGGCTCTGCACAGCCGTGAACCGGGTCACGTGCACCAACATGGAGTTGTGCACCCTTACCTGGCCCCTGGCCCGGCGAGCCGCGCACGAGAGCACGAACGACGCAACAGCCTCACGTAGAGACCGAGGGAGATCCCCACGGGGCCTGTCGCCGGCCTTGTGCCGGCTCGGCAACCAGCTGTCGGAGTCGTTCACGTGACGCACCAGCGGCAACGGATGCACGTCCTCCTCATCCTCGTCATCCACCTGGAGTCCGAACACCCGCTCCGGGCCGAGATAGTTCGAGGGCGAGGGGAGGCTGCGGATGAAGCTCTCCGGGAAGAGATCTCCGCCCACCTCGTCGTGGTCTGCATCGGGGTCGATGTAGATGTTGGCGAACGGGGTGGCCGTGTACCCGACGTACGCCACCCTGTCGAAACTGTTGATGAGGTCTCGGATCGCCCTGTTTGTCCTGGTGGGGTCGTCGTCAGGATCGCGGACCGTGTTGATCGACGCGTTGTCGGCCTCGTCGTCGATGACCAGGAGCGGAACGTCGCGCACGATCTTGCGGCCGTTCTCGCCCTCGGTGCCCTGCACGTCGGTCACCCACCTGCGCAGGTACTCGAGAATCTTCCAGTGCTTCTTGACGACGAGCACGACAGGAAAGCTGCCGAGCGGAAAGTTGATCGTGGCTGCGGCCTGGCGTCCGAAGTCCCCCTTCTCGGAGCTGTTCGTCGGAGACGCGATGTCGAGCTTCTTGCCCTGCAGCGGCATGAGTCCAGCACCGATGGTGCGGGAGTCCCCGTTCTCGTTGGAGCGCATCTGGTGCTGGGTGTCGAAGCCCAGCAGGCCCTCGTCTATGCGCAGTTGCGTCTGGCTCCGGAGGTCGTTGTGGATGCCGGCGAGAACAACGACGAGCTTGTAGCCCGCGTCAACCGCCTTGGAAGCGAGTCCGATGTACTGTCCAGTCTTGCCTGACTGCACCTGGCCGATCACGAGCCCCTTGCGGCGCCAGGGGCCAGGCCGCCGCGGATCCTCCAGTTGGCTCAAGACCTCGTCCGAGGTCTGGTCCAGCCGTCGCACGACCGAAAGCGGCAGGTCCTCGACATCCTCGAGGAACCAGCGGTATCGCTCCCAGAAATCCCAGGAACGGTTGTTCTTCGCCTCAGGCAGCCAGGGCTCGTGCCCCTTGGGGTCAACAAGTCCCAGGGAACGCTCCTGGAACACCGTGATCATGGCCTCGATCTCCTTGGCCAGCTGGTCCCGGTCCAGAGTTTCCCCCTGTGCGGCCAGCATGCCGAAGATCGCGTTGACCGCGATCTGCACCTCGTCCGGGCTGGGCTGCCGGTCCTGTGGCAGGAAGCTGCGTACCAACCGCATTGCCTTTGCGAGGGGTTCGTCGGGGGTGGAGCTCACGGGGAACCTCCAACTGGTCTGAGACGGTATGGAGCAGAGTATGTGGGACCACCGACAACAGGCTCAGGTACTCCAGAACCCCTGTAGCTGGTCGAAGGGAGACATGGTGCGCAGCCGTTCGCGCGCTGCAGCAGGCGAACGGCCACCCGAGACAAGGGACTCGTAGATGCGCTGTGCGACCTCGGTCGCAGTCTCGTCAGCGGGACCCGCCCCGCCGAAGGGATCGGGATCGTCGCTGGTGTCGGTCTCGTGCATCACACGGAGTGTGGCGACGGGTACCGTCTCCTCCAGGAGACGGATCAGAGCACGGACGTCAGCGGGGTTCGCGCCTCCCTGCCTCAGCGTGGCCTGGACCAGCGGATGACTGCGGTTGATCCGGCAGGTGAGCCGGCCGTCCGCACGACGTACGTTCCAGACGTACACCAGGGGATCGCCGTGTGTACGTGCGGCGACCTGGCCGCGGTGTCGCAGCACCTCTGCGGCCCTCGTGCGGGCCTGACGTGCGATGCGATGAAGGTGGGGTCGTAGGCTGACAGGCGGGACGACGCTGGACTTTCGCACGTCTACTCCCCACTCGGCATCTGATCCAGCCGGGATGTCGACAGAGATGCGAGCGAGGTTGTACTTCTCCTCGCGACGCATCCCGCGCTGCCCCAACCAGTCCCCCGCAAGAATCAGACGGTTGCGCCGGTACACGTAGAAGCCCTGCTGATCAAGCCATCCCTGCGGTCCTGCCGCTTGGCTGAACTCATCAGGGGTCAGGCGGTGGGCGCTCGGGAGGACGAACGCTTCGACCCTCACTGATCCGTTACCCAGGGGAAGTTCCTCGGCAGGCAGCCGCTGGACCGAGGGATGAGCAGTCATGAAGGGGTCCCAGGGCTGTACGGCGGTTCCTGAAACCCTTAGAGCGCGTCGCCGGGTTCCCACGAGGAACCGTGCGAAGACCATGCCGAGATGCGCCTCGGTGCGTGTCGCCTCGGCGTAGAACTGCTTCTGGGTACGCTCGTCGTCCTCGGTGACAGCGGCGGTGTGATAGCCGTTGAGCCGACGCCACAGCACCACCGTGCCATGGCCGCCGCAAGGCCGGACTCTCTGGAGAATGGCGGCGGTGTCCTGGTCGGCCCCGTGGAGCAACCGCCACTCGCCGTACTTCTCGACCACGTCGAGGTCCCACGTGCGCGTGTGCCACTGGCCGTCGCAGGCTGTCGCCACGGTGAGCTGTCTCGCCTGCGAGAACGACGCGGACTTCAGACCGACCCCGAACCGCCCCAGATCAGTGGGCGAGCGAGGCGTTGCCGGTCCTCGCGCCGCCACGGTCATGGCCGTGACGAGTTCCTCCTGGCTCATGCCGTCGCCATCGTCCACGACCGCGATCCAGGAGTCGCTTCCCGCCCAGGCGAACTCGACGTCGATGTTCTGTGCCTTCGCGGAGATGCTGTTGTCGACGAGATCGGCAATCGCTGCCGGCAGCGAGTAGCCCAGCGAGCTCAGCGAGGCGACCATCCCGGCGGGCTCGGGAGCGGCGATGTCGTACGTCATGTGTGGTCCCAGTCCCACTTCTCCCCGGGACCCTTGGTCGGTGCACAGCTGTCCCGGAGAGCCAGAGGCACCAGGCGGACAGAGACCGCAACTGGAACACGCCTGCCAGGCCGGTCACGCAGGGCTCCCCCACCCGCCGCTAATGGTACTGGCACGGAGGAACAGGACCTCCGTATGTCCGCAGCCAGGAGCAGTCGTTGTGCTGCAGCTTGGGAGCGGCATGGTGCAGGCGCCCCGAGGCTGGCTTCGCGTCCGCTTCAGCTACTCCCGCGTCCCGGCCATCGCTCGGAAGTACCAGAGCGCGTTCGGGCTGTGTTTCTAGACCCGCGCCTCGGCGGTCCGCCGGATACCTGTGCCATGGGGCGGCCAGACCGGAACGAGACGAGAGCGGCGATGGCAATCGTCAGCGCAGCCAGGCGTGCAAGCGACTGATGTGAATGGGCCAAGGGCAGGGTTACGGTGGGGTAGTAGGTCGCTGACAACTACTTGGAGCCGCCCGTGATTCCGGTCGTGGACATAGAGGTTGATCCCAGCTTTCCTGCCAATGTGGCGTTAGGTCTGCCACCTGAGGACGAGATTGATGAAGAGGGATACGGGTTCTTTCGGGGAGTGTGGGACATCGGCGATGTGAGCCACGAGGAAGCCGTCGCCATGGTCAAGGAGGAGCGACACCTCTCCAACCTGGGCGACCGTGCCGCGCTGACCCACGTTGACTTCGAGGCAATCGCGAACGCGTTGGAGTCAAACGACCCGGACAGCCTGCCAGCAGGCTTTGTCGCCGAGCATCCCGAGAGTGAGATCGTCGAACTCGTCGGGGACGGCTATACCGCCGAACCACTTCTCGGCTCCCTTGAACTCGGCGTGGCGGGCCTCTCGTATGCCCTTACATCGATTGGCTGCTTCACTGCAGCAAGCTGCCGGAGCCACCTGTCCGATCAGTCATGGTCTCCGCGGCCGGTTGTCTACTTCGCAGCGGAGCGCCCGACCGTCCACTGGCTGACACCGTTGGTCCGCGACACAGGATGCGGTTTCGGCGACGGCAGTAGCCACGGACGGTTGTTGATCGTGGAAGCGCCGTCGATCACGAACTTCATGGACTTGGCCAGCCACATACTGAGGCAGGTGGAGCGGCAGTCCCCGCGTGCGTAGTTTGCACTATTTACGCGAGAGCCCCCAGGGACTTCTGAACCGCGTTAACCAGTGACACTGCACGGGTATCGTCACCGCCTGCAATGACGCGGTTCATCGCGTAGGCAAAAGCAACGCCGTGCTCCGGATCGGCGAAGGCGAGCGAGCCTCCTCGGCCGGTGTGACCGAAGGAGCTTGGCCCGATCATCGGGTTGCTCTCGGTTGGCAACATGTATCCGGTGCTGAAGCGGCTAGGGATCAGCATGACCTGGTCCTTCCCGCTCGCCTGCTCCTCGGTCGCTGACGCCAGGGCGTCCAGGGAGAGCAGGCGCACGCCGTCCACCTCGCCGATCAGCGCGGCGTACATGCGGGCAAGCGCCCGTGCGGTGCCGATGCCGTTGGAGGCCGGGAGCTCCGCAGCCTGCACCTCTGGCGAGTCGAAGTCGATCTCGTGCGGGTCGGTGACGGCGTACGCCCTGTTGCTGAATGAGTTCGGGTCCCGCCAAGCGGCGACCTGCTCGCGGAGTTCCTCGGGGACCGACTCGGTGGGCAGGGCAGTGAGGTCGACGTCCGGCCGCTGGTACACCATGCGGCTGACTCGATCGCGCTCGCCGGCGGGCAGGCCGATGAAGAAGTCCAAGCCCAGTGGGGCCGCGATCTCGTCGGCGAAGAAGCGGCCCGGTGACCGGCCGGACACCCGTCGGATCACCTCGCCGACCAGCCAGCCCCAGGTCCGCCCGTGGTAGCCGTGCGCTGTGCCCGGAGTCCAGAGGGGGCGTTGAGCGGCCAGTGCCGCCACCATCGGGTGCCAGGCCAGTGCCTCCTTCAACGGCACCGGCTGATCCAACGCGACCAGCCCGGCCTGGTGGGCCAGGAGCCAGCGCACCGGGATGTCAGCCTTGCCGTTCGCGGCGAACTCCGGCCAGTACTTCGAGACGGGCGCGTCCAGGTCGAGCTCTCCGCGCTCGACCAGCATGTGCGCCATGGTCGCCGTCGAGCCTTTGGTTGCTGAGTAGACCAGCTGCAGCGTGTCCCGCGTCCAAGGGCGACCGGTTTCGGCGTCGGCCACGCCACCCCACAGGTCCACCACTGGTCGGCCGTTCCGGTACACACACACCGCCGCGCCGAGGTCTCCGTGCCGGGTGAAGTTCTCCATGAACGCCGCCCGCACTGGCTCGAACCCGGGTGCCACCTCACCGTAGATCGTCGTCATGTCGGCCATCCTGGCAGTCTTGCAGCCCTCTTCACCGAGATCGGCTCGTCCGCGGTGGTCAGGCGGTTGACATCAAACGGCGACGGACAGTTCCTGCAGGCGCTCCCGGAACTCGCGGACGGAGGGAACGGACTTGTGCGGCTCCAGCCGTATGGAGAACTCCTTGAGGCGGTTCAGGGCCCTAATGGAGCTGACGCTGTCCTTCAGGAGTTCGGCGCCGTAGTTCGCGGCGTCCAACGCACCTTCCAGGTCGCCGCCGGCGAGCCGCGCCTCAGCCAGACGGCTTGACCGTACCGCCTTGTCTCGGGGGGCGGCTCTCGTCACGGAAGTCTCCAGCAAACTGGTCGCGCGTTCCACCTGCCCCGAGCGCAACAAAACCTTTCCCTCGGTCGACCGCAGTTGTGCCTCGCCGAACCAATCGAGCCAGTCGGGGTTGTCGTCCGTCACGTGGCGCTCCCACAGGGAGGTGGCACGGTTGAGGGCCGTTCCTGCCTCGCGGTGGTCGCCGTCGCGTGAGAGGGCCTCTGCCTTGTGCAGGTAGAGAAAGGACTGGGTGCAGGGTGATAGAGAGCGTGGCGCGTTGTCGATGGCGGTCGAGATGAGGTCGACACGCTCGGGGGTGCGCCCCGCCTCGGAGACGTGCACCCCCATCTCCGCGAGGATGAAAGCGCCGAAGGCGTCGTCGTCGGCGGTGCGGGCGCTGCGCAGGGCACCGACGTAATAGCGCTGGCCTGCGGACCGTAGGCCAGCGTCGTAGGCCATCCATCCGGTCAGGTGTGACACGCGGGCCGCCAGCGCGTACAGCAGGAGCCTGACTTTGTCCGTGTAGCGGCCACCGCCGAGGAGGCCGGTGACCAGAGCCAGGTCGCCTCGGGCCTGTTCCAGTAGTCGAGCACCCCCAAGCTGGTCGTCGAGCGTACGGAGAGTGCTGATGCGCTGCTCGATCGTCGAGACCATCGTGTCCGTGACCCGGTCGCCGTTGAGCGCCGCGGCCATGGCGGAGGGCGCGTCCACCCAGCTCGCCGCGAGACCGGTCAGGGCGGCTCCTGTGATGGTGAGGAAGCCTCTATGGTCCATCCGTCCACTCCCCACCAGATCGGACAATGCCTCGACGGTACCGGCCTCGGTCCAGGGAGCGGTGAGTCCGGTCACCTCCCAGACAGGGAGCCAGCGGGGCCATCCCTCCGCACGCGCCTGCTCGTACGGGACGCCCAGCAGGTCGGCGAGGACGCGCTGGGCGTCCGCGTCCGGCTCCTGGCCCTGTGCCCACTTCCATACAGTCGTCCGGTTGGTCGCGAGCGGGATCCCGAGCTTCCTCCCGTGGTCTTGCATGAGCCGGGCGAACTCGGCCTTGCCCCATCCACGCGTCTGGAGGAGGAAGGCCAGCGGGTGGACTGCTAACGGCTCGGTAGGCACGTCATCACTCCTGTCGTCCGCTCAAGACGTAGTTGGAAGGCTACTTTGCGTGTCCGAGTACGGGGAGGGCGTCCCCAGGAGAAACCCCCTAGAAACGTTCCGGTGGGCCCGGGTAGCGCCGTTGACTGAGTATCAGCCGCCGGCGAGCGAGTTCAGTTGAACGCTCGCGGAGCGGTTCCTCAGATCGGCGGCTCCATTCCTGTGCCCCCCGTCGGGGATGGAGCCGCTCTCCAGCTCTTCGGAGGCGTCCGCCATGCCCACGCTCGTCCATCGGTTCGTCCTCGCGGGTATCGAATCCGAGGTGTCCCCGGCTCGGCGCCAGATCGTCGACAAGGTACGCGCATGGGGTGTGCCGTTGGGCGAGGAGACTGCCGACGCCATCCGACTCGTCGCCTCGGAGCTCATCACCAACGCCGTGGTCCACGGGGCAGGGCCGATCACCGTCACCCTGTTCAACCGGCCCGGTCGCTTGGTGATCGATGTCCTGGATGGCGACCCGTCGGTTCCGCGGACCGGGTGTGCCCAAGCGGACGACGAGAACGGGCGCGGCCTGGAGCTGGTCCGGCTACTCGCGGCGCACTGTACCTGGGAGCCCGCCGGCCCCGGTAAGGGTATGGGCCGAGATGGCGCTGCCCATGGTGGCGGAGGCGAGCACTGGTGCCGGTCCGCGCGGCTTATTCGCGATGTGGGCCAAGCGCCGGGTCGGAGCCAAGCCCGAGTCGCTGGCTTTGGCAGTCGCGTGACGGGGAGGCACGCGGCACGAGTGGCCCGGTCTCCGGACCGAGATGTGGTCTTCCGCCCCACCCGGCGCGACATCGACCCCGTCACCGGGGAGCCGACGGCCTATGCGCTGTGGGACCGGCATGAGTGGCAGGCGCATGGCGAGTGCTGGCTGTGGTGTGGCCGTGACGACGTCGGGGTGATGTGGATCGGGCCCGTCCGGTCGAGCGGCATGCACGCGGCTCTCTTCGCGTGCCGCGCGTGCCTGTACGAACTGGACCAGCGCGTCCTGGAGGCGAACATGCGCCAGGACGCGGCCGTCCTGCCTATGAGTGGCCGTTCCGCGTGGCCGTAGACGCAGAGCCGCAGCTCACCGTGCCGCCCAATGACCGCCGCCTCACGGAAATCCATCTCTCCCACGGCCGTGAGGCGGCCATGACCTCCCGCCGGGACCCCGGCGGGAGACCCGAAAAGGAAGGAGCACGAGGTGGAAGAGCGCACGGCACCGCCTCCGGCCCGTAGCGGCCTGCTGATGGCGGTCGAGGAGCTGACCGCCGTCCACGACCGGTACGACAGCCTCCGGTCCGACAACGCCGGAAGCTCCGGCGACGCGCCGTGGCCGGGCGGCGACGGCAACCTGCACGACAGCGAGTAGGCACGCACCAAGCGGCTGGGGTCGGCACGACTGCTCGTGTCGGCCCCGCCGTGTCGGCATCAGGTGACCACCCTCTTGGAGGCACAGCGATGGAACATCAGTTGATCAGTGCGATCGAGACGGCACTCGGGTGGAGCGGAGCCGAGGAGCTGGGCAAGGGCTTCGCGCGGGGCGGTCTGGACGACCCCGCGCTCCTCTCCCGCCTCCTGACGCCCAACCGGCTGCTCGACATCGCCATGCGCAGGAGCCTGAACCGCCCGCAGTTCCGGTGCTTCCAGAAGGGTGTGGAGGTGCACCCGGCCGTCTACTACACCGACAGCGTCAGCCCTCGGGGCCAGAGCATCCCCATGGTCAACATGCGAAGCCTCGGAAACCTCCTGCGAGAAGGCGTGACGCTCATCCTCGACCAGGCCAACGTCTTCGACCCGACGATGGAGGTCGCGTGCCGGGCGTTGCAGTGGTGGTCCCATGAGCGCGTGCAGGTCAACGCGTACCTGACGACGAACGACGCCGCCGGCTTCCCCCTGCACTGGGACGACCACGACGTCTTGATCGTGCAGCTCGCGGGCGAGAAGGAGTGGGAGGTGCGCGCGGCTTCCCGCAAGGTCCCCATGTACCGGGACTCCGACCCCAACAACACCCCGAGCGACGAGATCATCTGGTCCGGCGTGATGCGGACCGGCGACGTCATGCACATCCCCCGAGGCCACTGGCACCAGGCGAGCAGGACCGGCAGCGGCTCGGGGAAGAGCCTCCACGTCACGTTCGGCATCACCAAACGCACCGGCGCAAGCTGGCTCACCTGGCTTGCCGACTGGAGCCGCGAGCACGAGATCTTCAGGCACGATCTGGACCGCTGGCACGGCCCCGACAGCGCGGCTCTGACCGAGGCCGCCACGGCACTGCTCGGCGAGCGCTCCCCGGCCGACTACCTGACCGCGTACGAGCAGGAGACAACCCTGCCCAGGCATGTGCCGTTCCTCGACATCCTCGGGCCGCTCGACGCCGTCGTGTGCACCACCCACTTCCCTCCCCGGATCCAGGAGAGCGGAGAGACCGTCGATGTTCTGGCCTCGGGGAAGAAGCTGACCCTCGCGGCCAAGGCCCTGCCGGCGCTGCGTCTGCTCCTGAGCGGTAGGCCGGTCGTGCTGGAACAGGCCGCGGCCGTCGTCGGGGCCGAGGTGGCAGAGGTCGCCGAGATCCTGGTGGAGGAGGAGCTGTGCGCGGTACTGACCCCCGAGTTGTCCTCGGGCTACACCGGTCTCGTCACGAACGCCGGCTCCTGACCGCAGCGCTGGATCTGGGCGTCACCACGCTCGACACCAGCACCAACTACCTCGGCTTCCGCTCGCACCAGGTCCTGGGTCGGACAGCCGGTGATCTGCTGCCGAAGTTCACGGTCTCCACGAAGGTCGGCTACTTCCCGGCGGCCGACGGGGCGGAGCACTCCCTGGATCCCACGCGGCTGATCTCAGCCGTGGAAAAGGCGGCCAAGGACCTCGGGCGGGAGCCGGACGTAGTGTTCCTGCACAACCCGGAACACTCACTACGGAAAGCCGGCCCGCAGCACAGGGATCTGCTTGCAGCGGCATGCGCCGTCCTGGATGACGCCGAAGAGAAGGGGCTGTGCGGCGCCTGGGGGGTCGCGTCGTGGGATCCGTCCCCGCTGCTGAGTCTGGTTGACGTGACCGTGCCGAGGCCATCAATTCTCATGGTGCGCGCCGGTTTGCTGGTCGGCGCCAGGACGCTGAACGCGGCGGACACCCTCATCGATGCGTGGGGTCTGGGTGGTGGCGAGGTCTGGGGGATGAGCCCCTTTGGGGGCAGCACGAGTGCCTCGGTGTGGGACAGGCTGGACCCGCGCCTTTTCCTCCAGGACGGCGGCCGGCTCTCCCGCATTCAGGCAGCGTTCAGAGCTGCCTACCACCTCCCGCGGGTCGACTCCATCGCCGTGGGCACCGACGAGCCGACCCACCTGGGGGAACTCGTCGTAGCCCTGGCAGGCCAGGTGGAGGAGCGGACCGTCCAGGAGTATCGGAAGCTCCTCCGTGACCGCTCGCGTGATCAGTCCGCCTGAAGCTCCTCGATGACCTGCTGGGCCATGCGCTGTGCGGGCTCCAACCGAGGATCCTCAGGGTGCGCGTGAGGTCCGAGGATCTTCGAGGAGACGAACAGTGTCATCAGCTTGCCGTCCCGTCTCTCGAAGTCCCGACGACGCTCCTGCCGTACACGATCGGCCAGAGACGGGACGGCAAGCGAGCTCCCCCACAGGGAGGCGGAGTCCAGCCCCTGCGGGGCGTTCCCCCAGTCCTCCCAGTCGAACAGACTGAACACCGGGGCCGTGACGTTGGCCCAGTTCAGGTCGGCGTGGGCAGGCACCCAACGCTGGACGGTCGTGTCGAAACCGCCGGGAAAGACGGCTCGGATGGCCTCGGTGACCGACGCTTGGGTGATGGTTTCGGTGTCGGGTGTGGCGACCCGCCTCGTTTGGTGTGCTGCCAGCGCGTCCAGAGAGGCGTTCAATCCGTCCCACCACTCGTCGGAAAGTTCGGGGGCCTCACTCAGAACGGCGTTTCCGACCGGAGCGGCCGGCAGGAGGTCAGTCTCGTCGGCCCGCCACAGCACCGGTTCGTTGGCGTCCCGCCAGACCACGCATCCCTGCCATGCCGGCTGGGCGACGCCATCCAAGCGGGCGGCGCACTCCGCGCCGTTCCATCCTTGATCGGTGATCCTGGCGAGCGGGCGTCGCTCGATGCGGACCCAGGTCTCGCGGTTTGTCCGTGCTCCTACGGACCGGCGCTTGCGCACCACCTTATCTGGTAGGAAACGCACATGCAGAGACCGCGCTACGCGATCCAGAATCTCGTCAACCGGCTGTACGCGTAGGTCAACAGCCTGACTCGTGGCGACCGAGAGCGTCATACACGCGACCGTAGCAGCGGGGCAGCGAGAGGTAGCCCAACACGAGAAACCAGCGGCTACGTTTGGTGCTTAGGGTCGGGTTCATGACCGCAGGGGAGCGCGTTGTCGTTGTCGGGGCTGGGGTGTCGCGAACGACGCGACGATCTCGGTGGACTCGGTGCGGTATTCGGTCCCGCACCAGCTGGCCGGCGAGACGGTCTGGGCCCGCTTCCACGGCGACGAACTCGTCGTCACCGCGGTGACGACGGATGGCGCGGTCGAGGCCGCCCGCCATCACCGGTCCACCCCGGGCAACCCGTCGATCAAAGACGAGCACTACCCGCCCCGCGAGGACAAGGAAGGCGACCGCACCCCGAAGGCCACCAGCTCGGAGGAAGCCGCGTTTCTCGCTCTCGGTCCCGGGGCGGCGTCCTGGCTGACCGAGGCCGCGGCCGCGGGAGCGAGGAGGATGCGGCCGAAGATGGCCGAAGCCGTCCAGCTCGCCAAGCTCCACGGCATCGCGGAGGTCGACCGGGTGCTCGGGACGGCGGCGATCGCCGGCCGGTTCGCCGAGAACGACCTCATCTCGATTCTTGACCACCACATCGGACGCACGGTCGCCGAGCCGACCCGGGCGTCGGAGGACCACAGCCTCCAGCCGGGCACGTCCGCCTGGTCCCGCTTCGGCGTCGCCCCTGAAAGAGACGAACACTGATGGCCACCCCTCTTCGCACCGTCTCGGGTTCCCACGGCGACCCGCTCGCCGAGGCCATCGAACTGACCAGGCGCCTCAAACTCCCGCACATCCGCCGGGCGTTGACCGACCTGATCCCCACCGCCAAGGCCCAACGCTGGGACCCTGCCGAGGTGGTCCGTGTCCTGCTGGCCGAGGAAGCGGCCGGCCGGGATGCCGCGAACCTGCGGACCCGCCGCAAGAGGGCCGGGTTCCCCGCCGGGAAGACCTTCGGCGACTGGGACGAAACCGCGTCCTCCATATCCCGGCAGGTCCAGGACTCGCTGAAGACCCTGGAATGGATCTCCCGCAAGGAGAACCTCTGCGTCTGCGGGCCCTCGGGCACCGGGAAGAGCCACTTCACCGAGGCTCTCGGCCAGGCCGCGGTCGAGGCCGGGATGACGGTCGCCTGGTTCGCGGTCGAAGACCTCGGAGCCCTGGTCCGCCGGCACCGCGTTGACGACTCGCTCGCCCGGGCGATGACCCGGCTGATCCGCTCGGACCTCATCATCGTCGACGACATCGGCCTGCTGCCCGTCTCCGCGGACGCCGCCGAAGGCTTCTTCCGCCTGGTCGATGCCGCCTACGAACGACGTGCGATGGCCGTGAGTTCGAATCTTCATCCATCTGGATTCGACGAGATCATGCCCAAGACCCTCGCCACTGCGACCGTCGACCGGCTCCTCCACCACGCTCACGTCGTCGTGACGCAGGGTGACAGCTTCCGGCTCACCGAGGCCACCTCCGGAAAGGGGGTCAGGCCGATGAACTGACCCACGGCCCAAGAAGGATCACGCGGACCCAGTGGGGAAAACCCGTGTCCGCGGGGAGTTCTCGTGTCCGCCAGTGCGTGGGTCACCAAGTCCGCCACCGGGGCAGTCGCCCTGACCGTTGACAGCCGGGCCTCCCCTCGGGGAGGCCCGGCTTCGTGCTGCTGTGCCTTGGCCGGCGTCTTCGTGGCGTCACGGTCTGGGGTTGCTGGGAGCGGTCCATCCGCGCGCCCGGTGTTTCGTTCAACGTGACGTGTCGTACCGGCTAAAGCTTGGAACGCCCACCCCTCTGTGTCAGATGCCGGCTCTGTCCTGGGAGCTGGTCACCACCACGTCGGTCCTGCTGTGACTCGGGCCATGTTTCGCCGTTTCGGCTGGTCAGCGCCGACGGCTGGCGTCGTTCACTGCGCTCGGGGGCGACTGCCTGGTGGGCGCAGAGAGCCCTTGGCGGCGACTGCCTCGGGCGGGTGTGTCGTGGGGGCTTTCGGGCAGGGCGGACAGGTGCGCGCTGCGTCGCAGCCGCCAGACGAGGACGTCGCTGATGGAGGCTGCGGAGTCGAGTTCGCGCCGTCGGGCAGCGTCAGTCAGCAGGGCGGCCGGGTCGTGGCCGGCTCTGCGGGCGTCGTCGAGGGTAGCAGCCAGGGCGGGCCACCCTGCCTCGGCCCGGATCCGTTCGGCCAGCTCCGGCAGCACCTGATGGAGAAGACCGGCTTGCCGCTGCCGAACACGCGGGGCCATACGGCGGCCCCGCTGGCCGAGTGCGGCCATAGGCTCACCTGCGGCGGCCTGGTAAGCGGCGCGCAGGTGTTCGGCGGCTTGCCGGGCGGCCTGGGCCTGCTGGCTGTGGTGCTTCTTCGCGTGCCAGTTCGCCGCGGCGATGGCGAAGAAGAACGCCATATCGATGAGCATGGCGGTGGTGGCGCCATCTTCCCCTCGGCCCAGGGCGGGCCCGCTGCGGACGAGATCGCGAGCGGCCTGGCGCAGGGCACGGTCGCGCCCGCGTACAGCCTTCACGTGGGAACGGCTCGCCCGCTCGAACACGAAGGCGACCTCGCGGAGTTCAGCGCGTGTATGGGCGGCGGAGGTCTTGGCCAGCGCGTCCAGGACCTCGCCCGCAGCGGCGATCTGCGCCGCTGCCGCGCCGTCGTCACCGTTATCGATGATCAGCAGCGCCTGCCAGGTAGCGGCGGTGGCCCGGCGCCGCGCGAACGCGGGACCTGTCACGTCCGGCAGGACCGGCTGCTCCGGCCGCGAACCGTCCGCCGAGGCTGCGGCCTCCGCGGGCAGGGTCCAGCGTTCGCGGATGCGGGGCAGGGACAGATCGGGTGCGAGCGTGGAGCCCGCGTAGTACACCGGCTCTTTCTCACCGTTGCGGTCATCGGGCAGCGCGACCTTGTAACCGAGCAGGTCACCGGAGGGCACGACGCGCTTGCGGATCAGCAGGCCGGCGGCGGCCAGCCGGTCGAAGAACTCTTCTTCGCTACCGGCGCCGGCGACCGCTCGCCGTACTGTCTCCCGCAGCTCCTCGCGTGCAGGACGCTGCCTGCCCGTGCGTTCGGCCTTGTGCCGCTCGGCGCTGGTGGCCCGCTTGGCGGCGGTGCCGTCCCCGGGCGCGATCTGGTGCAGGCCGAGTCCCTTTTCGATCAGGCGGCACTCGGCCTGGGCGCGTTTGCCGGAGCGGTGGTGGTTGGGGCGGCGGCCGTCCTCGCGGACGAGGGTGGCGATGATGTGGATGTGGTCGTCGGCGTGCCGGACGGCTGCCCAGCGGCAGCCGGCCCCCTCGCCAGGGTCGATACCGGTGGCAGCGACCATACGGCGGGCGATATCGCCCCACTGCTCGTCGGACAGGATCGGGTCGTCTGGAGCGGCGCGCACCGAGCAGTGCCAGACGTGCTTGTCGGGACGCTGGTCAAGGTCGAGCAGTGACAGGGGCTGGTCGAGGAGATGCTGGAGGTCCCTCTTCGTGACCGAGGGGTCGCGGCCGGGGTCGGGGGCCATGCCGTCGAAGGAAGCGACCAGGTGCGGGTCGATGTGCTCCTCGTGGGTGCCCTTGCCGTACAGGTAGTGCAGGAGCCCGACGGTGTTGCTGCCCTGCTGGTGGATCCGGGGGATCAAGCCGCTTGGCCCTCCTGCCCGCTGGCGACCCTGTCGGCTGCCCGTTGGACAGCCTGCGCGGCGCGTCGCAGGTCGGCGAGGGCGGCGGAGAAGTGGGGTGCGTCGGCCCCAGAGTTGAGTGCCTTGACCGCCTGGTTGACGTTGCTGCCCGCCCAGCCGAGCTGACGGCGCACACCGAACAGGGCAGTCAGGATGTCCCGCTCGGAGGCGATGGCCGCTGCGGTGCAGGACTGGTCGCGGGCAGCGGCCAGGGCGGAGTGGGCCAGGAACCCGGCCACGCTCATGCCGACGTGGTCGGCGCCGGACTGGATGACGGTGAGTTCCTGGTCGTTGAGGCGGACGCTGTGGGCGGGGCGCTGCTTCTTGTCACGCGGGCGCGACCTTCCCCTTCTGGCCAGGCCCTTCGGGCTGGCCTTGGGTTGCGGTCCGCCCTCGGTCGCAGCCTTCCCGTCCGGTGCCCCCTGGTGCCGGACGGGCCCTGCCACCCCCGGGGCGGGTTCGGGATCGGGCGCTCCCCCTGCGGGGGAGTGTCCGAACCTCCAACTTGCTCCGGTTGGGGCAGGGGTGATCGGCAGGGAGTCCCCGTGGGTGGTGGGGTCGTGGTGGTGCGGAGTGCGCATGGGGCCTTTCGGGTCGGGGTCTGGTTGAGAACTCTGCTGCTGTCGGGATCAGCGGGGTGGAACGCCGGCGGCGGCTTTGAGCTGGGCCTTGAACTCACGGACGACTCGTCCGACGTCGTCGCTGGAGACGGTGTAGCCGGCGGAGCGCAGGGCGTCCTCGACCCGGTCGCGGCCGACACTGCCGGTCTCCTCGTAGATGCGACGGGTGTGCTTGAGGATGACCTCATCGGAGGCGCGGGATCTGCCCCCGTCGCGTTTCCTTCGGGCAGCCGGTTTCCGTTCACGCCTGCCCGGAGTGCTGCCCGAGGTCTTGCCCGTGAGCGCCGGGCCGTCTTCGGTCTCTGCCCGTGCGGGCAGTCCGGGCAGCCCGGATGCCGGGCGGGCAGGTGGGGGCACCTCGCCGTCCGGGTCTTCTGGGTGTGGGCGGGCAGCGTCCTCTGCCCGCGGCAGCTGTGCCGGGCGGCCGGAGCGCGGGCGGCTGTGCCCGTACTCACGGGCGGGATACGAGGCCGGGACCTCCCAGCGCGGCGGCAGTGTGATGGAGGCGAGGCCGAGGGCCTGCTTGCGGGTGGCGAGCTTGCGCAGCAGCAGCTCGTCCTGGAGCGGATTCCCGTCGACGTCAGCCCGCTCCAGAGCCTCGTGCAGGCGCTCCGTCAGGCGTCGTTGCCGTCGCGTGCCGCGCTGTCGGTCGGTCATCGACTCGACGCGCAGGATGAGGGCGACGGCTTCGCTCAGCGCGCGCTCGCGGATGAGGCGGGCGGCATCGGCGTCCTGGTCGGCGATGCCGAGCTGGGCCAGGAGGCGTTCGCGTGCCTGGCGGACGAGGACGGCGGCCAAACCGCGTGAGGCGGCGTCGGGGGTGCGGTGGCGCAGCTCGATGCCCATGGCCAAGTGCCACAGCATCGCGGCCATGACCGGGCCGACGAAGGCTCGCACGGTGCCGCCGACCAGCCCGGACTCGGCGTAGGCGGGCAGAACCTGGACGGCGGTGATGACCCAGGTGAGGGTGCCGGGCAGGCCGGGAGCCTGCTTCGGGCCGTTGAGGTTCTGCCGGGCCATCAGGGCGGTGGCGAACAGGGCCAGCTCGGCGGCGGCGAACATTGCGACGCGCTCGGCGGTGCCGCCCATGTCGAGGTAGTCGGCGGCGAACCGCCAGCTGGTGTCCGCGCTGTAGGCGGTGCAGCCGAGCGCCGCCACGGCCGCGACGGGTACTGCGACAGTCCCGCGCCAACGGTTGGTGTGATGCGGCCGGCGGCGCTGCTGGCGAATCAGCCGTCCGGCGAGCAGGCCGAGCAGCACGGGCGGGATGAGGAGCGCCACGGTCATCACCGGGGAGGTGGCCCAGTCAGGGAGGAGCGGCATGCCGCTGTTCCGCATGGCGAGGGGGACAGGGCTGAGAGGAGGCAGGAGGGGGCTCCAAGGCGTCGAGGAATGAGGGCGAGGGGCGTAACGACCGAGCGCTGAGTAACCGCCTGCGCGCGTGGCTGGCGCGGGCAGGGCTGGTGTGAGCGCGGGTGATGCGGCGGGGCCGACCAGGAGGGCGGGCGCTGAGGCGGCCAGTCAGGCGGCGGGCGCTGTGCGGCGGCGTCGGTCGGGGCCGTCGAGGATGACGCGCTTCGTCATCTCGGCGAGGCGGGAAGCGACGCGGTCACCGAGGGTGACGCGCAGCTGCTCGATCGGAAGGTTGGTGCTGATGAGGGTCGGGAGCACTTGCTCGTACCGGTGATTGATGAGCCGGTAGGTCAGCTCCTCGGTCCACTCGCTGGCCTTGGCCGCGCCGAGGTCGTCCAGGGACAGCAGCGGGCAGCGCGCCAGGGTCTGCAGCTCCCGTTCGGCGTCGTGCCCGGCGCGCGGGCGCAGGCGCGCGTGGAAGTCGGCGGTGGTGGTCGCTTCCCAGCGCAGACGGACCCCTCGGCCGAGCAGGGTGCGGATGGCGCCGTACGCCTGGTACGTCTTGCCCGTGCCCGTGGGGCCGGCGATCAGCAGCGACGGGCCTTCGGCGATGCCCGGCCCGCTGGGACCGGGGCGTCCGGCGCGGGCGATCTCGTCGGCCCAGGCGGTGACCTTCGGGTGGTCGGCCAGGGCTCGGCGGTAGCGGGCGGGGATCCTCGCGTCAGCGAGTTCCAGCGCGGTGACGGGCTCGACGTGCCCTTCCTCGACGGCGGCGGTGGCGAGGTCGATGCCGCGACTGGCAAGGATGCCGTTGAGCCGGTCGGCGAGCGGGCCGACCCGGTGGGGCTCGCGGGTGAGGGTGGCGGTCAGAGGTCACCTCCGTAGGCGGCTTCGACGTCAGCGGGGTTTGTCCACGCCCTGTGGACAACCGGCGCGGCGGGGGCCGCGTTCATGGCCTCGTGCACGAGGCTCGGCAGAGTGCTGGGATGCAGGCCCTTGGCGCGATGCAGGTCGAGCCCGGCCCGGACGTGAGCGGGTGCGATGCCCTCCAGGAGCAGCTTTCGCACCTCCCGGCCGAGATGGCCCAGGACGTTCTCGGGCGGACGGTGTGCGCAAGCGGCGGCGTACTCGGCGATGAGCTGGTTGGCCGAGACGGTGCCGGGTGCGGGGGCGCTCGCGCCCCCCGAAGGGGTATCTCCTAGATCCATGATCCTAGGTCCTAGATCCGGACCGTGAGGTGTCACCGCTCCCTCACTGAGCCCTCCCCGCTGCCTCACGGAGGGCTCACGGAAATCGCTCTGACCTGCTACTTCCTCATCGGTGCCCGGATTCACCGCAGGCTCGCGTATTCGCCCGGAGCTCTCACGGAGGACTCCGTGAGGCTGTGGTGGGGGCTCCGTGATCCCGACTCCCGCAGTCGGGGCGCCGACGCCGGGCGCGGTGCGAACCGGTGTGTCGTGGTGCGGGCAGGCGGGAAGGCGGCTCGCGCTGGGGCGGTTGATCTTCTGGTGCTGCCGCCAGGTGACGATGTGCAGGTAGCGCTTGTCGTCCGAGCCCTTGTAGCGGCATATCAGCCCCGTGTCGGCGAGCTGGGCGAGGTCCTTCTCGACGTCGGCGGGCGTGTGTTCGGGGCGCAGGACCCACAGCTGCCCGGCGATGATCGCGGCGTGGTCGCGGTGGCGGCCTTGGTCGTCGGCCTGGGTGAGCAGGCCGAAGAAGGTGCGCTCGGCGGTCAGGGTGACGGCGGCCAGGGACTCGGAGACGAAGGCTTCGGGCTTGATGGTGCGGATTCGTGCCAAGAGGGGCGGTCCTCACTCGGTGACCGGTGGGCTGGGTGCCCACGGTTCACCGTCGGTCGGGGGCGGGACGGGCGTGAAGGGCGGGGGATGTCCGGCCGCTGAGGCGCGGTGCATTGATGGCCGCTCGCGCTTTCCGGGGGTGTCGTCAACATAGCCACACCCAGGTCGCGCAAGTCCAGCCCTATCCGGCGCAATCTCTCACGGCAGAAATGCCGCTGGAAATCGAGTCGGCGAGGGCGGTGCGAAAACGGTAGGGCACGATCGGCGGTTGACCAAATAGTTGCCCCGTATCCCGAGCCAGAAGGATCACATCGGCAAGCCGTTGACGTCCCGCGAGCGACGAAGCTACAACACAACACCCCACGTCAGAGAGGCTCTCTGGTGTCGGGGCCCGTTCGGGGATCCGGCCTTGCGCAGCACCCCGATCGCCTCGCTCACCGATTGAGCGCGGCGCAACATAGCCGACAATCGCCGGTTAACCAAACCGGCGAATGCACGCTACAACTGGAGCCATGGCAGCACGATCTCTGGAAATAGGGCCCGCAGGAATGCTGGCTGCTCGCACCATCGAAATCCTTCGCACGGAACGCGGCCTTGGGCAGCGCCAACCCGCCGCGCGGTGTACCGCTTTGGGCCGTCCTATGTCCAACACGATGCTGTCCCGCATCGAACTCGCCAAGCGGCGATGCGATATCGACGACCTCGTCGCCATCGCCGCAGCCCTGCAAGTGTCACCCGCCGCCCTCCTCCAGGGGCCGGGTGCCGCCTGAGCTGCCCACGCAGCCCTCCCCGACTTCCCGACCAGGAGCCGCCCCCTTGCACCGATCCACGCCCGCGCCCGTCCCCCACAGGCCGTCCGACGCCCCTCCGCCCCGCCTCTACCGCCCCGAGGAGATCGCCGACACCCTCGGATGCTCGGCCTGGTGGGTCAAGGACCGCGCACGACGGCACCTGATACCGCACACCCGGGTCGGCCGTGCCTACCGCTTCACCGCCGAGCATCTCGCCGAGATCATCCGCCTCTACGAGCAGCGGCCGGCCCAGCCCGCGCCGGCAGCCGCACGGGCGACCGAGCCGCTCTCCGAGCCCGGTACGCAGACCGGCTCCGCGCAACCTCGCCGCCCTATCGTTGCTCCGTCCACCCGGCTACGAGCCCGCCCGCCGCGTCGACAGCAGCAGTACGGCACTGCCGCCTGACCCGATCCAATCTGCCGTAGCCGACGACAACGAAGAGGGGGGCAGCGGAACTTGGGTTTCGCGGAGAAGCGCGGAAACTACTGGCGCGGCCGGTACAAAGTCGCGCCCGGCAAGCACAACACGGTCGTCGACGACAACGGCAAGGCGATCAGGTTCGCCACCAAGGGCGAGGCCCAACGGGCAGCGGCCGAGGCCGAGAACAAGTACCGCCGCGGCGACTGGCGCGACCCGGCCCTCGGCCAGGAGACCTTCGGCGAGTACGCGAACCGCTGGTACGAGGCCCAGGACCTGGCCGCCTCGACCATGCAGAACTACAAGCGCCACATCGAGGAGCATCTCCTCCCCGAGTTCGAGGACAAGGCGCTCGCTGGCATCCTGCGCACGGACGTCGACCTGTGGGAGAAGAAGGAGAAGGCCCTTTACGCGGCCTCCAGCGTCAAGACCTGGCGCTCGACGCTCCACCTGATCTTCGAGGACGCGATCGACGAGGGCCTCATCACGTCCAACCCAGCCGCTAGGCGACGCGGACGCGGCAAACGCGCCGGCCGCTCCCGAGACCGTGGCCCGGAGAAGGTGGTCACCGACGCGCTCGGCATCCTGCTGACCGCCGAGCGCGCCGCCCTGCTCTCCGGCCGCGATGACGAGTTCGTCGCCGTGGTCCTCAAGGGGTACACCGGCATGCGCTGGGGCGAGATCGTCGGCTTGGAGACTGCATTCGTCCGCCCTGGAGCCGTCCGGGTCGAGTGGCAGCTGTACGAGCTCGACACGGGCGAGCTGGTGCGCTGCCCACCGAAGGACGACAGCTACCGCACCATCGACTCGATGGACTGGCTGTCCGCGCTGGTCGCCGACCACATCGCCCGCACGAAGCCCAAGCCGTGCCCCTGCCACGGCAAGACCTACGCCTTCCGAGGGCAGGGCGCGGCCCGCACAGGCGGCCACCAGGGCGCGAAGCTCGTCGACGTCGCCCGCCGTGCCGGCGTCTCGACCGGCACGGTGTCCAACGTCCTCAACCACCCAGAACGCGTCACCGAGGCCACGCGAGAGAAGGTCGGGCAGGCCATCGCGAACCTCCGGTTCGTGCGGGGCGGCGTCGTGCCGGAGCATGCCGCCCACTGGCGCAGGAACGGTTTCGCGACCTGGCTGTTCACGCCGGCAGTCTCCGGCTGGTACCCGAAGAAGGCACCGCAGGAGCCACGGCCGGTGCCCCTACTCGGCGAGCCGTGGCCCGGCGTCCCGGCACGAGGTCGGGGTGCCAGCGACCGGGCCGACGCCTGCTGGCTCCCGATAGCCAAGGGGCTCACGCCTCACGGCCTTCGCCACACCCACCGGACGATGATGGAGGACCTGGGAACCGAAAAGGTGCTCATGGACGAACGCATGGGCCACATCGACGGCTCGGTCTCGGCGCGCTACGCCCACGTCACCCCAGGCATGCGCAAGCGCCTCATGCAGGGGCTGACCGAGCAGTGGGAGGCAGCACTCGACGCACGTTTGACCATGAGTGCCACGTCACCAGTGCGCGTACTGAGTGATCTCCTGCGGGCACGCGAGGTGTCACGGGTGCCCGCCAAGTCGTAACAAGCAAAGTGCTGTGCCCTCCGGCGACCACTGCCGGAGGGCGCAGCCATGTCCCGATGCCTCCGCGAGGCCGCATCAACTCGGTGTGATTGCCACACTCCAGCAGTTACGACGATTGCCCCGTAACGGGGCCAACGGACCTGGCTCAATAGGTACATGGAGATTGGCGAGCACTGGGCATACCGAGCGAGGTCGAAGGAGCTGGGCAGCCCTGTCAGGCAGGTGGAGATCGTCCGGGTGGGCGGCCGTGGCAGGTCTGACTGGATCCATGTCCGGTTCCTGGAAGGCGATGACGCCGGCCTGCAGGAATGGGTCAGTCCCGGCTGCCTGGTAGCACCGTGGCCAGACGTCGACGCGTTCCGCGCGGATGACGACGCAGAGCTCAGACTGGCCGAGGCGTCACGCCACGTACGCGGCAGCACGGATTTCGAGGCCGCGCGCCTGATACTCGGGTTCGTCCGGCCGAAGAACAGGCTGCGCCTCCGCCGAGGGGTGGCGGACGCAGGAGTTCTGGAACTGAGCCGACTCGACGAGACAGCGCCGCTCATCGGAATGGACGCCACCGCGCTCGTCAGTGACCCGATGGTGCACGAGAACCGCGCCGGCATGTGTCTGGCCGGCTGGCCGGTCACCGAGCGCATCGCCCGTCAGGTGGCGGGCCGCCTCGCCGACGAGATCCTCCCGGAGGTGGACCGCAAGCAGCAGGACATCGAGCAGGAGCGCGCACAGCCCTCCTGGTACTCGTACCGTCGTCGGGACGACCGCAAGTTGGATGCGGAGGCGGCCGTCCTGCGGACCGTCCGGGCGTGGTGCGGCGAGGACAAGGCTGAGCGCTACGACGAGCTGGTCGCACTGCGCGAAGAGGTCATCCGGCTCGGCCAGCTGGTGGAGAAGGCGGTCAAGGCTCTACGTGACCGTGGGCACGGCGTCATCGCCTCCACCATTGAGCGCGACCTTGGCGTCCATATCGCCAGCCTTGATCCTGACGTGCGTCGATAGAGCCGCGCCACGGCTCCGGGTCCGGTTTCGGCGGCTCGGGCCGTGCCGAAGGCTTCTCCTTCTCCGGCCGGTGCGGGTGCCAGCCGCCGAGGAAGGGCCGTAGTTGATCTCTAGTCGGCTCCGCGTGGAAGTCGAGAGCGGCCAGGCCCTTGCCGTTCATGGTGGGGTCCAGCCGGTCGGCCTCCGTCTTCCCCCAGGCCGACCATTCTCGCAGCCTCTCGGCTTCGACGGCGTTGTCCGATGTCGCGGCGGCTTCGTCCAGAGCGCCGCAGAACACTCGGATCTCTCCGGCCACCTTCCACTGCTCAAGGGCTGTGCCGAAGTGCTCCGCCCGTACGGCGTGCACCGCCTTGATCGACGCGGCGCTGACTGCCGACTCCCACTCCCGCCGCTGGCGCTCCTCTCGCTCCGCTTCCAGACGCCGACGCTCCGCCTCCTGCCGCTCCCGCTCCTCTCGCAGGCGCCGCTGCTCCGCCTCCCGTTCCAGCCGAGCCCTCTCCTGCTCTTCCGCGCGCGCCTTCAGCGCCCGGAAGACCGAACCGACCTGCTCCTCCAACGGCTTCTTGGCTGTGTCGGCCCATTCCTTCTTCCAGCCGTAGCTGTGGCCGTAGCCGTAGCCCGAGTGCTGGCTGATCAGCAGTTCCAGCTCGCCCGACGGCTCGAACCTGTGCGCCGGCGTCACCCGCTGCCAGTCGTATGTACGTCGGCCCGGCTGCTTGGGCACATACCGGACCTGCTTCTGCCGTTCGCGGAAGCCGACCTCGTACGTCCTGCCGTGAACCGTGAGCAGGGGCCTCGGCTGCTTGCGCTTCTTGGAGACCGTGATCTCGCCGTGGCGGGCGAGTGCCTGCTCGGCGAGGAGCCGGAGAAGCGAGAGGACTCGCGGCAGGACCTCCTCCGAGACCTCGAAGGCGCTGTGGTCCGCAGTGACAGCGGCGATCACGTCCTCGACATCGGTGATCACCCGGCTGCGCGCCAGCCGGATCCGGTTCCACTCGGTGTCGTCCTCCCCGGACACCCTGAGCAGACCGAGGAAGAAGTCTCCCTTCGCCCGGCCGCTGTACTTCAGGTGGTACCCCTCGGGCGCACACTGCCGGGCTGCGTCGAAGGCCCTGCGGTAGCGGGCTCGCTCCTGGTCGCTGGGGTTCGGGATCCGGAGGAACCGCCCAGCCTGCTGTACCTCCGCGATCAAGGCGGCTCCGATTTCGGCCGGCGATGCCTGTGGGGGCTTGGCGGCGCGTTGCGGCGCCGGCTTCGTCGTGGACGGAGCTGTGTCTTGCTTCTGCGGAGGAGGGGCAGGACGTGTGCGTTGCTCGGAAACCGCCGACCGCTGCTTGCGCGGTGCCGGTTCCGGCCGGTCCGGGTGATGGCCGTGTTCCAGGTAGAAGCGCCCCGCGTCAGTGATCTCCGCCTGCCACTTCCCATCCTGCTTGGGCATGGTGATCAGACGCCGCTCCTTGAGCGCGCGGGCGGTGAGAGCGAGCTCTGGGCTGTCCGACGTGACGGGGTCGGTTCCTTCCCCGATGCGGGTGAGGAGTGCGAGCTGCCGGTCATTTAACGGAGACCATCGGTGCATGGCGATCGTCGTACCGCCTGTGATCGGCCTCGCACAACCGTAGGGATGACCCTTTCCCAGCGTGAGCGGCAAAGAGCGGGCTGGACAGCGGGCGGCCGCTCGCTGGGAGCCGCCGGGAGCCGGATTCTGGAAGTTGGCTCCCAAACGGCTCCCAAAACGGGGTCACAGAGCAAATCAGGCCCGGTGCTGATCTCTCAGCACCGGGCCTGACCTGGTGTTTCACTGTCGGGGTGGCGGGATTTGAACCCACGACCTCTTCGTCCCGAACGAAGCGCGCTGCCAAGCTGCGCTACACCCCGCTGCAACGAGCTCTACTTTAGCGGACTGGAGCCGGGAGGCGAAATCCGGTTCCTGGGGAGGGGGCAGGTGGGGGAGCGGCAGGGGCCGCCCTCGTTTCCGAAGGCGGCCCCTGTGGAGCTCCGGAGGAGGCGCGGGTCAGGCGTCGCGCGGGGTGAGGGCGAGGAGGGTGGCCTCGGGGGGGCAGGCGAAGCGGACGGGGGTGTAGCGGTTGGTGCCGCAGCCGGCCGAGACGTGGAGGTACGAGCGGTGGCCGCCGGCGCGGTGGGTGGAGAGGCCCTTGACCCGGTCGGTGTCGATGTCGCAGTTGGTGACCAGTGCCCCGTAGAAGGGGATGCAGAGCTGCCCGCCATGGGTGTGGCCGGCGAGGATCAGGGGATAGCCGTCGGCCGTGAAGGCGTCGAGGACCCGCAGGTAGGGGGCGTGGACGACGGCGAGGGAGAAGTCGGCGTCCTCGACCGGGCCGCCCTGGACGGCGTCGTACCGGTCCCGCTTGATGTGCGGGTCGTCGAGCCCGGTGAGGGCGATCTCGTTACTGCCGATCTTGAGGTGGCCTCTGGTGTTGGTGAGGTTGACCCAGCCGGCCTTGTCGAAGGCGTCCCGCAGCCCCTCCCAGGGGTTGTGGATCACGCCGACGGCCGGCGCGTTGCCGTTGAGCCCGTGCCGTCCGCTGGCCCGCTCGAAGAGGTAGCGGGCCGGGTTCCGCAGCTTGGGCCCGTAGTAGTCGTTCGAGCCGAAGACGTAGGCGCCGGGGAACTCCATGAGCGGACCCAGCGCGTCCAGGGTCTCGGGGACGCCCTCCGGGTCGGAGAGGTTGTCACCGGTGTTGATCACGAAGTCGGGGCGCAGGCCGGCGAGGGACTGCAGCCAGCGCTGCTTCTTGCGCTGCCCGCTCACCATGTGGATGTCCGAGACCTGCAGCACCCGCAGCGGCCGCATTCCGGGCGGCAGGACGGGAACGGTCACCCGCCGGAGCCGGAAGGAGCGGACTTCGAAGCCGGCGGCGTAGGCGATGCCCGCCGCGCCGACTGCTGTGATTCCCAGGGGTACTGCGTATCGCGCGCGCATACGGCCATGGTCGCAGACGGCGGGGGCCGGCCGTGCCACGGGCCGGGTGCCCAAGGGGAGTTGTGGGCCGCGAGCGGCCGGCAGGCGGCGGGCGAGCGACCGGCGAGTGGCCGCAAGGGCCGGTGCCCTCGTTAATGCGGGGCACGGGCGGGGGCGGGATGCGAAGATTGCGGCATGACCACGCTCAAGGCAAAGCTCCAGGACGACCTCACGGCCGCCATCAAGGCGCGCGACGAGCTGCGCTCCGCCACCCTCCGTCTCACCCTCTCCGCGATCGGTTACGAGGAGACCGCGGGCAAGCAGGCCCGTGAGCTCTCCGACGACGAGGTCCTGAAGGTGATCACGCGCGAGGCGAAGAAGCGCCGGGAGGCCGCGGACGCGTTCGCGAAGGGCGGTCGGGCCGACTCCGCCGAGCGGGAGCGGGCGGAGGGCGAGGTCCTCGCCGGATATCTGCCGCAGCAGCTGTCGGACGAGGAGCTCACCGTGCTCGTCGCCGAGGCCGTGGCGGAGGCGAAGAGCGGCGGGGTCGAGGGGCCGAAGGCCATGGGCGCCGTCATGAAGATCGTCAAGCCCAAGGTCGGCAACCGCGCCGAGGGCGGCCGGGTCTCCGCCGAGGTCAAGCGGCAGCTCTCCTAGCGAGCGGCGGCTTTCCCAAGGCGCCGACAACGGGCCCACATCAGGACCCCATAAACAAGAGGGAGGGGCCTGCCGGACCGTTCGCGGTCCGGCAGGCCCCTCCCTTGTGCTCCTGGCGCCTCAGTGATCCCGGCCTGGCTTGTCGTTCCCGCCAGGCTTCCCGGGCTTCCCGTTCTTCGCGGGCTTGTTGCCTTGCCGGCCCGAGCCGCCGCCCTTCTTGCCCTTCCCCTTCTTGTCCCCCTTGTCCTTGTCGGAGTCCCCGGTGTCGATGCCGGGCACCGTGTCGAAGGTGGGGGCGGACCTGCTCTCCAGGGCGCCGCTCATGGCGTCGCGCCAGATGGGGCCGGGGGTGTCACCGCCGTAGACCTGGGCGTGGTAGACGCCGCCGATGGTGATGTCCTCCATCTGCACCTCGTCGCCCGCGCCGCCGACCCAGACGGCACCGGCCATGTTCGGGGTGTAGCCGACGAACCAGGCCGCCTTCCGGCCGTCCGTCGTACCCGTCTTGCCCGCGCTGTCGCGGCCGCTGAGGCCCGCCTCCTTGCCCGTGCCGTCCTCGACGACGCCCTTGAGCAGGGTGTTGATCGTCTCGGCCGTCTGCTCCGACATCGCGCGCGAGCACTGCGACTTGGGGATGTTCAGCGGCTTGCCGTTCGGGCCCAGCGCGGAGGTGATGACGACGGGGGTGCAGTACGTGCCGCGGTTGGCGAACGCCGCGTAGGCGGCGGCCATGTTCAGCGGGGCCATGCCCTGGGAACCGCCGATGGCCATGGAGGGGACCTGGTTCTTCGGGGTGAGCGTGAGGCCCAGCTTGTCCGCCATCTTCACCGCCGGGCAGAGCCCGACGTCCTCCAGCAGCTGGATGAAGTAGGTGTTGACCGACTTCGCGGTCGCCTCCGCCATCCCGTACGGGCCGACCTCGCTCCGGTTCTCGTTGCTGACCGTGTCCCCGCCGTTCTTCCAGGTGCTCTTGCAGCCCTCGATCTCGGAGGGGTACGACATGCTGTACGGCGAGGGGTACACCTGGTTCGCCGACTTGCCCTCCTCCAGCGCCGCCGCCGCGATGATCGGCTTGAAGGTGGAACCGGGCTGGAAGCCGTAGGTCGAGCCGCCCATGTCGTGGTTGGCCGACAGGTTGATCTGGGTCTGGTTCTTGCCGAAGCCGTACGGCTTCGACTGGCCCATGCCCAGCACCTTGCCCGACCCCGGCTCCACGATGGAGATCGCGGTGGCCACCTGGTCGCCCTGGTAGACGTGGTCGGTGATCGACTTCTGCACCGACTTCTGCGTCTGCGGATCGAGGGTGGTGCGGATCGTCATGCCGCCCTCGTTCCACCGCTTGGCGCGGGCCTCCTTCGTCTTGCCGAAGGCGGGGTCCTGGAGGAAGGTCTGGCGGACGTAGTCGCAGAAGAAGCCGGCGCCGTTGACGGCGGTGATGCAGCCGCTCTTGGGGCGGCTCACATTGAGCTTGATCGGCTTCGCCTTCTCGGCGGCCAGCTGCGCGGGGGTGATGTTCTTCAGGTCCGCCATCCGCTGGAGGACCAGGTTCCGCCGCTTGGTGGCCTCCTTGGGCGCGTTGACCGGGTCGAAGCGGCTGGGCGACTGGACGATGCCGGCCAGCAGCGCGGACTCGCCCAGGCTGAGGTCCTTGGCGTGCTTGCTGAAGTAGCGCTGTGAGGCGGCCTCGACGCCGTACGCCTGCTGCCCGAAGAAGGTGATGTTCAGGTAGTTGGCGAGGATGCGCTGCTTCCCCAGCTCCTTCTCCACCTGGATGGCGTACTTCAGCTCCTTGACCTTGCGGCCGATGGTCTGCTGCGTGGCGACGGCGACCTTCTCCGGGTCGTCGCCGGCCTCCTCGATGAAGACGTTCTTGACGTACTGCTGGGTGAGGGTGGACGCGCCCTCGGAGACACCGCCGCTCTGGGCGTTGCGGTTGAGGGCGCGGAGCACGCCCTTGAGGTCGACCGCGCCGTGCTCGTAGAAGCGCGCGTCCTCGATGGCGACGATCGCCTTCTGCATGTACGGCGAGATCCGGCTCAGCGGGACGACCGTGCGGTCGCGGGAGTAGACCTTGGCTATCTCCCCGCCTTCGGAGTCGAGGATGATCGTGCGCTGGCTGAGCGGGGGAGTCTTGAGGTTGGCGGGGAGTTCGTCGAACCCCTCCACCGTCCCCTTGGCCGCCAGGCCGAACGCGCCGACGGCCGGCAGGGCCAGACCGGCCAGCAGAACTCCGGAGAGGACGCTGACGCCGAGGAACTTGGCGGCCTGCTGGGCCCCTGAAGAGGCCCCCCCGCCCGAGCGCTTCATAGCCATGAAGGAAAGCCTACGTTCTCATTCGGCGGACAGACGCCCGTGTGTTCGCCTACGCTGTTTTACGCCAGCCACTGCGGCTTCTTCAGCATCACCTGTGCCTTCACTCCTGTAGGTGATGAGGTGTGTCCGTATTGCCGCAAGTGTTACTGGGTGTCCAGTGCGAGAAGGGTGAAGTGTCCCTGTCTGCACAGGAAAGTCTCTGATGTCGTCAGGTCACTCCGTTGGGTGATCTGCCGCGTACGCATAGTCCGTTCGGGCCATTCAAGATTGGGCCCGAAGGGGGTGTTGCCCCCTGTCCTGCTTCCGTAACGTCCTCAACTGGCAACGGTGAATATGCCGCTGCCGCCGTGGGGGAGCCTCAATTCGGGAGAGGACGGCGCCAGCATGGGCTGGGTAACCGACTGGAGTGCGCAGGCCGCCTGCCGCACTACCGATCCGGATGAACTGTTCGTTCAGGGCGCAGCGCAGAACAGGGCCAAGGCGGTCTGCACCGGGTGTCCGGTCCGCACCGAGTGCCTGGCCGACGCGCTCGACAACCGCGTCGAGTTCGGCGTCTGGGGCGGGATGACCGAGCGCGAGCGGCGGGCACTGCTCCGCCGCAGGCCGACGGTCACGTCCTGGCGCAGGCTGCTGGAGACCGCCCGTACCGAGTACGAGCGCGGCGCCGGCCTCCTGCCGCTGGGCGAGGAGGAGTACGACGCGTACGCGGCGGCCGGGTAGACCGGCCGACGTACGCGGGCCGACTCAGGGTCTGCCGCTCCCTCCGGTCTCCCGGCCCCTCCGTTTCACCACGCCGCCCGGCCCGTGCCTCGTCGGACCTTCCTCCGTCAGGCGCCACGGTTCGCGGCCGCGGCTACTCCGCCCGGTCCGGCCCCGGCTGGGACGGCACCGAGCCATCGGCAGCCTCGCCGTCCGGCCCGTCGGCCGCGACCGGCTGTCCGGCCAGCCGGTCGCCGATGGCCCGCAGCCCGGCCAGGTCGTGCACGTCACCGGGGAGCGCCGGCACCTCGGCCACCGGGACGTCCGGGTGCAGCGCGGTGAAGCGGTCCCGGGTGCGCCGCTCGCGCGCGAGCACCCGCATGCGCTCCGCGTGCAGACGCAGAAGCCCGGCGGCGAGCTTCTCGGTGGAGAGCGTGGTGTCCACTCCCGCGGAACCCCCCGCTCCTGCCGTGCCCGCCGCTCCTGCCGAACCCACTGCTCCTGCTGAACCCACTGCTCCTGCTGAACCCGGGGCCTCCGCGACGGTGGACTCCTCGTCGGAACCCGCCCGCCCGGCACCGACGGAATCCGCGTCCGCGGTCGATGACGCCGCTGTCGCCGATGGCGTGGACGACATCGACGACGAGGACGATGACACGGATGCGGATCCCGATGGTGCCGGCGCTGCCGGAGCTGCTGTTCCTGACGGTGCCGCGGAGTCTGCCGACATCGTGGGCACTCCGGGTGACACGGGCTGGGGGAAGCCGCTCTCGGGAGAGGATGTGTCGAGGGGAGTGACGGTGCCAGGGTCGTCAGCGGTACGTGTCCCAGCTTGCCCGCTGCCACGATCCACAATGCCGGAACCGGCAAGATTTTCTGCGTAATCCGCCGTCGTGGTGCCACCCGCGTGCGCCGGGGACCGCACGGGCTCGTCCGGCCCACCGGTCTCGTCGGCCAACGCCTCGGCCGCCGCCAGCGCCCGCTCGGCGGAGAGCCGCGCGGCACCGCTGCCGTGCACCCGGTTCAGCACCAGCCCTGCCAGCGGCATTCGTTCGGCGGCCAGTCGCTGGACGAAGTAGGCGGCCTCCCGCAGCGCGTCCCGTTCGGGGGCGGCGACGACGAGGAACGCCGTTCCCGGAGCCTGGAGCAGGCGGTACGTGGCATCGGCGCGGGTACGGAATCCGCCGAACATGGTGTCCATCGCCGCCACGAAGGTCTGTACGTCACGCAGCAGTTGAGCGCCCATCAGTTTGTTCAGGGGCCCGCTCATCACCGACATCCCGACGCCCAGGAACTTCATCCCGGCGCGCCCGCCGATCTTCGCCGGCGCCATCAGCAGCTTGATGAGCTTGCCGTCCAGGAACGACCCCAGCCGGCTCGGCGCGTCCAGGAAGTCCAGCGCCGAACGGCTCGGCGGGGTGTCGACGACGATCAGGTCCCACTCGTCGCGGGAGCGGAGCTGGCCGAGCTTCTCCATGGCCATGTACTCCTGCGTCCCGGCGAAGCCGGCCGACAGCGACTGGTAGAAGGGGTTCTCCAGGATCGCCCGGGCGCGCTCCTTGTCGGCGTGCGCCTCGACGATCTCGTCGAAGGTCCGCTTCATGTCGAGCATCATGGCGTGCAGTTCACCGCCGGCGGCCGCGTCGACGCCGGGCACCCGGCGCGGCACGTTGTCCAGCTCCTCGATCCCCATCGACTGCGCGAGCCGCCGCGCCGGGTCGATGGTGAGCACGACCACCCGCCGGCCGCGCTCCGCGGCCCGCAGGCCCAGCGCCGCGGCGGTCGTCGTCTTGCCGACCCCGCCGGATCCGCAGCAGACCACGATCCGGGTGCGGCGGTCGTCCAGGATGGGGTCGATGTCGAGCGCGGTCGTCCTGTCCAGGCTCACTGGGCCCCCTCCTCGGCCGTTCGGCTCGTGACGTCGTGGGAGGTGACGTCGTGCGGTGTGACGTCACGCGGCGTCCCGTCGTGCGACGTGGTGGTCCGCCGCGCCGCGCGCTCCCGCTCGCCGGCGTCCCGCCGGACGATGTCCTGCTCCCGCAGCGCACGGGCCATGCGGTACAGGCCGGCCAGGTCCACCCCGTCCCCCAGCAGCCGCAATTCGCTGGTCGGAAGCGACAGTTCCGCCAGCCGGGAGCGGCCGAGGCGTTCGAGCGCCAGCCGTCCGGTGTGCTCGCGCGCCTCGTCGAGCAGCGGCCCGACCAGGGCGCCCGTCGCACCCGCCCGGCTCCCGCCGCCGGACGACGTCCGGGCCAGGGCCTCGGCGAGGGCCGCGGCGACGGCGTCGCGCCGACCGTTCGCGGCCTCCTCTACGGCGGCCTCGTCGAGCACCTCCGGACGCACCATGTTGATGACCACGCCCCCGACCGGCAGCCCCGCGGCACGCAGCTCGGCGACGCCGTCCACCGTCTCCTGGACCGGCATCTCCTCCAGCAGCGTCACCAGGTGCACCGCCGTCTGCGGCGACTTGAGGACGCGCATCACGGCCTGCGCCTGGTTGTGGATGGGACCGATCCGGGCCAGTCCCGCCACCTCGTCGTTGACGTTGAGGAAGCGGGTGATGCGGCCGGTCGGCGGGGCGTCCATCACGACGTGGTCGTAGACGAAGCGGCCGGCGCGGTCCTTCCGGCGTACGGCCTCGCACGCCTTGCCGGTCAGCAGGACGTCCCGCAGCCCCGGGGCGATGGTCGTCGCGAAGTCGATCGCGCCGAGCTTCTTCAGGGCCCGGCCCGCGCTGCCGAGCTTGTAGAACATGTGGAGGTAGTCGAGGAGGGCACGCTCGGCGTCGATGGCCAGCGCGTACACCTCGCCGCCCCCGGGAGCGACCGCGATCTTGCGTTCCTCGTAGGGGAGTGCCTCCGTCTCGAAGAGCTGGGCGATGCCCTGCCGGCCCTCGACCTCGACCAGCAGTGCGCGTTTCCCCTCGGCCGCGAGGGCGAGGGCGAGAGCGGCGGCGACGGTGGTCTTGCCGGTACCGCCCTTGCCACTGACGACATGGAGCCTGCTCATGGTGCGGAGCCTAACCAGTCGCCGCGCGGGCTACGCACGAGGCTGTCAGTGTGAGGCATTACAGTCGGGCCATGACCAAGTGGGAATACGCGACCGTGCCGCTTCTGGTGCACGCGACCAAGCAGATTCTGGACACCTGGGGCGAGGACGGCTGGGAGCTCGTCCAGGTCGTTCCCGGGCCGAACAACCCCGAGCAGCTCGTGGCCTACCTGAAGCGGGAAAAGGCGTGAGTGCCGTCGAGGGCAAGCTCGCGGAGCTCGGGCTGACCCTGCCGGACGTCGTCCCTCCGCTGGCCGCCTACCAGCCGGCCGTGCGCAGTGGCGCGTACGTCTTCACCGCGGGCCAACTGCCCATGGTGAAGGGGTCCATTCCCGTCACGGGCAAGGTCGGCGCCGAGGTCAGCCCCGAGCAGGCCAAGGAGCTGGCGGGCGTCTGCGCGCTCAACGCCCTGGCCGCCGTGAAGTCGGTCGTCGGCGATCTGGACCGGATCGTCCGGGTGGTGAAGGTGGTGGGCTTCGTCGCCTCCGCACCCGACTTCACCGGCCAGCCCGGCGTGCTGAACGGTGCCAGTGAGCTGCTGGGCGAAGTCCTCGGCGACAAGGGCGTGCACGCGCGGTCCGCGGTGGGCGTCGCGGTGCTGCCGCTCGACGCGCCGGTCGAGGTCGAGCTCCAGGTGGAGGTCGCGGACTGAGGTCCGGTTCGTTGCGAGGGCGGTCGGGGTCTCCCGGTCACGGCCGACCGGAACCGCCCCGCTGTCGGGCCGGGTTCGGTGAGGGTGCGCGGTGAGGACCGGCCGAGTGCCGTCACGCCCCGACGGGTTCCGAGTTCCGTCGCGCCGTGACGAGTTCGGGGCGCGGAGATCGGTGGCGCCGAGCGTCCCGGGCCTCCCGCGCCCCCTCGAACATCCGCGCACCAGCGCATAGCATCCGGCCATGGTGACGACGAACGGCCGGACGGGCGGCGGCGGAGCGGACGACCGTGCGAGCGGTCGTGAGAACGGCCAGTGGTATCCGCCCGAGTGGCCCGACCGGATCCGGCGGCTCGCGCACGGCGAGCTCGAGCCCGTACCGCCCCGGCGCGCCTCCACCGTCCTGCTGCTGCGGACCGGCGCCGACGGCGCCCTGGCCGTGCACATGCTGCGCAGACGCACCTCCATGGCCTTCGCCGGGGGCGCGTACGCGTATCCGGGCGGCGCGGTAGATCCCCGCGACGAACGCGACGTGCCCTGGGCCGGCCCCTCGCCGGGGGAGTGGGCCGCCCGGCTCGGCGTCGAGCCGGAGGTGGCGCAGGCCGTCGTCTGCGCGGCCGTCCGCGAGACCTTCGAGGAGGCGGGCGTGCTGCTCGCCGGGCCGGACCCGGCCACGGTCGTCGCGGACACCACCGGCGCGGAGTGGGAGGCCGACCGGGCCGCGCTCGCCGGCCACGAGCTGTCGTTCGGCGACTTCCTGGAACGGCGCGGACTGCTGCTCCGCAGTGACCTGCTGGGCGGCTGGGCCCGTTGGATCACCCCGGAGTTCGAACCCCGGCGGTACGACACCTGGTTCTTCGTGGCGGCCCTGCCCGACGGCCAGCGCACCGCCGGCGTCTCCACCGAGGCCGACCGGGCCGTCTGGATCCGCCCGGCCGAGGCCGTCGCCGGATACGACCGCGGCGAGCTGCTGATGATGCCGCCCACCGTCTCGACGCTGCGCGCGCTGCTGCCGTACGAGGACGTGCCCGCGGTGTTGGCGTCGGCGGGTGAGCGGGATCTCACTCCGGTGCTCGCACGCGCCCGGCTCGTCGGGGAAGAGATCGTGCTGAGCTGGCCCGGGCACGAGGAGTTCACCAAGCACCTCTCGTCCGGTCCTCCGCACACCCCAGCGACCGCGACTCCGGGAGCCGACGCATGACGTACGCAGCCGTACCCGCCGAACCGCCGGGGCGCCCCCGCGCGGGCAGCCCGGCCGGTCCCGCCACTCCGCGCGCGACCTGCGTCCTCGCGCCCAATCCGTCCGCGATGACGCTCGACGGCACCAACACCTGGCTGCTGGCCGAGCCCGGGTCCGCCGAGGCGGTGGTCGTCGACCCCGGCCCGCTGGACGAGTCCCACCTGCGGGCCGTCATCGCCGCGGCCGAGGAGTCGGGCCGGCGGATCGTGCTGGCCCTGCTCACCCACGGGCACCTCGACCACTCCGGCGGCGCCGAGCGCTTCGCCGAGCTGACGGGCGCGCCGGTGCGGGCGGTGGACCCGGCCCTGCGGGTCGGCGGCGGGGGGCTCGCCGCGGGCGACGTGATCACCGTCGGGGGGCTGGAGCTGCGGGTCGTCCCCGCGCCCGGCCACACGGCGGACTCCGTCTGCCTCCACCTGCCGGCGGACCGTGCCGTGATCACCGGGGACACCGTCCTCGGCCGGGGCACCACCGTCGTCGCCCACCCCGACGGGCGGCTCGGCGACTACCTCGACTCACTGCGCCGACTGCGGTCGCTCGCCGTCGAGGAGGACGTACGGACGGTCCTGCCCGCCCACGGCCCCGTACTGGACGACGCGCGCGGGGTCCTGGAGTACTACCTGGCCCACCGGGCCAAGCGCCTCGCCCAGGTGGAGACCGCCGTCGAGGCGGGGCACCGCACTCCGGCCGAGGTGGTGGCGCACGTGTACGCGGACGTGGACCGCGCGGTGTGGCCGGCGGCGGAGCTGTCGGTCAGGGCGCAGCTGGACTACCTGAGCGAGCACGGGCTGATCTAGCCGGTCCGGCGGGCGCGTCAGCCTGTTCGACGTCCGGAGCACGCCGTAGGAGGGCCCCGTCGGAACGGGACCCTCCTACGGGCGGGCGCGGCTCGGCTCCCGCGGGGTCAGCGCGAGCGCTTGGCCAGCCGCTCGACGTCCAGCAGGATCACGGCGCGGGCCTCCAGGCGCAGCCAGCCGCGGCCGGCGAAGTCGGCGAGGGCCTTGTTGACCGTCTCCCGGGAGGCGCCCACGAGCTGGGCCAGCTCTTCCTGGGTGAGGTCGTGCACCACGTGGATGCCCTCCTCGGACTGCACGCCGAAGCGGCGCGACAGGTCGAGCAGCGCCTTGGCGACACGGCCGGGGACGTCCGAGAAGACGAGGTCCGACATGGAGTCGTTGGTGCGGCGCAGCCGGCGCGCGACCGCGCGCAGCAGGGCGGTGGCCACCTCCGGGCGGGCGTTCAGCCACGGCTGGAGGTCGCCGTGGCCCAGGCCGAGGAGCTTGACCTCGGTGAGGGCGGTCGCGGTGGCGGTGCGCGGCCCGGGGTCGAAGAGGGACAGTTCGCCGATCAGCTCGCCGGGTCCCAGGACGGCGAGCATGTTCTCGCGGCCGTCGGGGGAGGTGCGGTGAAGCTTCACCTTGCCCTCGGTCACCACGTAGAGGCGGTCGCCCGGGTCGCCTTCGTGGAACAGGGCGTCGCCCCTCGCGAGAGTGACCTCGCCCATGGAGGCGCGCAGCTCAGCGGCCTGCTCGTCATCGAGCGCCGCGAAGAGCGGGGCGCGCCGCAGAACGTCGTCCACGAGTTCTCTCCTTGTCGACATGCACAGAGGACCGTGGTCCCCATGATGCCCGTCGGTAAAACTGTGTGATCAAACACAAGTGTGGCGCATCGTCGCCGGAAGCCCTACGGCAGGGGTCCGATTGGGCTGTGCTTTTCCCGCGCTCGGGGCGGATGTCAGTGCCGGGCTTTAGTCTGGCCGGGTGTCCAATACGCCGGTGAGAGCACAGGGCAAGGGGGCCGGGAGGGTGACCTCGACCCGCGATTCCGCTGTGGGCGAACAGCCCGCGGTGAAAACCGCAAAAGACGCAGATACCACCAAATCGTCGGCCCGGGGAGAGGGCGGCCGGACGTCGGGCGGGAAGACGGAGGCCACGTCGTCGGCCGAACGGGGGGCGCGGCCGGCCGACGGTGGCGACTCGGCCGCGGGCGCCGCCCCGACGACGGGCTCCGCCGGCCGCGCCGCCGCCGGGAGAACGGCGGCGAAGAAGGCCGCGGTGAAGAAGGCCCCCGCCGAGAAGGCTCCGGCGAAGAAGGTCGCGGCCGAGAAGGCCGGGGCCAAGAAGGCCACAGCCGGGAAGACCCCGGCCGGGAAGCCGGTGTCCGCCAAGAAGACAGCGGCCACCAAGAAGGGCGTGGCCACCAAGAAGGCCGCGACGGCCAAGAACGCCGCCGGGAAGAGCTCGGCGCCGACCGCGAGCGGCGGCGGAGCCCCCGCGGAGTCGCGGACCGCGCTCGTCCGGCGCGCCCGGCGGATCAACCGCGAGCTCGCCGAGGTGTACCCCTACGCCCACCCCGAGCTGGACTTCGAGAACCCCTTCCAGCTCCTCGTGGCGACGGTCCTCTCCGCCCAGACCACCGACCTGCGCGTCAACCAGACCACCCCGGCCCTCTTCGAGGCGTACCCCACGCCCGAGGACATGGCGGCGGCCGACCCGGAGCGGCTGGAGCAGCTGATCCGCCCGACGGGCTTCTTCCGCGCCAAGGCCCGCTCCCTGCTCGGGCTCTCCGCCGCCCTCCGTGACGACTTCGGCGGCGAGGTGCCCGGCCGGCTCCAGGACCTCGTCAGGCTCCCGGGTGTCGGGCGCAAGACGGCCAACGTCGTATTGGGCAACGCCTTCGGCGTCCCCGGGATAACGGTCGACACGCACTTCCAGCGGCTCGTCCGGCGCTGGAGATGGACGGCGGAGACCGACCCGGAGAAGATCGAGGCCGAGGTCTGCGCGCTCTTCCCCAAGAGCGACTGGACGATGCTCTCGCACCGCGTCATCTTCCACGGCCGCCGCATCTGCCACTCCCGCAAGCCCGCCTGCGGCGCCTGCCCGATCGCCCCGCTCTGCCCCGCCTACGGCGAGGGCGAGACGGACCCGGAGAAAGCGCGGAAACTGCTCAAGTACGAGAAGGGCGGCCTGCCGGGCCAGCGCCTGAAGCCTCCGCCGGACTTCCCGGGCCCGCCCGCGCCCCCGCTGGGAGCCGAGTGAGGGTGCCACCGCGCGGAGGCACGGCGCGGATTCCGCCGGAAGACCAGGGAACGCCCGGCAGCCGCCGGGAAGATCGTCGGGAACATTGGGGAAGCGCATGAGGAGCACGTACGGCCGCGACAGCCGTGAGATCACCGTGACCGCCGAGGGGCTGCCCGAGTGGCTGGAACCGGTGGCGCGCTTCCTGACGACCGTCGAGCCGCACCAGCTGAGCCGCTTCCTGCCGCCGGAGACCGGAGGGCGCCTCTCCGCGGTGCTGGTCCTCTTCGGCGAGGGCCAGGACGGTCCCGAGCTGCTGCTTCTCGAACGGTCCGGCACCCTGCGCTCGCACGCCGGCCAGGCGTCCTTCCCCGGCGGCGCCCTCGACCCGGAGGACGGCGATCCGGCCGACGGCGGCCTGGTCCGCGCCGCGCTGCGCGAGGCCGAGGAGGAGACCGGCCTCGACCCCTCGGGCGTCCAGGTCTTCGGCGTGCTGCCGGACCTCTACATTCCGGTGAGCGGCTTCGTCGTGACACCGGTCCTCGGCTGGTGGCGCGAGCCCAGCCCGGTCGGGCCGGTCGACCCCGCGGAGACGGCCCGCGTCTTCACCGTCCCCGTCGCCGAGCTCACCGATCCGGCCAACCGGGCGACCGCCGTCCACCCCAGCGGTCACCGAGGCCCCGTCTTCCACGTGGGTTCCGCGACGGTCTGGGGCTTCACCGCCGGGGTGATCGACCGCATCCTGCACTTCGCGGGCTGGGAGCGGCCCTGGGACGCCGGCCGGGAGGTGCTGCTCGACCGGACCGCCTGACCACGGCGGCGGCACGGCCCGCACCCCGTCGCACCCGCACCGCACAACACCCACCGGCACACCCCGCCCCGTCACCACCGTCGACAACCGCAATGCGAGGCACCCTTCGGTGAACGTTCTGGACATCGTGCTGCTGCTGGCCGCCGCCTGGTTCGCGGTCATCGGCTACCGCCAGGGGTTCGTGGTGGGCGTGCTCTCGGTGATCGGCTTCCTCGGCGGCGGGCTGGCCGCCCTCTACGCGCTGCCCGTGATCTGGGACAGCGCGACCGGGGACCGCACCCCGGGCACCCCGGCGGCCGTCGCGGCGGTGGTCATCGTGATCGTCTGCGCCTCGGTGGGCCAGGCCGCCACCACCCACCTGGGCAACCGGCTCCGCGGCCACATCACCTGGTCCCCGGCCCGCGCCCTGGACGCGACGGGCGGCGCGCTGGTCAACGTGGTGGCCATGCTGCTGGTCGCCTGGGTGATCGGCTCCGCCCTGGCGGGTACCTCGCTGCCGACGCTCGGCAAGCAGGTCCGTACCTCGAAGGTGCTGCTCGGCGTCGCCCGGGTGGTGCCCGCGGAGGCCAACACCTGGTTCGCGGACTTCAGCACGGCCCTGGCCCAGAACGGCTTCCCGCAGGTCTTCGCCCCCTTCTCGACGGAGCCGATCACTTCCGTCCCGGCCCCCGACCCCGCGCTGTCGGGCAGCACCGTCGCCGCCGAGGCGCAGCGGAGCGTCGTGAAGGTGGTCGGCAACGCGCCGGGCTGCGGCAAGGTGCTGGAAGGCAGCGGCTTCGTGTTCGCCCCGCAGCGGGTGATGACCAACGCCCACGTCGTCGGCGGGGTGACGGACCCGACGGTGCAGGTCGGCGGGCGCGGCCGGCTGCTCGACGCCAAGGTGGTGCTCTACGACTGGAAGCGCGACATCGCCGTCCTCCAGGTCCCCGGCCTGCGCGCCCCCGAGCTGCGCTTCGCCCGCGCGGAGGCGGAGAGCGGGATGAGCGCCATCGTCGCGGGCTTCCCGGAGAACGGCGCCTACGACGTCCGGTCCGCCCGGGTCCGCAGCCGCGTGGACGCCAATGGCCCCGACATCTACCACCGCGGTTACGTCCGGCGTGACGTCTACTCGCTGTACGCGACCGTGCGGCAGGGCAATTCCGGTGGCCCGCTGCTCACACCGGACGGACGGGTGTACGGCGTGGTCTTCGCCAAGTCACTCGACGACGCGGACACGGGGTACGCGCTGACGGCGGACGAGGTCCACGACGACGTCGTGGACGGGCGTACGGCCGTGGAGCGGGCCGACACCCAGGGGTGCGCCCTCTGACGCGTGCCGTGGACGGCCGGTCCCGGGGGTGCCGCGGGGCGTGAAGGGAGCCGTGCGACCGCCGCGAGCCCCGTGACACGGGTGGTGGGCCGGGCGTAGGCCCGGCGGTCAGCGCCCGCGAGGATGGCGCAGCCGCGCCGACACCCAGCGCGCGCGGCGCCGGATGATGCGCGGGATGCCGAGCTGGGGGTCCGTACCGTCCCCAGGCCGGAGGAGGCCGCCGTGCGGTCCCTCCACCCTCTCGGATGCTTCGGTCACCACAGTCACCGCGGCATCGTCATCGGCGCCGCGCTGCTGAGTCAGGTCGCGATGGTCGTGCGTCCAGCCCATACCCGGTCCTGTGCCCGGGGTGGAAGGTCGGTAATCGCCGTCGGGGGAGGCATTTGGCCTATGCACGAGGCAATGACCGATCCTCGGCCACCTGTTCGATCCTCCGTTTCGGCGACCGCGGGCCCGTCCCTACCGGTCCGGCTCCGGGTCCTTCAGCCAGCCGATCAGTTCCGCCGAGAACGCGGCCGGGTCCTCCTCGTGCGGGAAGTGCCCGAGCCCGTCGAAGAGGCGCCAGCGGTACGGAGCCTCCACATACTCGCCCGAGCCCGCCGCGCTCCGGGTCCGCATCACCGGATCGAGCGACCCGTGGACGTGCAGCGTCGGAACGCGCACCGGTCGCTTCATCCGCCGGTTGAACTGGATGCCGTCCGGCCGCGCCATCGACCGCACCATCCACCGGTAGGGCTCGACCGAGCAGTGCGCCGTCGACGGGATCGTCATCGCGCGCCGGTACACGTCGACCGCCGCGTCCTCCGGCTGCCGCGGCCCGGACCAGTCCCGGATCAGCCGGCCGACCAGCGTCGCGTCGTCCGCGACCAGCCGGCGCTCCGGGATCCACGGCCGCTGGAAGCCCCAGACGTACGACCCGGCGGCGGTCTGCTGCGGGTCGGTGAGCATCGCCGAGCGCCACCGCCTCGGGTGCGGCATCGACGACACCACCAGCCGCCGCACCAACTGCGGCCGCATCACGGCCGCCGTCCACGCCAGATAGCCGCCGAGGTCGTGGCCCACCAGGGCCGCGTCCGGCTCGCCGAGCGAGCGGACCACCCCGGTGATGTCCAGGGCGAGATTGGCCGGATCGTAGCCCCGGGGGGTGCGGTCGCTGCCGCCCACACCGCGCAGGTCCATCGCGACCGCCCGGAACCCGGCCTCCGCCAGTGCGGGGAGCTGGTTCCGCCACGTCCACCAGAACTGCGGGAAACCGTGCAGCAGCAGCACCAGCGGCCCCTCGCCCATCTCGGCGATATGGAACCGCGCCCCGTTCGCCGCGACATCCCGGTGCGTCCACGGCCCGTCCGGGCGCACCACCACCGTCGGCGACGCGGCGGAGACCGCCGGCGCGGACGGGTCCGGGCCCTTGGCGGGTTCGGGAGACACGGGCGCTGCGGAGGTATCGGGCACCGTCATACGGACGAGCGTGTCACAGATGCGTCCGCAGGGCGCGTGTCCGTCACGGGACGGGGGTGCGGCTTGACCGTGCTCAGGACGGCGGCCGTCTCCTTGGCCGACGCCATGGTCCGCTCCGGCTTGCTGATCTTCTTCAGCTTGTTGACGGCCAGCAGCCCCAGCAGCCCCGCGAGCACCAGGAACGCACCGCCCGTGATCAGGAACGACCAGGCGAGGCCGAGGCCCAGGTTGTGGATGCCGTACGCCGCCGCGAAGCTCAGCACCGGCAGCGAGAAGAGCGCCAGGGTCCCCGCCGCGGCGATCGCGCCGCCGCCCACGCCGACCCGCTTGGCGTCCTCCCGCAGTTCGGCCTTGGCCAGCGCGATCTCGTCGTGCACCAGCGCGGACAGCTCCGCGGTGGCCGTCGCCACCAGCTGGCCGAGGCTGCGTTCGGCACCGTCGTCGGCTGCGCTCATCGCTGCTCCCTCATCGTCGTCGCTCCCTCGTCTGCGCGTCCTCGGCGGCCCGAAACGGGTCCGCCTTGGGTGTTCCGCCCGTCTTCGGCGGTGGTGAGGACACTCAGATCATGCCGGACCATCGTCGCCGGTGGTGCGCCCGGAGGCGACTTCCGCCCGGCGGCGGTGCTCCGCGGCCTTCGCTTCGAGGATCGCCGCCATGCGCAGGTGGTACGCCGGGTCGTCCTGTTCGTAGATGTCCGGGATGCCGTCCTGGTCCTCGTCGCGGTCCTCCTCGGCGCAGAGCTTCTTGTACTTGTTGTCCCGGAGCTTCAGCAGAATGCTCGCGAGGACCGCGGCGATCAGCGAGCCCACCAGGACCGCCGCCTTGATCTCACCGCTCAGGACCGGATCGTCGCCGAAGGCCAGCTCACCGATGAGCAGGGAGACGGTGAAGCCGATGCCGGCCAGCGAGGCGACCGCGAGGACGTCGGGCCACTTCAGGTCCGGGTTCAGCTCGGCCCGGGTGAAGCGGGCCGCGAGCCAGGTGCCGCCGAAGACCCCGACGGCCTTGCCGAGCACGAGACCGAGTACGACACCCAGCGTCTCGGGCCTGCGGAAGATGTCGGAGAGCGCGCCGCCGGAGAGCGAGACGCCAGCGGAGAACAGGGCGAAGAGGGGTACGGCGAGTCCGGCCGACAACGGGCGTACGAGGTGCTCGATGTGCTCCCCCGGGGAGACCCGCTCGCCGTCGTGCCGGTGGCAGCGGAGCATCAGCCCCATGGCGACACCGGCGATCGTCGCGTGGACCCCGCTGTTGTACATCAGCGCCCAGTTGACGACGGCCAGCGGGACGTAGACGTACCAGCCGCGCACGCCCTTCCACAGCAGCAGCCGGAAGACCGCGAGGCCGAGTACAGCGAAGCCGAGGGCGACGAAGTTCAGCTGCGAGGTGAAGAAGACGGCAATGATCAGGATCGCGAAGAGGTCGTCGACGACCGCGAGGGTGAGCAGGAAGGCGCGCAGCGCGGACGGCAGGGCCGTGCCGATGACGGCGAGGACGGCGAGCGCGAAGGCGATGTCCGTGGCGGTGGGGACGGCCCAGCCCTGGAAGGAGCCGCCGCCGCTGCTCGCGACCGTGGTGTAGACGACGGCGGGGATCGCCATGCCGCAGAGGGCGGCGACCACCGGGAGGATGGCCGCCTTGGGGTCGCGGAGCTCTCCGGCGACCAGCTCGCGTTTGAGTTCGATGCCGGCGACGAAGAAGAAGACGGCCAGCAGTCCGTCCGCCGCCCAGTGCTGGACGGAGAGGTTCAGTCCGAGCGCGCCGGGCCCCAGGTGGAAGGTGCTTATGGACTCGTAGCTGTCCTTGATCGGGGTGTTCGCCCAGATCAGGGCCGCGACGGCGGCGGCGAGCAGGAGGACGCCGCCGACGGTCTCGGTGCGCAGCGCGTCCGCGAGGTGGTTCCGCTCGGGCAGCGGCAGCCGGCCGAGGAGGACGGAACGGTTCTTCTGGGGCGCGGCCACGGTGGAGACCTCCTGGGGTCGATCGACGGACACACGTGGGGCCACGTGTGCCGAGTGCCGACCAGACTTCCCGGCGCGCCTGTGATTCTTGTCGAGATTTCTACGCGATGTGTCTTTACTTTAGCCCGAACAGGTGAAGGGCGCCCGGTTGTGTACCGAGCGCCCTTACACCGTGGATTTCCGGACGGATCAGTCCTCGCTGGGCGCCGCCGGGAGCTTCGCCTGGATGAGCTCCATGACCGAGGAGTCGGTCAGCGTGGTGACGTCACCGAGGGTGCGGTTTTCCGCGACGTCGCGGAGCAGCCGGCGCATGATCTTCCCGGAGCGGGTCTTGGGCAGCTCGGCCACCGGCAGGATCCGCTTGGGCTTGGCGATCGGGCCGAGCTGCTTGCCCACGTGTGCCCGCAGCTCCTCGACCAGCGCGGCGCTCTCCTCCTCGCCGAGGTCGGCGTCGCCCCGCAGGATCACGAAGGCGCAGATCGCCTGAGTGGTCTGGGGGTCGGTCGCCCCGACGACCGCCGCCTCGGCGACCTTGGGGTGCGAGACGAGCGCCGACTCCACCTCGGTGGTGGAGATGTTGTGCCCGGACACCAGCATCACGTCGTCCACCCGGCCGAGCAGCCAGATGTCGCCGTCCTCGTCCTTCTTGGCGCCGTCCCCAGCGAAGTAGCGGCCCTCGAAACGGGACCAGTAGGTGTCGAGGTAGCGCTGGTCGTCGCCCCAGACGGTGCGGAGCATCGACGGCCACGGCTCGGTGAGGACGAGGTAGCCGCCGGAGCCGTTCGGCACCTCGTTGGCGTCGTCGTCCACCACGGTCGCGGAGATGCCGGGGAGGGGCACCTGGGCCGAGCCGGGCTTGGTCTCGGTGACGCCGGGCAGCGGGCTGATCATGATGCCGCCGGTCTCGGTCTGCCACCAGGTGTCGACGACGGGCGTGGTGCCGGCGCCGATGTGCTCGCGGTACCAGACCCACGCCTCGGGGTTGATGGGCTCGCCCACCGAACCGAGGACACGCAGGCTGCTGAGGTCGAACTTGGCCGGGATGTCGTCGCCCCACTTCATGGCGGCGCGGATCGCGGTCGGCGCGGTGTAGAGGATGGTGACGCCGTACTTCTGGACGATCTCCCACCAGCGGCCCCGGTGCGGGGTGTCGGGCGTGCCCTCGTACAGCACCTCCGTGGCGCCGTTGCTGAGCGGGCCGTAGACGATGTACGAGTGGCCGGTCACCCAGCCGACGTCCGCGGTGCACCAGAAGACGTCCGACTCGGGCTTGAGGTCGAAGACCGCGTGGTGGGTGTACGAGATCTGGGTGAGGTAGCCACCGGTGGTGTGCAGGATGCCCTTCGGCTTACCGGTGGTGCCGGAGGTGTAGAGGATGAACAGCGGGTGCTCGGCGTCGAACGCCTCGGGCGTGTGCCGGTCGGACTGGCGCTCGACCAGGTCGTGCCACCAGACGTCGCGGCCCTCGGTCCAGGCGACGTCCTCCTGGCCGGTGCGGCGGACGACGAGGACGCTGCGGACGTTCTCCGTGCCCGGGCGGGTGAGGGCCTCGTCGACGGCCGGCTTGAGCGCCGAGGGCTTGCCGCGGCGGTAGCCGCCGTCGGCGGTGATGACGACGCGGGCGTCGGCGTCCTCGATGCGGGTGGCGAGGGCGTCGGCGGAGAAACCGCCGAAGACGAGCGAGTGCGGGGCGCCGATGCGGGCGCAGGCGAGCATCGAGACGACCGCTTCGGGGATCATCGGCAGGTAGATGGCGACCCGGTCGCCGGCCTGGACGCCCAGCTCCGTCAGGGCGTTGGCGGCCTTCGAGACCTCGCGCTGCAGCTCGGCGTAGGTGATCGAGCGGGTGTCACCCGGCTCGCCCTCGAAGTGCAGGGCCACCCGGTCGCCGAGCCCGTTCTCGACGTGGCGGTCCACGCAGTTGTACGCCACATTGAGCTTGCCGTCGGCGAACCACTTGGCGAACGGCGGGTTCGACCAGTCCAGGGTCTGGGTCGGCTCGGTGTGCCAGCTCAGACGGCGTGCCTGCGCGGCCCAGAAGCCCAGCCGGTCGGCCCGCGCCTGCTCGTAGGCCTCCGCGGTGACGTTGGCCCGCGCGGCCAGGTCGGCAGGCGGTGCGAAGCGGCGCTCCTCCTTCAGAAGGTTGGCCAGGCTTTCGTTGCTCACGACATCTCCCTTTCCCAGGGGGCTCGTTGCGTCCCGGGCATAGCTCACCAGCCCGGGGCACACCCTGACAAGGGGTGTTGGCGATTGATTGGTGTAGACCTGTACCCGTCCGGGTGGCCGGCGGTCGTCCGAGGTCAGACGGCATCGAGCACCTCCGGGCGGACGGCGGCGAACGTGCGGGACCGCTGGTCCAGGACGTACGCCTGGGCCTCGCCCACATGGAAGTACATGCCCTGGAGGTGGAGCGTGCCTTCCGCCACCCGGCGGGCGACACAGGAGTGCGCCCGCAGGTGGTCGAGCTGCTGCATCACATTGACGAGGGCGAGCCGCTCGATGTCGTCCGCCACGGGCCGGTCGGCGAGCGCCACCTCGCCGCGCCCGAGCCGCCCGATCCGCTGCATCCGGGCCAGACTCGGCCGTCCGTGCCGCAGCCAGCGGGCGAGCGGGGTCTCCGGACCCGCGACCGCGCCGGAACCGCCGGCCGGTGCCGGGCGGGCCGCCGGTGGACGAGGGTCGGTCTCCAGCAGCGCCTGCATCGCTCCGCAGCCCGAGTGCCCGCAGACGGTGATGCTCCCGACCCGCAGCACCTCGACGGCGTACTCCACCGCGGCGGCCACCGAGTCGCAGGAGGTGTCGGCACCCGGTGGGGGCATGAGGTTGCCGACGTTCCGCACGGTGAAGAGGTCGCCGGGGCCGCTCGATGTGATCATGCTCGTCACCAGGCGGGAGTCGGCGCAGGTCAGGAAGAGCTGGCTGGGGCTCTGCCCCTCCCGGGCGAGCCGCGCCAGCTCGTCGCGGACCAGTGGCGCGGTCTCCCGCTGGAACGCGCTCACCCCGCCGATCAGCTGCCGCCCGCCGGGACCCCCGACGGGCCCCGAGCCCGGCCGGGTGAAGCGGTGGTGGCGCCAGGACGTCCACGGCCGGAAGGCGGGGGACGCGATACCGGGTGGGGAAGCGAGGGCGGGACGGCGGCCGGCCCGCTCGGAGGGCTCCGACCGGTGCCGGTGCTCCGTCAGAACCCCTCGAGCGGTGGGCTCATGGCCTTCGGGCCGGTCCGGGCATCCGGATCCCTCGGCGTGGTCGCGTCGTCCCCCCGCCGTCGCACCGCTTGCGCGAGCGGACTTCCGCACCGCCATGACGACGGGCACCACGGCCGCGACCGCCAGCCCCGGCACCACGCCGAACAGCGCGACGGCCGCGAAGGCGACTAGGTAGCCGATGCGGGCCGCGCGGTCGCGGGGGCGGTGGGCGTGCGCGTGCCGGGCCAGCCGCACACCGGCCGCCATGACCAGCGCCGAGAGCGCGACCAGGGGGACGCGCTCCAGAGCGGTCGCGAAGAGCACCGCCCCCAGGGGCACCCAGAGCCCGTACAGCGCCAACGAGGTGCGGGACACCGCCGGACGATCCCCGTCCGCCGGGCCGCCGGACGGGAGCGTGCCCCCTGTGACCGGCAGACCTCCCAGCAGCCCGGAGACGGCGGTGGCCGCTCCTTGGCAGATCAGCTCCCGGTCCGGGCGCTCCGGCCGTCGGCCGCCGTCCTCCGGAGCGAGCGTCGCCATGCCGGCCACGAGCGCCACGCCCAACACGGCGGAGGCCACCGCGAGGACCGAACCGGATGGCAGCCCGGGCAGGGCCTGCGTCTCCCACCCGGACAACTCCACCCGTGGCAGCGGCAGCCCCATGCTCGCGACAGTGACGACGGCGACCGCCGCGAGCGGCGCCGGTACGGCTTTCGCCCAGCGGCCGGCACGGCTCGGCAGCCTCCGCCACACGAGGAGGACGGCGACCGTGGCCGCCCCGACCAGCGCTCCCCTGAGCCAGGGGTGCGCCATATCCCCGGGCAGCGCCGCCAGATTCCGCAACGTGGACGCTTCGGTGCCCTCCACGCCCAGGACGCGGCGCAGTTGCCCCAGCGCGACCGTCACCCCGAGGCCGGCCAGCGCGCCGTGGACGAGTCCGGGGGCGACGACGGGTACGGCCCGCGCCACCCGCAGGGCGCCCAGGGCGACTTGCGCCAGACCGGCCAGCACGGTGATCGCGCAGGTCGCGCGCCAGCCGTACCGCTGGGTCAGCTCCGCCGTGACCGCCACCAAGGCGACGGCCGGACCGCTGGCCCGGAAGGGCGCCCGCCCCAGACCGGCCACCACGAGACCGGCGACGGCCGCCGCGACCAGCCCTGCCCGCAGCGGTGCGCCCGCCGCCAGGGCGGTCCCCAGACAGAGCGGCGCGGCGGCCAGGGCCAAGGCGAGGGAACGGACCAGGTCCCACTGCCAGGCGGTGCGGCGTGGCCCGTCCGTGGCGTCGGTGGCCGGGCCCTGGGCGGGCCGGGGCGGATGGCTCGGCTGAACGTGCATGTCGGTCCCGTCTTCATCGTCGGTGGCCGGCGGGAGCGCTCGGGCGGGAGGAGCGCAATGGCAACTCTCGGTAAACGAATCGTAATGCTGAGTAAAGGCCCGGGGGAAGGGGCAGACGGGGGTCAAGGAGGAGCTTCCTCCCATCAGGTGAATATTCACTTTTATCGGCTTGTCATACTTTTCTCTGTCCTTCGTCCATGCGAGGTTGACGGCGGCTCAGGGCGGCCGAACGCCCGTGAGGGGCCGGCCGAGCGGGTCGAAAGGTGAGGTGCCTGATGGCGGCTGCATGGAGATACACGTTGGGCGCGCTCGCCGCGCTGTCGCTGGCGACCGGGACCGCGGCCTGCTCCGGCACCGGCCCCCCGGAGCCGAGCGGCCCGCAGGCCGCCCCCGGGCCCAACACGGTCGAGCGCCCGGTCCGCCTCCTCGGCGACGGCTCCACCGCCGACACCGGCCCCCAGCCCCGGCAGCCGAAGCCCCGGCGGATGGCGTCCGGCGAGAAGCCGCCGCAGTTCGTCGTCTTCTCGTGGGACGGCGCGGGCGAGGACAGCCAGCGGTTGTTCTCGCACTTCCGCAAGGTCGGCAAGAAGTACCACGCGACGATGACGTACTTCCTCAGCGGCGTGTACATGCTCCCCGAGGACAAACGCGCCCTCTACGAGCCGCCCCAACACGCCGCCGGGGCATCGGACATCGGCTTCAACGACGTCCGGGGTGTCCGCGACACCGTGGAGCAGCTCCGCGGGGCCTGGCTGGACGGCAGCGAGATCGGCACCCACTTCAACGGCCACTTCTGCGGCCGGGACAGGGGAGTGGGCACCTGGTCGCCGGCGGAGTGGAAGAGCGAGATCCGGCAGGCCGTGTCGTTCGTCCGCAACTGGAAGACCAACACCGGGCTGAAGAACGAGCCCCCGCTGCCCTTCGATTACGCCAAGGAGCTGGTCGGCGGGCGCGCGCCCTGCCTGGAGGGGCAGCACAACCTCATCACCGCCGCGCGGTCGCTGGGCTTCCGCTACGACGCCAGCTCGGCCGGCGGCCGGCAGGTCTGGCCGTCGAAGCTCGGCGGCCTGTGGGACTTCCCGCTCCAGGACGTGCCCGTCCCCGGCCGGGGCTTCGAAACGCTGTCGATGGACTACAACTTCCTGGCGAACCAGTCGGGGACGACCAAGGGCGACCCCTCACGGCGCGAAGCCTGGGGGCGTCAGATGCGCGACGGGCTGCTGGCGGGCTTCGAGCGGGCGTATCACGGCAACCGCGCCCCCCTGTTCATCGGCGACCACTTCGAGTCCTGGAACGGCGGCATCTATATGAAGGCCGTCGAGAGCGTCATGGCCCGGATCTGCACCAAGGAGGGCGTGCGCTGCGTGTCCTTCAAACAGCTCGCCGACTGGCTGGACGCCCAGGACCCCGAAGTACTCGCCAAGCTGAGGCGGTTGGAGGTCGGTGAGGCGCCGAGGGGCGGCTGGGCCCACCTCGGTGACGCGCGGTCGTCCGGGCCCCGGCAGCCCACCCCGCACCTGCCCTCGTGGCACGCGCCGTCCTCGCAGGAGCCCTCGACGCACGAGCCGTACGAGAGCTCCCAGGGCGATGACGAGGAGGAGGACGACAAGCCGATGCGGATCAGGCCGGTCCTGGTCAGGCCGGCTGCGGGGTAGCCGGCAGCCGCTCACCGAGTACGAAGGCGGGGTCGACCTGGGCCGCCAGGTCGGCGCCCGTCTTCGCGTTGCCCCAGCTCTCGGCGTTCTTGAGGTGGAAGTGCACCATCTGACGGGTGTACCGGTGCCAGTCGCGCCGCTCGTAGGACGCGTCCGCCGCCTCGTGAAGGGCGGCCAGCGCCTGGTGGTTGGCCCCCTCGAGCAGCTCGAAGAGCGGCGGCCGGCCCTTCTCCATCGCCCGCACCCAGTCGGAGTGGCCGAAGGTGGTCAGCAGGTCGTCCCCGACCTCGTCCCGGAGGAAGTCCAAGTCGTCCTGGCCCTGCACCTTGTTCCCCACCACCCTCAGGCAGATGCCGAAGTCCCGGGCGTACTCCTTGTACTGGCGGTAGACCGAGACCCCCTTGCGCGTGGGTTCCGCCACCAGGAACGTCATGTCGAAGCGGGTGAACATCCCCGAGGCGAAGGAGTCGCTGCCCGCCGTCATGTCGACCACGACGTACTCGCCCGGCCCGTCGACCAGGTGGTTGAGGCACAGCTCCACGGCTCCCACCTTGGAGTGGTAGCAGGCGACGCCCAGATCCGACTCGGTGAACGGGCCGGTGGCCATGAGACGTACGGACGTCCCCTCGTCGAGGCCGACCGTCCGCGCGCAGGCCGCGTAGACGGGGTTGTCCTCGTCGACGCGCAGCAGCCGGGAGCCCTCCCCGGGCGGGGTGGTCTTGATCATGGTGTCGGCGGAGGCGATCCGCGGGTTGGTGCCGCGGAGGTAGTCCTTGATCAGCGGCAGGTGCGCACCCATCGCGGGCAGGACGGCGGCCTCCGTCTCGTCCAGCCCGAGCGCAGCCCCCAAGTGCTGGTTGATGTCGGCGTCCACGGCGATGACCGGGACCCGGTGGGCGGCGAGCCGGCGGATGAACAACGAGGACAGCGTGGTCTTCCCGCTGCCGCCCTTGCCTACGAAAGCGATCTTCATGTTCACCAAGAGTAGGTGCGAGGGTGCGTGGAGTGAGAGCGGTGAGTGAAGAAGACCACTCCTTCGGGGGGTGTAAGGCGGAAGTGCGTAGTGTCGTACTCATGAGTACGACTGCCGATCCCCTGGCCGCTCTGGGTTCCCTGCCGGGCGTCGCCGCATCCGTGGAGTCCGTGCGCAAGGCGGTGGACCGCGTGTACGGCCACCGTGTGATGCGCCGCCGCAGCAACGAGGTGACGTCCGAGGCGGCTCTCCGGGGCGCACGCGGGTCGGCCGCGCTCTCCGGTGCCGACTGGGCGCTGGAGGAGGTGCGCCGCCGCACCGACTTCGGCGGCGAGGGCGAACCGCGCACGGTCGGGGCGGCCCTGCGCCTGACCGCCGAGGCGGGGCAGCTGCTGAGCGTATGGCGGCAGTCGCCGCTGCGGGTCCTCGCCCGGCTGCACCTGGTCGCCGCCGGTGGTGCGCAGGCCGACGACACGGTGGGCCGGCCGCGGCTGCGGGGCGAGTCCGTCGACGAACCGCTCGTCGACCTTCCGCTGCCCGACGCGGACGAGGTGTCGGGCCGCCTGGAGGGCCTGGCGGCCCTGCTGATCGCGGGGACCGAGGCGCCCGCCCTGGTGACGGCGGCCGTGGTGCACGGCGAACTCCTGGCCCTGCGGCCGTTCGGCTCGTGCAACGGCCTGGTGGCCCGGGCGGCCGAACGCATCGTGCTGGTCGGCAGTGGACTCGACCCCAAGTCGATCTGCCCGGCGGAGGTGGGCCACGCCGAGCAGGGGCGGGATGCCTACGCGGCCGCCCTCGAGGGCTATGTCTCCGGTACGCCCGACGGGCTGGCGGCCTGGATCACCCACTGCGGCCGGGCTGCGGAACTCGGGGTGCGGGAGTCGACCGCCGTGTGCGAGGCCCTGCAGCGCGGCGCGGCCTGAGCCTTACGGGCACGCCGTCGACGGGCGGTAGACACCCTGGCGTGAACAGGGTTGCGGCGGTACCGATGATGCCTTGGTACCGCCGCTGGCATGTTCGCCGGGTTACCAGTGCGTGCACGAAATGGCGTCCATCAGGCGGGGGTACTTTGCTCCGCCTGGTGCGACAGGCCCGTATTCGACGGGTCGGCGTCGCGTGGGTGCCCGGCGTTCATGCATTCGGTCCGTGGGGCCGTGGTGCGTGAAGGGCGTCCTCTCGGATGTCCCTGGTCTCGCGGGCCGTTGACTCCTTTTTACTCCGCTCTCCGCTCAAGCGGAAGGCGAAGGCGCACTTCTTTACTTTTAGCTTCAAAGACGGGTATTCCGGACGCCCGTCCCGGGAGTGCGGCGGCTCGCCAGCCAGAACAGGCCCGCTGCGGTGAGCGCGGCGCCGACCGTCGCCGCCGCCACCAGGGCGGGACGGGACGGCATGCGCAGCGCGGCGACGCGCTGCTTGAGCCGGACGGGGCGGTCGAAGGTGAGCACCGGCCACTCCCGTGCCGCGGCCTCGCGGCGCAGGGCCCGGTCCGGATTGACGGCGTGCGGGTGGCCTACGGCCTCCAGCATGGGCAGGTCGGTCGCCGAGTCGCTGTACGCGTAGCAGCCCGCGAGGTCGTACCCCTCCGACGCGGCGAGCTCCCGGACGGCTTCGGCTTTCGTCGGGCCGTACGCGTAGTACTCCACCTCGCCGGTGAAGACGCCGTCCTCGACGACCATCCGGGTGGCGACGACGCGGTCCGCGCCGAGCATCCGTCCGATGGGTTCGACGACCTCGGCTCCCGAGGTGCTGACGATCACCACGTCCCGGCCGGCGGCATGGTGTTCCTCGATGAGCGAGGCGGCCTCGTCGTAAATGATCGGGTCGATGAGTTGGTGGAGCGTCTCCGCGACGATCTCGCGGACCTGGTGGACATTCCAGCCGCGGCAGAGCTCGGAGAGGTACTTCCTCATCCGCTCCATCTGCTCGTGGTCGGCCCCGCCCAGGAGGAAGACGAACTGGATGTATGCCGTGCGCAGTGCGGCGCGCCGGTTGATCAAACCACCTTGGTAGAAGGACTTGCCGAAGGTGAGCGTGCTCGACTTGGCAATGACCGTCTTGTCCAGATCAAAGAAGGCGGCCGTTCGGCGAGAGGAGTGGTTTTCCACGTCGCCGAGCATAGGGGCCCTCCATTCGGCGTAAGCTGAGGCGTGTGGGTTTGCCTGAGAAGCCTCTCGGGTACACCATGGAAGTCACGGATCGTTCGCGACCGTGTCTAACCCGGTCCGACTCCTCCCCCCCCGAGTCGGCCGTGGGGACGACCCCCGCTCTCCCCCCCGGCGGGGGTCGTCGCATGTCCGGACACGTTTCGTGGGTCATCCCGGGCCTCCCTCGCCCTCCGCGGGCCCCGATCGGCGCCCGTCCTCTCCCCTTCATACACGTGACTGTGTGTAATCGCCGCGCTGCGCTGGGGAAGTCACCGGTATAGGTGAGCGGGATATCCACAACCGGTGAGTTGTCCACAGTTTTTCACCAAGATCCACACGATTTCCCGCGCTGTCGCACGGTGATTCCCCACGCGTTCCGCGATGACCGCGGATGCGCGAGCGCGCCATGGTGCGCGTCGACAAGCACCGGAGAAGCACCGGGGAAGCACAGGAGAAGGGGGAGGGGCCGTGACCGGACCCCAGACATCCGATTGGGCGCGGACCGCCGCCGCAACGCGGGGCGGGCCTTTGATTGCCACCGAGGACGAGGACCTGCTCGACGATCTGCTGCGATTGTGCGCGGCGGCGGGGGCGCTGCCGGAGGTCTGCCACGGCACACCCGCCCGGCGCGGTACCTGGGACCGGGCCTCCCTGGTCCTGGTAGGCGGTGACTGCGCCGGCCGGCTCGCCGGCCTGCCGCACCGCGAGAACGTGGTGCTCGTCGGCCGCGAGCCCGCCGATCCGGACCTGTGGCGGCGAGCCGTCCTCGTCGGCGCCCGGAACGTCGCGCTGCTGCCCGACGAGGAGGGCTGGCTCGTCGACCGGATCGCCGACACGGTCGAGGACGTGGACGGGCCGGCGCTCACTGTCGGCGTGATCGGCGGCCGGGGCGGCGCCGGGGCGAGCACGCTGGCGTGCGCCCTGGCGATCGGCGCGGCCCGGACCGGCCGGCGGACGATGCTGGTCGACGCCGATCCGCTGGGCGGCGGCCTCGACGTCCTGTTGGGGGCCGAGCGGGTCGACGGGCTGAGATGGCCCGCGTTCGCCGGGTCCCGGGGCCGGATGGCGGGCCGGGCCCTGGAGGAGGTGCTGCCCGAGCCGCACGGACTGCGCCTGCTCAGCTGGGATCGCGGCGACGCGGAGGTGCCGCCCGAGGCCGTGCGGGCCGTCCTCGCGGCCGCTCGCAGACGTGGTGGCGTGGTGGTCGTGGACCTTCCGCGCGGAACCGACGGCTCCGCGGTCGAGGTCCTCAGGCAACTGGACCTGGGCCTGCTGGTGGTCCCTTCCGAACTGCGCGCCGTGGCCGCCGCCCACCGCGTCGCGTCGGCGATCGGCATGATGATGGGCGACCTCCGGCTGGTCGTCCGGGGCCCGTGCGGGCCCGGGCTCGACGGCGAGGAGATCGCACGGCTCCTTGGCATCCCGCTCGCGGGCGAGGTGCCACAGGAGCCCGGCCTGGCCCAGGCGCTGGCCACCGGACGCCCGCCCGGCGGAGCCGAACGCAGCCCACTGGCGGCCTTCAGCACGGAGTTCTGGGCCCGTGCCCTGCCCGAGGGGCCGGAGGTGCCGGCATGAACACCGCGCTGCTGGACGCCGTACGGCTGCGCCTGGCCGGCACGGGGGCCGAGCCCACGCCCGCGCGGGTCGCCGAGGCCCTGCGGAAGGAAGGCCGGCTCCTCGGCGACACGGAAGTGCTGGGCATCGCCACTCGACTGCGCTCCGAACTCGTCGGCACCGGACCGCTGGAGCCGCTCCTCGCCGAACCGGACGTCACCGACGTCCTCGTCACCGCCCCCGACCGGGTCTGGGTGGACCGCGGCGCCGGACTGCGCCGGGTCGACGTCTCCTTCCCCGACGCCGCCGCCGTCCGACGGCTCGCGCAGCGCCTCGCCGCCGTCGCCGGCCGACGGCTGGACGACGCCCACCCGTGGGTGGACGCGCGGCTCCCCGACGGCACCCGGCTGCACGCCGTCCTTCCCCCGGTGGCCGTCGGCTCGACCTGCCTCTCCCTGCGCGTCGTGCGCCCCCGGGCCTTCACCCTGGACGAACTGGCCGCGGCCGGCACGCTGCCGCCCAGTGGCCAGTGGCTCCTCCGGGCCGTACTCGACGCGCGCCTCTCCTTCGTGATCAGTGGCGGCACGGGCTCGGGGAAGACCACCTTGCTCTCGAGCCTGCTGGGTCTCGTCGCCCCGGACGAACGGATCGTCCTCGCCGAGGACTCGGCCGAACTGCGGCCCGACCACCCGCACGTGGTGCGGCTGGAGAGCCGGCCCGCCAACCAGGAAGGAACCGGGCGGGTGACCTTGCGGGACCTGGTCCGGCAGGCGCTGCGCATGCGGCCGGACCGGCTCGTCGTCGGCGAGGTGCGCGGCCCGGAGGTCACCGATCTCCTGGCGGCGCTCAACACGGGCCACGAAGGCGGGTGCGGCACGGTGCACGCCAACGCCGCCGCGGACGTTCCCGCCCGGCTGGAGGCCCTCGGGTCGACCGCGGGGCTGGACCGGGCGGCGCTGCACAGTCAGTTGGCGGCGGCGCTGGCGGTGGTGATCCATCTGGTGCGGGGCCGCGACGGCCGCCGCAGGGTCGCCGAGGTGCACGTCCTGGACCGGGATCCGGCCGGATTCGTGACGACCGTACCGGCCGCGCTCTGGGGGCGTGATGGATTCCAACGCGCGCCGGGATGGGACCGGTTGATGGCACTGTGCGGGCGCGGCGGGTACGCGGCGGATCACGCCGCGGCCCGTCCGGAAGCGGATGGGGGGCCGTCATGACGGCGCCGGGCGCGGTCACCCCACCGGTGTTCGCCGCCGTGCTGCTCCTCTGCGCGGCCCTGACGGCCTGGCAACTGGCGCAGCGCGGCCGGGATGTCCGGCGCGCGAGGCTCATCCTCGCCGGGAGCGGGCCGTCGGGGCCTTGGGGGCCCGCCCTGCCGGCGAGGATCCGCGCGGGAGCCGACCGGGTCGCGGAAGCGGCCGGCCGTCGACGGGAGTTGCTCTGCCTCCCGGTGGGGTGCCTGATCGGCTGGTGGGGTGACTCGCCCCTTCCGCCGCTCGTCGCGGTGGTGGCCGTGCCCCTGGTGAGACGCCGGCTGGACGCCCGGGAGCGTCGCCGCGCCCGCGAACGGCGCTCCGAGGCGGTGATCGAGCTGTGCGGGACCGTCGCGGGCGAGCTGCGGGCGGGGCGCCAGCCCGGTGAGGCGGTGCGGGCCTTCGACGGTGAGGCGTTCGGCCCGGCCTGGGCCGCGGTGCCGGCCGCCGCGCGGTTCGGCGGTGATGTCCCCGAGGCGCTGCGGAAGGCGGGGCGGCGGGAGGGAGCCGAGGGGCTGACCGGGGTGGCCGCCTGCTGGCAGGTGGCGGTGGACGGCGGGGCGGGGCTCGCGGCCGGCCTCGAACGGGTCGGACAGGCCCTCTCCGTCGAGCGCGACCAGCGGGAGGAGCTCGCGGCGCAGTTGGCGGGCACCAGATCCACCGCCGTGATGCTCGCCCTGCTACCCGCCGTCGCCCTGGCCATGGGAACGGCAATCGGCGCCGAGCCCCTGCGGGTTCTGCTGCACACCCCGGCCGGCCTCGGCTGCCTCGCCCTCGGCGGGCTCTTGGAAGGCGCGGGCCTGGCCTGGACGCGGCGCATCGTGTGCGCCGCGGCCGGGGGAGGGGAGGGCGCATGACCGGGGCGGGTGGGGGAGGAGTCGCGGCGCTTGTTCCGGGGATCGCGCTGGCCGCCGTCCTGGCGGTCGTCGCGGCGGGTGCGGTGGTGGCGCTGCGTACGGCCCACCGGCGGAGTACCGCCCGTCGGCGCCCGGCACGGCTCTTCGCGACGCGTGCCCGGGCCGGTGACCCCCGTGGGCCTGCCCGGCTGCGGTCGTGGCCGGCGGGGTCCGCAGTCACGCGGCGGGTGCTGCCGGCGATCGGGGCGGGTGGCGCCGGGCTCGTCCTGGTGGACGGTGCCGGGGGCTGGGCCCTCGGCGTGGCCGCCGCCGGTGCGGCCTGGTGGTGGCGCGGGAGGGCGGCACGGGCCGCCGCGGCGCGCGCGGTTCTCCCGGTGGACGACGTGGCGCGTCAACTGCCGATCGCGGCGGACCTGCTGGCGGCGTGCCTCGCCGCCGGTGCCGGGCCGGGTGAGGCGGCCGAAGCGGTCGGCGGCTCGCTCGGCGGACCGGTCGGCGAACGGCTGGCCCGCTCCGCCGCCGAGGTCCGGCTGGGCGGGGATCCGGCGGTCGCCTGGGGGCGGCTCGGTGAACTGCCGGGTGCCCGGGGGCTGGCCCTCGGCTTGGAGCGGGCGCAGGCGACGGGAGTGCCGGCGGTGGACACGATGGCGCGGCTGGCCGGCCGGCTGCGGGCCGCGCGCGGCCGCACGGCGGCGGCCCGGGCGAGACGCGCGGGCGTGCTGGCCACGGCCCCCCTGGGGCTGTGCTTCCTGCCGGCCTTTCTGGCGGTCGGAGTCGTGCCCATGGTGATCGGCCTGGCGAGCGGGCTGCTGAGGGGCCGGTGAGCGAACGGGCGAGCGAGCGGCAGGCCCGGGCGCCGCGCCGACGGGCCGGTGAGGGAACGGAAACACGAGGACGTCCGGGCGATGTGCCCGGTGAGGAAGAACGGCGAACGAAGGGGTGGAGATGGACATGCGGTGGTGGACGAGGGTCCGGTGCCGGGCCGGGGCGGCGGGGGAGGCCGGTATGACGACGGCCGAGTACGCGGTGGGAACGCTCGCGGCCTGCGCGCTGGCGGCGGTGCTGTACAAGGTGGTCACCAGCGGCGCCGTGAGCGCGGCGCTGCAGGCCCTGATCGAGAAGGGGCTCCATGCGGCGTTCTGACGGGGGTCAGGTCACCGCGGAGGCCGCGCTGGTCCTGCCGGCGCTGGTGCTGGTCGGCACGGCCCTCATGTGGGGGCTCGTGGCCGCCTCGGCGCAGCTCCAGTGTGTGGACGCCGCGCGGTCCGGGGCCCGCGCGGCTGCCCGGTCGGAACCCGGACCCGCAGTGGTCGCCGCCGCCCGGTCGGCGGCGCCCGCCGGCGCCCGGGTGGTGCTGACGCGGGAAGGAGACCTGGTGAGAGTGCGGGTGGAGGCCCAGGCGGCCGGTCCGGGACCGCTCGCCGTCCGGCTCGACGGAGAGGCGGTGGCCCTTGCGGAGGAGACGGTGGGCTGACCGGCGGGCCGGGGGTGACCGGGGTTCCGCCTCGGTCTGGACGGCGGTCGCCGCCGCGGCGCTCTGCGCGGTCTTCCTGGCCCTGCTGGCCATGAGCCAGGCGGTGCTGGCCCGGCATCGCGCGGGCGGGGCCGCCGACCTGGCGGCCCTGGCCGCCGCCGACCACGCCCTGCTGGGCCCGGAGGCGGCCTGCGGCTTCGCCCGCAGGGTCGCCGACGCCCAGCGGGCGGCGGTGGTCGCCTGCGAGGTGACGGGCGGGACCGCCGAGGTGGCGGCCGAGGCGGGAGCGGGGCCTTATACGGTCCGGGTCCGCTCGCGGGCGGGCCCCGCCTCGACCGCGGGCACTCCGGCGGGCGCGGAGTCCGGGCCGCCGGGTGGGGTGGCGGGAAGGGGGACCTGAGAGCGGACCGGGTTACCGATCCTCGGTGGTCGTCGAGCCTTCCGTCGGCTGGGGTGCGTCGGCCAGTAGGCGGGTGAGGAGGCGGATCGCGGCCCGTTTGTCGAGGGGGTCGTTGCCGTTGCCGCACTTGGGCGACTGGATGCAGGACGGACAGCCGGTGTCGCACTCGCAGGAGGCGATGGCCTCGCGGGTCGCGGTGAGCCAGCGGGCGGCCGTGTGGAAGGCGCGTTCGGCGAAGCCGGCGCCTCCCGGGTGGCCGTCGTAGACGAAGACGGTGGGCAGGAGCGTGTCCGGGTGGAGGGGGACGGAGACGCCCCCGATGTCCCAGCGGTCGCAGGTGGCGAAGAGCGGCAGCATGCCGATCGAGGCGTGCTCCGCGGCGTGCAGGGCCCCGCCGAGGGCCTCCTGCGGGATTCGGGCCTCGTCGAGCTGGTCCTCGGTGACCGTCCACCACACGGCCCGGGTGCGCAGGGTGCGCGGCGGCAGGTCCAGCTTGGACTCGCCGAGGACCTCGCCGGTGATGAGCCGGCGCCGGAGGAAGGAGACGACCTGGTTGGTGACCTCGACCGAGCCGAAGCAGAGGCGTGCGTCCCCCCAAGGGATCTCCCTGACGGTTTCCAGGATGGAGATGGAGGTGGTGTCGCGGGCGGTCGTCGAGTAGGGCGGGTCGGCCTCCTCGACCAGGGCGACGGAGTCGTCGAGGTCCAGGTGGCGGACGAGATAGCTGCGGCCCTGGTGGAGGTGGACCGCGCCCTCGTGGACGGTGGTGTGCGCGGCGGAGGCGTCCACGGTGCCCAGCAGCCGTCCGGTGCCCTCCTCGACGACCTGGACGGGGCGCCCGTCCTCGCCGCGGATGCCGGTGAGGTCGGCGGCGCGTTCCCGGCGGGTCCAGTGCCAGGCGGAGCCGCGGCGGCGGAGCAGCTTGCGGAGTTCCAGCCGGGTGAGCAGGCTCCGCGTCTCCGGGCCGAAGAGTGACAGGTCGGCCTCGGTGAGCGGCAGTTCCTCGGCCGCCGCGCACAGGTGCGGCGTCAGGACGTAGGGGTTGTCCGGGTCGAGGACGGTGGCCTCCACGGGCTGCCGGAACAGGGCGTCCGGGTGGTGCACGAGGTAGGTGTCCAGCGGGTCGTCGCGGGCGACGAGCACGGCGAGGGCGCCCTGCCCCCGGCGGCCCGCGCGGCCGGCCTGCTGCCATAGCGAGGCCCGGGTGCCCGGGTAGCCGGTCAGCACGACGGCGTCGAGCCCGGCCACGTCCACGCCGAGTTCCAGGGCGGTGGTGGCGGACAGGGCGAGCAGTTCGCCGGTGTGGAGGGCGCGCTCGATGGCGCGGCGTTCCTCGGGGAGGTAGCCGCCGCGGTAGGCGGCGACGCGGGAGGGGAGGGAGCGGTCGACGGCCGCCAGGCGTTCCTGGGCTATCAGGGCGATCAGCTCGGCGCCGCGCCGGGAGCGGACGAAGGCGACGGTGCGGACGCCCTGCACGGCGAGGTCGGTGAGCAGGTCGGCGGTCTCGGCGGTGGCGGTGCGGCGGACGGGTGCGCCCCGTTCGCCGTGGAGTTCGGTGAGCGGAGGCTCCCAGAGGGCGAAGACGAGTTCGCCGCGCGGGGAGGCGTCGTCGGTGATCTCCACCACCGGCACCCCCGTGAGGCGGGAGGCCGCGGCGGCCGGCTCGGAGGCGGTGGCGGAGGCGAGCAGGAAGACGGGCTCGGAGCCGTAGCGGGCGCAGAGCCGGCGCAGCCGGCGCAGCACCTGGGCGACGTGGGAGCCGAAGACGCCGCGGTAGGTGTGGCACTCGTCGACGACGACATAGCGCAGGGCGCGCAGGAAGGAGGCCCATCGGGGGTGCGAGGGCAGGATCGAGCGGTGGAGCATGTCGGGGTTGGTGAGCGCGTAGTTGGCGTACTGCCGCACCCACTCCCGTTCCTCGAAGGGCGTGTCCCCGTCGTAGACGGCGGGCCGGACGGCCTTGCCGAGTGGCGCGGCGAGCTCGCTCACGGCCCGCCGCTGGTCGGCGGCGAGCGCCTTGGTGGGGGCCAAATAGAGGGCGGTGGCGCCACGGCCGTTGGGGGCCTCGGAGCCGTCCAGCAGGGTGCTCAGGACGGGCGCCAGGTACGCGAGGGACTTCCCGGAGGCGGTGCCGGTGGCCACCACGGCGGATTCGCCGCGCAGCGCGTGCTCGGCCATGAGCGCCTGGTGCGCCCACGGCCGGGCGATGCCGACGGCCCGGATGGCGTCGGTCACTTCCGGCCGGATCTTCTCGGGCCAGGGGGCATGACGTCCGGGACGAGGGGGCAAGTGCTCCGTATGAGTGATGCGTGCAGCCCGGCCTGCCCCGGCGGCGAGTCGGTCGAGGACCGCCCGGGGAGCGGGATGTACGCCCGCCTCCGGCGGGAGTTGATCGTGGGCCATCGACATCGAGTGTGTCACTGGCGTGACGGACAATGGCGTCAAGGCGTCGTGCGCGCCTGCCGGTAAGTGATTGAATGCCATCGCGGCTGCCGATCCATGGGGGGCGACCGCTCGATGCAAGGTGCTGGAGGATCCGTGGACCTGTCCCTGTCGACCCGGACCGTTGGCGACCGTACGGTTGTCGAGGTGGGTGGCGAGATTGATGTGTACACCGCGCCCAAGCTGCGTGAGCAGCTGGTCGAGCTTGTCAACGACGGCAGCTACCACCTCGTCGTGGACATGGAACGGGTCGACTTCCTCGACTCGACCGGTCTCGGCGTGCTGGTCGGTGGCCTGAAGCGGGTGCGGGCGCACGAGGGCTCGCTGCGCCTGGTCTGCAACCAGGAGCGCATTCTCAAGATTTTCCGTATCACCGGTCTGACCAAGGTGTTCCCGATCCACACCTCGGTCGATGACGCGGTGCAGGCGACCGACTGACGGTCGTCTGCAGGACTGGTACGCGGGGGTTCCGGGCGGATCGCTCGGTTCCTCCGTGATGTCGCCCTGCCCCGGAGGCGAGGGGGAGGGCACGTACGACTGAGGGGGATGGGATGGCCACCGTCGAACTGCTCTTCAGTGCCCTTCCCGAGCACGTCCGCACCGCCCGCCTGGTGGCGGCGGCGGTGGCGCGTCGGGCGGGTGTCGACGAGGCCGTGCTGGACGAGGTGCGGCTGGCCGTGGGCGAAGCGTGCTCACGCGCCGTCGGCCTGCACAGGAACGGCGGCATTTCCTCCCCGGTCCGGGTCCGGCTCACGGAGGACGAGAAGAAGTTCTCCATCGAGGTGGGCGACGACGCGCCGCACCCGGTGGTCACCGAGGTCGTGGTGGGCGGCACCACGGTGACGACGGCCGCCGAGCACGACGACGCGGGCGCCGAGGGCGAGGACGACATGGGCCTCGCCGTCATCAGCGGCCTGGTCGACGACGTCGAGGTGTCCGCCGACGAGAACGGCGGCGTCATCCGGATGAGCTGGCCGACGACCTCGGCGGCCATCCTGCCGTAGCCCCGCGTCCGCCGTTCGGTCCAGTGGCGGCTGCCGGATCCGCCGTAGCCGTGGGCGATGGCGGAATTCGCTTGTCTACCCCGGCTTTTCTGTCGGCTTTTCGCTCCCTCGGGTAACCGGTTCCGCCGGTCCCGTCAGGAAAGGGCCGCCCGGCCGGAAACGGGTGAAAGGCATTTCCCGATCTTCACGGGCGGCCCGTCGAGTGTACGGATCATCCACGGATTCTCCACCGGAGAAGACTCATTCCGTTTGTGGCGCCCTGTTGGGACCTCGTCATGCTCCCTACAATCCGTCCATCTTGAGCTCAGGACGCCTGAGCGTGGCGGCCGTCTCGTGTACACGGTCCGGCCGCGCGCCCATGTGCCAAACGTCAAGGAGGACGAATGGCGGGGCCCTTCACCCCTGAACAGGTGGTCTTCACTCAGAATCTCGCGGTCGAGCTCACCGGCGGCAACCGCGTCCTCGTGATCGTCATCGCGGCCGTGGCCCTCGCGGCTCTCGTGGTGGCCGTGGTCTTGGTGCGGCAGGTGCTGGCGGCCGGAGAAGGCACCGAGAACATGAAGAGAATCGCCGCGGCTGTACAGGAAGGCGCGAACGCCTATCTGGCGCGGCAGTTGCGGACGCTCGGCGCGTTCGCCGTGGTCGTGTTCTTCCTCCTCATGCTTCTTCCGGCCGACAACTGGTCGCAGCGTCTGGGGCGTTCGGCGTTCTTTCTGGTCGGTGCGCTTTTCTCCGCGGCCACCGGCTATATCGGTATGTGGCTCGCGGTGCGCAGTAATGTGCGCGTGGCCGCCGCGGCGCGGGAGGCGGCGCTTTCCGCGGCCGAATCCCCAGCGGGTTCCTCCGCCGTCCCGGGACCGGGGAACACGCCGGCCGTCGGGGCGGTGGATGCCACGGCCGCCTCGCACCGGGCCATGAAGATCGCGTTCCGTACGGGCGGCGTCGTCGGCATGTTCACCGTCGGCCTCGGCCTGCTCGGCGCGTCCTGCGTGGTGCTCGTCTACGCGGCCGACGCGCCCAAGGTGCTGGAGGGTTTCGGCTTCGGGGCGGCGCTGCTGGCCATGTTCATGCGGGTCGGCGGCGGCATCTTCACCAAGGCGGCCGACGTCGGCGCCGACCTGGTGGGCAAGGTGGAGCAGGGCATCCCCGAGGACGATCCGCGCAACGCCGCCACCATCGCCGACAACGTGGGCGACAACGTCGGCGACTGCGCGGGCATGGCGGCCGACCTCTTCGAGTCGTACGCCGTGACCCTGGTCGCCGCGCTGATCCTCGGCAAGGCGGCCTTCGGCGACTCCGGGCTCGCCTTCCCCCTCCTCGTGCCCGCGATCGGCGTGATCACCGCCATGATCGGCATCTTCGCGGTGGCGCCGCGCCGGGCCGACCGGAGCGGGATGACGGCCATCAACCGGGGTTTCTTCGTCTCGGCCGTCATCTCCCTCGCGTTCGTGGCGGTGGCCGTCTACGCCTACCTGCCGTCCAGCTACGCGGATCTGAACGGCCTCGGCGACCCCTCCATCAGCGGCCATGACGGCGATCCGCGGGTGCTGGCGCTGGTCGCCGTCGCCATCGGGATCGTCCTGGCGGCGCTCATCCAGCAGCTCACGGGCTACTTCACGGAGACCGGCCGGCGGCCCGTGCGCGACATCGGCAAGACCTCGCTGACCGGCCCGGCGACCGTCGTCCTCGCGGGCATCTCGGTGGGGCTGGAGTCGGCCGTCTACTCCGCCGTGCTGATCGCCCTCGGCGTCTACGGGGCGTTTCTGCTGGGCGGCACGTCCATCATGCTCGCGCTCTTCGCCGTCGCCCTGGCCGGGACCGGCCTGCTGACCACGGTGGGCGTCATCGTGGCGATGGACACCTTCGGTCCGGTCTCCGACAACGCCCAGGGCATCGCCGAGATGTCCGGGGACGTCGAGGGTGCCGGGGCGCAGGTGCTGACCGAGCTCGACGCGGTGGGCAACACCACCAAGGCCATCACCAAGGGCATCGCCATCGCCACGGCCGTCCTCGCCGCGTCCGCGCTCTTCGGCTCGTACCGGGACGCGATCGGGACGGCGGTCCAGGACGTGGGCGCGAAGCCGACCGAGATGAACCTGAGCCTGGACATCTCGCAGCCCAACAACCTGGTGGGCCTGATCCTGGGCGCGGCCGTCGTCTTCCTCTTCTCCGGACTGGCCATCAACGCCGTGTCGCGGTCGGCGGGTTCGGTGGTGTACGAGGTGCGTCGGCAGTTCCGTGAGCACCCCGGGATCATGGATTACACCGAGAAACCGGAGTACGGCCGCGTCGTCGACATCTGCACCAAGGACGCGCTGCGGGAACTGGCCACTCCGGGGCTGCTCGCGGTCATGGCGCCCATCGCGGTCGGCTTCGCCCTGGGCGTCGGCGCGCTCGGTTCGTACCTGGCGGGCGCGATCGGCGCCGGCACGCTGATGGCCGTGTTCCTGGCCAACTCCGGTGGCGCCTGGGACAACGCCAAGAAGCTGGTGGAAGACGGCCACCACGGCGGCAAGGGCGGCGAGGCACACGCCGCCACGGTCATCGGCGACACGGTCGGCGATCCGTTCAAGGACACCGCGGGACCGGCCATCAACCCGCTGCTCAAGGTGATGAACCTGGTGGCGCTGCTCATCGCGCCGGCGGTGGTGAAGTTCTCGTACGGCGCCGACGCGAGCAGGCCGCTGCGGATCGGCGTGGCGGTGCTGGCCGCGTTGGTGATCGTCGCCGCCGTGTACGTGTCCAAGCGGCGGAGCGTCACCGTCGACGCCGGCGCCGACCGGTCGACGCAGCCGACCGATCCGGCGGTGGTGTCCTGACGGCGGACGCCGGCGGAAGCGCGGGCGGGACGGCGTGGGGCCGTCGCCGGACGGTGTGTCACCCGCCGTTCCGGCCGGGAGCCGTCCCGCTCGCGCGGGTCCGCCCGATCCGGTGGTCGGGCGTGCCGGTGTTGCGTCCGATCGTCCGGACGGCGTGTCGCGGCGCGGCGAACGCCACATCGAGATTGCCGTAAATGGCGAGGTAGGAGGTCATATGGGATGCTCGGCTCGCGGGCCGTGCCGGTGGGACGTGTAAGTTCCGGGGCCGAGAGCCATTGAAGGGACCGATCCGGTGAACAAGAAGCTTTTGGCCGCACTGTCCGGCGGTGCGGCGCTCGTCCTGGCGCTGACGGGATGCGGTGGCGGCGGCGAGGACAAGGGCAAGAAGCTCGACGACTGGGCCAAGAAGGTCTGCGACACGATGCAGCCCCAGGTCAAGAAGATCCAGCAGGCCAACGCCTCGATCACCTCCGTGCGGACGGAGGAGGACTCGAAGAAGGTCCAGCGGACGGACTCGGCCGCCTTCCAGGCCAACGTCGACGCGTACAACGCCCTCGCGCAGTCCGTGCAGAACGCGGGCGCGCCGCCCGTCGACGACGGCAAGGCCAACCAGGAGGACGCCGTCAAGGCGCTCAAGGACCTCTCCGCGTCGTACAAGAACCTGAAGACGAAGGTCGACGCGCTCGACACGTCCGACCGGGCCAAGTTCTCCGAGGGCCTGAAGAACATGGCCGCGGACCTCGGGCAGCTGAGCGGCAAGAGCGGTGACGCGCTCAAGAAGTTCCAGTCGGGCGACGCCGGTCAGGCGATGGCCAAGCAGGAGTCCTGCAAGATCCCGGCGTCCATGCCGCCCGCGCAGGTCTGATCCTCCGGGCGCCGGCGCGGGAGGCCGCGGCGGGCTGTCACGGATTGTCAGTGGTGCCCCCGACAATGGTTCCGTGAGTACGCTGCCTTCCGCCGACGCACCTGTCCCGTCCGCGCGCACCGCCCGGCTGCGCGACGCCCTGCTCGCCGCCGCCTTCACGGCCGACGGTCTGCTCGAACTGCTCGGCGCCCCCGCCTACGCCGCGCTCGCGCGCAGCGAGACCGTCCCCGCCCTGCGCGCCACCCGGGGGGACGGTCCGCTGGAGACCCTGGTCCGGCTCTTCCTGCTGCAGCGGTCCGTCCCCGCCGCGCGGGCCGCCGCCGCGCTCCCCCTGGAGGACTGCCTCGCCGACGGCTGGCTGGTCCGCGACGGCGACGCGGTCCGCGCGAGCGTCGACGTGCGCCCCTACGGCGGTCCCGAGGGGCAGGACTGGTGGATCGTCTCCGACCTCGGCTGCGCGGTCGGCGGCGCGGGCGGCATCGCCGGGGGCGGTGCGGGCCCGGCCGGCATCGACCGCTCGGAGCTCGTCCTCGGCGTCGGCGGCGCCTCCACCACGCTCGCCGGCATCACGGTCCGTACGCCGGTCGGGAGCGCCCTCGACCTCGGCACCGGTTCCGGCATCCAGGCGCTGCACGCGGCCCAGCACGCCGGCCGCGTCACCGCGACCGACCTGAACCCGCGCGCCCTGCGCTTCGCCCGGCTCACGCTGGCGCTCTCCGGCGCGCCCGAGGCGGATCTGCGCCAGGGTTCGCTGTTCGAGCCGGTGGCCGGTGAGACGTACGACCTGATCGTCTCGAACCCGCCGTTCGTCATCTCGCCGGGGGCCCGGCTCACCTACCGGGACGGCGGCATGGGCGGGGACGACCTCTGCCGCACGCTGGTGTCCCAGGCGGCGGACCGGCTCAACGACGGCGGCTACTGCCAGTTGCTCGCCAACTGGCAGCACGTGGAGGGGGAGGACTGGCGGGAGCGGCTGTCGTCCTGGGTCCCGGCCGGCTGCGACGCCTGGATCGTCCAGCGGGAGGTCCAGGACGTGGCCCAGTACGCCGAGCTGTGGCTGCGGGACGCGGGGGACCACCGCGCCTCCCCCGAGGAGTACGCCGCGCGGTACGACGCGTGGCTCGCGGAGTTCGAGGATCGGCGGACGAAGGGGGTCGGGTTCGGCTGGATCACGCTGCGCAAGTCGGGGGCCGAGCGGCCTTCGGTGATCGCCGAGGAGTGGCCGCACCCGGTGGAGCAGCCGCTGGGCGAGAGCATCCGCGCCCATTTCGAACGGCAGGAGTTCCTGCGCACGCACGACGACGCGGCGCTGCTGGAAGCCCGCTTCCGGCTCGCCCCCGAGGTCGTCCAGGAGCAGGTCGGGCTGCCGGGCGCGGAGGATCCGGAGCATGTGGTGCTGCGGCAGAACCGGGGCATGCGCCGCGCCACCAAGGTGGACACGGTGGGAGCGGGGTTCGCCGGGGTCTGTGACGGGACTCTCAGCGCGGGCCGCATCCTCGACGCGATCGCCCAGCTCGTCGGCGAGGATCCGGTCCTGCTGCGCGACCGGACGCCCGAGGCGATCAGGCTGCTGGTGGAGCAGGGGTTCCTGACCCCGGAGGGCTGAGGGGCCCGCCGGACGCGGGGCTTCGCCCGCGAGCGCTGGGAGCGGCCCCGTGGCGGGGCCGCTTCCGGGGACGGCCGCGTTCGCGGGGTGTCAGCCGCGGAGCACGTGGCCGTTCTTGTCGGTGCGGGTGTTGCTGACGAGGAAGATGATTCCGTCGATCAGGGCCCAGAAGCCGAGGCCGCCGCAGGTGAGGAGCTGGGCGATGCCCATGCCCACGTGGCCGGTGTAGAAGCGGCCGATGCCGAGGCCGCCCAGGAAGAGCTGGAGGATTCCGGCCACGATCTTGGACTTCTCGGAGTACGGCTGCCCGTTGGGGGCGTAGCCGAAGGGCGCCGGCGGACCCTGGTAGGGCGGCGGGGCGGGGTACGACATGGGTGGACTCCTAAGCGGTCGGAGGTAGCCGTCGGCCCGTCGAAGGGGGAAGGGCCGGTACGGCGGCGATCAACCAGACCGGAGGGTCACGCGGGAGGTTGTGCCGGATCGGTAATCGTGATCATTCGGTGACAGGGCGGACGGCAGGGCGCGGGCCGGGCCGGGCGAGGCGGATTGACGGCGTGTGAGGTCGGTCGGCACGTGTCCGGTTGGCCGAAACCGGTCGGTCGGCGCGGCCGGTCGGCGGCGTCATCCGGTGATATTGCGCACCAGCGTCCAGGCCACCGCGGTCCCCAGGACGGCGGCCGTCCCGCCCCGGCCGAGCCGCGGCCGGTAGCGGCGGCCCCGCAGCCCTTCGGCGAGCCAGCGGCCGCAGAGGTACGTGGCCGCGGGCAGGCCGAGGAGCAGCAGCAGCGCGTTGTCGTGGAACGCGGCGCCGAGATCCCCGTGCAGCAGGTCGTACGCCATGCGCGTGCCGCCGCAGGCCGGGCAGAGCAGTCCCGTCGCCCAGTGGAACGGGCAGCGGGGAAGCCACTGCCCGGGGCGGTGCGGATCGGTGCCCCACAGGTAGGCGGCCCCGGCCGCCCCGGCCGCGAGGGCCCCGAGCGGTGCCGCGGCCGGGTGGCGGACGGCGCGCGCGAGTCCGGCACGCGCCCCGCGGGGTGGCTTCTCAGCCACGGAGCGGGCGCCCCGCGGAGTCGGTGCTGCTGCCGGTCAGCAGCATGATTCCGTCGATCAGCGCCCAGATGCCCAGGCCGCCGCAGGTGAAGAGCTGGCCGAGCGCCATGCCCGTGTGCCCCGTGTAGAAGCGGCCGATGCCGAAGCTGCCCAGGAAGAGCTGGAGGACGCCCGCCACGATCTTGGACTTCTCGGAGTAGGGCCGCCCGTAGGGGTCGTAACCGTAGGGCGCGTTCGGGTCTCCCATGTACATCCCCGGGGCGCCCGGCGCCATCGGCGGCGGGTAGGCGTAGCCGGGCTGCTGAGCGTAAGGGGACGACCCCTGCGGGTAACCTGGCTGCTGCCCTTGCGGGGGCCGGCCGTACGGGTCCTGCGGGTATCCGTACGGGGTCTGGTCGGACATGGGCGGAAAGCTCCTGCCGTGTGAGGTTTGGCGGAAATCAGTCGCACGATCGGATGGGATGACGTGCGGTGGTCATCCTGCCAGCAGGCTCCGACACGGCGCTCCGGGCTTTCGGCGCGGTTTCCCCGCGCCGTGTTCCCGGCTCCGCCGCCGGCTCGTACGGTGCGGAGGCCGGGGCGCGGCGGATGTGGCGTCCGACGCTCCGGCGGCAGACAGGACGCTTGTCGGGTTACCGTTCGAGTGGCGTTGCGGGCTTTCCCCGTTTGACACGGGGGCGGGATGTACCGTCACACTCCGCAGCGTCACCGCAACTCCCATGCCGATTGCGACCGGAAGAAGAGCGAAGTTGTCCCCGACCAGCGAGACCGCACAGGGCGGCCGCCGACTCGTCATCGTCGAGTCGCCTGCCAAGGCGAAGACGATCAAGGGCTACCTCGGCCCCGGATACGTCGTCGAGGCGAGCGTCGGGCACATCCGTGACCTGCCGAACGGGGCCGCCGAGGTCCCGGCGAAGTACAAGGGCGAGCCGTGGGCCCGCCTGGGCGTGAACGTGGACGCGGACTTCCAGCCCGTCTACGTCGTCAACGCCGACAAGAAGGACCAGGTCAAGAAGCTCAAGGAACTGCTGGCCGAGTCGGACGAGCTCTTCCTGGCCACCGATGAGGACCGCGAGGGCGAGGCCATCGCCTGGCACCTCCAGGAGGTCCTCAAGCCCAAGGTCCCGGTCCGCCGGATGGTCTTCCACGAGATCACCAAGGACGCGATCCAGGCCGCCGTCGCCCACCCGCGCGAGCTGAACAAGAAGCTGGTCGACGCCCAGGAGACCCGGCGCATCCTCGACCGCCTCTACGGCTACGAGGTCTCGCCGGTCCTGTGGAAGAAGGTCATGCCCCGGCTGTCCGCCGGACGGGTGCAGTCCGTGGCCACCCGGCTCGTCGTGGAGCGGGAGCGCGAGCGGATCGCGTTCCGTTCCGCCGAGTACTGGGACCTCACCGGCACTTTCGCCACCGGCCGCGGTGGTGACGCCGCCGAGCCCGGCACCTTCGCCGCGCGGCTGTCCTCGGTGGACGGCCGGCGGGTCGCCCAGGGCCGGGACTTCGGCGCGAACGGGCAGCTCAAGGACGCCGCCCAGGTGCTGCACCTGGACGAGGCGAACGCCCGCGCGCTGGCCGCCGCGCTCGCCGACACCTCGTTCGCCGTGCGCTCGGTCGAGTCCAAGCCGTACCGCCGCTCCCCGTACGCCCCCTTCCGCACCACGACCCTCCAGCAGGAGGCGTCGCGCAAGCTGGGCTTCGGTGCGAAGGCGACCATGCAGGTGGCCCAGAAGCTGTACGAGAACGGCTTCATCACCTATATGCGTACGGACTCCACGACGCTGTCCGACACCGCCGTCGCCGCCGCCCGGGCGCAGGTCACCCAGCTCTACGGGGCCGACTACCTGCCGGAGAAGCCGCGCACCTACGCGGGGAAGGTCAAGAACGCCCAGGAGGCGCACGAGGCCATCCGTCCTTCGGGTGATCGTTTCCGCACCCCCGCGGAGACCGGTCTGACCGGCGACCAGTTCCGGCTGTACGAGCTCATCTGGAAGCGGACCGTCGCCTCCCAGATGAAGGACGCGGTGGGCAACTCGGTCACCGTGAAGATCGCGGGCCGGGCCTCCGACGGCCGGGACGCCGAGTTCAGCGCCTCCGGCAAGACGATCACCTTCCACGGCTTCATGAAGGCGTACGTCGAGGGCGCGGACGACCCGAACGCCGAGCTCGACGACCGCGAGCGCCGGCTGCCGCAGGTCACCGAGGGCGACGCGCTGACCGCCGAGGAGATCACCGCCGACGGCCACGCCACCAAGCCCCCGGCCCGCTACACCGAGGCGTCGCTGGTCAAGGAGCTGGAAGAGCGCGAGATCGGCCGCCCGTCGACCTACGCGTCCATCCTGGGCACGATCCTCGACCGCGGCTACGTCTTCAAGAAGGGCACCGCGCTCGTCCCGTCCTTCCTGAGCTTCGCCGTGGTCAACCTGCTGGAGAAGCACTTCGGCCGGCTCGTCGACTACGACTTCACCGCCGCCATGGAGGAGGACCTCGACCGCATCGCCCGCGGTGAGGCCCAGGCCGTGCCGTGGCTGCGCCGCTTCTACTTCGGCGAGGGCTCGGGGGAGGTCACCGGCCGGGCCGCGGAGGCGGGCAACGGCGACGGCGACCACCTCGGCGGCCTCAAGGAGCTGGTGACCGACCTCGGCGCGATCGACGCCCGGGAGATCTCCTCGTTCCCCGTCGGCGAGGGCATCGTGCTGCGCGTCGGCCGCTACGGCCCGTACGTCGAGCGGGGCGAGAAGGACACCGAGGGCCACCAGCGCGCGGACGTCCCCGAGGACCTGGCGCCGGACGAACTCACCGTGGAGTACGCGGAGGAGCTGTTCGCCCGGCCCAGCGGCGAGTACGAGCTGGGCACGGACCCGGAGTCGGGCCACCCGATCGTCGCCAAGGACGGCCGCTACGGCCCGTACGTCACCGAGGTGCTGCCCGAGGGCACGCCGAAGACCGGCAAGAACGCGGTCAAGCCGCGGACGGCGTCGCTCTTCAAGTCGATGTCCCTCGACACGGTCACCCTGGAGGACGCGCTGAAGCTGATGTCGCTGCCGCGCGTGGTCGGCACCGACGCCGAGGGCGTGGAGATCACCGCGCAGAACGGCCGCTACGGCCCGTACCTGAAGAAGGGCACGGACTCGCGCTCCCTGGAGACCGAGGGCCAGATCTTCGACATCACGTTGGAGGAGGCCCTCGCGATCTACGCGCAGCCCAAGCAGCGCGGGCGGGCCGCGGCCAAGCCGCCGTTGAAGGAGCTGGGCACGGACCCGGTCAGCGAGCGCCCGGTGGTCGTCAAGGACGGCCGCTTCGGCCCGTACGTCACGGACGGCGAGACCAACGCCACGCTGCGCCGCGACGACGACGTGGAGACCATCACGCCGGAGCGCGGGTACGAGCTGCTCGCGGAGAAGCGGGCCAAGGGGCCGGCCAAGAAGACCGCGAAGAAGGCGGCCAAGAAGGCTCCGGCCAAGAAGACCGCCGCGAAGAAGACGACGACCGCCAAGAAGACGGCGGCGAAGAAGACGACGACCGCCAAGGCGGCCACCGCGAAGAAGACCACGGCCAAGAAGACGGCGGCCAAGACGGCCGCCGCGGCCAAGGCCGAGTAAGCGGGGCCGTCAGACGGCCATGGGCGGCGGGCCGGATTCCGGTTCCGCCGCCCGGTCGTTTTCCGGGGCCCGGCGCGCTTGTCCGGCCTCAGCGTTCGATCAGACGTTCGATCGGACGGTTGGTATTCAGGCGCTCCGGATAGGCTGGCAGGATGACGCGAGCCGAGCAGCCAACAGTGGTGACCTCTCCCTCAGGGGCACTGGCCGCGGACTCCCGCGAGCGTGCCGTCCGCGCCCTGCTGCGCATCCCCTCGTTGCGCCGACTGTGGAGCGCCCAGGCCGCGGGGGGCGTCGGCGACGCCCTCGGCCTGCTGGTCCTGCTCCTGCTGGCGCTCCAGGCGGCCGTCACCGCCGGATCGTTCGGCGGCGGGTACCGGGGCGCCGCCTTCGCCGTGGCCGCCGTCCTCGGCGCGCGGCTGCTCGCGACGCTGCTGCTGGGCACGGTCCTGCTCGGCCCCTTCAACGCGCTGCTGGCGCCCTCGGGGCCGCTCGACCGGCGCTGGACGATGATCGGCGCCGACGCCGTCCGGGCGCTGCTGCTGGCCGTCGCCCCGGTGTGGATCGACTTCACCGAGAGCAAGGCGCTGGCGTCCCTGCTGGTCACGGCCTTCCTCCTGGGCGTCGCCGAGCGGGTGTGGACCGTGGCCAAGGACGGCGTGGCGCCCACGCTGCTGCCGCGGCCGCCCCTTGAGGGCGCGGCCGTCCGGCCCGTCCCGGACCACGGCGACGCGCTGCGGCGGCTGACGCTGCGCACGTCGTTCGTCGCCCTGCCGGCCGCCGCGGCGGCCCTCGTCGCCGTCACCCTGGTGAGTAATCTGCTGGGCTCCGGCATCGACTGGTTCCACCAGCACCAGCCGGCGCTCGGCTCGTACCTCGCGGCGGCCCTGTTCAACGCCTCCGGCGTGATCGTCTACTTCCTGGCCCTGCCCGCCGCGCGGGAGGTGACGGCGCGCTCCCCGCTGGAGGGCCTGCGCCGGCCGAAGCGCGACCAGGCGCCCGACAAGGGCCGGACCGGCGGCATCCCCGTCTTCGTGCTGTCCTGCGCGGCCGTCGCCGGGGCGGTCGCCGCCGCGTTCGGCGTCGCCGTCCTCCAGGCGTACGACCTGGGCGGCGGCCCGGTGGCCTTCGGGCTGCTGGCCCTGGCCCTCACCGGCGGACCGGTGCTCGGCATCCGGAGCGCGGGCCGCGTCCTGCCCGGGTTCTCCCGCCGCAGGCTGCTGGCCCTCTCCCTGGCCGTCACGGGCGTCGCGCTGCTGGCCGCCGGGCTGGTGCCCGACGCCACGACCGTGCTGCTGCTGATCCTGGTCGCCGGCGTCTCCGCGGGCGTCGTGGCGAACACCGGGCACGCCCTCCTCGACCAGGAGGCCGAGGAGGAGCGCCGCCCGGGCGTCACGGAGCACCTGCACGCGGTCGTCCGGGTGACCGTGGCGCCGGCCGCGGTCGTCGCCCCCGTCCTCGCCGCACTCATCGGCCCGCACCGGGCCGAGAGCGGCAACTTCGTCTTCGACCACGGCGGCGCGGCCTTCACCCTGATGCTGATCGGCGCGCTGCTGCTGCCGGTGGGCGCGCTCGTCCTGGGCAAGACCGACGATCGGCACGGGGTGCCGTTCCACCGCGACCTGCTCGACGCCGTCCGCGACGGCGACCCGGTCGAGGCGACCGCCGCCGACGGCTTCTTCCTGGTGTTCGACGGCGGCGACGGCGCCGGCAAGTCCACCCAGGTGCAGGCCATCGCCGAGTGGATCCGCTCCAAGGGCCACGAGGTCGTCGTCACCCGCGAACCCGGCGCCACGGCCATCGGCAAGCGGCTGCGGGCCATCCTGCTGGACGTCGCGTCGGCCGGGCTCTCGGACCGCGCGGAGGCGCTGCTGTACGCCGCCGACCGCGCGGAGCACATCAACGCCGTCGTCCGGCCCGCCCTGGAGCGCGGCGCGGTCGTCATCTCCGACCGCTACATCGACTCGTCCGTCGCCTACCAGGGCGCCGGCCGCGACCTGTCCCCGACCGAGATCGCCCGGATCAACCGCTGGGCGACGGAGGGGCTCGTCCCGCACCTGACGGTGCTGCTGGACGTCTCGCCGGAGACCGCGCGGGAACGCTTCACCGAGGCGCCCGACCGGCTGGAGTCCGAGCCCGCCGAGTTCCACGAGCGGGTGCGGAAGGGCTTCCTCGCCCTGGCCGCCGCCGACCCGGCGCGCTACCTGGTCGTCGACGCCGGGCAGGAGCCCGAGGCCGTCACCACCGTGGTGCGCCACCGCCTCGACGAGGTCCTGCCGCTGTCCGCGCAGGAGATCGAGGCCCGTGAGGCGGCCCGCAGGGCCGCCGAGGCCGAGGCCCGCCGCAAGGCGGAGGAGGAGGCGGCGCGCAAGGCCGAGGAGGAGCGGCTGGAGCGCGAACGGCAGGAGCGGCTGGCCAAGCTGCGCGCGGAGGAAGAGGAGCGCAAGCGGCGGGAGGCCGAGGAGGCCCGGCGCCTGGAGGCCGAACGGCAGGCGGAGGAGGCGCGGCAGCGCGCCGAGGAGGCGCGCCGGCTCGCGGACGAGGAGCGCAGGCGCCGTGAGGCGGAGGACCGCGCCCGGGCCGCCGAGCAGGAGCGGCTGCGCAAGCAGGCCGAGGAGGAGGCGCGGCTGCGCGCCGAGGCCGAGGAGCGGCGGCGCGAGAAGCAGCGCAAGGCCGAGGAGGCGCTGCTGCGCGCGGAGGCGGCGCGGACGGCGGGCGACGGCGCTGCCGCGGACGGTGCCGCGGGGGATGGTGTGGCCGCCGCGGAGGGCGCGTCCGCGGACGGTGCGCCGGGGATCGGCGCCGGGGCGCGGGCCGCCGCCGGGGCCGACGAGGCGCCCACGGTCGAGCGGTCGGCGCTGCGGGAGAGCGGCGCCGAGGGCGCGGCCGGTGCGGGTGCGGCCGGGAAGGCCGCCGATCTGACGAAGCGGGCGACGGCGTCCGACGCCGGGTCCGCCGCTCCCCGGGCGGGGGCGCGGGCCGCCGACGCGGAGCGGACCGAGCAGCTCCGGGTCCCGCCGGTGCACCGTCCCGACCCGCGCGAGTCGCTGCTCATGCGGGACGCCGACGAGACGGTGACCGTCCAGTCGCCGCTGGTGCACCGCAAGGATCCGCACGAGGCGGACAGGGCGGCCGGCGGGGAGGCCGTTTCCGGCGAGGCCGGTGCGGAGGATGAGACGGCGGTGCTGCCGACCACCGGTCCGGCCGGGGCCGGGAAGGCGAAGGCGGTCGGCGGGAAGGGCGCCTCCGGTGAGGCTGCTGCGGAGGACGAGACCGCCGTGCTGCCGACCACCGGTCCGGCCGGGGCCGGGAAGGCGAAGGCGGTCGGCGGGAAGGGCGCCTCCGGTGAGGCTGCTGCGGAGGACGAGACCGCCGTGCTGCCGACCACCGGCTCGACCCGGTCCGGGAAGGCGTCCGTCGGCGCGGAGGACGAGACCGCGTACCTGCCGCCGGTGCGCTCGGACGGGCCGGCGTCGGCCGGTGCGCCGGAAGCGGCCGAGGACGAGACGACGGTGCTGCCTCCCGTGCCGACGCTTCCGCCGCCGGTGCAGCGGGTCACCTGGGGACTGCGCTCCGGGAAGAACGACGCGGACGGTGCCGAGACCGCGGGGCCGACGGACGCCGGGCGGGCCGAGGACCCGGTGGAGCGGGTTCCGGACTGGCTGTTCCGCCCGGAGGAGTCCGCCGGCACCGACCGGCCGGGCGGCGCCGAGGGGGAGCGCACTCCGGCGGACGACGCGGACGGCATGCGCACGCGTGAGATGCCGCGCCCCGGCGCGGAAGCGGACGCGGCGGGCGCGGCGGAGCGGGCACGCAAGGCCCGGCGGCGCCCGGAGTGGGCCGAGGGCGACCGGGAGGGCGACGACGCCGAGGCGCCGACGCTCGCGGACGACCTCTTCGGCCGGCGGGCCGGCGGCAGCGGCGACGGTCCGGACGGCGGCGCTTCCGGCGCCCCCGGCCGACGCGGAGGCCGCTGAGCGGCCGAGGGCGCCCGGAGCGGGCGCCCGCACTGCGGCGGGGCCCCCGCCCGGGCCCCGTTGTCAGTGGTCTGCCCCACAATGGGTGACCGGGGAGACCGCAGGACCAACGGGCGCGGAGGACAGTCATGGCGGTATGGGACGACCTGGTCGGACAGGACCGGGTCACGGAGCAGCTCTCCGCTGCCGCCCGTGACGCGGACGCGCTGGTCACGGCCGTGGAGGCGGACCGCACGGCGGGGCAGGGGGAGGCGCCCGCAGAGATGTCCGGCTCCCGGATGACGCACGCGTGGCTGTTCACCGGCCCGCCCGGCTCCGGCCGGGCCACCGCGGCCCGCGCCTTCGCGGCGGCCCTGCAGTGCGTGAGCCCGGACCGGGCGCTCCCCGGCGGCGCCCCCGGCTGCGGCTTCTGCGACGGCTGCCACACGACGCTCGTGGGCACGCACGCCGACGTCGAGATCGTCCGCACGGACCTGCTCTCGATCGGCGTCAAGGAGACCCGCGAGCTCGTCCGGCGCGCCCAGCTCTCACCGGCCGGCGGCCGGTGGCAGGTGATCGTGCTGGAGGACGCCGACCGCCTCACCGAAGGCGCCGGGAACGTGCTGCTCAAGGCCGTGGAGGAGCCCGCTCCGCGGACCGTGTGGCTGCTGTGCGCCCCCTCGCTGGAGGACGTCCTGCCGACGATCCGCTCCCGCTGCCGGTCCCTGACCCTGCGCACGCCGTCCACCGCCGCCGTCGCGGACGTCCTCGTCCGCCGGGACGGCATCGAGCCGGAGCTCGCCGCCCGGGTGGCCCGCGCCACCCAGGGCCACATCGGCCGCGCCCGCCGCCTGGCCACGGACGAACGCGCCCGGACGCGCCGCGCCGCGGTGCTCAGGCTGCCGCTCCGGGTCGACGACGTGGGCGGCTGCCTGAAGGCGGCCCAGGAGCTGATCGACGCGGCGGCCGAGGACGCCAAGCAGGTCGCCGAGGAGGTCGACGCCAAGGAGACCGAGGAGCTGCGCGCCGCGCTCGGTGCCGCGGCCGGCACCGGCGGCCGGCTCCCGCGCGGCACGGCCGGTGCCATGAAGGAGCTCCAGGACCGGCAGAAGCGCCGGTCCACCCGGACGCAGCGCGACAGCCTGGACCTGGCCCTGACCGAGCTCACCGGCTTCTACCGCGACGTCCTCGCCCTCCAGCTCGGCTCCCGCGTCGAACTGGCCAACGCCGACGACCGCGACACCCTCCAGCGGATCGCCTCCGCCTCCCGCCCCGAGCACACCCTGCGCCGCATAGAAGCCATCGGCGCCTGCCGCGAGGCCCTCGACCGCAATGTGGCGCCCCTGCTCGCCGTGGAGGCCATGACGATGGCCCTGCGGGCGGGCTGAGGGGCGGGCGGCCGGGGGCTCACCAGACCGGCGGGACGACCCCGGTGTGCAGGCCGACCGAGACGACGCAGTCGCCGAAGCGGCGGATCAGTTCGGCGTCCGCCCCGCCGTCCGCCCCGCCGTCCGGTTCCGCCGCGGTGCCGTCCGGCGCCCCCGGCCTGCTCCCCGTCGGCCCAGTCAGCCCGATCGGCCCCGGCAGCCCCGGCTTCTCCTGCGGCCTCGGCCCGCCCGGCGTCCGCGCCGACCGCTCGGACCGCGCCGACCGCTCGGGCCGCTCGTTCCGCTCCGTCCACTCGGCCCGTCCGGCTCTCCCGGCCCGCTCGCTCTTCGTCGGAGTGCGCGCGGCGAAGTCGCCGACCAGCCGCGCGATCGTGGTCCCCCGCTCCGCCGCCAGGACCGCCAAGCGGTCCCGGACCGTCTCCGCCACTTCGATCGACACGTGTCTCATGTCCCGGCAGCCGCTCCTTCCGGCTCGAGGTCTTCCGGTTCAAGGTCCAGGGTTCGGGTCTTCCGGGTTCAAGGCCGCGAGGCGACGGCTCCCGTCACCGCCGCGCCCCCGCGGGGTCGTGGATCCCGTGGGCCCGCAGCGTCTCGTCCCACAGTCCGCTCACCGACTCGCGCAGCGAGCGGACGGCGGTCCAGCCGAGGAGCCGGCGGGCGGGCTCGGGGTCGACCTGGACCCAGTCGTCGCCGGCGGTTCCCGTGGTGGCGGCGGGGAGTTCCCGCACCTCGGCGGGCACGCCGCTGACCTCCACGAGGAGGTCCACCAGCCAGCGCACCGCCACGGCCTCGCCGCGTCCGATCGGGACGACGAGCCCCGGTATCCGGGCGCGGGTGGCGGCCAGCACCGCTTCCGACACGTCGCGCACGTCGACGTAGTCCCGGTGGGCGCGCAGCTGGGACAGCTCCACGACCGCCGGGAGGGTGTCCCGGGCGACGGCCTCGGCGAGCCGCCCGGCCACCCGGCCCAGCAGGCTGACCGCCGGGGTGCCCGGGCCCGCGACATTGCCGATCCGCAGCACGCCCGCCTCGACGACGCCCTCCGCGGCGGCCTCCAGCACGGCGCGGCTCGCCGCGAGCTTGGCCTTGCCGTAGGTGGTCGTCGGCCGGGCCGGCGTCGCGGTCCGGGTCGTCTCGCCGGGCGCGGTCGGGCCGTACTCCAGCACCGAGCCGAGGTGGACGACGTAGGGCCGGCAGGTGGTCCGCCGCAGGGCGGCCATCAGGCGCCGCGCGGGCACGGCGCAGTTGGCCTCCAGGTCCCGTTCGGCGATCCCCCAGTTGCTGCCGATGGCGTTGACCAGCGTGTGCGGGCGGAACGAGTCGATCAGGCCGGCCAGTTCGCCGGGCGAGGCCGTGGTGACGTCCAGGGTGAGGATGCGGCACGGCGGGGGGAGGTCCGGGGCCCGCCGGGCGACCGCGGCCACCTCGGCCCCGGCGGCGACGAGGTCCGCGCAGAGCCGGCGGCCCACGAACCCCGTTCCCCCGGCCACGAGAACCCGCTCGCGCTCATCGGCCATCTGCTCCTCCTGACCAGCCGTTGCCGAGCAGCCGTGCCCGGTCCTGCACCTGACTTACCAATCGGGCCCGCGCGACGACCTCGGCGCCGTGCGCCGCCGCCCCGCCGCCGGCGATGGCCCGGACGAAGCGCGCCAGGGTGCCGGCGAACTGGTCGTCGGCCGGCAGGACGCGCTCCCGTACCTCGTCGGCGCGTTCCAGCCGGACCCTGGGGCAGAAGTCGGGCGGCGGGGTGAAGGCGCGGTCGACGATGATCCGGCCCTCGCTCCCCCACAGGGTGTACGCGCAGCGGTAGGCGTGCTCGAAGCCGAAGGAGACGTGCGCCGTGCGGCCGTCCGGCGCGCTCAGCAGCGCGTCGCCGGCCACGTCCACGTCCGCTCCGGGGCCCTTCCGCAGCGTCGCCCCGACCACGTCGAGTTCCGGCCCGAGGAACATGCTCGCCGCGGCGAGCGGATACACCCCCGCGTCCAGCAGGCTGCCGCCGGCCAGGTCCGCCCGGTACCGGACGTTGCCGGGGGCCAGTGGCGGGAAGCCGAACTCGCTGGTCATCGAGCGCAGTTCGCCGATGTCGCCCTTCTCCACCATCCCGCGCACGGCTTCGTGCATCGAGTGCTGGGGGAAGGTGAGGTTCTCCATCAGCGTCAGGCCGAGGGAGTGCGCGAGGCGGACCGCCGCCGCGGTGTCCGGGTACCGGGCGGTCAGCGGCTTCTCCGCGAGCACGTGCTTTCCCGCCCGCAGCGCCCGCTCGGTCCAGTGGTGGTGCAGCCCGGTGGGCAGCGAGATGTAGACCGCTTCGACGTCCGGTCGCTCCAGCAGCGCCTCGTAGCCGGCGACGGCCTCGCCGCCGAACCGCGCCGCGACCGCGCGGGCGTTGTCCTCGGACCGGGAGGCGACGGCGGCCACCGTCACCTCCGGGACCTTCTGTACGGCCGGGAGGGTGCGGCGCCGGGCGATGTCGGAGCAGCCGAGAACACCCAGCCGCACGGGACGCTCGTTCTTCATGGGTTCACCAACTCTGCAGGCAGGCCAGCAGGCTGCGCGCCTCGACGTTGACGTAGTAGCCGTGCCGGAGGAGCAGGGTGAGCTGGTGCGCGGTCATCCAGCAGTAGTCCTCGGGGACGGCCGTGGGGAAGTCGTCGCCGGCTTCGACGAGGAGGTAGTTGTTCTGCGAGTGGTAGAAGCGGCCCCCCTCCTCGGCCAGGACGGCGTTGTAGAGGACGCGCTCCCGGGGGGCGTTCAGGACGTAGTCGAGGAACCGCGGCGGCCCGTCCGGGTAGTTCTCCGGGACGCACTGCACGGTCGGCCCCATCTCCATCCCGTCCAGCAGGCCGGGCTGGAACCGGGCGTGGACCAGCAGGTGCGCGACCCCTTCGATCACCTTGATGACGAACGCGACGACGCCGCGCCCTTCCGGGTACAGCAGGGGCTGGTCCCATGCGGCCACCTCGCGGTTGCCGACCTCGGCGGTCACCCCGATGATGCTGAAGTGCCGCCCGTCCTCGTGGGTGATCTGCTCCGGGGTGCTGCGCCACCCGGGCAGGTCGCGCAGGGGGATCCGGTGCGCCGACAGTTCGTGCCGGCTCTTGGCGCCGGTGAACCAGCGCAGCACGGTCGCCGTGTCGTTCAGGGCGCGGCCCCGGCCCGTCGTCGAGAGGACGAGCGCCGACGCGGCGTCCCCGGCCGGCACCGGCTGGGACGCGGGGAACGTGTCCGCCGGGAGGCAGGCCAGTACGGTCCGGGTGTCCATGTTGACCAGGCCGTCGATCCGCAGCAGCCGCCGCAGTTCGGGCAGCGGCAGCCAGTGGTGGTCCTCGCCGGCCGGGACGTCCTCGGTGACCTGCACGACCATGTTGCGGTTGCGCTTGCGCAGGAACCAGGAGCCCTGCTCGGACTGCAGGACGTCGACCAGGGTGCGGCCCGCGCCGGGGTCCGTGAAGTACTCGAGGTAGCGGGTGCTCCGGCCCTGGTGGATGCGGGTGTAGTTGCTGCGCGTGGCCTGGACGGTCGGCGACACCTGGATGCCGTTGTGGTTGCCGGGCTCGATCTTGGCCTGCACGAGGCAGTACGGGACGCCGTCGACCTCCTTGACCAGCATGCCGAGGATGCCGATCTCGGGCTGGTTGATGATGGGCTGGCTCCACTCGCGGACCGGTCCGTACCCGGTCCGCACCTGGAGGCCCTCGACGACGAAGAAGGCCCCGGAGTCGTGCCCGAGGTTCCCCGTGTCGGCGTCGAACCGCCAGCGCCGCAGCTCGGTCAGCGGCGTCCGGGTCACCCGGCACCGCGCGGCGGCGGAGCACCGGGCGAACCAGTCGATGAACTCGGCGCCGGCGAAGTCCGCGAGGTACGACTCCGGCGGGAGGGACCGTACGAGCCCGCCGGCCGGTCCGGCCGGGAGGCTTACCACAGACCGGCCTGTTCGAGGACGGCTTCACCGGCGGCGTTCTCGCTCTCGGTGAGCAGGCGCAGGTCGTTGTCGACCATCATGGCGATCAGTTCCTCGAACGACACCTCGGGCTTCCAGCCGAGCTTCTCCCGGGCGCGGCTGAGGTCGGCGCAGAGGAGTTCCACCTCCGCCGGGCGGAGCAGCCGGGGGTCGACCTCCACGTGGTCGCGCCAGTCGAGGCCGGCGTGCGCGAAGGCGAACTCCACCAGGTCGCGGACGCTGTGGGTGACGCCGGTGCCCAGGACGATGTCCTCCGGCTCGTCCTGGGCGAGCATCATCCGCATGCCGCGCACGTAGTCCCCGGCGAAGCCCCAGTCGCGCTCGGCGTCGAGGTTGCCCAGCCGGAGCTTGTCCACCAGGCCGAGCTTCACGGCGGCCACCCCGAGCGAGACCTTCCGGGTGACGAACTCGGGGCCGCGGATGGGGGACTCGTGGTTGAACAGGATGCCGCTGACCGCGAACATCCCGTAGGACTCGCGGTAGTTCTGCACCATGTAGTGCCCGAACGCCTTGGCCACGCCGTAGGGGCTGCGGGGGTGGAAGGGCGTGGACTCGCTCTGCGGGGTCTCGCGCACCTTTCCGAACATCTCGGAGGTGGACGCCTGGTAGAAGCGCGGGACGCCGCTGCCGGTGGTCCGGGACGCGTTGAGCCCCGCCACGCTGCGGATGGCCTCCAGCATCCGCAGCACGCCCTTCCCGGTCACCTCCGCGGCGACGGCGGGCTGCTTCCAGGAGACCGGGACGTACGACAGGGCGCCGAGGTTGTAGACCTCGGTGGGGCTCGCCTGCTCGACCGCGGCTATCAGGCTCGTCTGGTCCAGCAGGTCGCCGCTCACCACCCGGATGTCCGGGTGCAGGGGACTGCCGTCGCGCGCGTACGGCCGCCCCTGCCCGCGCACCATTCCGAACACCTCGTATCCGGACTCGAGGAGCTGACGCGCGAGATAAGTGCCATCCTGGCCTGTGATTCCCGTAATGAGCGCTCGCCTAGACAGAATCATCTCCCAGCCGTGAGGAACCCACAGAACGGCATCCGCATGGTTTTTTGGATTCCATGCGCCGCGGGGCAATGCGTATCACCGGTCACCGGAAACGGTACGGGAAGTGCACAGGTAATTCACGGTCCGCACCGGCAGTGTAGTGAATTCACTAGCGTATTCGCGGGCCGGTCCTGGCATTCCGTATCGGCCCGCGAAAAGGCGCCGAGGTGGAATTCCCGGTTCAGTCCGCCGGGGCGGCGGGGACGGCCTCGATCAGCCACAGGTCGGTGCCGTCCAGCGGGGTGAACGCGCCGGCCGTCAGGCCCGCCGCCGCGCAGAGCCGCCGGAAGTCGCCGCGGGTGCGCTCCAGCCCGTTGCCGTTGACCAGCAGGTTGAGGTCGTTGAGGTACGTCGTGGGCACCGCGTCGGCGGGGACGGTGTCGGGCAGCACGTGCTCGACCATGACGACCCGGCCGTGCGCGGGCAGCGCCCGGCGGCAGTGCGCGAGGATCGCCGCGGCCCGCTCGTCCTCCCAGCCGTGGACGACGCTCTTGAGCAGGTAGAGGTCGCCGCCCGGGGGCACGGCGGCGAAGAAGTCGCCGGTCTCCACCGTGGCGCGGTCCGCGACGCCCGCCGCCGCCAGCTCCTCGCCGGCCCGGGCGGCCCCGGTCGCCGTGTCGTACAGCACGCCGCGCAGCGCCGGGTGCGCGCGCAGCACCGCGGCGAGCAGCGTCCCGTCACCGCCCCCGACGTCCACGACGGTGCGGACGCCGGAGAAGTCCTGGCGCAGCGCGACCAGGTCGGCGATGCCGCGGGTGCCCTGGCTCATGGCGGCGTTGTAGAGCCCCGACAGGTCGGGGTCGTCCGCGAGGTGGGCGAAGAAGTCGCGGCCGAAGACCTGGTCGAAGGCCGGGCCGCCGGTGCGGACGCTGTGGTCCAGGTGCTGCCAGGCCGTGGAGACCGCCGGGTCGGTGAGCATGCGGGACAGCGCGTGGAAGGACGGCGAGCGGTCGGCGCGCAGCAGCTCGCCGACCGGCGTCAGGTCGAACACGCCCGGCTCGGGCTCGCGGAGCACCCCGAGCGCGGCGAGGCCGCGCAGCAGCCGGTTCATGGCGGCGGGTTCGCCGTCGAAGCGGGCGGCCAGGCCGTCGGCGGTCCGCTCGCCGGCGCCGATCGCGTCGGGCAGCCGGAGCCGTACCGCCAGGCCGACGACCTGGGTGGCCATGCCGCCGAACACCAGCCGGATCACGTCCGCCCAGGGGGCCGGCGCGTTGTGCTGCTCTTCCATCTCACCGGCTCTCTCGTCGGGGGGCGTCCTCGCCGAGGCCCCGGCGCACGGCCCGCTCGACGGGGGTGTACCGGCCGTCGGGCCGGTCGAGTTCGAGCTGCCCCACGGGCAGCAGGTTCGGCTGGGCCATGAAGCGCGGGCGGACGCCGGTGTTGGCGACCGGCGTGTGCACCAGGAAGGGGTGGCAGAGGTAGGCGTCCCCGGCCTTGCCCGTCGCGGACCTCAGCGGCCGGTCCCGTCCCACCTCCCCGGCCTCCAGGTAGGTGCCCTCGGCGCCGTACGGTGCCAGCAGCGGCGGTACGTCCAGGTGGGAGCCGACGCGGATCAGCGTGGGCGCGTCCTCCTCGCCGGTGTCGGAGAACAGCAGCAGGAGCAGCAGCGCCCGGCCGCGGGACCACACGTTGTACCGGAAGATCTTGTCGTAGTCCGGCGGGATCACGTCGAGCTCGCCGGACCAGTCGCGGTCGGCGTCGGCGCCCTCGGCGAGGAAGCTGGCGTCGATGTGCCAGCCGTAGTCCTCGGTCTCCTCCGGCCGCTTCGTCACGGGGAACCGCACCGGGAACGTGCCGACCTGGGTCAGCGGCTGCCAGCGGCCCTCCCCGGCGAGCTGGTCGTAGGCGGCGTGCAGCAGCGGGGTGTTGGCGGCACGGACGAACACGTCGTCGTCGCGCACCCCGAGCCGGACCACCTCCCGCGTCCAGGTGCCCGGGTCGTCCGGGTCCATGTCCAGCTGCCGCCACAGCAGGGCGCGCGCCTCCTCGGCGAGCTCCCCCGGGAACGCACCCGGCAGGTGGACGAAGCCGTCGGAGACGAAGCCCTCGACCTGCTCCTCGGTCAGTACGCGGGTTCCCATCACGCTCCTTTACAGGACGGCCGCCGAGCCCGGCACTAATCCCGAAGCGGATGCTACATAGCCGGGCCCGAAGAAGAACTAGAGATTCCACTAGAGCGTGGTCACTACACTCGGAGAAGTATTTCGCAATTGACCGTGCCTGGCGTTGACCACCTTTCCGTAACGCGCCGCCATGTGAAACCCGAATTGTCAGGGGGAGCTCGATGCCCAAAACAGTGCTCGTAATCGGTGGTGGGCCGGCAGGGTCCACTGCGGCCTCCTTGCTCAGCAAGGCCGGAATGTCCGTCAAGCTGCTGGAGCGGGAGACTTTCCCGCGGTACCACATCGGCGAGTCGATCGCCTCTTCCTGCCGCACCATCGTCGATCTCGTCGGCGCGCTGGACGAGGTCGACTCCCGCGGTTACACGGTCAAGAACGGTGTGCTGCTGCGCTGGGGCAAGGAGGACTGGGCCATCGACTGGCCGAAGATCTTCGGCCCGGACGTGCGGTCCTGGCAGGTCGACCGCGACGACTTCGACCACGTGCTCCTGAAGAACGCGGTCAAGCAGGGCGCCGACGTCACCGAGGGCGTCACGGTCAAGCGCGTGCTGTTCGACGGCGACCGCGCGGTCGGGGCCGAGTGGACGGACCCGGACTCCGGTGAGCTGGTCAGCGAGGAGTTCGACTACGTCATCGACGCCTCCGGCCGTACGGGCGTCATCTCCCGGCACCTGAAGAACCGCCAGCCGCACGAGATCTTCCGCAACGTCGCGATCTGGGGCTACTGGCAGGGCGGTTCCCTGCTGCCCACCTCGCCCACCGGCGGCATCAACGTCATCGGCGCCCCCGACGGCTGGTACTGGGTGATCCCGCTGCGCGGCGACCGGTACAGCGTCGGCTTCGTCTGCCACCAGGACCGCTTCCTGGAGCGCCGCAAGGAGCACGACGACCTGGAGGCGATGCTCGCCTCGCTGGTCCAGGAGAACCCGACCGTCCGCGACCTCATGGCGGAGGGCGAGTACCAGCCGGGCGTCCGGGTGGAGCAGGACTTCTCCTACGTCGCCGACAGCTTCCACGGCCCCGGCTACTACCTCGCCGGCGACGCCGCCTGCTTCCTCGACCCGCTGCTGTCCACCGGCGTCCACCTGGCGCTCTACAGCGGCATGCTGGCCGCGACGTCCGTGCTCGCCACGGTGAACGAGGACGTCACGGAGAAGGAGGCCGGCGCCTTCTACGAGTCGCTCTACCGCAACGCCTACCAGCGGCTGTTCACCCTGGTGTCCGGTGTGTACCAGCAGCAGGCCGGCAAGGCCGCCTACTTCGGCCTGGCCGACGCGATGGTCCCGGAGCGCGCCACGGAGGAGTACGAGCAGGTGGACGGCGCGGTGGCCTTCGCCGAGCTGGTCGCGGGGCTCGCCGACATCCACGACGCCGTCACCGGGACGCACGAGGACCACGCCCACCAGGCGCACACTCAGGCCGTCGCCCTGCCGGAGGACAACTCCGTCCGCCAGCTGCTCGCCGCGGCCGAGAACGCCCGCCTGATGGCGGAGGCCGGCACGCCGAGCGCGCCGGTCAGCGAGGCCCCCGGCAAGATGGACGCCCACGACCTCTACGACCCCGCCACGGGCCTGTACCTGCGGACCACCCCGACCCTGGGGATCGGCCGGTCCAGGGCCTGACCCCGCGACGGCTCCGGGCCGCGGGACTCGTGTCGCACGAGCCCGGGGCCCGGCCGCCACACCCGTGCGCCCCGGGCCCGGGGCGGAGAACGTGAACGGCCGCGCAGGCCGCCCGTTTCCCCGCCCCGGGCCCGGGGCGCACGCGGATCCGCCGCCGGAGCGCCGGAGCGGAACCGCTAGAGCGTCGAGACGGACGTCGAGACGGAAGCGGCCCGGCCGGCGTCGTCGAGCACCCGCTCCCAGCACGCGCGGACGCCCTCGGCCAGCGGGATCGCGGCCCGCCAGCCGAACTCGGCGTCGGCCCGCGCGACGTCCAGCCAGTTGCCCTGCCGGTCGAAGGAGCGGCCCCGCTCCCAGCGCACCGCGACGGAGCCGCCGGTCACCTCGGACACGATGTCCAGCAGGCCGCTCAGCGAAGTCGGCACGCCGGAGCCGATGTTGACCACGGAGGGCAGCCGGCCGCCGGCGATCCGGGTGCGCAGCGCGAGCAGGAACCGGGTGACGTCGTCGACGTGGACGTAGTCCCGGACCACGTGCGGATCGCCGAACACCCGCACGGGCTCGCCCCGGACGGCCGCCCGCAGCCAGTGCGGCAGCACGCCGAACCCGCGGACGGGCCGCTGGCCGGGGCCGTAGACGTTACTCAGCCGCGCCACCACGGCGCGGACCGCGTCCCGGCGCCGGAACAGCTCGTGTTCCAGGCGGAGTTTGGCGTGCCCGTAGGCGGAGTCGGGGCGGGTCGGGGTGGTCTCCCGGTACGGCGGCGCGACCTCGGGCGCGTAGACCGCGCCGCCCGAGCCGGCCAGCACGAACACCGGACGGCGGCCCGCCGCGGCCAGCGCGTCCAACACCTCGATCAGGAGGCGGCGTTCGGCCTCCACCAGGTCGGGCCGCCGTTCGGCCAGGATCGGGCTCAGCCCGGCGGCCAGGAAGTAGACGATGTCGGCCTCGGCCAGTCCCGGTGCCGCGCGGCCGTCGGCCACCGGCGGGACCGCCCGGTTGAAGGCGGCCGGGACGCGCGGGTCCCCGGCGGTGAGGGCGGCCGTCAGCCGGGATCCGATGAAGCCGGTCGCGCCGATCACCGCCGTACGGCCGCCGGGCAGCGGGTGTGCCGTGGTCACAGCGCACCGAGGCGCGCCAGGGGCGACGCGGCCAGCTCGGCGAGGGAGGCGACCCGCGGCACGTCGTCGTCCACCGGGGGCGCGGTGCGGACCGCGCGCAGGGCGCGGTAGGCCCGGACGATGTCCGGGTGGACGCCCGGCGGGACGCGGTAGCCGTCCTCCGGCAGCACGAACACCGCCGGGCAGCCCAGGGCGCGGGCCGGCGCCACGTCGTGGTCGGCGCGGTTGCCCACCACGAGCAGGTCGGCGGGCGACAGGCCCAGCCGGTCCAGGGCGATGCCCAGCAGTCGCGGATCGGGTTTGGCGACGCCTTCGAAGCAGTCGAGGACGACCGTCTCCAGGACGGCGGTCAGCCCCCACGCGGCGAGCACGCCGGCGCACTCGGGCGGCTGGTTGGCGACCACGGCCGTCGGTATTTCGCGGGCGAGCGCCTTCGTCGCCGCAATGGCGCCGGGAATCTCCTGGGCCAGTTCGCCCCAGGCACGCAGGATCCGGACCCAGCTCTCGTCGGCGGCCGCCGAACCGAGAATGTCAGGCCGGCCCGCGGGGACTTTCCCGCCCAGATAGAAACGCTCGGTGTCATCGATGAAATGTCGGAGGGTGACGCTCGGATCAGCGGTGACCGCGAGGTCGAAGGTCCCCTGAAGCCAAGCCAGTTCGAAAGGCTCGTCGTAGTAGATGACGCCTCCGACATCCAACGCAATCGCACTGTGTCCAGTCATAGCAACCCGCTCCCGTATTTCACATACGTCGCGCCGAGAGTATTGCACGCGTTTCACCGGGGTCGTCGTCCGAAGGCCGGGGAATCGCCTTCGGCGGCCAGAGTCTAGTCAATTCACTATTCTCCGGCTAAAGGCGATGCCCTATTCCGGGAAGGAACGTATCGTACTCGTCGAATACCTGACGAAAGGAGCCGCCGTATGGGGGCCGTGGAAACCGTGATCGACGAGGAGCTCGTCGCAGCCTTCCGGGACGACGGATTCGCATCGCTGCCGCGGCTCGTGGACGACGCGGAGCTGGAGTGGCTGCGCGGGGTCTACGACCGTCTGTTCTCCGAGCACGCCGACTTCGCGACGGGCGACTACTTCGACATCGCCGCCCGCCAGGATTCCGACGGGCCGGCCCGGCTGCCGCAGATCGTGCGCCCCGAGAAATTCGCGCCCGAACTGGTCGAGAGCGAGCACTTCAAGCGCTGCCGGGCGATCGCCGCGCGGCTGCTGGACGTTCCCGAGGACGAGCTCGACTTCTACGGGCACGCCATCCTGAAGCCGCCGCACTACGGCGCCGAGACGCCCTGGCACCAGGACGAGGGCTACATGGACCCGCGCTGGCACCGGCGCGGGCTCAGCGTGTGGACCACGCTGGACGAGGCCACGGTGGAGAGCGGCTGCCTGCACTACCTGCCCGGCGGCCACCTGGGCCCCGTCCTGCCGCACCGGCACATCGACGACGACGACCGCATCCGCGGGCTGGTGACCGACGCCGTGGACCCCGCCGCCGGGGTGGCCGTCCCGCTCGCCGCGGGCGAGGCCGTGGTGCACACCCTGCGGGCCCCGCACTACGCGGGCCCCAACGGCACCGGCCAGACCCGCCGGGCGTACGTGCTCGTCTTCATGGGCCCGGTCGAAGAGGTGGCCGACCCCGAGCCGCGCCCCTGGCTGGACACGCACTGACGACGTGCCGGGGTCCGGGCGGCGCACCCGCTCCGGACCCCGGCACCTCACTTCCAGGTCACCCCGGAGAGCAGCCTGCGGTACTGCTCCACATACCGTCCGGCGATCTCCACGTGGCCCCACAGCCGGACCGCCTCGCGCCGGACCTCGTCGGGCGACGGCAGCCCGTCCAGCACCCGGCGGGCCTCCTCGGGCGTGAAGTCCGTCCCGTAGGCCACGACCTCGCCGACCGACGGCACGATCTCCGCCAGGCAGCCGTTGCGCGTGCCCACGACGGGGGTGCCGCTCACCGCGGCCTCGGAGACCACCGTGGCGCCCGGTTCGCACCAGATGCCGCCCCACGGCCCCTCGACCGCCTGGGACATGGCGAGCACCGCGTGCGCGGAGGCGAGCAGGTCGAGCCGCCGTTCGGCGCCCACCTCCCCGATCACCTCGACGGTCGAGCCGTACCGGGAGGTGATCTCCGCGAAGTAGTCGGGCTCCCAGGCCGGCCCGGCCAGCACCAGGCGCCGGCCGCTCGCCGCCGCGAACGCGGCGGCCTCCAGCGCCCCCTTGTGCGGCGAGATCCGGCCCATGAAGAGCAGGAAGTCCTCCTTGGGCACCGCGTCCGCGGCCGACCGGTAGCGGGCCGGGTCGACGGGGATCGGGATGACGGGCGCGTCGTCGCCGCCCCCGCAGTGCGCGCGCTGCGCCCGGGAACTGTAGGTGCAGCCCGCTGGGTTGACCGCCCGGGTGGTGAAGTGGTGCGAGCTGATGAACGCGGTGCCGGGACGCAGCCCGGCCGGGCCGATCAGGCCGCCGCTGTGGTCGTGGACCACGTCGACGTCCGACTCCCGCAGCCACCGCTGGATCTCCTCCGGCTCGCCGACCGGCACGACGGTCAGTCCCGGGGCCCCCGCCGGGCTGCCCGGGGCGCCCAGCAGGAAGACCTCGTGGCCGAGTTCGAGCAGCCCGTCCATCAGGTTGGCGACGACCCACTGGATCCCGCCGTACCCCTGCGGCGGCACGGTGATCCACTCGTCGCTCCCCGGGACCCGGAGCGGGATGTTGACCAGCGCGACCTTCAACGGCCTCATCGGGAAGCCCCCTTCGCGCCCCGGGCCCGCAGCGCGCGGTGGCTCCGGCGCCGGGACCGCATGGTCGGCACCCGGCCGGCGAGCCAGCGCAGCGCCTCGGCCGTCTCCCGCGCCCCCGTCGCGGCCGGCACGCGGCCGACGACGCTGTGGCCCCTGAGGTCCGCCACCAGCCAGCGCCCGGCCAGCCGGGCGGCCTTCGCCGGATGCCAGTCGATGTCCGTCAGGAGGTAGTAGTAGCGGTTGCGCCGCATGTGGACCCGGCTGTACTCGCTGGGGACGGCGGCGCCTCCGCCGCCCCGGTGCTGGATGCCCAGGTCCAGGTGGAGCGCCACCCGCCAGCCCGCCCAGCGGGCCCGGCGGCACAGGTCGGTCTCCTCGTAGTAGGTGTGCAGCACCTCGTCGAAGAGCCCGGTCTCGCGGAGCATCGCGGTCCGGGCGAACAGCGCCGAACCCTGGACGTAGGCGTGCTCCAGCGTGCGCGGGGCCCGGCCCTCGGCGGGGCCGGCGGTGGAGGGGTGGGCGATCCCGTCGCCGGCGAAGGCGTGCTGCTCGCCCAGCCACAGGACCGTGTGCGTCCAGTCGTTGAACTCGTCGAGCGCCGTGGAGTCGGCGTCGTAGCGGTACTGGAGCGGGCCGAGGATGCCGTACTCCGGCCACTCCTCGGCCACTTCGGTGAGGCCGCGCACCAGGCCGGGCGGGGTCCAGGTGTCGGGGTTCACGAGGAACACGTAGTCCGCGCCGGACTCCAGCGCGCGGCGCATGCCGACGTTGTTCGCCCCGGCGAAGCCCAGGTTGCGGTCGTTGCGGATGACCGTCGCCCGGGGGTACTTCTCCCGCACGTGCTCGACGCTGCCGTCCGCCGAGTCGTTGTCGACGTAGCAGACCTCCAGGTCGATGCCGGTGGTGTCGCTGTCCAGCAGGGAACCGAGGCACCGGTCCAGCCAGCGCAGCTCGTTGGTCCCGACGGTGATCGTCACGACCTTCGGCCGGCGCTCGGCGTCCATCTTCTCTCCCGTTCTCGTCACGGCCCGGTCCCGTCCGGTCACTTCAGGACGGCGCGGATCGCGTCGGTCAGCTGGTCCCCGTTGGGCAGCAGCGCCTGGTCGAGCACCAGCGCGTAGGGGATGACCGCGCCGTCCGGCCGGGTCACCCGGCGGGGCGGGGCCACCAGGTCGAACTGCTCGGCGGCGGTGGCCAGGACCTCGCCGGCGAAGCCGCTCATCCGGTTGGCGTCGTCGATCACGACGAGCCGGCCCGTCTTCCCGGCCGACGCCCGGATCGTCTCCCAGTCCACCGGGTAGATGGTGCGCGGGTCCACGACCTCGATCGACGCCTCGCCGGCCATCGCCTCCGCGACGGCCAGGGCGGTGTGCACGCACTGGCCGGTGGCGACGACGGTCACGTCCTCGCCCGCGCGGTGGATCCGGGCGGAGCCGAGCGGTACCGGGCCGAGCTCGCCGGTCACCTCCTCGACCGTGCCCATCAGCGCGCTCGGCGCGAAGACGGCCACCGGGTCGGGGTCGCGCAGCGCGGAGAGGAGCAGGCCGTAGGCGTCCGAGGCGGTGGCGGGCAGCACGGTCTTGATGCCGACGTGCGCGAACAGGCTGTAGGGGTGGTCGGAGTGCTGGCCGGCCATGCCGGAGCGCGAACCGGAGCCCGGCACCAGGTAGGTGACGGGGACCTCCACCTGCCCGCCGGTCATCAGCGAGAACTTGTGCGCCTGGTTGGCGATCTGCTCGAAGACCAGGTACAGCAGCGACGGGATCTGGTACTCCACGACCGGGCGCTGCCCCGCCATCGCCGCGCCGGTGGCCAGGCTGGTGAACGCCTGCTCCGACAGCGGCGTGTCCACGACGCGCCCGTCGCCGAAGCGCTCGTGCAGGCCCTTGGTGGTCTGGGTCAGCCCGATCCGCACGTCTTCGCCGAAGACGCAGACGCGGTCGTCCCGCGCCATCTCGTCGTGGAGCGCCTGGTTCAGCGCGGTGATGTACGCAAGTGCACCCATCAGATCATCACTCCGGGCCGTGTCGTCGTGCCGTCGGCATACAGGTGGTCCAGCGCCTCGTGGGGCTCGGGGGCCCGGCCCGCGCGGGCGAACTCCACGGCCTCGTCGATGAGCGCGGTGATCTCGGCGTCGACCGTGCGGACGGTCGCGGCGTCCACCCGGGTGCTCTGGGTGCGCAGCGGGTCGCGGGCCCGCCAGTCGCCGACCTCGGCGTCGTCCCGGTAGTTGAGCGCCACCTGCTCCTCGTAGGAGTGGTGGCCGTGGAACCGGTACGTCCGGCACTCCAGGTAGGCCGGGCCGCCGCCCGCGCGGCAGCGCTCGACGGCCTGGGCGGCCGCGTCGGCGACGGCCTCGGCGTCCATCCCGTCCACCGCGCGCGCCGCCAGGCCGAACGCGGCCGCCCGCTCCACCGGGTCGCCGGCCAGCGCCCGGCCGACCGGCAGGCTGGTCGCGTAGCCGTTGTTCTCGCAGACGAACACCACCGGGAGCCGCCACAGGGCCGCGAGGTTGAACGCCTCCAGCACCACGCCCTGGCTGAGCGCGCCGTCGCCGAAGAAGGCGACCGCCACCCGGTCCTCGCCGCGCTGCTGGAAGGACCAGGCCGCGCCGGCGGCGATGGGCGCACCCGCGCCGACGATGCCGTTGGCGCCGTAGACGCCGAGGCCGACGTCGGCGGCGTGCATCGAGCCGCCGCGGCCCCGGTTGAGGCCGTCGGTGGTGCCGAGCAGCTCGGCCAGCATCCGCTTGGGGTCGGCCCCCTTGGCGAGGACGTGGCCGTGCCCGCGGTGGGTGCTGGCGACGACGTCGTCCTTGGTGAGCGCCGCGCAGACGCCGGCGGCCACCGCCTCCTGGCCGATGTAGGGGTGGATGCCGCCGACGATCTCGCCGGTGAGCGACATCGCCAGGCAGCGTTCCTCGAATTCTCTGATCAGGCGCATCGTCCGGTAGAGCCGGACGGCACGTGACTCGGCGCCCATCGCCGGTCCCCCTTCTCTCGTGGTCATCGGCTGAGCGTGGTCATCGGCTGAGCGTCCGGTAGCGGCGCACCGACAGCGGCATGAAGATCACGAGCAGCAGTACGGGCCAGGCGACGGCCAGGGCCACGGCGTGGTCGGTGACCCAGGAGTCGCCTCCGACGCCCGGGTTGCCGAACAGCTCACGGCAGGCGGACACCGTGGACGACAGCGGGTTCCACTCCGCGATGTGGCCCAGCCAGCCGGGCATCTTCTCGGGCGATACGAAGGTGTTCGCCAGCATCGTCAGGGGCAGGAGCGGCACGTACGCCGCGCCCGCGGCGTCCGGGGGCAGCAGCAGGCCCAGGTAGATCCCGACCCAGATGAGCGAGTAGCGCCAGAGCAGCAGCAGGCCGAGCGCGGCCAGCGCCTTGCCGGGGCCCTCGTGCCAGCGCCAGCCGACCAGCAGTCCGCAGACGAGGAGGATCGTCAGCTCGATCAGCGAGCTGAACATGTCGGCGAAGCTGCGGCCCAGGGCGACGCCCGACTGGGCCATCGGCATCGAGCGGAACCGGTCGGTCACCCCCCGGGAGACCGCGCTGGTGACGGCCAGCATGCTGGTCACGACGCCGAACATCATCGCCTGCCCGAACAGGCCCGGCATCAGGAAGGCGCGGTAGTCCCCGCCGCCCTCGACCGACATGGCGCTGCCGAAGACGTAGCCGAAGACCACCGTCATGATCGGGAACATCATGCAGTAGAAGATGAGTCCGGGGTTGCGGCGCCAGTTGATCATGTTGGCGCGGCCGACCACCCAGCCATCGGTGACGGCCCACCGGGCCCTTCCCAGCGCGGCCATCATCCGACCGGCTCCTTCCTTCGACCGGCACGGTTGGTCACGTGCAGGAACACGTCGTCGAGCGTCGGGCGGCGCAGCGACACGTCCGCCACCTCGTGGCCGCGGTCGCGCAGCGTCCCCACGATCTCCACGAGGTCCCCGACCCGGTCCCGTACCGCCGCGTCGACGCGGCGGGTGTCGGCGTCCACCTCGGGCTCGGTGTCCGTGAGGCGGGCGACCTCGGCCGCGGCGGCCGCGAGGTCCGCGCCGGGGGCCAGGGTCACCACGATCCGGTCGCCGCCGACGAGGGACTTCAGGGTCTCGGGCGTGCCCTCGACGACCCCGCGTCCCGAGTCGATGACCGAGATGTGGTCGGCGAGCCGGTCGGCCTCCTCCAGGTACTGCGTGGTGAGGAGCACGGTCGTGCCCTGGTCGACCATCGAACGGACCATCTTCCAGACCTCGTTGCGGTTGCGCGGGTCGAGGCCGGTGGTGGGCTCGTCCAGGAAGAGGACCTTGGGGACGGTGAAGAACCCGGCGGCCAGGTCGAGCCGGCGCCGCATACCGCCCGAGTAGTGCTTGAGCCGCTTGTCGGCGGCGTCCGTCAGGTCGAACTGCTCCAGCAGCTCGTCCGCGCGGCGCCGGGCCTCCTTGCGGCCCACGTGGTACAGGCGGCCCCACATCTCCAGGTTCTCGCGGCCGGTCAGGATCTCCTCGACCGCCGGGTACTGGCCGGTGACCCCGATGTTCCGGCGCACCTCGGCGGGCTCGCGGGACACGTCGTGGCCGGCCACCACGGCCCGGCCGCCGTCCGGCTTGAGCAGGGTGCTGAGGATGCGCACCGCGGTCGTCTTGCCCGCGCCGTTGGGGCCGAGCAGGGCGCAGACGGTGCCCTCGGGCACGACGAGGTCGAACCCGTCCAGCGCCGTCCCGGTCGGGTAGGTCTTGCGCAGGCCCTCGGCGACCAGGGCGGCGTTCGCCGACCCGCTCATGCTCCTCCTTCGGAGATCAGTTGGGACGGGTCGGCGGCGTTCATGAACGCGCTCAGCGCCCGCAGGTGCTTGGCGGGCTTGGCCCAGTCCAGGCTGTCGCACCACTCGGCCAGGTCGGCCAGCTCGACGGTCGCCCGCCGCTTCTCCTCGTCCGGGAGGTTGGCGACGGAGTAGTCGTCGGGCCACTGCACGACGTTGGCGAGGTCCGCGTCGAGGCCCTCCTCGCGGGCGAAGTGCAGCAGGTCCCGCAGCCCCCACAGGTTGAGCCGCTGGGGCGCGACCTGGAGCCAGAGGTTCACCTCGGTCTTGGCCCGGCGGACGTTGGCGACGAACACGTCCCATTTCGCGGGCTGCCGGATGCGCTCGAAGACCTCGCCGACGCCGTCGCAGGAGGCGCCGATCCCGACGCTCTTGAAGTGCGGGAAGCGGTCGAAGACCTTCTCCGGGAGCACCGTGAGGTTGGAGTTGTAGACGATGTCGACGTTGCCCGCGTTGCCGGTCTCGATCAGCAGGTCGAGCATCGCGAAGTGGCCCGGCTGCATGAACGGTTCACCGCCGGCGAAGTACAGCCGGCGGATGAGGTGGGCGTTCTCGCGGAGCGTCGCCCACAGCTCCTCGTCCTCGCGGTACGGGTCGATCACCGCGGACGACCACGACGGCCGCTTCTTGGCGCCCCAGCCGGAGCTGACCGGGTAGGCGCACATCACGCACCGCAGGTTGCAGGTGTTGCCGAACCGGATGTCCAGGAAGAACGGGAACTCGTCGAACGAGCCGTCGGGGGCGGTCCGTTCGGCCAGGTCGGCGAAGTCCACCGTGTCGGCGAACCGCTCGTTGATGCTCTGCCGGTACGAGGTCGCGCCCCGGTCCTCGCGGTGGTAGCAGTAGTCGCACGCGGACACCCGCTCGCCGGCCAGCATCTTCAGCCGGGTGCGCCGCATGTTGGGGCTGTTGAACGCCTCCGTCAGCCCGCGTACCTCGTCCGGGTTGTCCTTGGCGTAGCGGGAGTTGGGCGCGCAGCCGACGGCGTCGGCGTTGAGCTTGAAGACCGGCTCGTCCACGGACTCGTACAGCTCGTTGTGGTACATGGAGTCGTCCACGCAGCACCGGCCGTAGACGCCGTCGATGGAGGCGCACATGTGGATCCACGGCAGCACGCACATGGTGGGGCTGGGCGGGGGCTGGGTCATTTCGCGTCCCTCTCCGGCGTCTCCGGTGCGCTCGGCTTGGTGGCGGTCAGCAGGATGTCCAGGTAGAAGGGCTCGGCCGGGCCCTCGACGCGTCCCAGACCGCCGAAGACGCGGTCCAGGTAGTCGTCGACGAGGCGCGGGCGCAGCCGGTCGGCCAGCGTCAGGGTGCGCAGCAGCAGTCCCACCGGCCCGCCGGCCGGCCAGCCGTGCTGCCGGCCGTGGTAGCGCAGCAGGAGCAGCAGGCCGCGGGGGCCGCAGGTGAGCTTGACCGCGCGGTCCACCGTGAACCCGGACCGCTCGGCCTGGGCCGCGAGCCCGTCGGCCGTCCAGCGCCACAGGTCCTGGCCGCCGTGCTCCTCCCACACCCCGTGCGTGGACAGCACCAGCTTGCCGCCGGGCCGCAGCAGCCGGAGGGCCTCCCGCAGGTGGGTGTCCGGGTCCGTCACGTGCTCCAGGACCTGGGTGGAGAGGATCCCGTCGAACGAGCCGTCCGGCAGGGCGCTCAGGCCGTCCGCGTCCAGCTCGTGGTCGGCGGTCAGGTCCTCGCCGCCGCGCATCTCGGCGGTCTCCAGCTCGGCGCCCGGGAGCAGGCCGCGGTAGGGCGACGTGCCGGCGCCGAAGTCGAGCCAGCGGCCGGACGCCCCGCGGAGCTCCTCGGCCAGCGCGTCGCGGAGGTCGAGCAGGTGGGCGTAGGCCCAGTCGCCGGGGCGCGGGTCGGTCCGCTCGCGGTAGCGCTCGGCGACGATCTCGTCGTGGGTGGGTTCGCGGCGCGGGCGGGCCGGGGCTCCGGTGAGGGCCCCCACCAGCGGCAGCCGGTTCAGCAGGCTCACCACCGCCAGTACTCCTCGTGCGGGAACCGCAGGCCGGAGATGGCGGGGGACTCGTCCCACAGCCGGTACTGCTCCGCCGGGCGGTACGCGAAGGGCTCCTCGCCCCGGTGCTCCTCGGCCGCGGCCCGCTGCTCCAGGCAGGAGCGCAGCACCTGCTGCTTGAGCCCCACGTACTCGGGGGTGTGCGGGCCGAGTTGGCGCTCCACCTCGCCGGGCCGGTACTCGTAGTAGACGACCCGGCGCTGCTTGCCGACCACCGCGGGGGCGCCGTGCAGGGTGAGGATGTTGTGGAACAGGGCGTCGCCCGGCTCCATCACGGCGGGGACTGCCCCGGTCGTGTCCCACTCGGTGGCGTTCATCCGGTCGGCGGTCTCGGTGATCCGCTCGTCGTCCCAGTAGTTGGACTGCGGGATGGCCCAGACGCAGTTGTCCTCGGGCGCCGGGTCCAGGTAGACGCCCACGTCGATGACCCGGCCGCCGCCGGTGACGGCGACGGCGTCGCGGTACATCTGGCCGTCGCGGTGCCAGGCCAGCCGGGGCGCGCCCGCCGGGGTCTTGAACACCATGCTGTCCCAGGTCGGGATGAAGTTGGGGCCGACCAGCGACTCCATGGCGCCCAGCAGCAGCGGGTGGCCGGCGAGCCGGGCCAGTACCGGGGACTTGTCCATGACGTACTCGATGCGGACCGGGGCAGCGTCGGGGTCGTCGGGCTCCAGCGTCCAGATGGTGTCGTGCGGGGACCGGGTGCGCCAGGCGTCGTCGATCAGGCCGGCCGCCGCCTCCTGCGCCGCCTCCAGTTCGGCGGGGGTCAGCAGGCCGCGCACGGCCAGCACGCCCTCGCGCCGGAAGGCGGTGATGTGCTCGGGGAGCAGGCCGGTCTTCCGGATGTGGCATTCGGGGACCGCGGGGGAGGGGCGGGAGGGGGCGGGTGTGTCGGTCACGACGGATGCACTACTCCTCGTGGGAACGGGTGGGCAGGGGCCCGCGGGCGGCGACGAAGTACCACTGGGTGCGCAGCTCGGCGGCGAAGGCGGCCCGGTCGAGGCCCGGCTCCGCGGCCAGCCAGCCCGCGAGGGTGTGGATCGTGTAGCCGAGGTCGTCGACCAGCAGGGCCCACAGGTCGTCGCTGGTGGTGCCGTAGTCGCGCATCGCGTGGTCGCCGCCGTGCTCGAAGACCACGACGGGGGACTGCCGGCGCAGCAGCTCGGCCGCCCCGCGCAGGGCGCCCACCTCGCCGCCCTCCACGTCCACCTTCACCAGGTCGACGCGGGCGTCGGCCGGGACGACGTCGTCGAGGCGGACGGTGTCCACCGCGATCTCCACGAGCGTCTCGTCGGCGCGGTCGTACGGCCGGCGGCGCAGGCCGCTGTAGCCGGGATTGGAGACGACGTGGACGAAGCTGTCCCGGCCCTGGGCGTCGGCCGCGGCGGCCTGCCACACCGTGACCTCGGGGAAGTCCCGGCGCAGCCCCTCCGCGTAGTGCGGCAGCGGCTCGACCGCGAAGTGCCGGCCCTCGGGGGCGGCCCGGCGCATGTGCGCGAGGATCTCGCCGCCTCCGGCGCCGATGTCCAGGCAGCCGGAGTCGGGGGCGCAGACCCGCTCGATGATCTCGACGGTGAGCTCGTCGTACCACTCGTTGAGCCGGTCGACGGGTATCGGCTCAGCCACCGCGGACCGTCCTCTCCGAGCGCGCGAGCGGGGTAAGGGACTTCACGCGGTCGCCCCTTCGTCGTCCCTGCGCAGGGTGAGGAAGCAGACGCCGCCCTGGTCCACCAGCGACCCGGGGACGGGCGTCAGCCCGGCCTCCGCCGCGAGCTTGCCGACCACGTCGCTGCCGAGCCAGGACATGAAGCCCTTCACGGCCACCGGGTGGGCGCCCGGGTAGCTCGCCACGTACTCGTGGAACTGCGGCCTGGTGACGTCGCCGAAGTCCAGGTAGTTGAAGAGGAACCGGCCGCCGGGGCGCAGCACCCGGCGGATCTCGCGCAGGTAGAGGTAGACCTCGAAGGCGTTCAGGTGGATGAACACGTTCAGCGCGAACCCGGCGTCGAACGAGGCGTCCGGCAGCCCGGCCAGGTAGTCGTTCCGAATGTGGTGGTACTCGACGTTCGGGACGCCCGCGCAGGTGGCGCGGGTCTTGTCCAGGAACGACTGGCTGACGTCCGCGCAGAGCAGGCTGTTGACCCGGGGCGCCAGCTCGCGGGCCATGACGCCCTCGCCACTGCCGATCTCGAACAGGTCGACGCCCTGGTGCAGGGACAGCGCCTCCGTCAACTGGCCGATCCGCTCGGCGCGGTCGCGCAGGTACTCGTCGCGCGGCTGGTAGCCGGCGAGCCGCACCTGCATCCCCTCGGCGTCGTCCCACTCCCAGACGACGTTGAGGTCCTCGACGCTCCGCGGCATGCGCACGCCCTTGCCGGCCGGTGTCTCGCTGGTCATGCCGCCTCACTCCTGATGTCGCTCGTACCATGGGCGCCGTCGCGGGCCGTGTCCCGCGGGTAGGCGGTCTGCCACCAGTCGAGGGTGCGCTTGATGCCCTCGGCGAGCGGCACTTCGGGCTGCCAGCCCAGCTTCGTCCTGGCGGTCTCGATGTCGGGGCGGCGCCGGCCGGGCTCGTCCTCCGTGGGCGGCCGGTACTCGGTGCGCAGCTCCACGCCCGCGTGCGCGGCGATCGCCTCCGCGATCTCGCGGACGGTCATCTCGCCGGTCGCGCCGAGGTTGACCGGCCCCGGGAAGGACGACTCCATCAGCGCCATCAGCCCCCGCACGGTGTCCTCGACGTAGCACAGCGAACGGGTCTGCTCGCCGGTCCCGTTGATGGTGAGGGGCAGGCCGGCGAGTGCCTGGTCGATGAAGGTCGGCACCACCCGCCCGTCCTCGCGCCGCATCCGCGGGCCGTACGAGTTGAACAGCCGGGCGATGCCGGTGTCCGCGCCCAGCGTGCGGGCGTAGGCGGCGGTCAGCGCCTCGGTGAACCGCTTGGCCTCGTCGTACACCGACCGCGGGCCGATCGGGTTGACGTTGCCCCAGTAGCTCTCGGGCTGCGGGTGCTCCAGGGGGTCGCCGTAGACCTCCGAGGTGGAGGCGACCACGAAGCGGGCGCCGTGCTCGACCGCCAGCCGCAGCGCGTTCTCGGTCCCGGCCGAGCCGACGCGCAGCGTCTCCAGCGGCAGCGCCAGGTAGTCCAGGGGGGACGCCGGCGACGCCAGGTGGACGACGTGGTGGACCGGTCCCTCGACGGAGAACGGCTCGGTCACGTCGGCCCGCAGCAGCGTGAACCGCTCCTCGTCGGCCAGCGCCTCGACGTTGGAGGCCCTGCCGGTCGACAGGTTGTCCACGGCGATCACCGACAGGCCCCGCTCGACGAGCCGTTCGCACAGGTGGGAGCCGATGAAGCCGGCGCCCCCGGTGACGACGGCCCGCTGGCCCTTCTCGAGTCCGATCGTCACGCGACCCTCCGAACCTCGTTGGCGTTCCTGACGGTCTCGGCGACGTCCTCCGCCGTCAGCCCGCCGTCCGCCACCAGGCGCTCCAGCAGCCCGGCGACCGCGGCGGGCGAGGGCGCCCGCTCGACGCCGTCCCGGAGCTTCTCCGCCGCAAGGCGGTAGCGGTGGTCGAACAGCGCGCCGCGCAGCGCCTCGTCGATCTTCTCGGCGGTGGCCTCGAGGCCGGAGAGGGTCACCGTGGCGCCGGTGGGGTCGACGCGGCGGCCGCAGACCAGCGTGTCGTAGTTGAGGGCGAGGGAGAGCTGGGGGATCCCCGCCACGATGCCGTTCATGTAGCAGTTGGCGCTGCCGTGGTGGATGAGCAGGTCGCAGTAGGGGAGGATCAGCTCCAGCGGGCAGTTGCGCAGCAGCCGGACGCCGTCGGGCAGCGAGCCCAGCCGCTCCACCTGCTCCGGCGGCGCCGTGAGCACCACCTCGGCGCCCTGCGCCACCGCCGCGTCGATGGCGTGCCGCAGCGCGGGGACGTCGGAGCCGAAGATGCCCGACGCCGAGTTGCCCCAGACGACGCAGACGCGCTTGCCGCGGATCGGGCCCAGCTGCCAGGGGTCGGCCGACTGCGCGCCGTTGTACGGCACGTAGCGCATGGGCAGCCGCAGCGCGTCGCCGAGCGGCGGGATCGCCGAGTCCGGCGAGGGGTCCACCGCGTACCGGATCCGGTCGCGGCCCCAGTCGACCCCGTACTTCTCGAAGCACGACAGCGGGTCCGCCGAGACCAGGTCGAGGCCCGGCTCGGTCTCCACGGTCCCGATGAACCCGGGGGAGACGTAGACGCTGGGCACACCCCGGAGGGCGGCGACCAGGGCGCCCTCGACGGCCATGATGTCGTGCACCACGAGGTCGGGCTTCCAGTGGTCGCCGAAGCTCACCGCGTTGTCGTAGCTGCGCTGCACCGCGTCGATCGACTTCTGCCAGAAGTCCCGCAGGTCGGAGGCGTCGAAGTCGTTGAGCGACTCCATCGGCTCCCCGGTGAACGGGTGCAGCGGCAGCGGCCGCGGGCCGGACTGCGGCGGCGTGTACATGGCCTGCACGTAGAACGCCAGCCGCGCGCTCTCCATCATGTCCGGCGCGTCCAGCACCGGGACCGGCATCAGGCCGGCCGCGGCGACCCCGCGCACCTGCGACGGCGGGCACGCCACGCGGATCTCGTGCCCCGCGCCGCGCAGCGCCCAGGCCAGGGGCACCATGCACATGTAATGTCCCGCCCAGTTCGAGGCGGTGAACATAATCCTCATCCGAAAGACTCCCTGACCTGCCGTTCGATGTCTGCCTGGCCTGCGGCTCAGGGCGCCGGCGGTGCGGCCGGGTCGGCGTACTCGATGACGATGGTCCGCCGCCAGCGGCCGCCGGCGTTCGGGCCGGAACCGTGGACGAGCCGGACGTCGTGCACCACCACGTCGCCCTGGCTCACCGGGACCTGGACGACGGGCCCGGCGGCGCGGACCTCCGCCACCACGGCGTCGTCGGGGAGCAGGTGCGACCCCGGGACCGCCGTCAGGCAGCCGTTCTCCGGGCTCGCGTCGTCCAGGCAGATGCTCAGGTTGCAGACCGTGCGCGGGCCGACGTTGACGCGGTCGCGGTGCCAGGGCACCTCGGCGGCCCGGTACGGCTCCTTGAGGACGAGCGCGTAGGCGGTGGGGACGACCGGACCGTCCACGAACGCGGACGCCAGCGCGGCCAGCTCCTCGCGGTGCAGCAGGTCCCGCTCCGGCGCCCAGTCCTGCTTCTCCAGGTTGTGCACGCGGTAGAGGACGGGGCGCTCGTCACCCTCGACGGGGAAGTTCCAGTAGTCGTCGGAACGCAGGCCCTCGTCGGTGAAGCGGGCGATGAGCCGCTCGGCTCCCGCCTTGAGGCGCCCGATCGCGTCCGGGTCGAGGACCGGGCCCGCGTTCGCGAAGCCGTCCCGCCGGAACCGCTCGATCGCCTCGGCGCGGTCGTGTGTCGCCGTGGTCATGGGGTCATCCACTCCCTTTCGGTCCCTTCGCCTCGTCCTCGTCGTGTCACGGGCGGGGCACGCCGGGCTTGCGGGCGGCCGTGACGATGTTGCAGACCTCGGGGGTGACCCGCTCCTGGAGGACCTCGACGTCGGTGAAGCCCGCCCGCTCCAGGGCGCGCATCAGGGACGGCCGGTCCAGCCAGCGCACGTCGACGCTGAGGCCGCGGGCCTGCGGCTCGGGGTGGTCCTCGCGGACCGGGTGGAACGCGTAGCCGTCGACGACGTCCAGGCCCTCCGAGCTGCCCCAGTAGTGGGTGGAGAGGTAGAGGCAGTCGGAGACGGAGCCGATGTCCGCGAGCAGCTCCCAGGGACGCTGCACGTGGTAGAGGAGGCCCGCGCACAGCGTGGCGTCGAAGTGGCCGAGGGCGGCGAAGTCCATCGACTCCACGTCGGCGAGGCGCAGTTCGACGTTGGAGACGCCGTGCAGCTCCATGACGAACTCGGCGCGGCGCAGGTTCTCCTCGCGGCCCTCCAGGGCGAGGATCTCGACGCCCGGCTGCCCGGCCATCGCCAGGGTGTCCGCGCCCTCCAGCGCGCCCAGCTCCAGGACCCGCTTGGCCTGCGGGAACGCGCCGAAGAAGGCGTCGGCCCGGTCCTGCGGGGGCTGGCTCAGCAGGTAGTCGCGGGTGGACGCGGTGGCGTACCGGACCCCGTTGTAGACGAAGTCGTTCACCCACGGCTCGAGCTCGCGTACCCGACGCTGGATTTCAAGATCGTTCACTGCGGTGTTCCTCCACTATCAGGTGCGTTGCGGCGCGGGACGGGCTGGGGGCGGCCGGAAAAGGGGGGAAGGGGGAAGGAGGGGCGGGCTCAGCGGCCGGCGGCGCTGAGCCGGTCGGCCACGCACTGCGCCCACTCCGGGACGTGCTCCCCGCCGATCTCGATGTCGAACGAGGGGCTCAGCTCGGCGGGGCCGACGGAGGCGGCCCAGGCGGCGGTGCGGGCCAGGCCGTCCGCCAGCGGGGTGTCCGCCCAGTCGCCGAAGACCTCGCGGGCCTCCTCGGTGGCGGTGTAGGCGACCATCACCTCGTCGCGGGCCGGCAGGTGGGCGATGGGGTGGTCGGGGGCGCCGGCCGCCCGGCGCACGGCCTGGGCGAGCTCCAGCACGGTGTTGGTGCGGGACGAGCCGACGTTGAAGGCCCGGCCCCAGGCGGCCTCGGTCTCGGGGGCGCGGACGATGACGTCCACGATGTCCTTCACGTAGCTGAACGCCCGGACCTGGCCGCCGTCGCCGTACACGGAGATCGGCTCGCCGCGCAGGATCTGGTTGAAGAAGATGGCGACCGCGTTGCGGTACGGGTCGCGCATGTTCTGCCATTCGCCGTACACGTTGTGCATGCGGAAGGCCGTGAAGGGCAGGCCCTGGGTGCGCATGGTCGTTTCCAGCTCGCGCTCGACCGTGAGCTTGGCGTTGCCGTAGCTGTCGGCCGGGACCGGGATCGACGACTCCCGCATCGGGGTCTCGCCGTGGCCGTACACCGCGACCGAGGAGGCGAAGCAGAAGAAGGAGACCCCGTGGTGCAGGGCGGCGTTGATGAGGTTCACGCTGCCCATGACGTTGGTGCCGTAGTTGAGGCTCTTGACCGAGTGGCTGATGGCCTCGGCGGCGAACGCCGCGAAGTGGAAGACGCGGTCGAACCGCTGCTCGGCGAAGAGCTTGTCGACCAGCTCCGCGTCGGTCACCGAGCCGACGAACAGCTCCGCACCGTCGGGTACGCGCTCGGCGCTGCCGCCGCTGAGGTCGTCGAGGACCGACACCCGGTGCCCGAGGCCGAGCAGGGCCTCCGCCACGTGCGAGCCGATGAAGCCGGCTCCGCCGGTCACCAGACAGTGCGCCATCAAAAACTCCTGGATGTCACGCGAAATGGGGATTACGTCAGGGAAGGGGGACGCCGTGAGCGGCGCCCGGTGCGGCGGCTAGCCGACGACGGCCGGTGCCGCGGCCCCGGAACGGGCGCGCTCGTTGAGCGGCTCCCACCAGTCCCGGTTCTCGGCGTACCAGCGCACGGTGTCGGCCAGGCCCTGCTCGAAGGGCACCTGGGGCGTGTAGCCGAGTGCGCGGAGCCGGGCGTCGGAGAGCGAGTAGCGCCGGTCGTGGCCCTTGCGGTCGGCCACCCGCTCGACCCGGTCCCAGTCGGCGCCCAGCGCGTCCAGCAGGTGCCGGGTGAGCTCCAGGTTGGTCAACTCGGCGGTGCCCGCGATGTGGTAGACCTGCCCCGGCAGGCCGCGCTCGGCGACCAGCCGGATGCCGCGGACGTGGTCGGAGACGTGCACCCAGTCGCGGACGTTGCCGCCGTCGCCGTACAGCGGGATGCCGTGCCCGTCCAGCAGCCGGGTGGTGAACAGCGGGACGACCTTCTCCGGGAACTGGTAGGGCCCGTAGTTGTTGCCGCACCGCGTCACGCTCACCGGCAGCCCGTGGGTCCGGGCGTAGGCCAGGGCGACCATGTCGCCGCCCGCCTTGGAGGCCGCGTAGGGCGAGTTGGGCGCGATCAGCGCGTCCTCGTCCCAGGAGCCGGTCTCGATGCTGCCGTACACCTCGTCGGTGGAGACCTGCACGATCTTGCGCGTGCCGGCCTCCATGCACACCTGCATCAGGGCCTGGACGCCCAGCACGTTGGTGCGGATGAAGGGGGCCGCGTCGGCGATCGACCGGTCGACGTGCGACTCCGCCGCGAAGTTGACCACCAGGTCGTGGCCGGGGACGACGTCGGCGAGCAGCCCGGTGTCGCAGATGTCGCCGTGGACGAAGGTGTACCGGCCGGCGACCGGGTCCAGGTTGGCCGGGTTGCCGGCGTAGGTCAGCTTGTCCAGCACGGTCACCCGCGCCGGGCCGCCGTCCCGGATCAGTTCGCGCACGTAGTGGGAGCCGATGAAGCCCGCCCCGCCGATGACGAGGACGCTCCTGCCCCGCTCCGCGCCCGTGCCGCCGTCCCGCTCGTCCTCGCTGCCCGCCATCACCGTCGCGTCCCCCGTTTCCGCAATCCCGCTCAACAGCCGACCCGGACCCGGCTGTGGTCTCCCAGCACCAGGCGGTGCGCGGTCGACGTCCGGGGGGCGGCGTTCACCTCGGTCTCGCGGCCGATCACCGAGTCCTCGACCCGGGCGACGCCCTCGATCGAGGCGCCGCGCAGGACGATGGAGTACTGGATCTCGCTGTGCGTGATCCGGCAGTTCCCGTCGATGGAGGTGAAGGGGCCGACGTAGGAGTCCTGCACCACGGTGTCCGGGCCGATGACGGCGGGACCGACGATGCGGGATCCGGTGACCTTCGCCCCGGCCTCCACCACGACGCGGCCCACGAGCTCGCTGGCCTCGTCCACCTCGCCGTCGACGCGTCCCTCGACGGTCTCCAGCACGTGGCGGTTCATCTCCAGGACGTCGTCGACGCCGGCGATGTCCTTCCAGTAGCGGTCGATGACCGTGGAGCCGACCCGGTGCCCCTGGTCCACCAGCCACTGCACCGCGTCGGTGATCTCCAGCTCGTCGCGCCAGGAGGGCTTGATGCCGGCCACGGCCTCGTGCACCAGCGGGCTGAAGGCGTACACGCCGACGATCGCCAGGTCGCTCCGCGGGTCCTGGGGCTTCTCGACGACGGCGGTCACCCGGCCGTCGACGTCCAGTTCGGCCACGCCGAACCGGCGCGGGTCGTCGACGCGGGCGAGCATGACCTGCGCCGCGGCCTTGTCGCGGCGGAAGTCCTCGACGAAGTCGACGATGCCGTCCACGACGTAGTTGTCGCCCAGGTACATGACGAAGTCGTCGTCGCCCAGGAAGTCACGGGAGATGAGCACGGCGTCGGCCAGCCCGCGCGGGGCGTCCTGCTGGAGGTAGGTGACGTTCAGCCCGAACTGCGCGCCGTCCCCCACGGCGGCCCGGATCTCCGTGGCGGTGGCCCCGACGACCATTCCGACCTCGGATATCCCGGCCTCCTTGATGGAATTCAGCACATAGGAGAGAACGGGGATATTGGCCACCGGAATCAGCTGTTTGGCCGAGGTGTGCGTGATCGGGCGCAATCTCGAACCGACCCCGCCCACCAATATGAGCGCCTTCATATCCCGCACCTTACGATCAGCGTCGTTGGCTCGACTCGTTTCAAGGGAACTCCAGGTGGCATTGGCTTTCTCCGCTCAAGAACGATCGTAGTGGCGCGTCCTTCGGGTTTTCCCTAGGTTTCGGGGCCGATGGCGGCGGGGTATTCACCCCCGCCTCCATACCCCTTGGAGCACGTCGCACCGTTCGTGAATCAGGACGCCGGGACGTCCTCGGCCGGGACCTCGGCGAGCCGCTCGGTCAGGTGGTCGGCGATGTCGCGGATGGTGGGCAGCTTCCAGAAGACGTTGGCGGGCACGTCCCGGCCGACGCGCTTCTCCAGCCGGCGGCGGACGACCACCGTCATCACCGAGTCCAGCCCCTGCTCCACCAGCGGGCGGCGGACGTGCAGGTCCGCAGGGGCCAGCCGCATCTCCTGCGCGATCTGCGCGCGCACCTCGTCGAGCACCCGCTGCCGCAGCTCGTCCGGCGCCAGGCCCGCGAACGACACCGCGTCCGCGTCCGCCTCCCGGCCCGGCTCGTCGGCGGCCGGCGCGGCCGGCTGCTCGACCACCGGGTAGCGCAGGCCGCGCAGGCTCGCCACCGGGCGGCCGTCCCCGTCGGTGACCAGGGCGTGCACGGTGTCGGTGACGCCGGGATCGAGCACGACCTCGACCGTCGCCGCGTCCGGGGGCGTGCCGTGGACGGTGATCTCGTCCACCTGGACGACCATGCGGAGTTGGGGGAGGCCCATGAAGGCGGCGGGCGCGATGGACATCACGGCGTCCAGCAGCGGGGCCCAGGAACCGGTCTCCGGCGAGGCGACGCGGGCGTGCAGCACGCCGAAGCCGGCGGACAGGCTCTCCACGGTCCAGTCGAAACCGGTCGAGGGCACGCCCACCTCGGCCAGCCGCCGCGCGACCAGGCCGGGATCGGCGGGTTCGAGCCGGTGCTCGGCCGGGTCCAGCAGCGTGCGCGACGCCAGGGCGGCGAGATCCGGCGCGGCGGTGCCGGACGCGCAGTGGACGAGCCAGGCGGGGTTCGGCTCGGACGCGTCCGCGACCGTACGGGAGGCCAGCCGGACCACGTCGCCCTCGTGGACGACCTGGATCTGCCGCTGACCGGCCGTGAGCACCGGGTGGGTCATCGTCATGTCCCGCAGGGCGCGGGGTTCGCCGTCCTCGGCCGCCGCGGTCAGGAACGTGACCGCCAGCACGGCGGCCGGGACGATCTCCACGCCATTGAGGGCGTGGCTGCCCGGGTACGGGCGGCTGTCGTCGTCCAGCGTGCTGTGCCACAGCCTCAGTTCGCTGCCGGCCACGGCCGCGGGGGTGCCCAGCAGGGTGTGGGACGCGACGTCGTGGCCGCGTCCTGCCGTCCGCGACCCGGCGATGGAGCGCCAGAGCGAGCGGTGCTGCCAGGGGTACGGCGGCAGGGTCGCCAGGTCCCCGTTCGGCTGGAGCGCCGGCCAGTCCACGGTCACGCCGTGGCAGTGGGCCGCGCCCACGGCCGCGTCGAAGGTCCGCGCCTCGGGCTTGTCGCGCCGCAGCGTCGTGCCGACGAACACGTCCTCCACGCCGCGCTCGGCCAGCGTCTCGTGGACCGAGTGCGCGACCACGGGGTGCGGGGCCAGCTCGACGAACGCCCGGTGGCCGTCCTCGGCCGCCGCGGTGACCGCCGCGGCGAGCCGCACCGGGTTGCGCAGGTTGGCCGCCCAGTACGCGCCGTCGGCGGCCATCGCGGCCCGCGGGTCCGCGAGCGCCGTCGTGTAGAGGGGGGTGTGCGGGGTGCCCGGCCGCAGCTCGGCGCAGGCCGCGCGGAGCCGGTCGAGCAGCGGGTCCATGTGCGGGCTGTGGAAGGCCACGTCGGAGGCGACCCGCCGGACGACCAGCCCCTCGTCGGTCCAGCGGCCGACGACCTCGTCGACCGCCTCCGGGTCGCCCGAGACGACGGTGGACGACGTCGAGGACGCGATGGCGGCGACGACCGCGCCGTTCCCCGCGAGCCGCTCGGCGACCTCGTCGAAGGGCAGGTTCACCATGGCCATCGCCCCGCGCCCGGCGGCCTCGCGCAGCAGCAGCGACCGGCGGCAGATCAGCCGGGCCCCGTCGGCCGTGGTCAGTACGCCGGCGGTGACGGCGGCGGCGATCTCGCCGACCGAGTGGCCGATGACGGCGGCGGGCTCGACGCCCCGGGACCGCCACAGCGCGGCGAGTCCGAGCTGCATCGCGAAGATCATGGTCTGGGCGCGGTGGACCTCGGTGTGGTCGCCCTCCAGCAGCGTCTGCCGGGGCGAGAACCCGATCTCCTCCTTGAACACCGGCTCCAGCTCGTCGATCGCCGCGGCGAACACCGGCTCGGACTCCAGCAGTTCCCGGCCCATCCCGGCCCACTGGGAGCCGTGGCCCGAGAACACCCAGACGGGACGGGCGGTGTCCGGCAGCGCCGCCCCGGTGACGACGCCGGGCGCCGGCTCCCCGGCGGCCAGCGCGCGCAGCCCGGCGGCCAGTTCGCCGCGGTCGGCCGCCACGACGGCCGCCCGGTGGGCGAGCGGGGAACGCCGGTGGGCCAGGGTGTGCCCGAGCGCGGCGGGGTCCAGGCCCGCCTCGACCCGCTCGGCGAGCGCGCCGGCGCCCGCGCGGAGCGCCTCGGGGGAGGCGGCGGAGAGCGGGAACACGGTCCCGGCCGGCTCCGGCGCGGGACGGGCGGGCGTGGGGGGCGCCTGCTCCAGGACGACGTGGGCCACGGTGCCGCCGTAGCCGAAGCCGGAGACGGCGGCGCGGCGGGGGTGCGGGCGCTCGGGCCAGGGCACGGCCCCGGTGGCCAGCCGGATGGCGTGGCCGTCCCAGTCGATCTCGGGGTTGGGGTCGCCGTCCAGCAGGGTGGCCGGGATGTGGTCACGCCCCAGGGCGAGGACGGCCTTGATGACCCCGGCGACGCCCGCGGCGCCTTCCAGGTGGCCGATGTTGGACTTCACCGACCCGACCACGCACGGCTCGCCGCCGGCGCGGTCCGCTCCGTAGACGGCGCCGATCGCGCCGATCTCCATGGGGTCGCCGAGGCGGGTGCCGGTGCCGTGGGCCTCCACGAAGTCGACGGTGCCGGCGTCGACGCCCGCGGCCGCCAGGGCACGCCGCATGACGTGCTCCTGGGCCTGACCGCAGGGGGCCATGATGCCGTTGGTGCGCCCGTCCTGGTTGACCGCGCTGCCGCGCAGCACCGCCAGCACCCGGTCGCCGTCGCGTTCGGCGTCCGCCAGCAGCTTGAGGACCAGCACGCCGCAGCCCTCGCCCCGGCCGTAGCCGTCGGCGGACGCGGAGAACGGCTTGCTGCGGCCGTCGGGCGCCAGTGCGCCGGCCGTGCCCAGGGCGATCGTCTGGCCGGGCGACACCAGCAGGTTGACGCCGCCGGCCAGCGCCACGGAGCACTCGCCGAGCCGCAGGCTCTGCGCGGCGGTGTGCAGCGCCACCAGGGAGGCGGAGCAGGCGGTGTCGATGGAGAGGCTGGGTCCGCGCAGGTCGAGCGCGTGCGAGACGCGGTTCGACACGGCGCACACCGCCGCGCCGATCCCCGTCCAGGCGTCGATGCCCGGCAGGTCCTCCAGCCGGCCGGCGCCGTAGTCGTAGGTGCAGACGCCGGCGAACACACCGGTGTCGGTCCCCGCCAGGGTGTGCGGCGCGATGCCCGCGTGCTCCAGCGCCTGCCAGGACACCTCCAGCATGAGGCGCTGCTGCGGGTCCATCAGCTCGGCCTCGCGCGGGGAGATACCGAAGAACTCGGCGTCGAAGCCCGCGATGTCGCCGTCCAGGTAGCTGCCGGCGCGGATGGCCTTCCGCAGCGCCGCGTCGAAGCGCGGGCCGAAGTCCCGGTACTCCTCCCAGCGGTCGGTGGGCATGTCGCCGACGGTGTTGCGGCCGGCCGCCAGCAGGTCCCAGAACCCGTCGGGGGATTCGACGCCGCCGGGGAACCGGCAGCCGATCCCGACCACGGCCACCGGGGGAAGGGAGTCTGCCGGGTGTGCGAGGGGTGTCACGGGCGTGTTCCGTTCGTCGTTGCCGGTATTCGTCATGCGTCCCAGTCCGGCGATTCGAGAACCTGAAGGACGGCGCTGGACACCACGAGGCCGGGAGCGGTGGCGAGTTGCAGGACGTGGTCGCCGGGGGCGAGCTCACCGGTCCGTACGAGGTGTTCCATGGAGAGCAGGTGGTCGCTGGCCCCGCAGTGGCCGATGCCGCGGCCGAACTCCCAGGTCGAACGGGACAGCGGCAGCCCCCAGGCCGCCATGCAGCGCTGTTCGACCACTTCCCGGGAGTAGTTCATGAAGGAGACGCGGGCGACGTCCGCCATGCCGATGCCGGCCCCCGCCAGGGCGCGCTCGGCGATCTCGGTCATGTGGTCCTGGATGTCGGCCATCGCGAGGGAGGCGGGGCTCCGGGTGGCGAACTGCTGGCCGATGCGGGCGCTGAAGTCGGTCGGACGGCCCCGGGTGATGCTCGGCGGGAACAGCGGCTCGTCGCCCCGGTGCAGCGACTCGATCTCCGGCAGGCCCTTGGACGCCAGCGAGCACAGCCGGGCGAAGCCGGGCCGCTTGGTCAGCACCAGGGCCGACGCGGCGTCGCCGCCGATGAAGCCGGGACCCATCCGCCACCGGTCGACCAGCGGCGTGCCGTAGTTGTCGGCGGCGACGATCAGCGCGCTCGTGCGGTCCGGATCGGCCCGCAGGTAGGCGGCGGCGAGTTCCAGCGCGCTGAAGACGCCGTTGCAGCCCTGCCGGATCTCCAGGGCGAGCATGTCCCCGCCCACCAGGTGCCGCTGCAGGTACGCCTGCGGCGGCCAGCCGTCGGGGCCCTGGTGCCAGGTGCTCGCGTACAGCAGCAGATCGAATTCCTTCGGCGATCCGCCCCACCGTTTCACCGCCTGCTGCGCCGCCCGCAAGGCCATTTCCGGAGGGGGGATGTCGCCGGCGACGGCGACCCCGCCGAGTTCGTGCGCCTCGGCTTCCTCGGCCGGATAGAGGCCGCGTTCCACGGCCCATTCGACGCTCACCACGGGCGGTACGAATACGCCGAGAGCACCGATGTACAGGTCGGCTATCTGCACCAACCCACCTCCCTGTTTTCAGGTTTACTGGACCGGCGCGCACAGCAGGTCATTCCGTGCCGATCATAGTCAGCGACCCGTCGGCATTTTTGAAGGAATCACCTAGACCTCGCCCGGCAATTCGTGTTCTGAATTCGTTTTCCGCCGGGTCCCGTTCAGCGGGCCACGGCCGCCGCCTTCGCGGGAGCGGGCGCGGCGCGGCGCGCCTCCGCGCGGTCCAGCAGGTCGAGCAGCGGAGCGGTCATGACGGTGGCGCACAGGGTGACCACGACCAGCATGGTGAACAGCGCCGGCGACAGGACGCCGAGGTCGAGTCCGATGGTGAGGATCACCAGCTCGGTCAGCCCGCGGCAGTTCATGAGCACGCCGATGCGCAGGGCGTCGACGCGTTCCACCGACATCAGCGCCGCCGCGGCCGCGCTGCCCGTCAACTTCCCCGCGACGGCGACGAGGAGGGCGACACCGGCCCACACCCACAGGGCCCCGCCGCCGTCACCGAGCCGCAGCAGGTCGGTCTTCACCCCGACCGAGGCGAAGAACGGGGGCAGCAGCACGGCCGTGACGAGTTCCTGCAGTTTGCCGCGGGCGTTCTCCAGGACCGGCGTCGACTTCGGGCAGACGGCACCGAAGAGGAAGGCGCCGAAGATGAGGTGGATGCCGATCAGCTCGGTGGCGACCGCCGACAGCAGGACGCCCGGGATGATCAGGGTGAGTACACCGCCGTCGGCGAGCCGGCGCTCGGGCCGTTCCAGGAGGCGGCGCAGGGCGGGGCGGACGACCACCACCATGACGCCGAAGAAGGCCGCGGTCAGCGCGAGGGTGCGCAGCACGCCCAGCGGCGAACCGCCGCGCAGCAGCGCGACGACGCCCGCGAGCAGCAGCCAGCAGGCGAGGTCGGCGGTGGCCGCCCCCACGATGGCGTACGCGCCCGCCCGGGACTGCAGCATGCCGCGTTCCATCAGCAGCCGGGCCAGTACGGGGAAGGCGGTCACGCTCATGGCCAGGCCCAGGAACAGGGTGAACGGCAGGAAGCCGACGCCCTCCGGGGCGTAGCCGGTGTACAGCGCGTACCCCAGGCCGCAGCCGAGCCCGAACGACAGGCAGACGCCGACGAGTCCCACGGCGACGCCGGTGCGGCCCGTGTCCTCGTGCCGGGTCTCGCCGAACTCCATGCCGATCAGGAACATGAACAGCGCCAGCCCGATCTGGGCGACGAGGTTGAGGTACGCGTGGAGGGCGGCGGGGAAGAGGGCGTCGTAGGCGCGGGGGGCGACGAGGCCGAGCACCGAGGGGCCCAGGACGATCCCGGAGACCATCTCGCCCACCACGCGCGGCTGCCCCAGGTACCGGCTCGCCAGCGTCCCGAGGCCCCGCGCGACGGCCACCACCACGGCGAGGGCGAGCAGCAACCGCCACGCCTCGACGGGGGGTCCGCCCCGCGCGGCGCCCCCGGACCCGGAGTGCCCGCCGCCCTTGCCCGCGGCGCCGTGCCACAGCAGCAGGCCCGCGGCCAGCAGCGGCAGCACCGACAGCAGGCAGATGGCGAGCGGGCGGGCGCCGCGCGTTCTCATCCCCGGCACCGCGTCACACCACTTCCAGGGCGGGCAGCGGGAAGACCAGGTTGCCGCCGGCCGCCAGGAAGTCGCGTTCCCGGGCGACCATCGCGTCCCGGTAGATCCACGGGAGGACCAGGAACCGGTCCGGCTCCAGCGCCCGGGCCTCCTTCTCGGAGACGATCGGGATGTCCGTGCCGGGCGTGAAGCAGCCGAACTTGTCCTCGTTCACCTCGGCGATGCACGGCAGGAGCGTCTCGTCCAGGCCGCAGTACTGGAGGATGACGTTGCCCTTGGTGGAGGCGCCGTACCCGAGGGTGCGCAGCCCCTTGTCCCGCGAGGTGGTGAGGAAGTCCACGAGCCGGTCGCGGGATTCCTCGGTCCGCCGGGCGAACTCGGCGTAGGGCAGGTCCGTCTCGCCGGCGCGGATCCGGGCCAGGGCCGGCTCGTTGACCTCGCGCGGGGAGTCGCGCCGGGCCAGGACGAGCGAGAGGCTGCCGCCGTAGACGGGGGTCAGCTCGGCGTCCACGACCTTCAGGCCGGTGCGTTCGGCCATCCACTCGATCTGGCGGAGCCCGTAGTAGTCCAGGTGCTCGTGGCAGACGACGTCGTAGGCGGCGGCGTGCAGCATCGACGGCAGGTAGCTCTGCTCGGTCACCCAGATCCCGTCGTCCGTCAGGACGCGGCGGATCTCGCGCATGAAGTCCATGGGACGGGGCAGGTCGTAGAACATCGCGATCGAGGTGACGACCTTGGCGCGGCGCTCGCCGAGCAGTTCGGCGGCGAAGAAGTCGGGGATCAGCTCGGCGCCCGGCGGGTAGGTCTCGGCGAAGACGGAGGCGGCGGGGTCCACGCCGACCAGGGCGGGGCCGCCCGCGGGGTAGGCCGACAGCAGGGTGCCGTCGTTGCTGCCGATGTCCAGGACCAGGTCGCCGGGGCCGAGGTCGACCAGCCGGGTGATGGCGGCGACCTTGCCGCGCAGGTGGTCCGCCATGGAGCGGTTGAGGCTGGACCGGTAGCCGTAGCCCTCGCCGTACATGAGGTCGAAGTCGGCGGTGTGCCGGAGCTGCACCAGCTCGCAGCCGGCGGGCGAGCAGCGCACCAGCTCCAGCGGGACGTACGGGACGTCCTCGCCGCGGGTCCGCGGGAACACCCCGGTGAGTGCCTGCGGACCGAGGTCGAGCACGGGCAGCAACTCGGTGTTGTCGCAGATCCGGCAACGGTCGATCACCGTCGAGTGACCGGTCGTGGTCATGATTCTCCAGTCAGTGCTCTGCTACGGGCCCCGAGCCAGCCGATGACATCCGCGGCGTCCGGCCAGTCGGGCCGGCTGACCAGGGGGAACTGGTCGTCCTTCCGTGTGCCGGCGAAGACCGAGCGCGAGCCGACCGCGTCCCTGATCTCCCGCAGGCTGACCGTCGTCCGCGCGCCCACTTCCCACAGGCCCTCGGCGTCGAGGTGGGACGCGATCCAGCGGCCGCACCAGTCGACCGGCGCGAAGCTCTGCCGCGAATCGCCGTGCGCGTAGACCGGCTGGTCCCCGAGGAAGTCCATGAGGACGCCCTTGGTGTTGGCGTCGCCGTACATCGGACCCAGGCGGACGATCAGGTGGTCCGCGCAGAGTTCCTCGGCCTCGGCCCGGTTCCTGCCGTAGGGGGTGTCCGGTTGGGTGCGCGCGGAGATGGTGCTGATCTGCACGAAGCGGCCCCACTCCCAGTCGCGGAGGAGCGCCCGGGTCTTGTCGACGGTCTCGCGGCGGTCCTCGTCGGGGTGCTGCCGGGCCCAGTAGCGCCGGGACGGGCAGGCCGTGTTGACGAGGACGTCGAAGGGGCCGCTGCGGCGGGCCTCCTCGTAGGTCGCACGGGTCACGGGGACCGCCGCGGATCCCAGCGCCCGGGTGATGGCGGTGCCGACGAAGCCGCCGGCGCCGACCACCGCGACCCTCACCTGCGCTCCAGGGTGTGCGGCAGCGGCTCGACCTGGACCAGCGGCGGGTCGCACTCGTCCCAGGGCTTGGTGAGCATGGCGATGAACGTCAGCGGCGTGATGGCGTGGACGGCGTGCATGATCCCCGCGGGCGTCCTGGTGCAGATGCCGCGCGAGACGTGGATGAACTCTTCCTCGCAGTTCGGGTCGTCGGCGTCGTCCTTGGTGACCAGCACGCCCGAGCCCTCGACGAAGAGCAGGTATTCGACGAAGTGCGGGTGGTAGTGCAGACCGCGCACCTTTCCCGGGTACAGGTGCAGCATATTGAATTCCAGGATGGGCTCCGGGGGAACCCAGGTGAAAATTCCGCCGCGACCGTCCCGCACCGTGTCCAGGTTGCAGGTCGGTTGGAGCACCTCGATTTTCATGCCGTCTCCCCTCGTTCCGCCACAGATTCGCAGGCGTTGAGGATAAGGCGTACATGTATGAGGAATTTGCTAGTCCTGCGGGCCGGCGGCCCCGGGTCCGGCCGTCGGCCCGCTGCGGGCGCCGCGTGCACCCGGATGCCCTACCGCCCCGTTACCTGGGGTTATGCGGCCAGAACGGACATGTGGCGGTGTGGGTCGCGGGCGGTGCGCCCCGTCGGTCGTATGAGTGTGGGATGCCGGAATACATCCCATTTGCTCGAACAATCCAATATCGGAGAACGGCGGCTTCCACTTGTACAAAAGTCCACTACTCGCCGTGTTGAACTTGTGGGTAGAAATGGACCCGCCGCCGGCCCCGGGGTCCGCCGGGCGCTCTTCCCTCTCAGCGCTTGCCCGGGTCCGTCTTCGGCACTCCACCCTTCTCGGCACTCTTCCCCTCAGGGAGTACCAGGTGACCACTGCACCCATGACGTTATCCACGCTGGACGCCAAGATCATGGAGCGCATCGCCGCAGGTGAGCGCACCACGTGCATCGCAAACAAGCTCTACCTCAGCCGGCAGGGTGTCGAGTATCACGTCAGTAAGATGATGGACCGCTTCCGGGTGCCCAACCGCACCGCGCTCGTCGCCAAGGCGTACGCGCTGGGAATCCTGGGATCGGAGGCGTGGCCCCCCAGGGTTCTGCAGGATCGCATCAATTGAGCCGCCGCCGCGGGCGATAGCGGGCGGCTTCGTAGCCGAGGTGGACAAAACGCGCATACGGCCGATGTGAGTTTGTCGAAACCGGCTTTGATGCCGCCCGCTGCCGCAGTGGCGCAGGACGGGCGTGAAGTCCCCTTCCTGGCAACGGAATTGTCGCCGACCCACAGGGTGCAAGCCGCCTTGTCCGACGCGCCGGCCCACCCCGCGCATATCGGTTGGCAACACCAAGGAACCTGGCCGTGGATGCGATAAGATGATCCGAGTGGGTTATGTCCAGGGTCATTCGTCGCTTAGGTGGTAGTGCGGCGCGACTTCATTGTGCGGCGGTGGCCTTTCGGTGCCGCGGTACGTGATGCGTCGGATGCTCTCAGGGGATGCAAGGACCACAGGCTCATACGGGGGGCCACTTTGCTGTATTCCGAATGCGACACGGGTCATTCCGTCGGCGATGTCGGGGACGCCGGCGATGCCGACGACCGAGTCCTCGACGAGGAGCGGTTTCCCTGGCTGGAAGGGCTGGGCCAGGTGCATCTGCTCTCCGAGCGCGAGCTCCAGGTCTTCTCCCTGCTGAGCCATGGCTACTCCAACCGCGAGATCGCGGCGTTCCTCGGGGTCACCGAGCGCACCGTCAAGGCGCATATGGCGCAGATCCTCGCGAAACTCAGGGTCGAGTCCCGCCTGCAGGCCGGACTGGTCGCCTTCGCCCACGGGCTCACGGGCTCGCCGACGCCTCCGCCGCCCCACCGTGGCGCTGTCTCCGGCGGTGCCGTCTCCGGTGTCCTGCCGGGGTCAACCTCCCTGCACGGTAAGGGAGTCGGCCGCTAGACCCGCGCCAGCCCGGGCACCAGCTCCTCGACCTTGCGCCGGAAGGCGGCCGCGAGCAGATCGTGCCCCTCCTGGTTGAAGTGCAGCGGGTCGAGGTGCCTCGGCTCCACGTACAGGTGGGCGGTCTCGGGGCCGGCGAGGCTCGGACCGTGGACGTAGTGGAGGTTCTCGTCGCCGTCCGCGCGCAGCAGCTCGACCACCTCGCGGGTCTGCTCCCGGACCTCCACCAGCGACAGGTACCCGTCCCCCTTCAGCGGGTCGTGCCACGGGGAGTGGTGGTGCGACGCGATGAGCAGGGGCGTCGAGGGGTGCCGCTCCCGGATGATCCGGATCATGCCGATCAGGTTGGGCCGGTAGGTGAACTGGTTGAGGGCCCGGGTCCCGTAGATGTTGATGCCGACCATGCACGTGATCAGATCGGCGGGCAGATCACGGAGCAGTGTCGCGAAGAGCGGCTGGAGGTAGCAGCCCGCCCCGATCGCCAGTGACGTGAGATCCAGGCCGAGTTCCGTGGCGACGGTCGCGGTCCAGTTCCGGCTGGGCGACAGGGCCCCCCGGCCCTGGGACTCGGAGGAGCCGTAGTGGACCCAGCGGGGCGCGCTGGTGGTGTCCGCGCTCACCTCGGCGTCCGCCGGCACCTCCACCCCGTGCAGGGTGAACTGGTTCAGACAGGGCAGCCACAGCTCCACGAGACGGCCGGCGCCGGCGCCCGGCAGGGATCCGACGTGGCAGGTGTGGATCCCCTGGTCGGTCACCAGCGGGAGACTGGCGACCGGCTTGCCGTCCACGCGCACGTCCACCTGCGGGTTCTCGGGCGGACCCGGCATCTCGTGGGCGGGCCGGGCGGCGTACCGGAAGGCGAACCCCGCCGCGTCCGTGCGGAAAGTGATCCGTACCCCCGACGGCATCGCGGCGCGCCCCACGCTGCCCTCGGGAAAGAACAGATGCCGTTCCTGAAAAGGTATTCGCCAGGGCAGTATTCCGCCGTCGACCTCCTGGAGGGAGACCGCACCGCGATAGGTCAGTACCGGGTCGTCCGCCCGAATGAGGCGCCCCGCTTCCAACATCCGTCACCTGTCCAGTCGTTCCGTGGCCGACGCACCGAACACTAACAGCAGCCAATGCAGTCAGGGCCGTTGATTCTCTAGTGCATTTCTTAGAAAGCGGTTCCTACAATGAATCCCGATACCGGCACTCCCCAGTGCCCCTCCAACGGAACGCAGCCATACCTGGAGTGACTGTGGACAAGAAAGAGACCGCGGACCGGGGCACTCCCGGGCAGCGTCCCATGGTGGTGGCGGTCTGTGCCTTCCGTCTGGAGAACGTGCGCCGGCATCTGCGGCACAACCTCGACCAGTTGAACGGCGACGAATACCTGGTCCTGCTGGACCGGCCGGTCACCCCGGAGGCCGAGAAGGTCGCCGCCCAGGTGAACGAGGGCGGCGGGACGATGCGCGTCCTCGGCGCCACGAACGGGCTGTCGGCGTCCCGCAACACGGTGCTGCGCGAGTACGCCGGGCGGCACATCCTGTTCGTCGACGACGACGTGCGCCTCGACGCCTCCGCCGTGGACGCCGTCCGCGCCGCGTTCCGCGCCGGGGCGCACGTGGTCGGGGCCCGGCTGCGACCGCCGCACGACATCGGCCGGCTGCCCTGGTTCCTGTCCTCCGGCCAGTACCACCTCGTCGGCTGGCACCGAGCCCGCGGTCCCGTCAAGATCTGGGGCGCCTGCATGGGCGTCGACGCCGACTTCGCCCACCGCCGGGGCCTCACCTTCGACCTGGGCCTCAGCCGCACGGGCGGCAACCTGCAGTCCGGCGAGGACACCACCTTCATCGCGCTGATGAAGGAGGCGGGCGCCGTGGAGCGCCTGCTGCCCGAGCACGCGGTCGTCCACGACATCGACCCCGGCCGGCTGACCCTCCGCTACCTCCTGCGCAGGGCCTACTGGCAGGGGCACTCGGAGGCGCGGCGCCACCAGTCCGTCGCGGGTCTCCGCAAGGAGCTGGACCGGCACCGCACCGCCCCCGAGTCCCGCTGCACCCCCCTGCTGTTCTGCCTGTACGGCGCCGCCACCGCGATCGGTGTCGGCCACGGCCTCCTGCTGCGCCTGCGCGGCAAGTGACGCCCCGGCGGGCGGCGGACCGGGGGCCCTGACGACCCCCGGCCCGCCGGGTCAGGCCCGCTGCCGGACGGGCGAGCCGGAGCGGACCCAGTCGTAGGTGGCGGCGATGCCCTTCTCCAGCGGGACGGACGCGGTCCAGCCCAGGTCGGCGGCGGCGCGGGAGACGTCCAGCGTGCTGTGCTGGATCTCGCCCGGCCGGCGGGGCGCGAAGCGGGGACGCAGCTCGCGGCCCGAGGCGGCGGCGATGTGGTCGAGGACCTCCAGCACCGTGCTCCCCTTGCCCGTGCCGATGTTCCAGACGCCGGGCGCGGGATGCCGGAGGGCGGCGAGGAACGCCTCGGCGACGTCGCCGACGTACACGTAGTCGCGGGTCTGCGTACCGTCGCCGAACACGGTGGGCACCTCGCCGTCGCGGGCCAGCCCGCAGTGGATGGCGATGACGCCCGCCTCTCCGCCCGGGCTCTGCCGGGGCCCGTACACATTGCCGAGCCGCAGCACGCTGTGCCGCGTTCCGTGCAGCCGGTTGAAGAGGCCGACGTACTGCTCCGCGCAGTACTTGGCGGTGCCGTAGGGGGCGCCCGGACCGGGCAGCGTGTCCTCGCCGGTCGGGACCGGGACGCCCTCCCCGTAGAGGGCCCCGCCGGTGGAGGCGAACACCACCCGCGCCCCGACGGCCCGGGCCGCCTCCAGCACGTTGATCGTCCCCTCCACGTTGACCCGCGCGTCGGCGGCCGGGTCGGCCACCGAGACCCGGACGTCGATCTGCGCCGCGAGGTGGCAGACGGCGTCGGGGCGTACGGACCGCACCGCCTCGCCGAGGGCGGCGGCGTCGGCCACGTCGACGCGGCGCAGCTCCGCCCGCGGGTCCAGCCGCTCCGGATCGCCGGTGGTCAGGTCGTCCAGGACGGTGACCTCGGCCCCGGCCTCCAGAAGGGCGTCGACGAGGTGCGAGCCGATGAAGCCCGCCCCTCCGGTCACCAGCAGACGCGTTCCGTCCGGGAACCCCGGGAACATGGACATGGCCGCCCTTCCTCGCAACTACAGCATCGGAGAGCGCCGATCCTAAGGCGGGACGCGTTCGGGAAAACCTCAGAGATTCCGCCCGGACACCGACCCGGCAACCCCGTTTCACCTGGGACGATGGACATCCCGGACGCGCCGGTGCCGTGCGGGCGCCGGTGGCGGCGGCGGGCTTCGCCGGGCGCGGCATATGATCGCAGAAGGGCCGCGACGGAGGCGGTTCCGAGTTGCTGGGAGTGGACAGGTGAGTTCGTACCGCCACGCCGTCGAGCGGAGCGACAGCTCCGATCTCGCCTGCGGCGTCGTGCTCCACTCCGCGCCGGGCTACCCCGCCTTCCCCGTCCGCCTGGCGACCGAGATCTTCCTGCGGGCGCAGGCCAGGCTCCCCGACGACGGCCCGGTGACGCTGTGGGACCCGTGCTGCGGCAGCGGCTACCTCCTGACGGTGCTGGGGCTGCTGCACCGCCGCGCGCTGCGGCGGGTGATCGCCTCCGACGTGGACCCCGCCCCGCTGGAACTCGCGGCCAAGAACCTCGCCCTGCTCTCCCCCGGGGGACTGGCCGCGCGCGAGGCCGAGCGGCGTGAGCAGAGCGAGCGCTTCGCCAAGCCCGCGTACCAGGAGTCCGCGGATGCCGCCCGCAGGCTGCGGGACCGCCTGGAGGCGGACGGCGGCGCGCTGCCGTACGCCGTCGGCGCCGCGGACGTCTTCGATCCGCGTTCGCTGTCCGCCGTCGTGGCCGGGGCCGCGCCCGACGTCGTCCTGACCGACCTGCCGTACGGCGAGCGGACGCACTGGGACGGCGCGGTGCCCGGGCAGCCGGTGACCGGCATGCTGCGCTCGCTCGCGTCGGTGCTCCCCGCGCACGCGGTGATCGCCGTCACCGACCGCAGCCGGAAGATCCCGGTGGCTCCGGTGCCCGCTCTGGAGCGGCTGAAGATCGGGACGCGGTCGGCCGTGCTGGTCCGGGCGGCCGACGTGCTGGACGCCTGCCCCTGAGCGCCGGGCGGGAACGGCGTGCCGGGTCCCGAACGGTCTGAGGCGCTGGGATTTTCCCCAGTTCCTTTTCCCTAGACTCACCACGCCAGGATGGCTTCACGTGTGTTCTTGGGAGGGCGGAATGGCGGGAGCCCGGGTGCTCATAGCCGGGAATTTCCATTGGCAGGCGGGGTTCAGCCAGACCGTCGCCGCCTATGTGGAAGCGGCGGGTGAGGCGGGCTGCGAGGTCCGGGTCAGCGGTCCCCTTTCGCGAATGGACGAGCAGATCCCGCGACACCTGCCGGTGGAGCCGGACGTGCGGTGGGGAACGCACCTGGTGTTCATGTTCGAGGCCCGGCAATACCTCTCCGACGAGCAGATCGAACTCGCCGGCTCCATTCCCCGCCACCGGCGCCTGATCATCGATTTCGACGGCCACTGGGGCGGTGTCGCCACCGCCGGCGACAGTTCCGTCGGCACCCACCCGGTCGAGCAGTGGCAGCGGCTCTACTCCACGCTCGGCGATCTCGTCCTCCAGCCCAAGGCGGGCCCCCTGCCGGACGGGGCGGAGTTCTTCCCGTGTTTCGGAATGCCCCGCCTGGTACGGCACCCCCTGGAACTCGGCCGCGAGCGGGACTGCGACCTCCAGTACATCGGCAGCAACTGGGGGCGGTGGGAGCCGTTCCTCGAGGTCGTGGAGGCCGCCCGGCGGGCCCGGCTGCGGCGGATCCGGGTCTGCGGACGGTGGTGGGACGGGGAGACCTGCCCCGGGTTCGAGGACATCACCTCCGCCGAGCCGGAACGGCTGGCCGGCGTCGACGTCCGGCCGCCGGTGCCGTTCGGGCACGTCGTCACGGAGATGGGCCGGTCGGTGATCACGCCGGTGCTGGTCAGCCCGCTCGTCGCCGACACCGGGCTGCTCACGGCCCGGGCCTTCGAGACCCTCGCGTCCGGCTCGCTGCCGGTGCTGCCGGCCGCGGCGGAATTCATGTCCTTCCTGTACGGCGGGGGAGCCGAACCCCTGATGCTGGGCCCGGACCCCGCCGCGACGCTGGGCCGGCTGGCGGGCGAGTTCGAGCGGCACGCGGAACTCGTGGGACGGATCCAGGAGCAGGCGCGCGCCCGCTACAACTACCCTCGGCTGCTGGGGGAGTTGCTGGCCTTCTTCCGCTGACCGATCCGCTGCCGGACGGTCTCGTAGAGGACCGCGGTCGCGGCGTTCGCGGCGTTCAGCGAGCTCGCGGAGCCGGTCATCGGGATGCTGACCGTGTGGTCGCACAGCCCGCGCCAGGTGTTGCTGAGCCCGGCCGTCTCGTTGCCGACCAGCAGCAGGGTCGGCTGGGTGAAGTCGAAGTCGAAGACGTCGCACTCGCCGTCCTCGTCCGTGCCGACCAGCACGATCGGCGTCCCGCCGGCCCGGCGGGCCTCCACCCACTCCATCACCTCGGCCGGCGACGGCACCCGGACGGCGGGCAGGGAGAACAGCGAGCCGGTGCTCGACCGGACCGACTTGGGGTCGTAGACGTCGGCGGCGTGCCCGGCCACGATCAGGCCGTGGGCGCCCAGGGCGTCGGCCGAGCGGATGATGCTGCCGATGTTCCCCGGGCTGGTCGGCCGGTCGAAGAGCACGCCCAGGAAGTCCTCCCGGACCGGGATCCGGCCCAGGTCGTCGGCGGGCATCTCCACGACGGCGATGACCTCGGGCGGGGCCTCGCTCTTCTCGCCCAGCTCCATCATCAGGTCCGAGGCCATCGCGACCTGCTCGGTCCGCACCGTGCGGAGGAGTTCCTTCGCCCACTTCGAGAGCTGCCGCTGCCCGTCGAAGAGGAGCGTGTGCACGGGCCAGCCCTGCTCCACCGCGAGCGAGATCGGGCGGACGCCCGTCACCAGGAACTCACCGGCACGCGTCCGCTTGTTGCGGTTGCCGAGCAGCGCCTGCCACTGCTGGAAGCGAGCGTTGCGTGAGGTGATCCGCCGAGCCGCCGGCATCCGCACTCCCTGTGATCTTGCCGTTTTCGCGCGAGCTTATAGCCCGGCCGCCCACCGGCCGAGCCCGGCCCACGCCGCGCCGGGCGCTACAGAAAATCCCAGGCCAGAGACTCTGGCCTGGGATTCTTTGGAGCCGCCTGCGGGATTTGAACCCGCGACCTACGCATTACGAGTGCGTTGCTCTGGCCAACTGAGCTAAGGCGGCAAGCTGCCGGGCCGAAGACTGGCATCAGCAGCGGAACTCAGTCTACACAGGTCCGGAGGGTGCTCCGTACCAGGTGGTCCTATGGGCCGATGAGCGGGCCGGGGCGGGCCGGTCGCGGGGCGGGGGCGGACGGGGTCAGGAGCAGCGGAGGCCGGAGCGTGGGGCGGTGCCGTTGAGGAGGTACGAGTTGATCGCGGAGTCCACGCAGGCGCTGCCGCGGGTGTACGCGGTGTGGCCGTCGCCCTCGTAGGTGAGGAGGCGGCCGGAGGAGAGCTGGGAGGCGAGGGAGCGGGCCCAGGGGTAGGGGGTCGCGGGGTCGCGGGTGGTGCCGACGACGAGGATGGGGGCGGCGCCGCGGGCCGTGATGCGGTGCGGGTGGCCGGTGGGGTGCGTGGGCCAGTAGGCGCAGCTCAGGGAGGCCCAGGCGAGGGCTTCGCCGAGCACCGGGGAGGCTTTGCGGAACGCCGGGAGGGCGTGGCGGACGTCGTCCGGGCCGTGGAAGGCGGACGGCGCGTCCAGGCAGTTCACGGCGGCGTTGGCGGCCATGAGGTTGGAGTACGAGCCGTTCGCGTTCCGCTCGTAGTAGGCGTCGGAGAGGGCGAGGAGCACGGAGCCGTCGCCGGCGGCGGCCAGGGCCAGGGCCTTGCGGAGGACGGGCCAGCCGGCCTCGTCGTACATGGCCGCGATCACCCCCGTCGTCGCCAGCCCCTCGGTCAGCCGGCGGGACTGGCCGGTGGGGAGCGGACGGGCGTCGACCCGCTCCAGGAACGACCGCAGGCGGTTCCCGGCGTCCGTCGGCCCGGAGGTGCCCAGCGGGCAGTCCGCGTGCCGCGCGCAGTCGCGGGCGAAGGCGGTGAACGCGGTCTGGAAGCCGGCCGTCTGCTCGCGGTTGACGCGCTCCGCGTCGAGCGACGGGTCCAGCGCGCCGTCCAGTACCAGCCGGCCGACGCGGGAGGGGAAGAGCTCCGCGTAGGTGGCGCCGAGGAAGGTGCCGTACGAGGCGCCGACGTAGTGCAGCCTGTCGTCGCCGAGCAGGGCCCGCAGGACGTCCATGTCCCGGGCCGCCTCGACGGTGGAGACGTGCCGCAGCATCCTGCCGGAGCGGGAGGCGCAGCCGTTGGCGAACTTCTTCAGGTTGGCCACGAAACGGCGGGTCTCCGTGGCGTTCCTGGGGGTGGGGTCGGACTGGGCGTAGGCGTCCATCTCGCCGTCCGACAGACAGGTGACGGGGGCGCTGCGGCCCACTCCGCGCGGGTCCACGGCGACGAGGTCGTAGCGGGCGCGGACGGACGACGGGTACTTGGCGGCGGCGTGCCCTTGGAGGTAGCCGATCGCGGACCCGCCCGGCCCGCCTGGGTTGACCAGCAGCGATCCCAGGCGTTTGCCGGGCCCGGCGGCCTTTTTGCGGGAGACGGCGAGGGTGATGTCCCCGCCGCGGGGGAGGTGGTAGTCCAGCGGGACCTTCATGCCCGCGCACTCGAACGCGGCGCTCTTCCCGCCGCCGCAGGAGCGCCAGCGGAGCTTCTGGGCGTAGTACGGGCGCAGGGGGTCCGCGAGGGCGGCGAGGTCGGTGTCGGCGGTGGCGGGTGCGGCCTCGGTGGCCCCGATGGCGGCTGCCGGGGCGGACGCGCCCGGTTCGTCGCGGTCTCTCGGCGCGGCGGCGGCCGGGCCGGGCCCGCCGGCGGCCAGTGCGGAGAGCAGGAGGGCCGCGGTGGCGGCCAGGGTGCCGGAGGTACGGAGCATGCGGCTGGTGTCCATCGGCAGGTCCCTCTGTGTGGCAGACAGGTGGGCGTGCGGCGTACGGCGTGCGGCGACCACCGGGGATGCGGTGGTTCTGGCCGCTTACAGGCGGATTCGCGTGGTTGCGCGAGCCGTACCGGGCCGGGCACGGGTGTACGGAGCGTATCCGGACGCATACCGGAAAGGGGTCGTATGAACGGTCAGGTCGGCTCGTACGAGTGAGGATTCACTCGGGTTGTGGTGCCCGCGGGCCTCCTGTGCTGGGCCGGTCGGCGGGGGCGGGCGGAGGAGGGGTGCCGATTTCGCGAACCTCTTGACTCCGGGCGTATAGGGAGCAAACTGGTCATACACCAGCCAACGGTGAGAGCCGCACCGTCGATGGAGACGTCCATCGGCCCGAGTGACCCCCATCTCGTCGACTGGCCAGGCCCCCGGGAGGGTTCCTGCCGGGATCGGTGCAGCGGGCGACGGCCCGGGTACGCGGTCCGGCGTGGAGCACCGGGGGCTGTCGTCTGCCCCGGGGCAAGGGGAATCTTTTCTTCCGTCGGAGAGGCTGTCCACCCGCCCTCTCGGCACTCTCAAGTGGCCTCCGCTTACCGTTCGTTGGCGGCGTGCGCGGGCAGGGTGCCGCCCCCCGTCGGAGCCCTGGCCGCGGCTCCGCATAATGGCGCGGTCGGTGACAGCGGGACCCGGACGGCACCTTGCCGCCGGGCGGGGCGCCGACGCGATATCGGGGGGAACATGTCACGCGATCACGTCATCGCGCCGCACCGCCATGCCGCCGGACCGGAGGGCGGGTACGGCGTGCCCGGTCCCGAGGGCCGCCTCACCGCGGCCATCGCGCTGGAAGGCGTCGGCAAGTCCTACAACACCACCGGCGCCTCACCCGCCGTCCGCGCCCTCGACGACGTCTCCGTGACGTTCGGGCGGGCCACGTTCACCGCCGTCATGGGCCCGTCCGGTTCCGGCAAGAGCACGCTGCTTCAGTGCGCCGCCGGATTGGACCGGCCGGACGCCGGCCGGGTCCGGGTGGACGGCACCGAGCTGGGGCCGCTCTCCGAAAAGGAGCTGACAGAGTTCCGGCGCGAACGGATCGGTTTCGTCTTCCAGGCGTTCAACCTCCTCGGCTCCCTCACCGCCGCCCAGAACGTCGGCCTCCCGCTCCGGCTCGCCGGCCGCCGCCCCGACCGGCGGGCGGTGCGCGAGGCCCTGGCACAGGTCGGGCTGGCGGGGCGGGAGGAGCACCTGCCCTCCCAGATGTCGGGCGGACAGCAGCAGCGCGTCGCCATCGCCCGCGCCCTGATCGCCAAGCCGCAGGTCGTGTTCGCGGACGAGCCCACGGGCGCCCTCGACAGCGGCAGCGGCCGGACCGTCCTCGAACAGCTCCGCACCCTCGTCGACGTCCAGGGCCGTACGGTCGTCATGGTGACCCACGACCCGGGGGCCGCCTCCTGGGCGGACCGGGTCCTCTTCCTCGCCGACGGGCGCATCCGCGACGAACTCCACGGCGCCGGCGCGCAGCGGATCGCGGAACGCATGGCCGCTCTCGAACCGGCGCGCGCCCACGGCACGCCCGAGCGGCCCGCCGCCGACGGCACGGGGAGCCCCCGTTGAGCGGCGGCAACGGCTTCCGCCGTACGGACGCGCCCCACGACACGGCCGGTGCGCCGCGCGGGCTGCCCTTCGCCCTGCTGCTGCCCGTCGCCGCCGCCTCGCTGCGCAAGCGGTGGACCGCCTTCGCCGGCTCGTTCGCCGCGCTCGCCCTCGGCGTCGCCCTGATCGGCGCCACCGGCCTGCTCACCGAGGCCGCCGCGGACATCGAGAGCCCCGACCCGGCCGCCCCTTCGCTGAAGAAGCTGCTCACCTTCACGGCGGGCGTCTCCGGCTTCGTCTCGGTCTTCGTCGTCGCCTCCACGTTCGCGTTCGCGGTGGCCGCCCGCCGTCGCGAGACCGCTCTGCTGCGGGCCGTCGGGGCCACGCCCCGGCAGGTCGGCGGGCTGGTGCTGGGCGAGGCGCTGCTGGTCGCGCTGGTGGCGTCCGGCTGCGGCGCCCTGCTGGCGCCGGTCCTCGCACCGCTCCTCGCCGACTGGCTCGTCCGGCGCGGCGTCGCCCCCGGCGGCTTCTCCGCGCCCACGACGCCCGGACCCCTGCTGACCGCGGTGGCCGTCGAGGTCGTCGTCGCCCTGCTGGGCGCCTGGGCCGCGGCCCGGCGCGCGGGGCGCGTGCGCCCCACCGAGGCGCTCGGCCAGGCGGCCGTGGACCGGGGGCGCACGACCGTCGGCCGGATGCTGTGGGCCGTCCTCGCCCTCGCGGTCGCGGTCACCGTCCCGCTGCTGCTGGCCGCGATGCCCGAACCGCTGCGCCGCGACCCCCAGTTGCGCGATCCGCGCAACCTTCCCGACTGGGCCCTGGTCTGCGACCTGCTGGCCATCACCACGGTGGCCCTGCTGGCCCCGCTGCTGGTCCCGCCGCTCGTGCGGCTCCTCACCCTGCCGGTGCGGCTGTCCGCCGGCGCGGTCGGCCTGCTCGCGCGGCAGAACGCGCTCACGGCCGTCCGCCGGACCGTCTCCACGGCCACGCCCGTCTTCCTCGTCGTCGCCCTCGCCGGCAGCGTCGTGGGCTCCACCGCCGCGTTCGCCGAGGCGCGCGACGAGCAGACGCGGGCGGCGCTGCGGGCCGAGTACGTCCTGGAGGCGGACGGGCCGAACGGCATCCCGCCCGAGTTCCCCGTCCCGGCGACCGAGGACGACCGCGACGAGGACGCGGACGCGACCGGAGGGGTCGCGGGGAAGGGCGGGAGCGGCCGGGCGGACGGCGGCCGGCTGGGCGCGTTCGGCCGGATGGGCGGCCACGACCGGATGGGCCTGTACGTCAGCGCCGTGGCCGACACCCCGCTGACCGGGCTCGACGGGGGTACCGGGGACGCGGCGGCGGGCGCGGCGGTCACCACCGCCACGGTGGTCGACGGCGACATCACCCGGGCCTGGGAGCTGCCGGCCGAGGCCGGCTCGCTCGCCGACCTCAGGGGGCCCGGGACGGTCGCGGTCTCCGCCGGGCTCGCCAAGAGCCGGCACTGGCGGCTCGGCGACCGCCTGACCGCCGGTCTCGCCGACGGCACGAAGGCCACCCTGCGGGTGGTCGCCGTCGTCCGTACGCCGCTGAGCCTGTCCGAAGTCCTCGTCCCCTACGCGGCGGTGGCGGACCACGACCGGTCCCTGCGTGCCAATACGGCCTACGTGGCCACCGATGCGCGGGCGTCCGTCTCGTTCGCCTTCGAGGCGGGCTCCGGCGGGAAAGGCGCCGGTGGTGTGCGGGTGACGCCCGCCGAGGAGTGGACGGGCGGCAACGACAGCCCGCAGAACCGCTACTTGTGGATCGCCCTGGCCGCCATCCTCGGGCCGGCCGTGCTCTATGCCCTCATCGCCGTCGTCAACACGATGGTCATGTCCACCGCCGACCGCCTCCGCGACTTCGCGACCCTGCGGCTCACCGGCGGCAGCGACCGCCAGGTCCTCGGGATGGTGGCCGGGGAAGCGGTCCTCACGACGGCGACGGCGGCGGCTCTCGGGCTGCTGGTCACGCTGGTCACCCAGGCGACGACGGCGTGGCTCTACAACCGGTGGATCGACGGCGCGGCCGTCCCCGCCCTCCGCCTCCCCTGGACGGTGACCTGCGCCGCCGCCGGTACGTGCCTCGCCCTCGCCCTGCTGGCCTCGCTCGTCCCGGCCCGGCTCGCCCTGCGCGGGCGGGCGTTGGACGCGGCCGGCGGGCGGGAGTGACGCCTCCGGGATGATGCCGGTACCGCACTCGAAACCGCACGTCGGGAGGAAATGGCCGCAGGTGTCCCCGGGCGTGGCCGTGGGCCATGGGGCGGATGGGGGCGCGGGGACCGGCGCACCGGCGCACGGTCGGAATGCCGGCCACCGGCCCCGGGCAGACCGGCGGGACGGCGCCCGAAAGCTCCGGCAGCGCCGCGAGAGGAGCTCACCATGCAGCGCGTCCCCCACGTCCTCCGTGCCCTCGGCGGCCCGCGCGGCATCCGCGTCCGCCGTGTGCTGACGACGGCCGCCGCCACCGCTCTGCTCGGCCTGAGCGGCGTCGCCCTCGCGGCTCCGGCCCAGGCCGAGGCCGACGTGCACCTCTTGGGCGGTGTCGCCGACGCGGTCATGAACGGAACCCTCACCGCGCAGGTGCTGCGGACCGACGTCCTGCATGTGATCAACCCGTTGCAGGGCATCATCTGATGCGGCCGGGCCGGCCGGCGACGCCGGCCGGATTCCCCTCCCTCCCGTTGCCGGGCGCTCCCTCCTTCGCGATGATCACGTTTCGCAGCGATTCGATCACGCAGAGGACTGGAGATCGGACATGGCATTCCGCATCGCGCTCCGCACCGCCGCCCCCGCCCTGGCGGCCGTCGCGCTGAGCCTCGCCGTCGCCCAGGGCGCCCCGGCGTCCGCGACGGAGCACGGGGCCATACCGGCGCCCACGGCCCCGAGCGCGGCCCCCGCGCACCCGTCGGCGAGGCAGACCGCTCCGGCCGACGACAACCCGTTCCGCGCCATGGAGTTGGACGGCCTGAAGGCGGAGTTCCGCTTCATGTGCCCGGCCGGGCGCTGTGTGGGCTACTGGTCGCTCGCCCTCACCGAGGACCGGCTCAAGCGGCACTACCAGGGCGGGGAGTTCTTCGCCTACGCGCCCGCGAAGGGCGAGTTCGGCTTCTTCCTCGACACCGACGTCGCCTACCGCACGGTCAAGGACCCGCGGCGGGTCCGGCTGGTCGACAGCGACTTCACCCGCCGGAACCCGCGCGTCGAGATCCGCTACGGCGACCCGGACCGGCCCCGCGCGGCGGAGGTCGTCGCCACGGCCACGACGTGGATGTGACGCGACCGCGAACCACCGGGACGGGCCCCGCCCCGCGACCGCGAACCACCGGGTGAGAGCCCGCCCCGCGCCCCAGACCCGCCCTTACCCCTCCCGGGCGGCGAACGCGCCGCCGGCGCCGAAGACCCGCTCGGCGAAGCGCTCGCCGATGCGGCGGTGCCCGGCGTCGTCCGGGTGGATACCGTCCGGCAGCGGCACCTCGGCGAAGTCGGCCTCGCCGTAGAGCGCGAGGCCGTCCAGGTAGTGCAGGTGCGGATCCTCGGCCGCCCGCTGCGCGGCGATACGGGCGAGCTCCTCCCGGATGACGGTCAGCGTCAGCCGGGTGGGGTCGGACGGGTCGCCGAGGGCCCGGAAGGTCATCCGGTTCCCCTCGAACTCGGGCATGAGCGGCCCGGGGGTGTGCTCCTGGACCGGGCAGAGGATCGGGGACACCAGCAGCAACGGCACATCCGGGTGCCCGTCGCGGATGGTGTCGAGGAAGCCGTGGACGGCCGGGGCGAAGGCGCGCAGCCGCATCAGGTCGGTGTTGGCCACATTGATCCCGATCTTGACGCTGATCAGGTCCGCGGGCACGTCCCGCATCGTGCGCGCCATGAACGGGTCGAGCAGGGCGTTGCCGCCCAGCCCGAGGTTGACCAGCTCCACCCCGCCCCGGGCCGCGGCCAGCGCCGGCCAGGTCGCGGTCGGTTCCGTGGCGGCGGAGCCGTGGCTGACGGAACTGCCGTGGTGCAGCCACACCCTGCGGCCCCGGTCGGGAACGGGCTCCACCGGCGCGTCCGTGCGGAGGGCGACGAGTTCCGTCGTCTCGTCGTGCGGCAGCCAGATCTCGACGTCCTTCGGCTCCCCCGGCAGCCCGTCGAACCGGAGGGTGTCGGACGGGCCGGGGGTGACGGTGGCGGGCCCGGACATCATGTCGACCGTCCGCACGTCGCCGCCTTCCGCGCTCGCCCGCCCGGCCGGACGGCCGTCGACGAGCAGGACGTACGTCCCGGAGGGGCGCGGCGGCAGCCCCGGGTACACGGTCTTCGTGGGCAGCACGTCCAGTTCGACGGCGGTGGCGGCGGTCCGGAAGGCCAGCCGGACGCCGGAGGGCTGGGACTCCATCGTCAACAGGCGGTCGTCCGGGAACCGCTGCCGGACTCCGGCCGGCAACCGGTGCGGCAGCAGCCCGCGTTCGGTGCGTTCCAGCTCCAGGGCACCGCGCAGGATGCGGGCGTCGATCGGGGTGGTGATCCAGTCGGTCACTTCAAATCTCCTCACGGGGCGTCACTGCGCGGGGCCGCCTTCCTGAAAGGGGCGTGCGGCCGGCCCGCCCCTCCGCCCGCCCTCCGGTCGCGGAGAGTAGGACGTCATCACCCTAAGCGGCCCCACTGACATCGCCCGGCCGCCCGGCCGCCGCGCGCTGCGCGGCCTTGATCCGCGGCTCCGCCCAGTCCAGCCAGCCCAGGTACCACTCGGCGAAGGTGAGGCGGTCGGCCCCGCGCCGCCGCATGCGCACCAGCCCCTCCCCGATCGCGCGCACGTCCTCCCACATCAGGCCGCGCTCCTCGCCGGTCACGACGAGCAACGAGTAGTAGCCGCAGCCCTGGTGGCTCACGGTCAGCGAACCCCAGGTCAGCTCGGCGTCGAGCTCGTCCCACCGCGCGTCCCAGGCGTGCCAGGACCGCCAGAACGTCTCGTCGTCGGCGTACGCCTCCCGCCGCGGCTCGTTCTCCTCGTGCTCGTCGAGCAGTTCCTGGACCGGCCCGGGCCGGAAGGGCCGGGCCAGGCGGGGCGCCTCGTCCGGCGCCGCGCCCCGCTCACCGGTCAGTTGGGCGCTCAGCGGGAACACGCCGTAATCGGGGCCTGCGCCGCTCGCCCCCACCTCCAGGAGGAACGAGCGGTAGTCCGCGGGGAAGGTGACGTTCAGGCGCTCCTCGGCGCGCGCCAGTTCGGCCTCGGTGAGGGGCGGCGCCAGCTCGAAGCGGTGGCCGCCGTCGAGCCAGACGGCCCCGAAGACCTGGTCCATCACCTCCGGCGTCGACCGGAGGGCCAGCACCCTCTCCCGTACGCCCGCCCATATGTCCGTCATGCCGGCCGACGTTACCGGGCCCCGTGCGTCCTTCACATCCCGGTTTCGCCGGGTGTGGACCCGACGCCTCCCGCGCTCCGCTTCCCGCCCGGGACGGTCCCGGCGTGCTCGGCCAGGAACTCTTCCCAGGTGCGGGTGCCGAACGACGCCCCCTCCAGGGACAGGTTCTCGGCCGCGCGGTAGGCGCGTCCGACCTTCCCGGGCAGGCGTACCGGCAGCATCGGCCGCCGCTTGCCCCGCGCCCGGAGGTAGCCGCGGGCGAGTTCGCCCATGCTGTGGACGGCCGGGCCGGCGAGGTCGGGTACCAGTCCGGCGGGCTCGCCGAGGGCCAGTTCCACGAGCCGCGCGGCCACCTCGCGGGCGTCGACGGGCTGCATCCGGATGCCTCCGGGTACGGGCACCACCGGCATCTTCGTCATCGTGCGCACCGCCTTCAGCACCAGGTCGTGGAACTGCGCCGCCCGCAGCGTCGTCCACGGCAGGCCCGACTCCGCCACGGCCCGCTCGGCGCCCAGCTTGGACCGGAAGTAGCCCAGTGGGACCCGGTCCGCGCCGATCACCGAGATGTACACGAAGTGCCGCACCCCGGCCGCCGCGGCGGCCCGGACGAGGTTGCGGGTCGCGATGTCGTCGCCCTTCGGGCCGCCGGCGAGGTGGAGGACGGTCTCGACGCCCTCCAGCGCCGCGCCGAGCGCCCGGTCGCCGTCCCGGGCGAGCAGGTCGCAGGCGACGTACTCGACCCCGTCCGCCGACTCGCGGGCGTGCCTGCTCAGTACGCGCACCTCACGGCCCGCCCGCCGCAGGAGGGGCAGGACGTGGCCGCCCAGCGTGCCCGTGCCGCCGGTGACGAGGATGGGTGACGTCATGACTGCTCCACTGTGCTCGGACCCGGAAGCGGAACCCCCGGGCGCGTCCGCCGGTTTCGGTGATCTACTTCTCTGACCCGCGGGGGAAAGGGAATGTGACAGGTGGACGAGAGCGATTTCTCAGCCGTCCGGTTCGAGGAGCACCGGAGCCGGCTGCGCGCGGTGGCGTACCGCGTGCTGGGCTCCGTGAGCGAGGCCGACGACGCCGTTCAGGAGGCGTGGCTGCGCTTCGACCGGACGGACGTGAGCGAGGTGGAGAACCTCGGCGGATGGCTGACGACCGTCGTCGCGCGCGTCTGCCTCAACGTCCTGCGCGCCCGCGAACACCGCCGTGAGGACCCGCTCGACGCCGTACCGCACCAGCCCGATCCGCTCATCGGTCGGGAGGACGCGCCCGACCCCGAGCAGGAGGCGCTGCTGGCCGACTCGGTGGGGCTGGCGATGATGGTGGTGCTGGAGTCGCTGGCGCCGGCGGAACGGCTGGCGTTCGTCCTGCACGACATGTTCGCCGTGCCCTTCGACGAGATCGCGCCGTTGCTGGAACGTTCCGCCGCGGCGACGCGCCAACTGGCCAGCCGGGCCCGCCGACGCGTCCGGGGCCAGGCGCCGGCGCCCGACCGGGACCTCGCGCACCAGCGCAAGGCGGTCGACGCGTTCTTCGCCGCGGCACGCGACGGCGACTTCGACGCCCTCGTCGCCGTCCTCCACCCCGACGTCGTCCTGCGCTCCGACGGCGGCGCCGCCCGGGCCGGCCGGACGACCGTCCTGCACGGCGCCCGCACGGTCGCCTCGCAGGCGGTCACCTTCTCGAAGCTCTCGCCGTTCGTCCGCCCGGTGCTGGTCAACGGCACCGCCGGTGTCGTGGTCGTCATGAAGGGGCGGCTGCTGTCGGTCATGGCGTTCACGGTGGTCGACGGGCGGATCGCGGCCGTGGACGTGCTGATGGACCCCGAGCGGCTGGCCGGGCTCGACGTGCCCGAGGTGGGCGACGAGCGGGGCGCCCCGCCCGTCGGCTAGCCCGCGCTCGACGGATTCGGCAGCTCCGTCCACAGGTCGCCCGGCGCGCCTGTGGACAGCCGCATGGCCGTCAGGGCCTTCGCCGGGAGGGGGGCCGTCCGGAGGGCGTGGACCTCCGGGCCCGGGGGGAGGTCCCGGGTCGCGGCGTCCAGGAGCGCCGCGAGGGCGGGGGTGTCACCGGCCAGGGGGGCCAGGGCGCCGGTGACGAGGCAGCCGACGACCTTGCGGCGGAGGACGGCCGCGTCGTCGGTCAGCAGGCGTCCGGTCAGCGGGGGAGCCGGGATGCCGTGCCGGGCCAGCCGTGCGGGGCTGATGCGGATGTCGGCCAGGTCGCGGTAGACGAGGCGCAGCGGGCGGTCGTCCCGGTCGAGGACGACGAGGAGGTTCTGGCCGTGCGCCTCCAGGGCCACCCCGGTGTCGAGCAGGTCCAGGCAGACGCCGAGCGCCAGGCGGGCGAAGGCGGCGGCCCGCGCCGGACGTTCACCGGCCGGCCGGGAAGCCAGCAGCGCCGGCAGGACGGCCACCGGGACGACGCGTTCGCCGGCCGCCGCGTCCCCGTACCCGTACGGCGACTCGCGCAGCACCGCCGCCAGGTCGGCCGTGCCCGCCCCGGCCGCCGCGAGCGTACGGGCGATGTGCAGCCGGCCGTCCAGCCGGCGGGCGACGCGATCGGTGAAGTCCGAGGTGGCGAGGGCATGCGTGACGGAGTAGGGCGAGATGTCCCGTACCGCCGAGGTCAGTTGGGTGGTGACCGCCGTCTTGACGTGCACGTCCCCGCCGATGTCGAGCGTGCGCAGGGACAGCAGGGGGTGTGCCGCCGGGCCCGGACGCGACGGCCGGCCTCCGAGGACGTGCTCGGTCTGCCAGGGATGGGTGGGTATCAACAGGTCGGTCCCGTCCCGCAGTTCGCTCGGCCAGGCCCCCGTCACCGTCCCGTCCGCCACGGCCGTCAGGCGCAGCTCCACCACCGGCCGGTGCTCCGGCGCGTACGCCAGCTGTTCGGCGGCGGAGAAGCCGGGGCGCGCGCGGCAGGCCGGGTGGTAGGGGTGGCCGTCCGTCGGCCACTGCTCCCATTCCCAGGGGGACCGGACGGCGAACGGCGTGCCTCGTCGGTCGCGCGCGGCGCGGGAGAGGGCCAAGGAGGCGGCGCTGTGGTCGAGTTCGGCGGCGAGGCGCGGCCCGTGCGGCAGGCCGAGTGCCGCCGACACGTCGGCCATGAGCTCCGCCGGGTGGTCGTGGTGGGCTCCGCCCAGCTCCAGCGCGGTGACAGTGGTGGCGGTCGACCAGGGGTCGGAAGGCGGGCCGTGCAGCCGCCGTCCGTCGGACAGGCGCAGGGTGACGCCGTCGGGGCCGTCCGCGCGGGCCGTGACCCAGGGCAGGGGCTCGTGGACGAGGCCGCGCCACAGGCGGGTCAGTACGGACGCCCGCGCTCCGGGCAGGAACGCGCCGTACGCGGACGCCAGGTCGGGCGCGGCGACGGCGAGTTCACTGGCGAGTAATCGCTCGGCGGAGGTCCGGCACACGCGCATGTCCTACCGCAGGGGAACACCCTCCACACATACTGATGGCCGATGAATGCACTCACCCGGGCCGCTGACGCGCTGGCCGTGACGCCACTGCTCAACTGTCTGCTCAGAGAAGCCGCCGAGCCGGTCGGCCTGCCCGAACCGGCCGGAACCGCCGCTTCCCCGGCCGTGCCGCCGGGCGAGGGCACGGACGCGGTGGCCGGGCCGGGCGTGCCGGTGCCCCCGGCCCCCGCCGGTCCCCTGCCTGCCACGGTCCCGGCGGCCCACACCACCCGAAGAGCGGCCCTCACGGCACCGGCGCCGCTCGTACCCGCCGCTCTTCCCTTCCTGTCCGCCCCGCACGCCGTGTACCGACTCCGCGCCACCGGACGCCTGTTGCGCGTCCGCGCCGGCCACCGTCCGTCCGCGCCCGAGCTGTGGACCGGACGCGGCTGGCGGCTCCTGCCCCACGCCGCGCTGGTGTCCCTCGCGGCCCAGGAGATGCGCGCCGCCACCGGTACGCCGAACCGCTCGCTGCCCGCCGAAATGACCGCGAGCAGGGCCGCGGTGGAGGCGGTCCTGGCCGCCCGGGCGCACGCGGCGCCGCCCGAGGATCCATGGTTGCGGTCCGAGCAAGCGCTCGTCATGGGGCATCCCTTCCATCCGGCGCCGAAGGCGCGCAGCGGTGGCGGCCCGCCCGCCGCCTGGCTGCGGTACGCGCCGGAGGCGTACGCCCGCTTCCCGCTCGTCCTGCTCGGCGTCCGGGAGGACGCGGTCGTGGAGGACGGCGACACCCGTGCGCTGGACGTCCTGGGCGCGGCGCCGCCCGGTTACCGGCTGCTTCCCGCCCACCCCTGGCAGTTCGAACTCGCCGCCGGACGCCCCGAGATGCGGGCGGCGTTCGCCGACGGGCGGCTGGTCCGCCTCGGCCACACGGTCCGGCAGGGGCGTCCCACGGCCTCGGTGCGCACGGTGTACGTGCCGGGGGAGCCCCCGGGCGGGGCCGGGGCGCGGCGCCGGCCGGACGGACACCGCCTCCCGAGCGCCCCGCATCCCGCGCCCGGCCCCCCGGCGACCGCCGGGGACCTGTTCCTGAAGTTCAGCCTGGACGTCCAGATCACCAACGACGTCCGCCGCATGCGCCGCCACGAGCTCCGCCACGTCCGCCGCACCGATCCCCTGGTCACCGCCGCCTTCGCGGCGATGGACGGCCCGGCGGCCTGGCTCAGCGAACGCTGCTACCGCACCGTCGACGGCCTCTTCGAGACCTGCGCCGTCCTCGTCCGGGACGGGCTCTCCCGGCACCTGCTCCCGGGCACGACCGCCGTCCTGGCCGCGGCGCTCGCCGAGGGCTTCGACGGCAACCCCCTGGACCGGATCACGGATCCGCTGCCCTGGTGGGCCGCGTACGTGCGGTGCGTGGTGCCGCCCGTGCTGGAGGCGTTCGCGCGGTACGGCGTCGTGGTGGAGTGCCACCTGCAGAACACGCTGATCGCCGTGGACGCGGCGGGCACCCCCGTGCAGTCGGTCTTCCGGGACGCGGAAGGGGCCAAGGTGCTCACCGAGATGCCGCGGGCTCCGGCGTGGCGGCGGCTCGCCTACTGCCTGGTCGTGAACAACCTCAGCGATGTGGCGGGTGCGCTCGCCCAGCGGTTCCCGCGCAGCGGCGCGGAGTTGTGGGCCGTGGCCCGGGAGGAGTTCGAGCGCTGCGACGCCCTGCCGGGCCTTCCCGTCCTCCCCGAACTCGGCGCGCTGCTCGCGTCGCCCACCCTTCCCGGCAAGGCCAACCTGCTCTCCCGCTGGATCGGCGCGGACGGTACCGACCCCCGCTACCTCCCCGTCCCCAACCCGCTCGTCCCGCACTCGGGTACCGCACTGAGTCCGGCGCGCGCCGCCTCGCGCGGCCGTCCGCCGTCGTCCGCTCCCTGACTCCAACCAGGCGTAGGTGCAAGGGATTCGCACCTGATCAGCGGTGGTACGACGGTGGTGGCTGCGATCGAATCCACGTGCCATGGTGGGCCCCATGGCACGCTCTCACGCTCACGCGCACGGCCATGACCACCCGCCCCACGGCCGTCCGTCGCCCGGCCGAGTCCCGCTCGCCGACCGCGTCCGGCGAGCGCGGCACCGGGCCGCCCACGTCCTCGCCCCCCACCACCACGACGCCGCGGACAAGGTCGACCCGGCGATGGAGGCGTCCCGCGAGGGGATGCGCACGCTGTGGTGGTCGCTGGCGGTCCTGGGCGTGACATCGCTGGTCCAGGGGGCGGTCGCGGCCGTGTCCGGGTCCGTGGCGCTGTTCGGCGACGCGGTCCACAACGGGGCCGACGCGCTGACCGCCGTCCCGCTGGGCATCGCCTTCCTCCTCGGGCGGCGGGCGGCGAACCGGCGCTACACCTACGGCTACGGCCGTGCCGAGGACCTGGCGGGCGTCGCGATCGTCCTCACCGTCGCCGCGTCGTCGGCGCTCGCCGCCTACCAGGCGGTCGAACGGCTGCTGAGTCCGCGGCCCCTCGACCATCCGTGGGCCGTGGCGGCGGCGGCCCTGGTGGGGTTCGCCGGCAACGAGGGCGTGGCCCGGTACCGCGTCCGCACCGGGCGGAGAATCGGTTCGGCGGCCCTGGTCGCCGACGGGCTGCACGCCCGGACCGACGGCTTCACCTCCCTGGCCGTCCTGTTCGGCGCCGCCGGCACCGCTCTCGGGTGGCCCGCGGCGGACCCGGTGGTCGGGCTGCTGATCACCGTCGCGATCCTCCTCGTCCTGCGGGACGCGGCCCGCGAGGTGTTCCGGCGGCTGATGGACTCCGTCGACCCGGAGCTGGTGGACGGCGCGACGCGCGCCCTCCGGGCGGTGGAAGGGGTGCGCGAGGTCGGGCAGGTGCGCATGCGGTGGGTCGGGCACGCCCTGCGCGCCGAGGTGGACATCGTCGTGGACGCCGAGCTGAGCGTGGTGCGGGCCCACGAGCGCGCGGTCGCGGCCGAGCACGCCCTCCTGCACGCCGTGCCCCGGCTGGTCGCCGCGACCGTGCACATCGACCACACCACCCCCGGCGCCGGGGCGGACGCCGCCGTCGCCGACCCGCACGCCGCCCTGGCCCACCACCTCACGGCGTAGGGCCGCCGGCTCCGGTTCGGTTCCGGACGTGCCACGTGGCCGGGGCGCCCCCGGAGCGCCATTGGCGCTTGAGGCGCCGGTACGCCTCGGGGTGCCCATGGCGCGCTCGTGGCGCACCTCCGCACAACCCCTCCGGCGGGAGGGGAAGACGTGTGCGAGGGGAAGGTTCGTCACTAGAGGTTCACGTACCGTAATCGACCGATGATGGAGGACGGCCATGGCCCTGATCCCTGTTCCCGGCTCGAAGCAGAGCCCGCGGCAAAGCCCGGCGCCAAGCCCGCGCCAGGAGTCGAGCCCGAGCCCGGGGCCGCGTGGCGCCCACCTCAGCGTGGTGGGCCCTCCCGCCGCCCTCGTGCCCGTGCGGGGCGGCGTCGCGGCCGGGCCCGACCGGGGGCCGTCCCGGGTCCGCCCGGGCCCGGCACGCCGGGCGAGCCCGCCCCCGAGGCCGGGCCCCGGGCCTCTTCCGTCCCCCGGAATCAGGCGCTCGGGCGCCCGCGTGCGACCGGTGGGGCGCGGTGTGACGATGGTGATCGGGGGTGTGTCCGGAGTGAGTTCATGCTGAGCGGCTGGAAGAGGGTGCTCCCATGACCGGCATGAAGAGCTGGAACGTACAGATCAGCATCAAGGAGAACGCCGAGACGGTGAACGCGGAGGCGCGGCTGAGCGGAGCCGCCGCCGGCACGATGGTCGGCGAGGGGGTGGCCCGCTGCAACCCCGCCGACGAGAACGTGCCGGAAATCGGTGACGAGCTCGCCGTGGCCCGCGCCATGTCGTCGCTGTCCCACCAGTTGCTGAACACGGCGGCCACGGACATCGAACGCCACACCCACAAGCCGGTCCGGGGGCTCGGCGTCTGAAGGCCGGTGCCGCGAACGGGCGCCGCACCACCGGAGTGCCGCGGATCCCGGCGTGCGGGGGCCACGGCCGCGTGCCAGTCTGACGACTCGGGGCGGGCAGGGGAGGGACACGGGAGGGGGCACGCAGGAGCAGGCGGCAGAAAGGCCGGCGCATGAGTGGCACCAAGTCCTGGACCGTGAACATCAGCATCAGCGAGCACGACCACGTCGTCACCGCCGAGGCCCGCCTCTCCGGCAAGCCCCCGGGCCCGATGGTCGGCGAGGGCACGGCCCGCTGCCATCCCGCGGACGAGAACGTGCCCGACATCGGCGACGAGCTGGCCGCCTCCCGGGCCCTGCACGTACTGGCGGACCAGCTGCTCGACATCGCCGTCAAGGACATCGAGCGGCACACACACGAACGCGTACGGGGAATCGAACCCTGACCGCTGTTCTCCCGCCGAGGGCGCGCACCGCGCCTCCTTCCGCGCGCCCCCGCCCCACCCCCGCGAGGCTTCGGCGAGGGGTCACCTACTTGGGTGAACAGCTCTGGTGCGTTCGACAGAGACCTGTTTCATTTACACGGGTAAGTCCACAAATCGAGTGAATCATCCGGGTATAGGTGTGGCGTGCTTGCCCCTGCGGAATCGGTCTGTAGATATCGGCGCGCCGCCAAGGCCGTGCCCTTGGGTATGGGGAGTGCTTCGCATGACCACTGAGGAATCCGAACGGACGTGTCCCTTCCGTCACGATGAAGCGCTGGAACCTGACCCGTTCATGGAGCGGATGCGGACCGAGGCCCCGGTCGCCAAGGTCCGCATGCCGTACGGCGAGGGTGAGTGCTGGCTGGTGACGCGGTACGAGGACGTTCGTACGGTCACCCAGGACCGTCGCTTCAGCCGGGCCGCGCTGATCGGGAAGGACTTTCCGCGCATCACACCGGCGCCGATCGCCCAGTCGGAGGCGATCAACCTGATGGACCCGCCGGCGCTGAGCAGGCTGCGCCGCCTGGTGACCACCGGGTTCAGCAACAAGCAGGTGGAGGAGCTGCGGCCGAAGACGCAGCAACTCGTCGACAAGCTGCTGGACGCCATGGAGGACGAGGGCTCACCCGCCGACGTCGCCCACCACCTGGCGGGGAAGCTGCCGCTGATGACCATCTGCGAGCTGCTGGCCGTCCCCATGGAGGACCGGCCGCAGCTGCGCGCCTGGGCCATGGCCATGATGTCCATGAAGCCCGCGGACAAGGAGGCGGCGGCCGAGGCCAAGGCCGGCCTCCGGCGGTACTTCGCCGGCCTGACGGCCGAGCGGCGCCGCAACCCCGGCAGCGACCTGCTGAGTTCGCTGGCCACGGCGCGGGTGGGCGACGAGATGCTGGACGAGAAGGAGCTCGCCGTCATGGGCATGCTCCTGCTGGTCACCGGCCACGACACCAGCACCTACGAGATCTGCAACATCATCTACACGCTCCTGACCCACCCGAAGCACCTCGCACAGCTCCGGGAGCGGCCCGAGATCATGCCGCGGGCCCTGGAGGAGCTGCTGCGGTACATCCCGTTCCGCCAGGGCGTCGGCATCCCCCGGGTGGCACTGGAGGACGTCACGTTCAACGGCGTGACGATCCCGGCCGGGGACGTCGTGCACGTCTCGTACCTGTGCGCCAACCGCGACGAATCGGTCTACGAACGCGCGGACGAGCTGGACTTCGACCGTGAGGACCCGGTGCCGCACATGACCTTCGGCCACGGCTCCCACCACTGCCTCGGAGCCCACCTGGCCCGGATGGAGCTCCAGATCGCCATCGGCACGCTCATCAACCGTTTCCCCGAACTGCGCTTGGCCGTACCGGCGGAGGAGGTGCAGTGGAACACCGTGTCGATCTGGCGTTATCCGCTCACCCTGCCGGTCGCCTGGTGAGGAGGCCGACCATGGCGACTCTGTGCAGACCGGCCATCGCCGTCCCCGAGCACATCATCACCAGGGAAGAGACCCTGGAACTGGCGCGCACCCTGCACGCGGACCACCCGCAGCTGGAGCTGGCGCTGCGGCTCATCGGCAACACCGGGGTCCAGACCCGGCACCTGGTGCAGCCGATCGAGGCCACCCTCAAGCATCCGGGCTTCACCGCCCGGAACAACCTCTACGAGGCGGAGGCCAAGGCGCGGGTGCCCGATGTGGTGAACCGGGCGCTGGAGCACGCGGAACTGACCGTCCGGGACATCGACATGATCGTGTACGTGTCCTGTACGGGCTTCATGATGCCCTCGATGACCGCGTGGCTCATCAACACCATGGGTTTCAGGAGCGAGACCCGCCAACTGCCCATCGCCCAGCTCGGATGCGCGGCGGGAGGGGCGGCGGTCAACCGCGCCCATGACTTCTGCAGCGCCTACCCCGGGTCCAATGTGCTCATCGTGGCGTGTGAGTTCTGCTCCCTGCTCTACCAGCCCACCGACCTCGGAGTCGGCAACCTGCTCTCCAACGGCCTGTTCGGCGACGCCATCGCCTCCGCCGTGGTCCGCGGGGACGGCGGTACGGGAGTGAAGCTCGAGCGCAACGGTTCGCACTTGGTGCCGGACACCGAGGAGTGGATCTCCTACGGGGTGAAGGACACCGGGTTCCACTTCATCCTGGACAAACGGGTGCCGGGCACGATGGCCATGCTGGCCCCGGCGATGCGGGAGATGGCCGAACCGTACGAGTGGGACGTCTCCGAGCTGGACTTCTACATCGTGCACGCGGGCGGTCCCCGCATCCTCGACGACCTCGGCAAGTACCTGCGGCTGGAGCAGTCGATGTTCCGCTACAGCCGGCAGACGCTGGTCGAGCGGGGAAACATCGCCAGCGCGGTCGTCTTCGACGCGCTGGAACGGCTGTTCCAGGACGGCGGCGCCGAGCACGCGGCGCGCGGTGTGATCGCCGGCTTCGGGCCGGGCATCACCGCCGAGATCGCCCTGGGCACCTGGTCGGGCGCGGTCACCGGCAACGGCCACCGCGCCCGCAAGACGTCCGCCGACCGGAACTCTTCCGTGACACTGCCGGCCTGAGCGGACGCGGGAGCGCGGGTCACCTTCCCTCTCGGTGCCCCGCGCTCCTCGCTGTGCCGACGGCTCAGAGGTCGAACTCGGAGGGCGCGATGCCCACGGCGAAGCACGCCTCGCGCACGACGGCCTGCTCCTCCTTGTCGAAGTCGCCGTCCGCGCCGCCGATGACGATGCCGATCTGGATGACGGCACGCGCCTCGGTGGGCTTCTTCTGGACCTTGCCGATGGTCTGGAGCAGGCTCACCTTGCCGAAGTCGAAGTCGGCGGCCAGCTTCTGGCAGTAGTCCGTGAACTTCGCGTGCAGGTCGTCCGCGGGGAAGTTCTGCAGCACCTCGTTGGTGGCGATCAGCGAGGCGACGCGCTGCCGCTCCGAGGCGTCCACCGAACCGTCGGCCGCCGCCACCAGCGCGCACATCGCCATGCTCGCGTCGCGGAACGCACCGCTCTTGAGGTCGTTCTTCTTCGCGACCAGCTGGCCCTGCATCGTCGTGGCCGATTCCTTGAGCCGGTCCCAGAGCGCCATGTGCGTTTCTCTCCTTGTGAAAACGGGGGTAGCACTGGCAGAACTGACCGGAAGGCAGAGAAGTTCCCCCCGGGACGACGCGTCCCCGCCGTGGCGCCCTCGGCGCCCTCGGCGCCCTCGACGGGCCCCGTCACCCCTTGCGCGGACCGCCGGCCGTCACCCCGCCGCCAGCGGATCCAGCACCATCGGCTTGACCTTCCCCTCCATCATCGCCCCCAGCCCCAGCACCGAGCAGTGGTCCGGGTTGGCCGCGATGTGCACGGTCATGCCCGTCGCGTCCTCGATCATCGTGTCGAGCCCCGGCATCAGCGCGCTGCCGCCGGCCAGCATCACCCCGCGCGTCCCCAGGTCCGCGACCAGGTCCGGTGGGCAGTCCCGCAGGACGCGCCCTATGGCGTCCAGCACGACGGTGAGCGGTGTGCGCACCGCCTCGCGCACATGCGCCGTGCTCACCAGGACGGTACGGGACAGACCCGTCGCCACGTCCCGGCCGCGGACCTCCGTCTCGGTGCCGCCGCCCAGCCGGTCCGCGCGGAGCGCCATGTGCAGGGGGTACAGGCCCTGGGTCGGCAGCATCAACTGGTGCTCGCCGCGCAGGTGCTGGACGATCGCGTAGTCGATGGCGTCCCCGCCGACCTGCACCTTCTCGGCCGCCACGATGGAGCCGAGGGAGAGCACGGCCACCTGGGTCGAGGCCGCGCCGCAGACGATGATCATCGTGGCCTCGGGCAGCTCGACCGGCAGTCCGCAGCCGACGGCCGCCGCGACCAGCGTGTCCACCAGCTCGACCCGGCGGGCCCCGAGGCCGGTCAGCGTCTCGATGGCCGCGCGCTGCGCGATCGGCTCGGCGTCGTGCGGCAGGCAGACCGCGGCCCGCAGCAGCGGCCTGCGCCGCCAGGCGCGCCGGAGCTTGTCGCTGATCAGGTGGCGCAGCATGCGCTGGGCCATGTCGATGTCCACGACCGTGCCGCCGGAGACCGGGCGGACGACGCGGATGTGGGCCGGCGTCCGCCCGGCCATGCCCTCGGCGAGGGCCCCGACGGCGATGAGCGAGCCCGTCCTGGTGTTGACCGCGGCGATGCTCGGCTCGTCGACGATCAGGCCGGTGTCGCGGGCGTAGACGCGCGTGCGGGACGCGCCGAGGTCGACGGCGATGGTGCAGCGGCTCAGCTGGGCGAGGCTGAGGGTCATCACGGGCTCATCTCCCCGGCGGCGGTGCGGTGGCGCGGGACCGCCGAACGGCGGCCCTCACGGCCCATCGTGCGGTGTGGCACGGCGCGTCGCCCGCCGGAGTGCGCCACTCGGAGGAGCGGCCCCGCCGCGGGCGGGCGCACCGGGGCACACGGAGGTGAACACCCCCGTCGCCCACCTCCGCGGCCCCGGTGCGAAGAAGTCTGCCAGGGGGGTCTGACAACGCGTCCGACCTGCGGTTCCAGTAGGGCAGGGCGGTTTCGGGCCGGATCGTGGCCGAGGCGCCGTTCCGGCGCGCGCCCGGCCCCCGTCCGTCCTACGCTCGGAGCATGAGCGCGTCGAAGAAGGAACCGGGGGGTCCGACGGCGTGGCAGGTCGCCGCCGACGTCGAGGGCCGCCCCGCGGACCGCACCTGCGGCCACCTGGCGCAGATCCGCCCGGTGACCCCCAACACCCCGGAAGGCTGCGAGGAGTGCCTGCGCATCGGGAGTACCTGGGTGCACCTGCGCGAGTGCCTCGTCTGCGGGCACGTGGGCTGCTGCGACAGCTCGCCGCACCGGCACGCGAGCGCGCACGCGCACGGCACGCCCGGTCACGACCTCGCGCGCTCCATCGAGCCGGGTGAGGACTGGGCCTGGTGCTACGCGGACGAGCTGCTGCTCCTCCCGTCGTAGCTGACGGCTTTGTAGAGGGCGCGTCGGCACAGGCAGCGAACGACGGCCAGGTCGCGGAGTACGGACCGTCCTCGGGGCCCCCGCACCTCATCGTTAATGAAAACCATTTCCACATGCTACCCCTGGCCATGCCCGTCCCGGATGGGTGCGTACCGGACAAATGGCCGAGAGGTGCCATTGTGGGCGGAACGCTCCGTCTTCGACAATCGGTACGCGGCGGACGCTCGGGCGGGTCCGCCGGGGACGGGGGCGGCATGGACACCGAGGTGAGCGTCATCGGCCTGGGGGCCCTGGGGTCCGCACTGGCCGGCGCGTTCCTGGCGGCGGGTCACTCGACGGCGGTCTGGAACCGGACGCGTGCCAAGGCGCTGCCGCTCGTCGCGCGGGGCGCGGTGGAGGCCGCGTCGCCCGAAGCGGCCGTCGGCGCCGGGCCGCTGGTCGTCGTCTGCCTGCCCACGTACGACGTCGTGCGTGAGGTGCTGTCGCCGTGTGCCGCCGGGCTCGTGGGCCGGACGCTGGTCAACCTCACCTCCGGCTCGCCGGCGCACGCGCGCGACGCCGCCGGCCGGGCGCGCGAGCTGGGCGTCCGCTACCTCGACGGCGCCGCCCTGGCCGCGCCGTCCTGGGTGGGCCGGCCGGACTCCCTCCAGCTCTACGGCGGGCCGCGCCCGGTCTTCGAGGCGCACCGCGGCGTGCTGGCCGCCCTCGGCGACCCGGTGTACCTGGGCGACGACCCGGCCCTGCCCGCCGTCCACGACATCGCGCTGCTCGGCCTGCTGTGGTCCGCGCTCACCGGCTGGCTGCACGGCGTGGCGCTCACGGGCGCGGACGGGCCGGGCGGCGGGGTGTCCGCGACGGCCTACACGGCGGTCGTCGGCCGCTGGATGCCGACCGTCGGCCGGCTGATGGGCGAGTACGCCCGGCAGGTCGACGCGGGCGCCTACCCGGCCGGGGGGTTCCCGCTGGACCAGCACCTGATGCTGATGGGGCTGCTGGAGCACGCCGGGGAGCTGCGAGGGGTGGAATCCGGTCTTCCGCAGGCGTTCCTCGGGCTGGCCGGGCGCGCGGTGGAGGACGGGCACGGCGCCGACGGATACGCCCGCCTCATCGAGTACGTCCGGGGGCGCGCCGGCCGTTGACGGCCGCGGGTCGCCCTGACCCCCGTCGGCGCGTACGGGTGTCGGCCCGGGCACCCTTCCGGTCCACGAGCCCGGCTCCTCCCGAACCCCCCTTCCGGAAAAGGCCGTTCCGTACCCCTCGAATACGGCCGGGAAGAGGACGGAACGTGGTCGCGATACGGAAGTGACGCGCGGCGACGCGAAAGGGGCGGGCCGGAGGGGGAGGCGCCGGAAAGGGCCGGCCGCCGGATGAATCACGCGCCGCGGCGTTCCGCGCGCTATCCGGAGGATTTGCGTCAATGACCGCCGCGACAGCGGCAATTGTCCCGGGCAAGCGGAAATGGGCAGCGGAAATCGGCCTCGCGACGTAGTGGTGGCGCCACCCTCAGTGCACGTGCATCTGCTCGTGCCGGGGAATGTGAACCGCGGCTATGATCCGAAGAAGTTGCCATCCCCGTAAACGAATGGGGATGCCCCCTGCGGCGATCCGGGAGACTCCAGTGCCACACGTCTACAACGGCATGGTTGCATCGGGCATCGATGGAGTCGTCTGGCGGAAGAGCCGGCACTCCAACTCACAGGGCTCCTGTGTGGAGTTCGCGAAGTTGCCGGGTGGCGGGGTTGCCGTTCGCAACTCCCGCCACCCGGATGGCCCCGCTCTCATCTACACCCCCGCGGAGATCGAGGCCATGCTGTTGGGCGTCAAGGACGGTGAATTCGACTACCTGGTGGGCGAGTGACCGCGGAATGCGGTTATTCGCGCGGCAGCCGGAACAGCGCCCAGACGACCTTGCCGTGCAGTGCGCCCGCCAGGGGGTGCCAGCCCCAGGCGTCGCTGAACGAATCCACCAGCAGCAGTCCGCGCCCGTGCTCGTCGCCGGGGGCCGCTTCCCCCGCGAGCGGCCCCTCCTCGCTCGGATCGCGTACCGCGCATACCAGCCGCGTCGTCCACCGCATCAGGTGCAGGCGTACGGGGGGCTCATACCCCCCGTCGACGTGGGCGGTCGGTGTGGCGTAGCGCAGGGAATTGGTCACCAGTTCGGAGACCACCAGCGCCACGTTGTCGAAGATGTGCTGGACCCCCCACTGCGACAGGGTGATTCCGGTGAACCGCCGCGCCGTACGGACGGCTTCGAAGCGTGGCGGCAGGGCGCAGGAGGCGGAGTTCGACACCGCGGATGAGTCGAACCGGGGCAGCCCCCGCCAGACGGGGGAGAGCACAGTCGATCCTTCGGTACCCATCCGAGGCACTCCTGCAATCGTGGACGTGACGTGCACGTGTGCGGGCTCCATCGTTTCCGATGCGCAGGGCGGATGCAAGGGCAGATGCACGTGCACGTGGGGGATTTGGGGGCGCACAAGGGGATTGGGGGGCAATTATTCCTACGCCCCTCGCCGTAGCGTGTCCGTCGTTGGCCGGTATCCGTAACCGGATGTGCACACAACGATGCCCAGGGGTGGCAGACTTCGGCGCCGAGGGGGGAGCGGGGGTCACCCTCGGAAGGGTGAGCGGCACGGCGGACAGGCAGTCCGGACCAGACCGGAAGGAAGGGTCGACGAGATGACCACGAGCGAGTCGAGCGGTTCCGTGGTGCGCCGCATACTCCTCGGCTCCCAGCTGAGGAAGTTGCGCGAGTCCCGGGGGATCACCCGCGAGGCGGCCGGGTACTCGATCCGCGCGTCCGAGTCGAAGATCAGCCGCATGGAACTGGGCCGGGTGAGCTTCAAGACGCGGGACGTGGAGGACCTCCTCACCCTCTACGGCATCCACCGGGAGACCGAGCGCGAGGCGCTGCTCGGCCTGGCCAGGGAGGCCAACGTCGCCGGCTGGTGGCACAGCTACGGCGATGTACTGCCCAGCTGGTTCCAGACCTACGTCGGCCTGGAGGGCGCCGCCTCGCACATCGGGATCTACGAGGTGCAGTTCGTCCACGGCCTGCTCCAGACCGAGGGCTACGCGCACGCCGTCGTCGTCCGGGGCCAGCCCACGGCCGACCCGGCCGAGGTCGAGCGCCGGGTGTCGCTGCGCATGGAGCGGCAGAAGCTGCTGTTCTCCGAGCGGGCGCCGCACTTCCACGCCGTTCTCGACGAGGCCGCGCTGCACCGCCCGTACGGCGACGCGGACGTGATGCGCGGACAGTTGCAGCACCTCATCGACCTCTCCGAGCAGCCCAACGTGACCCTCCAGGTGATGCCCTTCCGGCACGGTGGTCACGCTGGTGAGAGCGGGGCGTTCACGGTGCTCCGCTTCCCCGAGTCCGACCTGCCGGACGTGGTGTACCTGGAGCACCTCACGGGCGCCCTCTACCTGGACAAGCCGGACGAGGTCGCCCAGTACGAGCGCGTCATGGGCCGGCTGCGCGCGGACAGCCTCTCCCCGTCGGGAACGCGCAACCTCATGCGGCGGATGCTCCAACTCGCTTAGCTCGTCAGTACGATGACGGGCAATCAGCAAGTCTGAACCAGCCCGGCCGGACGGCCGGGCTCCGGCAGACAGGGATGACGCATGTCGTACTCCGCCGCGTTCAAGGACCTCGCGTACCAGTACATCGACGGCCGCTGGCGGCCCGGTACGGGATCGTGGGACATCGTCGACTTCAACCCGTACGACGGGGAGAAGCTCGCCTCCATCACAGTGGCCGGCGTGGACGAGGTCGACGAGGCGTACCGGGCGGCCGAGCGCGCCCAGGCGGCGTGGGGGAGCACCAACCCGTACACCCGGCGGCTCGTCTTCGAGCGCGCGCTGCGGATCATCGACGACCACGAGGACGAACTCGCCTCGGTGATCATGGCGGAGTGCGGCGGGACGGCCCTGAAGGCCGGCTTCGAGCTCCACCTGGCCCGGGAGTTCCTGCGGGACGCGATCCAGATCGCGCTGCGCCCCGAGGGCCGCATCCTGCCCTCGCCGGACGACACCCGCGAGAACCGGCTCTACCGGCTGCCGGTCGGGGTCGTCGGCGTGATCAGCCCGTTCAACTTCCCGTTCCTGCTGTCGCTGAAGTCCGTCGCCCCCGCCCTGGCGCTCGGCAACGCGGTGGTGCTCAAGCCGCACCAGAACACGCCCGTGTGCGGCGGCGGGCTGCTCGCCAAGGTGCTGGAGGACGCGGGGCTGCCGCCCGGGGTGCTGAACGTCCTGGTCACCGACATCGCGGAGATCGGGGACGCGCTGATCGAGCACCCGGTGCCCAAGGTGCTGTCGTTCACCGGCTCCGACAAGGTCGGCCGGCACGTGGCGACCGTCGCCGCCTCGCACTTCAAGCGGGTGGTGCTCGAACTGGGCGGCAACAGCGCACTGGTCGTCCTCGACGACGCGGACGTGGACTATGCCGTGGACGCGGCGGTCTTCAGCCGGTTCATCCACCAGGGGCAGGTCTGCATGGCGGCCAACCGGGTGCTGGTGGACCGCTCCGTGCTGGACGAGTTCACCGAGAAGTTCGTGGCGAGAGTGAAGTCCCTCAAGGTCGGCGACCCCTCCGACCCCGCCACGCACATCGGCCCCCTGATCAACTCCGGCCAGGCGGAGGCGATCACGTCCCTCGTGGAACAGACCGTCGCGGACGGTGCCACCGCCCTCGTCCGGGGCCGCACGGTCGGCACCCTGGTGGAGCCGAGCGTCCTCACCGACCTCCCCGAGGACTCCCCCGTCCTCCGCCAGGAGATCTTCGGGCCCGTCGCGCTGATCATCCCGTTCTCCGGCGAGGAGGAGGCCCTGCGGATCGCCAACGCCACCCCGTACGGGCTGAGCGGCGCCGTCCACACCAAGGACGTCGAACGCGGTGTCCGCTTCGCCCAGCGGGTGGAGACCGGCATGATCCACGTCAACGACGGCACCGTGCACGACGAGGCGATCGTGCCCTTCGGCGGCGAGAAGCACTCGGGCCTCGGGCGCCTCAACGGCGACGCCATGGTGGACGCGTTCACGACCACGAAGTGGATCTCCGTGCAGCACGGGCGCAGCGCGTTCCCGTTCTGAGCACCCCAAGGCCGCCAGTAGGTCAGTGGTTGACCTACTAGCGGCCTACTGTTGTTCCGTCAGCGCGAAGCGACGGAAGGATCGGTGGGGTCCCATGCCTACTCATGTGATCGAGAAGGACGTCAGTGACGAGCGAGGCACTCTGCTGGCCTTCGTGGACGCCCAGCGCGGCGGCGTCCGGCGGGCGCTCCTCGGCCTGACGGAGGAGCAGGCCCGCTCCCGTCCCAGCGCCAGCGAGATGTCCCTGATCGGCCTGCTCAAGCACGTCATGGTCGCGGAACGGGGCTGGCTGGAGCTCGCGAGCGGCACGGGCGACCCCGACCCCGACAAGGCGGAGAAGCGCTTCGTGGCGGCCTGGCACCCGGACGAGAGCGAGACGGTCGCCGCGCTTCTGGCCGCCTGGGAGGAGCAGGCCGCCGAGGTGGAGCGGTTCGTCCGCGCCCTGCCCACCCTGGAGGACACCTTCGCCCTCCCGCCGGCCCCCTGGTTCCCCAAGGACGCCCGGGTGTCCATGCGGTGGTTCCTGCTGCACCTGGTCGAGGAGATCGGCCGGCACGCCGGGCACGCGGACATCATCCGCGAGTCGATCGACGGCAGGACGGCGTTCGAGCTGGTGGACGCGGAGCGGCGGCAGGCGGACTGACGCCCGCGGAACGGCCGGGGCGCCCGCGCCCGCCCGCGCCCCGGCCCGCCGCCTAACCTGGGACGGCAGGTGCGGCGGAGACGGTGGAGAGGGGCGGGGCGGGATGTCGGCGATCCGGCTGCTGGTGTTGGGGGCGGTCCGGCGGCACGGCCGCGCCCACGGTTACCAGGTGCGCGCCTCCCTGGAGTTCTGGGGAGCGCACGAATGGTCCCAGGCGAAACCGGGGTCGATCTACCACGCGCTGAAGGCCATGGCCGGACAGGGCCTGCTGACCGCGCACGACGCCGCCCCGAGCGAGGCGGGCGGCCCGCCGCGCACCGAGTACGAGCTGACGGAGACGGGCGAGGCCGAGTACTTCCGCCTGCTGCGGCACGCGCTGTCCGACCACGACCGGAAGATCGACCACCTGACGGCCGGGGTGGGCTTCCTCGTCGACCTCCCGCGCGACGAGGCGATCGCCCTGCTCCGGCGGCGCGTGGCCGCGCTCGAAGCCTGGCGCACGGAGATCCACCGGCACTGGCCCGCGCCCGGCCAGGGCCACCTCGCCGAGGTCCGGGGCCTCTGGCTGCACACGGTGGCGACGGGCGAGGAATGGGCCCGCGACCTGATCGAGCGCCTGGAGGCGGGCGCGTACGTGATGGCGGGCGAGGGCGACCCGTGGGCGGGGGTCGCCACCTCGCCGGAGTGAGGCGCGCGGCGGCGCCTCCCGCACGGCCCGAGCCGGCCGGCGGACGTCGGGCTTGCACCTCACGCCACGTGACCCCGCACCGTGGAACACGTACGGCAGAAGGAGCGCGGACGTGAGCTACAGCGTGGGACAGGTCGCCGCCGTCGCCGGCGTGACCAAGCGGACACTGCACCACTACGACGAGATCGGGCTGCTCGTGCCGAGCGGGCGCAGCCACGCGGGGCACCGGCGGTACGAGGACGCCGATCTCGACCGGTTGCAGCGGATCCTGTTCTACCGGGAGCTCGGGTTCCCGCTCGACGAGGTGGCGGAACTCCTGGACGACCCGGGCACCGACCCGATGGCGCACCTGCGGCGCCAGCACGGGCTGCTCACCGAGCGGATCGCCCGGCTCCGGAAGATGGCCGCCGCCGTCGAACAGGCCATGGAGGCACGGAAGATGGGCATCAGGCTGACCCCCGAGGAGAAGTTCGAGGTCTTCGGCGACGTCGACCCCGACGCACACGCGGCCGAGGCGGAACGCCGCTGGGGCGGTGGCGACCCCTACCGCGAGTCGCGGCGGCGCACCGCCGCGTACGGCAAGGAGGACTGGCTGCGGATCAAGGGGGAGACGGACGAGCTCAACGCCCGGATCGCCGCGCTGCAGGCCGAGGGCGCCTCCCCGGAGTCCGAGGCGGCCATGGACCTGGCCGAGGAGCACCGGCGGTTGATCGGCCGGTACTTCTACGAGTGCTCCTACGAGATCCACACCGGGCTGGCGGAGATGTACGTCGCGGACGAGCGGTTCGCGGCGACGTACGAGGCGATCCGGCCGGGGATGGCGGCCTTCCTCAGGGACGCGATCCTCGCCAACGCGGTCCGGAGGATCTGAGCGGAGGGCACGGGCGGGGGCGGGGCCGCCGAGCTCCGGCGCCCTCGCCCGCCGCGGGGGCCCCGGCCCGTCACGAATGCGGAGCGATCACCACCGCCGTGCCGTACGCGCACACCTCCGTGCCGACGTCCGCCGCCTCGGTGACGTCGAAACGGAACATCAGCACCGCGTTGGCGCCCCGGGCCCTGGCCTGCTCGACCAGGCGCTCCATCGCCTGGTTCCGGGTCTGGACCAGGGTCTTGGTGAGGCCCTTGAGCTCACCGCCGATCAGCGACTTCAAGCCGGCGCCGATCTGGCTGCCGACGTGCCGGGAACGCACCGTGAGGCCGAAGACCTCACCGATCACGCGCTCGACCCGGTAACCCGGCACGTCGTTCGTCGTGACCACGAGCACATCGGCCTGCTCGTGCTGACCGCCGCCATACTCGTCGATCCCCATCCCTGCCCACCTTCGTCCGTTCGGTCCGTACGGAGATTCTTCCGTCTGACGGGCGGGACGCACCCCGGCGGCGCGGGGTTGCCCCGACCGGGCGAAGCGCGGCGGCCGGCGGGGGCGCGGGCCCTGAGGGGCGAGCGGGGGGAGTGCGGGCGGTGACGACTGGAACCGGAGGGTTCCCGGTCGCGTTGCTACCGTTGAGCGGCACGCCTTCTCCCCCCGCCTGTGCCCGGGCCTCGCACGAGCCTGCGCCCTCGACCCAGGAGCCTGTCACCGTGACCCCCGTGACCACACTCGCGCTCGGCCCCCAGTGGCTGGACGCGGACTACCTGATCGGCCAGTTCGGCCTGCTCGGTGTGCTGGCGATCGTCTTCGCCGAGTCCGGCCTGCTGATCGGTTTCTTCCTCCCGGGCGACTCGCTCCTCTTCACCACGGGTCTGCTGGTCACCACGGGCAAGCTGGACGACTACCCGCTGTGGGCGGTGTGCGCCATGGTCGTGCTGGCGGCCGTCCTCGGCGACCAGGCGGGTTACCTCTTCGGACGGAAGGTGGGCCCCGCCCTCTTCCGGCGCCCGGACTCCAGGCTCTTCAAGCAGGAGAACGTCGAGAAGGCCCACGACTTCTTCGAGAAGTACGGCCCGAAGTCCCTGGTCCTGGCCCGGTTCGTGCCGATCATCCGCACCTTCACGCCGATCATCGCCGGCGTGAGCCGGATGAACTACCGCTCGTTCCTGATCTTCAACATCATCGGCGGCACCCTGTGGGGCGCCGGTGTGACGCTGCTGGGCGCGGTGCTCGGCAAGATCGAGTTCGTGCGGACCAACATCGAGATGATGCTGGTCGCGATCGTGCTGGTGTCGGTTGTGCCCGTGGCGATCGAGTTGCTGCGCGCCCGGTCGAAGTCGCGCGAGGAGGGCCCGGCGCCCGACGCCGACGGGGTGCCCAGCGGGCCGCAGCCGCCCCGCCAGTACACCGAGGTGCCGCCGCACTACCAGGACGTGCAGCCGTATCCGCTGCCGCAGTCCGAGCAGCAGGGGAAGCGGCAGCAGCGGCAGTCGGGGAAGCGGCAGCCCGCGCCGGAGCCGGGGTCCGCGCCGCAGCCGGGGTCCGCGCCGCGGCCGGGATCCGCACCGCGGCCGGGGGCGGCCCCGCAGCCGGGGGCGGCGCCGTGGTCCGGGGCGACTCCGCAGCCGGGAGCCGCTCCGCAGCCCGGGCCCGCGTCGAGGCCCGGCCAGGCGCCGGGGCCCGCGCCCCGGCCCGGCCAGGCGCCGGACGCCGCGCATGACGTACGGCCCCCGCAGGCGGCCCCGTACCCGCAGCAGCCGGGTCCGTACCCGCCGGCCCAGTACCCGCAGCAGCCGGGTACGTACCCGCCGGCCCAGTACCCGCAGGCTCCGCAGCCTCAGCAGAATCCGCAGCCCGGGCAGTACCCCTACACGCCGGCCGCGCACACGGCACCCGCCCCGCAGAGCCCGCAGGCCGGGCAGTACCCCTACGCGCCGGCCGCGCAGGCGGCGCCCGCCCCGCAGAGCCCGCAGGGCCTCCACACCCCTGCGTACTCCCCCTACCCTGAGCCCCACCAGCCCGCGCAGCCGCAGCAGCCCCTTTATGGAGGCCAGCCGCAGCACGCGGAAGACCCCCGGTACTCCCAGCCTCCACAGGACACGCGGGGCGCGCAGCCCTCCCAGGACGCGCACGACCCGCACGACCCGCAGGACCCGCACCGGGGCCCCCGCGGCCGGCACGCGCGCCGCTGACACCCCGTCCCGCCGCCTCCCCGGGCGTTCCCCTGACCGTCCCCTGACCGCCCCTGCCCGTCCACCCGCGAGGGTCCGCTCACCCACACACCCACCGAACTTCACACGCGTCTCTCCACCCCCACTGGGCACTCGTACTCCTGATCGGGCATGGTTGACCTGGGCAGGAGGCGTGGAGGAGCGCGTGGTGGCTGATCGGCAGCGGGGCGGCGGCCCACCGGATCCGGGCGAGGACCGCAAACCGCAGAGCGATGAGGCGCACAGCGCGTTCACCCCGCCCCTCGGGGTGCCCGTGCCCGCGCCGCCGGAAGACGAGCACCCGACGTCGGAGTTCGCCGTCCCCGACGGCGTGGCCGAACCGGAGGACCGACGTCCGGAGGGATCGGCCTTCAGCCGGCCCGCCTCCCTCTCGTACCCGGAGATCACCCCGCCGCTCGGCACCCCCCTCGTCAGCCTCACCAAGGACGCGCCCTGGCAGGACCGGATGCGGACCATGGTCCGGATGCCGGTCGGCGAGCGGCCGCTGCCGGAGCGCGCGGTCAAGGAGGAGGAGACCGGGCCGGCCGTCCCGCGTGTGCTCGACCTGACCCTGCGCATCGGCGAGCTGCTGCTCGCGGGCGGCGAGGGCGCCGAGGACGTCGAGGCGGCGATGTACGGCGTCGCGCACGCGTACGGGCTGCACCGGTGCGAGCCGAACGTGACGTTCACCTTGCTGTCCGTCAGCTACCAGCCGCCCCTCGTGGACGATCCCGTCACCGCGAGCCGCACGGTGCGCAGGCGTGGCACCGACTACACCCGTCTCTCGGCCGTCTTCCGTCTCGTCCACGACATCACGTCCCAGGGGCTCACCCTGGAGGAGGCGTACCGCGGCCTCGCCGAGATCCGCCGCAACCGGCACCCGTACCCCGGCTGGGGGCTGACGCTGTCCGCCGGGCTGCTCGCCGGCGCGGCGAGCATGCTGGTCGGCGGCGGGGTCGTGGTGTTCCTCGCGGCGGCGATGGGCGCCATGCTGGGCGACCGGCTGGCGTGGCTGGCCTCGGGGCGCGGGCTGCCGGAGTTCTACCAGTTCGTGGTGGCCGCGATGCCGCCGGCGGCGATGGGCGTCGCGCTCAGCACCGCCCAGAACCACGTGCACGTACAGGCGTCCGCCGTGATCACCGGTGGGCTGTTCGCGCTGATCCCGGGGCGGGCGCTGGTCGCGGGCGTCCAGGACGGCCTGACCGGCTTCTACATCACCGCCTCGGCCCGGCTGCTGGAAGTGGGCTACCTGATCGTCGGCATCGTCTGCGGCGTGATGATGGTGCTCTACGGCGGTGTGCGGATCGGCGGCACCACACTCGACCCGGAGGCGGCGCTCCAGCGCCAGGAGCGGCCCGTCGTGCAGATCGTCGCGTCGATGCTGCTGGCCTTCTCGTTCGCCGTCCTGCTCCAGCAGGAACGTCACACCGTGCTGTACGCGACGCTCAACGGCGGTGTCGCCTGGGTGGTGTACGGGGCGCTCGCCGACACCGGCCGTCTCGACCCGGTGCCCGCCACGGCCATCGCCGCCGGGCTGGTGGGCCTCTTCGGCCAGCTGCTCGCGCGGTACCAGTACACGTCGGCGCTGCCGTACGTCACGGCGGCGATCGGGCCGCTGCTGCCCGGTAGCGCGGTGTACTTCGCGCTGCTGAACTTCGCCAAGAACGAGCTGGACACCGGCATGGCCAGCCTCACCAAGGCCGCGGCCCTGGCCCTGGCCATCGCCATCGGGGTGAACCTGGGGTCGGAGGTGGCCCGGATGTTCCTCGTGGTGCCGGGCGGGGCGGCGTCGCGGCGCGCGGCGAAGCGGACGCGCGGTTTCTGACCCCGGGGCGCCCCGGAAACGCGGACGCGCGGCCTCCGAGGAGCCCTCCGGGGCCCTCAGGAGCCGCGCGTTCCGTATCGGCGCGTCAGATCACCACGGATCAGTGGTGCGAGCCGCCCGCGGCCTCCAGGCGCTTGTAGGACGCCTCGATCTCGGCCTCGGCCTCCGCGCGGCCGACCCACTCGGCGCCCTCGACCGACTTGCCCGGCTCCAGGTCCTTGTAGACCTCGAAGAAGTGCTGGATCTCCAGGCGGTCGAACTCCGACACGTGGTGGATGTCGCGCAGGTGCTCGACGCGCGGGTCGTTGGCCGGGACGCAGAGCAGCTTGTCGTCGCCGCCCGCCTCGTCCGTCATGCGGAACATGCCGATGGCGCGGCAGGTGATGAGGCAGCCCGGGAAGGTGGGCTCGTCCAGGATGACGAGGGCGTCCAGCGGGTCGCCGTCCTCGCCGAGGGTGTTCTCGACGAAGCCGTAGTCGGCGGGGTAGCTGGTGGAGGTGAAGAGACGGCGGTCCAGACGGATGCGACCGGTCTCGTGGTCCACCTCGTACTTGTTCCGCGAACCCTTCGGAATCTCGATGGTGACGTCGAACTCCACGAGTGGCTCCTTCATGATCAACACATACGTCTGGTGATTAAGTGTCCCCTACGCAGGTGTGTGGTGGCGAAAGGGGCTGGTCCGTCATGCCCGGGAGCGTCCGTCGGCAGGTCCGGTGGTGGCCTGCCGCCTTGCCGCCGCGGTCCGGTACCGGGCGGTTCGTCGCCGCCGCCACCGCGGTGGGACTGCTCGCCGCGGCCGGGGCGGTGGCCGCCGCCGGCCCCTGGGACGGCGGACAGCGTACGGCCGAACGGGTACGCGCCGCAGCCGCCGACCGGGGGGCGTACGCCCGGGGCGCCCCCTACGGGTCCTCCCTGGCCGGGCCGGTGCTCGCGGGGGTGCCGGAGGCGCCTTCCGGTGGGCCCGGCGAGGCGCGTGGGGTCGGCGGGGCCGGCGGTTCCGGCGGGGCGCCCGCCGCGGCCGGTCTCGCCGCCGCGCTGGAGCCGCTGCTCGCCGACGCCGCGCTGGGCCCCCGCGTCTCGGCCTCCGTCGTCGACGCGGCCACCGGCGAGCGGCTGTTCGGCTCGAACGAGGCCGCGGCGGTCACTCCCGCCTCCACCGTCAAACTCGCCACCTCCGCCGCGGCGCTCTCCGCGCTCGGCGCGGATCACCGCATCGAGACCGCGGTGACGCTCGGGGCTGACGGGATCGTGCTCGTCGGCGGCGGCGATCCCACCCTCACCGCCCGCCCCGCCCCTCCCGGCCGGGAGCCCACCGGCCTCCCCGCCCTGGCCGACGCCACGGCCCGCGCGCTGAAGGCGCTCGGCACGGACCACACGGCGCTCCGGTACGACGTCTCCCGCTACACCGGGCCCGTACCGCACCCGATCGGCCCCAACGAGAACCTCGCGCCGGTCAGCGCCCTCATGGTGGACGAGGGCCGGCTGGACGACAGCGACCACGGCCCCGCGGACCGGACGGACGACCCCGCCGGGGACGCCGCACGGAAGTTCGCCGCCCTGCTGGGGGAGCGGGGGGTACGCGTCGAGGGCGAGCCCGCCGAGGGCCGCTCGCCCGCCGGCGCCCGGCGGCTGGCCGCCGTCTCCTCCGCCCCGCTCGCCGACCTCGTCGAGCGGGCCCTGACCCAGAGCGACAACGACATCGCCGAGGCACTGGCCCGGCAGACCGCCCTCGCCGACGGACAGCCGGCGAGCTTCGAGGGCGCGGGGCGGGCGGTGGCCGCCCGGCTGGCGCGGCTCGGCCTGCCGATGGCGGGCACCCGCTTCGCCGACGGCAGCGGCCTGGACCGGGGTGACCGGGTATCCGCCGACCTCCTGGCCCGGCTGCTGGCCCGCGCCGGTGATCGGGGGGCGCCCGAGTTGCGGGCGGTGCTCACGGGGCTGCCGGTGGCGGGGTTCAGTGGGACGCTTCAAGGTCGCGTGGCCGGCGGCCGGGGGGTGGTGCGGGCCAAGACGGGCACGTTGACCGGGGTGAACGCGCTGGCCGGGACGGCGGTCGCCGGCGGCGGGCGGTTGCTGACCTTTGCCTTCCTGGCCGATGGGACAGCGGATTCGGAGGGGGCGCAGCGGGCGTTGGACGGGTTGGCGGCGGCGGTGGCCGCCGCCCGGTGAGGAGGCCCCGGTCCCGCCCTTCCACCGTTTCTCGCGGGGGCCGCGCCCCCGCACCCCCGGACGGGCTGAAATCAGCCCGTCCGGTGTTTGAGGACGAGCGGCGAAGCCGCGAAAAGCGGGGTCTGGGGCGCAGCCCCAGGAAGCGGCGAAGGGGTGGGGCCGGGGCATCCACCCCCCTCCGCAACCGCGCCGCACCACGTACCGTGAACCCATGACGAGCATCGGTGGTGCGGAGATGGTCGACTGGAAGCTCGCGGTGGCGACCGCGACGCGGCTCGTGCGGCCGGGGCCGGAGGTGAGCCGGGACGAGGCCCGCGCGGTGGTCGCGGAGTTGCGGCGGCACGCCAAGGCGTCGGAGGAGCACGTCCGGGAGTTCACCGGGATGACGCCGTCGGGCGCCGGATCGGATACCCCGGTGCTGGTGGTGGACCGGGCGGGCTGGATCCGGGCGAACGTCGCCGGGTTCCGGGCGGTGCTCGGACCGCTGCTGGAGAAGATGGAGAAGCGCCGGGGCGGCCTGCCGGGCGGCGCGGTGCTGGGCGCGGTCGGCGGCAAGGTCACCGGCGTGGAACTGGGCATGCTGCTGTCGTTCCTGGCCTCGCGGGTGCTGGGCCAGTACGAGACGTTCGTGCCGCCCACCCGGGACCTGCCGGGCGGTGCCGGCGGCGGCCGGCTGCTGCTGGTGGCGCCGAACATCGTGCACGTGGAGCGCGAACTGGAGGTCGACCCGCACGACTTCCGGCTGTGGGTCTGCCTGCACGAGGAGACGCACCGCACCCAGTTCACGGGCGTGCCGTGGCTGCGCGACCACATCGAGGGCGAGGTCCAGGCGTTCCTCGCCGAGACCGACATCGACCCGGCCACCCTGCTGGAGCGGCTCCGCGAGGCGCTCCAGGCGCTGGCCGGCGGGCGTCCGCCGGAGGACGAGGGGGAGCGGGGCGGGCGCAGCATCGTCGAGCTGGTGCAGACCTCCGCCCAGCGGGAGGTGCTGGGGCGGCTGACGGCGGTGATGTCCCTGCTGGAGGGGCACGCGGACTACGTCATGGACGGGGTGGGGCCGCGGGTCGTGCCGTCCGTGACCGAGATCCGGGAGAAGTTCCAGCAGCGGCGGGCCAGCGGCGCGGGCCGGCTCGACCAGGCGCTGCGCAAGCTGCTGGGTCTGGACGCCAAGCTGCGGCAGTACCGTGATGGCGAGCGGTTCGTCCGGGCGGTGGTGGACCAGGTCGGCATGGAGGGCTTCAACAGGGTCTGGACCTCGCCGAACACCCTGCCGACCAAGGCCGAGATCGCCAAACCCGCGGACTGGGTCGCCCGGGTGCACAGCCGGTCCGACGGCTGACGCGTCCACGCCCCTGACGGACGAACGCTCCCGTAATCACCCGTCCGAGGGACCGTGTGCCAGGGGTGGGCGTGCGATGCTCGGGTAAAGGCTCGTCTCTGTCACCATCTACGCACACAGCGTGACGGCGCAGCCCGCACGTCCCCACAACCCCTTCCCGTCAGCTCCTCGTTGGAACGATTGGACACTCGGACATGGGTCCACACCCCGCGGTCGCGGCGATACGCCTGGCGGTCCGCCGCGTTCTCCACGACGTCCTCACCCTCGCTCCGTCCGAAACCGCAACCGGAAGCGCCCCCGGCGGCTCCAGGCCCCCGCTCGTCCTGGCCGCCTGCTCAGGCGGCGCCGACTCCATGGCGCTCGCCTCCGCCCTCGCCTTCGAGGCCCCCCGGCTCGGCCTCCGCGCCGGCGGCGTCACCGTCGACCACGGCCTCCAGGAGGGCTCCGACCTCCGCGCCGCCGAGGTGGTGAGCCGCCTCCTCGCCCTCGGCCTCGACCCCGTCGAGGCGCTCCCCGTGACCGTCGGCCGGGAGGGCGGGCCCGAGGCCGCCGCCCGCGACGCCCGCTACGCCGCCCTCGACGAGGCCGCCGAACGGCACGGCGCCGCGGCCGTGCTCCTCGGCCACACCCGCGACGACCAGGCCGAGACCGTCCTCCTGGGGCTGGCCCGCGGCTCCGGCACCCGCTCGCTGTCCGGGATGGCCGTGGCCTCCGGGGTCGGGGGCCGCTACCGCAGGCCGTTCCTGGGGCTCGACCGGCAGACCGCCCGCAAGGCGTGCATGGTGCAGTCGCTGCCGGTCTGGGACGACCCGCACAACGCCGACCCGGCCTACACCCGCTCCCGGGTCCGCCACGAGGCACTGCCGGTCCTGGAGAAAGCGCTGGGCAAGGGCGTCGTCGAGGCGCTGGCCCGGACCGCCCAGCTGTCCCGGGACGACGCGGACGCCCTCGACTCCTGGGCCGTCGCCGTGGAGCCGTCCGTCCGGGACGACACGGGCGCGCTGGAGGTCGCCAAGCTCTACGCGCTGCCCCCCGCCGTCCGCCGCCGGGTGCTGCGCCGGGCGGCCATCGAGGCCGGTTCCCCGGCTGGTTCGCTCTTCGCCCGGCACATCGAGGAGGTCGACCGGCTGATCACCGGCTGGCGCGGCCAGCGGGCCATCAACCTCCCCGGGCGCGTCGCGGTCCACCGGCATGGTGGCAGACTGGTCCTTCGGCAGGGCTGAATCGAACGACCGTGAGTGACCGCGGGCAGGCCCGGCCGGACCCTGGCCGGGCGGCAGGCGCCCGGACGGCCGGATGAGCCCCAATCGAACGAGAGTGGCGCGGGTGGACGAGAAGGACATGGGCACCGACCTCAAGTCGGTGCTCATCACCAAGGAAGAGATCGACGCGAAGCTGGCCGAGCTGGCCGCGAAGATCGACGCGGAGTACGCGGGCAAGGACCTGCTCATCGTCGGTGTCCTCAAGGGCGCCGTGATGGTGATGGCGGACCTGGCGCGCGCGCTGTCCAACCCCGTCACCATGGACTGGATGGCCGTGTCCTCCTACGGCGCGGGCACCCAGTCCTCCGGCGTGGTCCGGATCCTCAAGGACCTCGACACCGACATCAAGGGCAAGCACGTCCTGATCGTCGAGGACATCATCGACTCCGGCCTGACGCTGTCCTGGCTGCTGTCGAACCTCGGCTCCCGCGAGCCGGCGTCCCTCAACGTCGTCACCCTGCTGCGCAAGCCGGAGGCGGCCAAGGTCGCCATCGACGTGAAGTGGGTCGGCTTCGACATCCCGAACGAGTTCGTCGTCGGTTACGGTCTCGACTTCGCGGAGAAGTACCGCAACCTGCCCTTCGTCGGCACCCTCGCGCCGCACGTCTACGGCGGCTGACCACCCCCGACCAGGGCGGACGGCATTCCCCCCGAAGGGCCCGGCGGTCGCCGGGCCACCGGGAACCCCTCACGGTTTTCCGCCGTTGGAGGAGGGGAAGACGGATTTGTTGACCGTCTGCGGCGGCGTCGGGTGACAATGCTGGGGTACCGTCCGAAGGTCAGTCTTTTCAAGCATTCTTTAGCAAGCACCGCAAGCAAGTACTGCAAGGTCGAGCAGAACACCGTACGCACAGGCACCCCGACCGAGGGGCACCGTGCCTCACTGTGGCAGGAGGGACGGGGCGCTCGCGCCCCGTATGGATGGACGTGAAGCGCTACTTCCGTGGGCCGGTCATGTGGATCGTGCTGGCCGTCCTCGCCGTGGTCGTGTTGATGCAGGTCGTCGGCTCGTCCGGCGGCTACAAGTCGGTGGACACCAGTCAGGTTGTCGCGGCCATCCGTGACAACAGGGTGAAATCGGCCGAGCTGACCACGGGCGACGAAAACAAGATCAAGGTCGAGCTCAAGAGCGGCCAGAAGATCAAGGGCAGCAGCAAGGTCCAGGCGAACTACATCGGCGACCAGGGCGTCCAGCTGTCCGCGATGCTCCAGAAGGCCGTCGACCAGAAGGACAAGGACGTCCTGCCCGAGGGCTACAACGTGGCGACGTCCAAGCAGAACCCGTTCATCGGGGTGCTGCTGTCCCTGCTGCCCTTCGTCCTCATCGTCGTCGTCTTCCTGTTCCTGATGAACCAGATGCAGGGCGGCGGCTCCCGGGTGATGAACTTCGGGAAGTCCAAGGCCAAGCTGATCACCAAGGACACTCCGAAGACGACCTTCGCCGACGTGGCCGGGTCCGACGAGGCCGTCGAGGAGCTCCACGAGATCAAGGAGTTCCTCCAGGAGCCCGCCAAGTTCCAGGCCGTGGGCGCCAAGATCCCGAAGGGTGTGCTGCTCTACGGCCCGCCCGGTACCGGCAAGACGCTGCTGGCGCGCGCCGTCGCGGGCGAGGCCGGTGTCCCGTTCTACTCGATCTCCGGTTCCGACTTCGTCGAGATGTTCGTCGGTGTCGGTGCCTCCCGGGTCCGCGACCTGTTCGAGCAGGCCAAGGCCAACGCTCCGGCCATCGTCTTCGTCGACGAGATCGACGCCGTCGGCCGGCACCGCGGCGCGGGCCTCGGCGGCGGCCACGACGAGCGCGAGCAGACGCTCAACCAGCTGCTCGTCGAGATGGACGGCTTCGACGTCAAGGGCGGCGTCATCCTGATCGCGGCCACCAACCGGCCCGACATCCTCGACCCCGCGCTGCTCCGCCCGGGCCGCTTCGACCGGCAGATCGCCGTCGACCGCCCGGACATGCAGGGCCGCCTGGAGATCCTCAAGGTCCACCAGAAGGGCAAGCCGGTCGCCCCGGACGTCGACCTCGCGGCCGTCGCCCGCCGGACCCCCGGCTTCACCGGTGCCGATCTCTCCAACGTGCTGAACGAGGCCGCCCTGCTGACGGCCCGCAGCGACAAGAAGCTGATCGACAACCACATGCTGGACGAGGCGATCGACCGCGTCGTGGCCGGCCCGCAGAAGCGGACCCGGATCATGAGCGACAAGGAGAAGAAGATCACCGCGTACCACGAGGGCGGTCACGCCCTGGTCGCGGCGGCCTCGCCCAACTCCGACCCGGTCCACAAGATCACCATCCTGTCCCGGGGCCGTGCGCTCGGCTACACCATGGTGCTGCCGGACGAGGACAAGTACTCGACCACGCGCAACGAGATGCTCGACCAGCTGGCCTACATGCTGGGCGGCCGCGCGGCCGAGGAGCTGGTCTTCCACGACCCGACCACGGGCGCCGCGAACGACATCGAGAAGGCCACCGCCACGGCCCGCGCGATGGTCACCCAGTACGGCATGACCGAGCGGCTCGGCGCGATCAAGTTCGGCTCCGACAACTCCGAGCCCTTCCTGGGCCGCGAGATGTCGCACCAGCGCGACTACTCGGAAGAGGTCGCCGCGCTGGTCGACGAAGAGGTCAAGAAGCTGATCGAGACCGCGCACAACGAGGCGTGGGAGATCCTGGTCGAGAACCGCGACATCCTCGACAACCTCGTTCTGGCCCTCCTGGAGAAGGAGACGCTGAACAAGGAGGAGATCGCCGAGATCTTCAAGCACGTCGTGAAGCGCCCGGCCCGCCCGGCGTGGACCGGCTCCTCGCGCCGTACGCCGTCCAGCCGCCCGCCGGTGCTCTCCCCCAAGGAGCTCGCCCCGAGCAGCAACGGCGCCGCCGGCACCACCGGCGTCGACTCGGTCGAGCTGCCGGAGGACCTCCGCCCGGAGTGAACCGCGCCGCAGGGCCCGGAATGGATGCCGCGTCTCCCAGGTTCTAGCCTGGGGGCGCGGCATCGCGCATGTGTGCGCGCTCCTCCGGCCGGGTGAAGGGCCGAGTGGACGGGGGAGGGCCGCCGAACGGCGCGTACGCACGAGAGAACGAGGCAACATGATCGATCCGGTGACCCTGGACGGCGAGCGAGCCATCGGGCCGTTCGACGAGAAGCGGGCCGAGCAGGCGGTCCGCGAGCTGCTGATCGCCGTCGGCGAGGACCCGGACCGCGAGGGTCTGCGGGAGACCCCCGCCCGTGTGGCGCGCGCGTACAAGGAGATATTCGCCGGCCTGCGGCAGGAGCCGGCCGACGTGCTGACCACCACCTTCGACCTGGGCCACGACGAGATGGTGCTGGTCCGGGACATCGAGGTCTACAGCACCTGCGAGCACCACCTCGTCCCGTTCCACGGCGTGGCGCACATCGGCTACATCCCCGCGACCAGCGGCAAGATCACCGGTCTGTCGAAGCTGGCCCGCCTGGTGGACGTCTACGCCCGCCGTCCGCAGGTGCAGGAGCGGCTCACCACGCAGATCGCGGACTCCCTGGTGGAGATCCTGGAGGCGCGCGGCGTCGTCGTGGTGATCGAGTGCGAGCACATGTGCATGTCGATGCGGGGGATCCGGAAGCCCGGCGCGAAGACGATCACGTCCGCGGTCCGGGGCCAGCTGCGGGACCCCGCGTCCCGCGCGGAGGCGATGAGCCTCATCATGTCGGCGCGCTGAGCCGGCGTCCCCGGAAACACGAAGGCCGCCCGCTGTGCCGCGGGCGGCCCGGAAGAGGCTTCGGGGACGGATCAGGCGCTGAGGCGGCTGCCCATCCACTGGAGGGTGCCGGGGATCTCACGGCGCCAGGTGTTGAAGTTGTGACCGCCGCTCTCCAGGATCATCGAGGAGACCCGGGTGGGGTGCTTCGCGGCGAGGTCGATGAACTTCATCGTGTCCTTGTAGTTGTGCTCGCCCTGCTTGCTGCTGGTGACCAGCATCGAGATCTTGGGCAGCGGCTTGTTCTTCAGCCGCCAGATCAGGTTGTTCTCCTGCTCCAGCTTCTTGCTGCCGCCGAAGAGGGAACCGGTCGTGGGGTCCTGCGGGGCCTTGTAGTAGCCGGACAGCGCGGCGGCGGCGCCGTACGCCTCCGGGTGGCGCATCGCGAGCTTCAGCGCGCAGTAGCCGCCGGTCGAGTCGCCGATCATGCCCCAGTTGGCGGCCTTGGTGCCGATCCGGTACTGCTGCGCCATGGCCTTGCGCAGGTCCTTGGTGAAGAACGTCTCGGTCTTGGGGCCGTCGGGTATGTCCATGCACTCCGTGTCCCGGGGCGGGGCGACGGTCGGCCGCATCATCACCAGGATGGTGGGCTGCATCTTCTTCTCTTTGGCCAGCTTGTGCGCCGTCTGCGGGTAGTGCAGGCCCTTGATCAGCGCCTCGGCGGTGCCCGGGTAGCCGGTCAGCACGACGGAGGCCGGAAAGGTGCGCTTGGCGAACTCGGGCTGGAAGTACTCCGGCGGCAGGTACACGAAGGCCGGGCTGGCGATCCGCGACTCGGGCCCCTGGATGTTCACCTTCTCGATCCGGCCGGCCACCCGGGGGACGGAGGCCCGGGGCACGTTCACCTGCTGGGTGCCGACCACCTGGACCCGGTGGGCGCCCGAGCTGTGGTCCACCACCACGCCCTGGTCCTGCTCCTGGCCGAAGAGGTCGGCCCAGGAGGCGTAGAAGCCGAACGAGTAGTTCGCGTAGAGGCCGATGGCGGCGAACAGGGACAGCTGGGTGACGAGCAGCATGCCGACGCGGCCCAGGATGGAACCCACGCTCTTCTTGCCGAGCCGCGGCCAGAGCCAGACGGTACACGCGAAGAGCACTACCGCCAGCACGGCGGCCAACAGCAGAACTGTCTTGCTGGTGAGACCCATGAGGTGCTTTCTGCCGAGCGACCCGGCAACGGGTCGCGGAATGGTTACTTCTATCCGGGCCCGCCGCCGGCGGAACCTCCGCCCCTGAACCGTCGTCCTACAGGGCGCACATTGTCCGGAGCGGTACGGCCAGATGCCGTATGCCCACTCGACATGGACGACGGGAAGAGATGTCTGTCAGGGAAGATGGCAAAAAGTCCGATGGGGTTCCTTCGGGTCCGAAGTGGCTGTCGGTGCTTGCCCGCATGGCCAAGGGGCCTCGGCCGGAGCGTGTTCCGGCCGTCGTAGGCACGGTCGCGGCGGTCATCGGTCTGATGGACATCGCCGCCGGCGTCATCCCGCGCTTCCGCTTCAGCAAGATCCACACCTTGGCGGAGGTGCTGCCGGGTGCCGTCACCCAGCTGGCCGCCGCCGCGTCGATCGTCGTCGGCATCCTGCTGCTGATGCTCGCCCACGGCCTCAAGCGCGCGAAGTCCCGTGCCTGGTGGGCCGCGGTCATCGTGCTGCCGGTGGGCGCCGCCGCGCACCTTATTTACCGCCACTCCATCGTGGGCGCGGTCTTCTCGCTGCTGCTCTTCGCCTACCTGGTGCGGCACCGGAACGCGTTCACCGCGCTGCCCGACCCGCGCAGCCGCTGGAAGGCGCTGGCCAACTTCATCCTGATGGGTGGCGCCAGCTTCGCCCTCGGCTGGGTGATCGTCGGCTCGCACCCCGACCAGATGGTCGGCGACCCGCCGGTGCTGGAGCAGATCGAGCACGTCCTGTGGGGTCTGTTCGGCTTCGAGGGCTCGATCCGCTACACCGGCGGCGTGGACTACGTCGTCGGCTACTCCCTCGGCGCCCTCGGCCTGCTGACCGTCGCCACCACCGCGTTCCTGGCCTTCCGGCCGGAGTACCCGGCGGCCGTCCTCACCGAGGAGGACGAGGACCGGCTGCGCGAACTGCTGGCCAAGCACGGTGACCGCGACTCGCTCGGCCACTTCGCGCTCCGCCGCGACAAGAGCGTCGTCTTCTCCCCGTCCGGCAAGGCCGCCGTCTCCTACCGGGTGGTCTCCGGCGTCATGCTCGCCAGTGGCGACCCGATCGGCGACGTCGAGGCGTGGCCGGGCGCGATCGAGAAGTTCATGGAACTGGCCAAGCGCCACTCCTGGACCCCCGCCGTCAACGGGTGCAGCGAGACCGGCGGCGAGGTCTGGACCCGCGAGACGGGTCTGGACGCCCTGGAGATGGGCGACGAGGCCATCGTCGAGGTCGCCGACTTCAGCCTCAGCGGCCGGGCCATGCGCAACGTCCGCCAGATGGTCAAGCGCATCGAGCGCAACGGCTACAGCACCAAGGTCCGCCGCGTCGGTGACCTGAGCCCCGAGGAGCTCGCGGTCGTCCAGCAGGCCGCCAACGCCTGGCGCGACACCGAGGAGGAGCGCGGCTTCTCCATGGCGCTCGGCCGGATCGGCGACCCCAAGGACCTGGACGCGATCATCGCCACCGCCCACAAGGACGTCGAGGAGGGCGAGAACGCGCCCTTCGGCGACCTGCGGGCCATGCAGCACTACGTGCCGTGGGGCAAGGACGGCAGCTCCCTGGAGCTGATGCGGCGCGACCGCAGCGCCGACCCGGGCATGAACGAGCTGCTGATCGTCGCCTTCCTCCAGGCCGCGCCCGAGCTGAAGATCAAGCGCCTGTCGCTGAACTTCGCGTTCTTCCGCTCCGCCCTGGAGCGCGGCAGCAAGCTGGGCGCCGGACCGGTGGTCCGGATCCAGCGCGGGGTGCTGATCTTCCTGTCGCGCTGGTTCCAGATCGAGTCGCTGTACAAGTTCAACGAGAAGTTCCGGCCGCGCTGGGAGCCGCGCTTCATCGTCTTCCCGAACAGCCGCGACCTGCCGCGCATCGGCTTCGCGATGATGCAGGCGGAGGGCTTCCTGGAGCTGCCGCGGCTGCTGCGCCGCCGCCCGGCGCCGCCCAAGCCGAGCTTCGACGAGGACGCGTCGGTGGAGCAGGCGGAGGTCACGCGCGCCGCGTGAGCCGCGCCCGCCGGACCCTGTGAGAGCCCTTCCCGGAACCGCTTCCGGGGAGGGCTCTCGCCGTGTCGGCCGGTCGTCGCCGCCGGGGACCCACGGCCTACGCTGGTGGGCATGAGTACCTTGCACGCTCGTATCGGGCCCGTCGGTCTGCCGCGGTGGGACCGCTGTGCGGTGATGGGCGTGGTCAACGTGACGCCCGACTCGTTCTCCGACGGCGGCCGCTGGTTCGACACCGCCGAGGCGGTCAAGCGGGGCCTGGACCTCGTCGCGGGCGGTGCCGACCTGGTCGACGTGGGCGGTGAGTCCACCCGGCCGGGGGCGCTGCGGGTGGACGAGGCCGAGGAGCGGCGCCGGGTGGTCCCGGTCGTCCGGGAGCTGGCCGGGGAGGGCGTCGTGGTCTCGGTCGACACGATGCGGGCCTCGGTCGCGGAGGCCGCCCTGGAGGCCGGTGCCGGGCTGGTCAACGATGTGAGCGGCGGGCTGGCCGACCCGGCGATGGTCCCGATGGCGGCGCAGGCCCGGGTGCCGTTCGTGGTCATGCACTGGCGCGGCTTCAGTGAGGACATGAACAGCCGGGCGGTCTACGGTGACGTGGTCGGCGAGGTGGTCGACGAGCTGCGGCGGCGGGTGGACGCGGTGGTCGCGGCCGGGATCGAGCCGGAGCGGCTGGTGATCGACCCCGGTCTGGGCTTCGCCAAGAACGCCGGGCACGACCTGGCCCTGGTCGCCCGGCTGGACCGGTTGCGGGCGGAGCTGGGGCTGCCGCTGCTGGTCGCGGCGTCGCGCAAGCGCTTCCTGGGCCGGGTGCTGGCGGGCCCGGACGGCACCCCGCCGCCGGCCCGTGAACGGGACGCGGCGACCGCGGCGGTCTCGGTGCTGGCGGCGCGCGAGGGCGCGTGGGCGGTGCGCGTGCACGAGGTGGGCGCGAGCGCGGACGCCGTGCGCGTGGTGAGCGCCGTGGACGCCGCGCGCGCCGGAGCCCCCGAGGGGGCGGTGTGAGCTCGGCGCGCACGGACGCCGAGCGGGTCGAGCTCGCCAACACGGCCCTGTACGAGGCGGTGGAGCGCGGCGACACCGAGGCGATGCGGCGGATGTGGCTGGACGACCCCGGTACCGAGGTGTCCTGTGTCCATCCGGGCTGGCCGGTGCTGCGCGGCCGGGGCGAGGTGCTCCGCTCCTACGCGCTGATCATGGCGAGCACCGACTACATCCAGTTCTTCCTGACCGACGTCGAGGTGTCGGTGGCCGGTGACACGGCCCTGGTGACCTGTACCGAGAACATCCTCAGCGGGGCGCCCGCGGAGTCCGAGGGCGAGCTGGGGCCGCTGGTCGGCCAGCTGGTCGTGGCGACCAATGTGTTCCGGCGGGTGGGGTCGGAGTGGAAGGTGTGGTCGCACCACGGGTCGCCGGTGCTGGCGGGCCGGGAGGACGAGGAGTACGGGGAGCGCGAGGAGGGCCCGGAGGATCTGGACGGGGGGCCCGGGCCGGTCGGGCCGCTGAGCTGAGGGGGCCGGCAGGTCGGCCTTCTCCGGTGCGGAGGGGCCCGGCGCGTCATCGCCGCGCGTCAGTGTGATGGATCCGTGACCACTCGTTCGAGCTGCTTCCCGGACGGGTATGGGTGCTCATACGCCGGCCGGGGAACGCGGCGGACGCCGGTGACCAGCGTCACAGCCGTTCCCGGGCCGGGGCACCCGCGCCCGGGCGCTGTCGGTGCTCGCAGGTAGATTCGAGGTTGGGTATCCCGGTCGAAGGCCGGGGACGGGTGACGTTCCGGCCGCCGCCGGACGTCCCTCCCCCGTGGCCGCGAGGGCACGGGAGGTACCCGTCACCGACGACCAGCAGGAGTGATTCGTGTGGACCGTGTCGCGCTGCGCGGCTTGAAGGCTCGCGGGCACCATGGGGTCTTTCCCCGAGAACGCGAGGAAGGCCAGACCTTCGTCGTGGATCTCGTGCTGAGCCTGGACACCCGGCCCGCCGCGGCCGGCGACGACCTCACGAAGACCGTCCACTACGGCATCGTGGCCGAGGAGGTCGTCGGCATCGTGCAGGGCGAGCCGGTCGACCTGATCGAGACCCTCGCCGAGCGGATCGCCGCGCAGTGCCTGAAGCACGACCCGGTGCGGGAGGTCGAGGTGGTCGTGCACAAGCCGGACGCCCCGATCACCGTGCCCTTCGACGACGTGACCGTAACGATCACCCGGAGCCGAGTATGAGCAGCAGCGACCCGACCGTGCAGCCGGTGCCCGCCTCCGTGGTGGAGCAGGTGGACGCCGCCGATGTGACCCTGAGCAATCCGCAGTGGGCCGTGCTGTCGCTCGGCAGCAACCTGGGCAACCGCCTGGAGACGCTGCAGGGAGCCGTCGACGCCCTGGAGGACACGCCCGGCCTGCGGGTGAAGGCGGTCTCCCCGGTCTACGAGACCGAGCCCTGGGGCGTCGAGCCCGGCTCCCAGCCGTCCTACTTCAACGCGGTGGTGCTGGTGAAGACCACTCTCCCGCCGGCCTCGCTGCTGGAGCGCGGGCACGCCATCGAGGAGGCGTTCGAGCGCGTCCGCGACGAGCGCTGGGGGCCGCGGACCATCGACGTGGACATCGTCACCTATCAGGACGTGATTTCCGACGATCCGCTGCTGACGCTTCCCCATCCGCGCGCCCACGAGCGTGCCTTTGTGCTGGTTCCGTGGTACGACGTGGATCCGGATGCTGTTGTTCCGGGGCGTGGGCCGGTCGCCGACCTGCTGGCCGGGCTCGCCCGCGAGGGCGTACGGCCGCGGGTGGACCTGGAACTCCGGCTGCCGGAATAGCCGTTGGGCGAGTGGCGGCACGGGCGCCATGGAATGGGTACGGCTGGCTGTGTATGACGACGACGAGGGGCTGACGGCTCGGTGAAGCAACTTCGGATCGGGGTGCTGCTCGGCCTGTTCGCCGCGGCCGGAGTGCTGTCCTGGGCCGGTGCCCGGCTCTGGGACGCCTTCGGCACGTTGCCGAGCGTGCCGGTCGCGGCGCCGATCGTGCTGGCCGTCATCGCCGTCGTCCTCTTCGCGACGGCCGTCTCGCTCCGCGCCCGGCTGCGCGCGCAGCGCGAGCGGCGCCCCGGCGCCAAGGGCGTCGACCCGCTGCTGGCGGCCCGGGCCGTGGTGTTCGGCCAGGCCAGCGCCCTGGTCGCGGCGCTGGTGTCCGGCGCGTACGGCGGGGTGGGGGTCTTCCTGCTGCTGGACGGCATGGAGACCGACGCCCGGCGGGAGCAGACGATCTACGCCGGGGCCTCGGTGCTGGCCGGGGCCTGTGTGGTGGCCGCGGCGTTCTTCATGGAGCGGGTCTGCAAGCTGCCGGAGGACGACGACGAGGGGCCGGGGGAGGGGAAGCCCGCCTAGGCCCTGCCGGGCCGGGTCGCCCCGCCGCTCAGCTCGCGGTCGCCCGCAGGTCCCCGCCGGGCGGCTCCGTCCGGTCGGCCCGCCGTGCGTCGTCCCCGACCGAGCGGCGCAGGGCCCCGTGCAGGCTTGTCGGGGTGAGGACGCCGAGGAAGTGGTCCCTGCGGTCGCCGTCGAGCACGGCGATCCACCCGGCGTCGTGCTGCAGCATGGTGCTGAACGCCTGCTTCAGCGACGCGCCCACGGGCAGCCACGCCTCCATGCGCCGGGCGTGGTCCCGCACGGTGCCGCCGTTCGCGTGGACGATCGAGTCCGCGGCCACCCAGCCGTGCAGCTTGTCGCCGTCGTCGAGGACGACGGCCCAGTCGGCGTTCTCGCCGGCGAGGACGCTGAGGGCGGCCTCCACCGGGTCGTCCAGGTGGACGACGGGGGGCTGCTCCAGGTCGTCGCGTTCGATCGGGGTGACGGAGAGCCGCTTCAGTCCGCGGTCGGCACCGACGAAGTCGGCGACGTAGGGCGTGGCGGGGGCGCCGAGCACCACCGAGGGCGCGTCGAGCTGCTCGATGCGGCCGTGGCCGTAGACGGCGATGCGATCCCCCAGCCGGACGGCCTCCTCGATGTCATGGGTGACGAAGAGCACGGTCTTGCGCACCTGTGACTGAAGTCGCAGGAATTCGTTCTGCAGCCGTTCGCGGACGACCGGGTCGACGGCGCCGAACGGCTCGTCCATCAGGAGGACGGGCGGATCGGCGGCGAGGGCGCGGGCGACGCCCACGCGCTGCCGCTGGCCGCCGGAGAGCTGGTCGGGGTAGCGGCCGCCGTGCACGGCGGGGTCGAGGCCGACGAGCTCCAGCAGCTCCGCGGCGCGGTCCCGGGCCTTCTTCCGCTGCCACCCGAGCAGGTGCGGCACGGTCGCGGTGTTGTCGAGCACCGTCCTGTGCGGGAACAGCCCGACCTGCTGGATCACATAGCCGATGCGCCGGCGCAGGGCGACCGGGTCGGTCTCCGCGATGTCCGCGCCGTCCAGCAGGATCCGGCCCTCGGTGGGCTCGATCAGCCGGTTGACCATCTTCATCGTGGTGGTCTTGCCGCAGCCGGACGGTCCGACGAGCGTGACCAGCTCGCCCTCCGCCACTTCGAAGGACAGGTCGTCCACGGCGGTCGTGCCATCGGCGTAGCGCTTGGTGACGTGCTCGAATCGGATCACGCCCCCCATTGTTGCCACATCCTTCCCCGTCATGACGTGCCGGAGCCCTGGCTGTGCGACGGCCCACAGGCGATTGTCAGTGGTGGGCGTTAGGGTCGCCAGTAACCGTCGGTGAAGGCCAAGGGGGAGGTGAGCGCGCATGGCGGGGCAGGGCGGCAATTGCCTGATCGACAACGACTGGATCTGCGGCGAGTACGTGCGGACGCGGAGCCATGAGCTCGTGGACGCGACCCTGCAGCACATCGGCATCACGCTGGCGTCCGTCGGCATCGGGCTGCTCGTCGCGTTCCCGCTGGCGCTGGCGGCCCGCCGCTGGCGCGGGGTGGCGGGCCCGGTGCTCGGGCTCACCACGGTGCTCTACACGGTGCCGTCGCTGGCGATGTTCTCGCTGCTGGTGCCGGTCTTCGGGCTCTCGGCGGCCGTGGTGGTCACCGGTCTGGTGCTCTACTCGCTGACGATCCTGGTGCGGAACATCCTGGCCGGGCTGGCCGCCGTGCCGGAGGAGGCCCGTGAGGCGGCGCGCGGCATGGGGTACGGGCCGATACGGCTGCTGTTCGGGGTGGAGCTGCCGCTCGCCCTGCCGGCGGTGATGGCGGGGGTCCGGATCGCCACCGTGTCCACGGTCTCGCTGACCACCGTCGGCGCGCTCACCGGGTACGGAGGGCTGGGCAACCTGATCTACGAGGGGCTGCACAGCGTCTTCAAGGCCCAGGTCCTGACCGCCTCGGTGCTCTGTGTCCTGCTGGCCGTCGTGGCGGACGTGCTGCTGCTGGGGCTCCAGCGGCTGCTGACGCCTTGGGCGAGGAAGCCGCGGGCGCGCCGGGGAGCCGGTAGGTCCGGGGGAGCCGGGGAAGCGCGGCCTGCGCGCAATGAGCGGAAGAAGGCGGTGGCCTGATGGACGTCGTCTCCAGGACGTGGACGTGGCTCGCCACCGGATCGCACTGGTCCGGACCGGACGGGGTCTGGCACCGGCTCGCCGAGCACCTCGAACTGACCGTGGTGTGCCTGGCCCTCTCCTGCGCCGTCGCCCTGCCCCTCGCCGTCGTGCTGGGGCACACCGGCCGGGGCGGCGCCCTCGCCGTCAACCTCTCCAACGCGGGCCGGGCCGTGCCCACGTTCGCGGTGCTGGTCCTGCTGACCCTGGGCCCGCTGGGTACCTACGACTCATGGCCCACCGTCATCGCCCTCGTCCTCTTCGCGATACCCCCGCTGCTGACCAACGCCTATGTGGGCATGCGCGAGGTGGACCGCGACGTGGTGGAGGCGGCGCGGGGGATGGGGATGTCGGGCCGGCAGGTCATCGGCCGGGTCGAACTGCCCTTGGCCATGCCGCTGGTGATGACCGGGGTGCGGTCGGCGGCCGTGCAGGTGGTCGCGACGGTCTCCATCGCCGCGATCGTCGGCGGCGGCGGACTGGGGCGGATCATCACCGCGGGCTTCCGGCTCACCGACACCCCGCAGGTGGTGGCCGGTGCCGTATTGGTGGCCGCCCTCGCGCTGGTGGTGGAAGGGGCGTTCGTACTGCTGGAGCGCTGGCTGGGACGTCGGCGGCGGCGTGGGACCGCCGGGGCGGACCGGATACCCGGCGCGCCCGGTGCCGACGCCGGACCGGTCACCGCGAGTGCCGCCTGAGCGGGAACGGCGTGGCCGGGCGAGAGTTGACGGCCCGTCAGCTGATGCAACGTCATAAACGGGACGCCCGGGCATGCCGGGTGACGGCCGCGCCGGGCGTCCGCCGACATGGATGGAGTGCCGCATGACCAGCACCACCCCGCGCCGTGCGCGGACCGCCCGCGCCGCGCTGGCGGCGGCGGGAGTCGCCGCCCTGACGGCGGGCCTGGCCGCGTGCGGCGGGGACAGCCTGGAGAAGTCCGGGGGCGGTGACGGGGGATCCAGTGCGTCGGGCCGGGGGTCCCTCGTGATCGGATCCGCTTCGTTCACCGAGTCGAAGGTGCTCGCGGAAATATACGCGGGCCTGTTGAAGGACGCCGGATATTCCACCTCGATCAAGACGGTGGACGCGCGTGAGCTGTATGAACCGGCGTTGGAGAAGGGCCAGATCGATGTCGTCCCGGAGTACGCGGCGACGCTCGCGGAATTCCTGAACAAGAAGCAGAACGGGAAGGACGCCCCGCAGGTCGCCTCCGCCGACTCGGACACCACGGTGAAGGCGCTGCGGAAACTCGCCGAACCGCGGGGACTCAAGGTGCTGGACGCCGGCCGTGCCGTGGACCAGAACGCGTTCGCCGTGTCGGCCGAGTTCGCGGGGAAACACCAGCTCAAGACGCTTTCGGACCTGGGCGCGTCGAAGGAGTCGGTCAAGCTCGCGGCGGGCGACGAGTGCACCGAGCGGCCGTTCTGCAAACCGGGTCTGGAGAAGACCTACGGCATCCGCGTCGCGGGCATAGACCCCTTGGAGGTCGGCAGCACCCAGGCCAAGCAGGCGGTGAAGAACGGCAAGGACCAGATGGTCCTCACGACCACCACGGACGCCACGCTGGAACAGTTCGGTCTTGTCGTGCTCAAGGACGACAAGAAACTGCAGAACTCCGACAACGTGCTGCCGGTGGTGAATGCGCGGAAGGCCGGTTCACCGCAGGTCGTGGAAGCGCTCGGCAAACTCAACAAGGTGCTGACCACGGAGGACCTCACCGAACTCAACAAGAAGGTGGACGCCGAGCGGCTCAAGCCGGCGGATGTGGCCGCGCAGTACCTCAAGGACAAGGGGCTGCTGGGGAAGTAGGGGCCAACCGGGAGGCGAGTAGGGGACAAGTAAGATCAAGGGAACGGTTTGGTGCCGGAGTCACACTTTCGTCGCAACGCACGGTAAGTTTCTGGCCATGCCACGAGGACGCCACCGCCATTCCACATCCCTGCACCGGCTTCTTCCCTCTTCGCTGGTCGCCGCGACCTCGGTCGCCTGCGCGGCCGGAGCCTGGACAGTGGGCGAAACGGTCGTCATACGCGGCCTCGCCGCGGGTGCCGCCGTGGCGGCCGTGGTCGGCTCGGTGCTGATGCGCCGTTGGGACCGGTCGGCGGGCAAGCGGGTCGCCCAGCTCACCGCGGCCCGCGCCCGCGACGAGTGGAAGACGGACGAGCGCCTCGCCGAGCTCGAGACGGACCTCGAGGAGACCCGCCAGGCCAGTGCCCGCCTGGAGGCCAAGCTCCGCGGCAAGCGCGCCGAACTGGCCCGGCTCCGGACCGAGCACGCCGACCTGCTCCGTCGTTACGCCACCGCCGAGACCGAGCGGGCCAGCGCCCTTGAGGGGCGCCGGCTGCTGGAGACCGAGCGCTCCGCGACCGGGACCGCCGGTGGTGACGACGAGAAGGCCGGGGTGCCGAAGGCCGCGCGGGCGCTGGAGACCGCCATGCAGGCCCGTTCCCTGGTGCAGGCCCGGTCGGACGGGCGGGTCGGGGAGCGCGCGTACCGCCGGGCGGCGGACGCGCTGCGGGATCTGGCGCGGAACGGTGCTGTGCAGCGGGAGGCTGAGGAGCGGGCTTCCGCTTCGGCCTCTGCCTCTGCTTCCGCCTCTGCTTCTCCTTCTGCCTCCGTTTCGGGTCCTGTGGTGAGCGCGGCGGCTGCTTCCGGGGCGGCTGCTCCCGCGCCGACGACTTCCGGGTCTGTTGCTTCCGCTCCGGCCGTTCCGGCGCCGGCTGTTCCGGAGCCCGCCGCGCCCGCCGCCGCCGCGCCCGCCGCCGCCGCGCCCGCCGCTGCCACGCCCGCCGCCACGCCCGCCGCCACGCCCGCCGCCGCGCCCGCCGCCGAGGGCGGCGCGGCCCTGGCCGTGCGCGACGCCCGGCCGGCCATGCCCGTGCGGCGGCCCGCGCCTCCCGTGCAGCGGCCCACGGGTGGGTTCGACTTCTTCGGGGCGCGGCGTCCGGCGAAGCGGGTCGCCGCTGTCGCGGCGGAGGTCGCCGTGGAGGAGCAGGACCTCGCCGACGTGGTGGGCGAGGAGGCGTTGGCCGCCGGGCGGGTGGCCGACGAGCGGGTCATCGATCTGACGGCTCATGACGAGACCGAGCAGATCGATGTGGCGGAGCTGCGCGACGCGATCTGAGGGGCGAGGGGGCGGGTGAGCGGGCGGGTGCGCCTGCGGCGGGCTGTGCCCCTGTCCCGCCCTTTCACCGTTTCGTGCGGGGGGGCAAGCCCCTCCCACACCCCCCGCAGCGCGCTGCGCGCGCTGTCCTCAAACGCCGGACGGGCTGGACGGCCCCTACTTGTCGATGTCCCCCACCACGAAGAACAGCGACCCCAGAATCGCCACCATGTCCGCCACCAGCGTCCCGGGCAGCAGCTCCACCAGCGCCTGGATGTTGTTGTACGAGGCGGACCGCAGCTTCAAGCGGTACGGCGTCTTCTCGCCCTTGGAGACGAGGTAGTACCCGTTCAGCCCGAGCGGGTTCTCCGTCCACGCGTACGTGGCGCCCTCCGGAGCCTTGAGGACCTTGGGGAGGCGCTGGTTGACCGGGCCGGGCGGGAGGTCGGACAGGCGGTCGAGGCAGGCGTCGGCCAGGGCGAGGGAGTTGTGCGTCTGGTCGAGCAGGCACTCGAAGCGCGCCAGGCAGTCGCCCTCCTCGCGGGTGACGACCTTCAGGACGTCGGCCAGCTCCCCGTAGGCCAGGTACGGCTCGTCGCGCCGCAGGTCGAAGTCGACGCCGGAGGCCCGGGCGATGGGGCCGCTCACGCCGTACGCGTGCACGGTCTCGCGGGACAGGACGCCGACGCCGCGCGTCCGGCCGCGGAAGATCTCGTTGCCGAGCACCAGGCGGTCGTGGACGTCCATGCGGGAGCGGACCTCGGCGATCGCCTGCCGGGCGCGGCCGGTCCAGCCGGCGGGCAGGTCCTCCTTGAGGCCGCCGACGCGGTTGAACATGTAGTGCATCCGGCCGCCGGAGACCTCCTCCAGCACCGCCTGGAGCACCTCGCGCTCGCGGAAGGCGTGGAAGACGGGGGTGATGCCGCCGAGCTCCAGCGGATAGGAGCCCAGGAACATCAGGTGGTTGAGGATCCGGTTCAGCTCGGCGAGCAGGGTGCGGAGCCACACCGCGCGCTCGGGCACCTCCATGCCCAGCATGCGCTCGACGGCCATGACGACGCCGAGCTCGTTGGAGAACGCGGACAGCCAGTCGTGGCGGTTGGCGAGCATGACGATCTGGCGGTAGTCGCGGGCCTCGAAGAGCTTCTCCGCGCCGCGGTGCATATAGCCGATCACCGGCTCGGCGCTGCGGACGCGCTCCCCGTCGAGGACGAGGCGCAGCCGCAGCACTCCGTGGGTGGAGGGGTGCTGCGGGCCGATGTTGAGCACCATGTCCGTGCTCTCCGCCGCGCCGCCGATGCCGACTGTCGTCTCCGTCATGGGAACAGTTTCTCAGCCGGGCCAGGGCGGTCGCGCGCTCGTGTCCTCCGTGAGGAGCTCCGCGCACTCCGGGCCGACGGGCTGGAGGAGCCAGCGGAAGCCGCCCATGCCGCCCGGTGAGGTCAGTTCGCCGGCCTCGCTCGCCGCGCCCAGGGCCCGGACGTAGGCGGCCGGGTCGGAGGAGGCGAGGGCGAGCGGCGGCCGGCGGCCGTCCACGCCGAGGGCCCGGAGCGCGGCGCGCTGGCTGAGCAGCGTCGCGCCGGGCCCGGCGCAGGCGTCGAGGGCCACGTGGGCGGTGATGTCGCAGCTCCCGTCGGGTACCGGGCGGACCTCCCGGCCCTCCCGGAAGCCGGTGAGGCTGCCGAACGGCGGGCGGGTGGCGCTCTCGTGGGCGTAGTCGGCGGCGACCGCCAGGCCGGACCGCAGGGTGCCGACCGCGCGGGACCACGCCTCGTCCCGCGTCCGGCCGATCTCCGCGCGACTGCCCGGCGGCGCGCCCTCCAGCGGCCACCAGCGGGCCAGCCAGTCAGCGTCGGCGCCCGACACCGGGTCGCCCGGCAGCTCCTCGCCGTCCTCCTGGACGAGCACCAGGCGCGGGGTGCCGCCGCCGTCCGTCTCGACGACGTCCACCGGGACGTTGTCCAGCCACTCGTTGGCGAAGAGGAGCCCGGTCACCCCTTCGGGTGGCGCGTCCCGCCAGACGACACGCCCGTCGAGGCCGTCCGGGCGGTCGGCACGGTCCACGGCGTACGGGCGGAGCCGGCCGGCCAGCGCGGGCGGGCACTGCGCGAGCACCCCGGTGATCAGCTCGCCGCGCCCGGCGCCCATGTCGACGAAGGCGAGCTCCTCAGGCGACCCCAGGGCGCTGTCGACCCTCCGCAGCAGCTCGGCGATCGCGCCCGCGTAGAGCGGGGAGGCGTGCACGGCGGTGCGGAAGTGGCCGGCGGGGCCCTCAGGGCGCCGGTAGAAGCCATGGGGGCCGTAGAGGGCGGCTTCCGCCGCCGCCCGCCAGGTGCGCGTCCCGGATGTCATGTCCCCACGCTATGCGCCTTCGGCGGTCGGCAGCCCGCCGCTCCCCGCCGTATCCCCGTCGTCCCGCCGCGTCCCTCCACCTTGGGGAGTAGGCGGAGCGGACCGGGATCGATCGCCGGAGGGACCCCGGCACACGGGCGGGGTGCCTACGCTGGGTGACGTGCACCGCCTCTACGAATTCCTCCGCAGACACCCCACAGGTGTGGACAGCTTCTGGGCCGTGTTGCTGCTGGGGCTGTGCGCCCTGACGCTGACCGAGAACGCGATGCGGAGCCCGGGGGAGCGGGTCGCCGCGGTCGGCGTGTCGCTGCTCATGTGCACGGTGGTGGCGCTGCGCCGCCGGATGCCGGAGAAGATGCTGATCCTGGCGATCGTCGTCGGGCTGGCCCAGCTCGCGTTCGACGTCGAGGTGAACCTCTACGACGTCCCGATGCTGGTGATCGTCTACACGGTGGCGTCCGGCCCCTGCCGCTGGGCCTCCCGGGTGGCGCTGGTGGGCGGCGTGCTGGCGCCCGTGCTGTATTTCTGGCGCTGGCCCGACACGACGAGCGATTCCCTCACTCATGACCTCTTCGGTCTCGCCTTCGGCGCCTTCCCCTTCCTCCTCTCCTGGGTCCTCGGCGACCGGATGCGGACCCGCCGCGCCTACTGGGACCAGCTGGAGGAGCGCGCCGCGCGGCTGGAGAAGGAGCGCGAGCAGCAGGCGAAGATGGCGGTGACCGCCGAGCGCGCCCGGATCGCCCGCGAGCTGCACGACGTCGTCGCGCACAACGTGTCCGTCATGGTGGTGCAGGCGGACGGCGCCGCCTACGTCCTCGACTCCTCGCCCGAGCAGGCCAAACAGGCGCTGGAGACCATCTCGGGCACCGGCCGCCAGGCGCTCGCCGAGATGCGCCGGCTGCTGGGCGTGCTGCGTACCGAGGACGGCTCCGCGCCGGCCGGCGAGTACGTTCCGCAGCCCGACGTCGAGCAGATCGAGGAACTCGTCGAGCAGGTGCGCGGCGCCGGCCTGCCGGTCGACTACCGGGTCGAGGGCAGCGCCCGGCCGCTGCCGAGCGGCGTCGAGCTGACCGCCTACCGCATCGTGCAGGAGGCGCTGACCAACACCCGCAAGCACGGCGGCCCCGACGCCGGCGCCAGCGTCCGGCTCACCTACTTCGACGACGGGCTCGGGCTGCTCGTCGAGGACGACGGGCGGGGCGCGCAGCACGAGCTGTACGAGTCGGGCGGCGCCGACGGCATGGGTCACGGGCTGATCGGGATGCGGGAGCGCGTCGGCATGGTCGGGGGCACGCTGGACGCGGGGCCGCGTCCCGGCGGAGGATTCCGGATCAGTGTGCTCCTGCCCGCCAAACCGGGCCGCTGACCACGCCCACCGGTGCGTTTGCGAGAGTTCGGTGGGACAGTTCATTTGGGGAAAGGGAACCTCCGCATGGCGATCCGCGTGATGCTCGTCGACGACCAGGTGCTGTTGCGCACCGGCTTCCGCATGGTGCTGGCCGCGCAGCCCGACATGGAGGTCGTCGCCGAGGCGGGTGACGGCGTGGAGGCCCTGGAGGTGCTGGCGGGCACCGAGGTGGACGTGGTGCTGATGGACGTCCGGATGCCGCGGATGGACGGGGTGGAGGCCACCCGCCGCATCTGCGCCCCCGAGGACCGCGAGCGGGCGCCCAAGGTGCTGATCCTCACCACCTTCGACCTCGACGAGTACGCGTTCTCGGCGCTCAAGGTCGGGGCCAGCGGCTTCATGCTCAAGGACGTGCCGCCCGCCGAACTGCTGGGCGCGATCCGCTCGGTGTACAGCGGCGACGCGGTGGTGGCCCCCAGCACCACCCGCCGCCTGCTGGACCGCTTCACCCCCATGCTCCCGGGCAGCGCCCGCGAGCCCGCCAACTCGGAGATCGACCGCCTGACGGGCCGTGAGCGCGAGGTGATGCTGCTCGTCGCCCAAGGGCTCTCGAACGGCGAGATCGCGGCGCGCCTGGTGCTCTCGGAGGCCACGGTCAAGACGCACGTCGGACGCATCCTCACCAAGCTGGGGCTGCGGGACCGGGTGCAGGTGGTGGTGATGGCCTACGAGAGCGGCCTGGTACGGGCCGGGGGCGGCGCGGGCTGAGGCACGCCGCCGGACCGCGGGCTCACCGCCCGGCCCTCACCGCCCGGCCGCCGCAGGACCCGCCGCGTCACGGATGTCGCTCACACCGCGGGGAACGCGTCCCCGCTCACCAGTTCCTTCACCGCCACCACCAGGTCGGGTGTGCTGGGATGCGTGGGCTGCGCGGGGTGGGCGAGGTACACGGTGGCCGGCCGTGCGTCGGCGATCCGGACGAAGCGCACCCCGGGGTGGGTGTGGCTCTCGGCGGTGCCCGCGGCGGCGACACCGATGCTGTCGCCGACGGAGATGACATTCAGCCACTCGTCGACGTCCCGCACCGCGGCCCCTGTCGCCGGCCGCCGCGTGTCCTCCCACAGGGCCGGCCCGGAGGTGCTGTCCTCGCGCCACAGAGTCAGCGTCTCGCCGGAGAGCTCGGCGAGGGTGACCTCCGGCCGGGTGGCCAGCGGGTGGTTGTCGGGGAGGGCGGCGAAACGGTCCTCCGTGTAGAGGGGGAGGACGCTCAGCCGCGGGTCGCCGGGGTCGGCGCGGACCACGGCCGCGTCGGTCTCGCCGGTGGCCAGCCCGGCGGTGCCCCCGTCCCGGCGGCGGAGCTCCAGCGGGACGTGCGGGTGGTCGCGCCGCCAGGACCGCAGCAGCGGGACGGTGGACCGGCCGAGCACCGCGCACGAGTAGCCCAGGCGCAGCGGGCGGGAGACGGCGGCGGTGTCGGCGAGGGCCGCGTCGACGTGCGCGAGGATCGCCCGGCCGTGGTCGTACAGCGTGCGCCCGGCCGGGGTGAGGGCGAGCCGGCGGGAGGAGCGGTCGACCAGGGTCACGCCGACGTGGTGCTCCAGCCGGGCGAGCGTGCGGGACAGGGCCGGCTGCGTCAGATGCAGCCGGGCGGCGGCGGCCGTGACCGTGCCCTCGTCGGCGATGGTCACGAGGGCCCGCAGATGACGCAGTTCCACATCCATGCGTGTGGAGCATAGTGCCTGCCCAGACGGCATTTCCGGGCGTGTGGCGGGGTCCGTACGGTCGGGTGCGGCAGCCAGTCCGCATCTCATGACCCCAGGGAAGAGAGTCCCCGTGAAGATCCTCCTCGTCGGTGCCTCCGGCACCATCGGCCGCGCCGTCCACACCGTCCTGACCGGGCGCGGCCACCAGGTGGTGACCGTCGGCCGCACCGGCGGCGACCTGCGCGCCGACGTCTCCGACCCCGCCGCCGTCACGCGGCTCTACGAGCAGGTGGACGGGCTGGACGCGGTCGCCGTCGCCGCCGGTGACGCCGTCTTCGCGCCGCTCGGCGGGCTGACGTACGACGACCTCGCCGCCACGCTCCGCACCAAGGCGCTGAGCCAGCTCGAACTGGTCCGGCAGGGCGCCCGCCATATCGCCCCCGACGGCTCGTTCACGCTGGTCACCGGCATACTCACGCACGATCCCATCCCCGCGGGCGCGGCCGCCGCGGCGGCCAACGGTGCCGTCGACGCCTTCGTCCGAGCGGCGGCGGTGGAACTGGCGCCGCAGCGGGTGAACGCCGTGAGCCCGGGCGTCGTCGCGGAGTCGGCGGACGCGTACGACAGCGCGTTCCCCGGCATGGAGACCGTGCCGGCCGAGCGGGTGGCGCGGGCGTACGTGCGGTCGATCGAGGGGCGGCTGACGGGGCGGACGTTCCGGGTCGGGTACTGACCGGGCGGATCGCCTAGCGCAGGACCCCCTCCAGGAAGTCGCTCCCCAGCCGTGCCACCGTCGTCAGGTCCAGCTGGTGCAGGACGTACCGGCCCCGCCGCCGGGTGGTGATCAGGCCCGCCTTCTTCAGCACCTTGATGTGCCGCGACGCCTCCGGCGCGCTGATGTTGTGCTCGGCGGCGAGCTCGCCGGTGGTGCAGGCGCTGCGCGCCAGCCACCGGCACATCCGCAGCCGCATGGGGTGCGCCAGGGCCTCCAGCCGGCGTTCGATCAGCTCCAGGGAGGCGGGGCCGGCCGCCTCCGGGGAACCGATCGGGTAGAAGATCACCGGGCGCCACGCGGGGGCGTAGAGCACCAGGAGGTGGGGCCAGCCGAGGGTGGTCGGCAGCAGGGTGAGGCCGGCGCCGACACCGGCCGCCGGGCCGAGGGCCGTGGCCCGGCCGGACGTCAGCTTGTCCACGTGGATACGGGCGCCGGTCGCGTCCTCCTCCAGCGTGACGGCGGGGGACACCTCGGCCAGCGCCTCGCGCAGTCCCTTGCGCCGCAGGATCTCCGACTTGTGCCGGGCGTCGGCCGCGAGCGTGAGGGCGCCCCGGCGCCAGACGTCCGCGAAGAACGCCTCCTCGCAGTCCTCGAACAGCCGGCGCAGCCAGGTCCGGACGCCCTGCGGGTCGTCCAGGGTGCGGCGGGCGAACTCCAGTTGGCGCGGGCCGCGGGCCGCCGCCCGTTCCAGGGCCCGGCCGCGGGCCGCCGCGTCGCGCAGCGGTGACGCGCTGCCCGGGGAGTAGTAGTTGGAGCAGGTGAGTTCCAGCGCCGCCGAGACGTACTGCTCGTCGTCGAGCCGGTCGAGCAGGTCCAGCTCGTCCTTGAGGGTGGCGCCCGGGCGGCCCCCGGTGTCCGGCAGGGCGGCGAAGGCTCCGAAGATGTCGGAGATCACCGTCGTCCACAGGAAGTCCGCCTCGCAGAGCCGGTCCGCGAGGTCCGGCTTGAGGCCGGCCAGGGTGGCCGTCACCCAGCCGTGCAGGCCGGGGTGGTGCCGGGGCTCCCGCAGGGCGTGCAGGGCGTGCCCCAGTTCGGCGAGGGGCGACGCGGCGAAGACGACACGCTCGGGCGGCAGGCCCGTGACGTCGATCAACAGGCTCATGCCCCTCATTCTGGGCGCTCCGCGAGGCGGTTCCCGATCGATTGACGGTCCGCGTCAATCGACGCGCACCGGGGCGGGGTCGCGTCGCACCGTGGAGGCATGGACGCGACACAGCAGCAGATGTTCGACAGCTACCGCGCGGCCCGGCGGGGCGAGGCCGCCCCGCCCGCGCCGGGGACGTACGAGATGGAGACCGTCCGGCAGATCCGGTTGTGGCGGGAGTTCCTGGCCGTACTGGACGGGCGGGTGAAGCGGGTGAAGCGGAGGAGACGGGGGCGGGCGGCGCGGCGGCCCGCCGACGCGGCGGTGCCCCGGGTGCAGGCGGGGTGCCGGGGGTCCGTGGGGTGCTGAGCCCGCCGTGAGGGGGCGGGCGTGGACGGCCGTGGACGGGCGCGGCGCCGTACGGGCGGCGGGCCGGGCCCCCGACGGCAGCCGCGAGGCGGCACCGGTGCGCGTCGCGCCGCGTGCCCATCCCAGCCCCGTCCCGGCCCACCGCGGAGCGTCTCGGCTCCGGCCGTCCCGGCGCGCATCCCGGACCGCCTCGGCCCTGACCGCCCCGGCCCACCCCGGAGCGTCTCGGCCCCGGCCGTCCCCTCGCGTACCCCGGACCGCCTCGGCTCCGGCCGTCCCACCCCAAAGCGTCTCGGCTCCTACCGTCCCTTCGCGCACTCCGGAGCGCATCAGCCCCGGCCGTCCCCGCCTTCCCCGGAGCGTCTCGGCTCCGGCCGTCCCGGCGTGCCCGGGAGCGTTCCGGCCGGGCCGCCCCGGACCGCCCCGGCGGACGTCCGATCCGGTCCCGAGGGCGGCCCCGAACGCTCCCTCACCGGCCCGCCGCCGTCCTCCTCGCGACCGATCGGGAGCGCGTAGCATGACAGCGGAATCGTCCGGTACCCCCGCGGACTGGAACGGAAGGCACCCCGCCGCGTGAACGCACAACCAACCCCCGACCGGCCGAGCCCGCAGGACCGGCCCGCCCGCCTGACGGTCGGCGTCGTCGGCGCGGGCCGGGTGGGCCCCGCCCTCGCCGCGTCGCTCCAGCTCGCCGGGCACCGTCCCGTCGCCGTCTCGGGCGTCTCCGACGCCTCGCTGCGGCGCGCGGCCGAGATCCTGCCGGGCGTCCCGGTCGTCCCGCCCGCCGAGGTGCTGGCGCGGGCCGAACTGGTCCTGCTCACCGTCCCGGACGACGTCCTCCCGGGGCTCGTCGCCGGGCTGGCCGAGACCGGGGCCGTCCGCCCCGGACAGCTGCTCGCGCACACCTCGGGACGGCACGGCGCGGCCGTGCTCGACCCCGCGACCAGGGCGGGAGCCCTGCCGCTCGCCCTGCATCCCGCGATGACCTTCACCGGTACGCCGGTGGACGTCCAGCGGCTGGCCGGCTGCTCGTTCGGCGTCACCGCTCCCGAGGAGCTGCGGCTCGCCGCCGAGGCGCTGGTGATCGAGATGGGCGGCGAGCCGGAGTGGATCGACGAGGCCGCCCGGCCGCTGTACCACGCGGCCCTGGCCATCGGCGCGAACCACCTGGTCACCCTGGTGGCCCAGGCCATGGAGCTGCTGTCCGCGGCCGGCGTCGGCAACCCGTCCCGGATGCTCGGCCCGCTGCTCGGCGCGGCCCTCGACAACGCCCTCCGCAGCGGTGACGCCGCGCTGACCGGCCCGGTCGCACGCGGTGACGCGGGCACCGTGGCCGCCCACGTCACGGAGTTGCGCCGGCACGCGCCGCAGGCGGTCGCCGGGTATCTGGCGATGGCCAGAACGACCGCGGACCGCGCTCTCGCGCACGGCCTGCTCAAGCCGGAGCTGGCGGAAGACCTGCTCGGCGTCCTCGCCGACGAGGCGAACGCGGCGGGCGGCACGGGTGGGGCAGGCGGGACGAACGGCCCGGACGGAACGGCCGGTTCCGGCCCGGTGGACGGAGGAGAGCAGTGACCATGGGGACCATCCGGCTCGTACGGGACACCGCGGAGCTCCAGGCCCTCCCGCGCGACCCCGCGGCCCGCCGCGCCGTCGTCATGACCATGGGCGCCCTCCACGAGGGCCACGCCACCCTGATCCGCGAGGCCCGCCGGCTCGCCGGGCCCGACGGCCAGGTCGTCGTCACGGTCTTCGTCAACCCGCTCCAGTTCGGCCCGAACGAGGACCTGGACCGCTACCCCCGCACGCTCGACGCCGACGTCGCGCTCGCCGCCGAGTCGGGCGCGGACGCCGTGTTCGCGCCTTCCGTCGCCGAGGTCTACCCGGGCGGCGAGCCCGAGGTGCGGATCAGCGCCGGGCCCATGGGCGAACGCCTCGAAGGCGCCCACCGCCCGGGCCACTTCGACGGCGTGCTGACGGTCGTCGCCAAGCTGCTGCACCTCAGCCGGCCGGACACCGCCCTCTTCGGGCAGAAGGACGCCCAGCAGCTCGCGATGATCCGCCGCATGGTCCGGGACCTCAACTTCCCGGTGGAGATCGTCGGCGTGCCGACCGTCCGCGAGGCCGACGGTCTGGCCCTGTCCAGCCGCAACCGCTACCTCTCGGCCGCCGACCGGACCTCCGCCCTGGCCCTTTCGCGGGCCCTGTCCGCCGCGGCCGACGCCGCCGACCGCGGCCCGTCCGCCGTCCGCGAGGCCGCCCGCGCGGTCCTGGACGGCGCGGCGACCCTGGAGCCCCCGGTCGTCCTCGACTACCTGGCGCTCGTCGATCCGGCCGACTTCACCGAGGTGCCCGCCGGCTTCACGGGCGAGGCGGTCCTCGCGGTCGCCGCCCGGGTCGGCACCACCCGCCTCATCGACAACATCGTGCTGGACTTCACCCTGGGGGAACGGTCATGACCGGTATACGACTCGCGGCTCCGCGGCCCGGCTGGTCCGTCGACGCGGACGTCGTCGTCATCGGGTCGGGCGTCGCCGGACTCACCGTCGCGCTGCGCAGCGCGGCCGCCGGCGCGCGGGTCGTGATCGTCACCAAGGCCCGCCTCGACGCCGGTTCCACCCGCTGGGCCCAGGGCGGTATCGCCGCCGCCCTCGACGAGGGCGACACCCCCGCGCAGCACCTCGACGACACGCTCGTCGCCGGCGTCGGCCTCTGCGACGAGCAGGCCGTCCGCACGCTCGTCACCGAGGGCCCGGACGCCGTCCGCCGGCTGATGGCCACCGGCGCCCGCTTCGACGCCGACCCCGCCACCGGCGAGGTCCAGCTGACCCGTGAGGGCGGCCACCACCGCCGCCGCATCGTGCACGCGGGCGGCGACGCGACCGGCGCCGAGGTCTCGCGCGCGCTGGTCGCGGCCGTCCGGGCGGCGGACATCCGGATCATCGAGCACGCCCTCGTCCTCGACCTCCTCAAGGACGCCGCCGGCCGGGCCGCCGGCGTCTCCCTGCACGTCATGGGCGAGGGGCGGCACGACGGCGTCGGCGCCGTCCGCGCCCGGGCCGTCGTGCTCGCGACCGGCGGCATGGGCCAGGTGTTCGCCGCGACCACCAACCCCGCCGTCTCCACCGGCGACGGCGTCGCCCTCGCGCTGCGCGCCGGCGCCGAGGTCTCCGACCTGGAGTTCGTCCAGTTCCACCCCACCGTGCTCTGGCTCGGCCCGGACGCCGAGGGCCAGCTGCCGCTGGTCTCCGAGGCGGTCCGCGGCGAGGGCGCCCACCTGGTCGACGCCGACGGCGTCCGCTTCATGCTCGGGCAGCACGAACTCGCCGAGCTGGCGCCGCGCGACATCGTCGCCAAGGGCATCATGCGCCGGATGCGGGAGACCGGCGCCGACCACATGTTCCTGGACGGCCGGCACTTCGGCGCCGTCATGTGGGCCGAGCGCTTCCCGACCATCCTGGCCGCCTGCCGCTCGCACGGCATCGACCCGGTGACCGAGCCGATCCCGATCGCCCCCGCCGCGCACTACGCGTCCGGCGGCGTCCGCACCGACGCGCACGGACGGACGACCGTGCCCGGCCTGTACGCGTGCGGCGAGGTCGCCTGCACCGGCGTGCACGGCGCGAACCGGCTGGCGTCCAACTCGCTGCTGGAGGGCCTGGTCTTCGCCGAGCGCATCGCGGCGGCCGTGGCCGCCGACGAGACCGTGCCCGGCGAGCCCGTACCGGCGGACGGCCCCGGCGAACCGCTCGTCGCCCCCGAGGACCGCCACACGATCCAGCGGATCATGACCCGGGGCGCCGGGGTCCTGCGCTCCGCCGCCGGCCTCGCCGAGGCGGCGGACCGCCTCGACGCCGTCCGCCGCGCCGTGCACACCGACGGCAAGAGCGCCGAGCCCGGCACCGAGGCGTGGGAGGCCACCAACCTCCTGCTGGTCGCCCGCGTCCTGGTCGCCGCCGCGCTGCGCCGCGAGGAGACCCGCGGCAGCCACTGGCGCGAGGACCGCCCCGACCGCGACGACGACCGGTGGCGCCGCCACCTCCTCGTCACCCTCCGCCCGGACCGTACGCTTGCGGTCTCCACCACGGAGACGGCCGCCTTCCCCCCGGTTTCCCCCGCTTCCCCCTCTTCCCCGCATCCCGCACCGAGGAGCACCGCGTGACCACGCCCGACGACCTCCAGTACCGGCTCACCACCCTGACCGACGAACCGGGCTGCGGCGGCGACTGCGCCTGCGGCGAGGGGGCCTCCGCCTACGAGTGCGGGCTCGACAGCGGGCTCGCGGCGCTGCTCGCGGACGCCGGTCTCGACCCGCTGCTGGTCGAGGAGATCGCGCACATGACCGTCGAGGAGGACCTCGACGGCGGCGTGGACGTCACCTCGGTGGCCACCATCCCCGAGGACGCCGTCGCCACCGGCGACTTCACCGCCCGCGAGGCCGGCACGGTGGCCGGGCTGCGCGTCGCCGAGGCGATCCTCTCCGTCGTCTGTACCGACGACTTCGAGGTCGAGCGGCACGTCGAGGACGGCGACCGGGTCGAGGCCGGGCAGCGCCTGCTGTCCGTCACCACCCGCACCCGCGACCTGCTCACCGCCGAGCGCGGCATGCTCAACCTGCTCTGCCGCCTCTCCGGCATCGCCACCGCCACCCGGCTCTGGGCCGACGTGCTGGAGGGCACCGGCGCGGAGGTCCGCGACACCCGGAAGACGACGCCCGGCCTGCGCGCCCTGGAGAAGTACGCGGTCCGCTGCGGCGGCGGCGTCAACCACCGGATGTCGCTCTCGGACGCCGCGCTGGTCAAGGACAACCACGTGATCGCGGCGGGCGGCGTCGCCCAGGCGTTCCGGGCCGTCCGCGAGCGGTTCCCCGAGCTGCCGATCGAGGTCGAGGTCGACCACCTGGAGCAGATCCCGCCGGTTCTCGCCGAGGGCGCCGACCTGATCCTGCTCGACAACTTCACCGTCGAGCGGACCCGCGAGGCCGTCGCCCTCGTCGCCGGCCGCGCCCGGCTGGAGTCCTCCGGCCGGCTCACCCTGGCCAACGCGCGCGAGTACGCGACCACCGGTGTGGACTACCTGGCCGTCGGCTCGCTCACGCACTCCTCGCCGATCCTCGACATCGGCCTGGACCTGCGGCAGCAGGAGGGTGCTGCCTGATGCTGCTCACCATCGACGTCGGCAACACCCAGACCGTCCTCGGCCTCTTCGACGGCGACGAGATCGTGGAGCACTGGCGGATCTCCACCGACCCCCGGCGCACCGCCGACGAGCTGGCCGTCCTCTTCCAGGGCCTGATGGGCCGCCACCCGCTGCTCGGGGACGACCTGGGCGACGGCATCGAGGGCATCGCCATCTGCTCCACCGTCCCGTCGGTGCTGCACGAGATGCGCGAGGTGACCCGCCGCTACTACGGCGACGTCCCGGCCGTCCTCGTCGAGCCGGGCGTGAAGACCGGCGTGCCGATCCTCATGGACAACCCCAAGGAGGTCGGCGCGGACCGCATCATCAACGCGGTCGCGGCGGTCGAGCTCTACGACGGCCCCGCCATCGTGGTCGACTTCGGCACGGCCACCACCTTCGACGCGGTGAGCGCCCGCGGCGAGTACGTGGGCGGGGTGATCGCGCCGGGCATCGAGATCTCCGTCGAGGCGCTGGGCGTCAAGGGCGCCCAGCTCCGCAAGATCGAACTGGCCCGGCCGCGCAGCGTGATCGGCAAGAACACCGTCGAGGCGATGCAGTCCGGCATCATCCACGGCTTCGCCGGCCAGGTGGACGGCGTCGTCAACCGGATGGCGCGGGAGCTCGCGGACGACCCCGACGACGTCACCGTCATCGCCACCGGCGGCCTGGCGCCGCTGGTGCTCGGCGAGGCCACGGTGATCGACGAGCACGAGCCCTGGCTGACGCTGGTCGGCCTGCGGCTGGTGTACGAGCGGAACGTGGCGCGGGCGTAAGACGGGCCGGAACGGGCGGGGGCGTGTTCGAGCCACGCCGCAGGGGCCGCGCTAAGCGAAAATTGTCCGTTTAGCACTTAAAGTCGGCCCATGCCTACGCCCTATGGATCCCACGGCGGCATGGCGTTCAGCGCCGACGAGCTGCGCGTGCTCCGCCGTGCCCTCGCCATCGCCCTCCAGCCCCGCACCGAGAACGCCGAGAAGCAGAGCTGCCTCCGGCTCGCGCAGGCCGTGGACGAAGCGGCCAGGGAAGGCGGCAGGCTGCGCGCCTTCCTCCGCGCGGACCTCGCCCGCTACCGCGCCGCCCTCCCCGGCACCGCGCCCGGCTACGTGGAACGCCTCCAGGACGCCCTCGCGGCCGGCCACCGCCCCGGGGCGGAGGACCTGGCCGCCCTGCGCGCCCTGTGCGCCGCCCCGGCCGGCGCCGCCGAGACGGGCCGCCGCCGGTCCCTCCTCCAGCGCTGCGAGCGGCTCGCGGAGACCGCGGTGCGGACCCGGCTCGCCGACTGCACGGCTCCCGGCCCCCGCGCCGCCGCGAGCGCCGTCCTGGACGCCCCCGCCGCCGTACCGGCCGTACCGGCCGCCCGGCCGCGGAGGGGCGCGCACGACGCGCTGCCGCCCGAGGCCGGCCCGGAGGGGCCAAAGCCGGGCGCCCGGCCGGCCGCGAAGCCCGGTCCGGCGCCGGGCCCGGCGCCCGGTTCCGAGCGGCCGAAGACTCCCCCGGCACCTCCTCCCAAGGCCCCGCGGCCCGGCGGCCGTCCCATCCCGACCCCCGGTGAGGTCTTCCCGCCGCGCCGCAAGCCGGCGCCGCCCCCCGAAGCGGCCGGTCACCGGGGTGCCGGGTGCCGGGCGGAGGTCCCCGGCGGGTCGCCTTCGGCGCGCGCGTAATCTGGACGGGGCGCCCGGCCGCGTCCGGGCCCTCCGGGCGCAGCGCGCCCTTCCAGACCCCTCCCACCCAGAAGGAGCCGACGGCCATGGACTATGTCGCCGCGCTCGTCCCGCCCGTGGTGATGGCGATCGCCTTCACCGCGCTGGTCGTGACGATCGTCAAGAGCCAGGGCGGTGCGAACAAGGCCAAGGAAGACGCCATCGTCGACGCCATGGCCCGCGCCGAGGCCGCCGGCGGTTCCACGGAGGCGAAGACCGCGGGAGCGTGAACCGCGCCGGAAACCCGGCGGTGGACAGGGCGTGCGGCCCGGGGAGTATTTCCCGGGCCGCACGCCCTTTTCGCGGGCCTCTTCTCCGTCGGCTTCCCGGCCGCGCGGGCCGGAGCCCGATAAACCGGCATTCGAGACATCTCCCACTATTATTCGCGTGTGGTTCGACGCCTCGGTGATCTGGAAGACGCCGTCATGACGCGCGTGTGGGAGTGGAACCGGCCGGTCACTGTTCGAGAAGTCCTCGAAGACCTTCAGCAGGAACGGTCGATCGCCTACACCACCGTCATGACCGTAATGGACAACCTGTATCAGAAGGGCTGGCTGCGCCGGGAAGCCGAAGGCCGGGCCTATCGATATGAGGCGGTGTCCAACCGGGCCGCCTACTCGGCCGCACTGATGAACGAAGCCTGGTCCGTGAGTGACAACCCCGCGGCCGCTCTCGTCGCCTTCTTCGGCATGATGTCGGCCGAACAACGGGAAGCCCTCCGGGACGCGATCCGCGTCGTCCAACTCGGTCGGCCCGGCGAGGAGGAGCCGCCGCCGGGGCGATAGCGTCCGCTTATGCCCGCAGCTTCCGAACCGGCTTCCGGCCGGCCCGCCCCGGCAAAAGTCCTCACCGTCCGCAGGGCGCGGACCTCCGATGTGCCCGCCGTGCGCCGGCTCATCAACACCTACGCCCGCGACCGCATCCTCCTCGACAAAGCCACGGTGACCCTTTACGAGGACATCCAGGAGTTCTGGGTCGCCGAACGCGACGAAGACGGTACCGTCATCGGATGCGGCGCACTGCACGTGATGTGGGAAGACCTCGCCGAGGTCCGCACGCTGGCCGTCGACCCCACGGTCAAGGGCGGCGGTGTCGGGCACGCGGTACTCGACAAGCTGCTGCAGACGGCGCGCTGGCTGGGGGTGCGGCGCATTTTCTGCCTCACCTTCGAAGTCGAGTTCTTCGCCAAGCACGGCTTCGTCGAGATCGGTGAGACCCCGGTGGACGGTGATGTCTACAGCGAGCTGCTGCGCTCCTATGACGAGGGTGTTGCCGAGTTCCTGGGTCTCGAACGGGTGAAGCCGAACACCCTTGGCAACAGCCGGATGCTTCTGCATCTGTGATCGCCGGTCCCTATGTCCGAATCGCGCCCCTATCGTGCCGTCCTGGAAGCCGTGGTTCCCGTGCGGAAGGGCGACTGAACCTTCCCCGGGGGTTTGTGTTTTTCCGGGAAAGGCGGTTTGCTATTCCTCCGTAATCCCTTTTCTGCTGATGAAAGGAATCCCCCCGTGGCGCAGAAGGTTCAGGTCCTTCTTGTCGACGACCTCGACGGCGGCGAGGCGGACGAGACGGTGACGTTCGCTCTGGACGGCAAGACGTACGAGATCGACCTCACCACCGCCAACGCCGACAAGCTGCGCGGGCTGCTGGAGCCGTACGCCAAGAACGGCCGTCGTACCGGCGGTCGCTCGGCGGGCCGCAGCCGTGGTGGCCGCGCCGCCTCCGCTGGGGCGAGCCAGGACACCGCGAAGATCCGCGCGTGGGCCAAGGAGAACGGTTACAACGTCAACGACCGGGGCCGTGTCCCCGCCGAGATCCGTGAGGCGTACGAGAAGGCCAACGGCTGATCCCCCGTCGGCCCCCTGCGCGACCGTCCGGCGCGCAGCAGCCGGGCTCGGTGGCACTCCGTGGCCGCCGCGCTCACCAGCCGTACGTAATCGGGGGCGAGCCTGCCGCCCCCGAGGCCGGTCACCGGAAGTGTCGGCTCCAGCTCGCGACCAGGCCGGGGAGGCCGCAACCATACGGCCTCCCGCGGATCGGAAGGGCCCCTTTCCCGGGGTTTCCCCTCTCCCGGGGTTTCCGGGTATTCCCGGCTTTCCCGGGCCGCGCGGTTTTCGCGGTCCTCATGGGCCACCGGGGCATCCCGGTCCGGTCGGGCCGTCGCATCGGTTCCCTTGGTCCCACCGGCTCCGTCGGTTCCGCCGGCTCCGCTGGGTCCGCTGGTACGCGACCGGGGAAACCGGGCGCCCACGGGTGCCGGCGCGGGGATCCGGCCGCCGGAGCCCAGCGCCGTGAGGTCCAGGGCGATGCCGTCCCACTCCAGCCAGCGCAGCAGCTCGGGCAGTTCGTCCGCGCTGCCCACGGCGGTCAGGAACCACAGCGTCCCGGCCCGCCGGTCGAGCGCCACGGGCCCGGTGGGGCGCACCCGCGCCAGCACCGCCACGCCCGCGTCCGCGGGGAGGCCCAGGGCGTCGAAGCGCAGCCCGGTCGGCAGCCCGAGCGGTTCGCCGTCGGTCGTGGGCCAGCCGAGCTCGCGCTCGTACCAGCGCCGCCGGCGGTCCGCCGGGAGGATGCCGGTGAGGTCTTCGGCGACGCCGTCGGTGGCGTCTCCGCGGCGGGGTTTCGGCAGGGCAGGGGCCATGAACGGTGCAACTGAGCCGACCCCTTGAGGTTACGCGCTGTCCGTAATTGGGCACTCTCCGTACAGGAGGAGCGGGGCGCACAAGCGCTCCGGGTAGCGCGAGGGTGTTCGCCCGTAGCGGAGTGCGCCGGCCCGCGCCGCATGGAGCGTGCGCCCCTGGGGGTAGGGATCCCACCATGGGGAGAGGCGGTACCGCAGGGCTCGAGGCGCGTCCGCCGGGAAGATCCGGGGGTGCGGCCGGTCCTGCCGGACCAGGGGTGCGTTCGCCATCGGCGTAGTGGCGGTGGGCGTATATGCCTGGCCTGCGGGAACATCGTCTCCCACCATCGGGTTGGAGGAGTTGTCGGCTGTTCGGCAGCAGGTTTCCCCGTCGACGCGGGGGTGATCCGGACGGATGTCGGCAGTTGGAATGAGCTGTCCCGTCCCGCGGGACTAGCATGCGGAAGGACAGGGAGGGGACCGACCCCTTACTGCCTGACCGCTCTGAGGAGCGATTAACGATGTTCGAGAGGTTCACCGACCGTGCGCGGCGGGTTGTCGTCCTGGCTCAGGAAGAAGCCCGGATGCTCAACCACAACTACATCGGCACCGAGCACATCCTCCTGGGCCTGATCCACGAGGGTGAGGGTGTCGCCGCTAAGGCCCTGGAGAGCCTCGGGATTTCGCTCGAGGCGGTCCGCCAGCAGGTGGAGGAGATCATCGGCCAGGGCCAGCAGGCCCCGTCCGGGCACATCCCCTTCACCCCCCGTGCCAAGAAGGTCCTGGAGCTGTCGCTCCGCGAGGCCCTCCAGCTCGGCCACAACTACATCGGTACGGAGCACATCCTGCTCGGCCTGATCCGCGAGGGCGAGGGCGTCGCCGCCCAGGTCCTCGTGAAGCTGGGCGCCGATCTGAACCGGGTGCGGCAGCAGGTCATCCAGCTGCTCTCCGGCTACCAGGGCAAGGAGGCCGCCACCGCCGGCGGTCCGGCCGAGGGCACGCCCTCGACCTCGCTCGTCCTGGACCAGTTCGGCCGCAACCTCACGCAGGCCGCCCGCGAGTCCAAGCTCGACCCGGTCATCGGGCGCGAGAAGGAGATCGAGCGGGTCATGCAGGTGCTGTCCCGCCGTACCAAGAACAACCCCGTCCTCATCGGCGAGCCCGGCGTCGGCAAGACCGCCGTCGTCGAGGGACTGGCCCAGGCCATCGTCAAGGGCGAGGTGCCCGAGACCCTCAAGGACAAGCACCTCTACACCCTGGACCTGGGCGCCCTGGTGGCGGGCTCCCGCTACCGCGGTGACTTCGAGGAGCGCCTGAAGAAGGTCCTCAAGGAGATCCGCACTCGCGGCGACATCATCCTGTTCATCGACGAGCTCCACACGCTCGTCGGCGCGGGTGCCGCCGAGGGCGCGATCGACGCCGCCTCGATCCTCAAGCCGATGCTGGCCCGCGGCGAGCTGCAGACCATCGGTGCCACGACGCTCGACGAGTACCGCAAGCACCTGGAGAAGGACGCCGCGCTGGAGCGCCGCTTCCAGCCCATCCAGGTCGCGGAGCCGTCGCTGCCGCACACGATCGAGATCCTCAAGGGTCTCCGCGACCGGTACGAGGCGCACCACCGCGTCTCCATCACCGACGAGGCCCTGGTCCAGGCCGCCACCCTGGCCGACCGCTACATCTCCGACCGCTTCCTGCCGGACAAGGCGATCGACCTGATCGACGAGGCCGGTTCCCGGATGCGCATCCGCCGGATGACCGCGCCGCCGGACCTCCGCGAGTTCGACGAGAAGATCGCCGACGTGCGCCGGGAGAAGGAGTCCGCGATCGACTCGCAGGACTTCGAGAAGGCCGCTTCCCTCCGCGACAAGGAGAAGCAGCTGCTGGCCGCCAAGGCCAAGCGGGAGAAGGAGTGGAAGGCCGGCGACATGGACGTCGTCGCCGAGGTCGACGGCGAGCTGATCGCCGAGGTCCTGGCCACCGCCACCGGCATTCCGGTCTTCAAGCTGACCGAGGAGGAGTCCTCGCGGCTGCTGCGCATGGAGGACGAGCTCCACAAGCGCGTCATCGGCCAGAAGGACGCCATCAAGGCGCTCTCCCAGGCCATCCGGCGCACCCGTGCGGGTCTGAAGGACCCGAAGCGTCCGGGCGGATCGTTCATCTTCGCCGGCCCCTCGGGCGTCGGTAAGACCGAGCTGTCCAAGACGCTCGCCGAGTTCCTCTTCGGCGACGAGGACGCGCTGATCTCCCTCGACATGTCGGAGTTCAGCGAGAAGCACACGGTCTCGCGCCTCTTCGGTTCGCCCCCCGGTTACGTGGGCTACGAAGAGGGCGGCCAGCTGACCGAGAAGGTGCGGCGCAAGCCGTTCTCGGTGGTCCTCTTCGACGAGGTGGAGAAGGCCCACCCGGACATCTTCAACTCGCTGCTGCAGATCCTGGAGGACGGTCGCCTGACCGACTCCCAGGGCCGGGTCGTGGACTTCAAGAACACGGTCATCATCATGACGACCAACCTCGGCACCCGGGACATCTCCAAGGGCTTCAACCTGGGCTTCGCCGCCCAGGGCGACGTCAAGACCGGCTACGAGCGGATGAAGGCCAAGGTCAACGAGGAGCTCAAGCAGCACTTCCGGCCCGAGTTCCTCAACCGCGTCGACGACACGGTGGTCTTCCACCAGCTCTCGCAGGAAGACATCATCCAGATCGTCGACCTGATGATCGCCAAGGTGGACGAGCGGCTGCGCGACCGCGACATGGGCATCGAGCTGAGCGGCGACGCGAAGCAGCTGCTCGCGAAGCGCGGCTACGACCCGATCCTGGGCGCCCGCCCGCTGCGCCGGACGATCCAGCGCGAGATCGAGGACATCCTCTCCGAGAAGATCCTCTTCGGTGAGCTCCGGCCCGGCCACATCGTGGTCGTCGGCACCGAGGGTGAGGGCGAGGAGAAGAAGTTCACCTTCCGCGGCGAGGAGAAGTCGGCCCTGCCGGACACCCCGCCGGTGGAGCAGGCGGCCGGCGGCGCCGGTCCGAACCTGTCGAAGGACGCGTGAGGCGGCGCGTAGCGCCTGCTTAACGCCTAGTAGGGCTGCCGGCCCCGGGACCGTGTGAACGGTTCCGGGGCCGGTGGCTTTATGCGGCGGGCCGGCCGTTGACGGTCAGGCGGTCGCCGAAGCGGTGGGGGTCGAGGACGGTCGGATGGCCCTTGAGGCTTGCGACCTCGATTTCGAGGTCCGGTTCGCCGAGCAATGCCGAGAGGTCGAGAGCCTGCTCGGCGTCGTCCCGCTCGTCTTCGATGCGAACCTTCCGCAGCTCTGGGAAGCGACGACGAAGATCGGGCGCCAGGGCGGGTTTGTCCATTACCAGGGTGAGTAACTGGATGCCGGGCAGGCAGTCCCTCTCGTCCAGATCGTCGAGGGTCTTCTCCAGTAGTCCCAGTTCGGTCAGGTGCGGCCGTTCACGCAGGTGTTGGAGTGCGCGTGACTCTGCCGGTTCCGCGTAGAGGAACAGACCCTTCAAGTTCGGCGGGATCACAAGACTGCCGAGCCGCAGCGCGTTGGACGAGAACACGGTCAGATGCTCAAGACCGGGCGGCAGGTCCGGGAAACGCCCGTCGTTGTCGGCAAGGTGGTCGAGCGACAGGGTGCGGAGGCCGACGAGACTCGGAAGCACGGTCAACGCGGTGGAGGGCAAACGGTGGTTGACCAAAACCAGTTCCGCCAGGTTCAGCTCGGCCAGCGCTGACAGATCTTTCACCATGGGGCAGTACCGGATCGACAGCTCTTCGATCTCCGGATGGTCACGCAGCAGGTCGAGGTCGGCGAGTGAGTTGTTGCGGCTGAGCGAGAGCTGTCGCATGGTGCATCCCCGCAGGGCCGTCCGGAGGCTTTCCGTGTCGTAATCCCCGGAGATGAACAGCCTGTCGATGCGACCGAGGCGCGGCAGGTGGACGAGCTGGGAACGGCGGAAGACGCGCACGCCCATGTCGTCGAATCGCATGCCCGCGAGGACCTCTTCCGCGAACTGCGGCGTGTCCAGATAGGGCCACGACGCGACGATTTCCGCGCGGACGTCCCGGGCGCCGAGTCGGCCGTAGCGCGCCAGGTGGGAAAGTCCGGCGTCGCCGAGCTGCCTCAGCACCTGTACATATCCGACGGCCTCCGCCGAATCCAGGCCCTCCGGCTCGGGAATCACGGCCAGGGCGTCCGGACCCAGCGAGGCCAAGTGGATGACCTCCACATCGGTGCGGGGAGCGCCCATCGTCCTCAGCCTTTCCCACACCACGTCGTGCAGGCTGTCGTCGAGCGCCCCCGCGCTCATCGCGCACTCCACGGCGAGGGTGCGCAGTGCGAACTGGGCCTCCCGTTGCCCGGCGGCTTCACCGGCGGCCACGAGCCCCGAGATCACCGCTTCGGTCTCACGGCGGTTGCAGTGCCCGATGACCAGCCGGATGACGTCCTGCCACTGTTCCTCCGCGGCGTGGTCGAGCAATTCCTTCAGGCAGTCGGAATCCTGGAATTCCTTGGCCGCGAGGAAGTCCTGGAACGTCCGGTGGATGAACTGGATGGAATCCGGTGACCGTTCCTGCAAGAGGCCGCTGCGATTCAGCAAATGACCCATCAGGGCGTCTGCCGTGTACGACCTGACCTGTCGCAGGCTGCGCATGGCCAATTCGATCTGCCGGGCGCCCTGTTTGCGGGTGAGTTCCGTCTGCCGGTTGCGGACGAGCCAGATGGCGATGTGCTGGAGGAGCTGCTGGGCGTCCTCGGCCTCCAGTTCGATGCCCTCCGGGGCGCCGATGCCCCGGCGGGCGTCGCGGTTGCCGAGGAGCATGGCGAGGGCCGAGTGGTAGAGGGTCCAGCGGGTGTGCGGGAGGAGTCCGCTGCGGCGGCGGTGGAGGGCGCATATGACGGCGCAGAGGAGAGGGGTGCGGGCGAGGTCGCTGAGGGTCTTGTTGCGCTGGAACTCGGAGGCGAGCTTGCGTTCCAGGTCGTCCAGTCGGGTGCGTTCCTCGCCGTGCTTGCCCAGGCGCGCCGCGTTGTGCCAGGCCCTCACGAACTCCTGGATGTCGCCGTCGCTCATCGGCAGCATCCGCAGCTCCTGGAAGTCCTGCCACTCCAGCCAGCCGTCCTCCACGGCGCGCGGGCGGACGGTGACCAGGCAGCGGGTCAGCGGGTAGCGGCGCAGGAACTCGTCGAGCCACTGGCGGGCGGGTGCGCGGTGCTCGCGGGGGAGTTCGTCCAGGCCGTCGACCAGGAGCAGGACCCGGTTGGCGTCGAGCATGCGGCCCGCCCAGCCGTCGGGCATGCCGTCCTCCTGGATGGCGATGCCGGGCAGCTGGGCGGGGGAGGGGCTGGTGATGCCGAGGGCGGCCAGGCGGCGCATGGGGACGACGAAGGGGACGAGCCCGTTCAGGGCGGCCAGCTTCCTCGGCAGGGTCTGGCACGCCGCGTGCGAGGCGAGCCACCACACGAGCGTCGTCTTGCCCGCGCCGGCCTCGCCGCGCAGGATCGCGCGCGGGTGCAGCGCCAGCAGGTCCTCGACGCGGCGGGGCTCCTGCGGGGCCCGGACGCCGTCCCGGCCCGGGGCGGCCTCCGCCTGGAGGCTGAGGTACGCCGTGTCCAGGTCCCAGCGCCTCTCGTGCTCGCCCAGATCGTCGAGGCCGAACACCTCCAGCTGCCCGTAGCGGGCCTTGACCGCCTTCGCGTAGCGCGCCTCGAACGCGAAGTCGTCGACGCGCGGGTGATGCAGCGGGACGGGGGCGGGGGCGTCGGGCCAGTGCTCGGCCAGGGCCGCGGCGAAGCCCGGTTCGCCGAGGATGCGGAACAGGGGGACGGACTCGATGGCGGAGTGCTGCCAGCCCTCCCGGTCCTCCGCCACCACGCCGACGAGCAGCGGCCCGGCGTACACCGGGCCGCCGGAGAGGCCCGACCAGGGCGATGTGCCCGGGCGGGACGGAGCCGGCGGGTGGTGGTCGGTGCGGAGGACGCACCGGCCGCGTATCCGGGCCGCGCCCGGGGTGAGCGTCCCCGGGACCTGGGCGATGTCCAGGTCGCCGAGCGCGGACCGTTCCACGTCCGGGAAGCCCAGGACCTGGCAGCCCGGCACCGGCTCCCGGGTGGAGAGGACGCCCCAGCGCAGCGGCGGCAGCGCTTCCGCGTCCACCAGCGGGCGGCGGGTCCGGAGCAGGGCCGCGTCGCCGGCGTCGGGAGTGCCGCGCCAGAGGACGTCGCAGGGTGTCGGCGCGGCGTTGCCCAGGGCGACGGCTTCCACCGGGGTGTCGCCGTCCAGGACGTGCGCGCTGGTCAGGACGAGGTCCGGCGTGAGCAGCACGCCGCTGCCCTGCCGCGCCCCCAGGACCGCGACGACGCGGTCCTCCGGCGTCACTGCCCCGGCTCCACCGTCCCGAAGTGGGACACCCCGCCCGGCCGCTGGTTGCCGACCTTCCAGCCGGTGCCGGTGCGCATGTCCTTCGGGGTGAGGGTGAAGGTGACCTTGTGGGTGCGGGAGGAGCCGCGGGTGGCGTCGGTGCCCGCGTCGACGACCCAGGCGCGGACCTTGCCGGAGCCCTTGAGCTCGCGGCGCATCTCGATGCCGAACTCCATGGTGATGTCGCCGACCTCGAAGCCCAGGTCCTTGCCCTCGCCGGTCGCCGCGGCGCTGGTCAGGCCGGTGCGGATGGCCTCGACGGCCTCGGCCAGTTCGATGCCGTCGAAAGGTGATGCGTCGGTCATGTCGTGAGTCCCCGGGGCGTCGCGGTGCGTGGGCGTTTGCTGACCGGGAGCGTACCGGCGGCCGGGGGGCTTTGGTCCCGAAACGGACGAGTTGGTGGTGCCGCTCCGGTGACAAGGCACACAGGCCAATTCGGGAGTACTACGCGCTTTAGCAGGAAAGAAGGCTCCGGAATTGCGGGAAGCGTGCCCGGTATTCCGGGGGATGGGGGGCCGGACGACTTTTCGGTTTCTACTAGGGGTGGTCGTAGAAAGGCCACTTGGAGCGGTTGGGAAGCGGCGGCTATCAAGGTAGGGCGATCCCGGTCCGCAGCCGGGATCGATTCCTGTCCTGGAGGTTTTTCTTTATGTCGAAGCGCAACGTTTTCCGTACCCGCCGCACCGCCACCACTCTGGCCGTCGGCCTGGGCGCGTCGCTGGCACTGGGTGCGGGCGTGGCGCTGGCCGCGGAGCCCGTCGTCCACGGGGTCTCCGTGCTGTCCGCCGACTCCGCGACCGCCTTCGGCGAGTCGCTGAAGGCGCAGGCCGAGACGCAGAAGAAGGTCGCCGACAAGGAGCGCGCCGAGAAGGCCGCCAAGGCCGAGCAGGCCAAGCGCGCGGCCGACAAGGAGCGGGCCGACCGGTCCCAGGTCCGGAACCTGGCCGATGCCTGGGTGAAGCCGGTGGACGAGTACGTCATCGGTCAGCCGTTCGGCAAGGACGGCAACATGTGGGCCAACAAGCACAGCGGCCAGGACCTGGTCGTGCCCAGCGGCACCGCCGTGAAGGCCGTGCACAAGGGTGTCGTGGTGAAGGCCGGTGCGAACGGCGGCGGTGACGGTGCCGCGTACGGCAACGCCATCGTGATCAAGCATGACGACAACACGTACTCCCAGTACGCGCACCTGTCGTCCGTCGCCGTCCAGGTCGGCCAGAGCGTGACCGCCGGCCAGCAGATCGGCCTGTCCGGCTCCACCGGCAACTCGTCCGGTCCGCACCTGCACTTCGAGATCCGGACGACCCCGAACTACGGCTCCTCCGTCGAGCCGCTCGGCTTCCTGAGCGGCCACGGCGAGAAGCTCTGACGGACGGCGCGACGCCGACGGGCGGGGAACCCCACTTCACGGGGTTCCCCGCCCTTTCCGCGTGTCAGGGGGCTGTCGTCGCCGTGGTCAGGGTCTTGGCCGGGCCGCCGCCCGCCCGCGCCTCCAGCTCCCGCAGGACCGCCAGCTCGACGACGTCGATCCCGCCCTCGGGGCGGACCACCGCGACGCCGCGGGCCTCGGCGGTCGTGAGGAGGCCGTGCACCACCGCCGGGCTGCCGAGCAGGAACGCGAGTGGGTACAGGCTCGCCTCGCAGCTCTTCTTCCGGCCGAGCGCGCCCCGGTAGACGATCTCCCCGGGGACGAGCACGTTCTGGACCGTGCCCGTCTCGTCCGCGCCGCGCAGGCGGCGGAAGAGGAGGGTGGTGAGGGCCTCCGCGACCCGGTCCAGGACCCAGTCGCGGCCGGGGACGGCGATCAGGACGCGCCGCACGCCTTCGAAGGCGCCGTCGATGACGTCCTTGGTCAGCGAGCGGTAGCCGCCGACCATGCGGATCTCGACGACCTTGTCCCAGGGGATGTCATCGCCGTCGAAGCCGACGGAGTCGGGGCCCACGCACACCGCGCCGAACCGGTCGAGGAGCCGGAGCGGCTTCGCCAGCGCCGCCGGGACCAGCGGGTGGCTGCCGATCAGGGTGCCCAGGGACACCTTCCAGGGCCGGGTGGCCGGGGCGTCCGGGGCGCCGAGGCGTTCCAGGGCCTCCATGACCCAGTCGCCGCCGGCGGCCAGCCGGTCCCGGCCCGCGTCCGCCGCCGTCCGGCCCGCCGTCGCGGAGCGGCCGGCCGCCTCCCGCCCGGCCGCCGCGGCGCGCTCGGCCGCGGCCTTCCCGGCGCTCGCCGCCTGGGTCAGCGCTCCGCCGACGTTTCCGAGCCGTCCCTTGATGCCCATCAGTTCCCCCTGGTGGTGCGGCGCCCGTCCGTCCGGCGCCCTCGGTTCAGCCCGCAACTGTAATGGCGATCATGAGCGGGACGACCCGTACCCCTGGTGACACCCACGGGGGCGGACGATCAGTCCGGCACCCGGATGATCGGGAACGTCCCCGTGCTCGTCGGCGACGACTCCGGCAGCCACAGCACCGCGATCGCCCCGCCGCCGCCCGCCGCCTCCGGGTCCGCGTTGCGGAAGGTGAGGCGGGCGCCGAGCACCCGGGCCTGGCCCGCCGCGATCGTCAGACCGAGGCCGTGGCCCTTGCCGGCCCGGTCCTCGCTGCCGGTGCGGAAGCGGCTCGGGCCCTCCCGCAGCAGGTCCTCGGGGAAGCCCGGGCCGTGGTCGCGGACGCGCAGCACGCGGCCCTCCACGGTGACCTCGATGGGGCCGCGGCCGTGTTTGGCGGCGTTGGCGAGCAGGTTGCCGAGGATGCGCTCCAGCCGCCGGGGGTCGGTGTTGACGTAGGCGTGGCGGACGACGGTGACCCGTGCCTCCGGCGAGAAAGTCCGCACCCGGCGCACCACGAACTCGCCGAGTTCGATCTCCTGCATCTCGGCCCGTTCGGCGAAGCCGTCCAGCCGGGCCACCTCGAGGACGTCCTCGACGAGGGTCCGCATGGCCTGGGCGCGGTCCCTGACCAGTTCGGTGGGGCGGCCCGGGGGCAGCAGTTCGGCGGCCGTCAGCAGGCCGGTGACGGGGGTGCGCAGTTCGTGGGCGATGTCGGCGGTGACCCGCCGTTCCGCCTCCAGGCGGTCCTGGAGGGCCTGGGCCATGCCGTCGACGGCGCGGGCGAGGTCGTCCGTCTCGTCGCGCACCCGGCCGCCGATGGCCTCCCGCACCCGGACGTCGCGGTCGCCGTCGGCGAGCTTGCGGGCGGCGGCGGACGCCTTGCGGAGCCGGCGGGAGAGCTGGCCGCCGATGAGGATGCCGAGCGCGCAGCCGCCGAGGACGACCGAGACCGAGCCGATGATCAGGGCCCGGTCCATCTCGTCGAGGATCTTCAGCCGGTCCTGGAACGGCTGGTGCATGGAGAGGATCTTGCCGTTGGCCAGCGGGACCGACGCCCAGACCTGCGGGGCGGAGCCGCCGCTGTCCTGGACGAAGGTGGCGCGCTGCCCGAGGGCGGCGGCCTCCCGCAGCTGTTCGGGCAGCGCGGGGTCGTCGACCTTGGCGTGCAGCGTGGTCCGGCCCTGGCTGGTCCGGTAGTAGCGCTCGGCCAGCTGGATGCGCTGGTCCATCACGTCCCGGCTGCTGTTGATCATGGAGGCGCGGGCGGCGTTGTGCACGACCAGGCTGAGCGCGACGGCGATCAGCGCGCCGACGCCGGCGATGGCGAGGCTGACCTTCCAGCGCAGTCCGCTGCGGAGGGTGAGGTTCACCATGGCGCGCGGGGCTCCTCGGGGACCGCGTCCATGCGGAGGGGCGCGACGCGGAGGGGTGCGACCTGGTGGGGGCGGGTCACGAAAGCTCAGCCTCTGAGTTTGTAGCCGAAACCGCGGACCGTCTCGATACGGTCCTGACCGATCTTGCCCCGCAGCCGCTGCACATGGACGTCCACCACGCGGGTGTCGCCACCCCAGCCGTAGTCCCAGACGCGCTCCAGCAGCCGGTCACGGGACAGCACGGTCCCCGGGGCCGACGAGAACTCCAGCAGCAGCCGCATCTCGGTCGGGGTGAGGGCGACGGGCGCGCCGCCCTTGCGGACCTCCATGCCCTCCGTGTCGACCTCCAGGTCGCCGAAGCGCAGCAGGCCGCCGCCCTCGATGCCGCCGTGCTCGTCCCCTCCCGAGGCCCCCGCCGCGCCGCTGGCGTGGCCGAAGCGGCGCAGCACCGCGCGTATCCGGGCGACCAGGACGGCGCCGTCGAAGGGCTTGGTCACGTAGTCGTCCGCGCCGGCCTCCAGGCCGAGGACGACGTCGATGCTGTCGGCGCGCGCCGACAGCATGATGACGGGGACGGTGGACTCGTCGCGGATGCGCCGGCAGAGGCTGACGCCGTCCAGGCCGGGGACCATCACGTCGAGCAGGGCGATGTCGGGCCGCCGCTCCCGGAACCGCTCCAGGCCCTGGAGCCCGTCGGGCACGGCGGTGACGACGAAGCCGTCCCGTTCGAGGGCGAGCTGCGTCGCTTCGCGGATCACATCGTCGTCCTCGACGAAGAGCACATGCGTATCGGCCACGCCGCTCCCAGCCCTCCTAGCCCGAATTCTCGCTCTTGCCCGTGCTGCCGCCGACCTTGCTGAAGTCGGTGTGCGTGCGTCCGGTCTCCCGGAACCTGCCGTCCGACCAGTGGTAGGTCACCTCGTCCTCGCCCGAGGGGTCGGCGACCGGGTCGCCCGACCCGTAGATCTGCGAGGTGATCAGCAGGTCCCCGCGGTCGATGTCGGCGTAGACGGGCGACTGCTCGGACGAGAACACATTCTCGTACGAGTCTCCCTTGGCACGGTACACATAGGAACCGATGCCGATGGCGTCGCCGCAGGTCAGGATGTTCACGACGACGTCGTCCCGGGAGCCGCCGGTCAGCTGCCCGTAGATGACGTCGACCGGGTACTGGTCCTTCACGCACGGCTTGAAGTTCTTCTTGACCGCTTCGCTGATCTTCGGATCGGATTTGATCAGCGCGGCGGCGTCGATCTTCCGCCGGGTGGGCGGCGCGGACGGCGTCGTGGTGCGCGTCTCCGCCTTCGCCGCCGACTGCGGCTGGGCGGGGCCCTCCTTGCGGACGCCCTCGCTGCTGGTGTTGCAGCCCGCGAGCAGCAGTCCGGCGACCGCCGCGAACGCCGTGACCGTCCCGCCGGCGATCAGTGCGGGACGGGTGGGTCGCGTGGCCGGATCGGTCCGGCCGGCCTTGTCGCCGATCGCCTTTCTCAGGCCGCGCACCGTTCCTGCCCCCGCTCGTGACGATCGAGGGCGTGGAAGTCCAGGTCCCGGTTCTCCAGCTCCTGGCGCAGCCTGGCCAGCGCCCGGTGCAGGGTGCTCTTGACCGTGCCGGTCGACATGCCGAGCGCCTCCGCCGTCTCCTCGGTGCTCATCTGCTCCCAGTGTCGCAGGACGACGACGCTGCGCTGCTTGGGCGCCAGGACCCCGAGGACGTCCATCAGCAGCGCGCGGTCGGCGTGCTGCTCGGTACCGTCCTCGACGCTCGCGTCGGGAAGCTGCTCGGTGGGCACCTCGTCGAGCTTACGGGCCCGCCACCACTCCGTACGAGTGTTGATCATGACACGGCGGAGGTAGGCGTCCGCGAGCGACTTGTCCGCTATCCCGTCCCAGCGGCCGTAGGTGCGGACCAGCGCGGTCTGGAGCAGGTCCTGAGCGTCGATGGGGTCCGGGACGAGCCGCCGCGCACTCCGCAGGAGAGCGTCCTGACGGTTGCGTACGTACTCCTCGAAGTCCAGAACCTTGCCGCTGCTGGCCATACTCGCAGCCTCCATTCCGCTTGCGTCCCCGTGCCTGCTGGTGCGCGCCGGACGGTCCTCCAGCACGGAGAGGACGCTACGGAGGAGCTGTTGCGACGCGATGTGCAGCAGCACTGCGGCTGGTGCACAGCTGTCCATAGGTTGTGTAACAGGAGGGGGGTAAGGGCAGCTCTGTCCGATTCACAGGGGGGCGGAGACGGGCTCCGCTACGTCAGCGGCAGCCGGTAGGTGCCGTCCTCCAGCGGTTCCACCAGCCCGTCCGCCACCAGCCCGTCCAGGGCCCGGGCCCGCTGCACGGGCTCGTCCCAGACGGCGTCCAGCGCCTCCTGCGGCACGGGGGCCACCGCCTCCCGCAGCACCGCCAGCAGCTTGCCGCGCACCTGGCGGTCGGTGCCCGCGTACGTCTGGCCGCGGCGCGGCGGCCCGTCGTGCTCGGGGGAGCCGGCGGCGCGCCAGGCGCAGCGGTCGGCGATCGGGCAGCGCCCGCACACCGGCGTGCGGGCCGTGCACACCAGCGCGCCCAGCTCCATGGACGCCGCCGCCCAGCGGGCGGCCACCGCCTCCTCGCCGGGCAGCAGCTCCTGGGCCAGCCGGCGCTCGGCGGCGGTGGTCGCGTTCGGCGGGTACTGGACGCCGGTGACCGCCCGGGCGAGGACCCGGCGCACGTTGGTGTCCAGGACGGCGTGGCGCCGCCCGTACGCGAAGGACGCCACGGCGGCGGCCGTGTACTCGCCGACGCCCGGCAGGGCCAGCAGCTCGGCGTGGTCGTCCGGCACCACGCCGCCGTGCCGCTCGGTGATCGCCGTCGCCGCGGCGTGCAGCCGCAGTGCCCGGCGCGGGTAGCCGAGCCGGCCCCAGGCGCGGACGGCCTCACCCGGCGGCTCGGCGGCCAGGTCGGCGGGGCGCGGCCAGCGGGCGAGCCACTCCTCGTACACCGGCAGGACGCGGTTGACGGGCGTCTGCTGGAGCATGAACTCGCTGACCATCACGCCCCAGGGGCCGGCCTCCGGGCGCCGCCAGGGGAGGTCCCGGGCGTGGGCCTCGAACCAGGCGATCACCGGGAGGTGCAGGGCGGATTCGGAGGCGGTGGTTCCGGGGCCGGGGGCCGGCTTGGGCGGGGCGGGAGTCGTAGTCATGGCGTTCCGATCCTGGCACGGGGGCGCGCGGGGTGAGAAAACGCCGACTTCAGGGGGTGCTCCGGGGTTTGGTGAGGGGGAGGGGTGGAACGGGGCGGGCGCGGGGGTCTCGTACGGGTGATCCCTGGCGGCCCGGGGCCCGCCGGACGGTCCGGCCGCCGACCATGGAGCCGTGGAAGGCCGCCGTGAAGCCCCGCCCCTGGTCCGCTGCCGCGCGTGCGCGAACCCGCTGTGGTGGGACATGACGCCTGTCCCCGGCCTGGCGCCGGGCTGGTACTGCTCCGCCTGCAAACACCCGCCGGAGCGCTACCGCAACACGGCCGCCGCCGCTCCGCTCTGCCCCGAGGGGTGCCCGAGCGCGATCGTCGAGACGACGGCGAGCGGGAGCCGGCGCTTCATCTGCCACCGGTCGTAACGGGGTGTGACGGGGGCGGGTCGGTTCGGGTCCGTGCCGGTGGGGGGCCGGGCGGGTCCGGCGGTGGGGGCCGGGTCGGTTCGGGTCCGGCGGTGGGGCTCGGCCGGTCTGCGGCGGCGGGGGCGGATGGGGTCCATGACGGAGACTGGGCCCATGACGGAGACGCACACCGGTCCGGTCGCCGGCCCGCCGCCGGAGATCCGCGCGGCCCTCGACGCGCACACCACGCTCACCCTCGCCTATGGCGACGACGACGGTCCGCAGGCGTGCGCGGTGCTCTACGCGGTGCGCAACCCGCCGCCGTACGAGCCCGGTTCGCCCGGTGAAGACCGCGGAGAGGACGAGATCTCCCTCGTCTTCGTCACCTCCACCACCACCCGCCACGGCCGTGCCCTCGCGTCCGGGAACGCCCGCGTCGCGTTCACCGCGCAGCGCGACGGCCAGGAATGGACCGCCCTCACCGGCGTCCAGGGGCACGGCTCCTGCCGCCTCCTCGCCGGCGCCGAACGCGCGGCGGCCTGGGACGCGTACCGCACCCGCTTCCCCTACGTGGAGCGTTCGGAACGGCTGCGGCAGGCGATGGACCGGGCCGAACTCTGGGAGCTGCGCCCCGACTGGCTCCGACTCGTCGACAACGGACGGGGGTTCGGGCACCGGACGGAATGGCGCCGGCAGGACCCCCGCGACTGAAGGGGCGTGAGATTTGCGGCGTGAAACGACAGAAAGGCGTGCCCTGTCGGTCGGATGATGAGAAAAGTAAGCACTCATACGGCGGGTACGGGGTGGAGCCCGGCCGGATCTCTCGTAGAGTTTTCGCGTGGGATCACTGCGCAATCCGATCGGGCCGCTTCCCTCCTCCATCTACTGGCGCCGGAGGGGAGTTGCGCTTGCCGTGCTCGGCCTCCTGGCCCTCCTGGTGGTGTGGCTGCTCACACTCGGCGGCGAGGACGGGTCGTCCGACGGCAAGAACGGCGCGTCCAAGGGCGGCAGCGACTCGGGCGGTGCCACCATCACGCCCGGACCGACCCCTTCCGGGCCGCATTACAGCCAACGGCCGGGCGGCCGTGACGAGTCGAACGGCGCCGGCGGCACGGGAAGCAGCGGTGGCAGCGGTGGTTCCGGCCAGGACCAGAGCGGCAGCGTCGGCGGTCTCGGCTCCGTCGGCGGCGGCAGCGGCGGCGGGGCCGGTGGTACGGGCGGTGGCTCGGGCGGCGGCGCCGGTTCCGCGGGTGGTGCCGGTGGTTCCGGTGGTACGGGCGGGGGCTTCGGTGCGGGACCGGCCGCGGGCGTGCTGGGGGCCGGTGACGCCAAGGTGCTGGCCAAGGGCGCCTCGGTGCCTGACTGCACGTCAGGCTCGTTCCACGTGACGGTACGCAGCGTCAAGGGCTCCTACGGCCCCGGCGAGCGGCCGAAGTTCGAGATCGTGCTCAAGAACACCGGCAGCGGCGCCTGCAAGGTCGACATCGGCTCGCCGACCGCCGTCCTCAAGATCACCGACCCGGCCGGGACGCAGCACGTCTGGGCCTCCGACGACTGCCCGCGCGGCCGCGGTGAGGTGCTGGTGGAGGTGCCCGGCTCGGGCGAGACCAAGCGCACCCTGGAATGGGACCGCAAGCGCAGCGCCCCGCAGTGCGCCGTCCCGTCGGCCGGCGCGCCGGCCGCGGCGGGTACGTACCGGGTCGAGGTCAAGATCGGGGGCGTGGTCGACCGCGGGCAGTTCGTCCTGGACAAGGGCTGAGCGTCCCGGGCAGGGGCTGAGCGTCCCGGGCAAGGGCGGCGCGTTCCTACGGCGAGAGGGGGGTCCCGGCCGGGACCCCCCTCTCGCCGTCGTGTCTCAGGTCCTACACGTACCGCTCGAGGATCGACGACTCCGCCAGGCGGGACAGCCCCTCGCGGACCGAGCGGGCGCGGGCCTCGCCGACGCCCTCCACGGCCTGGAGGTCGTCCACGCTCGCGGCCAGCAGCTTCTGCAGCCCGCCGAAGTGCTCCACCAGCCGCTCGATGATCGCGCCGGGCAGCCGCGGCACCTTCGCCAGCAGACGGTAGCCGCGCGGCGAGACGGCCGAGTCCAGCGTCTCCGGCGAGCCGCTGTAGCCCAGGGCCCGCGCCACGATGGGCAGTTCGAGGAGCTCGGTGTGGGTGAGCGAATCGAGCTCGGTGAGCGCCTCGGGGACCGTGCGGGTGCGCTTGGCGGTCGGCTCGGGAACGTAGTCCCGGACGACCAGCTCGCGCTCCGGCTCCACGCCCGCGATCAACTCGTCGAGCTGGAGGGAGAGCAGACGCCCGTCGGTGCCCAGTTCGACGACGTACTCGGCGATCTCCGTGGCGATGCGCCGCACCATCTCCAGGCGCTGCGAGACCGCGGTGACGTCCCGGACCGTGACCAGGTCCTCGATCTCCAGGGCGGAGAGCGTGCCGGCCACCTCGTCCAGCCGGAGCTTGTACCGCTCCAGGGTGGCCAGCGCCTGGTTGGCGCGGGACAGGATCGCGCCGGACTCCTCCAGCACGCGCCGCTCCCCGTCCACGTACAGCGCGATCAGCCGCATGGACTGGCTCACGGAGACGACGGGGAAGCCGCACTGGATGGAGACCCGCTGCGCCGTGCGGTGCCGGGTGCCGGTCTCCTCCGTCGGGATCGACGCGTCCGGCACGAGCTGCACACCCGCCCGGACGATCTTGGTGATGTCCTTGTCGAGGATCAGCGCCCCGTCGAGCTTGCACAGCTCGCGGAGCCTGGTCGCGGTGAACTCCACGTCGAGGACGAAACCGCCGGTGCACATCGAGTCGACGGTCTTGTCCATGCCGAGGACGATGAGCCCGCCCGTATTGCCGCGAAGAACGCGCTCAAGCCCGTCGCGCAGGGCCGTGCCGGGCGCGACGGCGCTCAGCGAGGCGCGCATCAGCCCGTCGGCATGGGAGCCACCGGAGCCGCCCCCGGCCCTGCCGGGGCCCGATGCCCGGTCGTTGGCTGCCACTGCACTCCTCCGGTCGCATGGTCAACGGTGGCCGCGGGCCGCCCCCGCGCCCCCGTTTCCGGTCGCGTGCTGGGGGAGGGCGGGACCAGGGGAAAGTCTACTGGCGCCGAGCCGATTGAAGAGGGGCGTCCTCCGGCCGGGCCCGCGACGCGGTCTTCCCGCCGCCGTCGCCCCCGCCGCCGTCCGCGCCGTCACCTCCGCCGGACCGGCGCCGGCCGCGGGGGAGTACCCGCAGCGCATCGCCTATGTCGGCGACCTCCAGCACCCGCATCCCGGCGGGCACCTTGCCCGGATCCGACGGCACCAGGGCGTGGGTGAAACCGAGCCGGTGCGCCTCCGCCAGCCGGCGCTGGACGCCCGTGACCCGCCTGACCTCGCCCGCCAGCCCCACCTCGCCGATGGCCACCAGGTTCTTGGGCAGCGGGGTGTCGCTCGCGGCGCTGGCCAGGGCCAGGGCGACGGCCAGGTCGGCGGCCGGCTCGGACAGCTTCACGCCGCCGACGGTCGCGCTGTAGATGTCCCGTTTGCCCAGGGCGCTGATGCGGCCCCGCTGTTCGAGCACCGCCAGCATCATCGAGACGCGGGACGTCTCCAGGCCCGAGGTGGTGCGGCGGGGCGACGGGATCTGCGAGTCCACCGTGAGCGCCTGCACCTCGGCCACCAGCGGGCGGCGGCCCTCCAGAGTGACCGTCAGGCACGTGCCCGGCACCGGCTCCGCCCGGCGGGTGAGGAACAGACCGCTCGGGTCGGCCAGGCCGATGATGCCCTCGTCGTGCAGCTCGAAGCAGCCGACCTCGTCCGTCGCCCCGTAGCGGTTCTTCACGCCCCGGACCAGGCGCAGCCGGGCGTGCCGGTCGCCCTCGAAGTGCAGGACGACGTCCACCAGGTGCTCCAGCAGCCGGGGCCCGGCGATCGCGCCGTCCTTCGTCACATGGCCGACGAGGAGCGTTGACATCCCGCGCTCCTTCGAGGCGCGGATGAGAGCGCCGGCCACCTCGCGCACCTGGGCCATGCCGCCGGGGGCGCCGTCGATCTCCGGGGAGGCGACGGTCTGCACCGAGTCGAGGATCAGCAGCGACGGCTTGACGGAGTCCAGGTGGGCGAGGACGGCCGACAGGTCCGTCTCGGCCGCCAGGTACAGGTGCTCCGAGAGCGCGCCGATGCGGTCCGCCCGCAGCCGCACCTGGCTCGCCGACTCCTCACCCGTCACGTACAGCGTCCGGTGCTCGTCGGACGCCGACTTCGCCGCGACGTCCAGCAGCAGCGTCGACTTGCCCACGCCCGGCTCGCCCGCCAGCAGCACCACCGCCCCCGGCACCAGCCCGCCGCCCAGCACCCGGTCGAGCTCAGGGACGCCCGTACCGCGCGCGGTGGCCTGCCGGCCGTCCACCTGGCCGATGGGCAGCGCGGCGGACGTGACCCGCCCGGGCGCGGTCGTCCGCACGGCGGGCGCGCCGTACTCCTCGACCGTCCCCCACGCCTGGCACTCCGGACAGCGGCCGAGCCACTTCGCGGTGGTCCAGCCGCACTCGGTGCAGCGGTAGGAGGGTCGGTCCTTGGCGGACGAACGAGAGGTACGGGCAGCCATGCGAGTCACCGTAGCGGCAACCACTGACAACGCTCCGGCGCTCTGTTGTTCGGTGCGGGGGCGTGGGGGGTGATCCGGGGGCTGTGGGCGGGGGCGGGGGGCGTCCCGCGTGGCCTGTGGGCGGGGGTGGACGGGGCGTCCCGCGTGGCCTGTGGGCAGGAGCGGGCGGCGCGTCCCGCGTGGCCTTCCGTGGCCCGTGCGGTCGCCTGCCGGCGTCCCCCGCCACCCGCCCGAACCGGCTCATGCCGCACGCGCCCGGCGCACCCCGCCGTCCCCGCGCATCCGCCCCGCCCCGGCGTGCCCCGGCGCGCTCCGCGCCGTCGAGTCGCCCGGAACGTACCGATACAGCGGCCCTTCTCAGGATGAGCTCCCCCGTACGGGGTAAACCCGACCGAGCGCCGCGAAGCGCCCATCCGGGTCCCCCTACGGTCGCCGGAATGATGACGAGCAGGTATGAGCAGCCCCCGCACGCCCCCGGCGGGTCCCGGCCGCCCCACCGCGCGGCGGACTCCCCGCGGCCCTCGGTCGTCACTCCCGACCCGGACGACCCGCCGCCACCCGTGGTGCCCCACCTCCACCTCTCCCGCGTGGCCCCCTACCTCAACGGCCTCTACACGTACTGCCTGTTCCTCCTCCGCGAACCCGACACGGCGACCTGCGCGCTCGCCGAGGCCCTGGCCCTGGCCGAACGCCGCGCCGACCGCGCCCCCTACGGCCCGGCCAGACCCTGGCTGTACGCCCTGGCCCGCTGGGCCTGTCGGCGGCGGCTCGCCGCCGGCCCGGCGGCGCCCCGGTGGGCCCCCGAGTCCGACCCCCTGGCCTGGCCGGAGGCGGCGGGGACCGACACGGTGCAGCGCGAGGCCCTGGAGCTGTCCGTGCGGCACGGTCTGCCGTCCGACGCCGTCGCCGCCGTGCTGCGCCTCGAACCGGAGATGGCGCGGGCCCTGCTCGCCGGTGCCGCCTGCGAGGTCGAACGCACCCGCACCGCCCTCGCCGTCGCCGCCGCGGGCCGCTGCCCGGCCGTCGCCCGCTTCGCCGGCGGAGGGGGCGCCCGGGTTCCGCTCGGTCCGGCCGCCCGCCGCGAACTGGTCCGGCACGTGGACGAGTGCCCCGGCTGCCGGCGTACGGCGGAGCGGGTGACCGCGGGCGCCCCCTGGCCGGGCACCACCGCGTCCCGCGCGGAACTCCCCCTGTTCGAGGCCCCCCTGGCCGCTCTCCAGGCCGCCCTGCGGCACGCCCGCGCCACCCGCCCCGGCAGCCCGCGCTACGACCGCGAGGGCTTCCCGCTGCCGCCCGCCGACCGGTCGGGCCGCCGCAACCGGCTGCGGCACCGCGCGGTCACCACCACCGTCGTGGCGACGGTCGCCGCCGCGCCCGCCCTGGCGCTGTGGGCCGCCTACCGGGAGACGCCGTCGGGCGGCCGGCCCGGCGCGGAATCGGGAGAGGGCGCCGTCACGGCCGACGACGCGCCCGCCGACGATCCCGAGCGCCCCTCCCGGGCGCCCGCCGACGACGCGGAACGTCCCCCGCGCGAGCCCGTCGCCGGTCCGGGCGACGGTGGTCGGGAGGCGGGGCGCGCCGAATCCCAGGAGTTCGGTGATTCCGGCGTTACGGGTGCCACAAGATCCGTCGGCGGCAACAGCGGCAACAGCGGTACTGGCAGCGGCGCTGATGCCGCTCGCGGCTTCGACAGCTCCGGCAAGCCCGATATCGCCGGGCCCCCCGGAGCCCCCGCTCAGTCCGCGGCCTTCGCCACCTCAGGCGCCACGGACGCGACCGTCTTCACCGCCAGGACCGCTGCCGCCGACGCGACCGCCTCAGGCAGCGTCACCGCCCCGGCCTCCGTCACGCCACCGCCCGCCGCACGCGGCGTCGCGCCTACGGACCGGGCCCCTTCGGCCGTCACTCCCGCGGCACCGCGCCGCGCCGCCGCCCGCCCGGCACCGTCCGCCAGGCCCGCCCCGCCCGGCTCGTCCGCGCCGTCCGGCCCCTGGCCCGGCTTCGGGCGGCTGACCGTGGCGGCCCAGCCGAGCGGTCAGGACACGCTCGTCACGGTCACGGCCGTCGGCGGAGAGGTGCACTGGGCGGCCACGCCCGGCGCGGCCTGGCTGCGCCTCGGCCGGACGGGCGGTGTGCTCCTGCCCGGCCGCTCCCTGACCTTCACGGTCGCCACCGACCCCGACCGGGAACCGGCCGACCCCTGGCGGACCCAGGTCCGCCTGGCCCCGGGCCCCGCCACGGTGCCGGTCGACGGACCGGGACGGCTCCGCCGGACCGAGACCATGTAGACCGAGACGTGCGAACCGAGGCCGGGTGAGAAGCGCCAGGGGGCGGCAGCCGCCGCCCCCTTCCGGCGGGCACCCGGCCCGGCAGCGGCACGCGCCCCGCGCGAGGCCACCCGCCCGCGCACGCCGGGCGGACCTTGACGCGGGGCCCCGCTCAGCCCCGCCCGGCCGTCGATCAGTCGATCGGCGGCTCCCACCAACCCGCCCCCGCCCCCGGCAAGCGCCGGCGCCTCACCCCACCGGATCCGCCGGGTGCGGAGCCATCGGCAGCAGCGAAGCCATCCGCTCCTCGCACAGCTCCACCAGCCGCGCGTACCCCTTCTTCCCCATCAGTTCCACCAGCTCCGCCCGGTAGCTGACGTACACCGGCTCACCGGCCCCGTGCGCCGAGCGCGCGGAGGTGCACCACCAGTGGAGGTCGTGGCCGCCGGGACCCCAGCCCCGTCGGTCGTACTCACCGATGGTGACCTGGAGGACCTGGGTGTCGTCGGGCCGGTCGATCCAGTCGTACGTCCGCCGGACCGGCAGCTGCCAGCACACGTCCGGCTTGGTCTCCAGCGGTTCCCGGCCCTCCTTCAGAGCGAGGAGGTGCAGCGCGCAGCCGGCGCCGCCCGCGAAGCCGGGGCGGTTCTGGAAGATGCAGGAGCCTTTCCACCGGCGCGTCTGCCGTTCGCCGTCCTCGTCGAGCTGCGTCCAGCCGGCCGCCGAGGTGCCCTCGCCGTGGAACTGCCAGACGTCGGGGGTGAGCCGCGCCACGTGGCCGGCCACCCGCCGCTCGTCGTCCTCGTCGGAGAAGTGCGCGCCCAGGGTGCAGCAGCCGTCGTCCGCCCGGCCCGCCTTGATGCCTTGGCAACCGCTGCCGAAGACGCAGGTCCAGCGGGACGTCAGCCAGGTCAGGTCGCAGCGGAAGACCTGTTCGTCGTCGGCCGGGTCCGGGAACTCGACCCAGGCACGGGCGAAGTCGAGCCCGACCTCGTCGGGGACGCTCTGCTGCTTGGCGGCGGGCTTCGCCTTCTTCGTCTTTGCCACACCTCAAGCCTATGTGTCCCCACCGGTCCCAGTAGCGTGCACGACATGAGACTCGGTGTCCTGGACGTGGGATCGAACACGGTCCACCTGCTGGTGGTGGACGCGCACCCCGGCGCCCGCCCCCTGCCCGCCCACTCGCACAAGGCCGAGCTGCGCCTCGCGGAACTCCTCGACGGCTCCGGGGCGGTCACCGACGCCGGCGTCGAGCGGCTCGTGGACGTCGTCCGGGACGCGCTGCGGGCGGCCGAGGACAAGGGCGTCGAGGAGGTCCTGCCGTTCGCCACCTCCGCCGTCCGCGAGGCGCCCAACGCCGACGCCGTCCTCGCCCGCGTCCACGAGGAGACCGGCGTCCGGCTGTCGGTGCTCTCCGGGGAGGAGGAGGCGCGGCTCACCTTCCTCGCCGTCCGCCGCTGGTTCGGCTGGTCGTCCGGCAAGCTGCTGGTCCTGGACATCGGCGGCGGCTCCCTGGAGATCGCCTCCGGGCAGGACGAGGATCCCGACGCCGCCGTCTCCCTCCCCCTCGGCGCGGGCCGCCTCACCTCCTCCCACCTCCCCGACCCGCTGCCCGCGCCCGAGGACGTCCGGGAGCTGCGCCGCCACGTCCGCGCGGAGATCGCCCGGACGGTCGGCGAGTTCGCCCGGCTGGGCGCCCCCGACCACGCGGTCGCCACCTCCAAGACGTTCAAGCAGCTCGCCCGCATCGCCGGAGCCCCGGGCTCCGGCGCCGGCCTGCTCGCCCAGCGCGTCCTCACCCGCAAGGCGCTGGAGGAGTGGGTCCCCCGGCTGGCCGCCATGACCCCCGAGGAGCGGGCCGCGCTGCCCGGCGTCTCGGCGGGCAGGGCCGCGCAGCTGCCGGCCGGGGCGCTGGTCGCGGAGGCCGCGATGGACCTGTTCGGGGTGGACGAGGTCGAGCTGTGCCCGTGGGCGCTGCGGGAGGGCGTCATCCTGCGGCGCCTGGACCACCTGCCCACCGTGTGACGCCTGGACCACCTGCCCGCCGTGTGGCAGGCGGAGCGCTCGCACGTCGTGTGACGGCTCGAGATCACCTGTGTCCGCCGTGTGACAGCTGGACCACCTGCCCGCCGCGTGACGGGCGGTCGTACGCTGTCCTTCGTGACAGAGCCAGTGGTGCGCATCCCGGATGCGAAGGTCGCCCTGTCCACGGCCTCGGTCTACCCGGAGTCCACGGCGACGGCCTTCGAGATCGCCGCCCGTCTGGGCTACGACGGTGTCGAGGTCATGGTCTGGACCGACCCGGTCAGCCAGGACATCGACGCCCTGCGCCGGCTCTCGGACTACCACCGGATGCCGATCCTCGCCGTCCACGCGCCCTGCCTGCTGATCACCCAGCGCGTCTGGTCGACGGACCCCTGGGTCAAGCTCCAGCGGGCGAAGGCCGCGGCCGAACGGCTCGGCGCGAGCACGGTCGTCGTCCACCCGCCGTTCCGCTGGCAGCGCTCCTACGCCCGGGAGTTCGTGCGCGGCGTCTGGCGGATGGCCGACGAGACGGACGTCCGCTTCGCCGTGGAGAACATGTACCCGTGGCGCTACCGCGACCGCGAGCTCCTCGCCTACGCGCCCGACTGGGACGTCACCAAGGACGACTACCGGCACTTCACCGTCGACCTCTCGCACACCGCGACGGCCCGTACGGAGGCGCTCGACATGATCGCCCGAATGGGTGACCGGCTCGCGCACGTCCACCTCGCGGACGGCAACGGCTCCAACAAGGACGAGCACCTGGTCCCCGGGCGCGGCAAGCAGCCCTGCGCCGAGCTGCTGGAGCGGCTGGCGGTCAGCGGCTTCGACGGCCACATCGTCGTCGAGGTCAACACCCGGCGGGCCATGTCGGCCGCCGAGCGGGAGGCGGACCTGGCGGAGGCGCTGGCCTTCACCCGGCTGCACCTCGCCTCGCCGACGGGCGCGGCCCGGCCGTGACCGAGTCCTCACCCCCGCCCAGACGGCGCGGCCGGCCGCCCCGCGCGGAGGCCGGGAACGGTCCCGGCGCCCGGGAGCGCATCGTCGCCGCCGCCCGCGCGGAGTTCGCCGAGCGCGGCTACGACAAGGCGTCCATCCGGGCCATCGCGCGGGGCGCGGACGTCGACCCCGCCCTCGTCCACCACTACTTCGGCCCCAAGGAGCAGGTGTTCGCGGCGGCCGTGGAGGTCGCCTTCGCGCCCGCCCTGCCCGCGCCGGACGTCCTCCTCGAAGGCGACCGGGAGCACGCGGGCGAACGCATCACCCGCTTCATCCTCGGCGTCTGGGAGAACCCCGTCACGCGCGAGCCGGTCCTCGCCATCCTCCGCTCGGCCGTCGCCAACGAGACGGCCGCCGGTGTCTTCCGCGACCTCGTCACGCACCGGCTGATGCTGCGGATCGCCGGGGGGCTGGGCATCCCGGACGCGCAGTTGCGCTCCGAGATCGCGACGGCGCACCTGGTGGGGGTGGTGATGCTGCGGCATGTGATCAAGGTGGAGCCGCTGGCGTCGGCGAACTTCGAGGATGTGGTGCGGATGGTGGCACCGGCGGTGCAGCGGCATCTGGACGGGGGGTAGGCCGCGCTCCCTCCGGCCGGCCCGCCGGGGGTGCCCTCGCCGGGGGAGGGACCGGGGCGCATCTCACATCCCGGAAACCGTGTCCGGATCACGGATCCCCCACGTACCCTCGAACCCACACCACGACGAGCGGAGCGAACATGCCCGAGCTGAGGTCCCGTACCGTCACCCACGGCCGCAACATGGCGGGCGCCCGAGCCCTTCTGCGCGCCGCGGGTGTAGCGCGCGAGGACTTCGGCAAGCCGATCATCGCGGTGGCGAACAGCTTCACGGAGTTCGTGCCGGGGCACACCCACCTCCAGCCGGTCGGCCGGATCGTCTCGGAGGCGATCAAGGCGGCGGGCGGCGTGCCGCGCGAGTTCAACACCATCGCCGTGGACGACGGCATCGCCATGGGCCACGGCGGCATGCTCTACTCCCTCCCCTCCCGCGACCTGATCGCCGACTCGGTCGAGTACATGACCGAAGCGCACTGCGCGGACGCGCTGATCTGCATCTCCAACTGCGACAAGATCACGCCGGGCATGCTGATGGCCGCCCTCCGCCTGAACATCCCCACGGTCTTCGTCTCCGGCGGCCCCATGGAGGCCGGCAAGACGACGCTCGTCGACGGCACGGTCCGCACCAACCTCGACCTGATCAGCGCGATGTCGGAGGCCGTCTCCGAGTCCGTCTCGGACGAGGACCTGGCCCGCATCGAGGAGGCCGCCTGCCCCACCTGCGGCTCCTGCTCCGGCATGTTCACCGCCAACTCCATGAACTGCCTGGTCGAGGCGCTGGGCCTGGCCCTCCCCGGCAACGGCTCCGTCCTCGCCACGCACACCGCCCGCAAGGAGCTGTACGAGGCCGCCGGCCGCACGGTCGTCGAGATCACCCGCCGCTGGTACGAGCGGGACGACGCGACGGTCCTGCCGCGTTCCGTCGCCTCCCTCGCCGCCTTCGAGAACGCGATGGCCCTCGACGTCGCGATGGGCGGCTCCACCAACACCGTCCTGCACCTGCTGGCCGCCGCCCAGGAGGCCGGACTCGACTTCGACATGGCCCGCATCGACGCCGTCTCGCGCCGCGTCCCGTGCGTCTGCAAGGTCGCGCCCAACGGCTCGTACCACATGGAGGACGTGCACCGGGCCGGTGGCATCCCCGCCATCCTCGGCGAGCTGCACCGCGCCGGGCACCTGCACGAGGACGTGCACAGCGTGCACGCCGACTCGCTCGCCGAGTGGCTCAAGCGCTGGGACGTGCGCGGGGGTTCGCCCGCGCCCGAGGCCGTCGAGATGTTCCACGCCGCCCCCGGCTGCGTCCGCTCGGCCGAGGCGTTCTCGCAGTCCGAGCGCTGGGAGACGCTCGACCTCGACGCCGCGAACGGCTGCGTCCGCGACATCGCCCACGCCTACTCCGCCGACGGCGGCCTCGCCGTCCTCTACGGCAACCTCGCCGAGGACGGCTGCGTCGTGAAGACCGCCGGTGTCGACGAGTCGATCTGGACGTTCGAGGGCCCGGCCGTCGTCGTCGAGTCCCAGGAGGAGGCGGTCGACGCCATCCTCACCAAGCGCGTCAAGGAGGGCGACGTGGTCGTCGTCCGCTACGAGGGCCCCAAGGGCGGCCCCGGCATGCAGGAGATGCTCTACCCCACCTCGTTCCTCAAGGGCCGCGGCCTGGGCGCCAAGTGCGCGCTGATCACCGACGGCCGCTTCTCCGGCGGCACCTCGGGCCTGAGCATCGGCCACGCCTCGCCCGAGGCGGCGTCCGGCGGCACGATCGCCCTCGTCGAGGACGGCGACCGCATCCGCATCGACATCCCGTCCCGGAGCATCGAACTGCTGGTGTCCGACGAGGACTTGGCGGCCCGCCGCGCGGCCCTCGGCGGCGTCTACGCGCCCCGGAACCGCGAGCGCAAGGTGTCGCAGGCGCTCCGGGCGTACGCGGCGATGGCGACCAGCGCGGACAAGGGCGCGGTGCGGGACATCACCAAGCTGGGCTGACCGGCCCGTCCTCCGTGTACCGCGCACGCGGGTGATCCGCGCGGGTGACGGGACATGGAGGACGGCCGCCGGGCAAAACGTTCACGCATGGCACCGAGTGGACGCGACCAGGACCGTACGGACGACAACCCCTCCCGTTGCGCACGACCGCCGCGCCGCGTCGCCCCGCTGGCCGTCTGCGGCGCGGCCGCGGCCGGCCTGCTCCTCGCCGGGTGCGGGGACGACGGCGGGAAGGCCGCCTCCCCATCGGCCGCCGGCTCGCCGTCCGGCTCCCGGGCGCCGACGGTGACGGGCCCGAGCCCCGCCCCCGAACGGCCGCTCACCACGGACCAGGCCGAGCGCAAGGCGCTGGTCCCGGCCGCGAAGGCCGACTGGGAGCAGGCCGCCCGGGCCGCGACCGGCGACGTCACGGGCGGCAAGCTTCTCGCCGTCGAACTGAAACGAGCCCCGGACGGCGGGCCCGAGTGGCACGCCGAGGTCGCGACGGCCGACGGGACGTCCCACTCCGTCGTCGTCGACGGCGTCACGGGCAAGGTCGTGAAGTCGTCCGCCGACACCGACCAGGACAGCGACGACAAACACGAACGCGCCGACCACCTCAAGGCCGCCCGCGTCACCCCGCGGGACGCGGCCACGACGGCCACCGGCCGGAGGAAGGGGACGGTCACCACGCTCGAACTCGAGACGAGCGACGAGAAGACCGGAGGAGGCGGGAAACTGATCTGGAAGGTGGACGTCGTGACCCCGAACGACTGGAACAAGACCACATACGACATCGACGCGGCCGACCGGGCGGTCCTGCGGGAACACGTCGACCACGACTGACGCACCGGGTCGGGCCGCGCGGCGCGGGAACGCACGCTGCCGGGCTGCCGGTGCCGGGCTGACCGCGCCGGACCGGGCCCGCCGGGCATAGACGGCGGCGCACCGGCCATGTCACGACTGCCGGCACCGCCGCGCGGGGACCATCGGCGCCGCCCACCGACCGCCGACGCCGCGCACCGACCGCCGGCACCGCGCGGCGACCGGCCCGCCGCGACCGGTGGGCCCGCTGCCGTACCTCCGGCGACGACCGCCGCTGGCGGACCTCCCGACGCCGTACGTCCGGCGACCGGCCGCCGCGACAGCCGCCGCGGACCGGCCTTCCGACGGCGGCCCCTCAACGCCAGTGCTCCGGCTCCCGCCCGTTCAGCGCGAACACCGTTCCGTCGGGCGCGGAGCCGTACACCTTCCCGCGCGCCGCGACCGGCGGCGGCAGCACCCCCGGGAAGCCCTGCCCGGCCTTGGCGAGCCGCGGCTTCGTCTGGCCGAGCAGTTCGCCCCCGAGCGCGTCCACCGCTATCAGCCGGCCGTCCGCCGCCGAGAAGTACACCCTGCGGTGGTCGGCCACCAGGGCCGACGCGTTGGCCACCGACGTCTCCGTCCGCCACAACTGCAGCCCCCGCTCGGTGTCCACCGAGGTCAGCCCGCCGTCGTTCGACAGCACGTAGACGGCGTCCCGCCGCGCCACCGCGCTCGCCGCGATCACCGGCGCGCTCAGCAGCACCCGGCGCTCGCGCCGCGCCGCCGGGTCGTAGCGCACCACGGCGGAGACCCGGTTGTCCGTGTCGGAGGCGGTCAGGTAGAGCCCGCCGTCCCACCGGGCGCCGACGACCGACAGGTTGCCGTTCGCCGTCCACTGCCACAGTGTCTTGCCGGTGAGCGGGTCGAGGGCGACGACCCGCGTGGACCGGCCGTTGTCCGACGGCGTGACGGCGTAGGCCGGGCCGGTGCCGTAGGAGGAGAAGACCGGGGTGCGGAAGCCGGGGACGCCGTGCCGCCAGCGCTCCTTGTGGGTCCGTGCGTCGAGCGCGGTGACCGTGCCGTCCTCGGCGACCAGCAGGACCGTGTCCTCCGCGAAGAAGACCCGTCCCCGGTACCGCGACACGTCACCGGCCCAGCGCTGCCGCCCCGAGGCGGCGTCGAGGGCGAGCAGCCGGCGGCCGTCGGCGGACAGGACGTGCACCAGGCCGCCGGCGACGACGGGGGCCGCCAACGCGTCCGCCCGCCGACCCGTCTCCTCACGCCGCCACGCCACCGTGCCGTCGTAGCTGTTGATCCGGACGGCGAGGAGCCCGGGAGCGGAGCAGTACAGAGCGTCCTCGGAGTGGTCGCAGAAGGCCGGACGGGCCTCGCCCGGCTTCCCGGGCGGCTTTCCCGGCAGCGGGACCTGCCACGGCTGCCAGACGGTGCTCGCGGCGGTGGCCCGGGTCTGGAGCGGCTCGTCCTCGCCGTCGGCCTGCCGGACGGCCCATCCGGCGCCCACGCCGAGCGCGACGGTCGCCAGCGCCCCCACCGCGAACCAGGTGACGCGCCGCCACCGGGGCCGCGCCGCCGGTGGCTCCTCGTCCGTGCCGCGCGCCGCGCCCTGGGCGGGAAGGCGGGCGGAGTGGGTGACGGGAGTGTCCGACCGCGGGGGCCGCGCCTCCGCCCGGGGCGGTCGCAGGGCGCGGCGGGGAGGCCGGGGCGGCGGCTTGTACGGGACGTCGGGCAGCCGGGGCGCGACCTCCGGCAGCCAGGAGGGAGCGAGCCGACCGCCCGGCGCGGGCTCCGGCAGCCGGGACATGATGACGTCCGGCGTCGGCCGCAGCCCGGGATCCTTCGCCAGGCAGTCCCTGAGCAGCGGTACGAGGTCCTCGGGCACCCCCTCCAGCTCCGGCTCGTCGTGCACCACCTGGTACGCGACGAGGTACGGGCTGTCGGACGCGAACGGCCCGCGCCCGGTCGCCGCGTGGACGAGCACCGACGCGAGCGCGAACACGTCGGCCGCCGGCCCCACTTCACGCGGCCGCTGGAACTGCTCGGGCGCCATGAACGGTGGGGTGCCGACCAGCTTCCCCGTCTCCGTCCGCAACTCGCTGTCGTACGGCCGGGAGATACCGAAGTCGATGACCTTCGGCCCGTCCTCGGAGAGGAGGACGTTGCTGGGCTTCAGATCGCGGTGGACGACCCCGGCCCGGTGGATGTCGCGCAGCGCCTCCGCGAGCCCCGCCGCCAGCCTGCGCACCTCGTCCGGGGGCAGCGGGCCGTTCCGCTTGATGTACGCGGCGAGGGTCGGCCCGGCGATGCACAGCGTCGCCATCCACGGCCGGTCGCAGTCCGGGTCGGCGTCCACGACCGGCGCGGTGAACGCGCCGCTGACCCGTCGGGCCGCCGCCACCTCCTGCCGGAAGCGCGCCCTGAACTCCGGGTCCGCCGCGTACTCGGCGTGCACGACCTTGACGGCGAGCCGCAGCCCCGAGGGCGAGTGCGCCAGGTGGACGACGCCCATGCCGCCCGCGCCGAGCCGACCCTCCAGGCGGTACCGGCCCGCGTACTCCGGATCCTCCGCTTCCGGGCCGTTCCCGGTATCGCGCAGCGGCGGCATTCCCCACCCCCGTGTCGTGTCGGCCGCATAGGCGGCTTGCGGAGCCTAATCGATGGGGCACCTGTTGCCCGGGAGGACGTGCCCGACCTTGCTAGCCTGCGCATGTCATCGGCCCGTCAACAACAGTCTTTTGACGGTCATTTCGAAACAGGGGAGGGCCCACTATGGCCAGCGAAGAGATCGTCGAGGAGCGGGCCCGAAGCACGGCCGAGGACGGGACGGTCGTCACCGAGGCATCGTCCGCTTCATCCATACCGTCCGTCCAGGCCGCGGCGGAGGCCGTTTTCTATCCGCTGGCCCCCGGATACCAGGTGAACGTGCGGAGCGGCCCCAGCACCAGCAGCCGGTTGGTCAAGATCCTCCCTCAGAACACCAGCGTCGCCATCCGCTGCCAGACGCGCGGCGAGACCGTCTCGGGCCCCTGCGGTACGACGAACATCTGGGACAACATCGCGCCGGGTCAGTATGTATCCGACGCCTATGTGAAAACCGGAAGCAGCGACTTCGTGACGGTCCGGTGCGCGTGACGATCGATATTGATCGACACGGACGCGGGGTCCCAGCAGGTCAATAATCGGCGCATGAGCACCCAGAAGCGGACAACACCCTCCGCCGGCCCGCCGGAGCCCGAGCCCATCCGGTTCTTCGGAACGACCTGGGTCGAGCACGGCGGCGGCTACGCCTGGCGCCGCGCCGCCGTCGCCGTCGGCGGACTGGCGGCGGCCGTGGCGGGCGCCCTGCTCCTGCGCCTCGGCTACCAGGGCCTCGCCATCGCCAAGGTGGGCGGCCTGGTGAACGTGATCGTGGTGGTCGGGGTGGCCGTCTGTACGGCACTCGCCTTCCGGCGCACATGGGAGGGGTTCGTGCGGGGTGGGGAGAGGCGAGGGGGAAGTGGGGCTGGGGGCCGGGCGGGGAGTGGGGAGTCGACCCAGTCTCTGATGGTGATCGGCTTCATCGGCGTCTTCCTGGCCTGGTCCCTCCGGGCACTCCAAGAGGCCCCTGGGGAGAACCTGCACCGGCGGGAGTACGAGGAGCGGGTGCGGCGCGCGGGCGGGAAGCGGTCCGTGAGGGGCGGGAAGTAGTAGGGACAGCGGCGGGGGCGTGGGGGCGCATGGGAGTGCGTGGGAGCGGGTGGGGGGTGGCTGGGGGGTGGCACGAGCACTCCTGAACCTCGTGTAGAGTTCTTCGAGTTGCCACGGCGTCCGCGAGGAAGCCGGGGCGGCGCTTCACGCCACTCGGCGGGATCCACTACTGCACGGCCCCTGAACGGGATGGATTTCGGCATGCCGGAATTCGTTTCGATTCAGGCCCGGGGCTCCGATTAGGAGCCGCGGGGGAAATCCGGTAAAGTAGTGATCACGCCGCAAGGCGAGAAACAAACCCCGCCAACAGGGGATCGGATTTCGAATCCGGGCCGGAAACGGAACGGAAAAGGATCTGGTAAGGTTGGAAACACCGAAGGGAAGCGCCCGGAGGAAAGCCTGAGAGAGTCTCTCGGGTGAGTACAAAGGAAGCGTCCGTTCCTTGAGAACTCAACAGCGTGCCAAAAGTCAACGCCAGACTATAAAACAACCCCGTCCACGGATCCTTGTGGTCCTGGATGAGGTTCCTTTGAAAAACACAGCGAGGACGCTGTGAACGACCGGGCCTATTCCGCCTGGTCGTTCCGCTCTCGTGTGTGTGCACCGGATTACCGGTAAACATTCACGGAGAGTTTGATCCTGGCTCAGGACGAACGCTGGCGGCGTGCTTAACACATGCAAGTCGAACGATGAACCTCCTTCGGGAGGGGATTAGTGGCGAACGGGTGAGTAACACGTGGGCAATCTGCCCTGCACTCTGGGACAAGCCCTGGAAACGGGGTCTAATACCGGATATGACTGCTGAGCGCATGCTCGGTGGTGGAAAGCTCCGGCGGTGCAGGATGAGCCCGCGGCCTATCAGCTTGTTGGTGGGGTGATGGCCTACCAAGGCGACGACGGGTAGCCGGCCTGAGAGGGCGACCGGCCACACTGGGACTGAGACACGGCCCAGACTCCTACGGGAGGCAGCAGTGGGGAATATTGCACAATGGGCGAAAGCCTGATGCAGCGACGCCGCGTGAGGGATGACGGCCTTCGGGTTGTAAACCTCTTTCAGCAGGGAAGAAGCGAAAGTGACGGTACCTGCAGAAGAAGCGCCGGCTAACTACGTGCCAGCAGCCGCGGTAATACGTAGGGCGCAAGCGTTGTCCGGAATTATTGGGCGTAAAGAGCTCGTAGGCGGCTTGTCGCGTCGGATGTGAAAGCCCGGGGCTTAACCCCGGGTCTGCATTCGATACGGGCAGGCTAGAGTTCGGTAGGGGAGATCGGAATTCCTGGTGTAGCGGTGAAATGCGCAGATATCAGGAGGAACACCGGTGGCGAAGGCGGATCTCTGGGCCGATACTGACGCTGAGGAGCGAAAGCGTGGGGAGCGAACAGGATTAGATACCCTGGTAGTCCACGCCGTAAACGTTGGGAACTAGGTGTGGGCGACATTCCACGTCGTCCGTGCCGCAGCTAACGCATTAAGTTCCCCGCCTGGGGAGTACGGCCGCAAGGCTAAAACTCAAAGGAATTGACGGGGGCCCGCACAAGCAGCGGAGCATGTGGCTTAATTCGACGCAACGCGAAGAACCTTACCAAGGCTTGACATACACCGGAAACATCCAGAGATGGGTGCCCCCTTGTGGTCGGTGTACAGGTGGTGCATGGCTGTCGTCAGCTCGTGTCGTGAGATGTTGGGTTAAGTCCCGCAACGAGCGCAACCCTTGTTCTGTGTTGCCAGCATGCCTTTCGGGGTGATGGGGACTCACAGGAGACTGCCGGGGTCAACTCGGAGGAAGGTGGGGACGACGTCAAGTCATCATGCCCCTTATGTCTTGGGCTGCACACGTGCTACAATGGCCGGTACAATGAGCTGCGATACCGCGAGGTGGAGCGAATCTCAAAAAGCCGGTCTCAGTTCGGATTGGGGTCTGCAACTCGACCCCATGAAGTTGGAGTTGCTAGTAATCGCAGATCAGCATTGCTGCGGTGAATACGTTCCCGGGCCTTGTACACACCGCCCGTCACGTCACGAAAGTCGGTAACACCCGAAGCCGGTGGCCCAACCCTTGTGGAGGGAGCCGTCGAAGGTGGGACTGGCGATTGGGACGAAGTCGTAACAAGGTAGCCGTACCGGAAGGTGCGGCTGGATCACCTCCTTTCTAAGGAGCACATAGCCGACTACGAGCGAATGTCTCGTACGGTTGCTCATGGGTGGAACGTTGACTATTCGGCACAGTTTCAAAGGACTTGTTAGTACTGCTTCGGCGTGGAACACAGGGTCTTGCGAGGCTGGGTCGGGCACGCTGTTGGGTGTCTGAGGGTGCGAGCGTGAGCTTGTTGCCTTCTGCCGGCCCCGGTAAAGGTCCGCCTGTTGGTGGGTTGTGACGGGTGGCTGGTCGTTGTTTGAGAACTGCACAGTGGACGCGAGCATCTGTGGCCAAGTTTTTAAGGGCGCACGGTGGATGCCTTGGCACCAGGAACCGATGAAGGACGTGGGAGGCCGCGATAGGCCCCGGGGAGCTGTCAACCGAGCTGTGATCCGGGGGTGTCCGAATGGGGAAACCCGGCAGTCGTCATGGGCTGTCACCCGCTGCTGAACACATAGGCAGTGTGGAGGGAACGCGGGGAAGTGAAACATCTCAGTACCCGCAGGAAGAGAAAACAACCGTGATTCCGGGAGTAGTGGCGAGCGAAACCGGATGAGGCCAAACCGTTTGCGTGTGATACCCGGCAGGGGTTGCGCATGCGGGGTTGTGGGATCTCTCTTCTGTCGTCTGCCGGCGACGGGACGAGTCAGAAACCGTAGTGATAGGCGAAGGACATGCGAAAGGTCCGGCGTAGAGGGTAAGACCCCCGTAGCTGAAATCATTGCGGCTCGTTTGAGAGACACCCAAGTAGCACGGGGCCCGAGAAATCCCGTGTGAATCTGGCGGGACCACCCGCTAAGCCTAAATATTCCCTGGTGACCGATAGCGGATAGTACCGTGAGGGAATGGTGAAAAGTACCGCGGGAGCGGAGTGAAATAGTACCTGAAACCGTGTGCCTACAAGCCGTGGGAGCGTCGCACAGGGAGCTTGCTTCTTGTGTCGTGACTGCGTGCCTTTTGAAGAATGAGCCTGCGAGTTTGCGGTGTGTTGCGAGGTTAACCCGTGTGGGGAAGCCGTAGCGAAAGCGAGTCCGAATAGGGCGATTGAGTAGCGCGCCCAAGACCCGAAGCGGAGTGATCTAGCCATGGGCAGGTTGAAGCGGAGGTAAGACTTCGTGGAGGACCGAACCCACCAGGGTTGAAAACCTGGGGGATGACCTGTGGTTAGGGGTGAAAGGCCAATCAAACTCCGTGATAGCTGGTTCTCCCCGAAATGCATTTAGGTGCAGCGTCGTGTGTTTCTTGCCGGAGGTAGAGCACTGGATAGGCGATGGGCCCTACCGGGTTACTGACCTTAGCCAAACTCCGAATGCCGGTAAGTGAGAGCGCGGCAGTGAGACTGTGGGGGATAAGCTCCATGGTCGAGAGGGAAACAGCCCAGAGCATCGACTAAGGCCCCTAAGCGTACGCTAAGTGGGAAAGGATGTGGAGTCGCAGAGACAACCAGGAGGTTGGCTTAGAAGCAGCCACCCTTGAAAGAGTGCGTAATAGCTCACTGGTCAAGTGATTCCGCGCCGACAATGTAGCGGGGCTCAAGCGTACCGCCGAAGTCGTGTCATTGCAGTACGTACCTCTAACGGGGACTGTGATGGGTAGGGGAGCGTCGTGTGCCGGGTGAAGCAGCCGCGGAAGCGAGTTGTGGACGGTTCACGAGTGAGAATGCAGGCATGAGTAGCGATACACACGTGGGAAACGTGTGCGCCGATTGACTAAGGGTTCCTGGGTCAAGCTGATCTGCCCAGGGTAAGTCGGGACCTAAGGCGAGGCCGACAGGCGTAGTCGATGGACAACCGGTTGATATTCCGGTACCCGCTTTGAAACGCCCAATATCGAATCAGGCGATGCTAAGTCCGTGAAGCCGTTCCGGACCCTTCGGGGAATGGAAAGTGGTGGAGCCGACGATCCAGACTTGTAGTAGGTAAGCGATGGGGTGACGCAGGAAGGTAGTCCAGCCCGGGCGGTGGTTGTCCCGGGGTAAGGGTGTAGGCCGTGTGGTAGGCAAATCCGTCACACGTTAAGGCTGAGACCTGATGCCGAGCCGATTGTGGTGAAGTGGATGATCCTATGCTGTCGAGAAAAGCCTCTAGCGAGTTTCACGGCGGCCCGTACCCTAAACCGACTCAGGTGGTCAGGTAGAGAATACCGAGGCGTTCGGGTGAACTATGGTTAAGGAACTCGGCAAAATGCCCCCGTAACTTCGGGAGAAGGGGGGCCATGTCCGGTGATGGGATTTACTCCTTGAGCTGGGTGTGGCCGCAGAGACCAGCGAGAAGCGACTGTTTACTAAAAACACAGGTCCGTGCGAAGCCGTAAGGCGATGTATACGGACTGACGCCTGCCCGGTGCTGGAACGTTAAGGGGACCGGTTAGCTTGGATTCGTCCAGGCGAAGCTGAGAACTTAAGCGCCAGTAAACGGCGGTGGTAACTATAACCATCCTAAGGTAGCGAAATTCCTTGTCGGGTAAGTTCCGACCTGCACGAATGGCGTAACGACTTCTCGACTGTCTCAACCATAGGCCCGGTGAAATTGCACTACGAGTAAAGATGCTCGTTTCGCGCAGCAGGACGGAAAGACCCCGGGACCTTTACTATAGCTTGATATTGGTGTTCGGTTCGGCTTGTGTAGGATAGGTGGGAGACTGTGAAGCATGCACGCCAGTGTGTGTGGAGTCGTCGTTGAAATACCACTCTGGTCGTGCTGGATGTCTAACCTGGGTCCGTGATCCGGATCAGGGACAGTGTCTGGTGGGTAGTTTAACTGGGGCGGTTGCCTCCTAAAGGGTAACGGAGGCGCCCAAAGGTTCCCTCAGCCTGGTTGGCAATCAGGTGTTGAGTGTAAGTGCACAAGGGAGCTTGACTGTGAGACCGACGGGTCGAGCAGGGACGAAAGTCGGGACTAGTGATCCGGCGGTGGCTTGTGGAAGCGCCGTCGCTCAACGGATAAAAGGTACCCCGGGGATAACAGGCTGATCTTCCCCAAGAGTCCATATCGACGGGATGGTTTGGCACCTCGATGTCGGCTCGTCGCATCCTGGGGCTGGAGTCGGTCCCAAGGGTTGGGCTGTTCGCCCATTAAAGCGGTACGCGAGCTGGGTTTAGAACGTCGTGAGACAGTTCGGTCCCTATCCGCTGTGCGCGTAGGAGTCTTGAGAAGGGCTGTCCCTAGTACGAGAGGACCGGGACGGACGAACCTCTGGTGTGCCAGTTGTTCTGCCAAGGGCATGGCTGGTTGGCTACGTTCGGGAGGGATAACCGCTGAAAGCATCTAAGCGGGAAGCCTGCTTCGAGATGAGGACTCCCACCCACTTGATGGGGTAAGGCTCCCAGTAGACGACTGGGTTGATAGGCCAGGTGTGGAAGACCGGTAACGGTTGGAGCTGACTGGTACTAATAGGCCGAGGGCTTGTCCTCAGTTGCTCGCGTCCACTGTGTTGGTTCTGAAACCACGAACAACCAATATGCCGGTTGTTGATATGTTTCATAGTGTTTCGGTGGTCATAGCGTTAGGGAAACGCCCGGTTACATTCCGAACCCGGAAGCTAAGCCTTTCAGCGCCGATGGTACTGCATGGGGGACCGTGTGGGAGAGTAGGACGCCGCCGAACTAAATGTGAAGAAGAGCCTCGGGCTCGGATTGTGAAAGCAATCCGGCCCGGGGCTCTTCTGCGTTTCCGGCGCCATTTCCGGCGCCCTATTCCGTTCGTCACGCCATCCGCGCCCATTCCTCTCGCCGTATCGCCCCCAGCAACGGCTCGCCCCGCGCCAGCCGCCCCACCTCGTCCACCGCGAACGCGCCCAGCCGCCGGACTTCGTCCCCCTGACAGCCGGCGATATGCGGCGTGAGGAAGACGTTCGGGAGGGTGAGCAACGCATGGCCGGCGGGCAGGGGTTCGGGGTCCGTGACATCGAGGAAGGCGTCCAGGCGGCCCGACGCGCATTCCCGTACCAGCGCGTCCGTATCGACGAGCGTGCCCCGCGCCGTATTCACCACAGTGGCGCCGTCCGGCATCAGGGCGAGGCGCTCGGCGTTCAGCAGACGCCGCGTTTCGGGGAGTTCAGGGGCGTGCAGCGTGACGATCGAGCTGGTCGCACACAGGGTGTGGATATCGGTGAGCTCGGCGCCCAGCCGCTTGGCGTCCACGGCGGAGACGTATGGGTCGTACAACAGGATCCGGTATCCCGCCTCCGAACCGTGCAGCCGGGACAGCACGCGCCGGCCGATCCGTGACGCCCCCACGACCCCCACCGTCCGGCCGTCCGCCCCCTCCCGCGCCCCGAACGCCGGCCACCACCCCGCGCGGTAGCCCGCCGCGGTGCCGAGGGCCCGCTTCGCCGCCAAAGCGATCTGGGCGTACGCGAACTCGGCGACAGGGCCGGCGTTGACGTCGGCGGCCGAGGAGACGGTGAGTCCCCGCTCCCACACCGCGGAGGTGACGATCGTCCGCACCGAGCCCCCCGTGTGCACCAGTGCCCGCAGGCGGGGCGCCGCCGCAAGCGTCTCCTCGTCCAGGACCAGGGTCGTGCCCCAGCCGGTGACGACGACGTCCGCGTCCGCCAGGGACTCGACGGGCGTCGCCCAGGCCGCGAGCCGCTCCAGCAGCTGCGGAGGCAGTATGGCGGCGCCGTGCCGCTTGCCCATCGCCACCCATACGCGTAGTTCCGTCGCCACCGTCACCTAGCGCGCTCTGCCCGCCCCTCCTGTGGGGGAAACGTCTGCCGTGGTTCCAGAGGGTGAGAACCCGCCATCGTCTTCGTATCGGCTCAGCCGGTCAGGGTGCGGCGGGGCCAGCGGGTGCGGGCCTGTTCCTCGGAGCGCATCAGGGCCAGGGTGGGCAGGCCGAGTTCGGCGCCGTCCTCCAGGAGGTCCGGGAGGAGGGGCAGCGGGGCGACGGCCGCCACGTCGTCCAGGACCAGGGTGAGTGGTGGGTCGAGCCGACCGGAAGGTGACCGTTCGGCCACGCCCCGGCCGCGCTCGACCACGTGCGCGGTGAGTGCGGTCAGCAAGGGCATCGCACCCGGGCGGGTGCGGGGATCCTCAATCGCCTCACCCACCACGTAGAGCGTTCCCATCTCCGCGGCGAATGATTCCAGCGCGAGCACATCCGACCGATTTGGATTGCACGCGTCGCGAATGTGGACCGAAGACAGCGCATTGAGGGCGCGGGCTGTCAACTCCTGTGCCATGTCTCTTCGTTCCGGGTGTCCGGTCAGCGCGGACTCCAGTTCGCCCGCCGAACCGGCCGCCGCCTTGGGGCTGGTGCGGAGGATCCGTACGGGTTCGTGGGCCGAGGTGCCCTGGGCCCAGCGGTGCACCTGCCGGAACGGGCGGCCGTCCACGGCCGCCGCGTGCAGCCAGCAGCCCAGCAGTGTCTCCGCCGTCTCGGCAGTCAGTGAGTCCAGGGCGCTCAACGGGCGGACGGGCGCGAGGAGCGCGTTCGCGCGGGCGGCGGCCGTGGCGCGGGACTCGCAGCCGGCGGACGGGTTCCAGCGGAGCCGGTCGGGAGTGTCGAGGAGGTGTCCCGGGTCGAAGACGTGGACCGGGCCGAGCTTCGCCCGGGAGTCCTTGGTGTCCGCCCACAGTTCGGGATCGCTGGTGGTGACCAGCACCGGTCCGGCGGCCTCCAGGATGGCCCGGGCCGCCGTGGACCGCCGGTCCGTGCCGTAGACGAGGCGTGGGGGTGTGGCGGGCGGGCGCGGGGAGGGGACGTGGGGAGGGTGGTTGTTCGTGAGGGCGTCGCTGCTGGTGGGCGGCGCGGGGAGGGGTGTTGGCGCGGATTCCGGGGAGGCCGGAGCTGCCGGTGCGGTCTCCGTGGGCGTGGGCGGCTGCGGTGCCGTCGGTGCCGCGGGCGCCGGGGCCTGTTGGGATGTCGTTGCCGTGGGTGTCCGCCGGGGTCCCGCCGGCCGGGGCTCCGCCGTGGGCGGCGCCTCTGCGGTCACCGGCGTGGCCGCCGCCTCCGCGTGCCCCGGGGCGCCGCCCCCTGCTCGTACCGCCGCGTCCTGCTGGGCACGCCGGTCCCGTCGGACGCGGCGCCAGCGGGTCAGTGTGCCGAGCGCGAACACCAGCAGCACCACGGCCACCAGCGCTTCGCTGATCACGATGCCCCAGAACAGCCCGTACCCCGACAGCTCGTCCGGCGGGGTGTCCGGCCAGGCGGCGGACAGGTCGCGCGGGTCGGACATCAGGTGCCGTAGCGCCAGGGGCGTGCGGGTGAGGGTGACGGCCTCGGGCCAGCGGCCGTGCGTGAAGAAGCCCGCCAGGCCGGTCGCCGACCACAGCAGCACCGTTATCCCCAGCAGGAAGGCGAAGGCGCCGACCAGCAGGCCGTCCGGCACCCCGCCGGTGCCCCGCTCCCCCGGGGGCCGCGAACCCTGCGCCACGGTCAGGCCACCGTCGACCGGGGCGTCGTGCCAAACACCTCGTCCGGGTCCGGATACCGTTCGCGCGCCGTCGCCGCGCGGTCCGCCGCCGCCCGTTCGGGGGCCGGGCCGCGGTCGATGACGCCGTCCTCGGTCATGGCGCGGTCGGTGTAGACGAGCGGGCGTTCGGCGTCCGTGATCAGGTGTTTGACGACCTGGACATTGCCGTTGACGTCCCAGACGGCGATGCCGGGGGTGAGGGTGGGGATGATCTCGACGGCCCAGCGGGGGAGGCCGAGGACCCGGCCGGTGGCGCGGGCCTCGTCCGCCTTCTGGGCGTAGATCGTCCGGGTGGAGGCCATCTTGAGGATGGCCGCCGCCTCCTTGGCGGCCGCGCCGTCGACGACGTCGGAGAGGTGGTGCACCACGGCGACGAACGACAGGCCGAGTCGGCGGCCGAACTTCAGGAGCCGCTGGAAGAGTTGGGCGACGAAAGGGGAGTTGATGATGTGCCAGGCTTCCTCGACGAGGAAGATGCGCTTCTTGCGGTCCGGGCGGATCCAGGTGTGTTCGAGCCAGACGCCCACGATCGCCATGAGGATGGGCATGGCGATGGAGTTGCGGTCGATGTGGGAGAGGTCGAAGACGATCAGCGGGGCGTCGAGATCGATGCCGGCGGTCGTCGGCCCGTCGAACATGCCGCGGAGGTCGCCGTCGACCAGGCGGTCGAGGACGAGCGCGACATCCAGGCCCCAGGCCCGTACGTCGTCTATGTCGACGTTCATGGACTCCGCCGACTCGGCCTCCGGATGGCGGAGTTGTTCGACGATGTCCGTCAGCACCGGTTGCCGGTCGGTCACCGATTCGTTGACATAGGCGTGGGCGACCTTGAGCGCGAAGCCGGAGCGTTCGTCGAGGCCGCGGCCCATGGCGACCTCGATGATCGTGCGCAGCAGGGCGAGCTGGCCGGTGGTGGTGATGGACGGGTCGAGCGGGTTGAGCCGGATGCCGCCGTCGAGGGCGGCCATGGGGTCGAGCCGGATCGGGGTTATGCCGAGCTGCTGTGCGATGAGGTTCCACTCGCCGACGCCGTCCTCGCCCTGGGCGTCGAGGACGACGACCTGCCGGTCGCGGAACCGGAGCTGCCGCAGGACGTACGTCTTCTCCAGCGCCGACTTGCCGTTGCCGGACTCGCCGAGCACCAGCCAGTGCGGCGCGGGCAGTTGCTGGCCGTACAGCTGGAACGGGTCGTAGATGTAGCCCTTGCCGGAGTACACCTCGCGCCCGATGATCACGCCGGAGTCGCCCAGGCCGGGCGCCGCGGTGGGGAGGTAGACGGCCTGCGCCTGCCCGGTGGAGGTGCGGACGGGCAGGCGGGTCGTCTCCACCTTCCCGAAGAGGAAGCTGGTGAAGGCGTTGGTGATGGCGGAGAGCGGATCGAGCACGGCGGTCGCCCCTAGGTCTAGCGTCGTCTGCGGCGTCTGGCGTTCATGGGCCGGTCGTGCCGGTGGTGCCGGTGGTTCTGGAGGTCCCGGTGGTCCTGGTGGTGGCGGTCTCGCCGGTTTCGCCGGTTCTTCCGGGCGTATCGGTCATCGTCGGATGCCGGTCGCGAACGGCAGCGTGTTGACGAAGGCCCGGTGGTGTTCGCGGTCGCACCACTCCAGCTTGAGGTAGCTCTTGCCGGCCGACGCTCTTATGGTCCGCTTGTCGCGGGCCAGTTCCTCGGGAGAGCGGGACGAGACGGTGATGTACCCGACGAGGTTGACGCCGGCGGCGCCGCTGGCCAGGTCCTCGCCGCGCTGGTCGACGCGGGAGTGGTGGGCGACGTCCCGCGGGTCGACGACGCGGTTCATCTTGGCGGCGCGGGAGGCGTCCGCGTCGTCGTTCGTCTTCTCCGTGAGCATCCGCTCGATGGCCACGTCGGTGGGCTCCAGATCCATGCAGACGGCGACGGTGCGGATCACATCCGGGGTGTGGACGAGCAGCGGGGCGAGGAAGTTGACGCCCACCGGGGTCATCGGCCACTCCTTGATCCACGCGGTGGCGTGGCACCACGGCTCGCGCGTCGACGACTCGCGGGTCTTCGCCTGGAGGTACGTCGGCTGCATGGCGTCGAGCTCGGCCGGCCAGGCGTTGCGCTGGGTCATGGCCTGGATGTGGTCGATGGGGTGGTCGGGGTCGTACATGGAGTGCACCAGCGACGACAGCCGGCTCTGGCCGAGCGGCTGGCGGACGCGGATGTCGGCCTCGGCGAGCCGGGCGCAGATGTCCGTCAGCTCGCGGGCCATGACGACGGCGAGGCCGCCGTCCCGGTCCAGCTTCCGCTTGCCGCCGCCGTGCCGGGAGGCGCGGGCGATGGCCTGGGCCTCGGCGGAGAGGTCGCGGGTGTAGTGCATGCAGGCGACGAGGTAGGCGCGGTGCTGCTCGGAGGAGGTCGAGACCATCGACTGCAGCTGGTCGTAGGACTCCTTGAGCCACTCCGGCGACTTGTCGTCACCGCGCCGCTCGACGTCCTTGGCGTGCGCGTCGGGGTCGGCGGGCAGGGTGCGGGCCAGCATCTGGAGGCGGGTGACGTAGCCGTCCCCGTTGGCGACGTGCTTGAGCAGCGTGCCGAACCGTTCGACCAGGGCCTCCTGGTCCTCCGAGTCGCGCAGACCGACGCCGGGGCCCTCGATCTCGATCGCGGCGGTGACGGTACGGCGGTCGGCGTGCAGCAGGACGGCGATCTCGTCCGGGCCGAAGGGGGCGGACAGCCAGTTGATCCGGCCGATGCCGGGCGGCGGGCCGACCTCGACCTCCCGCCCGTCGAGCCGGGTGCCGGCCTCGACGGCGGCGGAGCGGTAGGTGACGCCGCGGCGCAGGGTGCGCTTGTAGCTGCGGTTGATTTCAAACCATTTGTAGAAGGTGCGCTGCTTGTAGGGCACGTAGACGGCGGCGAGCGCGAGCGCGGGGAAGCCGGTGAGCGTGAGGATCCGCAGCGGCAGGATGGGGACCAGCAGGCCGCACATCATGCCGAGGAAGGCCCCCGCGATGATCAGTCCGATCTCACCGGTCTCCCGGTTCTTGCCGACGACCGCGTTGGGCCGGGCCCGGCCGATCAGATACGTACGGCGGGCCGCGACCGGCGGGGACTGCGCCTCGATCGTCAACTCCGCTCACCTCCAGAGGTATTGCCGTTGTTCTGTGCCCGCGGTGCCGGGGCGGCGGGGGCCGCGGGGGCGCCGCCGGCCGGTGCTCCGCCGCCCGCGCTCGGTGGGCGGCGGGCGCTGTGCGCGGCGACGCCGCCGGAGACGGGGTTGGCCGGACGGGCGGCCTGGGTGCCGCCTCCGCCCCCGCCCCCGCCCCCGCCTCCGCCGCCGCGGGCGCTGTGGGTGGTGATGCCCTGCTTGACCAGGGTGGCGGGGGAGGAGATCACTGCCGCCGCCTGGCGGGACGCGGCGTCCCTGCTGGCGTTGCGGCTGCTGATGATCTCGTCGCCGAAGCCGGGGACGAAGCGGTAGATCATCGCGCTCGAGAAGATGGCGAGGATGATGATCGCGAGGCCGGAGACGACGGCGGAGAGTTCCTTCGGGCCCTGCCCGGAGGAGAGCGCTCCGGCGAGTGCCAGCACGATCACGATGATCGGCTTCACCAGGATCACCGCGATCATGATGCCCGCCCAGCGGCGGACGTGCCCCCACATGTTCTTGTCGACGAGTCCCGAGTAGACCGCCGTGCCGAGCAGCGCGCCCGCGTAGAGCAGCGCCGCCCTGATCACCAACTCCAGCCAGAGCACGCCGGCGGCGAGCACGGAGACGAGGGAGACGACGATCAGCATGATCGGTCCGCCGCCGATGCCGTTGCCTTGCTTGAGCGCTTGTGAGAACGCGTTGAAGAACTGGTCGTTCTTCGCGCCGGTGCCCGAGGCGATGGCCTCCGTCACGGCGTCCGTGGCCTGTACGACGGTGTAGAGGATCAGCGGGGTGAAGGCGGAGGCCAGCACCGTCAGCCACAGGAAGCCCACCGCTTCCGTCACGGCCTCGGTGAACGGCACGCCGCGCACGGCGCGCTTGGCGACGGCCAGGAGCCAGAGGACGAGCGTCAGGATCGTCGACGCGGCGAAGACGACGGCGTACTGGCGGAGGAAGGTGCTGTTCGTGAAGTCCACGTTGCTCGTGTTCTTCACGGCTTCCGAGAGCTTCTCGACCGTCCACTGCGCGGCTTCGGCACAGCCTTTGGCCAGGGCGGCGGCGGGGTCGAGGGCGGTGGCGGTGTCGGGGGGGCCTTTGGGGGCCTTGTCGGTGGGGGATTGGCAGTATTGGCGGGCGGGGCCGCGGATGAGATCACACGGATCGGATCCCGCGCTCGCTGAGGGAGAGCCGCTGGCACCCGGGCTGGGGGTCATGCTGCCGCCGGGACTCGGTGTTGCGCTGGTGCCCGGCTTGGGCGACGTGGTGCTGCCCGGCGTCGGTGTGGGAGTGGGGGCGGCGAATGCCCTCGCCGAAACCAGCACGGCGGTCGTCTGCACGCCGGCGAGAAGGGCGGTGAGCGACAGGGCGCGGCGGTGACGGCTAGCGCGCATAGGTGAGTCCCCCGAATCCCTTCACCGCATCCGACATCTCCTCTGCGGAGGAGGCGGTCTGGTCACGCCCGACAGGTGCTGGACCGTCCTTCTGGGTGAAGTCAGTGATCTTCCAGTCCTTGCCGGTCCAGCTGAATTCGAAGGTGTTGGTGTACCAACTCTCGGCAACGGGGGTCTTCGACCCCTCGCCGGCGATGCCGAACAGCGCCGAGTACCAGACGGCGACGCTCGCTCTGTCGCCTTCGTACTTGACGATCCGGGTGCCCACCGGGTTCGCGCGGGAGATGAAGGTCATCCCCTTCGGCGGGTTGGCATTGGAGTCGAGCCCGATGCGCTTGAGGAACGCTTCGTCCGCGTAGAGCTTGTCGAGCGGGCCGCGTCGCTTCTCCGCCACATCGGGCGTGTATACGGCGTCGAGGATCCGGAGGCGCGAATCGCTCTTGTACATGTCGGTGGAATTCAGGGCCACGGCGAAGTTCGCCGCGGCGGACTGCACGCCCTGTTCGTCGTGCGCGAACCCCGACGGAATCCCCCCGTTCTTCTCCTCCACCGGCTTCACCCCCGACGGTGCCGTCGCGCTGCTGCCGCCCTTCGCCGAGTTCTCGTCGTCGCCATGCGACGACTTGTCGCCGCCCCGGTTGGCGAAGGCGATGGCGGCGACGAGGAGGACGACCACCGCGACGATGGTGATGAGGTTCCGGCTGGGGCGTACCGGGCGGCGTTGGGGGGCGTAGGGGTCGACCTCGCCCTCGGGCAGCCGGGTGCGGGTCAGATGGTGGTCGTCGGCGTCGTACCCGCCGTAACCCCCGCCGTCGCCGCCGGAGCCCTGACCGCTTCGGTAGCCGTCGTCACCGAGACTCATCGCGTGCCTGCTCCCTCATGCGTCGTCGCGGGCCTGCCGCCATGAGACGACGGTAGCGGTGCGGACGGTTTCCGGGGGGAGGGCGTGAGGGAGTGAGGGGGCATCAGGAAGCAGCCTTGGGTGGGGGGACCCGCGGGTGAGCGGGTTCGCGCGGGGTGGAGACGCCGTACGGGCGCGCCGGGGCGGGGGCGCGCCGGGTGTCCGCCGGCCGGGGCGGCCGGGTCCGGCGGACACCGGATCACACGGCCATGCCGTAGACGATCGTGAACAGCGTGCCGAGCGAGCCGATGATGAACACACCGGTCAGCCCCGCGACGATGAGGCCCTTGCCCTGTTCCGCGCTGAAGGTGTCGCGGAGCGCCGTCGCGCCGATGCGCTGCTTCGCCGCGCCCCAGATCGCGATGGCGAGGCAGAGCAGGATCGATACGGCCATGATGACCTCGATCATCACCCGGGCCTCGCGGCCCAGGCTGCCGAAAGGCCCCCAGTTTGGGGCGATTCCGCCGATAATGGTGTTGATGTCGCCTTTTCCGGCTGCCAAGAACATTCGTAACTCACCGCCCCTAGAGGGTAGTTGCGCCGCCCCTGCCGCACGGCAAAGGTCGGTACCTATCTTCGCTGACGATGCCGCACTTGTATGTCGACTTGGCGGCATTTTTTGACGGAACCCGCATATGCCTGCGGCATCTCCGGTCGGCGTGGCCGCCCGGCTCGGCGGCCGTTGTCAGTGGGTAGCTCTATGGTGACTCTGTGTATCACGCATGCCCACGGCGGGCAATGGGCGTGAGGGCGGGGGGTGTACGGATGTTCGGGGATCCGCTGGTGTGGTCGGTAGGCTGTGGGGGCCGCTCTCGCACGCGCCGCAGGGGGCGGTCGCGGGGCTGGTTCATCGCGTTCATCGCACTCATCGCATGGTTCGTGGGGTGCGTCGAGTTCAAGGGTGGTAGGGGTGCTGGTTGCCGAACGCTACCGGCTGGGGGAGCTGCTCGGCCGGGGCGGTATGGGCGAAGTCTGGCGCGGCCAGGACGAAGTGCTGGGCCGTCAGGTCGCGGTCAAGCTGCTCCTTGGCGACGACGGAGACGACTCCGCTGCCCAGCGTTTCCGGCTGGAGGCCCAGACGGCGGCCCGGCTGAATCACCCTCAAGTGGTGTCGGTCTACGACTTCGGCTCCTGGGACGGCCGCTTCTACCTGGTGATGGAGTTGGTGAACGGCCCCAGCCTGGCCCAGCAGCTGGCCGCCCGCGGTCCGCTCTCGCCGGCCGGGGTGGCCGACGTCGCCGCGCAGGCCGCGGCGGGGCTGGCGGCCGCCCACCAGCAGGGCGTCGTCCACCGCGACGTGAAGCCGGGCAACCTCATGCTCGACCGCAGCGGCACCGTGAAGATCGGCGACTTCGGCATCGCCCGCTTCGTCGACGAGACGTCGGCCGGGCTGACCCGGGCCGGCCAGATCGTCGGCACGAGCACCTACCTCGCGCCCGAGCGTGCGCTGGGGCGCGTGGCGGGTCCGGCGTCGGACGTCTACGCGCTGGGGTGCGTTCTCTACCACTTGTTGGTCGGGCAGCCGCCGTTCTGGGCCGAGAGCCCCACCGCGCTCCTCTACCTCCATGTCGACACCCCGCCCACGCCGCCGAGGGAGCACCGGGCCGACGTGTCCCAGGCCCTGGACGGTTACCTCCTGCGCATGCTCGCCAAGGAGCCGGAGGAGCGGCCTTCGGCGCGGGAGGTGGCCGACTGGTTCGCGAGCGGCGCCTGGCGGAGCGACCGGCAGCCGCCGGTCCAGGAGCAGCCGCCGCTGCCCGCGGGGGTGCCTGTGGGGATGCCCGTGGGCGCCACGTCCTCGCCACCGCCGGCGCCTGCAGCCCCGCCGTACGTGCCCCCGGCGGGTCCGCCCGCCGGGCCTCCGCCGGGCATGCCCGGCTCCGGCCACGACCCGATGCTCCACCAGGAGAGCGTGACGACGTACGCCCTCCCCGGCTCCCCGGCGACGCGCTCGACTACCGCCTTGTCCGGGCACCGCCGGGCCGACGCCGGCCGGTCCCGGACGGGGCACGGGACGCGCGGCGGCAAGGGTCTGCGCAGTCCGAAAGCCGTGGCCGGTGCGGTGGCGGGCGTGGTGGCCTTCGTCGTGGCGGCGGTCATCGGGGCGTCCCTGTTCGCCTCCGACGGCGGCGACGACAACGGGGTCCGCCCGGGCGGCGGGCAGACCGGGGAGATGAGCGAGGGACTGCCGCAGGACGGCGGTGCCGCGGACAAGACCCGGCATGTGACGCCGGCCGCGACACCGGCACGGGAGCCGCGGAGCGAGGGGAGCGAGGCGAAGAAAGGGAAGAAGGGGGGCCACCACGGCTCGGCCCGGCACGACCGGCACGATCTTCGCGGCAGTGGCGCGGATGGCGCGGATGGTGAGGACGACGCGGATGACGGGGACGACGGCGACTGACGCCCCGGGGGACGGGGGCGACGGCGCCTGACGACGGGGATGGCCGGTGGCGACGGCGACCCGCGACGGGGGTGACGCGGGCAGCGAGGGCTGACGTTCGGGGCGGCGGGCCTGACACCGGGCGCTGCCCGGGCGCTGCCCGGGCGCTGCTCCGACGCCGGCCGGGTGCTCAGACGTCCTCGACGAAGTGGTCGAACTCGCCGGCCCGCACGCCCAGGACGAACGCCTCCCACTTGCGTTCCGTGGTGATGACCACCTTCTCCGGCGTGAGGTTCTCGCGGAGGTAGACCTGTCCCTCGCCATCGAACGCGACCTCGAGGTACGTGGTGTCCGTCGGGTCGTCGGTGGCCGGGATCCAGTTCAGGCCGTCCGGTACGCGCTGCGGCACGATGTCCCCACTCCCTCGTTCCTGGTGCGACGCTGACGTCCGCTCACCATAGAGGAGTTGGGGGAGGGGGAGGGTCAACGGAGGCCGGCCGGTTCGCGGTCTGCGGCGGGAGCGGGGCAGCTCTGTGCCCGGCCCCTGAGCCGGCGGAGCATCCGGGCGTCCTGGAAGCCGACGGCGCGGGCCGCCGATTCCACCGTCGAGCCCTGGGCGATGAGGTGTTCGGCGTGCTCGACGCGGAGTTCCTGTTGGTACCGGAGGGGCGTTAGCCCGGTGGCGTGGGTGAAGTGACGGGTGAGCGAGCGCTCGCTGAGCCCGACGGACGACGCCAGCTCGGAGAGGCGGAGGGCGGAGGTGTAGCGGGCGTCGATGAGGTCCTGCGCGTGGTGGACCGCGTCGCTGAGGTGCGCGCGGTGCCGCAGCATCGCGCTGTGCTGCTGGTCGTCGCCGTTCCGCCGGGCGAAGACGACCATCTCCCGGGCGACCCGAGCCGCGACGGCCGCGCCGTGCCGGAGGGCGACGAGGTGGAGGGCGAGATCGATGCCGCTGGCGATTCCCGCTGAGGTGATCACCCGTCCGTCGGTCACGTACAGCACGTCCCGCACCACGTGCGCCTTCGGGTAGCGCCGCGCGAGTTCGTCCTGGACGTCGTGGTGCGTGGTGCAGCGCCGGCCGTCCAGGAGGCCGGCGCGGCCCAGGGCGTCCGCCCCCGCGCAGATGCTGGCCACCGTGCCGCCCGCGTCGTGGTGTTCGACGAGGCGGTCGAGCAGCGCCCGGGGGACGTCCACCCGTTCCCGGAGGCCCTTGGTGCGCCAGCCGGGGACCACCACCAGGTCGTCGGGCGTCAGCTCCGGCCACTCGGTGCCGGCGCGCAAGGTGATGCCCTGGGCCGTCGGGACGTCTTCCCGCTCGCTCACGTACGTGATCCCGTAGGAGTGCCCGAGATCGTCGGCCGTGGAGAAGACCTGAGCGGGTCCCGCGAGGTCCAGCAGGTGGAGCCGCGGCACGAGCAGGAAGACGACGCGGGTCACGATCCGGTCAGCTCCTCGGTCAGCTCGTCGACGGTGGCGATCCGCGCGAACCGGCCCGCCAGGACGTACTCGGTGCGCGCCACGATCGCGTCGGTCTGCAGCGTACGCGGGTCCGCGAGGATCTCCTCCAGCGTGCGGCCCTCCGGGGCGTCCGGGTGCTCGATCGGGTGCGTGGCCGTCGCGTCCGTCACGAACGTCACGTCGTACCCCAGGTCCGACGCCACCCGGGCCGTCGTCTCGCAGCACTGCTCCGTGCGGATGCCGGTGATCAGGACCTCCCGCACGCCCTGCTGGGTGAGGTACTGCTGGAGGTTGGTGGTGGTGAAGGCGTTATGCGACGTCTTGACCAGCACGGGCTCGCCCTCCGCCGGCTCCAGCCCCTCGATCGGCCGGTTGAAGCCGCGCTCGGGGTCGAAGACGGTGCCGGAGCCCGGCTCGGAGTGCAGGATCCAGACGACCCCCTCGCCCTTGGCCCGCTGGGCCGCCAGCAGGCGGTTGATCTTCTCGACGATGTCGGGGTTGTGGGTGGCGGCCCAGTTGGCCCGCTGCCGGAAGGATTCCTGGACGTCGATCACGATGAGTGCGCTGTTCATGGCTTCATCCTGCGGCGCGACCGCCTGCCGGCTGAAGGCTTGATCGGGTCCGGACCCGGAACGATCCGGTCACCGTCCGCTGGGGCTGTCCAGGTGCCCGCTCCGGGCCCGGGCGAGGAGGGAGCGGAGGGCGGCGGGGGTGAGGATGAGGACGGTTCCGGGCTCGTCGCTTTCACGGAGGCGGAGGGTGCTTGCTCCGCTGGCCGCTATCTCTACGCAATCGTGATTGCCTTGGCCGCTGCTGAAGCTTGACTTTGTCCATGGCGAACCTGACACGTGCCTCTCCTCACAGGGCATACAGCAGGTGCTGGATAAGACCGAACGAGTCGCGCTCGGCATAGGACTTGCGTTCGAGGGTGAGGGTAACGGGTGGCAGCGCCGTTGACGCCAATCGATCGAACGCCTGGGTGTACTGAGCCAGATGTGATTCCTGTGTGAGGAAGGAAGACGTCACCGGGTGCTCGACACAGACTGTGCTCAATTCGGGCACTCCGGCCTGGAGAATGATGAACGGCGTGCCGGGGAAGGCTGGTGACAACGCGGCGTGAAATGGCAGCAGTTGGACCGTCACGTTGGGTAGTTGAGCCATTTCGGCAAGGTGGATGAGCTGGTCGCGCATCACCTCCGCCGGCGCGAACCTCATGTGCAGGGCCGTCTCGTGGATCACAGCGTGGAACCGCAGCAAACCTGACCGAACGGCATCCTGCCGTCGCAACCGGAATTCGACGTACTTTTGGAGGAGCGTCGGATCGGTGTCCTGCTCTACGCCTTCAATGAGTCCCTGGGCGTAGTCGGGTGTCTGTAGCAAGCCAGGCACGTACAGCCATTGGAAGGAGCGGCACGACACAGAGGTGGACTCCATCTCGGCCAGATCGCGTGCGTGCACGCTGTGGCTCTGCTTGAACTCCGACCACCAGCCGCGGCCCGTGGCGCGGTTCATCTCCACGAGGGCTTCGCGGTAGGGATCGCTAGTGCAACCGTAAAGCGTCAGCAAGGTGCACAGCTTGTCCTCGGGAATGGCTGTTCTACCGGTCTCGATGTGGCTCATGTGGGCGCGACCCAGCCCGGCGTGGCTGCCGGCCTCGGTGGCGGACAGGCCGCTGGCTTCACGCAGCTTGCGCAGTTCCTCGCCCAGGCGGCGCTGGCGTTGGCTCGGGTTGGCGCGTAGGCCCATGGGTTCGTTCCCCTTCGCGATCACGCGAAGTCTGCCGCGCCCGGCGGGCGTTGGTCCACTCGTTGGGGCGAATGTGCGTGATCTGGTTGAGCAAGCTAAACCCCGTCCTCTAGCTTCGTCGCGACCGCCCTTCCCGCCGCCGTAAGCCGGAAGCGCACCGTCGAGCGGAGCCATGTGCGTCGACGGCAATGCCACCGCATGAGACGGACGGGCACCGGTGAACCCAAGGAGTCACGCATGTGTCCCATCACCACCCTGGCCCCGGCCGCCGACCCGCACCCGCCCCTCCGGCCCCGTACCGACTTCTCCCTCGCGTTCCCGCCCGCCCCGGCGTGGGTGGGCGTCGCGCGGGAGGCGGTCCGGACGGCGATCGGGGACGTGCACACGCCGGAACTGACGGAAATGGCCATGCTGCTGACGTCCGAGTTGGTCACCAACGCGATCGACGCCTGCCGCCGCACGGGATGTCCGGCGCCGGTCGGGCTGCATGTGGAGTGGGCGACGGGTGGGGTGCGGGTGCTGGTGCGGGACGACGCACCGGGTTTGCCGGTGCCGGTGCCGCCCCGGCGGTGGGAGCCGGACGAGCGGCCGGAGCGCGGCAACGGCATGCTGATCGTCGGGGCGTGCGCCACGGACTGGGGGGTCTGCCGGCATGGGCCGGGGACCGGGAAGACGGTCTGGTTCCAGCTCGGTTCCTGACTCGGTTCCCGAGGGGCCCGCGCGGCGTGTGTGATCTTCGTCCACGGTGTTCTCCCGACCCCTCCCGGGGCGCCCCGCCTGTGGCAGAGTCTGGCGCGTGGATCCCCTGCGCCCTCACGACCCCCCGACCATCGGCCCGCACACGCTCCTCGCCAGGCTCGGCAGCGGTGGCATGGGACAGGTGTACCTGGGCAGGTCGCCCGGCGGCCGGCAGTTGGCGATCAAGGTGATCCGGGAGGACTTCGCCCAGTCCGGGGACGCGGCGGCGCGCTTCCGGCGCGAGGTGGAGACGGTACGGGCGGTGCGCAGCGCGTACACGGCGAACCTGGTGGACGCCTCGTTGGAGTCGGCGCCGTACTGGCTGGCCACCGAGTACGTCCCGGGCCCGACGCTGACGCGGGTGACGGGCGAGCGGGGGCCGCTGCCGGCGGAGACGTGCTTCCGGCTGTTCGCGGCGCTCGCGGAGGCGCTGGCGCAGGTGCACGAGCACGGGATCACCCACCGGGACCTGAAGCCGCACAACATCATCCTGTCGCCGGTCGGGCCGAAGCTGATCGATTTCGGGATCGCTCGGGGTGCGGAGCAGACGGCTCTCACGCGGACCGGTGTCGCGGCGGGTACCCCTGGTTACACCGCGCCTGAGGTCATCACCCGGAACGAAGTGACGTTCGCCGCCGATGTGTTCGCGCTCGGCGCGACGATCGCCTGCGCGGCGACGGGGCGGCCGCCGTACGGCGAGGGTTCGCTGGAGTCCGTCGTGTACCGGGTCGTGCACGGGGAGGTCGACGTCGACGGGGTCGAGCCCCGGCTGGCCGAGCTCGTCCGGGCCTGTACGGCGGCGGATCCGGGGGCGCGGCCGGCGCTCTCCGAGGTGATCGGGCGGTGCGGTGTGACGTCGTCGCTCGTCGACGATCCGGTGTACCGGGGGTTCGCCGAGCTCGGGGAGCGGGCGCCGGAGGACGTGTCGGCGGCGGTGGCGGCGGGCCTGATACCTCAGCGGCCCGTGGGGGCCGCGGGGGCGGCGGGGGGCGCGTACACGCCCACCTACGCCCCGACGTACGTACCGCCGCAGCCCCCCGAGCCGTCCCGGCGCCGCTCCCGGCGGGGGTTGTGGATCGGCGCGGGGGCGGGTTCGGTGGCGCTCGGGGTGGTCATCGGGCTGGTGGTCGCCCTGCCGGACGACGGCGACCGCAAGCCGGAGGCCGGCGCGGGTCCGTCCGGGCAGCCGGCCGCCGTGTCCTCCGGGCTGCCCGCCGGTACCCCCGGACCGGCCGGGAAGCCGAGTGGCGCGCCGCGGAGCTCCTCGTCCGCGAGCGCCCCGCCCACGGGTGCCGCGCCGCCCGCGGGGCCCAAGGAGGAGCCGAAATACATCGAGGCCACGAATCCGAACCGGGACTTCTGGAGCCCGGCCGGCGGATCAGGCATGGGCAGTTGCAACATGCCGTCCGAGGAGCGGAGCGAGTACTTCCAGGCGGGGATCCCGGCCATCGCCAACCCGGCCGAAGGGCCGGTGGTGACCGCCGACGGCGGGGGGATCTCGTTCCGCCTCAAGTACGCGGATCCGAAGCTGGAAAGGCCGTATTACGTGTCGGTGGCGGTGAAGCCGCCGCATGAGATCGATCCATCGACCGGTAAGGCGTCCCGGTTCACCAACCTCGGTATGGGATACACCAGTACCCCCGTCGACCTGTTCGCCGGTGGCGACCCGACGAAGGGCGTCGAGCTGAAGTACCCGGACGACTTCCGGGGCATGCGGGACGGCAAGCCCTCCGCTCCGGCCGTGCCGTTCCACGCCGACCCGGGCGACTGGACGGTGATCTTCTACCACGTCAAGGGGCCGAAGGAGTACGCCAGCGTGATGTGCCGGGGATTCACGGTGCGGTAGCGCACGACTGCCCTCCGCTGCCTTCCACTGCCCTCCGCGCGCACCGGCTCACGCCGGTCCCGTACGGACGGGACGAACGCGCTCCTCCGTTCTGTACCTTCGGCCAAAGCCTCGCGAACCGCGGGTATATGACGCCGCGCTGGGGGAGTATTGCCGGGTGCGTAAGTGGTGGGTGGGCATCGGTATCGGTATCGGGCTGGGCATGAGCCTCCTCGGGCTGCTCTTCTTCGCGACGTTCACCATTGCCGGCAACATCGCGGGTGGGGCCCGGGGCGCCGTGGGCCTGGCCAAGGGCGCGGTTCCCGTGGAGTACCAACCGCTGATCGAGAAATGGGGCAATCTCTGCCCCGCCATTTCGCCGCCGCTGCTCGCGGCCCAGCTCTACACCGAGAGCAACTGGAATCCGAAGGCGCGGAGTCCCGCCGGTGCGCTGGGGATCGCCCAGTTCATTCCCGAGACCTGGGCGCAGTACGGGGTGGACGCCAACGGCGATGGAAACCGGGACATATGGGAACCGGCCGACGCCATCGCCTCGGCCGCGACCTACGACTGCGCCCTGGCGAAGGACGTCAAGGGCATCCCGGGCGACGCCACGAACAACATGCTGGCCGCGTACAACGCCGGCGCCTACCGCGTCATCAAGGCCGCGGGCGTCCCCGCGATCAGCGAGACCCAGGGCTACGTCAGATCCATCCGCGACCTCGAGAAGAGCTTCGCACGGCCCGTAGGCCGTGTGGCTCCCTCGCAGCAGGCCGCCGGGGCGATCTACTTCGCGCAGGAGCAGCTGGGGAAGCCGTACCTGTGGGGCGGGGAGGGGACCGCCGCGGACGGGGGGCGGTTCGACTGTTCGGGGTTGACGAAGGCGGCTTACGCGTCCGTCGGGATCGAGTTGCCGCGGGTCGCGAACGACCAGTGGAACGCCGGGCCGCACCCGAAGCGGGACGAGCTGATGCCGGGGGACCTCGTCTTCTTCGCGCACAATCTGAACGACCCGCGATCCATCCATCACGTGGGGCTGTACGTGGGCGGCGGTTACATGATCAACGCGCCGCACACGGGTGCCGTGAACCGGTTCGACAAAATCGACACGCCGGATTACATCGGTGCCACGCGCGTGACGGACGCGGGGGCGAAGGCGTTGCCCAGGGCGAACGGCGTGTGAACCCTGGGCCTCCTGCTCCGCCCCTGGTCACCCTTGGATAACGTCCTGGTGATCATTGAGTGGAGAGCGGAACGCCGGGTCGGACGGGCGCGTTCCATGGGGGTGGGCGAGCCGCGCCCCACCATGGGCGCACGGACCACGGGGGTTTGGCAGCTGCACCGAGCTACAGGCGACAGATAAGGGGGCACCACATGCCCGGACACGAGGCGGTCCATCCCCTGGCGGAGGCCAAGGGAGGCTCGTCGGGCCCCGACGTCAGCCTGCTGTACGACATCAACGGGCTGGCCAAGGACGCCCCGGGCTGGTTCGACCACACGATGGAGTTCGTCGGCGAGTACGGAATCGTCATCGGACTCGGCTTACTGATGGTCTGTGCGTGGTGGAGCGTGCGCCGCGGCCCGGACGCCCCCGGGGGCGTCGCCGCGCTGCTGTGGGCGCCCCTGGCGGCCGGTCTGGCGCTGCTGGTCAACGTGCCGATCCGCGGCTTCGTGCGGCGACCCCGCCCGTTCCTGGAGCACCAGGGGCTCGACGTGCTGGTCAAGGGCAAGACGGACTTCTCGTTCGTCAGTGATCACGCCACGCTCACCATGGCGCTGGGCGTCGGGCTGTTCGTGGCGCACCGCCGGTACGGGCTGGTCGGGATCGGCCTCGCCTTCCTGGAGGGGTTCTGCCGGGTGTTCATGGGGGTGCACTACCCCACGGACGTGATCGGCGGCCTGGCGCTCGGCACCGCCGTGGTGCTGCTGCTGGCGCCGCTGGCGATGATGCTGCTGACGCCGCTGGCCGGGTGGGTCGCCGCGTCGCGGGCCGGGTGGCTCGTACGGTCGCGGAGCGCGCCCGCGCCGGTGGCGCTCCCGGAGGAGCCGGACGGTGCCGGGGTCACGGGGCGTCAGCCGCAGCGGCACGACAAGGGGTTGGCCGCGTAGGCGGCCCGTACGGGCGCGGCCCCGGACCGCTGAGGAACAGCGGTCCGGGGCCGCGCCCGTCTCACAGCGCCTGCGGGAAGTCGAACACGCGCTGCGGGTCGTACTGCCGCTTCAGCTTCGTCAGGCGGTCCGCCGCGTCCCCGTAGTAGGCCCGGCGCCAGTCCTTCAGGCCCGCGTCCGCGTAGTTCTGGTAGGCGGCGCCGGACGCGTACCGGCGCATCGCCGTGTGGACGCCGTCCAGCCAGGCGACCTGCGGGCCGCCGGACGCCGAGGCGCCCCACGAGGTGAGGTACTGGGCCAGGAACCGCGAGCGGCGGTGCACGAACGCCGTGTCCAGCGGCTTGACGCGGTTGACCGCGCCGCCGAGCGCCGTGAGCTGGATCGATCCGCCGCCGCCCCCGCCCTTGCGGCCGAACCGCTCGGTCTGGTCGAGGAGGGTGCGGATGCCGGCCGCGTTCAGCGAGCGGTCGTAGAAGTCGGAGCGCGCGGCGTACGTCTCGCGGCCGAGCTTGCCGGCCTTGTCGCGGCCCGGGGTGCGGCCGGGCAGGTGGGACTGGGCGAGAGTGAGGTCGGCGACGCCCGCGTAGCGGCGCATGGCGTCCAGGTACGAGCGGCTGCGCACCGAGATGCTCGCCTTGCCGCCGCCGACCTTGGCGGCCAGCTTGTCCAGCGCGTTGGCGAGGCCGCTCTTGGTACCGAGGGAGAAGGCGGCGACGGCGATGCGCGGGGTGCGGCCGGGGGTGACGGACAGGTCGCAGGCGGACCAGATCTCGTCGGGCTGGGTCGGCCCCCACTCCTGCCAGGCGCGGAGGACGTCGGCGGCCTTGGCCCAGGGCCAGGAGACGTAGCCGGTGACGCCGTCGCCCACCCGGCGGGTGCGGAAGCGGAGTTCGGTGACGACGCCGAAGTTGCCGTTGCCGGCGCCGCGCAGGGCCCAGAAGAGGTCGGGGTTGCGCTTGGCGTCGCACTCGACGGTCTTGCCGTCGGCGGTGACGAGGGTGGCGCCGGTGAGGCTGTCGCAGGTCAGGCCGTACGCCCGGGAGAGGACGCCGTGGCCGCCGCCGAGGGTGAGGCCGGAGACGCCGACCGTGGGGCAGGAGCCCGCGGGGATGGTGACGCCGCTCGCCGCCAGGCCGGTGTAGACGTCGATGAGCTTGGCGCCGGCGCCGATGGCGGCGGAGGACGAGGTGGGGGTGCGGATGGTCCTCAGCCGCGAGACGTCGAGCACGAGCCGCCCGTCGCCGCCCGACCAACCCGCGTAGCTGTGGCCGCCGTTGCGTATGGACACCGGTATGGAGAAGCGGCGGGCGAAGGAGAGGCAGGCGGCTATGTCCTGGGTGCCCGCGACGTAGGCGACGCCGGCCGGGCGCTGCCCGTCGTAGCGGGTGTTGTACAGCTGCCGGGCGGTGACGTAGTCGGCGTCGTCCGGGCGGATGATGCCGCCCTTGAGGCCCTTGCCGAGGGCCGTCCAGTCGGCCGCCCGCACCTTGGCGGAGCGGGCGGTGGTGCGGGCCGCGGTGGCCGTCGGGGCCGCGGTCGCGGTGCCGCCCGCGAGGGCGGGCGCGGCCCAGGCCGCCGCCGTCAGTCCCGTCGCCGCCGTCAGCAGTGTGCGCCTGTCCATGGTGCGTTCGCCCCCGTTGTTCCCGTGTGCCCTGATCCCCGTTCCGACGTAAGGAACAGATGATCAGGGCGGGGGAACGGTTCCCGGGCGGGGGCGAGGGGGTCAGTGGCCGGTCTGTGCCAGGTGGCCGTCGGCGTCGGTGCGGGCCTGGGAACGGGCCCGGCGGGCCGGGCCGAGCCAGCCGCAGGTGCAGCGGGCCGAGCAGAAGGCGCCGCGTTCGCTGGTGCTGACGTGGTGTTCTGGGGCGGCGGGGGACGGTATGGAGGGCCGCGCGGAGCGCTGTGCTGGGTGCGTCTCGGACACACCACCACGCTACCGGTCGGGCCGGCCCCCGTCCGCCGCCTTCCGCGACCGTGACGGCGGCCGGGACGCGGTCGTTGGAAGAGAACAGGTTCCACCAGCGCGCGGCAGGGAGCTGACGGTCATGGCGGTGCAGGGGCACGGACGCGGGGCCGCGGTGGCCACGGCGGTGGCGGGCGGCCTCGCCCTCGGTCTGCTGGTGACGGGCTGCGCCGAACTGGAGCCGGGCGACGGGTCGCGGGACGCCCTCGGCGTCGGGCACGGCGGCGTCGGGCGGGCGGTGCGGACGGCCGACGAGGCCCGGCCGGGAGGGGCGGTCGAGGCGCTGCGCGGGGTACCGGAGGCGCTGGCCGCGGCGGGCGGCGCCCGGGTCCGTACCGTCATGGAGACGGAGAGCGGCGGGACGCGGCTGACGATCCGGGGCGTCGGCGTCTACGACTTCGCGCGGCCGGCCGGGAGGTTGACGGTGCTGGTGCCCGAGGACGCCCGGGGGGACGCCGAGCACCGGCCGATCACCGAGGTGTTCACGCCGGGCGCGCTGTACATGCGGAACCGGGGCGCGGGCGTCCCGGCCGACAAGTGGGTCCGCCTCGACACGGGTGCCCTCGCCGACGGCGACCTCCTCACCAGCGGGGCCACGGATCCGCTCGCGGCGGGCGAACTGCTCGGTGGCGCGCGGGAGGTCGCGTACACGCGCGACGAGGGCGTGGACGGCGCCCCCGTGCGGCACTACTGGGGGAAGGTCGACCTGGCGGAGGCGGCGCGCCGGGCGCCGGCCCGCGACCGGGCGGCGCTGGCCGCGGCGGCGAAAGGGTTCTCCTCGGGGACCGTGGCCTTCGACGCCTTCCTCGACGACGCGGGCCGGGCGCGCGTCCTGCGGTACCGGTTCAGCGTGGCGGAGGAGGCGGAGCGGGCCGCCCGGCCCTCGTCCGGGCCGTCGTCTCCCGGCGCCGGCGGGCCGATGACGGTGGTCTCCACCGTCGAACTCACCTCGTACGGATTCGCATCCGACATCCGTCTCCCGGCGCCCGCCGATATTTATGCGGGGACGGTCGCCTCACCCCGCAAATAGCGGAGCCGGAGCCGGTTGGCCATGGAAATGGTCCTTCTGTGCCATGCGCGGCGTGTGTACCGATCACTAATCTGGAAACCGGACCCTCGTAAGACGCCCGGCCGGTTCGGCCGGCCGGAGGCCAGTGAGTTACTCCCGTACCAGACACGCAAGGCCCGAGGAGGTGAATCACGTGGTTTCGCGGCGCGGTTCGGCACCCGGTCCGGATCCCGTGGCCCTCATCGAGATCGACCTCTACGGCGAGTTGATGATCGCCGCCACGGGCGCGGCCGAGGATCGGCTGAGTCCGGACCGGATCGACGAGGTGCTCAGAGTCGTACGGCCCCGGTCCCGGCGGTCGGCGCCGCCGGGGGACGCGGACGGCTGAGACGGGGGGCGCTTCGGGGCGGCGCTTCGGAGCGATGGCGTTCCGGGGTGGCGGCTCGTACGCCCCCGGCTCCGGCCGCGAGCCACCCCGCCCGGGCGGGGCTCAGGACCGCAGTAGCCGCGCGATGGCCGCCGTCGCCTCGGCGACCTTGGTGTCGATCTCGTCGCCGCCCTTGACCGCCGCGTCGGCGACGCAGTGCCGCAGGTGCTCCTGGAGCAGCTGGAGGGCGAAGGACTGCAGCGCCTTGGTGCCCGCGGAGACCTGGGTGAGTATGTCGATGCAGTAGACGTCCTCCTCGACCATGCGCTGGAGGCCGCGGATCTGGCCCTCGATCCTGCGCAGTCGCTTGAGGTGCTGGTCCTTCTGGTGGCTGTAGCCGTGGGGGCCGTGGTGCGTCCCGGCGCTGTGAGCATTGTCGCTTCCGGTGGCCCCGGCGGCTCCGGTGGTCTCCGCGGCGGGAGCGGGTCCGCCGTGGCAGGACGCCGCGGCCGGTTCGCCGGTGCCGGCCGCTGTCGTTCCCGTGGTGGTCATGGCGTCCTCCGTTGTCCCGCGCGTTCCGCGCCGTCGGGCGGCACGTCACCGTCCGTTCGGGGGCGGTGCCGCGGTGCGTCCCGTGTGGCTGTCCGGCTTATACCCCATGTGCATACCCCTACCGGGTATATGTTACCGAAATCCCCGGCGCACGGCCGTGGAGAGGGTGGTACCGGCTTGGTGTGCACTCTGCCCGATGGGCGACACTGAGGGAATGCCAGTTAGCTGTGGCCGGATGATGCGCCTAGCATCAACGAGACCGAATCCGCTGCACCCCGAGGATCCCACGTGCGCTTTCGTCTGACCCCCAGGGAGACGAGCTTCTACGACATGTTCGCCGCGTCCGCGGACAACATCGTCACGGGCTCCAAGCTCCTGATGGAACTGCTCGGTGCGGAGCCGTCCGCCCGGGCCGAGATCGCCGAGCGGATGCGGGCAGCGGAGCACGCCGGGGACGACGCGACCCACGCGATCTTCCACCAGCTGAACTCCTCGTTCATCACGCCGTTCGACCGCGAGGACATCTACTCCCTCGCGTCCTCGCTCGACGACATCATGGACTTCATGGAAGAGGCGGTCGACCTGGTCGTCCTCTACCAGATCGAGGAACTGCCGAAGGGCGTCGAGCAGCAGATCGAGGTCCTCGCGCGAGCCGCCGAGCTCACCGCCGAGGCCATGCCGAACCTGCGCACGATGACCAACCTCACCGAGTACTGGATCGAGGTCAACCGCCTGGAGAACCAGGCCGACCAGATCCACCGCAAGCTGCTCGCCCACCTCTTCAACGGCAAGTACGACGCCATCGAGGTGCTCAAGCTGAAGCAGGTGGTGGACGTACTGGAAGAGGCGGCGGACGCGTTCGAGCACGTCGCGAACACGGTCGAGACCATCGCGGTCAAGGAGTCCTGACCTCCGGTGGATACGTTCGCACTTGTCGTGACCATCGCGGTCGCGCTCGGATTCACCTATACCAACGGCTTTCACGACTCCGCGAACGCCATCGCCACCTCGGTCTCCACGCGGGCGCTGACCCCGCGCGCGGCCCTGGCGATGGCGGCGGTCATGAACCTCGCCGGTGCCTTCCTGGGCAGCGGTGTCGCCAAGACCGTCAGCAAGGGCCTGATCGAGACGCCGGTCGGCGACAAGGGGATGGGCATCCTCTTCGCCGCACTGGTCGGCGCGGTCGTCTGGAACCTGGTGACCTGGTACTTCGGTCTGCCGTCGTCGTCCAGTCACGCGCTGTTCGGCGGCATGGTGGGCGCGGCGCTCGCGGGCGGGACGACCGTCATCTGGTCGGGCGTCGTCGAGAAGGTCGTCATCCCGATGTTCCTCTCGCCGTTCGTCGGCCTGGTCATCGGCTATCTGGTGATGGTCGTGATCATGTGGATGTTCCGGAAGGCCAACCCGCACAAGGCGAAGCGGGGCTTCCGGATCGCCCAGACCGTCTCCGCGGCGGGCATGGCCCTGGGGCACGGTCTGCAGGATGCCCAGAAGACGATGGGCATCGTGGTGATGGCCCTCGTCATCGGTGACGTCCAGGACAAGGACGCCGCGATTCCGCTCTGGGTCAAGCTGGTCTGCGCGATCACGCTGTCGCTGGGGACGTACGCGGGTGGCTGGCGCATCATGCGGACGCTGGGGCGGCGGATCATCGAGCTGGACCCGCCGCAGGGGTTCGCCGCCGAGACGACGGCCGCTTCCGTGATGTACACGGCCTCGTTCATGTTCCACGCGCCGATCTCCACGACGCATGTGATCACTTCCGCGATCATGGGTGTCGGGTCCACTAAGGGGCCGCGGGCCGTGCGGTGGGGTGTCGCGAAGAACATCGTGATGGGCTGGTTCATCACCATGCCGGCCGCGGCGATCGTCGCCGCGCTGAGCTATTGGATCGTGCAGCTCGCCTTCGGGTGATCTCCGCTGTCGAACGGATCGGGCCCGCCCCCTGCCACCCAGGGGGCGGGCCCTTTTCGCTCCGCGGCGGCACCGCCATGCAGCGCCGCGGGGCGAGTCGGTGGGGTTGCCCCGGGCCCGCCCTTTCGCCGTTTCCCTGGGGGCTGCGCCCCCAGACCCCCCTTTTCGCGGCTTCGCCGCTCGTCCTCAATCGCCGGACGGGCTGAACAGTCAGCCCGTCCGGCGATTGAGGACGAGCGCGCGGAGCGCGGTTTCGGGGGTGCGGGGGCTTGCCCCCGCGAGAAACGGTGAAAGGGCGGGACCGGGGCACCAGCCGCCCGCAGGGCCTACCCGAAGCGCCCCGAGATGTAGTCCTCCGTCGCCTGCACCGACGGGTTGGAGAAGATCCGCTCCGTGTCGTCGATCTCGACGAGCTTGCCGGGCTGGCCCACGCCCGCCAGGTTGAAGAAGGCCGTGCGGTCGGAGACGCGCGCCGCCTGCTGCATGTTGTGGGTCACGATGACGATCGTGAACCGTTCCTTCAGCTCGCCGATGAGGTCCTCGATGGCGAGGGTGGAGATCGGGTCGAGGGCCGAGCAGGGTTCGTCCATCAGCAGGACCTGGGGTTCGACGGCGATGGCGCGGGCGATGCAGAGGCGCTGCTGCTGGCCGCCGGAGAGGCCGGCGCCGGGCTTGCCGAGGCGGTCCTTGACCTCCTTCCAGAGGTTGGCGCCCTGGAGGGACTTCTCGACGATCGCGTCCAGTTCGGACTTGCGGACCCGGCCGCCGTTGAGGCGGATGCCGGCGGCGACGTTCTCGTAGATGGACATGGTCGGGAACGGGTTGGGGCGCTGGAAGACCATGCCGACCGTGCGGCGGACGGAGACGGGGTCGACGCCGGAGCCGTAGAGGTTCTCGTCGTCGAGCATCACCTTGCCCTCTACGCGTCCGCCCGGGGTCACCTCGTGCATTCGGTTGAGGGTGCGCAGGAAGGTGGACTTGCCGCAGCCGGAGGGGCCGATGAAGGCGGTCACCGAGCGGGGTTCGACGGTCATGGAGATGTCGTCGATGGCCTTGTGGGCGCCGTAGTAGGCGGAGAGGCCGCTGACGTCGATGCGCTTGGCCATGGGATCACTTCTGCTTTCGGTATGGCGGTGCGGTGGGGCGGGAGGAAGACGGTCAGCGACCGGCCTTGGGGGCCTTCCAGCGGGCGATGCCCCGGGCCACCAGGTTGAGGATCATGACGAAGGCGATCAGGACGAGGGCCGCTCCCCAGGCGCGGTCGTAGCTGGCGTCGTTCCCGGCCGCCCACTGCTCGTAGATGTAGTACGGCAGCGAGGACTGCGCCCCCTCGAACGGGTTGTTGTTGATCGCCTGGGAGCCGAAGACCAGCAACACGATGGGCGCGGACTCGCCGGCGACGCGGGCGACGGCGAGCATGACGCCGGTGGCGATGCCGCCGATGGCCGTCGGGAGGACGACCTTGAGGATCGTCCGCCACTTGGGCACGCCCAGGGCGAGGGACGCCTCGCGGAGCTCGTTGGGGACGAGCTTGAGCATCTCCTCGGTGGAGCGCACCACCACGGGCATCATCAGGATCGCCAGGGCCATCGAGCCGGCGAAGCCGGAGTACCCGTTGTCCATCATGATGATCCAGAAGCTGAGGATGAACAGGCCGGCGACGATCGACGGGACGCCGGTCATCACGTCCACGAAGAACGTCACGGCCCGCGCGAGCCGGCCGCGGCCGTACTCCACCAGGTAGACGGCGGTCAGCAGGCCCACCGGCGCGGCGATGGCGGTGGCGATGCCGACCTGCTCCAGGGTGCCGATGATCGCGTGGTAGACGCCGCCGCCGGGCTGGATGGTGAGCACGCCGGCCATGGAGTGCGAGAGGAAGCCGCCGTCGAGGACCTTGGAGCCGCGGGCGATGGTCTCCCAGATCAGCGAGACCAGCGGGACGACGGCGATCAGGAAGCACATCCAGACCAGGCTGGTGGCGAGCCGGTCCTTGGCCTGCCGGCGGCCCTCTACCCGGGCGGTGAAGCCGTAGGTCAGGGCGACGTAGAGCACGGCGGCGATCAGGCCCCACTGCACCTTGCTGTCCATCCCGGCGCCGAGGCCGATGCCGCAGCCGATGGCGAGGGCGAGGGCGGCCAGGGCGGCGGGGGCCCAGCGCGGCAGCCGGGGCCGGTGCAGGCCGGGGGTCGGCTCGGACGCGTCGTCGGCGGTCGCGGGACGGTTCATGGTCACGTCGCTCACGAGAACTCCTTGCGGCGGGCGATGATCATCCGGGCCGCGCCGTTGACCAGCAGGGTGAGGAGGAACAGGACGAGGCCGGAGGCGATGAGCGCGTCCTTGCCGGTCTCGCCGGACTCCTTGAAGCTGCTCGCGATGTTCTGGGCGAAGGTGCCGCCGCCCGGGTCGAGGAGGCTCGTGGAGATCAGGAAGCTGGGGGAGAGGACGGTCGCGACGGCCATCGTCTCGCCGAGGGCGCGGCCGAGGCCGAGCATCGAGGCGCTGATGACGCCGGAGCGGCCGAAGGGCAGGACCGCGGTCCTGATGACCTCCCAGCGGGTGGCGCCGAGGGCCAGGGCGGCCTCCTCGTGCATCTTCGGCGCTTGGAGGAAGACCTCACGGCTGACGCTGGTGACGATCGGCAGGATCATGATCGCCAGCAGGATGCCGATGGTGAACAGCGAGCGCGCGGCGCCGTCGTGGTACGCGAGGACGCCGGTCCAGCCGAAGTACTCGTCCAGCCAGCCGTAGAGCCCGCCGAGGTGCGGCACGAGGAACAGGGCGCCCCACAGGCCGTACACGATCGACGGCACGGCGGCCAGCAGGTCGATGACGTACGACAGCGGCGCGGCCAGCTTGCGCGGCGCGTAGTGCGAGATGAACAGCGCGATGCCGACGGCCACGGGGACGGCGAGGACCATCGCGATCAGCGAGCTGACCACGGTGCCGAAGGCGAGGACCGCGATGCCGAAGACCGGCGGGTCGGCGTTGGCCTTCCAGTCGAACGTGGTGAGGAAGTTGCCCTCGTCGACGGAGAGCGCGTGGGCGGCGCGGACGGTGAGGAAGACCGCGATGGCGGCCATGATCACCAGGAGGAGGACGCCGGAGCCGCGGGAGAGCCCGAGGAAGATCCGGTCGCCGGGGCGGACCGTGCTCTTCGACTTCTTCGTCCTGGTCCCCTGCGCGGGGGCGGGCTCGGCCGCCGAGGGGTCGGGGGAGGCCGGGCCGGGTGGCCGGTCGGCCGGTGCCGGGTTGGTTATGTCCATGTCCTTCACGGAATTCTCCGGTCTGCGGGGCCGGACGCGCTGTGCGTCCGGCCCGTGGCGCGGCGGTGCACCGGATCGTGCGAACGCCCGCGGGGGAGCGGTCGCACGGGGGTTCAGGAGAGGCTCGCGACGTTCTCGCGGACCTTCTTGGCGATCTCGGCGGGCAGCGGCGCGTAGCCGAGCTGCTTCAGCACGGACTGGCCGTCCTCACTGGCGATGTAGGTGAGGAAGGACTTGGCGGCCGGCAGCGTCTCGGCCTTGTTGCCCTTGTCGCCGATGATCTCGTAGGTCACCAGGGTGAGCGGGTAGGCGCCCTCGGCCTTGGTGGTGTAGTTGAGCTTGAGCGCCAGGTCCTTGCCGGTGCCGGTGATCTTGGCCTCGGCGATGGCCTTGGACGCGTTGTCCGGCGTGGCCTCGACCGGGGCGGAGGCGCCGGTGTTGAGCTTCACCGTCTTGATGCTGCTGGCGGTGGCGTAGGACAGCTCGAAGTACGAGATGGCGCCCTGCACCTGCTTGACCTGCGAGGAGACACCGGCCGAACCGTCCGCCGCCTGGCCGCCCTTGGGGGCCCACGCCTTGGCGGGCGCGTACGGCCACGAGTTGCCGGCCGCGGCCTTGAGGTACTTGGTGAAGTTGTCGGTGGTGCCCGACTCGTCCGAGCGGTGGAACGCCTGGATCTTGATGTCCGGGAGCTTGGCGTCCTTGTTGAGCTTGGCGATCGCCTCGTCGTTCCACTTCTCGATCTTGCCGTCGAAGATCTTGGCGAGGGTGTCGGCGTCGAGGACCAGGTTGTCCACGCCCGGCAGGTTGTAGCCGACGGCGATGGGGCCGCCCACCATGGGCAGGTTGATGCCCTGACCGCCCTTGACGACGTCCTTGGACTTGGCGACCTCCTCCGGCTTCAGCGGCGAGTCGGAGCCCGCGAAGGCGGTCTTGCCCTGGAGGAACTCCTGGATGCCGGCGCCGGATCCGGTGGCCTTGTAGTTGATCTGGATGTCCTTGCAGGCGGACATGAAGTTCTTGACCCACAGGTCCATCGCGTTCTTCTGCGCGGACGAGCCGGAGGCCAGGAGCTGGCCCTTGCCCTCGCACTTGACGTTCGACGCGGTCTTGGCGGTGCCGTTGCCCCCCTGGCCGCTGTCGCTGTTGTCGTCCGAGCCGCACGCCGTGAGGACCAGGGCGCCGGAGACGGCGATGGCGCCGAAGGCGACGGCCCGGAGCCGGTTCTTGCGCTGAAGCTTCACTTTCGGGTGTTCCTTCCGGGAGCCGCCGCTGGGGCGGCGTGCGAGAGGTATGTGGTGCGGTGTCGGGATTCTGCGGTGTCCGGTCGTGGGTGCGGAGTGGCCGCACACGGGTGGCGACCGCCCAGCCCCTGTTCTACGGCCGAAATTAAGCAGATCAGGTGAAGCCGTCGAAGGAGCGAGGTGAACGAGGGGTGAACCTCGGCCGTCAGGGCGGTGGCAGCGGGCGGGGCCACGGGACCGCGGGATTCGGGGCGGCGGCACCGAATGAATCGCGCCAGCGCGGGATTCCGGACAACTGTGACGCAGATCTCTGTCGGTTGGGCCGCCCCCGTGACACGATCCGTTCCGCGCGTTGCGGCATGTGAGGACGTGGCGTTCGAGTCGCGGAGGTATCCGGTGGGGCGGAACGGCGGAGCCGTTGGTGGCGTGGGCAGGGACGTCGCGGGAGGCGCGCGGACCGGCAGACCCGAGCACCGGACGCCGGTGTTCCGCAGAGTGGTCGTCGCGACGGCCGTCGTCTGCGCCGCCGTGACCGCCGGCGCCGCGCTCCCGCAGGCCGCCTGGGCCGACCCGGCGCCGCCCACGAAGAGCCTGGAAGAGGTCCACCAGGAGGTGGAGGCCCTCTACCGCAAGGCCGAGTCGGCCACGGACGCGTACAACGCGGCGGACGAGCAGAGCCGGCTCCAGGAGAAGAACGTCGGCGACCTCACCAAGCAGGTCTCCGCCGCCCAGGAGCGGGTGCGCGAGCTCAAGGACCGGGTCGGCGAGCTGGCCCGCACCCAGTACCGCACCGGCGGGCTGGCGCCGTCCACGCGGCTGTTCCTGGCCCGCTCGCCCGAGGAGTTCCTCGACGCGCTCGACACCACCCGCCGGGGCCAGGACGCCACCCGCCGGCTGCTGACCGAGACGGAGTCGGCCAAGGCCGAGCTGGAGAAGTACGTCAAGGCCGCCGACGAGCGGTGGAAGCGGCTCAAGGACGAGCGGAAGAAGAAGGACGAGGCGAAGAAGGAGATCGAGGCCCGCCTCGACGCCGCGAAGAAGCTGGAATCGCGCCTGGAGGAGAAGGAGCGCGAGCGGCTGCGGCAGATCGAGGAGGAGAAGGCCCGCCAGGCGCAGCGGACGTGGCTCGCCTCCGACGCCCTCAAGGGCGTCTCCCTCAAGGACGCCGGGTCGGCCACCGAGATCGGCCGCCGCGCGGTCGCGTTCGCCACCGCGCAGATAGGCAAGGACTACGTCTGGGGCGCCGTGGGCCCGGACACCTACGACTGCTCCGGCCTCACCTCCCGCGCCTGGGCGACGGCCGGCCTCGGGATACCGCGCACCTCGCAGGAGCAGTGGCGGCAGCTCCCCAAGGTCGACGTCCGGGACATGCGCCCCGGCGACCTCATCATCTACTTCTCGGACGCCAGCCACGTCGCGATGTACGTCGGCGACGGGATGATGGTGCACGCGCCGCGGCCCGGCCGGCAGGTGACGATGGCGGGGGCGGGGTCGATGCCGATCCTCGGAGTGGTGCGGCCGGGGGCGTGAGGTCGGGGGGTGCGTAACGGCGGTCACGTAACGCCCGTCACCTAACGGGGGGCATGTAGCGGTCGTCACGTAACGCCCGTCACGTATCGGCAATCACGTAGCGGTCGTCACGTAACTCCCGTCACGTAACGGCGATCACGTAATGGCCGTCACGTAACTCCCGTCACACGAGCGGCAGCACGTGAGGCGGGCCACGTAACCCACGTCACCCGGCGCCCGTTTCGCGCTCCAGAGCGGGCTTCGCACGGACTTCGGGCGACCGTGTGGCCCGTTCTCGTACGTACGTGTGCGACGTGACGTTTCTCATGACGTTTTCCTCCCGGCCCGCCCCAAAAGCGGTGTTGGCGACGGCATATGACGGAGGCGGGTGGCTCCGTACCATTCCGTTCGCCCGCGGCCTGCCGCTACTGTCGCGTCGGGCGCCGCCGACCTGCTGCGGCGTCGCCCTCGGGGGTGGGGCGCCTCCCGGCGATCGCCGGGGGAGGAAGGAAACCGACGTGATGCCCGTATCCGCACCCGGCCCGGTGGTGCCCGCCACCGGACCGTCCGACGGCGGGCTGACCCTGCTCGTGATCGAGGACGACCCGGCGGGGTCGCTCTCCATGCCCGAGCTGGCCGACATGACCGTGGTGGCCGGCAAACCGGTCCGCATCCGCACCGCCCGCAACCTCACCGAGGCGGAGCGGCTGCTCACCCACGACGTCCAGTGCATCCTCCTCGACCTCGCCCTGCCCGCCGGGGACCCGGCCGGCGGCGACCCCGACGCGCCCCGCGACGAGCTGGAGACCCTGCGCCGGGTGCTGCGGCTCGCCCCACGGCACGCCGTCCTCGCCCTGACCTCGGAGAACGACGCCGAGCGGGCCGCCGAGGCGGTACGGGTCGGCGCGCAGGACTACCTCTTCCGCGACGAACTGGACGGCCGGGTGCTCAGCCGCGCCATCCGCTACGCCGTCGAGCGCAAGCGCGCCGACCTGGCCCAGCACCAGCTCACCGAGTCCCGGCTGCGCGCCCAGGAGAACGCCCGGCTGGAGCGCGGCCTGCTGCCCCACCCGCTGCTCGCCGGATCCGACCTGCGGTTCGCCGCCCGCTATCGGCCGGGGCGCAGCCGCGCCCTGCTCGGCGGTGACTTCTACGACACCGTCCGGACGCCCGACGGCACCGTCCACGCGATGATCGGCGACGTCTGCGGGCACGGCCCCGACGAGGCGGCGCTGGGCGCCGAACTCCGGATAGCCTGGCGGGCGTTGACGCTGGCCGGGCTGCACGGCGCCGAGCTGCTCGGCGTCCTCCAGGAGGTCCTGGAGCACGAGCGCGCCGACGAGGAGATCTTCGCGACCCTCTGCACGCTGGACATCGCGCCCGACGGCCGCTCGGCCGCCCTCCACCTGGCCGGACACCCGGCCCCGCTGCTGGCCCGCCCCGGCGAGCCGCCCTGCCTGCTGCCGCAGGACGACGGCGGTCCGGCCCTCGGCCTGCTGCCGTCCGCGCGCTGGCCGCGGCTGGAGGTGGCGCTCGGCGACGCCTGGAGCCTGCTGATGTACACCGACGGCCTGATAGAGGGCCGGGTGGGCGGCCCGGAGGGCGGGGCGCGGCGGCTCGGGCAGGAGGGGATGATCGAGATGATCGCCCGGCAGATGAAGGAGGGGCTGTCGGGCGAGGAGCTGCTGGACGCGGCGGTCACCGAGGTGCGGGCCCTGAACGGCGAGGAACTGACGGACGACCTGGCGGTGTTGCTGCTGGACCGCCTCGGCGGCTGAGGGCTCCGGACGCGGTCAGCGGCCGCCGTTGAACGGCCCGTACGGCCCGTCGGAGCTGGAGCCCCGGCGGCGCGGGCCGCGGCCGGTGACCTGCTTCAGGGCCGGGCGGACGTCGACGAAGTAGACGATCGTGGCGACCAGGCCCAGGATCGGCAGGAAGCCCCACACGCCCAGGAACAGGTTCACGGCGACGGCGATGCCGAGGATGATCAGCCAGAAGCCCTTGTTCTGCTTGTCGGCGGCCCGGTAGGCGTCCTCGCGGTGGAAGGCCGCGTTCACGAAGGCGGCCACGGCGAAGACCAGCAGGCCCAGGGACACGAAGGCCCAGATCGTGTTGAAGCTCTGCACCAGCATTGCCGCCCACCTCTTGTCCGTCCGTGCGCTGCCTGACGTCGCCCGTGCTGCCCACCGTACTCGGGGAACGGCCGGAAGGCGGGGGAGGTGCCCGGATCTCCCGGCCGTTCTCCCGGCCGTTCGCGCGCGCCGCTACCGACCGTGCCGGCCCGTCACGCGTCGGACTTGGCGTCCCCGGCGTCGTCGGCCTTCTTGGCGGCGGCGGTGCGCTTGGTGCCGCTCCGGCGGGCGGCGGGCTTGGCGTCCTTGTCCGCGGCGGCCGTGTCGGCCTTCGCCTCCTCCTTGCCGGACGCATCGCCCTTGCCGGACGCCTCCGCCTCGTCGGACGGCTCGGTGGCCACCGGGATCTCCGCGACGTCGGCGGGCTGCTCGCCGCGCCACACCCGTACGGCCTCCCGGCCGCGCTCGGCCAGCTTCTCGAAGGTCTCGCCGCCCCGGGCGGCCAGCCCGACGGCCTGTCCGACGCCCTGGAGCGCCAGGTCCTGCGCGGTCTGCCCGAGCTTCTTCAGATCGCCGTCGAGCGACCCGACGAGCCCGGTGACCTTGGCCGTGACCTGCGCCTGAGCGTCCTTGGCCTGCTTGCTCACCCGGCCGCCCAGCTCCTTCGGGTCGGTCTTCCGCAACTGCTCGAGCCGCCCGGGGGCCTCGGCGACCACCTGCCCGAGCTTCTCGGCGGCGAGGTCCGCGGCACCGGCCGCGGCGTAGGCCGTGTCGGTGGCGGCCTTGCGGATGTCCTGGGTGGTGATGGCCATGCGATGGGTCTCCCGTCTCGCGATACGGCCGCCCCGGAAGGGGTCAGCCGGAGGGCTTGCTGTCGTCGTCTTCCGCCGGACCGTTCTCCTTGCGGAACGAGTCGTAGATGTCCAGCAGCACCTGCTTCTGCCGCTCGGTGATCGAGGGGTCGGCGAGGATCGCACTGCGCACCTCCGCCTCCTCCCGGGCCCGCTCGTCGAGGATCCCGGCCTGCACGTACAGCGTCTCCGCGGAGATCCGCAGCGCCTTCGCGAGCTGCTGCAGGATCTCCGCGCTCGGCTTCCGCAGGCCGCGCTCGATCTGGCTGAGGTAGGGGTTGGACACCCCTGCCGCGTCGGCGAGCTGACGCAGCGTCAGCTGCGCGCTGCGCCGCTGCTCGCGCAGGTACGCGCCGAGGTTGCCGACGTTGAGCGATGCCATGCGGCCGATGCTGCCGCATCTTGCTAACTTTTGCAAGCGACCTGCTTGCAGGTGTTGTCCGTCGCGGACGCCCTCGTGCGGCTACACGGAAGCGCGGTGGTGGTGATCCGTCCCGCTGAGGGCGGTTAGGCCGCCGGTCCAGGACCATCTGATCGCGTCCCGATCAGGCCGGGAGTTGGCCGTGGCCCTGGAGGGCGAAGCGTCGACCGTCAACGGCGGTGGTGACAGTGACGGATATGGCGGGCGATGCCGGCGCGTCCGCGGTTGCTGTCGTGAGCTGACCGCATCCCTTGTGAGGTGCGATGGCTTGCGGTGGTTGCCCTCCCGCACCCGCGCGGCGTCGGCGACGGCCGGGCCGGCCGGCATCGGGCCGCGGCGGACGGCCACCCCCGCGGCCCGGAGACCGCCGCGGCGGCAGTGCCGCGGCCGATGATCACGTCGTGCCGTCCGGGGGCGTGCGCCCCGGTCTCGTGGTGGCCGGCGGATCCGCCACGCTTTACCCAGCCGCCACCCGGCTCTCGGCCGATCGCCCGGAGCGTCCGTGCGGGTCTCAGGGCCCGCGCCTCGGCCGGGCGGGCGACGCCGTCTCAGCGTCCGCCCAGGCTGCTCCCCCCGTCGACGTCGAGGACGTGGCCGGTGATGAACCCCGCATCGTCGGAGAGCAGGAACGCCACGGCCGCCGCGACCTCGTCGGGAGTGCCCAGGCGTCCCAGCGGAACCGACGCGATCGCCCTCCGCTCGCCCTCACTGCCGGCCGGCCGCGCCCGGCGGAACAACTCCGTGGCCGTCGGGCCGGGCGACACCGCGTTGGACGTGATGCCGTCCGGGGCCAGCTCCAGCGCCCACGACCGCGTGCACCCCACGAGAGCGCTCTTGGCCGCGGCGTAGGACGTACGGTCCTTCGCCCCGTACGTCGCCCGCGAAGTGATGTTCACGATCCGGCCGAAGCGCTCCGCGCGCATCCCGGGCACGAGCGCCTGGACGATCTGGACCGAGGCGCGCAGGTTCAGGTCCATCACCTGCCGCATCACCGCCAGGTCCAGTTCTTCGATGGGCTGGGGGTGGGCCGTGCCCGCGTTGTTGACCACTCGGCACACCGTGCGCCCCCGGGTGACCTCCTCCAGCATGCGCGCGGTGTCCTCGGCGTCGGAGAGGTCGCACCGCAGGAACGTGCCGGGGAACTCCTCCTCGGGCGCGCTCCGCGCCACACCGATGACCCCGTACCCCGCATCCGCCAAACGCCGGGAAACCGCCCACCCGATGCCCTTGCTCGCGCCGGTGACCAGAACGTCCTTCATGCCGCCGCTCCTCAAACGCCCGCAGTTTTCCGGCCGCCGCTCGTCCTGCCCCCTCGTCGACGGCCACGTACACCACGGCCCCCCACCCGACGCTCCTCCCGGCCGACGGTGTGGGCGGTGGCCGCGGTGATCGATTCCGAGCATAGGGCGGGCGTCGGACGGCCCGTCAATCGCCGGGCACCGACGCGGCGGTCAGGCCGCCGGGCCTTCGGCGGGCGCCGGGACCAGCCTGCGGACGGTCAGCGGCTCCGCGAGGATCTCGTCCAGCACCTCGACCACATGCCGGAAGTGCGGGGTGGCGAAGTGCTCGTCGAGCGCCTCCTGGCTCGTCCACTGCTCGACGATCACCATGCGGGCGGGGTCGTTCGGGTCGGCGTAGGGGCGGTAGGCGAGGCAGCCGGGTTCGTCGAGGGACGGCTCGATCATGGCTTCCAGGGCGGTGCGGAGCCGGTCCTCCTTCCCGGGGGCGGCCAGGCATTCGGCGACGACGAAGAGGGTCATGTCAGGTCTCCCAACCATGGAAGGTGTTCGGAACGATCAAAGACGATCGGGTGAGGTCACGGGCGGGCGGGTCCGGTGCCCGCGCCGGTCGTGGTGATGGCGGTGGCGATCTCCTCCAGGTCCGCCGCCGTCAGCCGCAGCGACGCCCCGCCGATCCAGCCGTCGATCTGGCCGGGCGTGCGCGCCCCGGCGATGGCACCGGTGATGCCGGGCCAGGCCAGCACCCAGGCGAGGGCGGTCTCGGCGACGGTGGCGCCGTGCCGCGCGGCCACCGGCCGCAGCGCGTCGGCGAGCCGGAGGTTGGCGGCGAGGCCGGTGGTGAAGTCGTGGTGGTCGGCCCGCCAGTCGTCGGCGGGGAGGCGTGCGGCGCGTTCGGCGGAGAAGGCGCCGGTGAGCAGGCCGGACTGGAGCGGGGAGTAGGCGATCACGCCCGTTCCGTGGGCCTGCGCCCAGACGATCTCGTCCGCCGCGGAGCGGTTGATCGCGGAGAACGGCGGCTGGACGACGTCGACGTGGGCGATCCGCTCGGCGGCGGCCAACTGCTCGGCCGAGTGGTTGGACAGGCCGATCGCCCGGACCTTGCCCTCGGCCTTCAGATCGGCCATGACCTGCCAGTACTCCTCCAGCGGGGTGGCGTTCGGCGAGACGGCGCCGAAGCCGCCGCCCGCGTACTCCAGCGACTCGCCGGTGTCCGGGTAGTGCACCTGGTAGAGGTCGATGTGCTCGACGCCGAGCCGGCGCAGCGAGCCTTCCAGCTCCCGGCGGACACTGGCCGGCTCCATGACCCGGCGGGGCGCGGCCTCCGGGTGTTCCGGGTCCCAGACCAGGCCGGCCTTGGTGAAGAGGTACGGGCGGTCGGCCGCGGGCAGGCCGGCGACGGCCTTGCCGACCAGCTCCTCGGCGTGGCCGAGGCCGTAGACGGCGGCGGTGTCGATCCAGTTGACGCCGGAGGCGACCGCGTGCCGGATCGCGGCGACCGACTCGGCGTCGTCGGTGGCGCCCCAGGCGAAGCGCCAGCCGGCGCCGGCCACGACCCAGGAGCCGAAGCCGAGGCGGGTGATCTCCATGCCGGTGGTACCCAGGGGGAGGGTGGGGAGCGGGGTGCTGGTCATGTCAGGGCTCCTCGTTGGAGTGGCGGTGCGGGCCGGGGTGTGTCCCGGTGGCCCTCACTCTCGCCGCGCGACGGCGGCCCACCCAGTGGCAGCCGGTGCCTGGGCACGGCGTGACCAGGCTCGGCCGGCGACAACGGGCGGACGGAATGGCGATACTCGGCGCATGGCACTGGACAGACGGGCGGAGTTGGGCGAGTTCCTGCGGTCCCGGCGGGCACGGTTGCGCCCGGCGGAGCTGGGGCTTCCGGACTACGGGGGGCGGCGCCGCGTCCCCGGTCTGCGCAGGGAGGAACTGGCCCGGCTGGCCGGGGTCAGCGTCGATCACTACGTCCGCCTGGAGCAGGGGCGCACCCTCCACTTCTCCGAGGCGGTCCTGGACGCGGTCGCCCGCGCCCTGCGCCTGGACGCGGTCGAGCGCGAGCACCTGTACCGGCTGGCCCGACCCTGGTCGGACGCCGACCGGCCGGACGGGTCCGCGCCCGCCCAGCGGGTACGACCGGGGCTGCGCCGGCTGCTGGACTCGGTGGCGGACGTGCCGGCGTACATCGTCGGGCGCAACACCGACGTCCTGGCGTGGAACCGGCTCGCGGCGGCCCTCATCACGGACTTCGGCGCCCTGCCGCCCCGGCAGCGGAACCTGGCCCGGCTGGTGTTCCTGGACGAGGGGGTGCGCGGCCTGTACGCCGACTGGCGCGGCAAGGCGAGCGACGTCGCCGCGTACCTCAGGCTCGACGCGGGGCGGCACCCGGACGATCCGGAGACGGCGGCCCTGATCGCCGAACTGTCCGCCGCGAGCCCGGAGTTCAGGGAGGCGTGGGCCGAGCACCGGCTCAAGGACAAGACGCACGGCCGGTACCTCTACCGGCATCCGGCGGTCGGCGAACTGGACCTGGGATTCGAGGCGTTGCGGTTGCCCGACGATCCGGACCAGGCGCTGGTCGCCCACACGGTCGAGGAGGGATCGCCGTCCCAGACGGCGCTGCGGCTGCTGGCGGTGTGGACTCCGGAGGGGATGTCCACCGGGCGGTGAATTCGCCACGACGCGCGGTGGACTCGGTACGAGGCCCGGTCACGCCGTCGCCGCCAGCGCGAGCGAGGCGGCGGCGAGCGCGAAGTAGGTGCCGGGGAACGCGATGTTGTGGAAGACGCGGGCGCGAACGTGTGTGATCAGGGCGCCCGCGTAGAACAGGACGAGTCCGACGGCGGCCGCGAACCCCAGCGGGCGGACGCCGAGGAGGCCCAGGAGGAGGCCGGCGGCGCCCGCGGCCTTCAGGGTGGCGAGCACGGGGACCCACGACCGCGGGACGTGCACCTCGGCCGAGTTGGCGAGGACGAAGTCGAGCTTGGCGTAGTCGCCCGCGGCGATGGCGGCGTTGGCGGCGATCGTGAGGACGGTGACGACGACGTATGCGGTGACCATGCGGATGCGGTTCCGTTCGGGGGAGGCGGGGCGAGGGCGGCGCCGGCCCTCCCAGCGTCCGTCGCGGTTCCGGTTGGCGTCCAATACCCGCGTCCATAACCTGACGGAATGGATGTCGACACCCGTCTGCTCCGCTCCTTCGTCGCCGTCGCGGAGGAAGGGGGCGTCACCCGCGCCGCCGAACGGCTGTACGTCTCCCAGCCGGCGCTCACCAAGCAGATCAAGCAGCTGGAGCGGCGGCTCGGGACGCCGCTGTTCACCCGTTCCCGCGCGGGCATGACGCTCACCGGGCCCGGGCGCGTCCTCGCCGAGCGGGCGCCCGAGCTGCTGGCCCGCTGGGACGCGGCGGCGCGCGAGACCCGGCGGGCGGCCGGGCGGGCCGCCCGCGTGCTGCGCGTCGGCTTCCTGGCCAGCGCCGCCAACGAGGCGACCCCGCGCATCGTCGCGGAGTTCGCCCGCCGGCGGCCGGGCTGGCGCGCCGACATGCGGCAGGCCGCCTGGTCGGACCCGTCCGCCGGGCTCATCGACGGCGACGTCGACGTGGCCCTGCTGCGGCTGCCCTTCCCCGGGCAGGAGGCTTTGTGCGTCGAGGAGTTGTTCGACGAGCCGCGCTGTGTGGCCCTCGCCGCGGGGCATCCGCTCGCCGCGCGGGAGCGGATCGCCTTCCGCGAGCTGTGGGACGAACCGTTCGTCGCCGCGCCGCCGGAGACCGGTCCCTGGCGGGATCACTGGCTGGCCGCCGACGAGCGGGAGGGCCGGCCCGTTCGGGTCGGCGCGGTCACGGATCAGCCGGACGAGTGGCTCAGCGCGATCGCCCACGGGTACGGCGTCGCGCTGGCGCCCGAGTCGGCGGCGCGGTTCTACGCGCGGCCCGGGGTGGTGTACCGGGCGGTGAGCGGGGTGAGTCCCAGCCGGGTGGGGGTGGCGTGGGGGATGGGGGAGGAGGGGGATTCGGTGGTGGGGGAGTTCGTTCGGTGCTGCTTGGAGGTGGGTGGGTGAGGGGTGCCCCCTCCGGGGGAGTTTGAGGTCATCGCCCGAAGGGCGCTTCGGGGGTGCGGGGGCTCGCCCCCGCAAGAAACGGCGAAAGGGCGGGGCCGGGGCATCCTCCCCCCGGGAGGAGCGGCGCATCACGCCCAGTGCCACGACGAGCACCACCCCCGACAGCACGGCCACGCCGACAAGCACCCCGTACAACCCCTGCGTCACCGCCTCCCCGACCGCCCCCCGCACACTCGCGGGCAGCTCCGCCAGGGACGCGGGAGAGAGCCCGTCCCCGCCGGTCAGCCGGTCGGCCGCCGGAGCGCCGAGGCGGGTGGCGAGTTCGTCGCTCATGCGGCTCGTGTAGACGGCGCCCAGGACGGCCGTGCCGAGGGTGCCGCCGATGGTGCGCAGGAGCGTGACCGTTCCGGCGGCGGCGCCCATGTCGCGCGGGGGCGCGCTGCGCAGGGTGGTGAGGGTGGCGCTCTGCGAGACCGTGCCCAGCCCCAGCCCGAGGATGGCCGTCAGCGCCGAGGCGACGGGCGTCGGGGTGCCGGCGTCGAGGGTGAACAGCAGCAGCGCTCCGGCGGACATCAGGACGCCGCCCACGATCGGGACCAGGTGCCGGCGGCGGAGCCGCCCGTCGAGCCGGCCGACCGTGAGCTGCGCGGTGAGCATGCCGAGCATCAGGGGCAGCAGCAGCGTGCCGCCCGACGTGGACGAGGCGCCCCGCGCGAGTTGCAGGTACTGCGGGAGGTAGCTGATGACGGCGAGCAGGGCGGCGCCGCCGAGGAAGCTGAGGATCTGCGCCGAGAGGAAGGCCCGGCTGTGGAACAGCCGTGGCGGGATGACGGGTTCGGCCGCCCGCCGCTCCGCCCGCACGAACCCGGCGAGGGCCGCCGCGGCGACCGCGCCGAGGGCGGCGGTCTGCGGGGACAGCCAGGCGTAACGGGTGCCGCCCCAGCTGCCGAGCAGGGTGAGGGCGAGGATGGCGAGGGTCAGCAGCGTGATGCCGGCGACGTCGACGCGGGCCTTGATCCGTTCGGCGGGCAGCCGGACCCCGGCCACGGTCGCCACGAGGACCACCGCGCCCACGGGCAGGTTGACGTAGAAGGCCCAGCGCCAGCCGACGTGGTCGGTGAGGAACCCGCCGAGCAACGGGCCGCCGACGAAGGCGACCGGCATCATCACACCGACCACGGACTGCGAACGGCCCCGGTCCTCCGGGGCGACCAGGACGCCGATGACGGACAGCGCCCCGACCATCAGGCCCCCGCCGCCCAGCCCCTGGACCGCGCGGAAGGCGATCAACTGCCCCATGTCAGCCGCCAGTCCGGACAGCGCGGAGCCGGCCAGGAAGAGGACCACGGAGGCCAGGAACGCGCCCTTCCGGCCGTAGAGGTCGCCGAGTTTGCCCCAGAGCGGGGTGGCGACGGAGGCGGTGAGCAGGTAGGCGGTGACCACCCAGGAGAGGTGGTCGACGCCGCCGAGGTCGCCGACGACCGTGGGGAGCGCGGCGCTGAGGATCTGGCCGTCGAGCGCCGCCAGGAAGATGCCGAGCATCAGCCCGAAGACGCCGAGGCGGGGGAACGGCCGGGGCGCGGTCCCCGGTCCGTCCGCTGGAGTGGTGGTCATGGGTTCCCCCCGAGTGGTTGACGGTGGTGCCCGCGGGGCGGGCGGGGCTCAGGCGGCGGTCGCGGCGTAGGGCGCGGCCCGTCGCGCGGCCCGCAACGCGTGGGCCCACCAGGCCAGTCGGTCGAGCTGGGACGCGGCCGCGGCCTCGGCGCGGCGGTCGGTGAGGCGGCCGTCGGCGTCGAACGGGCCGTCGGCGAGGTGGAAGGAGACCGTGTCGCGCAGGGTGGCCGCGTCGAGTTCGGCCAGGACCGGCCGCAGTTGTTCGACGGCGCGCAGGCCGCCGGACCGGCCTCCGTAGGAGACGAAGGTGACCGGCTTGGCCTGCCATTCCCGGTGGTGCCAGTCGATGGCGTTCTTCAGGGAGGCCGGGAAGCTGCGGTTGTACTCCGGCGTGACGATGACGAAGCCGTCCGCCGTCGCCAGCCGGGGCGAGACGGCGGCGAGCAGTTCCGCGGTGCCTTCGGGGGCGGGTCCGCCGAAGGCGGGGAAGACGGTGGGCAGCGGGGTCTCGACGAGATCGACGAGATCGGCGTCCATGTCGTCCCGTTCGGCGAGGCGGCTCATCACCCAGCGGGCCACCACGGGGCCGAAGCGCCCTTCCCGGGTGCTGCCGTTGAGGACGGCGATGCGCAGGGGTTCGGCGGAGCTGTCTGTGTACGTCGTATCCATGGGCGTACAACGTACACATCGATGTGTACGGCGTCTACTGTTGATACGCTGTACGCGACATGCGGCGGCAGGTCACGGAGCGCCGCCACGACGAAGGAGCGGCGAATGGCGGACGCGAGCGGTGCCGACGGCGCCCCCAGCCTGTGGGAACGGCTCGAACGGCCCGCGCCCGCGCCGCGTCCGGCCGCGCTCACCCCCCGGCGCATCGCCGCCGCCGCGGTCGCCATCGCCGACGCGGAGGGGCTGGAGGCCGTCACCATGCGCCGGCTCGCCGCCGACCTCGGCGTGGCCCCCATGGCCGCGTACCGCTACGTGTCGGGCAAGGACGAACTCATCGCCCTCATGGTCGACTTCGTCCACGGCGAGCTGGAGCTGCCGGACGCCGGGGACGACTGGCGGACGGTCGTGCGCGCGGTCGCCCTGCGCACCCGCGCCCTGACGCTGAAGCACCCGTGGACGGCGCGGGCCGACCACCTCTCGCTCACGCCCAACCAGTTCGCCGTCTCCGAGCGCGTCCTCGCCGCCCTGGAGGGCCTCGGCCTGGACGCCGACACGAGGATGGCCGTCTACCGCACGGCCTCCGCGTATGTGCGCGGCGCCGTCGACTCCGAGATCGGCCTGTCGCTGATGATGCGCAAACGGGGCTGGAACACGGGCGACGAGGCCCGGGAGGGGCTGGCCCCCGAGATGACCTGGCTCATGGGCACCGGGCGCTACCCCGCGACCCACCGCTACTTGGCGGAGGCCCAGCGCAAGGACGACGCGGAGTGGCGGTTCGAACTCGGCCTGGACTGCGTGCTCGACGGCATCGCGGCCCGGCTGGGCATCTGAGGGACCGGGACCGCGCGGCCGACCTGACAGTCTCGCGGACGGTCGCCGGACCACCCCTCCCGCCGGCGCTACGATGCCGCCGCATGATCATGCGCAGACAGGACGGGTACGAACTCTCGACCGATCCCGACCGCCTTGACGTCGGTCTCGTCCACCACTGGCTGTCCACCGACGCGTTCTGGGCGATCGGCCGCAGCCGGGAGACCGTCGAGAAGGCCGTCGCCGCCTCCCTCAACTTCGGCGTGTACGACCCCGAGGGCCGGCAGGCGGGGTACGCGCGGGTGGTCACCGACCTGGCGACCTTCGGCTGGCTCTGCGACGTCTACGTCTCTCCCGGCCACCGCGGCCTCGGCCTCGGCGCCTGGCTGGCGACGGCGGTCCGCGACCACCTCGCCCCGTACCGGCTGAAGCGCCTGCTGCTCACCACCAAGGACGCCCACGGGCTGTACGCCCAGGTGGGGTTCGTGCCCGTCCACGACCCGGACGGGCTGATGATGATGAGCTTCGAGAACGACCCGCTCCCGGGCGCCGCCGGCTGACGCCCGGCCGGGGTCAGGCCGCCGAGTCCGCCGACGCGTCCGGGGGCAGCATGCGGCGGACGGCCCAGGCGCCCAGCGGGGCGAGGGCGGCGTACAGCTCGTGCCCGTCCTCGGTGAGCGAGTAGTCGACCTTGGGGGGCACGGCGTCGTGCACCCGCCGGCGCACGATGCCGTCCGCCTCCAGCTCGCGGAGCTGCTGCGTGAGGACCTTCTCGCTCACGCCCGGGAGGGACCTGCGCAGGGCGCCGAACCGGCGCGGCTCTTCCCGGAGTTCCCAGAGGATGAGCACCTTCCACTTGCCTTCGATCACATGCATGGCGGCGTCGATCGGACAGTGGTACGGCATCAGCTTGGTCATGGGTCCATCGTGCCGCAACGCTCCCGCTCCACGCGCCGGTCAGACGGTGTACGGGCGGGCCTCCCGGGCCTCCCGGAGCGAGACGGCCCACCAGGTGAGCTGGTCGAGGAGCACCTTGGCCGCCCCGGCGGCCCGGTTCCCCGCCTCCTCGTCGAGGTGGCGGCCGGAGGCGTCGAACGCGCCCCACGGGCTGTGGAAACTGACGGTCTCGCGGATGGTGACGGCGTGCAGCTCCGCCAGGACCGGCCGCAGGTGCTCGACCGCCCGCAGGCCGCCGGACAGCCCGCCGTAGGAGACGAACGCCACCGGCTTGGCCCGCCACGGGGTCGCGTGCCAGTCGATCAGGGTCTTCAGCGAGGCCGGGTAACTGTGGTTGTACTCGGGCGTGATGATGACGAACGCGTCGGCCCGCTCCAGCCGCGGCGACACCGCGCCGAGCAGCGCCGCGTCGTCCGCGTCCGGCTGGGGGCTGAGCCGGGCCGGGAGCGGGAGTTCGGCGAGGTCGACGACGTCCGCGTCGATGTCGTCGCGCTCGGCGAGGTGGGTGCCGAGCCAGTCGGCGACGGTCGGGCCGAAGCGGCCGTCGCGGGTGGAGGCGACGATCACGGCGAGGCGGTAGGGGGCGTGCGACATGGCGGTTCCTCGGGTCGGTGGGAGCGGACGGTGGTGCGGCCCGGCGCCGTGGGTACCGCGGGGGCGACGGGGCGACGAGGACGAGCTTGAAGCCTCAAGTTCGCTTGAGGTCAAGCCGTGTGCCTGCCGTCCCGTCCTCCGGTCAGAAGATGTCGGGGCACCACGGGCGGCGCGGCGTCCGCAGCAGCAGATCCGCCCGCGCGGCGGCCCCCGGCCGCTCCTCGGTGACGGACCCGGCCGCCACCAGCCGTACGGCCGACTCGTCGCCGAGGTACAGGGAGCCCAACGCGCCCGCCCCGAGCGTGAGATCGGCGTCCCGCGACGTGGCCGAGCAGACGGCCCCCTCCGGCCCGGCCTCCAGCAGGTACCGTCCGGCGGCGTACCCGTCCGGGTCGGTGACCTTCAGGACGAGGGAGCCCTCGGCGGCGTACGTCCGCGCCTCGAGCAGCGCCGGCACGTCGAGCGGGCGCAGCCAGAGGAGGTCCGCCTGGGTGGTGAGCCGGGCGGCGCGGGGGTCCGGCAGCAGCAGCGGCATGAGGTCGTCGGGCGCGCGGTCGCGGGTGGTGACGGTGGTGATCCAGTCGACCGAGAAGAGGTAGTGCCACAGGGCGCGTTCGGCGGCCGGGGAGACGGCGATGAGGTCGCGCACGACGGCCTTGTTCTCCGGCTGCATGGCGGTCCACTGATCCTCGACGCCGTAGGTGAGCAGGCCGTCCACGCGCCCCTCCGGGGACCGGTACAGCACATGGAACGGCTCCTTCCAGCCCATGGGGCTGGGGAGGTCGCCGGTGGCGAACCGCCACCACCGTTCGGTGCGGTCGACCACGCCGTGGCGCTGGGCGCGCAGCCGTTCGTGCAGGCCCGGGCCGTGTTCGCGGACGGTGGCGCCGTCCGCGAAGTCCACCCGCCCGCCGCACTCCGGGCCCGCGTACCGCCGGTCCAGCGCGCTGCGGGTGATGTGCACCTCCCAGGCGGCGGAGGTGGTGGCGGGGCCGAAGCCGAACCGCCCGTAGATCGGGTACTCGGCGGCGACCAGGGTCGCGGCGGCGTCCCCGCGCTCCTTGGCGGCGGCTAGGTCGCGCGCCATCATCCGGCTGAGCACGCCACGCCTGCGGTGCGTGGGGGAGACGGTGACGTTGGTGATCGCGTTCACGGCGGGCTGCGCGCCGCCGGGCACCGTCAGCCGCTGCGGGTGGCTGCGGAACGTGCCGACGCAGCGCCCGTCGTCGAAGGCGCCCTGGGTGCGCGCGAGGTCCATGCCGGCCGCGCGGACCTCCACCTCCTCCTTGTCGGGCGTGGGGGCGGTGAGGAAACCCGTGCGCATGGCGGTGACCCAGGAGGTCAGGTCGCCGTCGTCGATCGTCCGTATCTCAAGTGCCATACGGCGTACGGTAGGCGGGTGCTGCGGGGGAGCGCCCCTGAATTTCGGGGGCGCCACACCGGCCTCAGGAGCGCCATATCGACTCTCTGGGGCCCCTGGGCCACGCATGCCTCAGGGGCGCCCAGCGGCCTCACCGCAGGCGCTCAGAACGCCGCGCGGATCTCCCCGACGCGTTCGCCGCCGCCCAGCAGCGGCGCGTCGGCGATCCGGGCGAGGACGGGCGCCTCGACGCCCGCCAGCTCCAGCGCGCGGGCCAGCACCGGGCCGAGGGCCCGCAGCGAACCGTCGTCGATCTTGAACGCCAGTGCCCGGCCGTCCGGCAGGGCCACCGCCTGGACCGCCTCCGCGCCCATCTTCGACAGCGCGCCCGGCACCTCGCGCATCAGCCAGGTGTCGGGGCGGCGGGTGCCGGCCACGTACTCCGGGTGGGCGCGCATCGCGTCCGCCACCCGCCGCTCCGGCGAACCGGGCTCGGCGAGCACGAAGTGGCGGAAGGCGCGGGCGAGACCGGTGAGGGAGACGGCCATCAGGGGCGCCCCGCAGCCGTCCGTGCCGACGTGCGCGACGCGCTCGCCGCTCGCCTCCTCGACGGCGGCCAGGGCGAGCCGCTGGAGGGGGTGCTCGGGATCCAGGTACGAGTCCACCGGCCAGCCGTTGGCGGCGGACGCGGCGATCATGGCGGCGTGCTTGCCGGAGCAGTTCATGGTGACCCGGTCCCTGACCCGGCCCGCGGCCAGGTACGCCTCCGCCTCGGCGGGGTCCAGCGGCAGGTCGGGCGGGGTCTGGAGGTCGCCCTCGGTGAGCCCGAACTCGTCCAGCATGGTGCGGACCAGCTCCAGGTGGAACGTTTCGCCCGAATGGCTCGCCGCCGCGAGGGCCAGCCGCTCCCCGGAGAGTTCCAGACCGGCCCGGAGGACGGCGGCGGCCTGCATCGGCTTGTTGGCGGAGCGCGGGAAGACCGGCGCGGAGGGGTCGCCGAGCGCCAGCTCCACACCGCCGTCCGCCCCCAGCACCACCAGCGAGCCGCGGTGCCGGCCCTCGACGAAACCGGACCGGACGACCTCGGCGAGGACCGGGCGTATCGCGACGTCGTCCGGCGCGGATATCGCGGGCAGGGAAGGAGTGGAGGTGCTCATGGGCCGGGCCTTCCGGGGGCGGGGACCGCCCCCGGGTGTCACGGGAGCAGGTCGTCTACTTGCGCTTCTCCTTCACGGTACCTGCGCGCGATCTCCGCACCGCAATCGTCCGCCGTGCGCTGGAGCTGCCGGCGCCGCTCGGAGACGTGCCGCTCGTAGGCCGCGAGCCGGGCCAGCCCCGCCCGCAGCTCGGCGTCCGTCCGGGCGGCCAGGTCCGACAGGGCGACCTCGCCCAGCATGTCCTCGGCCAGCCGCCGGTACTCCTCGGCGTGCGGCGTCCCCAGCGTCACGTGGCGGGCGGAGGAGCGGTGGGCGGACGGATCGTCCGTGAGGATCTCCGTCAGCCGGTCCACCAGCAGCCGGCGGTCGGACGACGGGGTGCCCGGCGCCGCCCGGCGCTCCAGCTCGGCCCGCAGGATGTCGATACGGCCCTGGAGCAGCCGCCGGACGTAGCTGAGGTCCGCCTCCTCCCGCCGGGCCTCCTTGCGCACCGCCCGCAGCTCCGCGAGCCGCAGCTCGCCGAGCTGCCGCACGGGAACGTCCGCGAGCCGCCCGGACCGCTGGCTCGGCGGCCTCGCGTGCAGACTGTCCACGGCGTCCCCGGCTTCCGATGCCTTCGCCCTGAGCGCCTCAAGTGTCTTCTCGAGCGTCTTGGGCGTCTTCTCGGGTGTCTTGAGGTGGTGCTCGATCGGTGTGGTCATGCGGCTCCGTCCCCTCGCGCCGGGTGCGTACGGAACGCTGTGCCCGCATATCGCACCGCCTGCACGCATCGTGCCACTGTGCCCCGCCCGGCCGCAGGCCGTCTCCACCCGAACGGCCCTGAAGGGGGCGGCCCGACGGCGCCCGGCATCATGGACGGCATGCGTGCTGTGGTGCAGAGGGTGAACGGGGCGTCCGTCGTCGTGGACGGCCGGACGGTCGGCGAGATCGTGGGCGAGGGGCTGTGCGTGCTGGTCGGGGTGACCCACGACGACACCCCGGAGAAGGCGGCCCAGCTCGCCCGGAAGCTGTGGTCCGTCCGGATCCTCGCCGACGAGAAGTCCTGCTCCGACGTGGGCGCGCCGCTGCTCGTGGTCTCCCAGTTCACGCTTTACGGTGACGCGCGGAAGGGGCGGCGGCCCACCTGGAACGCGGCTGCTCCGGGCCGCGTGGCCGAGCCTCTGGTGGATGAGGTGGTGGCTCGGTTGCGGGAGTTGGGGGCGTCGGTGGAGACGGGGGTGTTCGGCGCCGACATGAAGGTGTCGTTGACGAACGACGGGCCGTTCACGGTGCTCTTGGAGGTGTGAGGGGGGAGGGCCCGCCGGACGGGCCGGATACAGCCCGTCCGGCGTTTGAGGACGAGCGGCGGAGCCGCGAAGGGGGGTCTGGGGGCTTGCCCCCAGGAAACGGTGAAAGGGCGGGTCCGGGGCACCCTACGGCTCGACCACGACCTCCTGCGCCGCCGCCGTCCCCTCGCCCACGACCAGCGCCGCGTCCACGGGAACATTCCGTTTCACGAGGGCGAGCGCGATCGGCCCCAGCTCGTAATGCCGCACGGCAGTGGTCACGAAGCCGAGCTGCCGCCCGTCAGGCCCGTCCGAGGCCAGCCGCACCGGCGCCCCGTGCCCCGGCAGGTGGACCTCGCTCCCGTCGAGGTGCAGGAAGACGAGCCGCCGCGGCGGCTTCCCCAGGTTCTGGACGCGGGCGACGGTCTCCTGGCCTCGATAACAACCCTTTTGCAAATGAACAGCCGTGCCGATGAGGCCGAGCTCGTGCGGGATCGTCCGGTGGTCCGTCTCCCGGCCGAGCCGCGGGCGGTGGGCCTCGACGCGGAGGGCCTCCAGGGCGAGGACGCCGGCGGCGGGACCGTGTTCCGCCGCGAAGGACTCCAGCCGCTCGCGCGGCAGGAACAGGTCGCGCCCGTGCGGCGTCTCGCGGACGACGACGCCGTCGGGGGCCTCGGCGATGGAGCCGGCCGGCAGGTGGACGACGGCGATCTCGTCGGTGCGGTCGGCGACCTCCACCCGGTAGAAGAACTTCATGCTCTCCAGGTAGGCGAGCAGCGCCTCCTGGGTGCCGGGTTCCACGTGGGCCCAGACGGTCGTGCCGTCGTCGACGAGGGAGAGGGCGTGTTCGATGTGGCCGTTGGCGGTGAGGATCAGCGCCTCGGTGGCCTGCCCGGGCGGCAGCTCGCTGACGTGCTGGGTGAGCAGCAGGTGCAGCCAGCTCAGCCGGTCGTCGCCGGAGACGGCGATCACTCCCCGGTGGGAGAGGTCGACGAAGCCGGACCCGTCGGCGAGCGCGCGCTGCTCGCGGAACGGGTCGCCGTAGTGCGCGGCGACGCCTTCGTCCGGGCCCTCGGCGGGGACGGCGCCGGGCAGCGACAGCAGAGGGCTCTTGGATTGACGCAGCATGGGCCCAGCCTACGACTCGCGCGGGCGGGGGCCGAGGCCCGTACGGTCCGCCCTAGGAACCGGCCGGTGCCTTGCCCGAGGCGCAGGCCCGGCACCGTCCGAAGATCGCGAAGTGCTTCATGTCCGTCTCGAAGCCGAACTCCGCGCGCAGCCGCTCCGTGAAGTCGGCGGCCACCGGCAGACCCGCCTCGATCACCCCGGTGCAGTCCCGGCAGACCAGGTGTATGTGGTCGTGCCGGTCCGCGAGGTGGTACGTGGGGGCGCCGTGGCCGAGGTGGGCGTGGCTGACCAGGCCGAGCTCCTCCAGGAGCTCCAGCGTCCGGTAGACGGTGGAGATGTTGATGCCGCCGGCCGTCTTGCGGACCTCGGTGAGGATGTCGTCCGGCGTCGCGTGCTCCAGCCGGTCCACCGCTTCCAGCACGAGCTGACGCTGGGGCGTCAGCCGGTAGCCGCGCTTGCGGAGATCGCTCTGCCAGTCGGTGTCCACCACACCTCCAGTCTAGGCGGGTCAGTCTTCCCCGACCCCCTTCAGGTAGCCGGCCAGGGCCGCGATGGCGTCCGGGTTGCGCGGGCTCTCCACGAGGTCCACGTAGTCGAGGACGAAGATCCGCTTGTTCTTCACGGCGGGGACGTCGGCCAGCGGCGGGTAGGAGAGCAGGAACTTCCGCTTCTCCTCGGCGGTGACGTCTCCGTAGTTGTTGATGACGATGACGTCGGGCCGCCGGTCGACCACCGTCTCCCAGCCGACGGTGGTCCAGGTGTCCTTCAGGTCGCTCATCACGTGGTCGCCGCCGGCCTTGGTGATGATGTCGTGCGGGCCCGCGTAGGCGCCCGCGGTCACCGGCTTGTCGCGGCCGTCGTCGTAGAGGAAGACCTTGGGCCGCTTGCCGTCGGCCGGGATCGCGGCCTGCGCGTCCGCGACCTTCTTCTTGAACCCGGCGACGAGCTTCGCCGCCCGGTCCTCGACGTCGAAGATCTTCCCCAGGGTGGTGAGGTCGGTGTAGAGCGCCTCCAGCGGCGGCATCACGCCGCGCTGCTTGCCGCTGCCGCTGCGGCAGGACTCGGTGAGCACGTACGAGCCGATACCCAGCTTCCTCAGCGTGGCGGGCGTGAAGCCGTCGCCCTCGCCGAAGCCGTAGTTCCAGCCGGCGAAGACGAGGTCGGCCTTGGCGTCGAGGACCATCTCCTTGTTGATCTGCTTGGTGGACAGCCGCTTGACCTTGTCGTAGCCGTCCTTCCAGGGGATGTCGTCCTTGCGGCTGGTCTTGTAGTCCGGCGCCACGTAGCCGGCCATGTGGTCCTCCAGGCCGAGCGCGAACATGATCTCGGCGATGCCCACGTCGTTGGTCACCACCCGGCGCGGCGCCTTGTCGTACACCGTCTTCACACCGCAGTTCTCGATGGTGACGGGGTAATGGCCGGACGCCGGGGCCTTCTTGGCGTCGTCGGTCTTCTCGTCCACCTGCGCGCCGCAGCCCGCCAGGGCGAGGGCGGCGGTCAGGCAGACGAGGACGCGGGGGGTGCGCATGGCTCGCATGGCGGGGCTCCTGAGGACGAGGGATTACCGGGGGAGGCGGTCGAAGAGGAGTTGCGGGACGCCGGACACCGGGTGGGGCACCCGGTGCGCCCGGACGCCGAAGACGTCGGCCAGCAGCCCGGCCGTCAGCACCTCGTCCGGCGGCCCGGACGCGACGAGCCGCCCGCCGTGGACGACGTACAGGACGTCACAGTGGGTCGCGGCCAGGTTGAGGTCGTGCAGCGCGGCGAGCACGGTGAGCCCGGAGTCCCGTACCAGCGCGAGGACTTCGAGCTGCTGGCTGATGTCCAGGTGGTTGGTCGGCTCGTCCAGGACCAGCACCCGCGGCTGCTGGGCGAGGGCGCGCGCGATCAGGACGCGCTGCTTCTCGCCGCCGGAGAGGGTCAGGAAGCCGCGGTCCGCGAGGTGCCCGGCGCCGACCCGCGCCAGGGCCGCCGCGCAGACCTCGGTGTCCTCGCGGGAGGTGCGGCCGGCCGCCCGCTGGTGCGGCAGCCGGCCCATCGCGACGACCTCGGCGACCGTGAAGTCGAACTCGCCGCCCGACTCCTGCGGCAGCGCCGCCAGCCGCCGGGCGCCCTCGCGGGCGGTGAGACCGTGCAGGTCGTCGCCGTCCAGCAGCACCCGGCCGTACGTCGGCCGCAGTGCGCGGTAGACGCACCGCAGCAGCGTCGACTTGCCGCTGCCGTTGGGGCCGACGACGCCGACGAACTGCCCGCTCTCCGCCCGCAGTTCCACGTCCCGGACGAGCCGGGCGCCGGCCACCTCGACCGACAGGTCCTCGATGTCGACCCGCATCAGGCCCCTCCGAAGGTGTAGCCGCGCCGGCGCATCAGCAGGATGAAGCAGGGCACGCCGATCAACGCCGTGATCACCCCGACCGGCAGTTCGACGGGCGCGAGCAGCAGCCGCGAGACGACGTCCACCCACACCAGCAGCACCGCGCCCAGCAGTGGCGCGACGGCGAGGACGCGGCGGTGGTCGGCGCCGACCAGCATCCGGGTGGCGTGCGGGACCATCAGCCCGACGAAGCCGATGGCGCCGCTGACGGCCACCACGGCACCGGTGACGGCCGCCACCACGACGAACAGCACCCGGCGCCGCCGCTCGGGGTCCACGCCGAGCGCGGACGACGTCTCGTCGCCCATGGCCAGCACGTTCAGGCCGCGCGCCGACCACAGCAGGTAGCCCAGGCCCAGCAGCACGGCCCCGGCGGCGATCGGCACGGACTGCCAGCTCGCGCCGCCCAGGCTGCCGAGCAGCCACATCATCGCGGAGCGGGCGGCGTCCCCGCGGTCCGCGCTGAAGACCATCAGGGTGGTGATCGCGGAGAAGCCGTAGTACATGGCCGTCCCGACCAGCACCAGCCGCAGCGGGGTCAGCCCGTGCCCGGTGCCGCGGGCCGCCGCGTAGACCAGGGCCATCGAGGCGAGCGCGGAGAGGAACGCGGCGCTGGACAGCGCCCAGACGCCCAGCGAGCCGAGCACGCCGAAGAGGAGCACCGCGTTGGCGCCGACGGCGGCGCCGGAGGAGATGCCGAGCACGAACGGGTCGGCGAGGGCGTTGCGGACCAGCGCCTGGGTGGCCACGCCGACGGCGGCGAGCCCGGCGCCGACCACCGCCGCCAGCAGGGCGCGCGGGAAGCGCAGCTCCCAGACGATGGTGTAGGCGGAGACCTCGTCCGCCCCGATCCTGCCCCCGGTCAGCCCCGCCCCCAGGTAGCGCAGCACCCGCCCCCAGCCGATGCCGGAGGAGCCGAGGGCGACGCAGCAGAGCAGGGAGCCGAGGAAGACCACGGTCAGCCCGGCGAGCAGGGGTGGCAGCGGGATCCGCCGTGCCGGTGCGGGTGCGGTGGTGCCGGGCGGGGCGTGCGCGGTGGTCGCCAAGGGGGACGCCTTCGGCTCGGGCCGTGGGCCCGGGCACGCGTGCCCGTAGGAGCCCCACCGCGCCGCGGGGGGCCTCCCCTCGCAGTCCACGGCGAGTTGTCAGGAGCTGACACCGCCGCGGGTGATCGGGCTCGCGGAGCACTCCTCAGTGCTCCGCCTACCGTTGCGGGTCAGCGCCGGACTTCGACCGGACTTCCCCCGCGGGGCGCTTCGTACGGCAGCCTGGGCTTACGGCTGCTCGGGGTTGTAGGGGGTGCCGTCCGGGCGGAAGAAGGAGACGCCGTCCGGCAGGTCGTCCGGCAGGTTCCGCGCCCACTCCTCCAGAGCGGCCACGTCGGCGGTCTTCTTCAGCTGCGCGGACATGTACGGCCGCAGCGGCACCTCGGGGGTGGCCTTCTCGCCGACCCACATCAGGTCGCCCTTGACGTACCCGTAGAGGCGCTTGCCGCCGGAGTACGGGCCGGACGCGGCGGTCCGTGCGACCGCGTCCGTGACGATGTCGATCTGCGGCTTCTTGTCGGCGAGCTCGCCGTACCAGACCTCGACGACGCCCTGGTCGCGGATCATGACGACCTCGACCTGGCGGTTCTTGTCGATCCGCCAGTAGCCGCTCTCGGTCTCCAGCGGACGGACCTTGTTCCCCTCGGCGTCGAGCACCCAGCTGCGCGAGACGTACTCCAGGAAGTCCCGGCCGTCGTGGGTGAAGGTGACTTCCTGCCCGAAGTTGCACTTCTCGGCGCCCGGGAAGTCGGCGACGCCCGCCCCCTCCCACTTGCCGAGGAGGAAGACGAGGGGCACCAGGTCCCGGTGGAGGTCGGACGGAATCTCGATCATGGGCTCAGCTCAGACGATCTGTAGGGGGTGGTCAGGGAGGCTCAGCGCTGGCCCTGGTACAGCTTCTTCCAGGTCAGCCCGGCGAACGCGAGGACGCCGACGGCGACCAGGACCAGCAGGGTGGTGAAGACTGCCTCAAGCACGAGCGCGCTCCTCGGTCGGAGTGAGGGGTTACGGACCTGCGACGAGTCTAGTCGGCCCGCTGCGGATCGGCGGTGTGAGGTGGTACGGCCCCGGGACGGCCCGGTCGTGGGGCGCCCGGCCTACAGTGATCCCATGCGGAAGAAGCTCGTGATCAAGGTGACGGCGGGCGCGGACGCGCCCGAGCGGTGCTCGCAGGCGTTCACGGTGGCGGCCGTCGCCGTGGCGAGCGGCGTCGAGGTCTCGCTGTGGCTGACCGGGGAGTCGTCCTGGTTCGCCCTGCCGGGGCGGGCGGCGGAGTTCGAACTGCCGCACGCGGCGCCGCTGCCCGAGCTGATCGACGGCATCCGGGCGGGCGGCGGCATGATCACCGTCTGCACGCAGTGCGCGGCGCGGCGGGACATCGAGGAGAAGGACCTGATCGAGGGCGCGCGCATCGCGGGGGCCCAGGTCTTCGTCGGCGAGGCCATGGCGGACGGGGTGCAGGCGCTGGTCTACTGACCGTCCGGCCGGTCGTCTACTGGCCGTCGCGTTGGTCGTCGCGCCCGCGCCGGTCGTCCAGCTCGTTCCACCAGCGGTCGGACTCGGGGTCGCCCGTCTCCTCGTCCCACCAGCGGTCGTCGGGGCCCCTGCGGTTGGCCACGATGGCCGCCACCGGGGGGATGACCATCGCGAACAGGCACATGCCGATGGCGGCGGGCACGGACCACAGCCGTACGACGGCCCAGGCCAGGACGAACATCCCGACGCACGTGCCCATCATGGCGAAGTACAGGTGACGCCGCCGCGCGTACATGCTTCAACGGTACGGCGGGGGCCGGGCGCCGTACAGCGCGCGCGGCCCGTCCGGGGGCGCGCGGGCGGGAGAGCGTGCCGGAGGGCCGCACTCCGCCATCAGGTCGTCCAAACCCCGGGGTGCGGCCCTCCGGCCGTCCGGCGCGCGGGGCGCCGTGCTTTATGCGGCGCGCCCGCTCAGACGGCGATCGCCACCTCCGCCAGCCCACCGGGCTGCGCGACGACCGTACGGTCGGCGGTCGCGCCCGGGACGAGGGCGCGGACCGTCCAGGTGCCCTCGGCCGCGTAGAAGCGGAACTGCCCGGTCGCGGAGGTGGGGACCTCCGCGGTGAACTCGCCGTCGCTGTCCAGCAGGCGCACGTAACCGGCGACGGGCACGCCGTCACGGGTCACGGAACCCTGGATGGTCGTCTCGCCCTGCTTGGCCGTCGAGGCGTCGGGGCCGCCGGCCTTGGCTCCACACATGCTGCGTACCTTTCCTCGTTCGTGCTGTCGTCGGGCGGGTCAGTTGGCGCCGAGCTCGATCGGCACGCCGACGAGGGAGCCGTACTCGGTCCACGAGCCGTCGTAGTTGCGGACGTTGGGCTGCCCGAGCAGCTCGTGCAGGACGAACCAGGTGTGCGCCGACCGCTCGCCGATCCGGCAGTACGCGATGGTGTCCTTCGTCAGGTCCACGCCCGCGCCCTCGTAGACGGCCCGGAGTTTGTCGTCCGACTTGAACGTGCCGTCGTCGTTGGCCGCCTTGGACCAGGGGATGTTGCGCGCCGTCGGCACGTGGCCCGGGCGCTGCGACTGCTCCTGCGGGAGGTGGGCGGGGGCGAGCAGCTTGCCGCTGAACTCGTCGGGGGACCGGACGTCCACCAGGTTCAGGTTGCCGATAGCGGCCACCACGTCGTCCCGGAACGCGCGGATCGAGGCGTCCTGCGGCTTGGCCTTGTACTCGGTGCGGGGCCGCTGCGGGACCTCGGCGACCAGGTCGCGGGAGTCCAGCTCCCACTTCTTGCGGCCGCCGTCGAGGAGGCGGACGTCCTGGTGGCCGTAGAGCTTGAAGTACCAGTAGGCGTAGGCGGCGAACCAGTTGTTGTTGCCGCCGTAGAGGACGACCGTGTCGTCGTTGGCGATGCCCTTCTCGGACAGCAGCTTCTCGAAGCCCGCCTGGTCGACGAAGTCGCGGCGGACCGGGTCCTGGAGGTCCGTCCGCCAGTCGATCCGGATGGCGGACTTGATGTGGTTCTTGTCGTAGGCCGAGGTGTCCTCGTCGACCTCGACGATGACGGTCTTGGGGTCGCCTGCGTCGATGCGGGCCTGGAGCCAGTCGGCATCCACCAGGACGTCATTGCGGCTCATGCTGTTCTCCTCCGGGGCAGTTGCTGAGGTACGCCAAGGGCGTGCCGGGCGCCGGCACATGGCGGTGATGCGGGAGGGGGGCCGGAGCGGCCGGCCGAAGAGGGGGCGGAGCCCCGTCAGGCACGACGACACAGCATGGCGGCCACACGGCACAGGTCGACTGCCCGCCGCTTGGTGAGATCCGCCTGTCGCCTCATGGTGCGATCGTAGGGAGGGTGGGGGAGGGGTGTCACCGGTGTGTCGGTATATGAGACGGACCGTCTCATTTTTCGTCCGTCCGGCACTTGAGGACGAGCGGCGAAGCCGCGGAACGGGGGTGTGGGGCGTCAGTCCCGGGAAACGGCGAAGGGGTGGGGCCGGGGCTCATCCCGCCAGCCGGACACCCGTCCCACCGAGCGTGATCTCCACACCCTTCTCATTGGTCTCGACCTTCTCCAGCTTGATCCCCCGGGGCAACCCGGTGATCTCCCGCTCGAAATCCGTCTTCGAGCGGATCAGCCCCTCCAGCCCCGGCAGATCCGAAGGCACCTTCTCCGCGTGCACCCGCACCCGCGTGTCCCCCGCCAGGCTCACCGTGGACACCACACTCCGCTTCACCACGCCCATCGGCAGCGGGATGCTGCCCGTCACCTTGACCCGGCTGGTGCCGGACGCGTCCTTGCCGCCGTAGCCGACAGTGATGCCCTGCCCGGCGATGCGGCTGAGGTCCTCGTACGAGATGTGGGCCGTGCCGGTGGCCCGGTCGGCGACGGCGGAGGTGAAGCTGCTGTCGACGCGGACACCGTGCAGGGTCGCGTCGAAGTCGCTGACCCGGATCGACTTGTCGCCCGTGCCGGCCGTGACACCGCCGTCGAGCGAGACCTCGACCTCGTCCAGCTTGGAGTCCGCCACCTGGGTCAGGAACGGGAAGCCCTTGATGGAGACGTCGGGCTTGCCCGACATGTTCTGGCTGCTCTGTATCTTGCCCGCCGCCTCGTCCTCCACGTACCAGACCGCCACACGGTCGGCGGCGACGAAGAGGCCGCCCAGGATCACGACGACGATCAGCAGGGTGCGTATGGCGCGCATCGGGTGACGTTCCCCCAGGGTCGGTTCGGGCCTTGCCGTTCCGGCGAGCCTACCCAGCCGGTCGTCGGGCAACGGTGGTCCTGACGACCATGGAGACGGCGAAGGGCCGCCCCCGGTTCTCCGGGGACGGCCCACCGTGACGGGTCACACGGCCCGCCGAACCCTTCGGGGCGCGTCAGAAGAGCGCCCGGCCCATGACGTAGACCGCCGGGGCGGCGAGCGCCAGCGGCAGGGCGACACCCGCGGTCATGTGCACGAAGCGCGACGGGTAGTCGTAGCTCGCCACCCGCAGGCCGACCAGCGCACAGACGCCGGCCGCCAGGCCCAGGAGGGCCGCGGAGCCTCCGGTGTGCGTCAGCTGACCGCCGAGCACGCCCGCGCCCGCCGCCGCGAGCAGCGCGACGACCGGGGAGGCCATGGACGGCAGCGGCAGCGCCCGGGCCAGGACCGTGACGGCCACGGCGATGCCGCCGACCACCACCGCGTCCCGGTCCGCGGCCAGGTGACCGGCCGCGAGGACCGCGAGGACGGTCGAACCGCCGGCCGTCGTCAGCCCGTACAGCCGCTCGTCCGGCGAGGCGTGGCTGCGGAGCTGGAGCATGACCACCAGCAGCAGCCAGACGCCGAGGGTGCCGAGGACCACCGTGGGGGCCCGCTCGGCCTTGACGGCCAGCAGCCCGGCGTCGGCGACCAGGCCGCCCAGGAACGCCAGCGCGATGCCCTGGCGGGCGGGCCACATCCCGTTGAGCCGGAACCAGCCCGCCGCGGTCACCGCCTGGAGCAGCACCACCGGGACGGCCAGGGCCGCCTGGCCCAGGGGCGCGGCGAGCGCCACCAGCGCGGCCAGGACGGCCGTCAGCAGCGCGGGCTGGAGGCCGGGCGACAGGATCTGCGGCCGGCCCTCCGCCTTGGCCTTCTCCGCGGCCGTCATCGGCCGCTCCGGTTTTCCGGCGACGGCCGGCACCGGCGCGGGCACCGCTCCCGGCCCGCCGTCGGTATCCGTCGCGTACGCGGTGGCCGGCGCGGACCGCCGGTGCTGCGGCCAGGCCGCGGCGTCGGCGTCCGGTCCGGCGGCACCGGCCCAGGCGGGGGCGTGGGCGGGGTTGTGGGCATGGTCGTGGGCAGAGGAAGGTGCGGCGGGCTGGGACCCGTACGACGGCTCGGCCACCGGCAGCTGCTGCTGCCATGCCTGCGTCTCCCAGGTCTGGGCCTGCCAGGTCTGCGTCGGCTGGTCGTCGGCGGGCGCCCAGCCCTGCTGCCCGCCGGCCGTGGGCCAGGCCGTCCCGCCCTGCTGCTGCGCCTGGGCGTGCTGGTGCGGGTGCTGATGCTGAGGGGCCTGCTGGTGCATCTGCGGATGCTGCGCCTGGGGGTGCTGTGGCTGCGGGTGCTGCGGCTGCTGCTGGGGGTACGCGTAGCCGTACGCGCCGCCGTCCGTCGAGCCGTCGGCGGCTCGCGGGTCGTAGGCGGCGTAACCGTCGTGCCCGGTGCCGCCCTGGTGCGCGCCGTCCCGGTGGCCGTTTCCGTCGTACTCGCCGTACCCGGCGTACGGGTCCCGTGGCTGGTACGGGTCGTGGTACTGGTCGCTCATCGTGCCCTCATCGTGCCGGTGTCACCCTCCTGCGAAGGGCGGGAGCACTTCGACCGTGCCGCCCTCGGCCAGCTGGACCGTGGTGTGCGCGCGGGTGCCGACCGGGTCGCCGTCCACGAGGAAGGAGCAGCGCGCGAGGACCCGCGCGAACTCCGGGCGCTCCGCGTGCCGCTCCCGGGCGGCGGCCAGCGCGTCGGCGAGCGTCGGTGCCGCGTAGGGCTCCTCGGCCGTGCCGGCGGCGGCCTTCGCCGCGGCCCAGTACCGGATCGTGCCCGTCGGCACCGTCCGGCCGGGGGGCCCCGGTCGTGCCGTGTCTGCGGTCGCCACGGCCACCCCGCTTTCACGTCTCGGTTCCATGTGCAATCGGCTGCGTCGTCGCCGCTTCTTCCGCCTCCATGATGACGGGTACCGGGCCGCCCCCGGCCCCCGGCCGCGAAATCCGGACGGAATCCCGGCGAGAACCCGGAGGTAATGGCGGTGGATTCCCTTGGGGCGGCTGGGAATCCGGGGGAAACGGCGGGCGAAAACCGGGGGATCGGACGAACGGCGTTCGCATAGGCTGCTCGTGTGCTGGTACGCCTACTCCGAGTCCGAATGAAGCGCTACTCCCGCCCCTTGGCGCTGGTGGTGCTCCTTCAGCTCGTCCAAACCCTCGCGACGCTCTATCTGCCCACGCTCAACGCCGACATCATCGACAAGGGCGTGGTGAAGGGCGATACCGGCTACATCCTCGGCACCGGCGGGGTGATGGCGGCGGTGGCCCTCGTCCAGCTCGTGTGCTCGCTCGGCGCGGTCTACGTCGGCGCGCGGATCGCCATGGGCATCGGCCGGGACCTGCGCGAGGAGGTCTTCGACCGGGTGCAGTCCTTCTCGGCCCGCGAGGTGGGCAGGTTCGGGGCGCCCTCGCTGATCACGCGTACCACCAATGACGTCCAGCAGGTCCAGATGCTGGTCCTGATGTCGTTCACGCTGATGGTGGGCGCGCCCATCATGTGCTTCGGCGGCATCGTGATGGCCCTCAAGCAGGACGTGCCGCTGTCCGGCCTGCTGCTGGCCATCGTGCCCGTGCTCGGCGTCGTCATCGCGCTGACTGTCCGGCGGCTGCGCCCGATGTTCAAGGACGTGCAGGAGCGGGTCGACACCGTCAACCGCGTCCTCCGCGAGCAGATCGCCGGCATCCGCGTCATCCGCGCGTTCGTCCGCGACAAGCACGAGCGCCGGCGCTTCCGCGCGGCCAACACCGCGCTGATGGACGTCTCGCTGCGCTCCGGGCGGCTGGCGGCCGTCATGTTCCCGGCCGTGATGCTGATCGTGAACGCGGCCTCGGTCGCGGTGCTGTGGTTCGGCGGGCACCGCATCGACAGCGGCGACATGGAGATCGGCGCCCTCACCGCGTTCCTCAGCTATCTGATGCAGATCCTGATGGCGGTCATGATGGCCACCTTCATGTTCATGATGGTGCCGCGCGCGGAGGTCTGCGCCGAGCGGATCCACGAGGTCCTGAGCACCGACACCAGCGTGGTGCCGGCCGCCGCGCCGGTCACCGAGCTGCGCGCGCACGGCCACCTCGAACTGCGCGGCGCCGGCTTCCGCTACCCCGGCGCCGAGGAGCCCGTCCTGCGAAACGTCTCCCTGGTCGCGCGCCCGGGCGAGGTCACCGCCGTCATCGGCTCCACCGGCAGCGGCAAGTCGACGCTGCTCGGGCTGATCCCGCGGCTCTTCGACGCCACCGAGGGCGAGGTCCTGATCGGCGGCGTGGACGTCCGCGAGGCCGATCCCACCCTCATCGCCCGCACGGTGGGACTCGTCCCGCAGAAGCCCTACCTCTTCTCCGGCACGATCGCCTCCAACCTCCGCTACGGGCGGCCCGACGCGACCGACGAGGAGCTGTGGGCGGCCCTGGAGACCGCGCAGGCCCGGGAGTTCGTCGAGGCCATGGAGGAGGGGCTGGAGGCCCCCATCGCGCAGGGCGGCTCCAACGTCTCCGGTGGCCAGCGCCAGCGCCTGGCCATCGCCCGCACCCTGGTGCGCAAACCTGAGATCTACCTGTTCGACGACTCCTTCTCCGCGCTCGACTACGCCACCGACGCCCGGCTGCGGGCGGCGCTGTCCCGGGAGACCGGGGACGCCACCGTCCTCGTCGTGGCCCAGCGCGTCTCCACCATCCGCGACGCCGACCGGATCGTCGTCCTGGACGAGGGCCGCGTCGTCGGCACCGGAACCCACACCGAGCTGATGGCCTCGAACGAGACCTACCGGGAGATCGTGCTGTCCCAGCTCACCGAGGAGGAGGCCGCGTGAGCACTCCGGCGAAGTCCCAGCGGTCGACGGGGCCCGAGCGGCCCGGACCGCCGACCCCCGAGGACTCCGGACCGGCTTCCGCCGCCGGATCCGCCTCCGCTACCGGACCGGCTTCCGCCGCGGGACCGGCGGAGTCGGGCGGGCACCAGGAGCCGGGCGGGCAGCCCGCGAAGCAACCGGGGAAGCAGCCCGGGAAGACCGCTCCGGCCCGGCGGGGGCCCGCGCCCGCTTCCGGCATCGCCCGCTTCATGGGCGGCCAGCCGACCGAGAAGTCCGCCGATTTCAAGGGCTCCGGCCGTCGCCTGTTCGCCCGCATGGGCCCCGAGAAGCACATGCTCTGGGCCGTGCTGCTGCTCGCGGTGGCCAGCGTCGCGATGTCGGTGACCGGCCCCAAGGTCCTCGGCCACGCCACCGACCTCATCTTCGCCGGTGTCGTCGGACAGCAGATGCCGGCGGGCACCACCAAGGACCAGGCCCTCGAGGGGCTGCGCCACAGCGGTCACGGCAACATCGCGGACGTCCTGTCCGGCGTCGACTTCACCCCCGGCCAGGGCATCGACTTCGGTGCCGTCGGCACGGTGCTGCTGTGGGTGCTGCTGATCTACATCGCCGCGTCCCTGTTCGGTTTCCTCCAGGCGCGGGTCGTCACCGTCGCCATCCAGCGCACCGTCTTCCGGCTGCGCCAGGACGTCGAGGAGAAGCTGGGGCGGCTGCCGCTGAGCTACTTCGACAAGCAGCAGCGCGGCGAGATCCTCTCCCGGGCCACCAACGACATCGACAACATCGCCCAGACCTTCCAGCAGACCCTGAGCCAGATGATGGCCTCGGTACTGACCATGGTCGGCGTGCTCGCGGTGATGTTCTGGATCTCCTGGCTGCTGGCCGTCGTCGCGCTGATCACCGTCCCCGTCTCGGTGTACGTCGCCACGGCCGTCGGCAAGCGCGCACAGCCGCAGTTCGTCTCCCAGTGGGCGTCGACCGGCCGGCTCAGCGCCCATGTCGAGGAGATGTACACGGCCCACTCGCTGGTGAAGGTCTTCGGCCGGCAGGAGGAGTCCGCGGCGGTCTTCCGCAAGGAGAACGAGGAGCTCTACCGGGCCAGTTTCAAGGCGCAGTTCATATCCGGCATCATCCAGCCCGCGATGATGTTCGTCGGCAACCTCAACTACGTGCTCGTCGCCGTCGTCGGCGGGCTGCGGGTGGCGAGCGGTTCGCTGTCGATCGGCGACGTCCAGGCGTTCGTCCAGTACTCGCGCCAGTTCAGCCAGCCGCTGATGCAGGTCGCCTCCATGGCCAACCTCGTCCAGTCCGGCGTCGCCTCCGCCGAGCGCGTCTTCGAGCTCCTCGACGCCGAGGAGCAGTCCCCGGACGACGACGAGCGGAAGCTCGGCCGGGTCCGCGGCGAGGTCGCGTTCGAGAACGTCTCCTTCCGCTACGACCCCGACAAGCCGCTCATCGAGGACCTCTCCCTCACCGTCCGCCCCGGCCAGACCGTCGCCATCGTCGGCCCCACGGGTGCCGGCAAGACCACCCTGGTCAATCTGCTGATGCGGTTCTACGAGGTGAACGGCGGCCGGATCACCCTCGACGGCACCGACGTCGCGACCCTCTCCCGCGAGGAACTGCGTTCCCACATCGGCATGGTCCTCCAGGACACCTGGCTGTTCGGCGGCACGATCGCCGACAACATCGCCTACGGTGCCGACGGGGCCACGACCGAGCGGATCGTCGAGGCGGCCAAGGCCACCCACGTCGACCGCTTCGTCCGGACGCTGCCCGACGGCTACGACACGGTGATCGACGAGGAGGGCGGCAACGTCAGCGTCGGCGAGAAGCAGCTGATCACCATCGCGCGGGCGTTCCTCGCAGAGCCCGAGATCCTCATCCTGGACGAGGCCACCAGCTCGGTGGACACCCGCACCGAGGTGCTCATCCAGCAGGCCATGGCCGAACTCCGCTCGGGCCGCACCAGCTTCGTGATCGCCCACCGGCTGTCCACGATCCGCGACGCGGACGTGATCCTCGTGATGGAGTCCGGGCGGATCGTGGAACAGGGCGATCACGAGTCGCTGCTGGCGGCGGACGGCGCCTACGCGCGGCTGTACGCGGCGCAGTTCGCCCAGCCGGTGGCGGAGGACGCGTAGGGGCCGCGCCCCGGGATCCGCACTCGCGGGGGAGAGGGCGTGGCCGGAGCCCGCTACCCCGCGGCCACCCACCGGGCGATCCGCCGTAGCAACGGCATCGGCGCGGCCGTCTCCGCATGACCGAACCCGGGTTCGATCCACAGCTCGGTACTCGCCGGATCCCCGGCCGCCGCGAGTGCCCGCGGGTGATCGAGGGGGAAGTACGGGTCCCGGTCCCCGTGCACGATCAGCAGCCGACGAGGGGCGATCGACGGCACCGCCCCCACCGGCGGCACCGGCACCGGATCCCACTCCCCGGAGTGCACCCGTGTCCGCAGCGCCCAGCGGGCCACCGCCCGGCCCGCCGGGCGGGTGACCGCCCAGTGCAGCCGCCGCATCGGGGCCGTGCCCCGGTAGAACCAGCGGGCGGGCGCGCTCACCGACACCACCATGTCGGCGTGTGCCCCCGTGCGCCCCTCGTGCTTTCGGCCGGTCTCCGGGAGGTACAGGCCACCGTGGCGCAGTGCCACGGATCCGCCCATCGAGAAGCCGACCGTCGCCACCCGCTCGTACCCCAGCCGCCGGGCCCAGCCGACGGCCGCGGCCAGGTCCAGCACCTCCCGGTCGCCGACGGTGGAGTGGCCACCCGAACGGCCGTGTCCCCGGAACGAGAACGTGATCACGCCCGTGTACTGGGCGAACACCCCGGCCGCCCGGCGCAGCGCGGGCCGGTCGAGGGCCCCTGTGAAGCCGTGCGCGAGCACGACGGCCGGGGGCCGGGGGCCCTTCCCGGACAGCGGCGGTCCGGGCTGGTGGGCGGCCTCCACCCGGACTCCGTCGGCTGTCAAGAGGACGATGCGATGACCACCCGAAGTGATCGACGAAACACAAGGTCGGGCAAAGTCGTCGGCGCCCGGGAAAGTCATGTGGGCTATTCTGCTGCGCAGAGAGGATCCGGGCAGAGTCGCCCCCGGGTCCTTTTGTGCATTCGGACGTGCGCGCCCCGCGGACGACCGGGCGCACGCGTGCTTCCGGGCGCGCACCCGCACACTCCCCCAGCACCACGCCTGGGTGGTACCCCCGTCGCAGGGACCGAGGAGGAACCGACGCCATGGGCGAGCGAAGCGCGCAGGACAGGAACGGCAGGACCGACGCCAGGCCGGGGGAGAGGACGGACAGCGGGGCGGGTGACCGTCGATGAGCTCCCTGCTGCTGCTGACCAACGCCCTCCAGCCCTCCGCCGAGGTGCTGCCCGCGCTCGGGCTGCTGCTGCACAGCGTCCGGGTCGCCCCCGCCGAGGGCCCCGCGCTGGTGGACGTGCCGGGGGCCGACGTCATACTGATCGACGGCCGGCGGGACCTTCCGCACATCCGCAGCCTCTGCCAGCTGCTGCGCTCCACCGGCCCGGGCTGTCCGCTGCTCCTCGTCGTCACCGAGGGCGGCCTGGCCGCCGTCACCGCCGACTGGGGCGTGGACGACGTCCTCCTCGACACCGCCGGTCCCGCCGAGGTGGAGGCCCGGCTGCGGCTGGCCATGGGCCGGCAGCAGATCTCGACGGACGACAGCCCCATGGAGATCCGTACCGGCGACCTGTCCGTGGACGAGGCGACGTACAGCGCCAAGCTCAAGGGGCAGGTGCTGGACCTCACCTTCAAGGAGTTCGAGCTGCTGAAGTACCTGGCCCAGCACCCGGGCCGGGTCTTCACCAGGGCGCAGCTGCTCCAGGAGGTGTGGGGCTACGACTACTTCGGCGGCACCCGGACCGTGGACGTCCATGTGCGGCGGCTGCGGGCGAAGCTGGGGCCCGAACACGAGTCGTTGATCGGGACCGTCCGGAACGTCGGCTACCGGTTCGTGCTGCCGGAGAAACCGGACAAGAGCGAGAAGGCGGACGCCTCCGCTCCGGCGGCCGAACGGGCGGCGGAGCCGCCGGCGAGGACCCCCGACCCGGAGGCGCCGGCCCCCGGCCGAACAAAGAGTCCGCGACCGGCCAAACGGTAGGTGGACCCGCGTAGACTGCCGCGCGTGGCCAAGGTGACGCGGGACGATGTGGCGAGACTGGCGGGGACATCCACCGCGGTGGTCAGCTACGTCATCAACAATGGACCGCGCCCGGTGGCACCGGCGACGCGGGAGCGGGTGCTGGCCGCGATCAAGGAGCTCGGCTACCGGCCAGACCGGGTGGCCCAGGCGATGGCCTCCCGTCGGACGGACCTCATAGGTCTGATCGTCCCGGACGCCCGCCAGCCCTTCTTCGCGGAGATGGCGCACGCGGTCGAACAGGCCGCGGCCGAGCGCGGCAAGATGGTCCTCGTCGGAAACTCCGACTACCTCGACGAACGCGAAGTGCACTACCTGCGGGCCTTCCTGGGCATGCGGGTCTCCGGCCTCATCCTGATCAGCCAGGGCCCGAGCGAGCACGCCGCCATAGAGATCGACGCGTGGGACGCCCGCGTGGTCCTCATGCACCGCCGTCCCGACGCGATCGACGACGTGGCCGTGGTGACGGACGACATCGGCGGCGCCCAGCTCGCCACCCGGCACCTCCTGGAGCACGGCCACCCCTACGTCGCCTGCCTCGGCGGCACCGAGCACACCCCGGCCGTCGGCGACCCGGTCACCGACCACGTCGAGGGCTGGCGCCGGGCCATGCGCGAGGCCGGCCGGTCCACCGAGGGCCGGCTCTTCCACGCCCCCTACAACCGTTACGACGCCTACAAGGTGGCCCTGGACCTGCTGTCCGGCCCCGACCGCCCGCCCGCCGTCGTCTGCGCCACCGACGACCAGGCCATCGGCGTGCTGCGCGCGGCCCGGGAGCTGCGCATCGACGTCCCCGGCGAGCTGGCCGTCGCCGGCTTCGACGACGTCAAGGAAGCCGCGCTCACCGACCCGCCGCTGACCACCGTGGCCTCCGACCGGCAGGCGATGGCCCGCTCGGCCGTCGACCTGGTGCTCGACGACGGCCTGCGGTTCGCGGGCACGCGGCGGGAGCGGCTCAAGCAGTTCCCCTCGGCGCTGGTCGTCCGGCGGTCGTGCGGGTGCGGCGGGGAGTAGCGGACCGCCGGGCCCCCGGCACCGCCGCGGCCACCACGGGCCGCGCCATCGCTTCCACCGATCTCGCAGGCTCCGTCGGCCCTCTCGGCCGCGCCGTCCGCGGGGCTCCCGCCCCCACGGTCGTCGGCGCCCCCCGCCCGTACCGTTCACGGCCGCAGCCGTGTCTGGACGAGGGCCTGCGAGCCGTCCGTGCGCCAGTCCGGCCGTGCGGCGTCCAGCCGGTCCACGGTCTCCTTCGGGAGGCCCACGGCCACCTCGGACTTCAGGGTGCGGAGCGCGACGAGCGAGCCGGGCACACCGGCCACGGCGTCGTCGAACGGGCGGTCCGCCGGCCAGGCGCGGTCGCCCACCAGGCGCCGGTAGTTGAGGTCGCCCTTGTACACGCACAGGCCGGCCTGGGCGAGGCCGGCGCGGAGGTCGGCGGGCATGTCGGCGAATTCGACGGGTGAGCAGAAGAAGGCATGGGTGGCCTGCCGGAGCCGGCCGGTGGCGGCGGCCTCCCGGAGGCGCCCGGCCGCCCGGCCCGCCTCGCCGCGGAAGGCGGCCATGCGCGTCAGGCAGTCCCGGACGTCCGAGGCCGTGGCGTCGGAGACGTAGTACGGCCGCGGCTTGACGTGCAGCACCACGGACGTCGCGCGTCCGGTCGTCAGCAGGTGGTCCATGAGGAGGAGGTCGGCGAGGAGCTCCCGGCCCGCGTTGTCGAGGATCACGTGGACGTCACCCGGCGGGCGTCGGCTGACGTGCTTCCACAGCGCCTCGGCGTCGTCCGCGAGCAAGGGGGCACCGGAGGCCCCCGGGCCGTCCGCCACCGGATCGCCGCCCGTGGGGTCACCGCCCGTGGGGTCACCGCCCGTGGGGTCACCGCCCGTGGGGTCACCGCCCGTGGGGTCGCCGTCCGTGGGGTCGCCGTCCGTGGGGGTGGTGACCGCCTGGACCAGCTGGAACCCGAGGTCGGCGCGGTTGCCGTAGAGGGAGGCCAGGACCAGCGCGCGGAACGCCTCGTCGGGTGGCGCGCCGGCGAGTCCGTCGAGCCAGGCGGTGTCGGATTCCAGCGCGGGATCGGTCAGTTCGGCATTCTTCATGGGTGCGAACGGATCGACGCCCTGCCATGGCCCGGGGGAGAAGTGGTCGACGCACTCCAGCAGGCGCAGGTAGAAGTAGCTCTCCGCCCACAGGAACGGCACCTCGCTCCACGGCCGGCCGAAGTAGCGCCGGTCCCGGGCCGCCCAGGGGGCGGCCGCGGCCGTCTCCGGTGCCGGCGGCCGGACCCTGCCCGTGCGGGACTCGTCCAGCAGGGCGTCCAGCCGCGCACGCTGCTCCGGCCCGTACGGATTGCCCTCGCACAGCCGCCGGACGAGGGCGGGGTGCCGCTCGTGGAAGACTCCCCAGCCGTAGGCGCCGGGATCGGCGATGCCGTGGGTGGGGGCTGGGGCGTGGGCGGGAGCCGTGCCGTTCGCTTTCGTCGACGTCATCGCTTTCATCGCCTTCATCGACTTCGTTGCCATCATCGTCCTCACTCCTCGAACACGTCGAACACTCCGAGCGCGCTTCCGGGCCCGTCCCGGGCGCTGCGGGGAAACCGAACGGGTGGGGAGGAGCGGGGAAGAGGACCCGCTGCTCCCGGAGCCGTCCCTGCCCCTCCGCACCATCAGGATGCCCACCGGAAAGCGCCGTATCGCCCGTTCGGACCATGACGGAACCCTGTCAGGGGCGCTCAGGGTCGCCCGTGCGCCCCACGGCCGTGCGGGCCGTGCCGGACTCGTTCCGGGGTGGTGCCGGGGCGATGCCGGAGTGGTGACAGCGCATCCTTCTGGCGAGCTTTTCAGCGCTCACTCAGACTGTTCTCATGAACAGGGAGGACAGTCATACATATGACGACGGAGAACCCCCGCCCGAGCGGTCACCAGCACCCTGAGTCCCCCCGCGCCTACCCCGCCCCGCCGGCCCGGCCGCCGCAGGGCCCGGTGAGCACGCCGGACGGTTCCACCGTCTGGCCCGGCGGCGCCATGGGAAGCGGCGCCGACGGGAGCGGTGCCCACGGCGGCGGCGCGTACGCCAACGCCACCGGCGTGCACCGAAGCGGGCCGTACGCTCCCTTCGGCCCCGCGAGTCCCACCCCCGACGGCTACAGCGGTGGCCACAGCGGCCACAGCGGCCACGGCGGTGACGGCGGCCACGGCGGCTACGCCACCTTCGGCGCCCCCGCCCCCGCCCCCGAGCCGCCCCGTCGCCGCCGAGGTGCCCGTACCCTCGTCGCCACCTGCGCCCTCGTCGCCGCCCTGGTCGGCGGCGGGTCCGCCGCGCTGGTCTCCGGTCTGACCGGCGGCGGGAGCGACACCGGCCGGCCCACCCCGGTGCAGAACGCGGCCAGCCGCAGCGCGGGGGTCAGCGCCGTGGCCCAGGCCGTCAGCCCCAGCATCGTGGAGATCAAGGCGGCCACCTCCGGCGGCCGGTCCACCGGCTCCGGCGTGATCGTCAGCGCGAGCGGTGAGGTGATCACCAACAACCACGTCATCGCCGGCGCGGACACCGTCCAGGTCACCCTCCACGACGGCACCACCAAGAGCGCCAAGGTCGTCGGCACCGACCCCGGCAAGGACCTCGCCCTGATCAAGATCGAGGGGGCGAACGGCCTCAAGCCCGCCAAGCTCGGCGACTCGAGCAAGCTCCAGGTCGGCGACCAGGTCGTCGCGATCGGTTCGCCCGAGGGCCTCACCGGCACCGTCACCAGCGGCATCGTCTCCGCCCTCAACCGCGAGGTCACCGTGCCCAAGGAGCAGGGCGGCGGTGGCCGGCAGCGCGACAACGGCCCCCAGTGGCCGTTCGAGTTCGGCGGCGAGCAGTACAACGGCGACACCGGTTCGTCCAAGACCACCTACAAGGCGATCCAGACCGACGCCTCCCTCAACCCGGGCAACTCCGGCGGCGCGCTCATCAACATGAACGGCGAGATCGTGGGCATCAACTCGGCCATGTTCGCGCCCGGTTCCGGAGGCGGCGGCTCGTCCGACTCCGCGGGCAGCGTCGGCCTCGGCTTCGCCATCCCGGTCAATGACGTCAAGGCCGACCTGGCCGGCCTCCGCGCGGGCGGCAGCGGCGACTGAGCGGTGGCTACTGTGCGGCGGCGACTGAGCAGCAGTGACTGATCGGCGGTGACCGAGCAGCAGCGGCTGACCAGCGGGTCCCGAGCCGCAGACAGCCGCATGGGTAGCTGGGATACCGGCGGACCGGCCGCCGGCCGCCCGGGCGACCGCCGAGACGCCCGCCGAGCCGAGGCGCTTGCCGGAACCGGAAGGAGCCTCAAGCGCCCGCCGGAGGAAGCCGTGGCGAGCGCCGGCAGAACCCGACCCGAGGCGACCGCCGAAAGAACACGTGAGGAACGTCGATGAGCTCCGCCGACCCGTCCGCGTCCACGACCGCGCCCACCCGCATCCTGGTCGTGGACGACGAGCCCGCCGTCCGCGAGGCGCTGCGCCGCAGCCTCGCCTTCGAGGGGTACGGCACCGAACTGGCCGTCGACGGCCTGGACGCGCTCGCCAAGGTCGCCGCGTACGAGCCCGAACTGATCGTCCTCGACGTGCTGATGCCCCGCATGGACGGCCTCACCGCCGCCCGCCGGCTGCGCGCCGCCGGCGTCACCACCCCCATCCTCATGCTCACCGCCCGCGACACCGTCGGCGACCGCGTCACCGGCCTCGACGCCGGCGCGGACGACTACCTCGTCAAGCCGTTCGAACTCGACGAGCTGTTCGCCCGCATCCGCGCCCTGCTCCGCCGCAGCGCGTACGCCGCGCCCGCCGCGCCCGAGGAGACGCACGTCCTCGCCTTCGCCGACCTGCGCATGGACCTCGACACCCGGGAGGTCACCCGCGGCGCCCGCCATGTGGAGCTGACGCGCACGGAGTTCACCCTCCTCGAACTCTTCCTCGCCCACCCCCGTCAGGTGCTCACCCGCGAGCAGATCCTCAAGCACGTCTGGGGCTTCGAGTTCGAGCCGTCGTCCAACTCCCTCGACGTGTACGTGATGTACCTGCGCCGCAAGACCGAGGCCGGCGGTGAGCCGCGCCTCGTCCACACCGTGCGCGGCGTCGGCTACGTCCTCCGGGCGGACGGGGCGCATAGTACGGATGGCGCGCCTGGCGCCCACGGTACGGACGGCGCGGAACGACCGGGCGGCACCGAATGATCAAGCGTTTCCGCCGGCTGCCCCTCCGCTCCCGGCTCGCCCTGCTGACGGCCGCGGCCGTCGCCGTCGCCGTCGCGGTGGCCGCCGGGGCCTGCTGGATACTGACCAAGGAGCAGCTCGAACAGCAGCGGGACACCACGCTGAGCCGCCAGAAGGTCGCCGACGACTACGTCCAGGGGCTGCTCGACCGGTGCGGCACCCGCGTCCCCGACAAGCTCGTCTCCCCGTCCCCGTACACGATCCAGGCGGTCACGGCCGACGGCGTCGCCTGCACCGAGCTCGGCCGGTCCCCGGTCCGCGTCGGCGTCGAGGACCTGGCCGTCGCCACCGGGCGGCTGGACGACACCCTGCACGACGCGCGGGCCGACGACGGCACCGAGATGCGCGTCGCCACGTCCCGGGTGACGCCCGGGATCGCCGTGATGATCGCCCAGCCCGTGAGCGACATCGACCGGCCCATGAACGCGCTCGCCATCGTCCTCGTCGTCACCGCGGGCATCGGCGTGCTCGGCGCGGCGGCCATCGGCCTCGTCATCGCCCGCGCGGCCCTCCGCCCGGTGGACCAGCTCACCGGTGCCGTCGAACACATCGCCCGCACCGAGGACCTGGCCGTCCGCATCCCCGCGGAGGGTGAGGACGAGATCGCGCGGCTCTCCCGCTCCTTCAACTCCATGACGGCCGCGCTCGCCTCCTCCCGGGTCCGCCAGCAGCAGCTCATCGCCGACGCCGGCCACGAGCTGCGCACCCCGCTCACCTCCCTGCGCACCAACATCGACCTGCTCGTCCGCAGCGAGGAGACCGGCCGGGCCATCCCGCCCGAGGACCGCAAGGCGCTGCTCGGCAGCGTCAAGGCGCAGATGACCGAACTGGCCGATCTCATCGGCGATCTCCAGGAGCTCTCCCGGCCCGACAGCGCCCCGGGCTCCGCTCCCGTCCAGGTCGTCGGGCTGCACGAGGCGGCGGCGCGCGCCGTCGAACGCGCCCGGTTGCGCGCCACCGGGCTTACGGTGACGGCGGAGCTCGACCCCTGGTACGTACGTGCCGAGGCGCCCGCGCTGGAGCGCGCGATCGTCAATCTGCTCGACAACGCGGTGAAGTTCAGCCCGCCCGGCGGGGAGATCGAGGTCCGGCTGTCCGGCGGCGAGCTCACCGTCCGGGACCACGGGCCGGGCATCCCCGCCGAGGAACTCCCGCACGTCTTCGACCGCTTCTGGCGCTCCCCGTCCGCACGCGGCCTCCCCGGGAGCGGGCTCGGCCTGTCCATCGTCGCCCGTACCGTCCGCCGCGCCGGCGGCGAGGTGGGCCTCCGGCCGGCGGAGGGCGGCGGCACGGTGGCCGTCGTCCGACTGCCCGGGGCGGCGGTGGAGCCGCCCGCGGACGTACCGGGGGCGTAGACCGCCAGGGCCGCGGGCAGGGCCGGCGGTCTACGCCGACGAGATCCGCCGCCGGGCCGACGACTCCTTCGGCGCCGGCGCCTTCCTGTTCCTGCGCCCGGGCTACACGGAGAACCAAGGCGCTGACGGCGGCCGTACACGAGGCCCAGGGCCGCCACTTGAGCCACCCAGGGGCGCGCGGCGCCGCTCGTTCTCCCGCCGGGCGGCGCTTCGGCATGCGCCGTGCGCCGTGGCGAATGGGGAAGAACGCGAGTTCGCAAGGGAACAGTTGACCGCGCCAGGGATCGAATGAGTGATCGCCAGCCGAAGACGGCACGCGCCGCACACGGCGGTCCTACGTTCGGCTCATGGTCACATCGCAACACGAGGCATCGCACAGGATCTTCCAGGAGCGGCCACCTCTCCTGGCGCCGGTCTTCCGGCTCCTGGGCGTCCGTATGCCTCCTGAGAGGTCCGTGGAGATCCTGTCACCCGACCTCACGGAGATCAGACCGCTGGAGCGGCGCGTGGACAGCCTGCTGCGCGTCGAACCGAGCGACGGCAGCGGCACCTTCCTGGTGGCGATCGAATCGCAGGGGCGCAAGGACGCGGACAAGGTGGTGAGCTGGGCCTACTACCTGGCGTTCCTGAAGGCGAAGTACACCTGTCCGGTGGTGCTCCTCGTGTCCTGTCAGGACAAGGCGACCGCGGACTGGGCCGCCGGGCCGTTCCACCTGGGGCCGGAGAGCTGGCGCTCGCTCTCGGTGCGTCCGCTGGTCCTGGGGCCGGGGAACGTTCCGAAGATCCTCGACGCGGAGGAGGCGGCGCGCGACCTGACGCTCGCGACATTCTCCGCGATGACGCACGCGCGGGACCCCGGGATCCCGGACATACTGAAGGCACTGGCAAGCGCCCTGGGGTCGGCCGACCGGGCTGTCGCCCCCTACTACGTGGAGCTGTTGGACGTCGCCCTGGGAGACACCAAGGCGAGGGAGACCTGGAGGAAGCTCATGACCATCCGCACCTACTTTCCCGGACGCGGGACCATCATCGAGGAGACGCTCCAGGAGGGCATGGCCAGGGGCCGGGCCGAGGAGCGCGCAGAGCGAGCCCAGGAGCGCGCCGAGACGGTGCTGCGCATGCTGGAGATCCGTGGGATCACCGTGCCGTCGGAGGTCCGGGAACGCGTCCTCGGCTGCTCCGACTTGGAGGTGCTGGGCACGTGGGTGGATCGCGCCTGCACCGTCTCCCGGGCCGAGGAGGTCTTCGGCGGCCAGGAGTGAGGGTGGCCGTGTGCCGTCGGGACGGAGGCACCCGATGGCTTTGATTCCGGAAGACTGGGCCTGAGGGCCCACTGACGTCGCCCCGCGCCGGAAGGATCCGCCGCGGGGCGACGTCACGGACGGTGCCGTCGTCCGGCGGCTACTTCACGACCGTGATCCGGTCCGCCCGAGGCGGGGAGAGCGGGCTGGTCTTGGACGAGTGCGCGCCCAGGTAGGCGAGGAAGACGTCCAGGTCCGACGCGCCGACGCGCTTGTTCTTCGCCTCCTTGAAGGTGACGAAGCCGTCACCGCCGCCCATCAGGAACTCGTTCGCGGCGACGCGGTACGTCTTCGCCGGGTCGATCGCCGTGCCGTTCAGCTTCACGGACGAGGCGACGACGCGGTCGGCGCCGGTCTTCGTCAGGTCCAGGGTGTAGGTCAGGCCCTTGCTGATCTGCAGGATCTTCGGCTGGGGGCCGTTGACCGCGCCGCTGACCTGCTGTTGGAGGACCGAGATGATCTGCGCGCCGGTGAGGTCGGCGGTCTGCATCATGTTGGTGAACGGCTGGACGGTGAACGCCTTGCCGTAGGTGACGACGCCGTCGCCCTCGCCGCCCGCCGCCTTGTAGGCGAGGTCGGAGCGGATGCCGCCGGGGTTCATGAAGGCGATCTGGGCGCCGCCCTTGTCGGCCGGGGCCAGGGCTTCCAGCTGGGAGTCGGCGATGACGTCGCCGAGCGGCTTCTCGTACGCCTCGGAGCCGCGGCCGTTGATGTCGGCGCTGATGTAGCCGACGGGCCGGTTCGCGATCGGGGCGGCGAGCGCGTTCCAGCGGGCGATGAGGGAGGTCATGTCCGCGGCCTTGGGCCGGTCGCGGTCGACGACGTGGTTGGTGGCGTGCGGCCGGGTGACCGGGGTGCGGACGATGTCACGGGTACGGCGGTCGTACGTCAGCGTGGTGTCCGTGTACAGCCGGCCGAAGGACGCGGCCGAGGTGACCGTGCGCGGGTTGCCCGCCGGGTCGGGGATGGTGCAGGCGTACGCCTGGTGCGTGTGGCCGGTGATGAAGGCGTCGACCTTCGGCGTGACCTTCTTGGCGATGTCGACGATCGGGCCGGAGATGCCGGCACCGGCGCCCGGGCTGTCGCAGTCGTCGTTGTACGCGCCCGAGGCGGGCATGCCGCCCTCGTGGACGAGGGTGACGATCGCCTTGACGCCCTGGCGGTCGAGCTCCTTGGCGTACTTGTCGATGGTCGCGACCTCGTCGGCGAACTTCAGGCCCTTGACGCCCTCGGCCGTGACGACGTCGGGGGTGCCCTTGAGGGTGAGGCCGATGATGCCGATCCGCACACCCTTGTGCCGCCAGATCGTGTACGGCTTGAGGATGGGCTTGCCGGTCTTCTCGTCGGTGACGTTCGCGGCGAGGTAGGGGAAGTCCGCGCCCCGGAACTTCTTGCCCTTCTCGAAGCAGCCGTCCTTGGGGTGGCAGCCGCCGCGCTGCATCCGCAGCAGCTCGGCCCGGCCCTCGTCGAACTCGTGGTTGCCGACCGAGGTGACGTCGAGCTTCAGCTTGTTGAGCGCCTCGATGGTGGGCTCGTCGTGGAAGAGGCCGGACATCAGCGGGCTGGCGCCGATCATGTCGCCGGCCGCGGCGGTGATCGAGTACTCGTGCCCCTTGCGGGCAGTGCGGAGCGCGTCGGCCAGGTACTCCATACCGCCCGCGGGTATGACCTTCTTCGTCCCGTCCTGCTGCTTCTCGGTGACGGTGCCGGACGAGCCCTGCGGCGGCTCCAGGTTGCCGTGCAGGTCGTTGAAGGACAGCAGCTGGACGTCGACGGTCCGGCCGTGGCCGTGGCCATGACGGTGGCCGTGGCCGTGCGGGGCCGCCGCCCCGGCGGGCGCGGCGGCGAGGACACCGGCGGTGGCGGCGAGGACGGCGGCGCTGGCGGTCAGCCGTCTCGCGAGGCGCTTCCGTGGCGGCGTCGCGTGCATGGGTTCCCCTTTGTGGATGTTCGTGCCGGTTTGGCGGATGCCGGGTGATGCGGTCTGCCGCAGCCTACGGTCAACGCGCGTAGTGCGCAGGAGGCTTGAGGTGACGAATCGGTAGCGCCCGGGCGTTTCCTCCGTGCCGTACGCCTCGGGCGCCCGGCCCTGCATCCCGCCGCACCCCCGCCACGCACCCCCCGCCACGCACCCCCCGCCACGCACCCCCGCCCCGGTGCCGGCCGCGGCATAGGCTCGGTGCCATGACTGACGAGTGGAAAGACGACAGCGGGCGGCGCCGGATCGAGGTGCTGGACGAGCCGGCGCCCGAGCTCGCGCGGGACGTGCTGCGGCTGATCGCGGAGGCCGCCGCGGCCGACGGCCGGCAGGCCGTCTCCGAGCAGGGCCGGCTCCAGCTGAAGGGCGGCCGGCCGGGCGTCCGGCACCTGCTGCTGCACGAGGTGACCGATGGCGCCGAGGTCCTCGCCGGATACGCGCAACTGGAGGACACCGACCCCGTCGAGGCGCCCGCCGGCGAGCTCGTGGTGCACCCGGACCACCGGGGGCGCGGCCACGGCCGGGCGCTGGGCAACGCGCTGCTGCGGGAGTCCGGCAAGCGGCTGCGGGTCTGGGCGCACGGCGGCCACCCGGCCGCACGCCACCTCGCGCAGGTACTGGGGATGAGCCTGTTCCGCGAGTTGCGGCAGATGCGGCGTCCGCTGGGCGACCTGGACCTCCCCGACCCCCGGCTCCCCGAGGGCGTGACCGTCCGCACCTTCCGGCCCGGGGACGACGACGCGGCCTGGCTCGCCGTCAACGCCGAGGCGTTCGCCCACCATCCGGAACAGGGCTCGCTCACCCAGCGCGATCTGGACGACCGCAAGGCCGAGGGCTGGTTCGACCCCGAGGGCTTCTTCCTCGCCGAACGCGACGGCGCGATCGTCGGCTTCCACTGGACGAAGGTGCACGCCGAGGAGGGCCTCGGCGAGGTGTACGTCGTCGGCATCCGGCCCGGCGCCCAGGGCGGCGGGCTCGGCAAGGCCCTGACCACCATCGGCCTCCGCCACCTCGCCGCCGCCGGTCTGCCGACGGCGATGCTCTACGTGGACGCGGACAACGGGCCGGCCGTGGCGGTGTACGAGCGGCTGGGGTTCACGGTCCACGAGACGGACCTGATGTACCGCACGGAGTCCTGACCGATGTACCGCACGGAGTCCTGACCGCGATCCGGGCCACGGCCCCGACCGTCATCGGGACCGCGGTCCGAGACGTGTGTTGACGAAGGAAGCGGAGTGACGTCATCCTGCTTTCACTAGGCATTTAGTGGAATAAGTCAGTGGAAGCAGGGTGAGGGCGTGGTCGAGTTCCGCATCGACCGCCGCAGCGGCGTCGCTCCCTACGTCCAGATCGCCCGGCAGGTCGAACAAGCGCTACGGCTGGGGCTGCTGATGCCGGGTGACCAGCTCCCCACCGCCCGCGAGGTCGTGGCGGCCACCGCCATCAACCCCAACACCGTCCTGAAGGCGTACCGCGAACTCGACCGCGCGGGCCTGGTCGAGGCGCGCCCCGGGCTCGGCACGTTCGTCCGGCGCTCCCTCGCCCGGCCGGGCGCCGCCGCGGACTCGCCACTCCGCGCCGAGCTGGCCGGCTGGGCCGAGCGGGCCCGCGCGGCGGGGCTCGACCGGGACGACGTCTCCGCCCTGGTGACGTCCGTCCTGGACGAGTGCTTCGGCGGAGCGCCCCCCGGCGGCCCGTACGCCACCCACTCCACCGGCAACGCCACCCACCACGCGAACACCACCGACCACATCCACCACGCCGACGAGGGGACCGGATGACCGACCTGACCTACGTCCCCGGCGGGACCGCCGTCGAGGCGGCCGGGCTGGGGGTGAAGTACCGGCGTTCCTGGGCGCTGCGGGACTGCTCCTTCCGGGTGCCCACGGGACGGGTCTGCGCGCTCGTCGGCCCCAACGGCGCCGGGAAGTCGACCCTGCTCTCCGTCATCGCGGGGCTGGGGCGGCCGGAGTCCGGGCGGCTGGAGGTGCTGGGCGGACCGGTGGGGCACCGGGGGACGCGGCCCCGGGTGGCGTACCTGCCGCAGGACAAGCCGCTGTACCCGCGGTTCACCGTCGCGGACACGCTGAGCATGGGCCGCGAGCTCAACCCCGGCCGCTGGGACCAGGCGGCGGCGGAGCGCCTGGTGCGGGCGGGGAACCTGCCGCCGCACGCCCGCGTGGGCGCGCTCTCCGCGGGCCAGCGCACCCGCGTCGCGCTCGCCCTGGCCTTCGGCAAGCGCCCCGACCTGCTGCTGCTGGACGAGCCGATGGCCGATCTGGACCCGCTGGTGCGGCACGAGATGACGGCGGCCCTGATGGCCGAGGCCGCCGAGCACGCCACCACGATCGTGCTGGCCTCGCACGTCCTCGCCGAGCTCGACGGCGTCTGCGACTACCTGTTGCTGCTGGGCGGCGGCCGGATCCGGCTGGCGGGCGAGGTCGAGGACCTGGTCGGCGTCCACCGGGTCGTCGTGGGCCGCCATGAGGGCCCGGGGCTGCCCAAGGCGTTCGAGGCGCACACCGTCGTCTCGGCGCGGATGACGGGTCGTCAGCTCACCGCCGTCGTCCGCCCGGAGGGCCCGATCGCGGGCCGCTGGGAGACGTCGGAACCCACTCTGGAGGACCTGCTCCTCGCCCACCTCCGCGCCCCCGACGTCCCCCCGCTGCTCACCCCGAGCGCCGAACCCCGGTCCGGGAGGGCCGCCGCGTGACCACCACTGTGTCCCCCGCCTCCTCACCCGTACCCGCCGCCTCCCCCGCACCGGAGGCCGGACGCGGCGGGTTCCGCCCGCGCGGTTTCGTCTGGCTCGTCCTGCGCCAGCACCGGCCGACCCTGGTCGTCCTGGCGCTGTTGCTGGTCGCCGAGCTGGTGCAACTGGCGCTGCTGGGGTACTTGTTGCGGAAGGACGCGGACGTCCGCGCCCTCGCCGACCTCTGTGCCGGCGATGCTCGGGAGTGCGCGGAACGCTGGTCCCCGGCCGCCGATTTCCGTGCCGGATACGGTGACGCGCTGCACTTCAATGGGCTGCTGGTGCAGTATGTGCCACTGCTGGCGGGCTTGTTCACCGCCGGTCCGATGGTCGCCCGGGAGTTGGAGAGCGGTACCTGGCGGCTGGCGTGGACCCAGTCCCTCCCGCCGGCCCGCTGGCTCGCGGCCAAACTCGCGGTGCCCGCGGTGCTGGTGCTCGTCGGGGTGTCGCTGATGTCGGCGCTCTACACCTGGTGCTGGACCGCCGTACCCACCGAACTGCTGCCCGGCCAGCGCTGGTACGACTCGTTCGAGATGCTCGGGCCGATGCCGGTCGCCAACGCCCTGTGCGGCGTGGCGTTCGGCGCGCTCGCGGCGCTGGCGACCCGGCGTACAGTGCCGGCGATGGCCGTGACCCTGGTGGGATACGGAGCCGTGCGCTCCGTGTTGGGTTACGTCCGCCCCCATCTGTGGCCCCCCACCCGGACGGTCTCGCTCGGCATGCCGGGATACCCGAACGACGGCACCTGGGTGCTCGGTCGCGGCATGCTCACTCGTTCGGGGGAACGCATCTCGGATGACGCGTGCGGCATCGGGGTCTCCCCTGAACGCTGTCTGGCCTCGCACAACGCCGACCGCTGGTACCTCGACCACCACCCGCCGGGGGACCACTGGCCCCTGGCGTGGCTGGAGGCGGGCGTCCTCGCCGCACTGACCGCGGTCGCCGCCTGGGCCGCGCTGCGGTGGGTACGGCACGTCGTGCCGTAGGGACCGTCCGCCCTTGAGGCGCCCGGTCACCCCCGGGAGGCTCCCGGGTTCCCCGCACGCCATGTGGGCGTTACCCGTGATTCAACCGCGGTTGCCAGTCTTGCGGAATGCAGCCGGTCGCCCCCCACGCACGACAACGCAGGCCACGCGCCGCCGCGGTCGCCGCCGTGCCCGCCCTCCCGGACGAGCGGAACAATGGGGGTATGGCAGATCCTCCGGCGTTCTCGCGCCCCCAGGAGGCGGAGCGGCCGTCCGGCGACCGGTACGCGGGCCCGCGCCCCGGCGGCTTCCCGGCCGCCGCGCACCGGCCGGGCCCGGTCGCGCCGGACATCCCCGAACCGGAGCCCGACCTGGACGCCGACCTCGACGGATACGGCGAGTACGACGCGTACGACGGCCACGGGCCCGCCCCCTACGCGGAGGCCCGCCCGGCGGACGCCGGGATCGACTACGCGGACGGCTACGACGACCGCGAGGAGGACGCGGACCGCGACGGCGAGCCGCTGCCCGAGAACCGCTTCCTGGACCGCGAACGAAGCTGGCTGGCGTTCAACGAACGAGTGCTGGAGCTGGCCGAGGATCCGGCCACCCCGCTCCTCGAACGCGCCAACTTCCTGGCGATCTTCGCGAGCAACCTCGACGAGTTCTTCATGGTCCGCGTCGCCGGCCTCAAGCGCCGCATCGCCACCGGCGTCGCCACCCGCTCCGCGTCCGGCCTCCAGCCGCGCGAGGTGCTGGAGCTGATCTGGACCCGCTCCCGGGAGCTCATGGCCCGGCACGCCGCCTGCTACCAGCAGGACGTCGCCCCCGAGCTGGCCGAGCGGGGCATCCACCTGATCCGCTGGTCCGAGCTGACCGAGAAGGAGCAGGCCCGCCTCTTCACCCTCTTCCGGCGGCGGATCTTCCCCGTCCTCACCCCGCTCGCCGTCGACCCGGCGCACCCCTTCCCGTACATCTCCGGGCTGTCGCTCAACCTGGCCGTGGTCGTCCGCAACCCGGTCAGCGGGCACGAGCACTTCGCGCGGGTGAAGGTGCCGCCGCTGCTGTCGCGGTTCCTGGAGGCGTCGCCGCAGCGGTACGTGCCGCTGGAGGACGTGATCGCGGCGCATCTGGAGGAGCTGTTCCCGGGGATGGAGGTGCTGGGGCACCACATGTTCCGGGTGACGCGCAACGAGGACCTGGAGGTCGAGGAGGACGACGCCGAGAACCTGCTCCAGGCGCTGGAGAAGGAGCTGATGCGCCGCCGCTTCGGCCCGCCGGTGCGGCTGGAGGTCGAGGAGTCCATCGACCCGTACGTCCTCGACCTGCTCGTCCGCGAGCTGAAGATCTCCGACGCGGAGGTGTACCCGCTGCCGGGGCCGCTCGACCTCACCGCGCTGTTCCACATCGCGGCCCTGGACCGGCCGGAGCTGAAGTACCCCACGTTCGTCGCCGGGACGCACCGTGACCTGGCCGAGGTGGAGTCCGCGACGGCACCGGACGTGTTCGCCGCCCTGCGCGAGCGGGACGTGCTGCTCCACCATCCGTACGACTCGTTCTCCACCTCCGTCCAGTCCTTCCTCGAACAGGCCGCGGCCGATCCGGACGTTCTCGCCATCAAGCAGACGCTGTACCGGACGTCCGGCGACTCGCCGATCGTCGACGCGCTGATAGACGCCGCGGAGTCCGGCAAGCAGGTGCTCGTCCTGGTCGAGATCAAGGCGCGTTTCGACGAGCAGGCGAACATCAAGTGGGCGCGGAAGCTGGAGGAGGCCGGCTGCCACGTCGTCTACGGGCTCGTCGGCCTGAAGACGCACTGCAAGCTGTCGCTGGTGGTACGGCAGGAGGGCGACACCCTCCGACGGTATTCGCATGTGGGAACAGGCAACTACCACCCGAAGACCGCCCGGCTCTACGAGGACCTGGGGCTGCTCACCGCCGACCCCCAGGTGGGCGCCGACCTGTCCGACCTCTTCAACCGGCTCTCCGGCTACTCCCGCCGGCAGACCTACCGGCGGCTGCTCGTCGCCCCCCGCTCGCTCCGCGACGGCCTGGTCGCCCGCATCGCCCGGGAGGTCGCCCACCGCCGGGACGGGCGGCCGGCCTCCATCCGGATCAAGGTCAACGCGATGGTGGACGAGGCGGTGATCGACGCCCTCTACCGCGCCTCGCGCGCCGGGGTCCCGGTGGACGTGTGGGTGCGCGGCATCTGCGCGCTGCGGCCCGGGGTGGTCGGCCTGTCCGAGAACATCCGGGTGCGCAGCGTCCTCGGCCGGTTCCTGGAGCACTCTCGGGTCTTCGCCTTCGCGAACGGGGGTGAGCCCGAGGTGTGGCTCGGCAGCGCCGACATGATGCACCGCAACCTCGACCGGCGCATCGAGACGCTCGTCCGGGTCACCGACCCCGCGCACCGCGCCTCGCTCAGCCGGCTGCTGGAACTCGGCATGTCCGACCGGACCGCGTCCTGGCACCTCGGCCCGGACGGCGGCTGGACCCGGCACGCGACCGACGCCGACGGCCGGCCGCTGCGCAACGTCCAGGAAATCCTCATCGACGCCCGGAGGCGCCGGCGTGGCACAGCGACCCCGTGACACCTCGGGCGCCCTCACCGCGGCCGGGGGGCGGACCGACACGACGACGGACCCGGTCGGCGCGCCGCCGCCCCAAGCGCGCCGCGCGCCGGACGGCGGGGGCCGGCCCCCGCACGGCACCGGCAGCGCCGCCGACGTCCTCGCCCGCTACCTCCACCAGCAGGCGACGGAGTTCCTGCGCGGCCTGCGGCTGCACGGCGACAGCGGGCACGGCTCCGGAACCGCGGCGGAGGAGGCGGCCGAGGCCGTCCGGCTGCTGCGCGGCGCCGCCCGCCGCATCGCGGGGGCGCTCCAGGTCTTCCGCCCGCTGACCGAGGTGCCCTGGACCGATCAGTTCCGGTCCGAACTCGGCTGGCTGACCGAGACCTTGGGGCGCGAGTACGCCTGTGCGGCGCGGCTCGCCCGGCTGCGGGGCGCGCTGCACCGGCTGTCCGGCGCGGCCGAGGCCGGGAGCGCCGCCGCACCCGCCGTGGGCGCCGCGCGCGCCGGCGCGCTGCTGGAACGCCAGCTCACGCTGGCCCGGACGCGCGCCCACTCGGCGGCGCTCCAGGCGCTCGGCTCTACGCGCTTCCACGCGGTCGCCGACGCCGTCGCCGTCCTGTCGACCGACCCGCCGCTCGACTCCGCCGCCCACGACCTGCGGGCCCCGGAGGCCCTGCCGCTGCTCGCCGAGCAGAGCCACCGGCTGCTCCTGGAAGCGGTCGACGCCCTGCCACTGGCCGCCGCCGGCCTGCCCTACAACGCCGAGGCCCTCTCCCACGGCCTCGCCGACGCGGGCGTGCCCGCGGCCGAGGGCCGGCAGGACGCCCCCTGGCACCAGGTGCGGCTGCTGGTGCGGCTGCGCCGGTACGCGCAGGAGGTGCTCGACGAGCAGCACCAGACGGAAGTGGAACCCGGCCTCACCATAAGGCTGTTGAGCGCCGGCCAGGCCCTCGACCGCCACCGCGACGCGGCCGAGGCCGCCGCCTACGCCGCTGCCGCCGCCCGCACCCCCCGCATCGCCCCGGCCACCGCGTACGCCCTGGGCGTGCTCCACGCGGACCAGCGGTACGAGGTGGAGGCCGCGCGCTTCGCCTTCGGCCGGGTCTGGCAGCGGATGGGGGTGCCTTCCCGGTGAAGCCCGTACGGCCGCCCGCCGGGGCGGAGGACGCGGTGGTCCGCGCGGCGGGCTGCGTCCTGTGGCGGCGGACCCCCGGGGGCGGCGTCGAGCTCGCCCTCGTCCACCGGCCGAAGTACCTGGACTGGTCGTTCCCGAAGGGCAAGCTGAAGCGCCGGGAGGACGCGCGGGCGGGGGCGCTGCGGGAGGTCCGCGAGGAGACGGGGATGGACTGCGTCCTCGGGCCGCCCCTCCCGACGTCCCGCTATCCGGTCGCGGACGGGCGCCTCAAGGAGGTCCGGTACTGGGCGGCGCAGCCTGCCGGCGGCGCTTTCGCTCCCAACCGGGAGGTGGACCGGCTGGCCTGGCTCAGCCCTGACGAGGCGCGGAACCGTCTGACGCACGACCGGGACCGGGGGTTGGTGGACGCGCTGCTGGCGGCCCTGGGGGCGGAGTAGTCCTCGAGTGGCTGCGAAGCCGCGGTACCGGGTCTCCGGTGACCCGCGCCTTCGCAGCTGTGTTCACCGGATGCCCACCGGCTCATCCGTGACGCCGGACCGCCGATCTCACTTGGCCGCCCACGACTGGCTGGGAGAGCCTACGCACTCCCACACCACGAGGGGGACGCCGTTGCCGCCGACCCCCATGGCCGAGTCGATGCACAGGCCGGAGGCGTTTCTGATGGCTGACGGCGCGCTGGTGTTGAGGGTCCAGTTCTGGCTGGGCGACCCGTTGCAGTCCCAGAGGACGACCCGCGTGCCGTGGGTCCTGGCACCCGTGGCGCCGCCCGCGACGTCCAGGCACTTGCCGCCGATGGTCAGAGTGCCGGATCCGGTACTGCTCCACTTCTGGTTCGCACCGCCGTTGCAGTCCCAGAGGGCGACCTGGGTTCCGTTGGTGGTGACGTAGCCGGGGTCGTCCATACAGCGGCCGGATACGCCGGACACCAGGGTGAACGGTGAGGCGACCGCTGCTTTCGCCTGCCCTTGGGCGCCGTTGCCGACCGCGGCGGCGGGCAGGGTTCCGCATGCCAGCGCGGCCACGCCGAGCGCTGTTGCGACGATGAACCCGCGGGCTTTTGCCTGAGAGGTGAGGTTCACGACAGTCACTCCTTCTCCGAGGAGTCCCCTGTTTGCACGGGGAGTGATTTCACAACAGCGCATTCCGGTTACTGCAAACAGGGGGCAAGCGCGCGTTTCACCCGAACGGTGCATCAGTGCGCTTATATGTGCCGTTTCGCGAGGGACGGCCAAGCGTCCGGAGCGCGCACCCGCCAGGCCCCCGCCGAGGGACGGACCGGGGCACCTCACCCCCGCGGGGCCACCGCCTCCCACCGCACCGTGACCTCCCCCTGCCGCCACCGCCGCACCCCGTCGGCCACCGGCCAGTCCCCGGCGAGGGACGACACCGACCTGATCCACCGCTGCCGGGCCCCCAGCGAAGCGTAGGGAGCGGCAGCGGCCCAAGCCCGATCGAAATCGCGCAGAAAAGCATGCACGGGTTCCCCCGGCACGTTCCGGTGGATGAGCGCCTTGGGCAGCCGCTCCGCCAGATCCGACGGAGCGCCCAGCGACCCGAGCCGGGTCGCGAACGTGACCGTCCGCGGCCCCTCCGGGCCGAGCGCGACCCACACGTGCCGCCGCCCGATCTCGTCGCAGGTGCCCTCGACGAGCAGCCCGTCCGGGGCGAGCCGGGCGCACAGCCGCGCCCAGACGGCGGCGACCGAGTCCTCGTCGTACTGCCGCAGCACGTTCGCGGCCCGGATGATCAGCGGTCGGCGGCCGGCCGCGAGGGGCACCTCGAAGCCGCCGTGGGCGAAGGCCAGCCCGTCCCGTTCGTAGGGCACGGCCGCGGCCACCCGCGCCGGGTCGATCTCGACGCCGACCACCCGGGCGTCGGCGCGCACCCGGCGCAGCCGGTCCAGCAGCTCGACGGCGGTCCAGGGGGCGGCTCCGTAGCCGAGGTCGACGGCGACGGGGTCGGCGGCGCGGCGCAGGGCGGCGGCGTGGGTGGCGGTGATCCAGCGGTCCATCCGGCGCAACCGGTTCGGGTTGGTCGTGCCGCGGGTGGCCGTCCCGACGGGGCGGTGCGGCGGGGCGGGGGCGGGTCGGGCGGCGGCCATGTACCGAGCGTAAGCGCTTCCGCTTCGGCGCCGGTCCGTGAGGGTCGCATCACTCTTTGGTAAAGGAGGGAAGGGGAATCCCCGGCCCCGTGTTCGAAGGGTTGACCCCTGCATCAGGCCCCCTGGATCAAGCCCCCTGACGCATCAGACCCACGCACGCCCCCCACAGGCGGACGGAGGACCCGAACGGTGAGCCAGTACGCACCCCGGCGCGGCACGCGCCGCACCCGTACGCATGGCAGCCCCTTCTCCCGGCCCCAGCAGTTCCTGCGCCGCGCGCAGGGCCGGCTGCCGCGCCGCGTCGCGATGCTCAGCGTCCACACGTCGCCGCTGCACCAGCCCGGCACGGGCGACGCGGGCGGCATGAACGTCTACATCGTCGAGCTCGCCAAGCGGCTCGCCGCGCTCGGCATCGAGGTGGAGGTCTTCACCCGGGCGACCACCGGGCAGCTGCCGCCCGCCGTGGAGCTGGCGCCCGGCGTCCTCGTCCGGCACATCGACGCGGGCCCGTACGAGGGGCTGGCGAAGGAGGAGCTGCCGGCCCAGCTGTGCGCCTTCACGCACGGGGTGACGCAGGCGTGGGCGGGCCACCGGCCGGGCTACTACGACCTCGTCCACTCGCACTACTGGCTGTCCGGCCACGTCGGCTGGCTGGCGGCCGACCGCTGGGGCGTGCCGCTGGTGCACGCGATGCACACGATGGCCAAGGTGAAGAACGCGGCGCTGGCCGAGGGCGACACCCCGGAGCCGCAGGCCCGGGTGATCGGCGAGACGCAGATCGTCCGCGCGGCCGACCGGCTGATCGCCAACACGGAGGGGGAGGCGGAGGAGCTGATCCGGCACTACGACGCGGACCCGGACAAGGTCGCCGTCGTCCACCCGGGCGTCAACCTGGAGCGGTTCCGGGAGGCCGACGGCCGGGCCGCCGCCCGCGAGCGGCTGGGGCTGCCGCAGGACGCGCTGGTCCCGCTGTTCGCCGGCCGGATCCAGCCGCTGAAGGCGCCCGACGTGCTGCTGCGCGCGGTGGCCGAGCTGCTGGACCGCCGGCCCGCGCTGCGGTCCCGGATCGTCGTCCCGGTGGTCGGCGGTCCGAGCGGCAGCGGCCTGGCGAAGCCGGAGGAGCTCCAGAAGCTGGCCGCCCGGCTGGGCATCGCGGACGTGGTCAGATTCCGTCCGCCGGTCGACCAGGAGCGGCTCGCGATGTGGTACCGCGCGGCATCCGTGCTGGTGATGCCCTCGTACAGCGAGTCGTTCGGTCTGGTGGCGGTGGAGGCGCAGGCGTGCGGCACGCCGGTCGTCGCGGCGGCGGTGGGCGGGCTCCCGGTGGCGGTCCGGGACGGGACCAGCGGTTTCCTGGTGGACGGGCACGACCCCGTCGACTACGCGCGGGCGCTCGAACGCTTCGCGGACGCGCCGGAGCTCGCGGACACGATGGGCGCCGCGGCGGCGGCGCACGCCCGGTCCTTCGGCTGGGACACGGCCGCCGCCGCCACGGCCGCCGTGTACACCGAGGCGATCGGCGAACGGCGGCGTCGCCTACGCTCGTCGCATGTCTGAACGGCACATGTCCGACGCGAGGACCGTCATCGAGCGCACGCTCGCCGAGGCCGCGATCGAGTGGGAGAGCCCGGCCGACGGCACGTACGTCGTGAAGCTGCCCGGTACCCGCAAGCTGTCGACGACCGTGTCGCTGGTCGTCGGCAACCACTCCCTCTCCGTCAACGCCTTCGTGGTGCGCCGCCCCGACGAGAACCACGAGGCGGTGCACCGCTGGCTGCTGGAGCGCAACACCCGGCTGTACGGCGTCGCCTACGCGGTCGACCACCTCGGTGACGTCTACCTCGTCGGGCGGCTGCCGCTGGCGGCCGTGACGCCGGAGGAGGTCGACCGGATCCTCGGCGTGGTGCTGGAGAACGCGGACGGCAGCTTCAACACCTTGCTGGAGATGGGGTTCGCGAGCGCGATCCGCAAGGAGTACGCGTGGCGCACCGCGCGGGGCGAGTCCACGCGCAACCTGGAGGCGTTCGGGCGGCTGACGGGGGAGGGGCGCACGGAGGCTGACGGCCCGTCGGCCTGACGCCCCCTCAGGCGGACTGCGGCGCGGGCCGTTCCTCCCGGTTCGCGCCTCCCGCGTACACCGCGTCCATGGCGCCCTCCTCCGGCAGGTTCCGGGTCAGCAGCCAGTAGCCGGCCGCCGCGAAGGTGCCGATCACCGCGCACCCGGCCCAGAGCACGTCGGCGCCGAACTCCTCGATGACCGCGCCGCCCGTCAGCGGCGCGACCAGGGCCGACAGCGTCCAGGACAGCGAGAACACACCCTGGTAGCGGCCCCGGGCGTGGCGCGGCGAGAAGCGCACCACCATGCCGGACTGGGTGGGGGCGTTGACGATCTCGGCGAGCGTCCAGACGGCGATGGTCAGCGCGAAGAAGCCGACCGAGCCGGCGAACGCGGTCAGGCCGAAGCCGTACCCGGCGAGCAGGGCGGAGAAGACCAGCAGCATCCGGGGGTCGCGGCGTTCGATGAGGCGGGTCACCGGGATCTGGAGGGCGACGATCATGATGCCGTTGACGGCCATGACCATGCCGTAGTCCTGGGTGGAGAGCCCCGCCCGGCCCATCGCCACCGGCAGCGCGACCGAGCTCTGCGTGAAGAGGAGCGCGACCAGGAAGGCCAGGCCGGTGACGCCCATGAACCGCCCGTCGCGCAGGACCGTGCCCAGCCCCACGGCGGGCGCCGCCTCGCCGGCGGCCGACGGCGCGGCCGGCTCGGGCCGCGACTCGGGGAGCGTGAAGTAGGCCAGGACGGCGCAGGCCAGCGTGATCGCGGCCTCGCCGAGGAAGCCGGCCAGGTAGCTGTACTCGGCGACGAACCCGGCCGCCGTGGAGGAGATCGCGAAGCCGAGGTTGATCGCCCAGTAGTTGATCGAGTACGCCCGCAGCCGGTCCTCGGGCCGGACGATGTCGGCCATCATCGCGGTGACGGCGGGCCGCGAGGAGTTGCTCGCCAGTCCCACCAGGAAGGCGGCGCCGGAGATCGACACGGGGTCGTGCACGAAGCCGAGCAGCGCCACCGAGGCGGCCGTCCCGACCTGGGCGATCATCAGGGTGGGCCGCCGTCCCAGCCGGTCGGTCAGCACCCCCGCCCCGACCGAGGCGATCACCCCGCCGAGGCCGTGCAGGGCGGCGACCAGCCCGGCGAAGAACGCGGAGTAGCCGCGCTCCAGCGTCAGGTACAGGGCGAGGAAGGTGGCGACGAACGAGCCCAGCCGGTTGACCAGCGTGCAGAGCCACAGCCACCAGAACGCGCGGGGGAGTCCCGCCACGCTTTCCCTCGCCGCTCTGCCCATCCGCGTCATCACGCGTCCGCCCCCCTGTGGTAAGTGTCCTCTCGGTGCTCCGCACATTACGAGCGTCTGGCGTGGGCACGCCATTCAATTGACGGGGTGCGTCAAATGACGCCGTGAGCGGCACCCCGGGCCCGTCGATTACGCTCAAGGGCATGGCCGACGCACCGTACAAGCTCATCCTCCTCCGCCACGGCGAGAGCGAGTGGAACGCGAAGAACCTGTTCACCGGCTGGGTGGACGTCAACCTGAACGAGAAGGGCGAGAAGGAGGCCGTCCGCGGCGGAGAACTGCTCAAGGACGCCGGCCTGCTCCCTGACGTGGTCCACACCTCCCTCCAGAAGCGCGCCATCCGCACCGCGCAGCTGGCCCTGGAGGCGGCCGACCGCCACTGGATCCCCGTCCACCGCTCCTGGCGCCTGAACGAGCGCCACTACGGCGCCCTCCAGGGCAAGGACAAGGCCCAGACCCTGGCGGAGTTCGGCGAGGAGCAGTTCATGCTCTGGCGCCGCTCCTACGACACTCCGCCGCCCGTCCTGGAGGACGGCTCCGAGTTCTCCCAGAGCGACGACCCGCGCTACGCCTCCATCCCCCCGGAGCTGCGCCCCCGCACCGAGTGCCTCAAGGACGTCGTCGTCCGCATGCTGCCGTACTGGTACGACGGCATCGTCCCGGACCTGCTGGCCGGCCGCACCGTCCTCGTCGCCGCCCACGGCAACTCGCTGCGCGCCCTGGTCAAGCACCTGGACGGCATCTCCGACGCCGACATCGCGGGCCTGAACATCCCCACCGGCATCCCGCTCGCCTACGAGCTCGACGCCGACTTCCGCCCGGTCGTCCCCGGCGGCACCTACCTCGACCCGGAGGCCGCCAAGGCCGCGATCGAGGCCGTGAAGAACCAGGGCAAGAAGAAGTAGCCCGGCGGCCGGAAGCATCCCGGTGCGGGCAAGGGCCCCCGAGGCGGCGTCGGCCGCCCGGGGGCCCTTCCCGTGAGTGACGTGGACGAGGCGTGTCAGCCGCAGCCTCCGCCGCACTGGCAGGAGCCGCCCTGCTGGCAGCCGCAACTGCAGCTCGGACCGCACTGGCATCCGCTCATCGCGGGTGCTGCGGGGGCCACGCGCTCAGGGATGTTCGCGAGAGAACCGGTCATGCGGTACCTCCTCGATGGTGGTCTGCCACAGACCACTCAACGCTCACCCGGCGTCCGTCGTCAATGCGCTCGGTGTACGAGTGTGTGGGCGCACCGGGTGCGTCAGGGGGCGTACGGGCGCACGCGGGGTATCACGAACTCTCCCCCGCGCCGGGGGCGCCCGCCGTCTGGTTGAGCTCGTCGGCGTGCTCCCCGGTGACCAGGTAGACGACGCGTTTGGCGACCGAGACGGCGTGGTCGGCGAACCGCTCGTAGTAGCGGCCCAGCAGGGTCACGTCCACGGCCGTCTCGATGCCGTGCTGCCAGCGGTCGTCCATCAGGTGCTGGAAGAGGGCGCGGTGCAGCAGGTCCATGGCGTCGTCGTCCTGCTCCAGCTGGAGCGCGAGGTCCACGTCCTTGGTGATCAGCACCTCGCCCGCCTTGGCCATCAGCCGCTGGGCGAGCTGGCCCATCTCCAGCACCGTGGAGTGCAGGTCGCGCGGGACCGCCGTGTCCGGGAAGCGCAGCCGGGCGAGCTTCGCGACGTGCTGCGCGAGGTCGCCGGAGCGCTCCAGGTCGGCGCTCATCCGCAGGGACGTGACCACGATCCGCAGGTCGGTGGCGACCGGTTGCTGCCGGGCCAGCAGCGCGATGGCCCGCGCCTCCAGGTCCCGCTGGAGGTCGTCCACCTTGCTGTCGCCGGCGATCACGGCCTCCGCGAGCTTGAGGTCCGCGTCCAGGATCGCCGTCGTGGCACGCCCTATGGCGGAGCCGACGAGCCGCGCCATTTCGACCAGCCCGTCGCCTATCGAGTCCAGCTCCTCGTGGTACGCGTCCCGCATCGTGTCCTTCTCTCGCTTCGAGTGGTGCGGCGGCCGGGCCGTGCGTTCGGTGATTCTCGGGCCGCCCGGTACCACGATCCGGCCGGAACGCGACGGGTGTCGACCCCCGGAGTGAACCACCGCCGACCTCAAGGTGAACTCTCGGCAACGTGTGTTCGAGGCGCCCCCCATTTGGCTGTGGGGCTGTCGGTGCCCCCGCATAACCTGGAGGCATGAACGTGGACGCGGCCGTCGCCGCAGCGGCAGCCCTCGCCGGCCTGTGCACCGGTGTGATCGCCATGCTGGCGTTCCGCTGGAGCGAGCGCGACCAGGCGCGCCCCAGCCGCAGCTCGCTGCACACCGACGCGGTCCTGCCGCCCGGTGTCGACACCGTCCTGTCCGTGCTGCGGTCCTCCGCCGTCGTCCTCGACGAGGGCGACGCGGTCGTCAAGGCCAGCTCGGCGGCGTACGCCCTCGGCCTGGTGCGCGGCGGCCGGCTCGCCGTGGACGCCATGCTCCAGATGGCCCGCGACACCCGCCGCGACGGGGAGATACGCCAGGTCGAGCTGGACCTGCCGCGCCGCGGCACCGGCCGGGGGGAGGCCCTCGCGGTCTCCGCGCGGGTGGCGCCGCTGGGCTCCCGCCTGGTCCTGCTGCTGGTCGAGGACCTCACGGAGGCGCGCCGCATCGAGGCCGTCCGCCGGGACTTCGTCGCCAACGTCAGCCACGAGCTCAAGACCCCGGTCGGCGCGCTGTCCCTGCTCTCCGAGGCCGTGATGGACGCCAGCGACGACCCCGAGGCCGTCACCCGCTTCGCCGGCCGGATGCAGATCGAGGCCACCCGGCTGACCAACCTGGTCCAGGAGCTGATCGACCTCTCCCGGGTGCAGAACGACGACCCCCTGGAGGACGCCGAGCCCGTCCGCGTGGACGAGCTCGTCGCCGAGGCCGTCGACCGCTGCCGCCACCAGGCCGGCACCAAGCAGATCACCATGGCCTCGGGAGGCGCCGCCGGCCTGCACGTCTGGGGCAACCGGGGCCAGCTCGCAGCGGCCCTCGGCAACCTCGTCGAGAACGCCGTCAACTACAGCCCCGCCCGCACCCGCGTGGGCATCGCCGCCCGCCGGGTGGCCGCGCCCGGCGGCGATCTGATCGAGATAGCCGTCACCGACCAGGGCATCGGCATATCCGAGAAGGACCGCGAGCGGGTCTTCGAGCGCTTCTACCGCGTCGACCCCGCCCGCTCCCGCGCCACCGGCGGCACCGGGCTCGGCCTGTCGATCGTCAAGCACGTGGCCGCGTCGCACGGCGGCGAGGTCACCGTCTGGAGCGCAGAGGGCCAGGGCTCCACCTTCACCCTCCGCCTCCCGGAGGCGGGCGTCGGCCGCGACCGGCTTCGCCTGCGCCGCCTGGACACCGACGATCCCCAGGACGCGGCCGAGGCGACGGGCCACCTCCACGGCCTCGCCACGCCGGAACCGCACCGGTGAGTCACCCGCGCCCCGCGCGCCCCGCCGTCTTCTTCCGCCCGCACCGCCAGAACGAGATCCGACCGGAGGTCGCCCCGTGACCCGAGTGCTCGTCGTCGAGGACGAAGAGTCCTTCAGCGACGCGTTGTCCTACATGCTGCGCAAGGAGGGGTTCGAGGTCGCCGTCGCGGCCACCGGCCCCGAGGGCCTGGAGGAGTTCGAGCGCAACGGCGCCGACCTCGTCCTGCTCGACCTGATGCTGCCGGGCCTGCCCGGCACCGAGGTCTGCCGGCAGCTGCGGGGACGCTCCAACGTGCCCGTCATCATGGTCACCGCGAAGGACAGCGAGATCGACAAGGTCGTGGGCCTGGAGATAGGGGCCGACGACTACGTCACCAAGCCCTTCTCCTCGCGCGAACTGGTCGCCCGCATCCGCGCGGTGCTGCGCCGCAGGGGCGAGCCGGAGGAGGTCGCGCCCGCGGCGCTGGAGGCGGGCCCGGTGCGGATGGACGTGGACCGGCACGTCGTCACCGTCGGCGGTGCCAAGGTCGACCTGCCGCTGAAGGAGTTCGACCTGCTGGAGATGCTGCTGCGGAACGCCGGGCGGGTGCTGACCCGGATGCAGCTCATCGACCGGGTGTGGGGCGCCGACTACGTGGGCGACACCAAGACGCTCGACGTCCACGTCAAGCGGCTGCGCGCCAAGATCGAGCCGGATCCGGGGGCCCCGCGCTACCTGGTGACCGTGCGCGGTCTCGGCTACAAGTTCGAACCGTAGGCCGCGGGCTCACGCGGACCGGCGGGCGGGGCCCGGAGCCGACGGCTCCCGGGCCCCGCCCGCGTTCACGACCGTGTCCGACGGGCCGGGCCGGCTCAGTGCTCGGCGTCGGGCGCCGCCGGGGTCTGGCGTTTCTTGTCGGCCTTGTCGCCCTTGTTCTGGTCGCCGGTCTCCGGCTTCCCGTCCTTCTTGGACTTGTCCTCGGCCTTGCCGGACGCCGGGGCGGTGGCGCCCGCCGGCTTGCCCTGCTTGCCGCCGCCCGGCTTGCCCGGCTGCGGGGACTGCGAGGTCTGCGGGGACTGGGAGGGCTCCGCCGGGCCCCAGTCCTTGAAGTAGCTGGTGGCCGGGACGACGAAGGCGCCGACCCGCACGTCACCGGTGCGGCTGAAGACGAACGACAGCTGCTGCTGCGCGCCGTCCTTGAGGCTCTCGCGGCCGTTCGGCAGGACGGCGGAGGCGTTGCCCTTGCCGCCCAGCGTCACCGAGCCCCCGGCCGGGACGACGACCGGGCCGCTGCCCTTGGCGCCGGTGAGCTGCACCGTGGCGTTCTTGCCGGGCAGCTTGACGGCGGTCAGCGTCTGGTCCTGGGTCCCGTTGTTGAACACCTGGCCCGTGATCACGGCCGGGCCGGTGGCGGTCTGCCCCGGCTGGGTGACCACGTTGACGTTCTGGAGCTTGATGTCACCGACGGAGGCGGCGGCGTTGTCCGGCTTGACCTGCAGCGTCTGCGCGCTGTTCCCCGCCCCGCAGGCGGAGAGCGAGACGATCGAGAGCGCGAGGACGGTGGCGGCGAGAGCGCCGCGTCGAAGGCTGCTGCTCACGGCGGCGGCATCTCCTTGGACGAAGTAAGAGGTGTGTCAGCGCGCTTAGGTTACCGAGCCGTCGCGTGGCCCCCGCACCCGACCCGCCCCTCAAGGTCCACTCGGCCGCCGAGCGTCCTACCACCGGCTTATCGGAGGAGCAGCCCGATGGATTATCGGTAAGGAATGTGAGTGGTGAGGGGGAACGAGTTACGGAATTGATCAAGTTCGGCTTGATCAATTCCGTAATGCGCGCGCGGAACCTCCCGCCGCCCCGAACGGAGTACCGGAACTGCCGCGACCGGACCCCGGCAAAACGGGACGTTCGACCGCTCGCGAGCCCGTCCCGGTACGTGTAACGTGCCCGTTTCGCTTGCCCCGGACAACCGCTCCGACCTGCGAATACCTGCTTCCGGAACCCCCGCGCAGCACGTCCCGGCCGTTGTTGTCAAGCCCCGAGATATGCCCTGACCTGCGGAAACGCCATTCAGAACGAACACTTCCCGTGTTAGACTGGATAGCCACGGAAGGGGTACCTGTCACATGACGTTCAAGGTTGGCGACACCGTGGTCTATCCCCATCACGGGGCCGCGCTGATCGAGGCCATCGAAACTCGCCAGATCAAAGGCGTGGACAAGACCTACTTGGTGCTGAAGGTCGCCCAGGGTGACCTGACGGTTCGGGTGCCGGCGGACAATGCGGAGTTCGTCGGTGTTCGCGATGTGGTCGGCCAGGACGGGCTCGACCGGGTCTTCGAGGTCCTTCGGGCGCCGTACGCCGAAGAGCCCACGAACTGGTCCCGCCGCTACAAGGCGAACCTCGAGAAGCTCGCCTCCGGCGATGTGATCAAGGTCGCCGAGGTCGTGCGCGACCTGTGGCGCCGGGAGCGCGAGCGCGGTCTGTCCGCCGGTGAGAAGCGCATGCTCGCCAAGGCCCGCCAGATCCTGGTCAGCGAGCTCGCCCTCGCGGAGAACACGAACGAGGACAAGGCCGAGGCCCTGCTCGACGAGGTCCTCGCGTCCTGACGCACACCTGACGCTCAGGTGCCGGCTCCCCGCCGCACAGCAGAAGTGCGACGCAGAGGTCGCGACGTGGAAGTGCCGCGGTGCCCGCCGACGAACGAAAGCTCGTCCGACGGGCGCTGCGGCATCTCTGCTCCGGCCGGGGCCGGTGTTTCCCGCCCGTGCCACCCATGGTCCGTACCATCGCGCCGAAGGCCCGGTGCGCGGACGCCGGTGGGCGAGCGGCCGGACCAGTCGTTCACGGAAGGGGCTGGTCACGGTGAGCGCCCGGCACGTTCCCGAGCCCTGCGCGCTCGGGGTTCCCCCAGGCCATACCCAACTCGGCCGAGGAAGCAAACCTGAACGCCAACGCGATGTCTGATCGAGCCACTGTTCCCGACGGTCCGGAGCCGTACGGCGCCCCCGAGGCCCCCGCGCCCCGCACCGCCGCGGTGATCCCCGCGGCCGGACGCGGCGTCCGGCTCGGCCCCGGCGCGCCCAAGGCGCTGCGCGCCCTCAGCGGCACCCCCATGCTGGTCCGCGCCGTCCGCGCCATGACCGCCTCCCGGGCGGTCTCCCTGGTCGTGGTCGTCGCCCCGCCGGACGGCGAGGCCGAGGTGCGGTCCCTGCTCGACGACTTCCCGCTCGCGGGCGACCGCACCGAGGTCGTGGTCGTCCCCGGTGGCGCGACCCGGCAGGAGTCCGTGGGCCTGGGCCTGAAGGCGCTGCCCGACGACGTCGGGACCGTCCTCGTCCACGACGCGGCCCGGCCGCTCGTCCCCGTCGACACGGTCGACTCCGTCGTCGCCGCCGTCCGCGCCGGTCACCCGGCCGTGGTGCCGGCCCTGCCGCTGGCCGACACGGTCAAGCAGGTCGCCCCGCGGGACGCGGCGGACGCGACGGCTCCGGAGACGGTCACCGGCACCCCCGAGCGCGCGCTGCTGCGCGCCGTGCAGACCCCCCAGGGCTTCGACCGGCGCACCCTGGACGCGGCCCACGCGACGTTCGAGACGGCCGCCCGCGAGGGCGACGGCGCCACCGACGACGCCGGGATGGTCGAACGGCTGGGCGTCCCCGTCGTGGTCGTCCCCGGCCACGAGGAGGCGTTCAAGGTGACCAGGCCGCTGGACCTGGTGCTGGCCGAGGCAGTGATCGCCCGGAGGAGGGCCAATGACGGTTTTTAGCCCGGGGACCCTGCCCCTGGTGGGCATCGGCACGGATGTGCACGCCTTCGAAGAGGGCCGCGAGCTGTGGTGCGCGGGTCTGCTCTGGGAGGACGCGACGCATGGCCTCGCCGGCCACTCCGACGGTGATGTCGCCGCGCACGCGGCCTGCGACGCGCTGTTCTCCGCCGCGGGCGTCGGCGACCTGGGTGCCCACTTCGGCACCGACCGGCCCGAGTGGTCCGGTGCCTCCGGCGTGACCCTGCTGGCCGAGGCGGCCCGCATCGTCCGTGCCGAGGGCTTCGAGATCGGCAATGTGGCGGTGCAGGTCATCGGCGTCCGCCCGAAGATCGGCAAGCGGCGGGCCGAGGCGCAGCGCGCGCTGTCCGAGGCGGTGGGCGCGCCGGTGTCCGTCTCCGGGACGACCTCCGACGGGCTCGGCCTGACCGGCCGCGCGGAGGGTCTGGCGGCGGTGGCGACGGCGCTGGTGTTCCCGCGCTGAGCGGTTGGGGCGTCACGCCCCGGTACGACGCCGCACTGGCATACCGTGATCCGGTACCCACACTCCGTCGCGCGCGCGCCCGCCCGGCGCGCGCCCGTCTCTCGAGGGAAGGGCCCCGGATGCTCTCGGACGACCTGAAGCAGTACCTGGACGACAATCCCGCCTTCGTCACCGTCGCGACCGTCCAGCCGGACGGCAGCCCGCAGCTGTCCGTCACCTGGGTCAAGCGGGACGGCGACGACCTGCTGATCTCCACGACCGTCGGGCGCCGGAAGGAGAAGAACCTCCGCCGCGACCCGCGGGTCACCGTCCTGGTGAACCCGCCGAACGCCCCCTACACCTACGCCGAGGTCCGCGGTACCGCGGAGCTGACCACCGAGGGCGGTCAGCAGCTCATCGACGAGCTGTCCCGGAAGTACACGGGCAAGGCGTACGCGGACTTCAACCCGGACGCGAAGAACGACGCCCAGCGGGTCGTCGTGCGGGTCACGCCCCGCAAGGTGGTCGGCAATCTCTGAGCGGCCCTGCGCGCCCGCCGGGGAACGGCGGGCGCGTCCGCGTGTCCGTCAGCCGCCGTCGCCCGTCCCGGCGCCCACGCGGCCGGACTCGGCCGGTTCGAAGGGCTTGGGGTGGCGGGGCTCCTGGAGGATGGTCAGGCCGCTCTGCGGGTCGGGTGTGCGGAGGGCGGGGACGGTGGAGTTGCGGCGCATCTCCTCCATGCCCTGCTGCATCGCGCGCCGCAGGCGTTTGCCCACCGGGCGTTCGACGCACCGGTGGATCAGCCAGGCGGCCGTCAGCATCACCGCGATCAGGCCGGCCACCAGCGGGTACGGCGGGATGTGCGAGCGCAGACCGTGGATGACGGTCATGCCGATGTACTGGTGGATGAGGTACAGCGGGTAGGTGAGCGCGCCGGCGGTGGTGAGCCAGCGCCACTGGATCCGGTCGAAGTAGCCCAGCGCGATCAGCGCCATGATCACGAAGGCCGCGAACACCATCAGCTTGGCCGGCCAGGTGGGGATGCTGTTGTTGGTGTTGTCGGCGACCCGCTTCGGCACCCCGTGCAGCGCGATCAGCAGGGAGACCGTGACGATGGCCCACAGCAGTGCCGTGGGCTTGAAGCGGTGCATCAGGTAGAAGGCGATGCCGGCGACGAAGTAGGGCGTGTAGAGCGTCGGGGCCCACATCTCCAGCAGCTTGCTGCCGGACTGCGGGGCGACGACCGCCGCGACGGTCCAGACGCCGCAGAACAGGACGCACTTGCGGTACGTGACGCCGGTGGCCACCACGATCGCGAAGAGGACGTAGAACTTCAGCTCGATGAACAGCGTCCAGTAGACGCCGTCCACGTCCCACACCCCGAACGCCTCCTGGACCATCGTGAGGTTGGTGAGGACGACGTCCCAGTTCTCCACGCTGCGCACCTGCGGCCACAGCGTGATCACCCCGGCGGTGAGGAGGACCGCGAACCAGTAGGCGGGGTAGATCCGGGAGACCCGGGAGACCACGAAGTCGCCGAGCGACCGCCCCCAGGTGCTCATGCAGATGACGAATCCGCTGATCAGGAAGAAGACCTCGACCCCGACGAAGCCGTAGCGGGTGACCGTCCGCAGGACGGGGAAGACCTTGTCCGGGTGCTGGTCCCAGCCGCCGCGCAGGGCGGTGTAGTGGAAGACCACGACCATGAGGGCCGCCACCAGACGGAGCCCGTCCAGTACGGCGAGCCGGGGTGCCGGGCGCCGGACGGCGAGTGGGGCGCCGTCGAGTTCACCTCGCCTGGCGAAGCGCATGTCGTCCTCTTCCGTGGGCTAGTCGGATCGTCATACAGAGCGGGGGTGTGCGGGAATGCTGACACAGAGGACGTGCGCATGGCTGCGACCGTGGTCTCCTGTCTCTGTTTTTCTCCACCGTCTCCCCTGGATGGTGGTATTCATCCACGCCCCTCGCCGACGGTTCGGTGACGGCCGGGTGACCGGACGGTGCCGGTGGCACCCGGCGGCCCGGCTCCCCGTCGTACGGCGGCGCGCCGGAGCGCGTCGCCGAGCCGGCGGGCCAGCGGGCGCTCGATCACCCTGTGCACCAGCCAGGCGGCCGTCAGCGCCCCCGCCAGCAGGAGGGGGAGCAGCACAAGGCGCGGAAGGTGTCCGTCCGCGTGCCGGATGACCACCCACCCGACGCGCTCGTGGAGCAGGTAGAGGGGATAGGTCAGCGCACCCGCGGTGGACAGCCAACGCCAGTCGAGCCGCCGTGTCCACCCCAGTGCGACCGCCATCACGGAGAGGTAGAACACGGCGACCAGGGCGAGGGTGGGCCAGTGGGGCACCCGGTGGCCCATGTACGCCTCCGCGCGGCGCTCCGCGACCAGCAGGTCGTGCTGGGCGATCAGGAAGGTGCCGCCCACGATCAGCCAGAGGAGCGGGGCCGGGCGGAAGCGGTACATCAGGTAGAAGGCGATGCCCGCGATGAAGTACCAGCAGTCGTAGGGCAGCAGGACGCGTTCGAGCAGCGGGTCGCCGGTGGCCCGGGCGACGACCGCCCCGGCGCCCCAGAGCCCGCAGAAGGCCACGACGCGCCGGTAGTCGAGCCCCTTGTGGACGACGAGCGCGAACAGCAGGTAGAAGCGGACCTCGATCCAGAGGGTCCAGTACACGCCGTCGACCGGTTCCACTCCCAGGGGGTCCTGGAGCATCGTGAGGTTGACGGCGACGTCCTGGAGGGCGGTCGGGGAGTTGACCACCGGCCACAGCCGGACGACGAGGGCGACCAGCAGCACCGCGAACCAGTAGGCGGGGAAGAGGCGGGTGATCCGGGAGACGGCGAACTGCCCGACGCCCTTGCCCCAGCCGCTCATGCAGATCACGAACCCGCTGATCAGGAAGAAGAGCTGGACGCCCAGCCAGCCGTAGGAGGCCGGCAGGTACGCGGTGGGGAAGAGGGCGCGGGCGGAGCGGTGGCCCCAGGCGCCGCTGTCGAAGGCGATCCAGTGGTAGGCGACGACCATCAGCGCCGCGCACAGCCGCAGCCCGTCCAGGGCGGCCAGCCGGCCCGGGCGGCGCGCGGGGGGTGCCGGTGGCCGCTCCCGGGGTTGGGGGTGGTCCTGCTGTACCGGCAGAGTGGAGTGCAACGCCCCTCCTGGTGTCCGCGGCGCTCCGGTCCCGAGGTGTGCCCGGGAAGTTACCACGCGGAATTGCATTTTTGCCGCAAAACATTAAATAGCGGGCAAAGCGTGCCGGAGGGTCGCGCGCGGACCGCTCCGCGCCCGGCCGCGCACGCCCCCGAGGGCACTCGGGGTCCGGATCAGGGTCCGATCCGGGTGCCGGGCGCCCGGGGCACTGCCGCGGGCCCACTACCCTGGTTCCGTGACTATTCGCCTGTACGACACCAGCGCCCGGCAGATCCGTGACTTCTCCCCGCTCGTCCCGGGCTGCGTCTCGATCTACCTGTGTGGCGCGACCGTGCAGGCCGCGCCGCACATCGGCCACATCCGGTCGGGGCTGAACTTCGACATCATGCGCCGCTGGTTCGCCTACCGCGGCTACGACGTGACGTTCGTCCGCAACGTGACCGACATCGACGACAAGATCATCAAGAAGGCCGCCGAGCAGAACCGCCCCTGGTGGGCGATCGGCTACGAGAACGAGCGCGCGTTCAACGCCGGCTACGACGCCCTGGGCTGCCTGCCCCCCACCGTCGAGCCGCGGGCCACGGGCCACGTGCCCGAGATGATCGAGATGATGCGCGGGCTGATCGAGCGCGGTCACGCCTACGCCGCGGACGGCAACGTCTACTTCGACGTCCGTTCCTACGCCGACTACCTCCGCCTCTCCAACCAAGAGCTGGAGAACCTGCTCCAGCCGTCCGGCGAGGGCGAGACCGGCAAGCGCGACCCGCGCGACTTCGCCATGTGGAAGGCGGCCAAGGAGGGCGAGCCCAGCTGGGAGACGCCCTGGGGCCGCGGCCGTCCGGGCTGGCACCTGGAGTGCTCGGCCATGGCGCACAAGTACCTGGGCACCGCCTTCGACATCCACGGCGGCGGCCTCGACCTGATCTTCCCGCACCACGAGAACGAGATCGCCCAGGCCAGGGCCTTCGGCGACGACTTCGCCGCCTACTGGGTGCACAACGCCTGGGTCACCATGAGCGGCGAGAAGATGTCCAAGTCGCTGGGCAACTCGGTGCTGGTCTCGGAGATGGTCAAGGAGTGGCGCCCGATCGTCCTCCGCTACTACCTGGGCACCCCGCACTACCGCTCGATGATCGAGTACAGCCCGGAGGCGCTGCGCGAGGCCGAGTCGGCGTTCGCGCGGATCGAGGGGTTCGTGCAGCGGGTCGTCGAGAAGGCGGGTCCGGTGGAGCCCGCGACCGAGGTGCCGCCCGCGTTCGCCGAGGCGATGGACGACGACTTCGGCGTCCCGCAGGCGCTGGCCGTGGTGCACACCACCGTCCGGCAGGGCAACGCGGCCCTCACCGCCGACGACAAGGAGGGCGCCGTCGCCCGCCTTGCCGAGGTGCGGGCGATGCTCGGCGTCCTGGGCCTGGACCCGCTGGACGAGCGCTGGTCCGGCGGGGACCGCGGCGACGACCTGCACGGCGTGGTCGACTCGCTGGTCCGGATGGTGCTGGAGCAGCGCCAGGCGGCCCGCGTCCGCAAGGACTACGCCACCGCCGACGCCCTCCGCGACCAGCTCCAGCAGTCCGGTCTCGCGATCGAGGACACCCCGTCCGGCCCGCGCTGGTCGCTGTCCTGAGCGCCGGTCGCCGTCCTGAGCGACACTTTTCGTACGTACGTCTACTGAGCCGCGGCCAGCGGCTCTGGCAGTGAAGAAACAGGTGACCCCATGGCCGGCAACAGCCAGCGCAGGAACCGCCGCACGTCCAACAAGAAGGGCGCGACGGTCGGCAGCGGCGGCCAGCGGCGCCGGGGGCTGGAGGGTAAGGGCCCGACCCCGCCCGCGCACATGCGCAAGGGCCACAAGAAGAACCGCGTCGCCAACGCCCAGGCCAAGCAGGCGGCCCGCCGCCCGGCCCCGCGCCGCGGCGGCCCCAAGGGCACCAACGAACTGGTCGTCGGCCGCAACTCGGTGGTCGAGGCGCTGCGCGAGGGCGTCCCCGCGACCACGCTCTACGTCCAGCAGTACCTGGACAACGACGAGCGCGTCCGCGAGGCGCTCCAGCTCGCCACGGACAAGGGCCTCAACCTCATGGAGGCCCCGCGCCCGGAGCTCGACCGGATGACCAACGGGCTCAACCACCAGGGCCTGGTCCTCTCGGTGCCGCCGTACGACTACGCGCACCCCGAGGACCTCACCGCGGCGGCGCGGGCCGACGGCGAGGACCCGCTGATCGTCGCCCTCGACGGCATCACCGACCCGCGCAACCTCGGCGCCGTCGTCCGCTCCGTCTCCGCCTTCGGCGGGCACGGCGTGGTCGTGCCCGAGCGCCGCGCGGCCGGTATGACGGCCAGCGCGTGGAAGACCTCGGCCGGCACCGCCGCCCGGACGCCCGTGGCCCGCGCCACCAACATGACGCGGATGCTGGAGGCGTACCAGAAGGAGGGCCTGATGGTCGTCGGCCTGGCCGCCGACGGCGATGTCGAGCTGCACGAGCTGGACGCCCTGGAGGGCCCGGTCGTGATCGTCGTGGGCAGCGAGGGCAAGGGCCTCTCCCGACTCGTCGGCGAGACCTGCGACTTCCGGGTGCGGATCCCGATGCCGGGTGGCGCCGAGTCGCTGAACGCCGGTGTCGCGGCGGGCGTCGTGCTGTACGAGGCGGCGCGCCGCCGGGCGTGACGCCGCGGTCGCGGTAGCGCGTCGTCCGCACGGGCCGGACGGGCCGGGATTCCGCCCGTCCGGCCCTTGCGGGCGCGCTTGTTGTCCGCCTTGACGGGTCTCGGACACCCGTGTCGGTCAAGGCAGTGTCCTAAGCTCCGGTCACTCGGTTAGATGAGCGTGGACACCAGAACACCCCGCACACCTACGGGGGGAAGCTCTTCCGGGTACGACGACCAGCCCGCGCTGAGTACGGTGAAAGTCCCGTCCGACCCCGCGCAGGTCTCCGGCAACCACCTGAGCTTCCGCGTGCAGCTCGCGCGTCCCCCGCACGCCGCCGCCCGGCACTACGCCGGAGTCGCCGCCGACACGGCGCAGCTGCCCACCGTCAAGGGCCCGGCCAGGCGCCGGGCCCCCGTGGTGTGGAGCGGGCGGGCCGAGCCCGGTGACGCGGCGCCGACCCGGCTCCTCGACGCCGTACGGGAGTCCGGGGCCGCCCGTACCGCCGGCGGCGGCGAGGCCGGGGCCACCCAGGTCCTGCCGCGGATCGGCGTCGACGACGCCCCGACCACCGTCATCGGCCCCCGTGGACCGCTGGAGCCGGGTGAGCCGCTGCTCAGCGGCATCCGCCCGACCCATGGCGCGTTCGACGAACAGCCGTACGGCCACGGCGAGTTCGACGTCGGCGAGGACGGCTGGTCCGACGAGGACGACGGGGAGGACCGGGACTCCAGGAACGACGGCCGCGACGCCCTGCTGCACGCCTACTACCCCGGGCGCCGGATGAACCTGGGCGTCGTCCTGCTGCCGCTGCGCGTCTTCCTCGGGCTGATCTCCGTCTACGCCGGCATGGGCAAGCTCTGCGACCCCGTCTACTTCGACGGCGGCAAACGCGGCTCCATGGTCACCTGGCTGACCTCCCTGCACCCCTGGCCCGCCGCCGCCCCGCTCCGGGAGCTGGCGCTGGCCCACCCGGTGGGCGCGGGCCTGACCGTGGCCTTCCTCCAGATCATCGTCGGCGTCCTCACCATCTTCGGCCTCTGGCAGCGCCTCGCCGCCGCCATCGGCGTCCTGCTCTCGGCCACCCTGCTGGTCACGGTGAGCTGGCGGACCGTGCCGGTCTACGACGCGCCGGACATCATCTACCTGGCCGCCTGGAGCCCGTTGGTGATCGCGGGCGCCCCGGTGTACTCCGTCGACGGCCGGCTCGCCGGCGAGGCGTGGCGGCGGCTGGGTCCGCGGGCCGGGATCGGGCAGCTGCGGCGGCGGGTGCTGCGCCGCGGCACGGTCATGGCGACGGTGCTCATCGGCCTTTCCCTGCTGGTCGGTTCGACGCTCGGCGGGGCCGTCCGCTCCTCGCGGCCGGCGCCGGCGCCGGGTCCGTCCGCCCCGCCGGTCAACAACCTGCCCGGCTCGCCGCTTCCGCAGCGTCCGTCGGCCGGCTCCTCCCCGCGCGGCGGGGCGCACGGCTCCGCGACGCCGGGGACGCCCCGGCCGAGCGCCACGGGCCGGAAGTCCCCGTCGCCGAGCGCGAAGCCGGCCGTCCCCGGTTCGGTCAAGACACCGACCGGAGCGGCGACTTCAGGCCATGCGGAGGCCGGCACCGGCGGTCCCCGCCCCGCGACCCGGACGCCCCACCAGCGTCCCGCCGCCCCGGCGGCACCGCACAGCCCCTCGGGCGCCGCGACCACCGGCGGTTCGGGCGGCGGTGGGACGACGTCGGGCGGCACGGGAACGTCCGGCGGCTCGACGGGCGGGGGCGGCGCCCTCGGCGGTCTCCTGGGCTGACACCGGTATCGCGCGCCGCGGCCCCGCACCCACTCGGGTGCGGGGCCGCGGCGCGTGGTGCGGGCGTCAGCCGGCGAGTTCCCGGGCCGCCTCCGTCAGGTCCTTGGCGGTGTCGATGGCCCGCCAGTAGGCGCCGTGCGGCAACGGGTAGCCGGCCAGCCGCCGTTCCCGGGCCAGGCGGGGGAAGGTGGTGCGCTCGTGGTCGCCGCGCTCGGGCAGCAGCTCGGCGAAGCCCGCCGAGAAGACGTAGACGCCCGCGTTGATCAGGTAGGGCGAGGGCGGGGCCTCGATGAAGTCCAGGACGTGCCCGAACTCGTCGGTCTCGACCGCGCCCCAGGGGATCCGGGGCCGGGCCAGGGCGAGGGTCGCGGTGGCGTCCCGCTCGTGGTGGAAGGCGGCCATCTCGCGGAGCGAGAACCGCGTCCAGATGTCCCCGTTGGTGGCGTACCAGGGCCGGTCCGGGTGGGGGAGCGAGGCGGCGGCGTGCCTGAGGCCGCCGCCGCGGCCGAGCGGCTCCTTCTCGACCACCGTCGTCACCCGCAGCGGGAGGTCGGCCGACGCGAGCCACGCCTGGAGCACCTCGGCGAGGTGGCCGCAGGAGACGACGGCGTCGGTGACGCCCTCGGCGGCCAGCCAGGCCAGTTGGTGGCCGATGATCGGCATGCCGGTGCCGGGGATCTCGACCATCGGCTTGGGGCGGTCGTCGGTGTAAGGGCGAAGCCGTGACCCCTGGCCTCCGGCCAGGATCACGGCTTGCGCGGGTGTGGGGACGGGGTGCGTGCCGGTCATGCCCCGCACGATATGCCGTGCCGCGGGGTGCGGTGCGACCGGCCGCCGCCGGGGGCGGGAGGGCCGTCAGTGGCCCTGGGCCACCCCGGAGGCGTACGAGGTGTCGCAGACCGGGCGCGAGTACGCCTGGGCCTTCTTCGCGGAGTGGTACTTGGCGACGGCGGCCTGGCCGAGGACGCGGGCGATGTCGACGCAGTAACGGGCCAGCGAGGGACGGCCGTTGGTGGCGACCTGGAGGTGGGTCAGGGCCACTCCGGGGTTCTTCTCCTGGAGCTCCGTGAGCAGCTTGTCGCGCAGCACCTCATGCGGGGCGCGGGCCCTGGCCTGGCTGGAGGCGGCGTCCGAGGACGCGGTGAGCACCTGCGACTCGGCGTTGGGCGCCGCCCACGGGACCCGGGTGACGGCGAGGGTCCCGGAGAGCACCATGACGACGGGGAGGACGAGGGCGAGGGTTCTGCCGATGCGGCGGGCGGCCTGGTTCATGCCGCAGATGGTAGCGAGGCGTAATGAGACCGCGACATTTAGTCACCCGATCGGGTGGCATTACCTCGGCCCTTCGGTGGGAAGGGTTGACGCCCGGGCGGCCGGACCTGGGGCGGGCGGCCCGAAATCGGTGACGCGTCCGGTTGACGGGCCGTGAGGGCCGCCGTGCCGCCCGCGCCGGGGCGGCACGACGGCGTGAATCAATCGCTCAGCCGCTCGCCCGACGAGGTCGAGAACACGTGCAGCTCGCCCGGGCGGGGGACGACGTGCAGGGCCGAGCCCTTCTCCGGCACCCGCCGGCCGTTGACGCGGACCACCAGGTCCTTCTGCTCGCCGCCGACCTCCGCCGTGCCGTACACGTAGCCGTCGGCGCCCAGCTCCTCGACCACGTTGACCGTGACGGCCAGGCCGGCGGGGGCGTCGGCGGCCTCCTTGCTCAGCGTCCGGGCCGTGTCGCCGTTCTGCTCCACGACGTCGAAGTGCTCGGGCCGGACGCCGACGGTGACCGTCCGGTCGCCCCGGTCGGCCGCGGCGGCCAGCGCCTCCCGGGAGACCGGCACCACGCTGTTGCCGAACTTGACGCCGCCGTCGGTGATCGGCACCTCGACCAGGTTCATGGCCGGGGAGCCGATGAAACCCGCGACGAAGAGGTTGGCCGGGCGGTCGTACATATTGCGCGGCGAGTCGATCTGCTGGAGCAGCCCGTCCTTGAGCACCGCCACCCGGTCGCCCATCGTCATGGCCTCGACCTGGTCGTGGGTGACGTAGACGGTGGTGATGCCCAGGCGCCGCTGGAGGCCGGCGATCTGGGTGCGGGTCTGCACGCGCAGCTTGGCGTCCAGGTTGGACAGCGGCTCGTCCATCAGGAACACCTGCGGCTCGCGGACGATCGCCCGGCCCATCGCCACGCGCTGCCGCTGGCCGCCCGAGAGCGCCTTCGGCTTGCGGCCCAGGTACTCGGTGAGGTCCAGGATGCGCGCCGCGTCCTCGACCTTCTGCCGGATCTCCGCCTTGGGCACGCCCGCGATCTTCAGGGCGAAGCCCATGTTGTCGGCGACGGTCATGTGCGGGTAGAGCGCGTAGTTCTGGAACACCATGGCGATGTCCCGGTCCTTCGGCGGCAGGTTGGTGACGTCGCGGTCGCCGATGCGGATGGAGCCGCCGTTGACGTCCTCCAGCCCCGCGAGCATCCGCAGCGAGGTGGACTTTCCGCAGCCCGACGGGCCGACCAGGACGAGGAACTCGCCGTCCTCGATCTCGATGTCGAGCTGGTCGACGGCGGGCTTGTCGGCGCCCGGATAGATCCGGGTCGCCTTGTCGTACGTGACCGTGGCCATGGTGGTGGGTCCCTTCACCGGCAGGAACGTGCCGGACGATCCGAGTAGAGGGAGCGGTGCTGAGTGGTCCAGTCCAATGTGGACGGGATGCGGTGACGGTACCTGGGGAGCGGGCCGTTGTCAGCAGGTCGCGGTCGCGAAAATTGGGGGGAGCGGCGGGGCTGTCTCCGGTTAGACTGCTTCCGCGCGCTGCCGCGTGCCGCCTTAGCTCAGCTGGCCAGAGCACCTGTCTTGTAAACAGGGGGTCGTCGGTTCGAATCCGACAGGCGGCTTCTTGCCGCGCACAGCACGAAGCCCGGGCCTTGGCCCGGGCTTTGTTGTGCCCCGGTCCCGCCCTTTCACCGTTTCTTGCGGGGGCAAGCCCCCGCACCCCCGAAGCGCCCTGCGGGCTCTCCCAGAGGGGCCTGGGGGCGCAGCCCCCAGGAAACGGCGAAAGGGTGGGAAGGGGGCGGAACTACCGCCGACCGGAGTACGAGGCGTGGTCCTCGTACGAGTCCGTGCCGGCGTAGGGGGTCGGCTCCGCCTGACGCGGAGCGTCCTGGTGGCCCGGCCACCACGCCTTGTGCCCGAGCAGCGACGTGACCGTCGGCACGAGCAGCATGGCCATCACGAACGCGGTGAGCAGGATGCCGAAGGCGACCGCGAAGCCCATCTGCTGGAGCATGGAGTTCTCGGCGAGCAGCAGCACACCGAACGTACCGGCGAGGATGATCGCCGCGGAGGCGACCGTCGGGGCCGACTGGGCGACCGCGGTGCGGATGGCCTCGCGCGGGGCCACGCCCTTGCGGACCTCCTCACGGAGGCGGGCGACCATCAGGATGTTGTAGTCCGTGCCGATCGCCACCACGAAGAGGTAGATGATGATCGGCAGCATGAACAGCATGCCGTCCTCGCCCTTGAGGTCCTGGAACAGCCAGACCGTGGAGCCGAGGGTGGCGCCGAAGCCGAGGGCGACGGCGATCATCAGGTACAGCGGGGCGACCAGGCTGCGCAGCAGCAGGCCCAGGATCAGCATGATCGCCAGGCCGGCGACCGGGAAGACGACCTTGTAGTCGTGCTGGACGGCGTTCTCGATGTCGGTGAGGACCGCCGAGGTGCCGCCCACCAGGGCCTCGCTGCCCTTCGGGGCCGCCTGGTGCGCCGTGTCGCGCAGCTCGCCGCCGACGAGCTTGATGGCCTCGTCGTGGTTGGGCTTGGCCTTGGTGACCACGCTGAACTGGACGACGGACCCGTCCTTGCTGGGGACGGCCGGACTGACCTTGTCCACGCCCTTGACGGCCGCGAGCTTGCCGCGGAACGCCTCCAGCTCGCCCTTGTCGAGCCGTGCCCCGTCCTTCGCCTTGACGAACACCATGGCCGGGTCGGCCTGGCCGGCGGAGAAGCCCTTCTGGAGGTCCTTCATCGCCTGGACGGACTCCAGCTTGTCGGGCAGCTGGCTGTCCATGTCCCACTGCGACTTGAAGCCGAAGGCGCCGACCGCGAGGACGGCGAGCACCACCGTGGAGAGCGCCGCCACGATGCCCGGGCGCCGGGAGACCAGGCCGCCGACCGCGTTGGCCGTGCGGTTCTTCGGGGTCTTCTTCCACGCCTTGGACGGCCAGAACGCCTTGGTGCCGAGCAGCGAGAAGACGGCGGGGACCAGCGTCAGGGCGGCGATCAGGGTCACGCCCACGGCGATCGCCAGGGACGGGCCCAGGGCCTTCATCATGCCCATCGTGGACAGCAGCAGGGCCAGGAACGAGGCGATGACCGCGCCGGCGGCGGAGGCGATGGTCTCGCCCACCCGCGCGACCGCCTCGGCCAGGGCCGTCTTGGGCTCCTCACCCTTGCGCAGCAGCTCGCGGTAGCGGAACAGCAGGAAGAGGATGTAGTCGGTGCCCACGCCGAAGAGCACCACGATGAGGATCGGGGTGACGCTGGCGTCGGCCTTCAGCCCGCCGACGTCGGCCGCCGTGCCGATGAGGCCGTTGGCCACCGAGGTGACGAGCAGGATGATCAGGACCGGCAGGATGGCGATGAGCGGGCTGCGGAAGATGGCCAGCAGCAGCACGATGATGAGGACCAGCGTGGCCATCATGATCATGCCGTCGGTGTCGCCGGACTGCTCCTTGGAGTCGAGGTTGGACGCCGCCGAGCCGGTGACGCCCAGCTTCAACTGGGTGCCCTTCAGCAAGGGTTTGGCGTCCTTGCGGAGGGACTTGATCGACTCCATGACGGTGTCGTCCGACCAGTTCTTCTCACCGGAGTAGATGTTGGCCAGGGCTATCTCGCCGTTGGGCGAGACCGCTTCCGGCCCGGTCGTCACCTTGGATATCTTCTTGTAGTGCTTGTCCTGGAGGGCGGCGGCGACCTTCGCCACGTCCTGCTTGTCCTGGGCGGTGAGCTTCCCCCCGTCGGAACGCTTGAAGACGCCCACGGCCGCGGCCTGTTCGTCCTGGGGGAACGCCTTCTCCTGGACCTTGCCCGCCTGCACGGACTCGTAGTGGGACGGAAGGAACTCCGCCTGGTCCGTGGTGGACTTCAGACCCGGCGCCAGGACACCGAGGGCCACGGCTGCCACGACCCAGGCCAGGATCGTGAGCCAGGGCCGGTGGACGGCGAACCGCCCGACTCGTCGGAACATGGTGTGGAGCTCCCCCTTGGAATTGCGTGGATCTATCGGAACACTGAGTGGATACTGATCGGGTGGTGCACGGGTTCGACGCGGCCCGGCGGAGGGTACGGATGTCCGAACGGGCATCCCTACGCTAGGGATGCTCTTTACCTGGGTCCAACGATTACTCGAGGAATCAGGGGAAAATCGGTCCTGGGGTGGGGTCGTCTCCTCCCCTCGGAGGAGAGGCGTCTCACCCGTGGGGTAGAGATCACCTGCCGAACGCCTCCACCCGGATTACGCTGCCCCCATGGCGATCACGTCGATGGAAGCGTCCTCCCGCCCGCTGGGCCCGGAGCACTACGCGGCCCGGATGGAGCGCGCGGCCCGCTCCGCCGCCCAGGCCGGCATGGCCGGACTGATCATCGCGCCCGGCCCCGACCTGGCCTGGCTCTGCGGCTACCACCCGCCCGTCACCGAACGTCTCACCGCGCTGGTGGTGACCCCCGGCCGCAGGACGCTGCTGCTGGTCCCCGAGCTGGAGCGGCCCGACGCGGAAAAGGCGCCCGGCGCCCCGGCGTTGACCGTCGTCGGCTGGCGGGACGCCGAGAACCCCTACGACGCGCTCGCCGCGCACCTCGAACCGCAAGGCCGCTACGGGGTGTCCGACAACACCTGGGCGCTGCACCTGCTGGCCTTCCAGCGGCTGCGCCCCGGCGGGGCCCACGCCGCCCTGACCGAGGCGCTGCCCATGCTGCGCGCGGTCAAGGACGGGTACGAGGTCGAGCGGCTGGCGGCGGCGGGCGCGGCGGCCGACGCCACGTACGAGGAGATCGTCCGGCTGCCGTTCGCCGGGCGGCGGGAGCGCGAGGTGGCCGCCGACCTGGACCGGCTGCTGCGCGAGCACGGCCACCAGCAGGTGGACTTCACCATCGTCGGCTCGGGTCCCAACGGCGCCAATCCGCACCACGAGGCGGGGGACCGGGTGATCCAGGACGGCGACATGGTCGTGATGGACTTCGGCGGCCTGATGGACGGTTACGGCTCCGACACCACCCGTACGGTGCACGTCGGGGAGCCGGGTGCCGAGGAGCGCAAGGTCCACGACCTGGTCCGGGAGGCGCAGCAGGCGGCGTTCGAGGCCGTCCGGCCGGGGGCCGCCTGCCAGGACGTCGACCGGGCCGCCCGCCAGGTGATCGCGCGCAACGGCTACGGCGAGTACTTCGTCCACCGGACGGGCCACGGGATCGGCGTCACCACGCACGAGCCGCCGTACATGGTCGAGGGCGAGCACCTGACGCTGGTGCCGGGGATGTGCTTCTCGATCGAGCCCGGGATCTATCTGCCGGGCCGGTTCGGGGTGCGGATCGAGGACATCGTGGTCTGCACGGAGGACGGCGGGCGGCGGCTGAACACGACGGGCCGGGAGCTGCTCGTCGTGGCGTGACGCCGGTCCTACGGGCGGGTCCGGCGCGGCTCCCGTTCCGTCCGGGTCCCGCGGGGGCCGCCCTCCGGCGCCCGGTCGCCGTGGCGCGGGGCCGGGGCCGTGATCACCAGCCAGGCCACCGCCGAGGCGGCCAGCATGATCACCGAGGCCCAGGCCAGCCCGACGTGGAAGCCGTGCACCACCCCGTCCTTGACGATCGCCGAGCGCGCCGCCGGTGTCACCGGCCCGGTGGCCGCCGCCGATTTCAGGTGCGCGGCGACGTACGAGCCGGTGGTGGCGGTCGCGATGGTGTTGAGCAGCGCGGTGCCGATCGAACCGCCCACTTGCTGGCAGGTGTTGACGGTGGCGGAGGTGACGCCGGAGTCGTTCGGGTCGACGCCCTTCGTCGCGGTGTCCATCACCGCCACGAAGATCAGGCCCAGGCCCAGGCCGAAGAGGATCGTCGACGGCAGGACGTGCACCGCGTAGTCCGCCCGCACCGGCAGGGACGTCAGCAGGAACAGCGCGACGGCCGCCAGCAGCGTCCCCGGCGTGATCAGCAGCCGAGGCGGCAGCCGGTGCAGCAGCCGGGAGGCGATCTGGGTGCTGGTGACGATGATCGTGGCGGACATCGGCAGGAACGCCAGGCCGGCCTCGACCGGCCGGTAGCCGAGGACGAGCTGGAAGTAGTACGTCATGTACAGGAACATCCCGAACATGGCGATCACGGCCAGGCCCAGCGTCAGGAACGCCCCCGCCCGGTTGCGGTCGCGGACGACGCGCGGCGGCAGCAGCGGGTGGCGGGCCCGGGTCTGCCACCAGCCGAACAGCGCCAGCAGCGCCACGCCGCCGACCAGCAGGGTGAGCACCCGGGGGCTGTCCCAGCCGTGCGGTTCGGCCTCGCTGCACCCGTAGACGACGGCGACCAGGCCCGTACAGGCCAGGAGGACGCCGCGCAGGTCCAGCCGGGTGCGCCGTTCGGGGCGGTGGTCGTGCAGGGCCCACAGGCCGCCGGCGAAGGCGATGAGGGCGATCGGGGCGTTGACGTACATGCACCAGCGCCAGTCCAGGTACTCGGTGAGCAGACCGCCCGCGAGCAGTCCGACGGCCGAGCCCGCGCCCGCGATGCCGCTGTACACGCCGAACGCCTTGCCGCGCTCGCGCGGGTCGGTGAACGTCGTCGTGAGCAGGGAGAGCGCGGAGGGCGCCAGCAGGGCGGCGAAGACGCCTTGCAGCGCCCGCGCGCCGAAGAGCTGCCAGTCCGTGTGCGCGGCGCCGCCCAGTGCCGAGGCGACGGCGAAGCCGATCAGCCCCGCGAGGAAGGTCCGCTTCCGGCCGACCAGGTCCGCGATCCGGCCGCCGAGCAGCAGCAGCCCGCCGAAGGCCAGGGTGTACGCCGTGATCACCCACTGCCGGTTGGTGTCCGACATCGACAGGTCGCGCTGGGCGGACGGGAGGGCGATGTTCACGATCGTCGCGTCGAGGACGACCATCAGCTGGGCGAGGCCGATGAACACCAGGCCCCACCAGCGGCGGGGGTCGGTGGCGGGGGAGGCGGCGGTGATCGGTTCGGATGTGGGGCTCATCGCGGAACCTCGCGGCCATGGGGTGCGGAAGCTCTCGGATCAGCCTAGGCGCTGGGGGTGCCGGCCGCCTCTTGAGGCACCTGGGCCCCATGGGACCCGCCGGTCGTCACCCGCGCGTCACACGCGCGGGAAGCGGCTCTGGAGCGTCCAGACGACCGGGTTGTCCGCCAGGCCCTCGTGCATGTCGGAGAGGTCGGCGATCAGGTCGTGCAGGAAGTCCCGGGCCTCCCGGCGGAGCGCCCGGTGGTCGAGGACGAGCGGGGGCTCGTCGGCGGGGACCCAGTCCGCGGTGACCTCCACCCAGCCGAAGCGCCGCTCGAAGAGCAGGCGGTCGCTGGACTCGGTGAAGTCCAGTTCGGCGTACTGCGGGGCGGCCGACCGGGAGCCGCGCGGGTCGCGGTCCAGCTCCTCGACGATGTCGCACAGCGCCCAGGCGAAGTCCAGCACCGGCACCCATCCCCAGGCTGTGGACAGCTCCCGGTCCTCCTTGGTGTCGGCGAGGTAGACGTCGCCGCAGAAGAGGTCGTGCCGCAGGGCCCGGACGTCGGCGGTGCGGTAGTCCGTCTGCGGCGGGTCGGGGAAGCGGCGGGAGAGCGAGTAGCCGAGGTCGATCACGTCCCCGATGGTGTCACGACGCCCGTGCCCCCGGCGCGGCGGCCGGGGGCACGGGATGCGGTCCGATCGTGCGGTGGGACTACTTGACGTTGATGGCGGACCAGGCCGCCGCCACCGCCTTGTACTCCGCGCTGTTGTTGCCGTAGAGCGACGCGGCGGCGTTCAGGGTGCCGGTGCGCGCCTTGGCGTAGTTGGTGTTCGAGGTGAACTGCGTGGTCAGCGCCTTGTACCAGATCTTCTGGGCCTTGTCCCGGCCGATGCCGGTGACCTTGGACCCGTCGGCGGTCGGGCTGTCGTAGTCCACGCCGTTGATCGTCTTCTTCCCGCTGCCCTCGGAGAGCAGGTAGAAGAAGTGGTTGGCCGGGCCGGACGAGTAGTGGACGTCCACCCCGCCGATGCCGGAGTACCAGCTGTCCTTGGACTTGCCGTCCTTGCTCGGCTTGTCCATGTAGCGCAGCGGCTTGCCGTCGCCGTAGATGTTGATCTTCTCGCCGATGAGGTAGTCGCCCACGTCGGTCTTGTTGTTGGCGTAGAACTCGACGGCGGTGCCGAAGATGTCGCTGGTCGCCTCGTTGAGGCCGCCCGACTCGCCGCTGTACACGAGCTTGGCCGTGGCGGCGGTGACGCCGTGGCTCATCTCGTGGGCCGCCACGTCGAGGGCGGTGAGCGGGTTCTTGTTGTTCTGGCCGTCGCCGTAGGTCATGCAGAAGCAGGAGTCGGACCAGAAGGCGTTCACGTAGCTGTTGCCGTAGTGGACGCGGGAGTAGGCGGCCTTGCCGTCGTTGCGGATGCCGTTGCGGCCGAAGACGTTCTTGTAGAAGTCCCAGGTCACGGCCGCGCCGTAGTGCGCGTCGACACCGGCCGTCTGCCGGCCGCCGCCCCAGGTGTCGGTGCTGTTGGTGAACAGCGAACCGGTGCCGGACGTCCCCTGGTTGAGGTCGTACGTCTTGTGGCCGCCGCGCGCGCCGTCGTTGAGCTGGTACTGGGAGCCCGACTTGGTGGTGGTCAGCGGCACGGTGCCGCTGTAGGTGCTGGTGCCGGTACCGGTCTCGATGGCCTCGTACTGGTACAGCTTCTTGCCGGACGCCGCGTCGGTGATCACGTGCAGCTCGCTCGGGGTGCCGTCCTTCTGCACGCCCGTGACCACGGTCTCGTACGCCAGGACCGGCTTGCCCTGCGCGGCCCAGACGACCTTGCGCGGCGCCTGGCCGTCCGCCTTGGCGGTCTTCTGGTCGGCGGCGGCGCTCAGCGCCGACTTCTTCGCCGCGGCCGGGGCCAGGGAGGCGTCGGTCGAGGGCAGGGCTATGGTCGCGTCGTTCGCCTTGGTGACCGAGCGTCCGGCCTTCGCCTCGTGGACGATCAGGTCGCCGCCGAGCACGGGCAGCCCGTCGTAGGTGCGCTCGTAGCGCGTGTGGACGGTGCCGTCGGCGTCCTTGACGACGTCGCGGGCGATCAGCTTCTCCTTGCCGCTCAGGCCGATCTTGGCGGCGGTCGCCGACGCGCCGCTCTGGGCCTCCTGGATGGCGGCGGTGCGCTGGCTCGCGGAGAGCGTCAGTGGCAGCCCTCCGCTGTCACGGTCACCCGAGGCGCTCGCGCTGCCCGTCTGCACGCCGACGACGACCATGGCCGCGGAGGCGACGAGGGCGGCGGCACGCAGGGCCGTGGTGCGGGGGGTGGCGGTGAGTCTCAACTCTGTCTCCTCTGAGGGGGGTTGCGGGCGGCACGGGGTGTGAGCGGCCCGCTGGTGGTGAGAGGTGCAGGAGCGAATGGAGGAGAGCGTGCCAGCAACTGACCGTTTTTGACAGGGGCGCAACAAGGATGTGATCTGCTGTTATCTAAAAGGGGTCAGTTCCGGTCGGAGTTCAGAGTTTGGGTTTAGAAAAGGCAGAGTTGGGGCTGTAGTGGCGCGAGTGACACCTGTGACGTGTCGCGAAGCCCCGCCGGGGAAGGGGAGTTCGGGGGGATTTCGCCCCACCTGCCGAGCCCCTGCCGGATGGCTCGGCGGCGCCGCGGGGACGACCGCGGCCGGGCCCGGACGAAGGAGGCGGAGTGCAGGTCAGGACCTACGCGGAGGGGTGCGTTCCGGCGGAGTTGGCCGCCCGGGCGGACGCGCTGCGCGCCCAGGTGTGGGCCGGCGGCGGACCGCCCGACCCGGCGCTGCGCCCGGTCGCGATGCTCCTCGTCTCACCCGAGGGCGAGGTGGCGGCGGCGCTCGACGTCCTGACGAAGGAGATCGAGCACGAGGGCGCGCGCTACCGCGCCGCCGGGCTGAGCGCGGTCGTCACCGACCGGGCCCGGCGGGGCCGTGGGCACGGGCGGCGGCTGGTGGCCGCCGCCCGGGAGTGGATCGCCGCGGACGGGGCGGACATCGGGCTGTTCACCTGCGACCGGCCGCTGCGGCCCTTCTACGAGAGCGCGGGCTGGGAGGCGCTGGAGGGCACCGTCCTCGTCGGCGGGACACCGGGTGATCCGTTCCCGAGCGATGGTCCGGGATTCGACAAAGTCACCATGGCCGGATTCTTCACCGCCCGGGCGCGGCGGGCGGCGGGGTCGTTCCGGGGGCGCCGGATCGGTTTGTACCCCGGGGAGATCGACCGGTTGTGGTGAGCGCGTTCGCTGGTGAGCGCGTTCGTTGGTGAGCGCGTCCATACACGCACGCACCGGACGGGCGTGATCGGCCCGTCCGGTGCGTGCGTGTACGGGGGAGGGAGCGGCGGGGCGCCCTACGGCTGCCCGTCCGTGGGCGGCCGGTTGCCCAGCTGCTCGTCGATCTTCCGCTGGGCGGCGTCGACTTGGCTCTGGTACTTGTTCCCGGTCTTGGCATCGAAGGCGTCACCGGCCTTGTCGACACCCTGCCGGGCGGTGTCCTCGTGGCCCTTGAGCAGACCCTTGAGCTTGTCGAGCATGGACATGGGCGTCCTCCTTACGCATGCCTGACCTACCCAGGATCACCGCATTCGCCCCGGTCCGCACTCCGGCGGCGGTGGCGGGCGCCGTATCCGTCGGGCCCGTCCGTCCCGTGTCCGCCGCCCGCGTCCGTCAGCGCCCGCCCCAGGGCACGTCGCCCGACCGGTCCTCGGGTCCGATCGTCGGGTCGAGGAGCGACTCGTACGACCCCGTTCCCCGGCAGTGCCGGCACTGGCCCGTGCGGTGCACGGTGTCGGCCGGGCCGCGGAACGGGTCGGGGCCGGGGTTGTGGGCGAGCACGCGGGGGACGAAGCCGGATCCCTGGCACCAGTGGCAGACCGGGTGCGGACGGTGGCCGTCCGCGTCGTCGTCGCCGGGCTCGGGGGCGGGCTCCTGGGGTTCCTCGCTGTCGGCCATCGCGTCCGATGATGACGCCGGGGGGCCCGGCCGTCCCGGGAAGGGGAGGCGTTTCATCCGTACGGGGAGCCGCGGGGACGGCCCGGACTGCCGTGAAGAGGGCCGCAGGCACCGCGCCTCAGTGGAACTGCCCGGGCTCGTAGTCACCGGCCGGCTGCCGGGTGATGATGTTCAGCCGGTTCACCGAGTTCATGAAGGAGACCAGCACGGCCAGGGCGGTGAGCTGTTCCTCGTCGTAGTGCTCGGCGGCCTTCGCCCACACCGCGTCGCTGACGCCCGTGGCGGCGTCCGCGACCCGGGTCCCTTCCTCCGCCAGCTCCAGCGCGGCCCGTTCGGCCTCGGTGAAGACCGTCGCCTCCCGCCATGCCGCGACCAGGTTCAGCCGCACCGGAGCCGCACCCGCGGCGGCGGCCTCCTTGGTGTGCATGTCGATGCAGACGGCGCAGCCGTTGATCTGGCTCACGCGCAGCGCCACCAGCTCCTGCGTCTCGGCGGGCAGCGGCGAGTCCTTGAGCGCCCGGCCCACCGCCATGAACTGCTTCATGATCTTTCCGGCGGTCGGGCTGGCGAAGTAGTCCAGTCGCGCGTTCATGGCGTGCTCCTCCGTCGTCGTCGGTGACTTCACCCTTGGTGACTTCACCCTTGAGACGAGGCGGCCGGGCACCCTGTGACACGAGCGGATGTGATCCACGCCCCACGCCCCGCTGCCGCCGAGCGGTTCCGGGGGGGTGCCCCTATCTGTTTCGTCAACCCTGGCGGGGCTGGTTCGTAGGGGTTCGTGCTGGTTTTCGGGAACGTCCCGCGAAGCGGGATGTTCCCGGCGGCTCGGGTGCGGTGCGGGCAGGGCGGTGGCCGGCGTGGCGGGGGTGGCCGTGCCGGTGACGGGATGGAGCGGGCTGGAAGAGGCAGGGGGTGGGGTGGGTGTCAGGCAGCGAGGTCGAGGGCGCGGGGTTCGTAGAGGGTGCCGTTGCGGATCATCGCGTGGATGACGTTCACGCGTTGCCGGGCCAGGCGGAGGATCGCCTGGGTGTGAGTCTTGCCGCGGGTTCGCTGGCGGTCGTAGTAGATCCGCGAGGACGGGTCGCTCTTGCAGCCGGTCGCGGCGAACGCGGCCTGGAACAGGGCGCGTTTGAGGAGCCGGTTGCCGCGGTGGGGAGCGTGCTCGCCGCGGATGGAGGTGCCCGAGGACTTCGTTGCGGGGGCGAGTCCGGCGTAGGAGGCGAGGTGTCCGGCGGTGGGGAAGCCGGTGCCGTCACCGATCGCGACGATCACCGCGGCGGTGGTCCTGACGCCCATGCCGGGCAGGGACGTCAGGAGGTGGAAAAGAGGGAGGGCCTCCAGCAGGGCGGCGATCTCCTGCTCGGTGGCCTGTCGCTGGGTGTGGGCGGCGGCGAGCTGAGCGGCCAGGCCCGGAACGATCAGCGCGGACGCCTCGGTGCCGGGAACGACGAGAGTCTGCTCGGCCAGCGCGTCGGAGATCTCCCCGGCCAGCTGCTTCGCCTTGCGCGAGCCGTGCGCTTTGAGCAGGGCCTCGCAGCGGGCCCGGCCGAGTCTCTTCAGCTTCGCCGGGGAGCCGTGCCGGGCCAGGAGGGCTTGGACGTAGGGGTAGGCCAGGCGCGGGCCGAGCACGCGTTCCAGGGAGGGGTGGATCTGGGAGAGCAGGCCGCGCAGCCGGTTGGTGGTGCGGTTCACCTCGCCGGCCAGGTCGTTGTCGTAGCCGGTGAGCATGGTCAGCTCGGCCAGTACCTCGTCGTCACGGTCCACCGCGCGCAAGGTGTGCGGCATGGTCCGGGCGGTCTCGGCGATCACGAACGCGTCGCGGGCGTCTGTCTTGGCCTCACCGGGATGCAGGTCGGCGGCCCGCCGCATCGACAGTCCCGGCAGGTAGGCCACCCGGCACCCGCTCGCGCGGGCCACCGTCAGCGGCAGCGCGCCGATGTTGGCGACCTGGTCCACGATCACCAGGACGGTACCGAACTTCGCCACCAGCTTGGTGAACAGCTCCAGCAGTTTCGGCTCGGTGTTGGGCAGCCGCTTGTCGTGCACGGTCCTGCCGTCCCCGGTCCGGCCGTGGGCGTGGTGGAACTCCTTGCCCAGGTCCAGGCCGAGGAAGAGATCTGTCGCGGTCGTGTCGACCATGTGCGCGTGCCCCTCGCCACTCGTCTCCCCAACTCCCGGCCGTCCCTGCGGCACCACACGCCGGCAACCACGTTACGCAGACATGCCACCCGTGAAGCGGTCCGGCATTGCGCCGAACCAGAGTGGTCGTCAGGCCCCTCATCAGCGGTCAAGCGGTGCCCCGAAGCCCGGCGGCAACACCCCCCAGGTCATGTACTTCGACAGGGGGCACACAGCCATACCGAGCCCGGGGGCCAGGCGCCCCGTTGCGGGGCCACGGAAAAGGTAACGGGTGCCTCTATGTCTTTCGTCAAGCGAGGCGGGGGGTTCGGGGTTCGTAGAAGGTGCCGTCGCGGAGCATCGCGAAGAGCACGCTGATGCGGTGCCGAGCGAGGCGGAGAAGGGCCTGTGTGTGGGTCTTCCCTCTGGCCCGGCACTTGTCGTAGTAGGTGCGGGAGGAGTGGTCGTGCAGGGCGGCGAAGGCGGATAAGAACATCGCGCGTTTGAGCTGGCGGTTGCCGCCTCTGGGCGCGTGTTCGCCGTGGATCGAGGTGCCCGACTGCTTCGTGGCGGGGGCGAGGCCGGCGTAGGAGGCGAGGTGGGCGGCGGTGGGGAAGCTGGTGCCGTCGCCGACGGTGACCAGCAAGGTGGCGGCGGTCCTGACCGCGATCCCCGGCATCGAGGTCAGGACCTTTGAAAGAGGGTGGGCCTCCAGCAGGGTGCTGATCTGGGCTTCCAACGCCCGGCGCTGTTCGTGGACGGCGGCCAGGGAGCGGGCCAGGGACGGGAGCACGACGTCGAGGGTGCCGGTCCCGGGAACGACGACGGTTTGTTCGTCGAGTGCGTCGAAGACCTCGTTGATCAGCCGCTCGGCCATGCGCGGGGCCTTGGGTCGCACCAGCTCGACGAGCCTGCGGCGTCCGGCTTTCCGCAGGGCCTGCGGGGAGCCGTAGCGTTCGAGCAGCCAGGTGACGGCCTGGTGGTCGAGCCGGGGCCCGAGGACTCGTTCCAGGGACGGGTGGAACTGGGTGAGCAGGCCGCGGATCCGGTTGGAGGTGCGCGTGGCCTCGGCGGCGAGATCCTGGTCGAAACCCACCAGCACGGTGAGCTCGGCGGTGACCTCATCCGTCAGCTCCAGCGAGCGCAGGGTGTGCGCCATCGTGCGGGCGGCGTCCGCGATCACCGCGGCGTCCTTCGCGTCGGTCTTCGCCTCGCCCGGGTAGAGGTCGGCGATCCGCCGCATCGCGAGTCCGGGCAGGTAGGCGACCTTGCAGCCGGTGTCGCGGGCGACTGTCAGAGGAAGGGCTCCGATGGAGGCGGGCTGGTCCACGATCACCAGGACGGTGCCGAACTTCGCGGCGAGCTTGTCGAAGACGGCCCGCAGTCTGGGTTCGTTGTTGGGCAGTTGTTTGTCGAAGACTTTCTTGCCGGCCGGGGTGAGCCCGTGGCCGTGATGGGCGCTCTTGCCGACGTCCAGGCCGAGGAAGACGCCCACGTCTTCGGTGTCGATCACCGTGCCCCCACTCGTCGTTGCGGTGCCGGCCTGTGCGTCGGGGCCGTTCTCGCGCATCCACGTTATGCAGACCTGCCGCCCGCGAACGATCGGGCATTGCGCCTGATCAGGCGGTGGTCGGGCCTCTCATCAGCGTCTCCGACGGCACCCCTCGGGCCCGGTGACACCACCCCCCAGGTCATCGACTTCGACAGGGGGCAACAGTCATGCCGGGCCCGGAGGCCAGCGGCCCTCTTGCAGGACCAGGGAGAACATAACGGGGCGGGCGCGGAGCGCGAAGCCCCCTCCGGCGGAAGGGGGGCTTGGGTTCTAGTGGTCGTCGCAACACCCCAGCTCAGGGGATGCGATGGACTTCAAGATCCGTGAGAGCCGCAGGGAACAGGGCCCACGGAAGCTGCACCGGGAACGGGAGGAATACTTCCGGCTCGTGCAGCTGGGATTCGGTAACGCGGAGGCGAGCCGACGCGTAGGTGTCAACCCTCGGACCGGCCGTGAGTGGCGCAACGGCCGGCCCGAGGGCCGCAGGAAGCCGCCGAGGCTGCCCGCACACGCTGTGCGGGCGCCCTCGCTGTCGTCCCGGTACCTGACCGAGACCGACCGGATCCACATCGCCGACCGGCTGCGGGAGAAGGCATCGGTGCGGGCGATCGCGGCCGAGCTGGGCCGCAGCCCCTCCACGGTCAGCCGCGAGATCCGCCGCAACCGCCACCCCGTGGGCGGGCAGTACCGTCCCCACGCTGCCCAGGCCCGCGCCGATGCCCGCCGGCCCCGCCCCAAGCAGGGGAAGATCGCCCGCAACCCGGCACTCCGGGACTTCATCCAGCGCCACCTGAGACGGCGGTGGAGCCCGGAACAGATCTGCAACGCTCTGCGGGCACAGTTCCCGAACCGGCCGGAGATGCACGTGGTCCACGAAACCGTCTACCAGGCCCTCTACATCCAAGGACGCGGCGAACTGCGCCGCGAAGTGGCCCGCTCCCTGCGAAGCGGCCGGGCCATGCGCAGGCCACAGCGCCAGGCCGCCTCGCGCCAGCCGCGCTTCACCCACCCCATGGTCATGATCAGCGAACGCCCCGCCGAGGCCGAGGACCGGGCGGTGCCCGGCCACTGGGAAGGCGACCTGATCATCGGCAAGGACAGCGGTTCCGCGATCGGCACCCTGGTCGAGCGCGCCACCCGCTACGTGATGCTGGTCCATCTGCCGGACGGCCGCGGTGCCGAGCAGGTCCGCGACGCGCTCCAGGAGACCGTGCAGCGGCTTCCCACCCACCTGAAACGGTCCCTGACCTGGGACCAGGGCAGCGAGATGGCCGCCCACCACGCTTTCACCATCGCCACTGATGTCCCGGTCTACTTCTGCGATCCCGCCAGCCCCTGGCAGCGCGGCTCGAACGAGAACACCAACGGCCTCCTGCGGCAGTACTTCCCCAAGGGCACCGACCTGTCCGCCCACAGCCGTGAAGACCTCGACGCCGTCGCAGCCGAGCTCAACGGCCGCCCACGCAAAACGCTCGGCTGGGAAACCCCAGCCGAGCGCCTGCATAAACTGCTTGCGGCCTGATCAACACGACCACGTGTTGCAACGACCCCTAGAAACCGCCGGGGCCGGAGGGGGCTTCGTACGCGTACGGCGGCTCAGCGGCGAGCGGGTCCTCAGACGTTGACGCCGAAGTCCTGGGCGATGCCCTGGAGGCCGGACGCGTAACCCTGGCCGACGGCGCGGAACTTCCACTCGGCGCCGTTGCGGTAGAGCTCGCCGAAGACCATGGCCGTCTCGGTGGCCGCGTCCTCGCTCAGGTCGTAGCGGGCGATCTCGGCGCCGCCGGCCTGGTTGATGATGCGGATGTAGGCGTTGCGCACCTGGCCGAAGTTCTGCGAGCGCGCGGTGGCGTCGTAGATGGAGACCGGGAAGACGATCTTGTCGACGTCGGCCGGGAGAGCGGCCAGGTTGACGTTGATCTGCTCGTCGTCGCCCTCGCCGGCGCCGGTGGTGTTGTCACCGGTGTGCACGATGGACTGGTCCGGAGTCTGCTTGTTGTTGAAGAAGACGAAGTGGGCGTCCGAGTAGACCTTGCCGCTGGGGTTCACCGCAATCGCGCTCGCGTCGAGGTCGAAGTCCGTGCCCGTGGTGGTGCGGACGTCCCAGCCGAGGCCGACGGTGACGGCGGTCAGGCCCGGGGCCTCCTTGGTGAGGGAGACGTTGCCGCCCTTGGACAGGCTTACAGGCATGGGGGTGATCCCTTTCTCGTCGACTCGCGGACCGCGTGCTGCTGCCACGCGGTCCCGTCACCCGGGATAACGCCGACGACGGGGGGCGGGGTTCCATCCCGCTTTACTTTCTTTACCACTTTCTGACGACGGGTCGGGGCGGCGGCCCCCGCCCATGGCGCGGAGCGGGGCAAATCGAGGTGACGCGGGCGGACCGGGCGGGGGACGATGGGGGCATGTCCGGTCCCCACGTCATCCGCGGTGCCGTCAGCCTGCCCGAGGCGGAACTCGTCTGGCGCTTCTCGCGCTCCTCCGGGCCGGGCGGGCAGCACGTCAACACCAGCGACAGCCAGGTGGAGCTGCGCTTCGACCTCGCCGCCACCGAGGCCCTGCCCGCGGTGTGGAAGGAGCGCGCCCTGGAGCGGCTCGCGGGCCGGCTGGTGGGCGGGGTGGTGACCGTACGGGCGTCGGAGCACCGTTCGCAGTGGCGCAACCGGGAGGCGGCGGCCGTCCGGCTGGCCGCGCTGCTGGCCGAGGCCACCGCGCCGCCGCCGAAGCCGCGGAAGCCGACGCGCATACCGCGCGGCATCAACGAGCGGCGGCTGCGGGAGAAGAAGCAGCGCGCGGAGACGAAGCGGGGGCGCTCCGCGCGGGACTGGCGCTGACGTCCGCGCGGGACTGGCACTGACGTCCGCGCGGGACTGGCACTGACGTCCGCGTCGGGCGCGACCCGGCGCGCGCTCACGACAGGTGCCGGTACCGCCCCTTGAAGTACGTCAGCGGCCCGCTCTCCGTCGTCGAGGCGGCGGCCTTCAGGACGCGCCCGATGAAGAGGGTGTGGTCGCCCGCGACCACTCGCTGTTCCGTCCGGCACTCCAGGACCGCGAGGGCGCCCCGGACGAGCGGGGAGCCGGAGAGCTCGCCGCGGTCGTGCGGGAGGTCCTCGAAGAGGAGCCGGTCGCTGACCCGTCCCTTCATCGCGAACCGTCCGGCGACCTGCCGCTGGCCTTCGGCGAGCAGGGACACCGCCCAGAGGGGCTGTCGGGCGAGCAACTCCTCCATCCGGGAGTCGTTGCGAACGCTCACCATCACGAGGGGTGGGTCCAGGGATACGGAGAGGAACGCCGTCGCCGTCATGCCGACGTCCTCGCCGCGCGGGCCGTCGTCGGGGTCGTGCGCGGTCACCAGGACCACGCCCGCCGCCAGGCGGGCGAGGGCGGCGCGGAATTCCTCGGCGGTCACACCGTCAGCATGCGGTATGCGGGCCTCGGTGGGCGAAGTCGTCTGCAACACACGACGCACGCTAGCCGCCCGTGACGAACCACTGCATCGGGCTGCGGGACCAGGACCCTCTTGGTAATGGGGACTAGGCCCTCCGTAGTCCCGCGGACATCGGGACGGTTTCCCGGCTCGCTGCTCGTTCACGTGTTCGCACCGCCTCTGACCTCGTCGATCTCCTCACGAAATCCCGGATTGGGTGCCGAAAAACGCGGCAGGCTCTGCCTTATTTGCGGACCAGAAACGTAGGACGACTGCGAACGCAAGGTAAGGGGCGTCGTTACGCACTGTGACATGAGTCACAGAAGGCCCTATTTGTTGACCCTGTGTACCGAGTTGTCAGCTCCCTGTGATTCAGTGGCCGTGTAATCGGACGACAAGAAAATCTGGAGAGTCGCTGTCGAGGTCTCGGGGGAGAGCGAGCTATGGACACCGAGTCGGAGCCGTATGTGCGTCTGACGACCCTGCGGCAGGTTCACCAGGCGGTGGCGGATCTGAACACCGCCCGCAGCCTCGCGGACACCTTGCAGACCGTCGCGGAGGGCGTGGTGAACGGGCTCGGCTACGAGCTCGCGGCGGTCAACCTGGTCCGCCCGGACGGTGACCTCGTGGTCGCCGCCGTCGCCGGGAGCGCGAGTGCCGAGGCGTTCCTGTCCGGCCGGGTCGGTTCGCGGGTGTCCTGGGAGCGCCGGCTCAGCATGGGCGAGCGCTGGGGCGAGCTGCGCTTCATCCCGTACACCGAGGGCTGGGTCCTCGACGACGACGACGTCCCGCAGTGGCGCACCACCGGCCCCGCGCCGCGCTTCCCCGACGAGTGGCACCCCATGGACCGCCTCCTCGCGCCCATGTACTCGGCCGGTTCGGCCGGCGGCGAGCTGCTCGGCGTGATCTCCGTCGACCGGCCGCGCAACGGCCGCCGCCCCGGCGCCTGGGGCCGCGAGGCGCTGCAGATGTACGCGTTCCAGTCCGCGATCGCGATCAGCAACGCCAAGCTGCGCGCCAACATGCAGCGCGCCCTCGTCCGCCTGGAGCGCGAGCAGCAGGCGCTGCGCGCCAGCGAGGAGAGCTTCCGGCAGGCGTTCGAGTACGCGCCCAGCGGCATGGCCATCGCCGAGCTCGGCGGCGACCAGCACGGGCGGCTGCACCGCGCCAACGACGCCCTCTGCCGGCTGCTGGGCCGGTCGGCCTCGCAGATGCGCCGCTACTCGTTCTCCGACCTCGTCCACCCCGAGGACATCGGCACGCTGCTCCGCACCTCCGCCGAGGGCGGCCGGGCCGAGCTGCGGCTGCGCCGCCGGGACGACACGTTCGTCTGGGTCTCGCTGCGCAACTCGGTGGTCGCCGACGCCGCCGAGGGGCCGCGCTACCTGCTCACCCACGTCGAGGACATCGAGGACCGCAAGCGGCACGAGCTCCAGCTCGCCCACCGCGCCAGCCACGACTCCCTCACCGGCCTCCCCAACAGCGCCGAGTTGCGCGCCCGGCTCAGCAGCCGGCTGTGCAGCCGGCCGCCCGGCAGCGAGCCGCAGCACGCCACGGCCGACCACGGGCCGTTCGGGCGGCTGGAGGGCTTCGACGAGGTCGTGGGCGTCGGGGACCCCTTCGGAGGCCCGTTCGGCGAGCCGCTGGGCATACCGGGCGGCATACCGGGCGGCCCGGGGAGCGTCCCGGGCGGTGACGGCGCGTACGGGCACGACCGCGCCCCGGACCCGCTCGCCGACGAGCGACCACCCGGCGGCTACCGGCCGGGCGACTACGCCGTCGGGGACTACGGCATGGCCGACTACCCGGCGGGGGCGGGGGCGGGCGACTACGGAGCGGCTTACTCCGGCTCCGGCGGCTACGACCACCGCGACCACCACGTGCACACCGTCCCGCTCGACGAGGACAGCGACGAGAGCGAGAAGGGCCTCGCCGTCCTCTTCTGCGACCTGGACGGCTTCAAGTCGATCAACGACCGCTTCGGGCACCACACCGGCGACGCGGTCCTGATCGAGGTCGCCCGGCGGCTCAGCAGCGGCGTCCGCGACGGCGACACCGTGGCCCGGATGGGCGGCGACGAGTTCGTCGTCCTCGCCGACGGCCTCGGCCGCGCCGACGCGGAGGACCTGGCGGTCCGGCTGCGCAACGCGATCATCCCGCCCATCCGGGTCGACGGCCGGGCGGTGCGCGTGGGGGCGAGTTTCGGCATCGGCTGGGCGGGCTGCGGAATGTCCGCCGACGAGGTGCTGCGCTCCGCCGACCAGCGGATGTACGTCGAGAAGCGGTCCCGCGCCCGGGCCGGTCGGCGGGCCGGGTGACCGGCCGGTAGCCCCCGCGCCAGGGCGTGCCCCTTGCCGCACGGGGTAGGCTGCGCCGATGCGGCACCGCCGCCGGACCGTGGTGGCCGAACCGGCCTCGACAGCCGCGGATCCGGTACACGAACGTGGGTGCCGGACGGCACATTCACGTGGGGAGTGACAGGGGATGACGGCCGGTAACAACGGCAACGGCAAGCCGGAGGACGAGGACCCGTTCGGTTACCTGTACCGCTCGGAGGGCGGCGACCAGGGCACCGACGCGGCTGCGTCCGCACCGCAGCCCGGCGTCCCCCGCACGTCGTACAACCAGGTCCGGCCGGTCGGCTCACGCCAGTACACGCCGCAGCAGGGCGGCGGTACGTACGGCGCGGGCATGCCCGCCCCCCAGCAGCCCACCCCGCACTACGCCGCCCCGGAAACCCTCCCCGGCGGCGCCCCCCGCCACCCGGGCCCCCCGCCCGGCGCTCCCGGCCCGCAGCGCCCGAAGCGGCGCGGCCTGCTCATAGCCGCGATAGCCGTGGTGGTCGTGGTCGCCGGCGGCATCGGCGCGGCGGTGTACGCGAACCAGGGCGACGGGGACGACGGCAAGAACAACACGGCGCAGCAGACGCCGTCGGGCAAGCCGTCGGAGAGGCCGGAGAAGAAGGACGGTAAGGACGACGAGAAGAAGCCGTCCAACAAGCCCGTCCTGGACCTCGACCGGTCCGCCGCGTCCCTGCGTCTGGGCGGTGGCGCGTCCACGGCCAAGAGCGTGAAGGGGGCGCCGTCGGAGGGGGGCGTCTACGTCGTCATGAAGCCGGGTGCTTCGATCGAGTGGAACGACGTGACGGTCAATGGCGAGGGCCGCTACACGGTATGGCTCGACTACGGCGCGCCTGGCGGGGACGTGGCCGGCACGCTGTGGATCAATGGGGAGAAGCTGACCACCGCGAAGCTGAAGAGCTGGTCCGGAACCGACTGGTCGCACACCTTCAACTGGGTTTCGTTGAAGGGCGGCAAGAACGACATCAAGCTGACGTGCGACTCGGGGAACTGCAACGCCAACGTTGCCCGGATCAGGGTGTTCCCGGGAGAGGTTTCGAAGGCTCCTTAGCCGCACCCGGAACTTGGTGGCATCGTGCGTCGCGGTCAGGCTTCTTTGAGCAGGCGGTTGATGAAGTCGCGGGATGTGGCTATATCGAGGGCCTGCTCGCGGAGGTAGTTGAACGCCGTGTCGTAGCGCACGGTGTGCGTGTCCTCCTCCAGGTAGAAGGACGTCGTCAGCGGTTCGATCGCCACGACCGGCTGTCCCTCGTCGAAGTGGAAGACGGTGTAAGCGCCGCTGACACTAGTGTGTGCGCCAGCGGCGAACGGGATGACGCGGACCTCTACGTTCGGCATCTCCGAAGCATCCAGCACTCGCTTGAGCTGCTCACGGAGTACTCCGGCTGCTCCCACTCGGCGCCTCAGGCATGCCTCGTCGAGCACGCAGCGCATCATGAGCGGCGGCACGGACGCGTCGCCGGACCGGCGTTGTACCAGGACCTGCTGCCGCTTCATGCGCAGCTCGGCGAAGGTTCTCTCCTGGCGGGCGGTGTACCAAGCGCAACTGCTCTCGATGACGGCGCAGGCGTAATCCCTTGTCTGGAGCAAGTCCGGAACAGTCAGTGCTGCGTAGGCGTCGGCCTGGCTCGCCAGGTCTTCGAGCTCGATGAGGTCGGCGAGAGAGTCGTGGATGACATCACCGTATTGAGTGAACAAGCCCTTCCGGCGGTTCGCCTCGGCCAGCTTCTCAAGTTTCCGGAGCTCCGCGATCCGCGCTTCGTCCTCAATGCCGTACACGCTGAGGAATTTGTCGAGGTTGGCGCGTAGCTTGCCGTTCTCGATCTTGCTCAGGCTCGGTGAACCCGAGATGCCGAGCAACTTGACGGCTTGCGCGAGGCTCAGGCCGGCCCGGATCCGCATGGTCCGCAGCTCCGCCCCGAGTCGTCGACGCATCAGGGTGGGCGTGGCGTCCGTCAAATGATCACCTCCCGATTCACGGCGCCCGACGATACGGCAACCGTCAGCCTCTGTACGCCAATTCACTCTTTGGGGCCAAGTGTGAAAATGCAACGTTGCAGCGGGGATGTGCGGTACCCCAAGGTGGTTCTCAGGCGCAGGTTCAAGCCACCTGGGGGTGTGCGCAGTGACATACAGAGCAGGCAGCTACATGGTCGACGTCCGCGACGGCCGGCTGGCTCAGGTGGCGGAGGCCGCCGACGGCCTGGTCCGCGTACGGAGCCTGAACGGCGGCGGGGAGCCGTGGACCGTCCCGCCCACCGCCCTCCGCCTCGCGACCCGGGAGGAGCGGCAAGCGGCCGGGCTGCGCCCGTACCAGACCGGGTGCGACGAGTGCGCCGCGCTCGACGTGGTCAGGAAGGCGGCCGGGGGCGGGGACGCCACCGCCGCCGTGTACACGCACTGGATCGTGGCGCACTCCGCGTCCGCGATGGGGAGGGGCAACTGATGCGAGCCGTAGGACGCTTGATCCGCCACTGCGGGCACCGCTCCGGCTGGGAGCGGGCCGCAGGCGAGGAGCGCTGTCGCGACTGCGGTGCCCGCCGCTTCACGGACTACGCCGCGCTGCTGATGCCGGAACGCCCGGTGGCGGCGGCCACCCCACCACCCCGCGACCCGACCCGCGCGGACCGCGCGGCCGCGGCCCTCATCGCGCACGGGCTGCACCGCCTGAGCCGCTGGGGCACCAGCGCGGCCACCTGGCGGCTGGCCGTCTGACAGCGTCGCGGCGGGCGAATACGGGCCGGGTGATCAAGGCCACATCGGCTGACCCGGGTGCCGTACGATCGCTGTGCTGCGGCATTGATGCGGCAGGGCGATTGGAAGCGCACGCGCTGGAGTGGTATCAGGAGCGGGAAGGGCGTAGTTGGTGAGCTACGCGTACCGCGTCGCGTAGACCCCTGAGGCGCGTGCCGATCTCGTCAAGCTGGATGAACAGCTTGCGAAGACCGGCAGTGCCGGGATTTCCGCCGAGATCGCCCCTGCCCCTTACGGGGGCTTGTCAGTGCCACGGCCCATGGGCGGGGGTGAGTGGGACCGAACGGCTTTGGTCGCCATGTCGGCCGTTCGCTATGTCGTTTCGGATGGGGAGGGCGTCGACCCGCCGACCATCACCATCGTGCGCGTCATCAACCGGGGAGCGTCCTGACCTTCAGGCTGCGGTGCGTGGCCCGGCCAGAGCGTGCAGGAACCGCTCCACCGTCGCCGCCATCGCCTCCCGCGCGGGAGCGAGGTAGCGGCGGGGGTCGACCGTCGACGGGTGCGCCTCCAGGAAGGCGCGGACGGCGCCGGTGAAGGCGGTGTTGAGGGCCGTGCCGACGTTTACCTTTCGGATGCCCGATGCCACCGCGCGGCGGAGTTCGGCGTCCGGGACGCCTGAGGAGCCGTGGAGGACGAGGGGGACGGGGACGGCATCGCGGAGTTCCGTGATCAGCGGGTGGTCCAGGGTCGCCGTGCGGGTCGTCATCGCGTGGGTGCTGCCGACCGCCACCGCCAGGGCGTCCACGCCCGTGTCGGCGACGAACGCCGCCGCTTCCGTCGGGTCCGTGCGGACGCCGGGGGTGTGGGCGTCGCCCGGTTTGCCGCCCACGCGGCCCAGTTCGGCTTCCAGCCAGAGGCCGCGCGCGTGCGCCCAACGCGCCGCTTCCGAAGTCGCCTTGACGTTGTCCGCGTAGGGGAGCGCCGACGCGTCGTACATGACCGACGAGAAGTCGTGCGCGCTCGCCGCGTGCAGGAGGTCCACCGATTCGACGTGGTCGAGGTGGAGGGCCAGTGGGACGGCGGAGGCGCGGGCGACGGCCGCGGTGGCGGAGGCGATCGGGGCGAGGGCGCCGCCGTGGAACTTCACGGCGTTCTCGGAGAGCTGGAGGACGGCCGGGCGCCCGGCCGCCTCCGCGCCGGCGGCGATGGCCTCCGCGTGCTCGACGGTGATGACGTTGAACGCGGCGACGGCCGCGCTCGCGGCGCCTGCGGCGCCGGGGGCGAGGAGGTCGGCGGTACGGGCCAGGGGCATCGGCTCAACTCCCGTGCGCGAGCGGGCGCGGGCCGCCACGACGTCCCGTCGTCCTGTCTGCTGGTGGGTGGGGCGCTGTCGATGGGGGCGGGGGTGCGTGGTCCGTTCGGGGCGTCGGAACCGTCGCGCGGGCGCGGGCGTCGCGGACGGCCGTCCCGCCCCGCACGAGACTCACACCGTCACCACCTTCACCAGCGGCAGCGCCGCCTCGTACGCGTCCGCGTCGAACTCGCCCGCCACCGGGGCCCGGACCGTCGCCGCCGAGACGGCGATCGCGCGGCGGAGGCGGTCGGGCCAGGGGAGGCCCTCCAGCCAGGCGGACAGGAGGCCGGCCACGGCGGAGTCGCCGGCGCCCGTCGGGTTGCCCTTGAGGCGGGCGGGTGGGGTGGCGCGCCAGGTGCCGTCGGGGGTGATGGCGAGCATGCCGTCGGTGCCGAGGGACGCGGCGACGGCGTGGGCGCCCCGGCGGCGGGCGTCGAGGGCCGCGCGGACGGGGTCGGTGGAGCCGGTGAGGGCGGCGAGTTCGGCGGCGTTCGGCTTGACGATGTCGGGGCGGGCCGCGACGCCGCGTCGCAGGGGTTCGCCGGAGGTGTCCAGGAGGACGGGGATGTCGCGGGTGCGCGCCTGGCGGATCAACTGCGCGTAGGCGCCCACCGGGACGCCCGGCGGGAGGCTGCCGCACAGGGCCACTGCCCGGGCGTCGTCCAGGAGTTGGGCGTAACGAGCCGTGAAGGCCGCCCACTCCGCCGCGGTGATCGCCGGGCCGGTCTCGTTGAGCTGGGTGGTGTCGCCGGTGCTCGCGTCCACGACGCCGACCGTGCGGCGGGTGGAGCCGGCGATCGGGACGAGGGCGTCGGTCAGGCGGCCCGCCGTGTCGGCGGCCGTCGTGGCCAGGAGCGTGCGGAGGGTCTCGCCGGTCGGGCCGCCCGCGAAGCCCGTGACCGTGGTGGCGTGGCCCAGCCGGGCCAGCACCCGGGAGACGTTCAGGCCCTTGCCGCCCGGCCGTTCGACCGCCTCGGCGACGCGATGGGAGGTGTGGGGACGCAGCCGGGGGACCCGGTAGGTCAGGTCGAGCGCGGCGTTGAGCGTGACCGTGAGGATCATCGGCGCCTCTCTCGGACCGGTCCGCGGGGACCCAGTGGGGACACGATTGCGCGAGCGATCATGCCAAAACAGCGGCGGCAGGCCCAGTCCCCGGACCTGCCGCCGTTCCCCAAGGAGAGGACGAATCAGCGCACTTCGGGGCGGACCAGCCATTCGCCCTTGCGCATGACGCCGACGAGTTCGAACGCGCCGTCGAGGACGACGAGGTCGGCGTCCTTGCCCGGTTCCAGGGAACCGACGCGGTCGGCGACGCCCAGCAGCCGGGCCGGGTTGGCGGACAGGGCGGCGACCGCGTCCTCGACCGGCAGCCGGTCGACGGTCACCGCGCGGCGGAACGCCGTGTCCAGGGTGAGGGTCGAGCCGGCGATCGAACCGGCCGTCGGGCCGTCCGCGATGCGCGCGACCGCGTCCTTCACCTCCACCCGCATCGGCCCCAGCGCGTACATGCCGTCGCTCATGCCCGCCGCGCCCATCGCGTCCGTCACGAACGCGACCCGGTCGGCGCCCGCGCGGGCGAACGCCAGCTCCAGGACGGCCGGGTGCAGGTGCGTCCCGTCGTTGATCAGCTCGACGGTGACCCGCTCGTCCTCCAGCAGCGCCGCGATCGGCCCGGGCGCGCGGTGCAGCAGCGTGGGCATGGCGTTGAAGAGGTGGGTGGCGACGGTCGCGCCCGCCTCGATGGCGTCGAGCGTCGCCTCGTACGTCGAGTCCGTGTGGCCGACGGCCGCGACGACGCCCAGGTCCGCGAGCATCCGGACGGACTCCAGGCCGCCGGGCAGCTCGGGGGCGAGGGTCATCATCCGGGCCGTGCCGTGCGCCGCGTCGACGAGCTTGCGGACGTCGGCCGGGTCCGGGTCGCGCAGCAGCTCCGGCTGGTGGGCGCCGCAGCGGTGCGGGGAGATGAACGGGCCCTCGAAGTGGACGCCCGCCAGGTCGCCCTGCTGGGTCAGCTCCGCGAGGACGGCCGCCTGCCGGGCGAGGTCGTCCAGGTCGCCGGTGACGGTGGAGGCCACCATCGTCGTCGTGCCGTGCGCGCGGTGCGCGCGGACCGCCGTCAGGGCCTCCTCCGGGTCGCCGGACGAGAACGAGGCGCCGCCGCCGCCGTGGACGTGCATGTCCACGAAGCCGGGGACGATCCAGTGGCCGGTCAGGTCCCAGGTCGGCGCCTCCTCGGCGGCGTCCGCGACGACGCGGGTGCCCTCCACGGTGACGCGGCCGTGCTCCACCACCCCGGTCGGCAGCACGACACGGGCGCCGTCGAGAACCGTTCGTTCGACCATCAGGCGGATACCTCCGTGGATTCCGTGGGTGCCGTGGATGTTGTGGCTGCCCGGGCGGCCAGCAGGTCCCGGGCGAGCAGGCCCGCGCCCAGGCAGCCGGCGGTGGCCCCGAGGGCCGCCGGGACGATGAGGGGGAGTTTCTGGAACGTGAGGCGCTCCGCGACGGCGGCGCGCAGCGGGCCGAACAGCGTTTCGCCCGATTCGGCCAGCCCGCCGCCGACGATCAGCGTACGGGGGTCGAGCAGCGTCAGCCCGACGACGAGGCCGTCGGCGAGCGCGTCCACCGCCTCCTGCCAGACGCGGTGGGCGCGGGGGTCGCCGGCCTCGACGGCGCGGGCGCAGGCGGCGGCGTCGGCCGCCGGGTCGCCGCTCGCGGCGGCCCAGGCGCGGCCCACGGCGGCGGCCGACGCGAGCGTCTCCAGGCAGCCGCGGCCGCCGCAGCCGCATTCCGGGGCGTCCGGGCCGCGGCGTACGGCGATGTGGCCGATCTCCCCGGCCGAGCCGTTCGCGCCCTCCTCGACACGGCCCTGGATGCCGATCGCGCCCGCTATGCCGGTGCCGAGGGCCACGAAGAGGAAGCGGTCCGCGCCGCGGCCGGCGCCGAGCCTGCCCTCGGCGAGGCCGCCCGTCCTGACGTCGTGGCCCAGGGCCACGGGGGTGCCGCCGAGGCGGCGGCTCAGGAGGTCGCGGAGGGGGAGGTCGCGCCAGCCCAGGTTGGCGGCGTAGACGGCTGTGCCGGTGGTCGTGTCCACTACGCCCGGGACGGCTATGCCTGCCGCTGCCGGGGGCTCGCCGAACTCCTTCTCGGCCCGGTCGCGGAGTTCTTCGGCCAGGTCGAGGATGCGGGTGACCACCGCGTCCGGGCCCTGGTCGCGGTCTGTGGGGCGGAGGGTTTCGTGGACGAGGGTGGTGTCCGCGCCCATGAGGGCGGCTTTTATCCCGGTGCCGCCCACGTCGAGGGCGATGACATGTTTCACCCGGACAGTTTCGCGCGTGGGGGTGGGAAAGGTCTAGTCCACTGTTCGACGGGTGCGGGATGGGGGCGCCTGCGGCGGGCTGTGCCCCGGTCCCGCCCTTTCACCGTTTCGTGCGGGGGCGAGCCCCCGCACCCCCGAAACCGCGCTCCGCGCGGTTGTCCTCAAACGCCGGACGGGCTGGATAGTCAGCCCGTCCGGCGTTTGAGGACGAGCGGCGGAGCCGCGAAAGGGGGGTCTGGGGCGGCAGCCCCAGGAAACGGCGAAAGGGCGGGACCGGGGCACCCTCAAACGCCGAGCACCACACTCCGGGTCAGCCCCCGCGGCCGGTCCGGGTCCAGCCCCCGCGCCTCCGCCACCGCCACCGCGACCCGCTGCGCCCGGACGAGCTCGGCCAGTGGGTCACTCGGCGCGTGGACGAACGTTCCGCCGGCCGCCGTCACGGCCTCCTCCAAACCACCCGGCACCGGCCCGAAACCCCACGTCACCCGCCCCGCACCGGCGATGGCCACCGGCCCGTGCCGGTACTCCATCGCCGGATACGCCTCCGTCCAGGCCCCCGCCGCCTCGCGCATCTTCAGCGCCGCCTCCTGGGCCACGCCGTACGCCCAGCCCCGCCCCAGGAACGACCACTGCGAAGCGGAGAGCAGCGCGGCGGGCAGCGGCTCCGCGACGGCGGTGGCCGCCTCGTCGGCGGCCCGCAGCACCGCTTCCCTCCCGCCGGGGAGGGCGGCCCGCAGCAGGGCCAGGGCGGTCGTCGCGAACCTCGTCTGGACGACGGACTCCTCGTCCGCCCAGTCCAGCACCGCGAGCGCGTCGGCCGCGTCCCGCACCGGCGTGGCCGGGTCGGCGGTGAGCGCCAGCAGCGGCGCGGTGCCGCGGAGGGCGGCGAGCAGGTCCAGGACCTCCGTCGTGGTGCCGGAGCGGGTGATCGCCACCACCCGGTCGTAGCGGCGGGCCGTGGGGAACTCGGACGCGGCGAACGCGTCCGTCTCGCCCTCGCCCGCCGCCTCGCGCAGGGCCGCGTACGCCTGCGCCATGAACCAGCTCGTGCCGCAGCCGGTGACGGCGACGCGCTCGCCGGGCCGGGGCAGTCCCTCCGTGGCCGGGACGGCGTCCGCGGCCCGGCGCCAGCAGGCGGGCTGGGTGGCGAGTTCCGCCGCAGTGCGCGAGGTGGTGGGTGGTACGGCCATGACCTGGGCTCCTTACGGTGTGCGTGAGCGATCCGTGAGTGATCCGTCCGTGTCCCACCGTGGATAGCAGCCCGCCGCCCGGAGGGGGAAGGGCGAGGCCGGAGCGAGCCCCTGTTCGAAGAGCCTTTAAGGTGGCGCGGGAGAACGTGCGGAGCCTGTGGCTCCCGCGGCCCCCACCGGGCAGGCCGTCCGCATCACGGCCGGGGACGCGCGCAGGGGCACGGCACGGGCACGGCACGGTCACACGGGTCACAATCACAAGGGCGGAAAGCAAGTGCAGCGGCGGCGGTTCTTGAGTCTCTCGGCGGCGGGTGCCGCGACGGCGGCGATGGTGCCCGCACTCTCGGCGTGCGGGAGCGGAGGTCCCGGGGGCGGCAAGAAGACGCTGCGCCTGGTCGCCGCCGAGTACGGCGACGGCAAGCCGGAGAACAGCTCCAAGAAGTACTGGGACTCGGTCGCCCGGACCTTCATGGGTGACCACAAGGGCGTCAAGGTCGAGGTCGAGGTCTACAGCTGGACCGAGGTCGACAAGAAGGTCGCCGACATGGTCGCCCAGGGCAACGCCCCGGACGTCGCGCAGATCGGCGCGTACGCCGACTTCGCCGCCGCCGGCAAGCTCTACAGCGCCGACCAGCTGCTCTCCATATCCACCCAGGCCGACTTCATCGCGTCGATCGCCCGCGCGGGCGAGGTGCACCGGACGCAGTACGGCCTGCCGTTCGTCTCCTCCACCCGACTGCTCTTCTGCAACGAGACGCTGTTCCGCAAGGCCGGGATCATCAAGAAGCCCGAGAGCTGGGCCGAGGTCCAGACCGCCGCGACGAAGCTGAAGGCCGCCGGGGTGAAGATCCCGTTCGGGCTGCCGCTGGGTCCCGAGGAGGCGCCCGCCGAGACCATGCTGTGGATGCTGGGCGGCGGCGGTGGCTACACCGACAAGAACGGCAGCTACACCATCCGCTCGCAGCAGAACGTCCGGACGTTCGAGTGGCTGCGCGACGAGCTCGTCGGCAAGGAACTCACCGGCCCCGGCAACCCCGCCCGTACCAACCGCCAGGACCTCTTCGACGCCTTCTGCAAGGGCCAGGTCGGCATGCTCCACGGCCACCCCAGCCTGATGCAGCAGGCGGAGGCGGCCGACATCAAGTACGAGATGATCCCGCTCCCCGGTATCGACGGCAAGGCGAAGTCGACGATGGGTGTCGCCGACTGGGTCATGGCCTTCAAGACCGCACCCCGCAAGGAGGTCGGCCTCTTCCTGGACTTCCTCTACGGCACCCAGACCGTGCTCGACTTCACCGGCAAGTACGACCTGCTGCCGGTGACCACGTCCGCCTCCCGGCAGATGCGCAAGGACGACTCGAAGCGGTCGAAGAAGCTGCGGCCGTTCCTGGACCCGCTGCCCCAGGCCGAGTTCTACCCCGCCGACAAGACCTCCTGGGCCAAGGTCAGCAAGACCATCAAGGAGAAGATCGGCGGCGTCGTGCAGAAGGGCGCCGACGTGGCCGGCATCCTCGACGAGATCCAGCGCGAGGCCGACTCCACGGACGGCGTGGCGCGCTAGGTACGGAGGCGGGCGGGGCCTGGGGGACGGAGGCCGTCCGGGCCCTTCCCGCCGTCGCCTACGCTGGACCGCATGGAAGACAGGCCCCTCTCCGAGCGGGACGTGGCCGTGCTCGCCCTCGAACGGCGGTCGTGGCCCGGCCCCGGCGCCAAGGAACGGGTCGTGCGGGAGCGGCTCGGCATCACGCCCACCCGCTACTACCAGCTCCTCAACGCCCTGCTCGACGATCCCCGGGCCCTGGCCCACGACCCCGTCACGGTCAACCGGCTGCGCCGGCTGCGCGAGGCCCGGCGGGCCCGCCGCTGACCGGCGGACGTACGTCCCGCCCGGAACCCCACTTCGTGAACCCCTGAGGAAATCGGGAAGCGCCCGACTCGACGGCGCGCGCCTGGGTAGGGTCGTCGGCATGGGCAGCCACCCCCTTCCGGAACCCGTGACGTCCGCCGGGCGCGAGGGCCTCGCCGCGCTCCTCGCCCGGCCCCGCCGCGCGATCGTCGCGCTGGACTTCGACGGGACGCTCGCCGAGATCGTCCCCGACCCCGAACGCGCCCGGGCGCACCCCGCGGCCGTCCCCGCCCTCGCCCGGCTCGCGCCGCACCTCGACTCGGTGGCGGTGATCACCGGCAGACCCGCCGGGGTCGCCGTCCGCTACGGCGGCTTCGCCGGGGTGCCGGGCCTCGAACGCATGGCCGTGCTCGGCCACTACGGCGCCGAACGCTGGGACGCGGCCACCGGCACCGTCCGCTCACCGGCCCCGCACCCGGGCATCGCCGCCGTCCAGGCCGAACTGCCCGGCGTGCTCGACGCGTCCGGCGCCTGGCACGGCACCTGGGTCGAGACCGCGCCCATCGAGAACAAGGGCGGCCGGGCCGTCGCCGTCCACACCCGCCGCGCCCCCGACCCGCAGGGCGCCTTCCGGGCGTTGGAGAAGCCGCTGGCCGAACTCGCCGCGCGGCACGGGCTGATCGTCGAGCCCGGGCGGCTGGTGCTGGAGCTGCGCCCGCCGGGCATGGACAAGGGCGTCGCCCTCGCCGACCACGTCCGCGCCACCGGCGCCGACTGCGTCCTCTACGCCGGGGACGACCTCGGCGACCTGGCCGCCTTCGACGCGGTGGAGCGGCTGCGCGCCGACGGCCTGACCGGCGTCCTGGTGTGCAGCGGCAGCACGGAGGTCACCGAACTGGCCGAGCGGGCGGACCTGGTGGTGGACGGTCCCAAGGGTGTGGTGGCGCTGCTGGAGGCGCTGGCGGACGCGGTGACGGGTGAGGCGGGCGGCGGGACGGGCGGGGCCGAGGACTGACGCGTCCGCGGACCCGTTCCCTTTCCCTCGTGCGCTCACGCCCTCGTACCTGTCCCGACCCCCGTCCGTCCGCTCGGCACCGTCCGCCGGGGCGTCCTCTCAGCCGTCGTCCGCGTCGGCCCCCTCCCGGCGCCCCTTCCCGTCGTCCTTGACGCCGACCGCCGCCAGCGCGGTCGTCCAGTCCCGGGCGATGGCCTGCTGCGCCTTCCGCAGGTCCGCCTTGCCCGAGCAGATCGCGTTCTTCAGTTTGGTCTCGACGACGTCCTTGGGGTTGTTGGGGCCCGCGCCGTCCTTGTGGCCGGGGGAGGGCGGCTCGACCCACAGGTTGCGCGGGTCGTTGGGGTCGCCGCCGAGCTGGAGGCTGATGAGGTGGTCGTACTCGGCCTCGCGCAGCGACTTCTTGTAGCCGTAGGAGGCGGCGTTGGCGGTCTTCTCGCGATTCGTGATGTTCGTGGGCGGCCTGATGTCCTTGGTGTAACCGGCGCGGCAGATCGTCGTCTTCAACGTGTCCGGGGTGACCTTGGGATTGGTCGCCCCGGGGGTGCACTTGGGGTCGGGCAGCGGCTCCTTGGCCGCGGTGTAGCGGTAGGCGCACGTACCGGGAGCGGGCTGCTTCTGCACGGTGTACGAGGACTGGGGGCCCGGCCCGGCCGGCACCGACCCGTCGCCGGACCCGGCGGAAGGGGCCGGTCCGCCGGGCGCGGCGGACCCGGAGGGCGAGGCCGTGGCGGAGGCCGCGGCCCCCTTGTCGGCCTTGGCGTCCGACTTCCCGTCGTCGGAATCGGACGAACAACCGGTCGTGGTCACGGCGAGGACGGCGGCCGTGGCCGCCGCCAGGGCGGCCCAGCGCGGTGCGATCGACATGCCCCATGACTACCCGCCCGCACCGCTCGTCAGCCGGGCGGCCGAAGCACACCGGCGCGCACGGGAGTCCGCCACACGCCCCGCAGCCCCTCCCGCCCCTGCCCTCCGGCGCTACAACGCCCGCAGCGCGTCCAGCTGTTCGACGAACCAGCGCGCCGGCGGCAGCGCCGTCGCCGCCGCGGCCAGCCGCTTCGACCGGTCGGCGCGCTGCCCGGGGTCCATCAGCAGCGCCTCGTGCAGGGCGCGGGCGGTGGCCTCGACGTCGTACGGATTGACGACGATCGCGTCCGCGCCCAGCTCCGCCGCGGCCCCCGCCTCCCGCGAGAGCACCAGCGCGCAGCCGTCGTCGGAGACGACCGGCACCTCCTTGGCGACCAGGTTCATCCCGTCGCGGATCGGGTTGACCAGGGCGACGTCCGCCATCCGGTACGCCGCGAGGGAGCGTGCGAAGTCGTCCTTGACGTGCAGGGCGACCGGCCGCCACCCGGGCGTCCCGAACTCCTCGTTGATCCGCTCGGCGACGCGCTCGACCTCCGCCGTGTAGTCGCGGTAGACGGCCAGGTCCTGCCGGGACGGGTACGCGAACGCGATGTGCACGACGCGCTCGTGCCACTGCGGGTGGTCCTCCAGGAGCCGCCGGAAGGCGTGCAGGCCGCGGACGATGTTCTTCGACAGCTCGGTGCGGTCCACGCGGACGATCGTCCGGCGGCCGGGCCCGACCTGCTCGCGCAGCGCGGCCATCCGCTCCTCGACGTCCGGGCGGTGGGCGCGCTCACGCAGGAAGGCGGCGTCCGCGCCGAGGCCGTGGACGCCGAGCAGGGTCGTCCGCCCGTCGAGGCGCACGGCCGCCGCCGTCCCGTCGTCCGCGCGGACGATCTCCGCGCCGAGGACGTCCGCGCAGCAGGCGGCGAACGCGTCGGCCCAGCGGCGGGTGAGGAACGCCGCGCGGTCGCCGCCCAGGACGCCGCGCAGCACCTGCGCGGCCACGTCGTCGGGGAGCAGCCGGTAGTACTCCGGCGGCGCCCAGGGGGTGTGCGAGAAGTGGCCGATGCGCAGGTCGGGGCGGCGCTCGCGGAGCAGGGCCGGGACCAGCGTCAGGTGGTAGTCCTGGACGAGCACCACGGCGCCCTCGGCGGCCTCCTCGGCGAGCGCGTCCGCGAAGGCGGCGTTGTACGTCTCGTAGGCGGCCCACTGCTCGCGGAACCCGGCGTCGAAGACGGGCTCCAGGGGCGTCTGGTAGAGCAGGTGGTGGACGAACCACAGCACCGAGTTGGCGATGCCGTTGTACGCGGCGGCGAAGGTCTCGGCCGGGACGTCGAGCATCCGCACGCCGTATCCGCCGGTGTCGGCCGGGTCGAGCCGGCGGCCCGCGCGGCGGGCGGCGAGCCGGTCGCCCTCGCCGAGCGCGGCGCAGACCCACACCGCGCCGGAGTCCGTACCGATGGCGCTGAGGCCGGAGACCAGGCCACCGCCGCCCCGGCCGGAGGTCAGGGTGCCGTCCTCGGCGACCCGGTAGGAGACCGGGCCGCGGTTGGACGCGACGACGATGGGGGCGTTCTGCACGTGCTCAGCGACCATGACGCGAGCCTTGCCACGCCGCCATCCGCTCAAACGTACGCCTCCCCCTGTCCGCGTACCCGTACCCCTACGCCGCGCGGTGCCGCGCGTACTCCGGGACCTGGGTCATCGGCGGGCGCTCCTCGGTGTCCACCGGGTACGTCCGCGGGACGAAGCCCTCCGCCGTGCGCTCGAACTGGGTCAGCTCCGGGCGGACCAGCGGCTCGCGGCCCAGCCGCAGCTGGGCGGTGCGGTAGATGGCGGCGGCCATCCGGCCCAGCGCCCGTCCGTCCTGGTGGCGGTGCTTGCGCACCCCGACGTCGACCTGGGCCAGCGCGTCCAGGCCCACCGTGTGCAGCGCGTCGACGAGCAGGCCGAGCTCCACCCCGTAGCCGACGGGGAACGGCAGCCGCTCCAGCAGCGAGCGCCGGGCCGCGTACTCGCCGCCCAGGGGCTGCACGAAACCGGCCAGTCGCGGCCAGTGCAGGTTGAGCAGCGGGCGGGCCACCAGCTCCGTCACCCGGCCGCCCTGGCCCGCCGCCTCGCCCAGCGGGCGGTCGTACATCGCCTTGACGAAGTCCACGTCCGGGTCGGTCAGCAGCGGGCCGACGATCCCGGAGACGAAGGCGGACGAGAAGTCGCGCAGGTCGGCGTCGATGAAGCAGACGACGTCGCCGGAGGTCACCAGCAGGGACCGCCACAGCACCTCGCCCTTGCCGGGGACGGCGGGCAGGCCGGGGAGCACGGCGTCCCGGTGCTCGACCCGGGCGCCGGCCGCGGCGGCGACCCGGGCCGTGCCGTCCGTCGAACCGGAGTCGAGCACCACCAGCTCGTCGACGAGCGGCACCTCGTCCGTCATGAGGTCGCGGCGGATCGCGGCGGCGATGTCCCCGACCGTGGCCTCCTCGTTCAGCGCGGGCAGGACGACGCTGACCGTGGTGCCCGTCGCGCGCTTCGCGGCGAGCAGCCGGTCGAGCGGGCGGTCCGCCGCGGTCCAGGACCGCCGGGACAGCCAGCGCTCCACCTCTTCCAGCACGTGAACGACTCCTCGCTTGTCACCGGTGTGTTGGTCCGTCTCGCGGTGCGGACCGGCCCTCTCGCCGTGCCGCACCTTCCGATACAGTCTTGAACAACGCGGAGCGCGCCCGTATGTCGGGGGTGCCGCGCGCACAAACGCCTGGGCCCCGCCCAGTGCCATACCGCTCATCCAGAGGGGCAGAGGGACACGGCCCGTTGAAGCCCCGGCAACCCTCCAGCCGGTCTCCTAGTGAGGCTCCCGGCGGGGAAGGTGCCAATTCCGTCTCGTGGCGAGGTTCGCCACGGGGAAGATGAGGAGAAAGGGCCTCGCCTCCATGGCTGTGCAAGCCGTCGAACGCGCTACTTCCTTCGGTCCCGCCGTCGCGCTGTCCTGCCGCGAGTGCGGCGAGCGCGTCCCCCTCGGACCGGTCTTCGCCTGCACCTCCTGCTTCGGCCCGCTGGAGGTCGCCTACGAGCTGCCGCTCGGCGACCCCGAGGGCCTGCGGCGGCGCATCGAGTCCGGCCCCGCGAACATCTGGCGGTACGCGCCGCTGCTGCCCGTCCCCGCCGACGTCGCCTCCCGGCCCAACCTCCGGCCCGGCTTCACCCAGCTGGTCCGGGCCGACAACCTCGCCCGCGAGCTGGGCGTGACGGGTGAACTGCACGTCAAGGACGACTCCGGCAACCCCACCCACTCCTTCAAGGACCGCGTCGTCGCGGTCGCGGTGGAGGCGGCGCGCGCCTTCGGCTTCACCACCCTCTCGTGCTCCTCGACCGGCAACCTGGCCGGCGCGGTGGGCGCGGCGGCCGCCCGCGCCGGGCTCCGGTCCTGCGTCTTCATCCCACACGACCTGGAGGCCGGCAAGGTCGTCATGGCCGCCGTCTACGGCGGCGACCTCGTCGGCATCGAGGGGACGTACGACGACGTCAACCGCTTCTGCTCGGAGCTCATCGGCGACCCGCTGGGCGAGGGCTGGGGCTTCGTCAACGTCAACCTGCGCCCCTATTACGGCGAGGGTTCCAAGACCCTCGCCTACGAGATCTGCGAACAGCTCGGCTGGCGGCTGCCCGACCAGCTCGTCGTCCCCATCGCCTCCGGCTCCCAGCTCACGAAGATCGACAAGGGGCTGCGGGAGCTGATCGCCCTCGGGCTGGTGGAGGACCGCCCGTACCGGATCTTCGGCGCCCAGGCGGAGGGCTGCTCCCCGGTCTCCCGCGCCTTCAAGGACGGCCAGGACGTGGTGCGCCCGGTCAAGCCCGACACGATCGCGAAGTCCCTGGCCATCGGCAACCCGGCCGACGGGCCGTACGTGCTCGACATCGCGCGGCGCACGGGCGGTGCCGTCGAGGACGTCACGGACCCGGAGATCGTGGACGCGATCCGGCTGCTCGCCCGTACGGAGGGCATCTTCGCGGAGACGGCCGGGGGCGTGACGGTGGGCGTGACGCGGAAGCTGCTGGAGGCGGGGGTGCTGGATCCCTCGCTGACGACCGTGGTGCTGAACACCGGGGACGGGCTGAAGACGCTGGACGCGGTGGCGGCGGGGCCGTCGGTGACGATCCGGCCGAGCCTGGGGGCTTTCCGGGAGGCGGGGCTGGGGTAGGGGGAGCGGCCCCGGTCCCTCCCCCCAGAGGAGGCGCCCCCAACGGGCTGAATCGTGCACCCACGCACCACACCACTCACAAGAAAGCAGAGCACCCCCATGAGCGTCACCGTCCGCATCCCCACCATCCTCCGCACCTACACCGACGGCCGCGCCGAAGTCCCCGCCCAGGGATCCACCCTTTCCGAGGTGATCGGCGACCTGGAGAAGAACCACCCGGGCATCGCCGCCCGCCTCCTCGACGACGCCGGCAAACTGCGCCGCTTCGTCAACGTCTATGTCAACGACGACGACGTCCGCTTCGAGGGCGGTCTGACGGCGGCGACCCCGGACGGCGCGGGCGTTTCGATCATCCCGGCGGTGGCGGGCGGCTGAGCGTCCGGGAGGCAGGAGTCGCGCAGAACCGGGAATCGCCCCGACCGCTAAGCGGACGGGGCGATTCCGTCTGTTGAAGCGCGATACAGTTGTGGCGTTCCCCCTCCGGTGTCAGAGCCGAACGCATATGAGAACCCGTCAAGTTGCGCGCGAATTACGCGCGCGAATTGTCGGGTTGGCTGGCCTATGTCCGGCCCGACTTGCCCTGGAACATCCCCTGTTGGGTGGTTATCGACGCTCGGCGACGCCGGTATTTCTCGTCCGTCTGACCTGTTGCAGACGGCATCCGTGCAGATACATTCAGCCGCGGTCGACGCGTTCCGGCGCACACCCCTCGGTGTCACAAGGGGTGAGGTCTGACCCGGGTCCGCGAAGTGCGGTCCTGCGCAAGGGCCAGTAATAGGGGAGTTAGGCATGGCTCAGGGCACCGTCAAGTGGTTCAACGCGGAGAAGGGGTACGGCTTCATCGCGGTCGACGGTGGTGCGGATGTTTTCGTCCACTACAGCGCGATTCAGATGGACGGCTACCGCACCCTGGAAGAGGGGCAGCGGGTCGAGTTCGAGATCTCGCAGGGCCAGAAGGGACCTCAGGCCGACATGGTGAAGGTGACCGCCTGACCGCGGCGCATCGACCACCGATCGCTCAGTCTGCCGAAGGGGTCCGCACCGGGAGGTGCGGACCCCTTCGTCGTGCCCGGCCGTGACGTCCGGCCTTGCCGTGCCCGGCTTCGTCGCGTCCGGTCGTCCGGTCACCCGACCGGGCCGGCGGCGCGGGGAGTGCGCCCGGGTCCGACGGGGAAGGGTCTCCGGGGTGCCTCCGGGATGACCTCCGGGACGACCCGGAGGAGTCTCCGGAATCCGTTCGAAACAAGGCCCGGAACCCCTCCGGGACGGTGTCCGGGACCACCCCGGTCTTCGGAGGGACGCTTGCACTCGGAGGTGCCGAGTGCTAATCATTGGCTTAGCACTCTCCGAGTGAGAGTGACAGACTTGGACCGTCGGTGAGGTCCACGAGCCCGGCGGGGCAAGGAACCGCCGAGCGTGTGGACCGTCCGTCGCGGGCGCCTGCGCGGTCCGGAGCAATCCACCCCCAGTCCGGGAGGACCACTTCACATGGCCAAGATCATCGCGTTCGACGAGGAGGCGCGGCGCGGCCTTGAGCGCGGTATGAACCAGCTCGCCGACGCCGTCAAGGTCACCCTCGGCCCCAAGGGCCGCAACGTCGTCCTTGAGAAGAAGTGGGGCGCCCCCACGATCACCAACGATGGTGTCTCCATCGCCAAGGAGATCGAGCTGGAGGACCCGTACGAGAAGATCGGCGCCGAGCTGGTCAAGGAGGTCGCGAAGAAGACGGACGACGTCGCCGGTGACGGCACGACGACCGCGACCGTCCTCGCCCAGGCGCTGGTCCGCGAGGGTCTGCGCAACGTGGCCGCCGGCGCCAACCCCATGGCCCTGAAGCGCGGTATCGAGAAGGCCGTCGAGGCCGTCTCCGCCGCCCTCCTGGAGCAGGCGAAGGACGTGGAGACCAAGGAGCAGATCGCCTCCACGGCCTCCATCTCCGCCGCCGACACGCAGATCGGCGAGCTCATCGCCGAGGCGATGGACAAGGTCGGCAAGGAAGGCGTCATCACCGTCGAGGAGTCCCAGACCTTCGGTCTGGAGCTGGAGCTCACCGAGGGTATGCGCTTCGACAAGGGCTACATCTCGGCGTACTTCGCCACCGACATGGAGCGTATGGAGGCGTCCCTCGACGACCCGTACATCCTGATCGTCAACTCGAAGATCAGCTCGGTCAAGGACCTGCTGCCGCTCCTCGAGAAGGTCATGCAGTCCGGCAAGCCGCTGCTGATCATCGCCGAGGACGTCGAGGGCGAGGCCCTGTCGACCCTGGTCGTCAACAAGATCCGCGGCACCTTCAAGTCCGTCGCCGTCAAGGCCCCGGGCTTCGGCGACCGCCGCAAGGCCATGCTCGGCGACATCGCCATCCTCACCGGTGGCACGGTCATCTCGGAGGAGGTCGGCCTCAAGCTGGAGAACGCCGGTCTCGACCTGCTCGGCCGCGCCCGCAAGGTCGTCATCACCAAGGACGAGACGACCATCGTCGACGGTGCCGGTGACAGCGACCAGGTCCAGGGCCGCGTCAACCAGATCCGCGCCGAGATCGAGAACAGCGACTCGGACTACGACCGCGAGAAGCTCCAGGAGCGCCTCGCGAAGCTGGCCGGCGGCGTGGCCGTCATCAAGGCCGGTGCCGCGACCGAGGTCGAGCTCAAGGAGCGCAAGCACCGCATCGAGGACGCCGTTCGCAACGCGAAGGCGGCCGTCGAGGAGGGCATCGTCGCCGGTGGTGGCGTGGCCCTGCTCCAGGCCTCCCAGGTGTTCGAGAAGCTGGAGCTCGAGGGCGACGAGGCCACCGGTGCCAACGCCGTCAAGCTGGCCCTGGAGGCCCCGCTCAAGCAGATCGCCGTCAACGGTGGTCTCGAGGGCGGCGTCGTCGTGGAGAAGGTCCGCAACCTGACCGTCGGCCACGGCCTCAACGCCGCGACCGGCGAGTACGTCGACATGATCGCCGAGGGCATCATCGACCCGGCGAAGGTCACCCGCTCCGCCCTGCAGAACGCCGCCTCCATCGCGGCGCTCTTCCTCACCACCGAGGCCGTCATCGCCGACAAGCCGGAGAAGGCCGCCGCGGCCGCTCCGGGCGGCATGCCCGGTGGCGAGATGGACTTCTGAGCCGACCCGGCTCACCAGTCCCGAGGCAGACGGACCGAGGGCGGCATCCCCATCACGGGGATGCCGCCCTCGGGCGTTTCCTGGGGAAGCCGAAGAAGTACGTGGCGAGGAAGCCGGCCGCGTACCCGACCAACAGCCCCGCCGCGTACACCACTACCGCCTCGACCGGCCCTTGGTCCCCTCTCAGCAGTGGGAACAACGCCCAGCCGGAGGGTCCGATCGCCGTGGCGCCCACCGTGCCGCCCCCGCCCTGCGCCATGAAGCCCACGAACCCGCCGCCGAAGGCGCCTCCCACACAGGCCGTCGCGAAGGGCCGCCCCAGCGGCAGCGAGACCCCGTAGACCAGCGGCTCGCCGACGCCCAGCAGCCCGGCCGGAAGGGCCGAACGCACCGTGCGCCGCACCGAGATGTCATCCGGCAGCCGCAGGTAGACAGCGACCGCCGCTCCCACCTGGCCCGCGCCCGCCATGGCGAGGATCGGCAGCAGGACCGTGCTGCCCCGCTCGGCGATCAGGGTGGCGTGGACCGGGATCAGCGCCTGATGCAGCCCCAGCATCACCAGCGGCAGGAACAGCCCGCCGAGCACGAACCCGGCCACGGCACCCCCGTGCGACAGCAGCCAGTCCGCGAACCACCCCACCGCGCTTGACGCTTCACCCGCCGCCCACATCAGCCCGTACAGCGTCGCCAGTCCCGGCAGCAGCACGGTGAGCGTGGGAGTGACCAGGACGTCCAGCGCCTCGGGCACGACGCGCCGGCACCCCCGCTCCACGGCCACCGCCAGCAGCGCCGCGGCCAGCGCCCCGAGGACTCCGCCCTGCCCGGGCGTCAACCCCCGTCCGAACACCTCCACTTGCGCCAGCCCGGGCCAGACGGCCACGGCCGCGACGGCGCCGCCGAGGACCGGCGTGCCGCCGAACTCCTTCGCCGTCCGGTACCCGACGAAGACGCCGATCAGCGACATGAACCCGGACGCGACGGCGTTCAACGCCGGCACGAGGGCGGGCGCCCACCGGAGGTTGGCGAGCAGGCCGGCGAGGCCGGCGATGACGCCGCAGCCGATCAGGGCGGGGATGAGGGGGACGAAGATCCGGGTGACGCGGCGGAGGGTTTGCCTGGTGGGGGCGGCGGTCCGCGCCTGGCGTTCGGCACGGAGGGCCGCGGCCACCCGGGTGACCGTCCCCGGGCCCAGGACCACCTGGACGGCCGTGCCGTCCATGACCACTCCGAGGACGCCGGGTGTGGCCCGGAGTTCCGCCGACCGGACGAGGGCGGGGTCCACGACGTCCACGCGGAGGCGGGTCATGCAGTGGGTGACGGAGCGGAGGTTGGCGGGGCCGCCTAGGAGGGGGAGGAGGAGGGTGGGGGTGAGGTGGGGGTGCTCGGTGGGCATGGGGGATGTGTGCCACGTGGCGGTGCCGTTTGTAACGGGTGGGGTGCCCCGGTCCCGCCCTTTCACCGTTTCTTGCGGGGGCCGGCCCCCGCACCCCCTGAAACCGCGCTCCGCGCGGTTGTCCTCAAACGCCGGACGGGCTGATTCCAGCCCGTCCGGCGTTTGAGGACGAGCGGCGGAGCCGCGACAAGCGGGGTCTGGGGCGGCAGCCCCAGGAAACGGCGAAAGGGCGGGACCGGGGCTCACCTCTCCCGCGCCGCCTCCAGCGCCGCCCGCAGATGACCCCCGGCCTCTTCCAGCAGCCGGCCGGCGGTGGCGGCGTCCACCCCACTCAGCAGCACCAGGATCGCGTGCTTCACCTCTCCGCCCGTGGCCGTCAGCGCCGCCTCGATCTCGGCGTCGTCCGCCCCCGTCGCGAGCGCGACGATGTGCCGGGAACGAGCCCGCAGCTTCGCGTTCGAGGCGCGGAGGTCGACCATCAGGTTCCCGTACGTCTTGCCGAGGCGGATCATGGTGATGGTCGAGATCATGTTGAGGACGAGCTTCTGGGCGGTGCCGGCCTTGAGGCGGGTGGAGCCGGTGAGGAGCTCGGGGCCGACGACGACCTCGATGGGGTGGTCGGCGGCGGCGCCCAGCGCGGAGTTCTCGTTGCAGGAGAGGCCGACGGTGAGGGCGCCGGCCGCGCGGGCCCGGGTGACCGCGGTGACGGCGTACGGGGTGCGGCCGGAGGCGGAGACGCCGACGACCGTGTCGTCGGGGGTGAGGCCGAGCGCGGCGAGGTCGGCGGCGGCGGCCTCCGCGTCGTCCTCCGCGCCCTCGACGGCCGTCAGCAGCGCCTCCGGGCCGCCGGCGATCAGTCCGACCACCCGGCCGGGCTCGGTGGCGAACGTCGGCGGGCACTCGCTGGCGTCCAGCACCCCGAGCCGTCCCGCCGTGCCCGCGCCCGCGTAGACCAGCCGGCCGCCGCGGGCCATCCGTTCGGCGGTCGCGTCGATGGCGGCGGCGATGGCGGGCAGCCGGCCGGCGACGGCGGCGGCGACCGTCGCGTCGTCGGCGTTCATGACGGTCGCGATGTCCAGGGTCGGCAGCCGGTCGATGTCCGCCAGCTCGGGGCGGAACGCCTCCGTGGTGAGGTGCGCGAGCTGGGCGCGGAGGGCGTCCAGGGCGGGGGTCGACGGCATGGTGGCCTCGCTCGGTCTCGGTCAGCGCGGGTCGGGCCGCGCGGCGTGGCGGTGGACGAGTGCCTCGTAGGAGGCGGAGAGGGCGGGCGCGGCCCGCTCGTAGGTCCGCTGCGCGACGCCGATGAACAGGCAGTCCACGACCAGCAGCTGGCTGGTCCGGCTGGACATGGCCGCCGGGCGCAGTTCGCTCTCCCGGGCCGTGGACGTGGCGAGGACGTGGTCGGCGTACTGGCCGATGCCGCCGGCCGGGTCGCCGGTGACGGCGACGGTGGTGGCGCCGTGCTCGAAGGCGACCCGCAGCGGTTCGACGACGTCGGTCGTCCGGCCGGAGTGGGTGATGGCGATGGCGACGTCGCCGGAGCGGAGCTGGACGGCGTTGGTGACGGCGAGGTGCGGGTCGGCGGGGGCGTGCGCGATCACGCCGATGCGCAGCAGCTTCTGGACGAGGTCCTGGCCGACGAGGTTGGACGCGCCGATGCCGTAGACGTCGACGCGCCGGGCGGCGGCGACCGCGGCCACCGCCGCCTCCAGGGCGGTGGTGTCGAGCCCGGCCGCCGTGTCGGCCAGGCACTGGGCCTCGTCGTGCGCGAGCTTGGCGACCACGCTCGGCAGCGGATCGTCCACGGCGATGTCCGCGGTGACCGCCGGGGCGCGGCCCGCCGCCCGCTCCGCGGCCAGGGCGGCGAGCGCGAGGCGCAGCTGGCGGTAGCCGGGGTAGCCGAGCACGCGGGCGGTGCGGACGACGGTGGCCTCGCTGGTGCCGGTGCGCTGGGCGAGTCCGGTGACGGTCAGGGCGGCGGAGCCCGCCGGGTCGGCGACGAGGGCGTCGGCGACCCGCCGCATGGAGCGGGTCATGGTCGGCGCGAGCGTACGGGCCTTGGCGGCGAGCGCGCCGGGAACGGGCGGGGTGACGGGCCTGTGCAGCGGCGGTGGGAGACGGCGTTCGGCGCTTTCCTTCGGATCGCTGCTCACCCGTTGAAAGGTATTTTCAGCCGGATGTGCCGTCAACCTTTCGCGTCCCGGACAATGGTGCACATGGAGCTCGAACAAGCACTGCACGCGGCCCGGGCGCTCGTCCTCGACGACCTGACCGCCGGGGGCGTGGCCGAGCCGGACGTGGTCTCGCTGGTCGAGGACGCGGTGGCCGGCCGGCGGTGGTGGGTCGAGCAGTGGCCGGAGGGCGTGTCGTTCGTCGCCGGGCTGATCGCCCAGGACGTCCAGGACGCGCTGCTGGAGCGGCATGGCCGCTGGCCGCTGTGCCCGGTCTGCACGGACTCCGGGGACCCGCACGCCCTGGAGGTCGAACCGGAGCTGGGCCCGGACCCGCACTGGGCCTGTACGAAGCAGGCGGTGATCGTGGCGCCCGTCGGGCATCTGGCGTCGGCCCTGCGCGGCTGACGGCGGCCCGGCCGGGACGGCGGAGCGTGGAATCGAAGGCGATCGGGTGACGCTTTACATCGACCCGCCGCAGTGGCCGGGGCACGGCCGTATGTGGTCGCACCTGGTGAGCGACGTCAGCTTCGACGAGCTGCACGCCTTCGCCGCCCGCATGGGCCTGCCCGGGCGGGCCTTCGACGGCGACCACTACGACGTGGCGGCGTCCTCGTACGCGGAGGCGGTGCGGCTCGGCGCGGTGGAGGTGCGGAGCCGGGACGTGGTGCGGCTGCTGAGGGCGGCGGGGCTGCGGAGGCGGAAGCGGCCGGGGGCGCGTCCGGGGTGAGTCCGATGGGGTGAGGGGGCGTGCCCGGGCTGAGGTCCGGCCGGGGGAGGGGCGCGCCCGGTGCGGGCCCGCGCTACGTGGTGAGCAGCGCGAGCTCCGTCGTGAGGTTGTGCCGGGCGGCGCGCTCCCACCGCTCGTACCCCCGCGGGGTGCGGAACAGCCGCGGCAGGTCGAGCAGTTGGCGCAGGACGGCCGCGCGGCCGGCCCGGAACGCCTCGTCCGGTACGAAGCCGTACTCCTGGCGCACCTCCGCCGCGTAGGTCGCGTACGCCTCGGGCGAGCCGCCCAGGACGGCGAGATCGGCGTCGCACAGCAGCTCGCCGTTGCGGTCGCCGGGGGCCGGGTCGTGGCCGACGGTCAGCAGGACGAGCCGGACGACCTCGGCGGTGACGTCCTCGGGCATCCCCAGTTCCGCCAGGGCGCGGCCCGCGAGCCGGGCGCTGCGCTCCTCGTTGGTGGAGCGTTCGGGCAGGTAGACGGCGTCGTGGAACCAGGCGGCGAGCCGGACGGCGGCGAGGTCGCGGTCCGTTTCCGCATGCTCGGCGAGTTCGTCGACGCGGTCGAGGACGGCGGTGAGGTGGGCGGTGGTGTGGTAGCGGCGCTGCGGCTCCGACCAGCGGGTGAGCAGGTCGGCGGCGTAGCGGGCGGGGTCCGGGCCGCCGGATTCCGGATGGTGGGTTTCGGGGCCGTCGGAATCCGGGTGGTCGGACTCTGGGCCGCGGGCCGTGCGGACGGCGTCGGCCCAGCGGGCTTCGAGGGACGGGTCGGCGGAGGTGGCCATGGGGCCATTGTGGGGGAATCGAGGGGTCTGCTTCCTCGGCGGGCGCCGGTGTGGCACCCTTGTTACATGTCTAGACCAATTCTCGAAGTGATCGCGCTGGACGCGGCGGACGCGGTGGCGGCGCGGACCGGTGGGGCCGACCGGTTGGAACTGGTCAGCGACATGGCGGCCGACGGCCTGACCCCCTCGCTGGAGACCTTCGCGCGGGTGCGGGAGGCCGTCGACATCCCCGTCCGCGTGATGCTGCGGTCCTCCGACGGCTTCGGGGCCGGCGGCGCGGCGGAGCTCGACGCGCTGTGCGCCGCGGCGGGGGCGCTGCGGGCGGAGGGCGCCGAGGAGTTCGTCCTCGGGTTCCTCGGCGAGGACGGGCGGGCGGACCTCGCCGCCGTCGACGCGCTGTGCGACGTGATCGGGCCGGACGCCCGGTGGACGTTCCACCGGGCCATCGACCGGGCCGCGGATCGGGACGCGCTGCGGAAGCAGCTGGCCGATCGGCCCGGTCTCGACACGTATCTGACCGCCGGGTCTCCTTCCGGTGTGGACGACGGGCTCGCCACGCTGCTGGCCGAGGCGGCGCGGGGGGACGAGCCCGGGTACGAGCCGCGGATCCTCGTGGGCGGCGGGCTCAAGTTGAAGCATGTGCCGGTGCTGTTGGAGGCCGGTATCGACGGGTTCCACATCGGTGGGGCGTCCCGGCCGGGGGGTTGGGACGCGCCGGTGGATGTGGCGGCGGTGCGGGCTTGGCGTGAGGTGCTCGGGGGGTAGGCGGGGTGGGGGTGCCCCGGCCCCTCCCCCAGAGGGGGGCACCCCCACTTCGCCGTTCCCTGGGGCTGCGCCCCAGCCCCCTGAGCGCGGCTTCGCCGCTCGTCCTCACACGCCGGACGGGCTGACCAGCCGCGTTTCCTCCGCGGCCTGCGGGCGGGGCGGCCGCCGGACCGTCCCCAGCGTGACGGCCACCGCGCCCGCCATCGCCACCACCGACACCACGGGGAACCACCGCCCCCCGAGCACGTCGATCGCCGTGCTCCCCACCACTCCCGCCGCCGCCAGCCCGAGGTAGAGCGCGCTGCTGTTCAGCGACATCAGCAGGGGTGCGCTCGGCGGATCGACGGAGACCAGGCGGTGCGGCAGGGCGACGGCCATCGACCAGCCGACGAGCGGGCTGACGGCGGCGTAGCAGAGTGCCCCGGGCATCGAGCCGGAGAGCAGCGGCAGGGCCCCGTACGCGAGCGCCCCGAGGACACCACCGGTGAGCAGGACCGCGCGGACGCCCAGCCGGTCGACGAGCCGGCCGCCCAGCCAGTTGCCCGCCATCGATGCGAGGCCGGACACCAGCAGGATCAGCGAGAGCCGGTCCTGGTCGCCGCCCGTGGCCGGGCGGACCGCCGTCGCCAGGTAGATGTAGACGGAGTTGACGGCGACGAAGACGAGGAACGTCGTGAACGTCCCCGCGATCACTTGGCGGTTGCGAAGCGGCGCCAGGCGTTCCCGTATGCCGGGTGCGGCCGTCGCGGTGGGCAGGTCGCGCAGCAGCGCGGCGAGGCCGGCGAGCGCGGCGCCGCCCAGGGCGGTGACCAGCCACATCGTCCAGCGCCAGTCGGCGCGTCCGAGGTAGGCGCCCAGGGGGACGCCGAGCACGGTGGCCACGGTCATGCCGCCGAGCACGGTGGCGATGGCGCGCCCGCGCCGCTCCGGCGGGACGAGGGTGGTGGCGACGGCGTTGGCCGTCGGGGTGTAGAGCGCGGCGCCGGCGGCGGCGAGGATCCGGGTGGCGAGCAGTGTTCCGTAGCCCGGGGCGAGCGCGCTGAGCGCGTTCGCCAGCGTGAAGACCGCGAGCGCGGTGAACAGCACCCGCCGCCGGTCCCAGCGCGCGGTCACCGTGGCGAGGACGGGCGCGAGGAGCGCGTAGGCCAGGCCGAAGACGGTGACGAGCTGTCCGGCGGCGGCGAGGGAGGTGTCCAGGTCGTCGGCGATGCCGTCGAGGATGCCGGTCATGACCATGGAGTCGGTGCCGACGGCGAACGCGCCGAGGGCGAGCAGGAACAGGCGGAGACGCACGGGAGTCCTTCCGGGCAGTTCCGGGCAGGTAAGGTTGGACGTGCGTCAAACAATAGAGATTGTTGGATGACTGTCAAACGGAAATGGCGGCCGGGCGGGCCTCAACTCCTGTGAAGCGGCGCCCCTGTGACGGAAGGTGGGAACGGTGACGACTGTGGAGGGAGAGCTGCTGCCGCAGCCCGACGCCGAGGACATCCGGCTGGAGAAGGTCCTCAACGCGCTGGGGGACCCCGTCCGCCTGCACCTGTTCCGCGCCTTCGCCACCGACGAGCAGTGCGACTGCGACGGCGCCCGTCTCGGCCTCGGCCACCTGCACAAGTCGACGCTCTCGCACCACATGCGCGTCCTGCGCGAGGCCGGAGTCACCTCTACGCGCGCGGTCGGCCGCAACCGCCACGTCGCCCTGCGCCGCGCGGACCTCGACGCGCGCTTCCCGGGGCTGGTCGACGCGTTGCTGGCGGCGGGCGGGGAGGGCGGCGGCGCGGCGGACACCGGAGCCGGTGGCGAGGCGGGCGCCGGGGCCGGCGGAGCCGGGTGACGGCTGCCGGCCCGGGTGCGCCGCCCCCGCCGCCTACTCGGGCCGCCCGTCCTGGGCGACGGCGGCGATCAGGCCCTGGATCGGGTCCTCGCCGTCCTCGCCCCCGCCGATCGCGGCGGCCTCGGCGCTGCGCGGGAACATGGCCCGCTCGTACGCGGTGAGCGCGGCCTCGACGTCGCCCGGGTGCGCGGCGAGAGCCTGGCCCAGCTCGGCGCCGTCGAGCATCGCCAGGTTGGCGCCCTCGCCGTTCGGAACCGCGAGGTGGGCGGCGTCACCGAGCAGGGTCACCCCCGGCACCCGCTCCCAGCGGTGTTCGGCCCGCAGGGCGTAGAGGGGGCGCAGGACCGGCGCGACGTCGCTGTCCGTGATCAGCGCGGTGAGCTCCGGCGCCCAGCCGTCGAACTCCCGCGCGATCCGCTCGGTGGCCGCGGCGGCGTCGGTGAAGTCGATGCCGGCGAACCACTCCAGCGGCTCGACCACGCCCACGTAGGCGTGCAGCGTGTCGCCCTTCTCCCGGTGCGCGAAGATCTCCCGGCCCGGCTTGGCCGCCATCATCGACCCGCCGCCGACCGTCTTCGCGACGGCGGCGTGCCGGGTGTCGGCGTCGTACAGGTAGGTCTCGACGACCGACCGGCCGCTGTACTCCGGTTCGGCGGCGGAGAGCAGCGGGCGGATTCGCGACCACGCGCCGTCCGCGCCGACCAGCAGGCTCGTCACGACGGTACGGCCGTCGGCGAACGTCACCTCGTGCCGGCCGTCGCCGAGCGTACGGGCGCCGGTGACCTTGTGCCCCCACCGGACGGTCCCGGCCGGGAGCGAGTCGAGCAGCATCCGCCGCAACTCGCCGCGCTGCACCTCGGGGCGGCCGCCCGTGCCGTCGTCGACCTTGTCGAACAGCACGGTCCCGTCCGGCGCGAGCACCCGCATGGCCTGGCGGCCCTCCAGGACGAGCCCCCGGAACTCGTCCGTCAACCCGGCCGCCTCAAGGGCGATCTGACCGTTGTAGTCGTGGATGTCGAGCATTCCGCCCTGCGAACGCGCGGCCGGGGAGGACTCCGCCTCGTAGACCGCCGACGGTATGCCGTGGACGTGCAGGACGCGGGCGAGCGCGAGTCCGCCGAGACCGGCGCCGATGATCGTCACTTCGGTAGCCATGGGGATGCCTTCCTGATCGTGACCCGCCGGGCGGACTCCCCGGCGCATCACGCCGGGAGCGCCGCCCCGGTGGGCCGGGACGCTGTGATGCTGGTGACCGGCGCCGATGACGACCGGCTCCGACCGCTCCAATGTCCCTTCGCCCACCGACAGACGGCCGACAGCCCACCGACCGCCACCGGTCGCCCCCGACAATCGGCCGACGGGGGGAACGGACGGGTTTGTCGGTGCGGCACGCTCGACGCGGTGCGCCCGGGCGGGCGGTGCGGGGGCCGCGCGTGAGGGGGCGTCACTCAAGGACGGCGCCCGGGTGCGTCACCCGGCCGCGTCGCCGGGGCGGGGCCGCGCGGGCGCGTCAGCCGGGTGCGCCAGCCGGGCGCTTGACCCCGGGCCCGTCATCTGGGCGGGTCCGCGCGAGTGCGTCAGCCGGGCGGGTCACGCGGGCCCGTCGCCCGGGCCCTCGCCTCGGGCCCTGCGCCCGGGCGCGCTACCTGAACGCGCCAGCCGGGCGCTTCAGCCGGCCGCGTCACCCGAGTGCGTCAGCCGGGCAGGTCCCCGCGAACGCGTCAGCCGGGCGCCTCACCCCGGTCCCGTCACCCGGCCGCGCCGCCCGAGTGCGTCAGTCGGGCAGGTCCCCGCGAACGCGTCAGCCGGGCGGTTCATCCTGGGCCCGCCACCCGAGTGCGTCAGCCGGGCGGCGCCCGGGTGCGTCACCCCAAAGCCGTCGGCAGCGGCTGCGCGTGCAGCACTGTCAGGCCGGAGACCGCTCGGGTGAGGGCCACGTACAGCCGTCGCAGGCCGGTGCGTTCGTCCGGTTCGCCGGTGACGATGGCGGTGGGCTCGTCGAGGACGACGTGGTCGTACTCCAGGCCCTTGGCGAGGGAGGCCGGTACGAGGGTGAGGCGGGCGTCGGCGGTGGTCTCCTCGCCCGGGGCGAGGTGGGGGAGGCCGGCGTCGGCGAGGGCCGTGGCCAGGGCGGGGATCCGGGCGTCCGCCGCGATCAGGCCGATGGAGCCCTCGCGGCGGAGCGCGGCGCGGCAGGCGGCGACGACCGCGTCGTCCAACGCGTCGGGCCCGGCGACGGCGCGTACCGCGAAGTCGCCGGCGGCCTCGCGCACCGACGTCGCCTCGGACAGGCCGGGGGCGATGGCGGGCAGCAGCCGCGACGCGTAGGCGATCACCTCGCGGGGGACGCGGAAGCCCTGCGTCAGCTCCTCGACGGCCGCGTCCGGCTTGCCCAGATGGGCGAGCGCCTCGCGCCAACTCGCCGTCGCCCACGGGGTGGTGCCCTGCGCGATGTCGCCGAGGACGGTCGCCGAACCGGTGGTGCAGCGGCGGCCGACCGCCCGGTACTGCATGGGGGACAGGTCCTGCGCCTCGTCCAGCACCACATGCCCGAGCGACGGCGTCCGCTGGACGAGGTCCGCCGCCTCGTCGATCAGCACCGCGTCCGCCGCCGACCACTTGGCCGTCCGCACGCTCCGCGCGGGCTTCGCCCACAGCACGGCCCGCTGTTCGTCCTCCGTCAGCAGGCCCGCCGCGTGCTCGGCGAGGAACTCCGGCTCGGACAGCAGCCGCAGCACCAGCTTCGCCGGGTCGACGGCCGGCCAGACGGCCTTGACCGCCGCCTTCACGGCGGGGTTGCGGGCCACCGCGTCCTGCACCCGGTCGTCCGGCGCCTCGCCCGCCTGCTCCATCCGGACGAGCACGGCGTGCGCGATGCGCTGCGGCAGGGCCTCGCGGGCGGCGCCGTAGCGGATGTCGCGGGCGAGGAGTTCACGGACGATCTCCTCCACCTCGTACGCCGGGACGCGCCAGCGCCGCGAGCCGCGCACGACGACCACCGGGTCCACCGGCATCGTCACGCCCGAGCGGACCGCGCGCCGCAGTACCTCCGCCATCCGGGCGTCGCCCTTGACCGTCGCCGCCTCGGCGGAGTCCGTCCCGCGCACCTCCACGTGCGCGACGAGGTCGTCCACCGTGGCCTGCGCGACGTTCAACTCGCCCAGGGCGGGCAGTACTTGCTCGATGTAGCGGAGGAAGGACCGGTTCGGCCCGACGACCAGCGTGCCGGTGCGGGCGAGCCGCTCGCGGTGGGCGTAGAGCAGGTACGCGACGCGGTGCAGGCCCACCGCCGTCTTCCCGGTGCCGGGCGCCCCCTGGACGCACACCGTGCCGCCGATCCCGGCGCGGACGATCTCGTCCTGTTCCGGCTGGATCGTCGCGACGATGTCCCGCATCGGTCCGACGCGCGGGCGCTCGATCTCCGCCTGGAGCAGCGCGCTCGCCCGCTCGGTGCCCGACGCGTCCGTCAGGTCCTCGTCCTCGTACGCCGTCAACTCGCCGCCGGTGTACCCGAAGCGGCGCCGCCGCCCGACGCCCAGCGGCTCCTTCTTCGACGCCCGGTAGAACGGCTGCGAGACGGGTGCGCGCCAGTCGACGACCATGGGATCGCCGTGCGCGTCGTGCACGTGCCGCCGCCCGATGTAGAACCGCTCCTCGCCGCCGCCTTCCCCCGTCGCGTCGGCCGGCGCCTCCTCGTAGTCGAGCCGCCCGAAGAAGAGGGGGGCGTGCGCGAGATCGGCGAGCGCCGTGATGCGCTCCTCGATCTGGCGGTTCAGGACCTCCGCGTTGACCCAGTTGGCCGTGACGTCCTTGATGTCGAGCGCCTCGACGTCCTCCCGCATCGCGCGCAACGCGGCCCGGGAGGCCGCGAGATGGGCCCGCTCACGGGCGAGCGGGTCTTCGTGACGGCTGTCGGACTGCTGGTCGGGGGCGTGCGCGGGCACGGCATGGCCTCCAGGGCGGGGGGCGGTGGGCGTACGGTACGAGCGAGGAGGCCGGCCGGTTTCCGTCCGGGCGGCGGCGCTCCCGGGACACGCGGCGGGAGGCGGAAGTCCGCGATTCTACGGACGGGGGCGGGGCGGCGCCAATGAATTTCCGCGCGCCCCTGATGCGCTCCCGGGGTGCCCCCGAGGTACCCCGGGGCGGTTCTCAGGGTCGGAGTCCGTCTCCCGTAGGGGTCGGCATGATCCCTGAGTCGTACGGCGGGCCGCCCGCGTTTACACCGCCAGAGCGATGTCCGGCGGACCCGCGGAACCCATCATGGACACATGACCACCGCAGGGATCACCTCAGCCGCCCAGGGCGCCGAGCACGGCGCCTCCACCGCCCTCTCCCACGCCTTCCGCGCCCTCAAGGTGTTCGCCGGCACGGCCGTCAGCGTCGTCCTCCTCGGCCGCTTCGAGGGGGAGGAAGCGCTGGTCAAGCGCTGACGGGCGGCGTCTCAGTCCTCCACCAGGAGGATGTCCGCGTCGTCGGGGATGCGCAGCGCGACCAGCAGCAGCCGCCCGCGGGACACCATGTACTCCGCGACGATCCGCGAGGTGAGACGGATCTCCCGGTCCTGCTCGCCGGCCCCGACGGGACGGGACAGCTCGGTGTAGGGGACCCTCGCCAGTAGATCCACGGCCTTCTCGAAGGAGGCCCTGCGCGCCGGGTCGAGACGGTCCCGCTCGCGCGCCGCCTGTTCGGTGTACAGCACCTCGTGGAGGTCCTGGTGGGGCACTGTTCCCTCCGCGCCTCGACCGATGCTGCGGCCAGGCTACCGAGCGGAGCCCCGTCTTCGGGCGTACTCGCCTGAGTACCGCTACCCCCGCGGATTGAGTACCCGACCCGATCCGCCGGCCGCCGCCCGCCGATGGAATGGCGGTATGACAACCACCACCACACGAACCCCTTCAGCCGCCCCCGCCACCGGCCGGTTCCGCCGGCTGGCACACCGGACCGACCGGCGGCTCGGCGCGCGGGACGAACACTGGGCGAAGGGCCCCGCCGTCGTCTCCCTCCTCGCTCTCCCCGCGCTGCTGTGGTACGCGTTCGGCGACGGGTTCCTGATCTTCGACGACGGTCCGCTGGCGGCCGTGCTGTTCGCCGGAGCCCTCGCCCTGGCGGTGGCGTGGCTGCTGCCGCACCGGGAGTCGATGCGGTCCGCGCGCCTCACCTTCGCGGTCACCGCGGTCACCCTGATCGTGCTGCCGGTCGTGCTGACCGTCGTCACGGTGGTGGTCGTGGTCTTCGGCTTCGCCCTCGCCTCGGGGCCCGCCTGACGCCTGCCCCGCCGGAGCCTCAGGCGTCGTCCCCCGCCAGCAGCTCGTCCGCGTCCACGATCCGGTACGCGTACCCCTGCTCCGCCAGGAACCGCTGCCGGTGGGCCGCGAAGTCCTGGTCGATCGTGTCGCGGGCGACGACCGAGTAGAAGCGCGCCTCGTGCCCGTCCGCCTTCGGGCGGAGGACGCGGCCGAGCCGCTGGGCCTCCTCCTGGCGGGAGCCGAACGTGCCGGAGACCTGGATGGCGACGGTCGCCTCCGGCAGGTCGATGGAGAAGTTCGCGACCTTCGACACGACGAGCACCGAGATCTCGCCCTGCCGGAACGCGTCGAACAGCTTCTCGCGCTGCGCGTTGCTCGTCTCGCCCTTGATGACCGGCGCGCCCAGGTGCTCGCCCAGCTCGTCGAGCTGGTCGATGTACTGGCCGATGACCAGCGTCTGCTCACCCGCGTGCCGCCGCACCAGCGCCTCGGTGACCTTCCGCTTCGTGGCCGTCGTCGCGCAGAAGCGGTACTTCTCCTCCGCCTCGGCCGTCGCGTACGCCAGCCGCTCCCCGTCCGTGAGGTTGACGCGGACCTCGACGCAGTCCGCGGGCGCGATGTACCCCTGCGCCTCGATCTCCTTCCACGGCGCGTCGAACCGCTTCGGCCCGATCAGCGAGAACACGTCCGACTCCCGCCCGTCCTCCCGGACGAGCGTCGCCGTCAGCCCGAGCCGCCGCCGGGCCTGGAGGTCGGCGGTGAACTTGAAGACCGGCGCGGGCAGCAGGTGCACCTCGTCGTAGACGACCAGGCCCCAGTCGCGGGAGTCGAACAGCTCCAGGTGGGGATAGATCCCCTTCCGCTTGGTGGTCAGCACCTGGTACGTGGCGATGGTGACCGGGCGGATCTCCTTCCGCGTCCCGCTGTACTCGCCGATCTCGTCCTCGGTGAGCGACGTCCGCTTCACCAGCTCGTGCTTCCACTGCCGGGCGGAGACCGTGTTCGTGACGAGGATCAGCGTCGTCGCCTTGGCCTCGGCCATCGCCCCGGCCCCGACCAGCGTCTTCCCCGCGCCGCAGGGCAGTACGACGACGCCGGAGCCGCCGTGCCAGAAGCCGTCGACGGCCTGCCGCTGGTACGGGCGCAGCGCCCAGCCGTCCTCGCGCAGTTCGATCGGGTGCGCCTCGCCGTCCACGTACCCGGCCAGGTCCTCGGCGGGCCAGCCCAGCTTCAGCAGCGCCTGCTTGATCTGGCCGCGCTCGGACGGGTGCACGGCGACGGTGTCGGGGTCGATCCGGGTGCCGACGAGCGGCTTGATCTTCTTCGACCGCAGGATCTCCTCCAGCACCGGCCGGTCCGTGGTCTCCAGGACCAGCCCGTGCACGGGGTGCTTCACCAGCCTCAGCCGGCCGTAGCGCGCCATCGTCTCGGCGACGTCCACGAGCAGCGCGTGCGGCACGGGGTAGCGGGAGTGGCTGACGAGCGCGTCGACGACCTGCTCGGCGTCGTGCCCGGCCGCCCGCGCGTTCCACAGGCCGAGCGGCGTCACCCGGTAGGTGTGCACGTGCTCGGGGGCGCGCTCCAGCTCGGCGAAGGGCGCGATCGCCCGGCGGCAGGCTTCGGCCTGCTCGTGGTCGACCTCCAGGAGGAGCGTCTTGTCCGACTGGACGATCAGCGGTCCGTTCACGTACGTGTCCGTCCTTCCGTGGGGCCGTCCGTCCTTCTGTGCGGCCAAACGTCCAGTGTGCCTCATCCGCCGGGGGCGGCGGGGGGTGGCGGGAGAGGCCCCGGACCCCGCTTGTCGCGGCTTCGCCGCTCGTCCTCAAACGCCGGACGGGCTTGATTTCGCGCCCGGGCGCACGATTCAGCCCGTCCGGCGTTTGAGGACAACCGCGCGGAGCGCGGTTTCGGGGGTGCGGGGGCTTGCCCCCGCAAGAAACGGTGAATGGGGGTGCCCCCTCTGGGGGAGGGGCTGGGGCACCCTTCCCCCACCATCCCTAGCTTGCTAGCATCCTAGCCATGCCCGCCGACCGCCAGGTGAAGCAGTTCAACGTCTACCTGCCCACCGACCTCATCCGAGAGGTCAAACACCACGCCGTCGACACCGAACGATCGCTCTCCTCGATCGTCGAGACGGCCCTGACCGAGTACTTCCGGCGCCTCACGGACGCGGACGCGGACGCCGGGGAGGGGGATGCGCGATGACGACCGACGGGATCGAGGGGTTCCTCGTCGAGACCCGCAACTACGGGGCGACCGCCGCGTTCTGGAAGTCGCTGGGCTTCGAGAGCGTGCTGGAGACCGATCACGGCTCCGGGCAGTGGCGGCACCCGGCCGGAGGGCCGTACGTGTTCATCGTCGAGCAGCACGAACGGGAGCTGGTGACAAGGCCCGTGCTCACCGTCGCGGACGCCGACGCGTTCGCGCCCGCGCGTACGCCGGAGTTCGCCCAGCCGTTCACGCCGACGCACTGGGGCGTGCGGCAGGCGCTGGTCCTCGACCCCGACGGGCGGGCCGTCGCTCTTGAAGCGCCGCTCCCGGACGGCCACGGAGAGCACCATGGGTGAGCCGCGGCGCGCCGTCCCCGACCACACCGCCGTTCGCGTCGCCCTCTGGCGCGCCCTGCACGTGCGGGCCGACGCGCCGCCGCATGTGCTCGGCGACGAGATCGGGCTGGAGCTCGCCGACCCCGGGCCCGGCTGGCGGGAGCGCGGCGACATGACCATGCCGGGCGTCGCGGGCGTCCGCGCGTCCGTCGTCGCCCGTGCCCGGTTCGTCGAGGACCTCGTCGCCGAGCGCGTCGCCGAAGGCGGAGTGACGCAGTACGTCATCCTCGGCGCGGGCCTGGACACCTTCGCCCAGCGGCGCCCCGAACCGGGCGCGTCGATCAGGGTGTTCGAGGTGGACCAGCCGGGCACGCAGATGTGGAAGCGGCGGCGCCTGGCCGAGCTCGGATACGCGACGCCGCCCTGGCTGACCTTCGTGCCCGTCGACTTCGAGGCCGGCGACTCGTGGTGGGAGCGGCTCACGGCCGCCGGGTTCGACCGGGGCGCGCCGGCGGTCGTCGCGTCGACCGGCGTCAGCATGTACCTCAGCCACGAGGCCAACGTCGCGACGCTCCGGCAGGCCGCCGCGCTCGCGCCGGGTTCCGCGTTCGCGTCGACCTTCCTCCCGCCGCTCGACCTGCTCGAACCGGAACAGCGGCAGGTCCAGGAGATGTCCATGCGCAACGCCGCCGCGTCGGGCACCCCGTTCGTCAGCCTCTACGCGCCCGAGGAGATGCGGCGGGCGGCCCTGGAGGCCGGGTTCGCGAAGGCCGCCCACGTCTCGCCGGACGAACTGGCCGAACGGTACTTCGCCGGCCGCCCCGACGGTCTGCGCCCGCCCCGGGCCGAGCAGTTCCTCGTCGCGGAGGTGTGACCCGCCGGCCGGTCACACGGCGTGCTCCTCCGCCAGCTCCGCCACCCCCGTGACCCGGTGCAGCGCGAACGTCCGCACCTCGTCCGTCGTGTGGTCGTACGCCGTGACGTAACCGCCCTCCACCCGTACGGGCGCGATCACCCGCTGGCTCGCCGCGCCCTCCGCGTTGACGTAGCCCATCCACACGGCCGCGCCGGTCAGGACGGCCGCCTGCATGGTGGCCAGGGTTTCGGCGGGCGTGGTGCGGGGCAGGGCGGCGGCGCCCGTCGCGGCCGGGGCCCGGTCCTCTGCGGCGGGGGACGGCTTGCGTTCTGCGGTCGCGGCGCGGTCGCCGGCGCGGACGGCCCGGACGGCGGCGGCGAGCAGGGTGTCGTCGGGCGCGGGCGGGCCGTCGGGGACGGGCGCCGGGGGCGTACGCGGCGGGGTGCGGTGCGCGTCGGCGCGCGTGACCAGGACGTCGCCCTCCGCCGACTCCGCCGCCGGCGCGTACCCCATCGCCCGCAACCCCTCCAGCAGCGCGTCCGGCGCGGCCTGGGCCGCGAGCACGGTCGGCGCGAGGCGGCGCAGCCGCAGGGCGGCCGAGCGGCGGTCGGCGAGGATCTCGGCGAGCGTCGCCTCGTCGTCGCAGCGCAGGTACGACGAGGCCGCGCCGACGCGCAGCCGGCCGTGGCGGCGGGCCACGTCCTCGACGAGGTAGACGAGCGGCTGGGGCAGCGGGGTGCGGGAGTGCTCGGTGAGGAAGGCGAGGATGTCGGACGCCGACTGCCCGGCGTCCAGCGCCCGCCGCACCGAGTCCGGCGTGAAGCGGTACACCGTGGCGCCGCCCTTGGACTCGATGTCCGCGAGCACGGCGAGCCGCTGGGCGAGCGGGCGGTGCAGCGGGCCGGGTGCGACGGCGGTGAGGTCGGCCTGGACGAGGACGTGGTCGAGCGGTTCGGGGAGGAGCGGCGCGAGGGCGGCGGCGGCCGCGCTCTCGGCACTCTCCCCGCGGGCGGCGGTGGCGTCGGCCGGGCGGGTGCCCGCGCCAGGCGAGGGGGTCGCCGCTGTTTTCGACAGCAGGACGCGGCCGGGGGTGGAGAGGGCGCCGCGGCCGGTGACGCCGAGGAGTTCGGCCTCGGCGAGTGCCCAGCGGGCGAGCCGGGACCGCAGGTTCTCGTGGGCGGTGCCAGAGGGGTTGGCGGGGCCGGATGACGTTGCCGGGCCGGTTGAGCCCGCAGCGCCTGCCGGACGGGCCGGTCCCGCGAAACCCGCCGACTCGGTCGATCCGGCGGGGCCGGCGGCCCCCGGCGCACCGGGGGAGCGCGGCGGGCGCTCCCACGCCAGGCGCGCGAGCAGCGCGTCGGCGGGGACGGCCGCCCCCGCCGGAAGGTCGGCGAGCAGCGTGAGGACGCGGCGCCGCACCTCGGGCGCGGGTGACCGGTCGAGGTCCGGCCCGAGCGCCGACAGGGTGCGCCCCTTGGCGTCCCTGGTGCCCGCGAGGCCGGGGGTACGGGTGGTGGCGAGCCACGCGCCGGCCAGCCACGCCCAGCGCTCGGCGGCGGGCAGGTCCAGCCACTCGTCGTACGCGGGCGTGGGGACGTACCGTTCGTCCACGTCCCCATCGGAGGCCAACAGGCCCGCCGCATAGGCGAGTTCGACCCAGAACGCGGCGACGGGACCCGGCACGTCGAGGACGGTCGACGCCCGCTTGAGGTCGCGGACGCTGAGCCCGCCCGCGCGCAGCACCAGCGGGCCGGCCGTCTCCCAGTCCGACAGCAGTTCCTCGACGGCGGCCGGTGCGCCGAACGCCTGCCCGGCCGCCGTCGCGTCCACCGTTTCCGGCGCGTACGCGGTGACGGGCGCCGGCGCGGGCGCCTCCGGCTCGGGCGTGCGGTGCGCGCGCCCGCCGCGCAGGTGCAGCGCCGCCTCCCGGGGCAGGACGACGCCGCCGGGCCCGGTCGGCAGGAGCAGCCCCCGGTCCAGCAGCCAGCGCAGGTGGGGGGCCGGTTCGGCGGTCACCGTGCCGTACGGCGGCCCCCAGGCGAGTCGTTCGAGGACGGCCCGCGCGCCCTCGGGCGCCCGCGCCAGCAACGCCGCCATCCGGGCGCGGTCCTCGAACAGCTCCGTCAGCGCGGCGACCGCCGTCACCGGATCGTGGGTGGTGGGCAGCCCGGCCGCCTCGATGATCTTTTGCAGCCGTCCGGGTGACATCCCGGCCGTGGCCTCGGCGACGGTCGGGCCCAGCCCGGTGGCGGAAGGCCGGCTCGCGGACGGTGCCAGCAGCTCGCGGGCCGTACGGACCAGGCGGAGCCGGTCGTCCCCGCCCCACACCAGCGCCTGCCGCCGCAGCTCCGCGACGGCACGCGGCAGCTCGGCCGCGACGCGCGGATCCGTCGGTTCGTCGCCGGTCATGAGGCCGGCCAGCCGCTCGTAGGGGCACGGGTCCGGCGCCACGGCCAGCGCCTCCGCGACCTGGAGCACGAACCGGTCCAGCCGGTCCAGCGCCCGCGCCACGGACGCGCGCGTCGCCGCCCGCGTGGCGAGCTGGGTGAGGTCCCCCGGCACCGGGTTCACCAGGTCGGGCCGCGCCCGCAACAGCTCCGCCAGCGCCTCGTCGGGCCGCGCCCGCAGCTCCTCGGCGAGGGTGCGCGGTCCTCCGCCGGCCCTGCCGCCGCCGCTGCCGGTCTCCCGAGAAGTGGTCATTCTGCTAACGGTACCGGGTGGAGGCGGCGGGGGCGGTGGGCTGCGGTCGCCTCTTCGACGCGCGTGTGTGCGTGCGTGCGGCGTGGGTGGTTTCCACGGCTTCCGCCGTGCTGCCGGGGAGCGGGTGGGCCGGTCCGCTCGTGGCGGTCGCGTCCTGCTGGTCCTGCCGGTCCTGCTGGTCCTGCTGGTCCTGCTGGTCCTGCCGGTCCTGCCGGTTCTGCCGGTTCTGCCGGTTCTGCCGGTCCTTCCGGCCGGTGGGCGAGGCCGTCCGAGTGGTGGGGAGCCGGGATGGGGGCGACGCCGTTCTCGGCGGCAGCGGTCGGACGGTGGCGTGCCGCTGCCGCGCGGTGTGCGCGACCGGGACCGAACGGAGCTCGCCCCCCGCCGTTCGCCCACCCGGGCGCCCCCGGCCGTTCTCGCGGACAGCCGGGGGAGGACCGGGTACCGTCGTTCGGGCAGCGGCGAGGCGTCGGAGGTCATCGGGGAGCTTGGGGGACGTGGTGGGGATCGAGAGCGATCAGCTCGTCTACGACTACCTCAGCAAGGTGGGCGACATAGCCCAGCGGCGGTCCCTCACGTCCGGGGACCGGATGCGTCTGGTCACCCGGCTGCGTACGGAGATCGAACGGCGGCGGGCGGTCGAGGGCGCCGACACACCGGCCGCCGTGCGCCGCATCCTCGACGGGCTGGGCACGCCCGACGAGGCGGTGACCGGCGCGGGCGGCACCGGTGGTGCGGACGGGGCAGAGGCAGGGCGCGCGGGCCGTGTCCCCGCGCAGCGCGGTGAGTCGGGCGCGGGCGCGGGAGCCGGCGCGGGAGCCGGCGCGGGGGCGCACACGGCCGCCGGGACGGGCGCGGTGCGCTTCCCCGACGCGGGAGCGCCCCCGCACCTCGCCACGGAGGAGGAGCTGCGGGGCCCGTCCACTCCCGCCGGCGCGGCGGACGAGTGGTGGTGGGTGGAGCGGAGCCCCTTCGACGCGGTCGGCGGAGGGGCGGGGACCGGCGGAACGGGGACGACCCACGGTTTCACGGGCGGCATAGAGATCCCGGACATGCTCAAGCCGCCGCCCGGCCCTGAGGAACTCGCCCGGCAGCAGGCGGAGGCGGCGGCCGGTGAGCGTTCCGGCGACGCCCTCCGGCCGCCGGCCGGCGTCGGCGAGCAGGCACCGGCCGGGCCGGGGTCCGGGCCGGGCGCCGCCGGAACCCGCCGCCGTTTCCCGTTCCGCCGCGCGGGCGGTACGGCGGGCGCGGGAGGCGTGCCCGCCGCGGAGGGCACCGGCGCGGCGGGGGGTGCCGCGGGCACCATCCCGATCAGCCCGATGCTCGCCCTCGTGGCGATCCTGCTCGTCGCCGGCGCGGTGCTCGGGCAGTTGCTCGTCATGGCCGCCGGCTGGGCCCTCGCCTACATCACGCGCAGGCTCACCCAGGCCGAGTCCAAGTGGGCCGTGATGGGCGTCCCCGGCCTGGCGGCGGGCGCCGCCCTGGTCTGGCTCTGGGGGCGCCTCGAACACCGCTGGGGCGACCCGATAGCCCAGGGCGAACTGGGCGCCGCCCTGGCCGACACCTTCCCGGTCGTCGTCCGGGTGGCCGCCGTCGGCTCGGCGCTGTTCGTCCTGTGGCGGGCCCGCCGCCCGGGGTGACGCGAGCCGTCCCGACGGCGCCGTGGCTACGGCTACGGGTGTTGGGGCGGACGGGCGTCGGTGCGACGGGAGTTGGGGCCGGTCCGGGTGGCGTCGCGGCTTCCGCCCCCGGACGCAACGGGCGACAGCGGCCTGCCGGGCCGCTGGAACCACGCCGACGGACGTCGAGCCGGGGGAGCCGATCCGGCCCGTCACCCTCACGCCGAGGGATGCGGCGCCCGGTGCCGTAGGGCGGGAGCGTCCGCGCGCCCCGGTGCGGGCGTTCCGGGCCGGATCCGCCGACCGCTTCCTCCGTGCTTCTCAAGGAGCGTTCCTCTCCCCCACGCGGGTGAGCCGTTCCGTCCTCGGGACGGACGTGCCGCCCCCGCCCCCACGGGGATCTTCGAACCGTCCGGGCACCGCCACCGCATCGGCGGTCAGCGTACGGCCAGATCAGGAGGATCCCCATGACTGCTCGCGCCCGCAGGGCGGGACCGCACGGCCGGACGGCGGCGGGCGTACCCCGCTGGGCCGTGTGGGCCGCGTACGCGACCTCGTTGACGGCTCTGCCCGCCGGGCTCTGGCGGATCCTGAGCGTCGATTTCCGCGTGCCGCTGATGGAGGTCGCGCCGGACGCCGACCCGCCGCCGGCCTGGTTCGGCGGCGAGTGGTGGTACGTCATCGCGTTGAGCGCGGTCAGCGAGGCCCTCGCCTTCCTGGCGGTCGGCCTGGTCAGCGAGTGGGGCGAGCGGTGGCCGCGATGGATCCCGCGGCTGGGCGGCCGCCGGATACCGATCCTCGCGGCGGTCGTCCCCGCCGGCCTGGGCGCGACGGTGAACACCCTGCTCTGGCCGTACGCGATGACGATGATCAGCCTCGGCCACAAGGTCGACGGGTCCGGGGCCGCGGGCTTCGGCACGCACGGCTGGCGGGAGGCCGTCTTCTACGGTGCGTACTGGCCGCTCGCCGCGTGGGGGCCGCTGCTCGGGATCCTCACCGTGCACTACTACCGACGGCGCCGGGCCGCCGAGTCCGTCGGAACGGAACCCGTCATGACCGGTCAGTGTCAGGGCGACCGGCAGCCGAGCCGGATGATGCGAGCGGGCCACACGGTGAAGACGCCGAGGTAGCGGACGCGGCCGCGCGCTACGTCCCTCCCTCAGGACGCGTTCGGGTCCCTCCGCATGCACCAGGTGCGGGGGCCGTCGTCCGGTAGGCGTACGTCGGCCGTCACCCTGAATCCGAGCCGCTGGTAGAAGCGGACGTTCCGTTCGGTGGAGGTCTCCAAGTACGCGGGGTGTCCGGCGCGTTCGGCGGCCTCCAGGCCGGGGGACAGGACGGCGGCGCCGATTCCGCGGCCCTGATGGGCGGGGTCCACGCCGACGGTGGCCAGGAACCAGGCGGGCCCCTGCGGCCGGTGCGGTTCCAGCGCGCGTTCGGCGGACTCGAAGGCGGCGGCGCGGTCACCCGCCAACTCGGCGGCAGCGGGAGCCACTTCGGCGAAGGCGGGTCCGGGGTCCCGCTCGGGCGTGGTCCACACCGCGACGGCGACGGCACCCTCGCCTCCCGCCTCCTCCGTCACCCACACCCGCCCGTACGCCATGCCCACCCGCTCCAGGAAGAGGCTCTGGAAGCGACGGATCCGGTCCTCGTGATCGTCGGCGGCGACGATGTGCCGGGTGAAGGGGTAGTCGGCGAACGCGCGGGTGAGAGTTCGGACGGACGAGGGCACGTCCCGCGAGGTGGCGGGGCGTACGAGGCGAGTGGGCTGTGTGTGGTGTGACATGTCCGGGGAACGGCCGGGAAGCGACGGACCGTTCCCGTGAAGTGAGGGATTCCCGCGGTCCGCTCTCCGCTTGGCGCGCGGTGAGGACGCGCGGACGCGGCGGGTGTCCGACGGGTCCGGGTCCGGTACCGGCCAACTCCCGTACCGCACTGGGGGACCGCCGCATCGGCGACTAGCGTCGGCTCGCGCAACGACCAACCCGGCATCCAGGCAAGGGAGGAACCATGAACATCCGCCCCCGTGTCGCGGTCGTCACCGCCTCACTGGCCCTCGCGGGCGGAGCGGTGGCAGGGTTCGCGGCACCCGCGTCCGCGTCGGTCGTGGAGGCCGCCGCGACGCCCGCCGCGACCGTCCCTTCCGCCACCGGCGGATCGGGCTTCACCTGCGCCACCTGGCGGTACCTGCGGGGCGACATCGGCCATGGCGCGTCGATCACGTGCTACGGCAAGTCGTTCACCTCGTACGTCGTCTGCCACCGCGCCGACGGGATCGACTACCTCCGCTTCGGCGACCGCGTCCGCTCCGGCCGTACGTCGACCGCGTGGTGCGACCTGAACGGCGAGGTCATCGACGCCGGGGCGATCCCCGGCTGAGGAGGCGATCCACCACTGACGCGGTGATCGACCGCTGAGCGTTCACGTCTCGCCGTCCACCCCGTCGACCTCTCCGTCGACGCCGACGAGCACGGCGCCCTCCCGGCAGTCGCGGCAGAGGGTGGGGTGGGCGGCCCGAACGGCGCGATCACAGCCGTCGCAGGTCTGGAGGGGGAGGGGGAGGGGAGCGGGCGGGGTGGACGGTCCGGTCTGCGGGACCCCGAAATCCGGCGCGTCCCAGGGAGCGAGCCCCGGCGGCGCGTCTCTGGGTGCCTCCAGGGGCTCCAGGGGCTCCAGCGGCCCGGTGGGCAGGGCGGGCGGCAGCCAGTGGGTGAGCCGATGACGGAGGAGGCGCGCGGGCCAGGAGATGCGGCCGATGGGCAGTTCGGCGGTCAGCGTGCGGACGATCTGCCGGGGCCCGACGCCGCGTTCGAGCCAGGCCCGGACGGCGGGCGACAGCTCCCGCACGTCCTTCTCGGAGAGCAGGAGGCGGGGATCGTGCCGGCGGAGCCCGGCGAGGAGGTCGGCGGCGGGGCCGTCGGGTGGGGGCGGGGGCGAGGCAAACGGCTCGGGCGCCGGGGGCCGCTCCGGCGGTGAGGGCTCCGGCCGCGACGGCGAGAGCTCCGACCGTGCCGGTTCGGGCGGCTGCTGCAACGGCCTTTCCGGCCGGGCTGGTGCGGGCTGCTGCAACAGTCGCTTCGACTGAGCCGGTTCCGCCAGCCGCTGCAACGGCCGCCCCGGCCAAGCCGGTTCGGTCTGCCGCTGCAACAGTTGCTTCGGCCGATCCGGGTCCGACTCCCCCTCCGACTCCCCCTCCGACCGCCACTCCGGCCGCGTCGGTGCCGACTGCCGCTGCGACCACTCCGGCCGCCCCGGTTCGGTCTGCCGCTGCAACAGCCGATCCGACCGCGAGGGCTCCGGCTGCCACTCCAACCGCTGCTCCAGCCTTGACGGCTCGGGCTCCGGCCGCTGCCCCAGCTCTGACGGCTCGGACCCCGACGGCGCAGGCCGTGACCGCTCCAGCCCGGACGGCTCCAGCTGCGACGGCTCCATCCCCGACGGCGCAGGCTGCGACTGCTCCAGTCTCGGCGGCTCCAGCTGCGACCGGCCCGGCCCCGACGGCGCAGGCCGCGACCGCTCCAGCCCCCACGGCTCAGGCTGCGACCGGCCCTGCCCCGACGGCTCGGACTGCGACTGCCCCGGCCCCGCCCCCTTCCCCCGCCCCCGCCGCCGGGCGAGGGCGACCGGCGGCGTCCCCCTACCGGAGTGGTCAACCACTGCCCCCGCCCCAGGCCGTTCATGCCAGCTCGTGACGGTGACGACGCGCCCCTCCTTCGTCCGCACCCGCTCCCGCCGCAGGTAACCGGCCTGCTCCAGCTCGCGCAGCCCGCGTCCGATGGTGATCTCGCCTTCCCGGAACCGCCTGGTCAGATCCTTGATCCCGACGCTCGCGCCATCCGGCAGGGACTGCACGTACACACCGATCCCGATCGCGACCAGCGACAACTCCCGATGCTGGGCGAGGTGGTTGCCGACCACCGTGAAGTGCGAGGTGTGCCGGTGCCGGACGTGCACCACTCCGGCGAGTGACGGTGCGGCTTGCGGCGCCACGGCGCACGCTCCCGCGTGCGCGCTAAACTGCGTCTCAGTCATGGGGAAGGGTCTGCTTCCTTGATGATCAGGCCCTCGCCCGGGATGGCTGTCCCGGCGGGGGCCGTCGTCATTTTCCCGACGTCTCATCGGGTGAGCGCGACGCTACCGTGCCGATCGAGGCGCTTTCCACCGCGTCACCCGATGGGGTGACAAGGGTGGGTTGGGTGGGAAAGAGTTCTTCCCATCGAGTCTTCAACCGGACGTCCCCCGTTACCGGTTCGCGGTCATCCGCCCCCCGACGCACCGGGTCCCGGAACCCTCGATCCGGTATCTCCGGCGGTTCCCCGTCCACCGGTGGACGTCGTCGTCGCCGGCGACGGCCCTCGCGAGCCACGAGAGGACCGCCCGGCCGCGTACACGCGTGGATCCCCGGTGTAGACGTCGCACCAGTCGTCGGTGAGGGCGCGGAAACCGTCCGGCGTGCAGCCGGTGAGCAGGCGGAATTCACGGATGAGATGGGACTGGTCGGTATAGCCGCACGTCGCGGCGGCTTCGGCCCAGGAGGGCGGACGAGTGCCGCGCATGAGCGCCATGACGCGCTGTAGGCGGGCGATACGGGCCAGGGGCTTGGGCGCCAGTCCGACCTCCCGGTGGAAGCGGTCGGTCAAGTGCTGTCTCGACCAGCCGACTTCGTCGGCCAGGGTACCGATCGACGTCGCCCCCGTGCCCATGAGCCGTCTCCAGACGTGGTCGACCTGGGGAGGCAGTTCCGGCCCCGCGCCGATCCGTGTCAGCAGGAACTCGTCACAGATCCGGAATCGCGCGGCCCAGTCCGGAGCCTCGGCGAGCCGTTCGGCATACCGACGGCCCACGGGGGTCAGGAGGTCGGTGAGGCGCACGGTCGTGTGGGCCAGTTCCCGCAGGGGAAAGCCGAACAGCGCTCGGGCGCCCAGAGGCGTCAGGAGCAGCACCATGCCGTGCTCCCGTCCGGACTGCCGGATCGTCAGCGGACGATCGCACAGGCCGGTCACCGGGGAGAGCAGGGACGCCCCCGTCGGGGCCGGTCCGGCCGCGTCGGTGACGAGATGCCGGACCGGCGCCTCGAAGTCGATGACGACCATCACCGCCGCCAGCGCTGTCACCCGTCGGAGCCGTGGTCGGGGGAGCGAGAAATCCTGCCCTGTGTAGCCCAGAACGTGGCTGGTCAGCAACGGATGCGGGGTGCCGTAGGCCAGGCGTGCCGAATCGGCCTTCTGCACGACGGCCGCCGTTGTCCGGACCCCCACGGACCCCGCTCCTCCCGGAAGCCCGTGCGCGGATTGCCGTCGGGCGATCCGCCATTCTTCCAATCCCGTCCCCCAGACGGGAGATTAGCGTCGGCCACGCCGCTGTCACGCGGCATACGCGGGCCCGCGGGGATCACTCCGACGGGGGTGAAGTGGTCCCCGCGGGCCCTCGCGGCGCAGCTGGGAGATGGGGGCTCTGTTGCGAGCAGGTCAGGTGGCCCGGGCGCCTCTCAGAGCACGGGCCGCTTCGGTGACGAGGCGGTGTTCATGGGGGCTGACGCCCTCGGCGATGCCCGGGTAGTCCACGAACGCGAAGGCTGCGATGTCGGACCGCGCGCCGGGCAGTTTGATGCGCGCGATGTCATCGGCGTGCAGGGGCGTGCATGCGAACAGGTGGGCGGTGGAGCGGCTTTCGTGGATCAGCTCCATGCCGAGCACAAAACGCGGCTCGATGCGGATGTGCAGGTCGCGGCGGGTGTAGTAAGCCATCGCGTTCCGGGCCGTCTCCTCTCGGAGGGCAGGCCCGCCGGGAAGCCGCCACTTTCCGGCGCCGGACTTGAACATGAGGAGTCGGCCGTCGGTGTCGGTGATATGCGCGAGGCCATAGATGAGTGGTGTGGGGGGCATGGCGACGAGTCCTTACGCCGGGAGCGTCGAGAGTGCCGAGGTGCGGTGTGAGGCGGCAGCGACTTCATGCGGAGGTGCCGCCACGACACCGCGTGGCACAGACTGGACCGGTTTACCGGTCCAGTCAAATCAACGTCCCGCGCTCATGGGGTAGTTGTCCACTCGTTCCCAGAGGTCGGACGGCGTCACGCCTTCCTCACAGACCAATGCGTTCCCTGCCGCATCACAGGCAACATGCAGGTCGACCGCCACGGCGAGCGGCTGCTCGCGTGCCAACCGCGCCGCCTCTTCCGCCGTGGCAAGCCGGACCGTCGTGACGTCACTGCCTTTGACCGGGCGCCGCCCGGTCTCGCGGGCCACGTAGTTGGTCGTGCCCTCGGTGATGGGCCCTTTCTGTGCGAGGCGGGGGCATCGGTCGGCCACCTCGTGCGGGAACCACGCGCTCACCAGCGACAGCGGCGAGCCGTCGTCCAGCAGGACGAGCCGGTCACGCCGCAAGGCCGTCTCCTCGGTCCGGAGGTCGAGGGCACCGCGGATTCGCTCGGGCGGCAACTCCCAGGCCGGAACGCCGAGTCGGCGGAACGGCCGGCCGTCGGACGTCCGGGCGGTGTCGACGCGGCGCCCTCCGGCCGGCCTGGCCAGCGGGACGTCCGTGACCAGGAAGCCGAGCCCTTGCCGTGAGACCACCACGCCATCCGCGCGCAGCATCTCGAACGCCTTGTTGACGGTCGCCCGCGAGACGCCCCACTGCTCGCACAGGTCCCGACCGGACGGCAGGAGGTCGCCGGGGCCGAACTCCCCCTCGGTGATGCGCCGACGAAGCGAGTCGGCGATCTGTTCGTACTTCAGCACTGGCATGCCCACACTCCCACCCTCTGGACAGGTTGACCGGTCAAGGGACAGCATGCTCTCCATGACGCAGCCGCCCGAGGTCGCACCCGAAATCATCGCGTTCTACACCGACGGGTACGACGAGGCAACGCGGTTGACGTCGTCCGCCGACGGCAGGCTCGAACTGGTGCGTACGCAGGAGTTGCTGCGCCGGCACCTGCCGCCCGTGCCCGCAGTGGTCCTGGATGTCGGGGGCGGCCCCGGCGTGCACGCGCGGTGGCTGGCGGCCGATGGGTACGACGTGCGGCTGGTCGATCCTGTGCCGCGACACGTCGAGGCGGCGCGGGAAGCCGGTTGCCGGGCCGAGATCGGGGATGCGCGAAGCCTCACGGTGGACGATCGGTCCTGCGACGCCGTACTGCTTCTCGGGCCGCTCTACCATCTGCTGGAACAGGAAGACCGGCTGCGGGCGCTGGCCGAAGCCCGGCGTGTCCTCAAGCCCGGCGGCCTGCTCGCCGCCGCGGCGATCAGCCGTTACGCCTCCTTGTTCGAGCACACGGCCACCACCTGGCTCGACCGTGGAGGCGTGCGCGAAGCGGTCGTGGACATCCTCGCCACCGGGCGGCATGAAGCCGGGCGCAAGGGGTTCACGGCCGCCTACTTCCACACCGCCGACGAGCTGTCGGACGAACTGAGCCTGGCCGGGTTCCGGGGCGTGCGTCTGTACGGGGTCGAGGGTCCGGCCTGGGGACTGTTGAAGGCCGTGGAGCTGCACACAGGGGAGCGGCTCGGCGAATCGGCCATGTTCCGGGCGGCACTTGACGCGGCGCGGATGGCTGAGGCGTACCCGGAACTTCTCGCCGCCGGGTCCCACCTGCTCGCCGTCGCGCGGGTCTGAAGCCCCCGGCTCAGACGGAGTCGGCGCGGCCCGGTGCCGGGGGCCCCGGGACGATCAGGGGGCCGCCGGTGACCGGGTCCGGGACGACCACCGACTCCAGGCCGAAGACGTCGCGGACGAGGTCCGCCGTCACCACGTCCGCCGGGCGGCCCTGGGCGACGACGCGGCCGTTCTTCATGGCGACGAGGTGATCGGCGTAGCGGGCGGCCTGGTTGAGGTCGTGGAGGACGGCGACGACCGTGCGGCCGCGGTCGGTGTTGAGGCGGCGGACGAGGTCGAGGACCTCGACCTGGTGGGCGATGTCGAGGTAGGTCGTCGGCTCGTCGAGGAGGAGCAGATCGGTCTCCTGGGCGAGGGCCATGGCGATCCAGACGCGCTGCCGCTGGCCGCCGGAGAGTTCGTCGACCGGGCGGTCGGCGAGCGCCGCGACGTCCGTGCGCCGCATCGCCTCGGCGACGGCGCGTTCGTCGGCCTCCGACCACTGCTGCCACCAGCGCTGGTGCGGCTGCCGGCCGCGTGCGACGAGGTCGGCGACCGTGATCGCCTCGGGGGCCACCGGGGTCTGCGGCAGCAGGCCCAGGCGGGTGGCCAGTCGCCGGGTGGGGACGCGGGTCAGTTCCTCACCGTCCAGGAGGACCGCACCGGACGCCGGCTTCAACAGCCGTCCCAGGGCGCGCAGCAGCGTCGACTTGCCGCAGGCGTTCGGGCCGATGATCACGGTGACCTCGCCGTCCGGCACATCGAGGTCGAGGCCCTCCACGACCGTGCGCTGCTCGTAGGCGAGGGTGAGGGAGCGGGCGCGCAGCCGTGCGGAGGCCGTGCGGGTCGCCAGGGGGGCCGTTTCCTGCGTCATGCCGACTTTCCTCCCGTGCGGCCGCGGATGATCAGCCGGATCAGGTACGGCGCGCCGACCGCGGCCGTGAGGACGCCCACCGGGAGCTGGGTGGGTTCGAAGAGCTTGCGGGCCAGCAGGTCCGCCAGGACGACGATCAACGCGCCCGTCAGGGCGGAGCAGACGAGCGGGATCCGGTCCGTCCGCGTCGTACGGCGGGCGATCTGCGGGGCGAGCAGCGCGACGAAGTCCACCGGGCCCGCCGCGCCCGTCGCCACGGAGGCGAGGACGACGCCGAGCAGGACGAGCCCCGCCCGCACCCGGTTCAGGCGGACGCCCAGCGCGGTGGCCGTGGCGTCGTCCAGCGCGACCGTGCGCTGTGCCCGCGCGGCCCAGCACAGCGGGACGGCGAGCACCAGCAGCGTCCACGCCACCGGCGCCGCCGCGTCCCAGCCGGCGCCGTTGAGCGAACCGGTCATCCACACCTTCGCCTGCTGGGCGACCAGGTAGTCGCCCTTGGTCAGGAACAACTGCGTGACCGCCCGCAGCGCGATGGCGAAACCGATGCCGATGAGCACGAACCGGCCCGCGTGCAGTCCGCCGCGCCACGCGAAGACGTAGACGAGGGCGGCGGCGAGCAGCCCGCCCGCCGTGGAGACGTAGGGGAGCGTCGCGTACGAGGTGACGCCGAACGTCATCGCCCCGACCGTCAGCGCCCCCGCGCCCTGCGACACCCCGATGATGTCCGGGCTGGCGAGCGGGTTGCGGGCCACTGTCTGGATGAGCGCCCCCGCGATGCCGAACGCGGCGCCCACCAGCAGGCCGACGGTCATGCGCGGCAGCCGGAAGGTGCCGACGACCAGTTCGTCGGGGGACGGCCGGCCGAGGAGGACGTCCACGACCGAGCCCGGCGCCACGAAGGTGTCGCCCACGCACAGGTAGGCGAGGCAGGCGGCGGCCAGTGCCGCCGCCAGGCAGAGGGCGACGGCCGCGCTCCGGCGGTGCAGGAGGAAGGAGGCCCGGCCGGAGCGGGTGCGGAGGAGCGTGTAGCCGGTGGGGCGGGACGGGCGGGACGGGTTCCCGGTGGTTTCCGTACGTCGGGAGGGGGATCCGGTGGTTCCCGTACGTCCGGGGGACGGCGCCGTCATGCCGCCACCTTCCTGCGGCGGGCGAGCCCGACGAGGAACGGGAGGCCGATGAGGGCCGTCATCACACCCGCCGGAACCTCGCTGTCCGCGTAGATCACCCGTCCGACGACGTCGGAGAGGAGCAGGACGACCGGCCCGAGCAGCGCCGCCATCGGCAGCAGCCGGCGGTGGTCGCCGCCGACGAGCGCCCGGGCGATGTGCGGCACCGCCAGGCCGACGAACGCGATCGGGCCGGCGGCCGCGACCCCCACGCCGGTGAGCACGGTGGCGCCGGTGCCGGCCGCGATCCGCACGGCCGCGACATTGCGGCCGAGGCCGCGCGCCACGTCCTCGCCGAGCGCGAGCGCGTCGAGACCGCGCGCCACGGACACCACCAGCACCGTCCCCGCCAGCAGGAACGGCCACATCTGGCCCACGATCGCCTGGTCCCGGCCGGCCAGCGAGCCGATCTGCCAGAACCGGAACTCCTCCAGCGCCGACGCCCGGGTGGTCAGCACGCCGGAGATCACCGAGACCAGCAGCGCGTTGATCGCCGCCCCGGCGAGCGCCAGCTTGACGGGCGACGCGCCGCCGCGACCGCGCGAGGCGATCGCGTACACCGCGACGGACGCCACCGCCGCGCCCGCGAACGCGAACCACACCTGCCCCGCCAGCGTGTGCACCCCGGCGGCGGCGATGGCGAGGACGACGCCCAGCGAGGCGCCCTGGCTGACGCCGAGGATCCCCGGATCGGCGATCGGGTTGCGGGTGACGCCCTGCATCACCACCCCGGCCATGGCGAGGGCGGCCCCCGTCATCAGGCCGATCAGCGTCCGCGGCAGCCGCAGCGAGCGGACGACGCCGGCCGTCGTGTCGTCCCCGCCGTGCAACAGGGCGTCGAGGACGCGGTCCGGCGGGATCGTCCGGCTGCCCACGGCCAGGCTGAGCAGCACCGCGGCCAGCAGCGCCACGACGGCGGCGGCCGTCCAGCCGACGCGACGGCGGAGGGCGACGGGACCGGGATTGGGGGTGGACGGTGGTGGCGGGGTGGGGGAGCCGACCGGGTCGGGTGGGGCGGGTATGGCTTCCACGGCGCGGGTTCCGGCGGCTCTCTCGGTGGGGCGGGCGGGGGACGGCGTCGAGTCGGGGACGGGTGGGGCGTCGGGACGTACGGCGAGGGCTCGTGCGCGGGCGCCACGCGGACACGGCGGCGCGCACGACCGCTCTGACCGATTGGCCCGAGTTAGGTCAGGCTAAGTCTACGGCGGGGGCCCGCCGCCGAGGAGGGGCGGGTACGCGGGGCACGTACGCGGGCCAGGGTGCGTAGGGGTCCCTCGCGCGCCCGCCGGCTCCACCGTTCCGTCGCGCGCCACCGCTGTACCGACCCCGCCCGCGCGGTGGTCCGGTCCCCGCGCGCACAATGAGCCGCATGACCACGCAGCCCCGCGCCGCCGTACCGGCAGCCCCCTTCACCGTCGGCTTCGACCTGGACATGACGCTGATCGACTCCCGGCCGGGGATCCGGACGACCTACGAGGCCCTGGCCGCCGAGACCGGTGTGTTCATCGACGCCGAGCTGGCGGTCAGCCGGCTCGGGCCGCCGCTGTTCCAGGAGTTGCGGGAGTGGTTCCCGGAGGCGGACGTGCCGCGGGTGGCCGATCGCTACCGCGCCCTGTACCGGGAGCTCGCGATCACCGGCTCGCTCGCGATGCCAGGCGCCCGGGAGGCCCTCGCCGCCGTACGGGAACTGGGCGGCCGGTCGATCGTCGTCACCGCCAAGCACGGCGGGAACGCCCGGCTCCACCTCGACCACCTGGGCCTGGAGCCGGACGCGCTGATCGGCGACCTGTGGGCCGAGCAGAAGGCGGTCGCCCTCCGCGAGCACGGCGCCGGCGTCTACGTCGGTGACCACACCGGCGACGTCCGGGGCGCCCACGCCGCGGGCGCCCTGTCGGTCGCCGTCCCCACCGGCCCCTGCCCGGCCGGCGAACTGAGCGCCGCCGGCGCGGACGTCGTCCTCGACGGGCTCGCGGACTTCCCCCGCTGGCTCCGGGCGCACCGGGCGGCGGTGGCGGAGGGGGCGGCGACTTCGGCCTGACCGGCCTGACCGGCCTGAAAGCCCGGCCGCCCGCCCCGGATCAGCGCGCCGCCGACGCCTCCCGTGCGCGCCGCCGCTGGTCGGCGGCGGTGCGCAGGACGCCGGCCGCCGCGATCACGAAGCCGACGCCCATGAGCATGCACACGAAGTAGGCGGCCGACGGCAGTGGGTCGGCGCCCAGGAAGAGCGGGGCGACGGTGGCCATGGTGGCCACTGCGCCCACGAGGAAGACGATCGCGCCAGCGCGCACCAGCAGATCCCCGGCCTGGGGCGTTTCGTTGCTCACCCGAGCAGGGTAGTTGCCTTGTGGCGGGCGTGCGCCCGCGGCTGCCCGGCAGGGCTGTGACCAGGAGCGGCGCGGAGGGACCGCCCGGCGGCGGGGCGGGAGCGGACACCACCGGAGGCGCGCCGGACGCGCAGAGGTACGACCTGAGGACGTCTTGTCACCGGGCCCGGGACCATTAGCCTTGGTTCTGGCTTCGGTTCAGCGGGTTTCGCGACCCGCTGCCGTGCTATCCGGAGCCGTTTTTACTTGCTTTCAGATGTTTCGATAACTTCCCACACTTACCGACCGTTTCCGATACATTCCGACCGTTTCCGATTTCCGACGAGTACGAGGACGAGGACAGACGTGCCTACCGGCAAGGTCAAGTGGTTCAACAGCGAGAAGGGCTTCGGCTTTCTCTCCCGCGACGACGGCGGAGACGTCTTCGTGCACTCCTCGGTGCTCCCGGACGGGGTCGACGCCCTCAAGCCAGGCCAGCGCGTGGAGTTCGGCGTCGTCGCCGGGCAGCGCGGTGACCAGGCGCTCTCCGTGACGGTTCTGGACCCCACCCCCTCCGTGGCGGCGGCGCAGCGCCGCAAGCCCGACGAGCTGGCCTCGATCGTCCAGGACCTGACCACCCTCCTGGAGAACGTCACCCAGCAGCTGGAGCGGGGCCGTTACCCCGACAAGGCGTCGGGCTCCAAGATCGCCAACATGCTGCGGGCGGTGGCGGACCAGCTCGACGTCTGACCGTCGGGTGACCGGTCCGGGACGCCCGCCGGACGCACCGTACGGAGACCGGGCGCGCGTCAGACGAACCTGAGCGCGTCCGGTCCCACGGCCGGTACCAGTCCCTCCGCCGCCGCCCGGGTCAGCAGGCCGCGGACCGCCGCGTAGCCGCTCTCCCCGAGGTCGGCGGTGAACTCGTTGACGTACAGCCCGATGTGCTGGTCGGTGACGGCCGGGTCCATCTCCTGAGCGTGCTCCAGCACATACGGACGGGACGCCTCCGGGTCGTCCCAGGCCATCCGCACGGACGTCCGGGCCGCCTCGGCCAGCCGCGTCAGCATCTCCGCGCCCAGCGAGCGCCTGGCGACGATCGCGCCCAGCGGGATGGGCAGGCCGGTGGTGGCCTCCCAGTGCTCGCCCATGTCGGCGAGGCGGGTGAGCCCGTAGTTCCCGTACGTGAACCGGGCCTCGTGGATCACCAGACCGGCGTCCACCTTGCCGTCCCGCACCGCCGGCATGATCTCGTGGAACGGCAGGACGACGATCTCGCCCACCCCGCCCGGCACCTCGGCCGCCGCCCACAGGCGGAACAGCAGGTAGGCGGTCGAGCGCTCGCTCGGCACCGCGACCGTCCGGCCCGCCAGCTCCGCCGGGTCGGCGATCCCGCCGGCGGTCAGCACCAGCGGCCCGCAACCGCGCCCCAGCGCGCCGCCGCAGGGCAGCAGCGCGTACTCGTCCAGCACCCACGGGAGCACCGCGTACGACACCTTGAGCACGTCGAGCTCGCCGCGCTCCGCCATGCCGTTGGTGACGTCGATGTCCGCGAACGTCACGTCCAGCGGCGGCGCGCCGGGGATCCGGCCGTGCGCCCAGGCGTCGAAGACGAACGTGTCGTTGGGGCAGGGGGAGTAGGCGATGCGGATCGGCTGGTCCACGGGCGTCCGGTCCATCAGTCTCGGCGGCCTTCCTCGGTGATGTCCTCTGGGGTGACGGAGGGAGTGACGGCGGAGGTGGCGGCGGGAGTGGCGGCGGAGGCTTCGGCAGGTCGTATCGCTTCCGTCGCCGTCGCCGTCGCCGTCGCCGTCGCCGTCGCCGTCGCCGTCGCCGTCGCCGTCGCCGTCGCCGTCGCCGTCGCCGTCGCCGTCGCCGTCGCCGTCGCCGACGGCTCCGCTCCCGCGGCCCGGAACGCCTCCGTCAAGGCCGGGCCCAGCGCCCGGAACGCCTCCGTCAGGGCGGCGAGCGCGTCCCCGATGCGCCAGGCGGCCCGGTCGCGGGGGCCGACCGCGTTGGAGACGGCCCGCAGTTCCAGCACCGGCACGCCGTGCGCCGCCGCTGCCTCGGCCACGCCGAAGCCCTCCATGGCCTCGGCCAGGGCGTCCGGGTGCGCGGTGGCCAGTTCGGCGGCGCGGGCCGCCGTGCCGGTCACGGTGGAGACGGTCAGTACGGCCCCGGGCCGGGCGCCCGTCGCCGCGCCGACCGCGCGGACGAGCGCGTCGTCCACCGGGTGCGCGTCGACGCCGAAGCCCAGCTCGGTGACGGGCAGGAAGCCCTCCGACGTGGCCGCGCCCAGGTCGGCGGCGACGATGCGGCGCGCGACGACGAGCCCGCCGAGCGGCGCCCCGGGGGCGAAGCCGCCGCCGATGCCCGCCGAGACCGCCAGGTCGTACGGGGCGCCGGCGAGCGCCGCCGCCGTCAGGGCCGTGGCCGTGCCGGCCGCCGCCGCGGCGGGGCCCACCCCGGCCGCCAGCACGTCGTACGTCACGCCGGACGCCGTCGTCCGGTGCAGGACGGCGCCGCCGGGCAGCGCTGTTTCCGCGGGCGCGGGATCCTCGGGACCCGCCGGACCGGCGGCGGCCGTCACGGACGACCGCTCGGCGGCGACGGCGGTGACGACGAGGACGCGCATCGTCAGCTGTCGTTCTTGAGCGTGTAGTTCCACACGCCGTACGGCTTGCCTTCGCCGTACATGACGATGGTGACCCTGGCCTCCTCCATGCCGGACTGGAGGTAGTTCCGGACCGGGATGGTGCGGTACGTCTTCGACCACGGGCCGGTCGGGCGGTTGTTGATGATGGCCGTCCAGCCCTTCTTGGCGACCTTGGGGTCGACGCCGATGTGGAGGTCGTCGTCGACGTTCACCTTGACGGTCTTGCCGCTCTCCTTGGCGCAGTCCTCGAAGTCCTTCTCGGAGATGCCCTGCTTGCCGTTGTAGCAGGCGGCCTCGGAGTGGACCTCGGACTTGCCGACGGTCAGCGTCGTCAGCGGAGTGGGCTTGTCGCAGGCGGAGAGGGCGACGACACCGAAGGTCACGGCCCCGAGTGCGGCAGCGGCGCGGCGGCTTCTGCCCCGGAAAAACGCAGCGGTCATGCGGGCAGGCTATCTGGCCACGTCAATCCCGTGACGCGCGGGTGCGGCGAGCCGTGTCGGACCGCCGTGGATCATGCCGTGGCCCGTGGCCCGTGGCCCGTGGCCCGTAGCCCGTAGCGCCGGTGTGCCGCCGCGGCGAGCCGTGCCCGGCCGCCGGGGCGCACCGGCGGCCGCCGCCCGTCACGCGACCCGCGGATGCGGTGTGCCCCGCCGGGCGGCCGTCAGCAGGCCCCGGACGGCCGTCGCCACGCCCAGCGCCAGGAACCCGGCGGCCACCGCCATGCCGAGGACGCCGTTGAGCGGCAGCAGGATGCCGATGCCGCCGCCGAGCACCCACGACATCTGGAGCAGGGTCTCGGACCGGGCGAACGCGGACGTCCGGACCTCCTCCGGGACGTCCCGCTGGATCAGCGAGTCCAGCGACTGCTTGCCCAGCGCCTGCGAGATGCCCGCGACCGCCGCGACGAGGACGATGAAGAACGCGTTGGTGAGCACCGCCGCGACGACCGTCGAGGCCAGCGCCGCGGTGAGGACGACGGCGATCGTCTTCTCCGGGCCGCGGGAGCGCAGCAGCGCGCCGATCGCCGTGCCGAGGGCGTTCCCGCCGCCGGCCGCCACCGCGACCATGCCCAGCGAGAACGCCGGGCTGAGTCCGTCCAGCGGGTGGACGCGGAGCAGGAACGCCAGGAAAAAGGTGAGGAAACCGGACAGCATGCGGAGCGCGCTGTTCGCCTGGAGCGCGTGCAGTACCGAGCGGCCGACGGTACGGAGCCCGGGCTTGGGACGGCGTTCCCGGAGCGCCCGCCGCTCCCGCCACGCCCGCCACGGGCCGGGCCCGCGCCGGCCGGCGGCGGACCGCCGCGGCAGGGCGGGAGGCCGGTCGTGCCGGTGCAGGTGGGGCCGGTGGCGCCGGTGCTCGTCGGACGCGAGGCGGGCGCGGGCCTCGCCCTTCGCCGAGTCGACCACGTGCGGCAGGGACAGCGACAGGTAGGCGCCGAGCAGGAAGACGACGCACGCGCCGTACAGCGGCCAGGCCGGCCCCAGGTGGTGCAGCCCCGCTCCGAGCGGGGCCGCCACTCCCGTGGCCAGCAGTCCCCCCAGTGTCACCCGGGAATTCGCCTTCACCAGCGAGATCCGTGGTGGCAGCAGCCGTGGCACGACGGCCGACCGCACCACCCCGTACGCCTTGGAGGCCACCAGCACGCCGAGGGCCGCCGGGTAGAGCTCCAGGCCGCCGGTGGCGACCGCGCCCGTCATGGTCAGCGCCAGGACCACCCGGGTGATCATCGCCGCGGCCATGGCGGCCCGCCGCCCGTGCGGGAGCCGGTCCAGCAGCGGGCCGATCACCGGGGCCAGAAGGGTGAACGGCGCCATGGTGATCGCCAGGTAGAGCGCCACCCGGCCGCGGGCCTGGTCGGTGGGGACGGAGAAGAAGACGGTCGAGGCCAGCGCGATGGTGATGAGCATGTCGCCCGCGGAGTGCACCGCGTGCAGCTCGATCAGCTTGGCCAGGCCCGACTCGCCCGCGCCGTGCGCGTGCGTCGCCTTGCGGATGCCGCGCGCCGCGAACGCGACGGGCGCGCGCAGGGCGCGGCCGACGCTCCGGCCGCCCCGGCGGAGCGGACCGCCATGTGCTGACCGGATGACACCCACGACGTCATCTTGCCCCACCTGGAGCGGAGTACGGCACACTCGGCCGGGTCGCTTCTCCCGGGGGCTCCCGGGGGCGTACCGGAGCGACGCGGGGAGCTCACCGAAACCCGGGTATCCCCCGGGTGGCCACCCGGGGTAGCGTGCCCCACGCGCCACCAGCGGTCGTTCTTGGCCGCGCGCCGAGTCTCGATCCCGCAGAATGGACATGACCAGGTGCGCCCGAGGCCGTTCGGGCGCGGACGTCGACGCGGTCCTCCGGTCCGCTCCGTCCGCCGGCCCGGCCGCTCGGCTGGCGCACTCGTGAGACGGCGTGGAAGAGAGAATCGATTCTTGTGAGTGCTGCGATGCGAAGCCGTACCCCGGACCGCCTGTGCGCCGAGGCGGTCGAACTGGCCCGTACGGCGGCCGAGGAGGCCGCGCACCCCGGGCAGGTCGGTGACCACGTCGAGGTCGTCGCCGACGGGGACCGCGTCGTCACGCACTACTTCCGCTGCCTCGACCCCGGCTACCGCGGGTGGCGCTGGGCCGTCACCGTCGCCCGCGCCTCCCGCGCCAAGAACGTCACGCTCGACGAGACGGTTCTGCTGCCCGGCCCCGACGCCCTCCTCGCGCCCGAATGGGTGCCCTGGAGCGAGCGGCTGCGCCCCGGCGACCTCGGCCCCGGCGACCTGCTGCCCACCGAGGCCGACGACCTGCGGCTGGAGCCGGGCTGGACGGGCGCCGAGGAGCCGCCGCCGAACTCCGTCGTCGCCCCCGAGGGCCTCTCCCACGAGCTGGCCGACCTCGCCGACGCGGAGGACGCCGAGGTGGCGCCCGGCCCGCCCGCCGCCCAGCCGACCGCCCCGGCGCGCGGCTCCCTCACCTCCCTCGCCGAAGAACTCGGCATGCGCCGCGCCCGCGTCCTGTCCCGCTACGGCCTGCACATCGCCGCCGACCGCTGGGACGAGTCGCACGGCGCCAAGACGCCCATGGCCCAGGCCGCCCCCGCCTCCTGCGTCAGCTGCGGCTTCCTCATCCCCATCGGCGGCTCCCTCGGCCAGGCCTTCGGCATCTGCGGCAACGAGTTCGGCGCCGCCGACGGCCACGTCGTCTCCCTCTCCTACGGCTGCGGCGGCCACTCCGAGGCCGCCGTCATGCCCAAGCCGCCGCGCCCGGCGCCACCCGTCATCGACGAGACGGTCGTGGACGTGCTGCCGATGGGCGACGCGGCCCGCGACTCCGGCGCCGCGGCGGGCGACGAGGACCTGGGGCACGCGTAGCCGCTCGCGCGGCGCGCCGGACCGGGCGACGGCCCGGCCGCCGGGACGCGCCGCGCCGCTCGGCGGCCACGGTGGCCACGGCGGCCGGGGCCGTGTCCGGTTTCCGGGCGGCACGGCGCGTTGTGCCCGGGGTACACGCGGGTCGTACGCGGGGGTGGCCGCCCGCCGGTGGTGCCGTCGGCGTTCCCGGACGGAACCGAGCGAACGGCCGGCGTACGCCTCGTCGCTCGGTGCGGCGGTGCCGACACCGGCGCCCCCGGCGACCGCCCTGCCCCCGGCGCGGCCCGCTCTCAGGTGACCGTCACCGTCGCCCTCATGTCCGGGTGGATGTCGCAGTGGTACGGGAACGTCCCGCTCTGCCTGAAGGTGTGGGTGAAGGAAGCGCCCGGACCGAAGGGGCCCGAGTCGAAGGAGCCGTCGTCGGCCGTCACCGTGTGGTCGGTGCCGTCGTCGTTGGTCCAGGTGACCGAGTCGTCGGCGACGACCGTCAACTGGCTGGGGATGAAGGAGAAATCGCGGATGGAGACAGTGGCCATGGGGATCTCCTCTCGTCCTCGGGGAGTGCGACCCGCCGGACGAGGGCATCTGCCCCGCCGTCGCCCGCTCCAACCGGCCTGTCATCCTTACGAGTCCGGCGGTGGGGCCCTGCCGCTCCCGCGGGGCGCCCGTGGGTGACGGGCGCCGGTGCTGCGGCCCGCCCGCGCCCCGGGCCACCCCACTCCGCCACCCCGCGAACACCCGCACGGTACGTTCACCCTTGCAAGGCCCACCCCGTGGGCAAGGCTCCACGCAGAGGAGACGAGACGACGTGAGCGGCACAGCGACGGACCCGTTCGGTACCGGCCGCCTCCGCCGGGGGGTGCTGGACGCCTGGACGGCGTCGGCGGCCCGGTTCCGGGAGGACGCCAACGCCGAGGAGGACCTGGCGCTCGGCGGCTACCGCGACCGTCTCGTCGTCGAGCTGGCGCAGAACGCCGCCGACGCCGCCGCCCGCGCGGGCGTCCCGGGCCGGCTGCGGCTGACGCTGCACCCGGCGCACGCCGACGGCCCGGCGGTGCTCGCGGCGGCGAACACCGGGGCGCCGCTGGACGCGGCGGGAGTCGAGTCGCTGGCGACGCTGCGCGCGTCGGCCAAGCGGGAGGAGACGGGCGCGGCGGGCCGCTTCGGCGTCGGCTTCGCGGCCGTCCTCGCCGTCAGCGACGAGCCCGCGGTGATCAGTCGTTCGGGTGGTGTCCGCTGGTCGCTGGCCGAGGCGCGCGGCCTGGCGGAGCAGGCCGCGGCCGGAGCGCCCGCGCTCGGCGACGAACTGCGCCGCCGCGAGGGCCACGTCCCGCTGCTCCGGCTGCCGCTGCCCGCCGAGGGCACGGCGCCCGAGGGCTACGACACCGTCGTCGTGCTGCCGCTGCGCGACGGCGCCGCGCAGGACCTCGCCGAGCGGCTGCTCGCGGGCGTGGACGACGCCCTCCTGCTCGCCCTCCCCGGGCTGCGGGAACTCGTCGTCGAGCTGCCGGGCGCCGCACCACGCATCCTGACGGCGCATCAGGAGGCCGGGCACGTCGTCGTCGAGGACAGCGCGGGGGAGACCACCCGCTGGCGCGTCGAGCGGGCCGGCGGGCGGCTGGACCCGGCGCTGCTCGCCGACCGCCCGGTCGAGGAGCGGCTGCGCCCCGACTGGGCGCTGACCTGGGCCGTCCCCGTGGGCCCGGACGGCGCGCCCGCCCGCCCGCGGACCGCGCCGGTGCTGCACGCCCCGACCCCCACCGACGAGCCGCTGGGCCTGCCCGCCCTGCTGATCGCCACGTTCCCGATGGATCCGACGCGCCGGCACGCCGCGCCCGGCCCGCTCACCGACTTCCTCGTGGGCCGCGCCGCCGAGGCGTACACCGCGCTGCTGCGCGACTGGCGGCCGGTGACGGCCGGCATCCTCGACCTCGTCCCGTCGCCGCTGGCGCAGAGCCCGCTCGACGCGGAGCTGCGCAGCCTGGTGCTGGAGCGGCTGCCGAGGGTGGCGTTCCTGCCGAGCGCGTCCGCCGCGCCGGAGGGCGAGGAGCCGTACGCGCTGCGGCCCGCCGAGGCGGAGATCGTGGAGGGCGCGAGCGCGGCCACCGTCGCGGTGCTCGGCGAGCTGTTCCGCAGCCTGCTGCCGGCGGGGCTGGAGCGCCGCCAGGAGCTGCGCGCGCTCGGTGTGGCACGGGTCTCGCTGGGGGAGACGATCGACCGGCTCGCGGGCGTCGAGCGGACGGCGGAGTGGTGGTGGCGGCTGTACGACAGCCTCGCCGGGGTGGACCCGGACCGGCTGAGCGGCCTGCCCGTCCCCCTCGCCGACGGCAGCCGCACCGCGATCGGCCCCCGCCAGGTGCTGCTGCCGCCCGCCGACGCCGAGGCGGCGTCCGGCGCGGAGCGGCTGTCCCGGCTCGGCCTGAAGATCGCCCACCCGGCGGCGGCCCACCCGCTGCTGGAGAAGCTCGGCGCCACGCCGTCCTCGCCGCGCGCGGTGCTCACCACCCCGCAGGTGCGGGCCGCGGTGGCGCACTCGCTCGACGCGGCCGAGTCGTGGGACGAGGACGCCCTCGACCCCGACGAACTGGCCGACACCGTCCTCGCGCTCGTCCGCGACGCGAACCTCGCGCCCGGCGACGAGCCGTGGCTCGCCGCGCTCGCCCTCCCCGACGAGGACGGCGAACTCGCCCCCGCCGGCGAACTCGTCCTCCCCGGCAGCCCGTTCGAGCAGGTCATCCGCCCCGGCGAACTCGCCGCCTGCGACGCCGCGCTCGCCGAGCGCTGGGGCGGGCAGCCGCTCACCGCCGTCGGCGTCCTGGCCGACTTCGCCCTCGTCCGGGCCACCGACGTCGTCCTCGACCCGGACGAACTGGAGCCGCGCGACGGTGACTTCCCCGAGCCCGAGGACGCCGGGCTGCTGGACGCCGTCGACGTGTGGTGCGAGGACGTCCTCGACGGGCTTCCCGAGACGCCCGTGCCGCCCGTGGCGACCGAACTCACCGCCGTCCGCGACCTCGACCTGGTCGCCGACGACGCCTGGCCGCGGGCCCTCGCCATGCTGTCCCGGCCGCCGCTGCGCGACGCGCTCACCGCGCCCGTCCGCGTCCTGCTGCCGGACGGCACGACGGAGAGCGTCCGCCCGTACACCGCCTGGTGGCTGCGTGGCCACCCGGTCCTGGACGGCCGCCGCCCCGCCGGGCTGCGCGCCGCCGGCGGCGACCCGCTGCTGGAGGGCCTGTACGAGGAGGCGGACGCGACCGGGTTCGCGGACGAGCAGGTGCTGCGCGCCCTCGGCGTCCGCACCACCGCCGCGGCCCTGCTCGACGAACCGGGCGGCGCCGCCGAGCTGCTGGCCCGCCTCGCGGACCCCGAGCGGCCGGTACGCGCCGACCGGCTGCACGCCCTCTACGGCCTGCTGGCCGCGCTCGACCCCGAGGAGGTGACCCTCCCCGACGAGCTGCGGGCCGTCGTCGACGGCGAGGTGCGGGTCGTCGACGCGGCGGACGCGCTGGTCGCGGACGCTCCCGACCTCCTCCCGCTCGCCGCGGGCCTGCCGCTGCTGCCCGTCCGCCCGGACCGCGCCGCCGACCTCGCGGAGCTGTTGCAGGTGCGACGGCTGAGCGAGGCGGTACCCGCGGTGGTGGAGGCGAGCGCGGGGGAACTCCGCGAGGTCCCCGACGGCGTCCGCGTCCTGCTCCCCGACGCGCCGACGACGTACGTCGAGCACGAGGAACTGCACGTCGGGGACGTGGAGTTGGACTGGCGCCTCGGCCCGGACGGCGTCCTGCACGCCACCACGCTGGAGGGCGTGGCCGCCGGCCTCGCCTGGGCGGCCGGCCACTGGTCCCGCCGCTTCGAGGCCGCGGCGCTGCTGGAGGACCCGTCGCGGACGACGGAACTCGCGCGGGACCGGTGGTTCGACTGACGCGTCGTCACGGTCAACGGCAGGGAGTGGAAGGGCCGTTCTGACGGATGAGGCTGTCGTTGGACATCCGGCCCGCGGCGCTCGTGCCGGCCGCGCGGGCGTAGGTCCAGGTGTGGCCGTACGCGTTGACGGCGGAACGGTGGTAGCAGGGCTTCGCGCCCGACGCGGCGAGGGAGACGGCCGGGTACTCCTGGTACGGCCCGGTGACTGCCGGACGTAGCCGTACGTGCCCGGGTCGGGGTCCCGGCTCGCGGAGGTGGGGCTGGGCTTGCCCTTCGGGGTGGCGGAGGCGGACGGCTTCGGAAGGTGCGCCCGGGGCCGCAGGCGGGGGCGGCCCGGCGCTTCGGCGTTACGCTGCCCCGGTACCTGATCGGACACACGGGGGTGCCACATGCCGGAGATACTGCTGCCCAGGGACGGCGAATGGCGCGTCCTCACGCCGGAGGCGCGGGACGCCGCCGAACGCCAGGAGCTCGGGCAACCGGTCGACGTGTACGCGCTGACGAGCGGCCTGTCGCGCAGGAAGATCAACCGGGTCTACGAGTTCGCGCGCGGCGTCGTCCGCCAGGACCACGGCGGGCCGGCGGAGGTGTTCCGCCTCGCCGACATGACGGAGGTGACCGCGCGGGTCGCCGACCGTACGTACAACGGCCGTTACGACGCGACGTACTTCACCTTCACCATCGCCTGCGCGCACGGCGGGCCGCTGCGGATCAGCGCCTACTACAAGAGCCGGGGCGATCACGGGTACCGGTACTTCGGGCTCGGCGAGGCGATCCGCGAACACGTCGCCACCCGCCGGCTGCCGGCCGCCCGGGAGCGGCTGCGGCAGGGATATGAAGTCTCCTTCGGGGACTTCGGCCTCAGCCGGGACGGCCTGATCTGGAAGGGGAAGCGGCCGGTGCCGTGGGAGTACGTCGGCCCGGCCAGGACCAAGGAAGGCTGGCTCACGGTGGAACTGTCCGACGGTCGGCCGAAGAAGTGCGAGCGGGAGCTCGCGGTCATCCCCGACTACGGCCTCTTCCTGACCCTCCTCGCCGAACTCCGCGAGTCACCGCCGCGCGTGGGCTGAGGCGGGCGCCCGGGTGGCGGGTGCCGACCACGGGCCGTTCCGTGTGAGGGCCGCCGTCAACGCCGCTGTACCGTCTTCGGGCAGGAGATCACTGGCAGGGGGGGCGGTGGTGGTCCGGCTCCACGGGGAGGACGGCTACAAGGCGAAGTGGGTTCGGCACCCGTTCCCCGTCGCCGCGCTGCAGGACCTCCGTCGGCTGCACCTGCGGTACGACAACTGCGAACGCCGGCACGGCGGGCCGGCCTCCTGGACCTCGGGTGGACGCAAGCGTGCTCGTCGTCCTGACTGAGGGTCGGCCGAGAGCGGCTGCGGAAGCCGTGGGCATGGGGTGAGGGGTCTCAGCGGCGTGCGAAGGCTGTGACAGCTTGGCGGAGCTGTTCGAGGAAGTGGATCAGGGTTGGTGCGGACACCTCGAAGTCGTCGAACCAGGATGCCGTGGTGGACCGGTGCACTCTTCTCCGTTGTCGGCGGGCGGAGCGGTCCGCCGGCTGGTTCGTCGACCGGCGTCGGTGGCGAGGGTCCTGCTGAGGTCGAATGCCGACCAGGATCCGGCGTTCTACGGGGTCCGGGTGAGCCTGGACTGTTGCAGTGATCCATTTTTCCAGGGCGGCGAGCCGTTCGTCGCGCGGTGGCAGGGTGCCTGTGGCGACGAGGATGCCGCGAAGGTGAGCAGGCACCTTGCCGGGAGGCAGTCCGTCGAAGACCTCGTGGGTGACGGCGCGTTCGTCGCGTCCGCGGACCATGCCGGTCGAGCAACCTGTACGGATCCCAGGCGTTTCCCATCGTCGGCAGCCGACCGGATCCGGGCAGGGTGAAGCTCCTCGGATCGGGCGGAACCGTCCGGTTGCCGTGATCGTCTCCACGCCCGGAACCGACCCGGAACCGAACCGTCCCCTCCCCTCCGTCAGGAGACACCGCCTCATGCGCGCTCCCCGCCCCAACCGCCGCAGGCTCGCCTCCGCCGCCTTGGCCGCCGCCGTGACGTTCGGCGCCGCCTCCGCCGCCTCCGCGGCCCCCACTTCCCGTGCGGCCGGCCGGGCTGCCGCGCCGGCCGTCGCCGAGGTGGCGTACACGGCGAAGGAGCGCCGGCAGGCGCTCGCCTACTGGACGCCGGAGCGGATGCGGAAGACCGGCCTCGCCGTGGACCTCGGCAGGACCGGCCCGCTGGCGAAACCCTGGAAGGGCCCGCGGATGAAGACCGTCGGGCGGCTGTTCTTCGTCAACGCCAACGGCGACGACACCTGGTGCACCGCCACCGCCGTCCGCAGCGGCAACCGTTCCGTGGTGATGGCGGCCGCGCACTGCGTCCGCCGTCCGGCCTCGCCCGTCAACACGTACACGGACCTCGTGTTCGTGCCCGGCTATGACAAGGGGGAGCGCCCGTACGGCGTCTTCCCGGTCGCCGCGACCGTGACGCCCGCGTCCTGGGCGAAGGACGCGGTCGGTGACGTCGCCGCGCTGACCGTCGACCCGGTCAAGGGCCGGAGGCTGACGGACGCGGTCGGCGGCCAGTCGATCGCGTTCGACCGGAAGCCCGGTGCGAAGGTGACGTCCTTCGGCTACCCGGCGTCCCGCCCGCAGCGCGGCGAGGAGTTGCTGGCCTGCACGGGGACGACCAAGGCGGGACCCGACGACGAGGTGGTCATCCCCTGCGACATGGCGGGCGGGTCGAGCGGCGGCCCCTGGCTGGCCGATTTCGACGCCAAGTCCGGTCTGGGGACGCTGGTATCGGTCAACAGCCACGGTGACTCCCCGGACGGCAGCCGGACGATGTCCGGCCCCCGCTTCGGCGCGGTCGCGAAGGCCGTCTACGAGCGGGCGCTGAGCCGCTGAGCCGGGACCTCACCGGATGCCGAGCCGGGACCCGACCGGACGCGCCCGCCGCGCTCGTCCCCCGCGAACGCCTCCTCCGCGAACGCGCGGAAGTCGCGCGGCTCGCGCCCCGTCACCCGCCGCACCTCGTCCGTCACCCGGTCCTCCACCCCCGCCGCGATGTCCTCGTCGAGCCGTGCGAGCAGCGCCGCGAACGGCTCGGGGAGACCGTCCGCGACCAGCCGTTCGCGCAGTACGGGCGCGGGGACGGGCCGGTGGCGGGCCGGGCGGCCGGTGACGTCCATGAAGACCGCCGCCACCTCGGCGTAGCCGAGGGCACGCGGGCCGGTGAGGACGAGGTCGCGGCAGGGGGCCACCGGGTCCGTGAGGGCGCGGGCGGCGACCGCCGCGATGTCGTCCGCGTCGATGAAGGCGACGCGCCCGTCGCCGGTCGCCGTCACCAGTTCCCCGTGTTCGCGGAGGCTCCGGGCGTGCGCGTGGCCGCCGCGGAAGTTCTGCATGAACCAGGACGGGCGGAGCACCGCCCACTCCGCGAACAGGCCGTCCGCCAGCGCCGCGTGGACCTTCCCGGCGCCCGGTCCGCCGGCGGGCAGCGCGGACGAACTCAGCAGCACGGCGCGCCGCACGCCCGCCGCGCGGGCGCGTTCGAGGAAGGGCAGCATCACGGCGGCGGGGTCGGACGCGGCGACGGGCGGGACGAGGTAGAGGCGGTCGACGCCGCGCAGGGCGGCCTCGTGGCCGGCGGGGTCGTACCAGTCGAAGCCGTACCGATCGACGCCGTGCGACCCGTCCGCGGGCGTCCGGGACGCCGCCCGCACCGGCTGCCCGAGCGCGGTCAGCCGGGCGGTCAGCCGGCTGCCGGTGGTCCCCGTGGCGCCGGTGACGAGGATCGTGCCGGCGGTCATGCCGCGTCCGCCGGGACGGAGGGGACGGAGGGGACGGAAGGGACGGAGGGAACGGTCGGGACGGATGGGACGGACTTGGCGTCGAGCGTGGAACCGGGCAGGGCGAGCGGGTTCCAGTAGTCCCGGTAGCGGACGAAGCGCCCGTCCCGGACGGTCACGACGGCGATGTAGTCCATGACGTACGGCTCGCCGGTGGCGACCGTCCGCCCGGTGGCCCGCATCTCGACGATCACGGTCTCCGGCGCGGTGGTCCGGTGGATCTCGACGGAGGGGAACGCGTGGAGGTCGATGTGGTCCGTGTAGTCGGCCACGTACTCCTCGACGGCCGCCCGGCCGTCCAGCCGGCGCGGGTAGCCGGGCGGGGCGAAGGGGAACTCGACGACCGCGTCGTCGTGGCAGAGGGCGGCCCAGCCGCCCATGTCCTTCGCCAGCAGCAGGTCCAGGCCGCGGCGGACGACGGCGGCGGCGTCGTCGTCCGGGGACGCGTCTGTGAGGCGGGGTGGGGTCATGGCGGTGTCCTCCCTAGGATGGGGAACCAAAAGATGCGGACCAGCGGTCCGTTTCAACGTAACGGACCGTCGGTCCGCTTAGCAAGGCTTCCGTGCCCGGGGCACGGAGACAGGAGCCGGAGACCCATGACCGCACGCAGTCCCCGCGCGGACGCCGTCCGCAACCGGGAGGCCGTCCTCGCCGCCGCCGACGCCCTCTTCGCCCGCTCCGAGAGCCCCCGGAGCGTCTCGATGGACGACATCGCCGCGGCGGCGGGGGTGGGCAAGGGGACGCTCTTCCGGCGGTTCGGCGACCGTACGGGCCTGATCAAGGCTGTCGTCGAGGCCCGGACCGGCGCACTGCGGGAAGCGGTGGAGGCCGGCCCGCCGCCGCTCGGCCCGGGCACCCCGCCGCGCGACCGCGTCCCCGCCCTGCTCGACGCCGTGCTCCGCTTCAAGCTGGACCACCGCCACCTCGCCCTCGCGCTGGAGGAGGCGGGCGCCGGCAGCCCCTACGCGGTGGCCCACTACGGGTGGTGGCACGACGTCCTCACGGACGCGCTGCGCCGGCTGTCGGTCGGGGCCGGTGACGACGACGTGTCCTTCACCGCCCACGCGCTGCTGGCGGCCGTCCGCGCCGACCTCGTCGAGCACCTCGTCGGCGAGCGCGGCCAGGACCCGGAGCGGCTGCGCGCGGCGCTGGCCGCCCACGTCCGGCGGTTGCTCGGCGACTGAGGCGCGCTTCGGCCGCGTCCTGCGCCGCGTCCTGCGCCGCGTCCTGCGCCGCGTCCTGCGCCGCGTCCTACGCTGGGAAGTACCGATCCGGTTCGTTCGGGACCCGGGAGGCCGAGATGACCAGGAAAGTGGCGGACTGCCGCAAGTACCCCAGCGAGTCGCACTGCACGCTCACCATCTCCGGCGAGGAGGACGAGGTCCTGCGGGCCGCGGCCGAGCACGCCGTCTCCGTGCACCGGCACGAGGACACGCCGGAGCTGCGCGAGAAGCTGCGGGACTTCCTGGAGGACGAGCAGCCGTCCGCCTGAGATCGCTGTCGACCGTCAGCCGGCGGGCACCGGCCCCGGTCGCCCGCCGCGTATCTTCCCCCTGCGCCTGAAACGGCCGCGTCACCTCCCCTTGCGCCTGAAACGGCCGCGTCACCTCCCCTTGCGCCTGAAACGGCCGCGTCACTTCCCCTTGCGCCCGAAACGGCGGCGTTACTTCCCCCGCCCGAAGCGGCCGCGTCACTCCCGCTCACGCCCGGAACGGCCGCTCACGCCGGAATGCGCCGGGTCACTCCCGCTTACTCCACTCACGCCGGGAACCGCCGTCCCACCCACCGCCACGCCACCTCCAGCACCGCCGCCGCCACCGCCGCGATGCCCACCGCCGCCCACGGCAGCGTCGCCCCCACCAGCTTCAGGGCGAAGAACCGCTGCAGCCACGGCACGGCGAGGACCACCAGGAACGCCACCCCCATCGCGACGACCAGCAGCACCCGCCACCAGGTGTACGGCCGGGCGATGATCGCCAGCACCCACATGGAGATCAGGAACAGGGTGAGCGTCGCCGCGCTGGTCTCCGCGTCGAGGGAGCCGGCGCCCGTGTAGTAGTGCCGGGCGAGCAGGTAGGTGGCGAAGGTCGCGAGGCCCGCGATCAGCCCGGCCGGGACGGAGTACCGCATCACGCGCCGGACGAAGTGCGGTTTGGCGCGCTCCTTGTTGGGCGCCAGGGCCAGGAAGAAGGCGGGGACGCCGATCGTCAGGGTGGACAGCAGCGTCAGGTGCCGGGGCAGGAACGGGTACGGGACGCGGGTGCAGACGACGAGGATGGCGAGCAGCACCGAGTAGACGGTTTTGGTCAGGAACAGCGTGGCCACCCGCGTGATGTTGCCGATGACCCTGCGCCCCTCGGCGACCACCGAGGGCAGTGAGGCGAAGCTGTTGTTGAGGAGCACGATCTGGGCGACGGCCCGCGTCGCCTCCGAGCCGGCGCCCATGGCGACGCCGATGTCCGCGTCCTTCAGCGCCAGTACGTCGTTGACACCGTCGCCGGTCATCGCGACCGTGTGCCCGCGCGCCTGGAGCGCCCCGACCATGTCCCGCTTCTGCTGCGGGGTGACGCGGCCGAAAACCGACCCCTCGTCGAGCGCCTTGCCCATGTCCTCGCGCTCGGCGGGCAGCTTGCGCGCGTCGACGGGCGACTCCGCGCGCGGCAGCCCGAGCTTGGCGGCGACCGCGCCGACGGAGACCGCGTTGTCGCCGGAGATGACCTTCGCGGCGACCTTCTGCTCGTCGAAGTAGCGCAGGGTGTCGGCCGCGTCGGGCCGCAGCCGCTGTTCGAGGACGACGAGGGCGGCCGGGCTGACGTCCTCGGCGACGCGCGGGTCGTCCAGGTCGCGGCCGGCGCGGGCGAGCAGCAGCACGCGCAGGCCCTGGGAGTTGAGCTCCTCGACCTCGCCGAGGGCCCGGTCGCCCTCCTTGAGGAGCACGTCGGGCGCGCCCAGCAGCCAGGTGGCCACCTCGCCGTCGGGGGAGTGGAGTTCGGCGCCGCTGTACTTGCGCGCGGAGGAGAACGGGAGCGCCTCGGCGCAGCGCCAGCCCTCGCCGTCGGGGTAGGCGTCGACGATCGCCTGGAGGCTGGCGTTGGGGCGCGGGTCGGAGTCGCCGAGGGCGCCGAGCACCTGGCGGACGTACGCCTCCTCCGCGTCGGAGAGCAGCCGCAGGTCGGAGACGTCCATGCCGCCCTCGGTGAGGGTGCCGGTCTTGTCGAGGCAGACGACGTCGACGCGGGCGAGGCCCTCGATCGCGGGCAGCTCCTGCACCAGGCACTGCTTGTTGCCCAGCCGGATGACGCCGATCGCGAAGGCGACGGAGGTCAGCAGCACCAGCCCCTCGGGGACCATGGGTACGATCCCGGCGATCATCCGCCGGACCGCCTCCCGCCAGTCGTGGTCCTGCACGACGAGCTGGCTGATGACGAGGCCGACGGCGGTGGGGACCATCATCCACGTCACGTACTTGAGGATCCGGCTGATGCCGGTGCGGAGTTCGGAGTGGACGAGGGTGAAGCGGGACGCCTCCTCGGCGAGCTGCGCCGCGTACGCCTCGCGGCCGACCTTGGTGGCGGCGAAGGCGCCGCCGCCCGCGACCACGAACGACCCCGACATGATCTTGTCGCCCGGCTTCTTCAGCACCGGGTCGGCCTCACCGGTCAGCAGCGACTCGTCGATCTCCAGGCCGTCGCTCTCCAGTACCTCGCCGTCGACGACGCACTTGTCGCCGGGGCCGAGTTCGATCACGTCGCCGAGGACGATCTCGCCGGTGGCGAGGGAGACGGGCGTGCCGTCGCGGCGGACGGTGGGCTTGGACTCGCCGATGACCGCGAGCGAGTCCAGGGTCTTCTTGGCGCGCAGCTCCTGGAGGATGCCGATCGCGGTGTTGGCGACGATGACGAAGCCGAAGAGGCCGTCCTGGAGCGGGCCGACGACCAGGATGATCAGGAAGAGGACGCCGATGATCGCGTTGAACCGGGTGAAGACGTTGGCCCGGACGATCTCCCCCACCGACCGCGAGGAGCGCACCGGGACGTCGTTGACCTCGCCCCGGGAGACGCGCTCGGCGACCTCCGCGGCGGTCAGCCCGGGGTGCCGGTGCGGGTGCGGCGGTCGGGCGGGAGCCCCGCGTGCGGCCTGGTCCGCGGTCTCACCCGCGGTCTGCGCCGGATCGCTCATGCATCCGACGGTACGGGCGTTCAGCCCGTTTCACCTTCCGAAGGAACGCTTTCGGCCGCATCGCGCTCCCGTTCCCGCGCCGCCGCGTGCCGCTTGATCGCGGCGTCCCGCTTGCGGACGTACCAGACGCCGACGAGGCCGAGCCCGCCGCCGGCCAGGCAGGTCCACAGCCACCACAGGTGGCCGCCGTCGGAGAGCCGGCCGTAGAAGGGGAGCTGCACCAGGAAGAGGACGAACCACACGATCGTGCCGCCGGTGATGGTGGCGACGACATTGCCCTCCAGGGGCTCCGGCGCCTCGTGCCTGGGTGTCCACTTCGTCATGGCCGCCAGCCTAGTCCGTCCTGAGTCGACGATCTTGGCCGGATCCCCGGGGCTTATAGGGGTCTACGCGCGGAGATAGCAATTCGAGGCTTGTTTATTCATACTGAAACGAGTCGGGTCTGATCGGTTTCTTTTGTATGAACATCCATACCTCTCCATGTCCGGTCCGATCCGGCCCCTTCCCAGCAACCGCTCCGTGGGCCTCGGCCCCCGTCCCGTACGTCTGAGGTCCCGCATGTCCTCCTCGGCCACCACACCGGTCGACGCCCAGCAGCCGTCCCCGACGCCGTCCGGCGGTCCGCTCGACCGCTACTTCCGGATCACTGAGCGGGGTTCGTCCGTCGCCCGCGAACTGCGCGGCGGTCTCGCCACGTTCTTCGCGATGGCGTACATCATCATCCTGAACCCGATCATCCTCGGGGCCGGTCAGGACAAGTTCGGGCACCAGCTCGACAACGCCCAACTGGTCACCGCCACCGCGCTGATGGCCGGCCTCAGCACCGTCCTCATGGGCGCCATCGGCAACGTCCCCATCGCCTGCGCCGCCGGCCTCGGCATCAACGCCGTCGTCTCGCTCCAGCTCGCCCCCAAGATGAGCTGGCCGGACGCGATGGGGATGGTCGTCCTGGCCGGCCTGGTGCTGATGATCCTGGTGGCGTCGGGTCTGCGGCAGCGGGTCATGGACGCCATCCCCAACGGCCTCCGGCGGGCCATCGCCATCGGCATCGGCCTGTTCATCTCGCTGATCGGCCTGGTCGACTCGGGCTTCGTCACCCGCAACCCGGACGCCGCCCACACCACCGTCCCCATGGGCCTCGGCCAGGGCGGCCAGCTGCACGGCTGGCCGGTGCTGGTCTTCGCGGCGGGCCTGGCGCTGACCTTCATCCTGCTCGTCCGCAAGACGCCCGGGGCGATCCTGATCGGCATCGTCGTGATGACCTTCGTGGCGATCGTGATCAACGAACTGGCCGTGATCCCGGACGCCAACTGGGGCCTCAGCGTTCCCCGCATCCCCGACAGCGTCGTCGCCACCCCCGACTTCGGCCTCGTCGGGAACATCAGCCTCTTCGGCGGCTTCCACGAGGTGGGCCTGCTCACCGGCTGCCTGTTCGTCTTCACCGTGCTGCTGTCCGGGTTCTTCGACGCGATGGGCACGATCATCGGCGTCGGCGAGGAGGCCGGGCTCACCGACGAGAACGGCCAGCTGCCCAACATGGGCAAGATCCTGATGGTGGACGGCGTCGCCGTCGCCGCCGGCGGCCTCGGCTCCGCCTCCGCCAACACCTGCTTCGTCGAGTCCACCGCCGGCGTCGGCGAGGGCGCCCGCACCGGCCTCGCCAACCTCATGACGGGCGGCCTCTTCCTCCTCGCCCTGATCTTCACCCCGCTGGCGACCGTCGTCCCGTCCCAGGCCGCGACCCCGGCCCTGCTCGTCGTCGGCTTCCTGATCATGGCGGCCAACGTCAAGGAGATCGACTGGAGCGACTTCACGATCGCGATCCCCGCGTTCCTGACGATCGTCTCCATGCCGTTCACCTACTCCATCACCAACGGCATCGGCATCGGCGTCCTGGCCTTCATCCTCCTCCGCGTCGCCGACCGCCGGGCCCGCGAGATCCCCTGGCTCCTCAACGTGGTGGGCGCCTGCTTCCTCGTCTACTTCATGCTCGACCCGATCGAACGCGCCCTCGGCGTGAAGTAGCCGCCTCCCGACGGTGCTCTCGGCGGGTGGGTTCTCAGGAACCCACCCGCCGTCGCGTTCCGGCCCGCTACGATCCGACAAGTCGGAAGATCCGTTCGCGCGGGGGATGTGATGGGCTGTCTGCCGGAACCGGATCCGGTCACCGGGCTGCTGCCGCCCGGTCGTCACACAGCTGACCTCGGACAACTGCGAGCGGCCTTCGTAGATGCCCCATGTTTTTCCGACGCCGACGAGCGCAAGCTGCTCTGGGACGAGTGGGAGTGCCATCGGGGTGCCTTGGAAGCCGTGGCGGGTGAGATCAGCCGGTTGTGGGTAGCCGGCAGCTTCGTCAGCGCCAAGGAAGATCCCGGCGACATCGACGTGACCTATCTGCTGAGGGCCGAGGTGCACGACCGGCTCGACCGGGAAGCGCTGGGCATGCTCGACGACCTCACTGACAGAGGGTGGTGTGCGGACCACGGCATGCGCGTTGATGCGTCCGTCCTCAGGCTGCCTGAGGACATGCCTGTCTGGCGAATGGCACGCGATACCCTTCCATCCCCGGCAAACGACTCGTTCCGGGACATAGGTCTCTACGATGAGATATGGCAGCGCACCAGGTCGCCAAAGGGCGTCGAAGGGGAAGTGTGGTCGCTGCGCCGAGGTTATGTGGAGGTCCTGCTGTGACGACCCCCGCACGTTTTCCAGATCCGCACGACAAGGACGCCGTACGTCAATGGATGCGGGAGCACGGACGGCGCGGCGCGGACCGGATGGGCCCGGAATCTCCGGCGGAGTTCGCCGCCCTGCAACGGCGACGGCTGCTGGAACGCCTCGGAGCCCCCGAGAGTCGGTCCCCCCGCACGCTGCTGGACGTGGCTCTCACGGGCGCTCCGACGGAACAGCACACCGTCGGCATCTCGGTGCTCGGCTCCTTCCTGGTCAATCTTCAGGAGTCGATCTCCGCAATCGCACAGGCGCGAACGGGACGTCCCACGAGACACGCACCTATCCCCAGGACCATAAGGGACATCACGGCACTAAGCGCGGCAGCCGTCTTTCCGTCGTCCTTCGGACTGACTCTGCGCGGGCCCGAGGGAGACGGTGATCTCTTCACTGGGGTCTCGGGAAGTCCCGCCACCATTCTCGAAGACGCGGTAGACGTGGTCTTCGAGGTCGCCGAACTCTCAGAAGGGGCGGGGCGGTCCGACGACCTTCTGGCCGAGCACCTTGTGCCGTTGGGGCAACGTGCCATGAAGCACCTAGGGGCCCTGGCCGCCGGACTCGCGGATGACGGGCTTGGGCTGCGGATGTCCTGGCAGGGACGCGGCGGCCGTACCAGGCGTAGTGAGTGGACCCGGGAGGGTGCCCAGCGGGTCCGCGCTCTTTGTGAGCAGAGCGATTTCGGAGAACCCGAGACCACGACGATTGTCGGCTGGCTGGGCAGCGCGAGCGAGCTGCGAGGAACCGTGGAGATCCGGACCGACGCGGGAGAGATCATCCGGGCGAGGACGGACGCGGAGGTCACGGCTCAGCTGCGCGGATGTTTCGGGAACCGGGTCGAGGCCGACCTTGAGGTGGCGACAGTGCGTTCCGCTGGAGGTCGGGAACGCAAGGTATACGTGGTCCTGGCATTGCGAAACGCCTGATCCGAATGCAGTTCGGCTTGTTGCTCGGTACGGGCCCTAGGTGGACTGCGTCGTGGACGGGGAAGCCTCCTTCCTTGCCGTTTACCCGCCGCCGGGCGTGTCTCTCATGGGCGACGCGCCCGGCGCGGGCCGGTTCCGGTCGCGCTGGAAAGGCCCGTATGCGCTCCGCTCGAGAATTCGGGCCCTTGCGGGGCTGGCAGGGCGCGCTTCCGCCGCTGCGCTCCCCTTCGTGACCCGTCCCTGGGACCCCGCTGCTCCCGTGCGCCCGTCCGTGCACACTTTCCTTAGGTGAAATAATGAGTTAATCTAATGAACATGCCGGACCTGTCCCGCACCTCTTCCCCCGAGGTCCCCGATCCCGCACAGCAGCCCTCGGACACCGCCGGTACCGGTACCGGTACCGATCCCGACACGGACGCCGTCAACGCGTTGCGTTCCGGTGTCATGCGGCTGTCCCGGAGGCTCAAGCACCAGCGGGTCGACGAATCGCTCAGCCCGGCCGAGATGTCCGTCCTGGGCACCCTGGCCCGGTGCGGTTCGGCCACCCCGGGGGAGCTGGCGCGCAAGGAGCACGTCCAGCCGCCGTCGATGACCCGCATCGTCGCGCTGCTGGAGAGCAAGGACCTGGTCCGGCTGGAACCGCACCCCGAGGACCGCCGGCAGAAGGTGGTCACACAGACCGAGCGGGCCGAGGCCATGCTCGAAGAGAGCCGGCGCAAGCGCAACGCCTGGCTGGCCGAGCTGGCCGGGCGACTGGACGAGGACGAGTGGGCGACGCTGCGCGCCGCCGCACCGGTACTGGAGAAACTCGCGCACTTGTAGCCCGAGCAAAGGAGGCGAACCCACTTTGAGTACGGGACCCGGAGCAGACTCCGCACCCGCACCGAACCGCCACGACGACGCACGCACCACCCCCCTCACCCGCAAGGGGGGCATGTTCAGCTCACTCAGGATCCGCAACTACCGGCTCTTCGCCGCGGGCCAGGTCGTGTCGAACACCGGCACCTGGATGCAGCGAATAGCCCAGGACTGGCTGGTCCTCGGCCTCACGGGTTCCTCCGCCGCGGTGGGTATCACCACCGCCCTGCAGTTCCTGCCGATGCTGTTCCTCGGCCTGTACGGCGGCGTCATCGCCGACCGGTGCCCCAAGCGCCTCCTGCTCCTCATCACCCAGGCGGCGAGCGGGCTGACGGGCCTCGCGCTCGCGGCCCTCACCCTCTCCGGCCACGTCCAGGTGTGGCACGTCTACCTCACCGCCCTGGCCCTCGGCCTCGTCACCGTCGTCGACAACCCCGCCCGGCAGGCGTTCGTCCACGAGATGGTCGGCCCCGCCGACCTCGGCAACGCCGTCAGCCTCAACTCCGCCAACTTCCAGACCGCCCGGCTCGTCGGCCCCGCCGTCGCCGGTGTGCTGATCACCGCCGTCGGCAGCGGCGCCGCGTTCCTCTTCAACGGGCTGTCCTACGTGGCCCCCATCGCCGGTCTGCTGCTGATGCGCACCTCGGAGCTGCACAAGGCCGAGACCGCCCCGCGCGGCAAGGGCCAGCTCCGCGAAGGGCTGCGGCACGTCCGCGAGCAGCCCGACCTGCTGTGGCCGATCATCCTCGTCGGCTTCGTCGGCACCTTCGGCTTCAACTTCCCCATCTGGCTCACGGCGTTCGTCAACGACGTCCACCACGCCGGCGCGGGCACCTACGGCCTCCTCAACACCCTGATGGCGGCCGGCTCCCTGGCCGGCGCCCTGCTCTCCGCCCGGCGCGGCAGCTCGCGGCGGCGCGTCATGGTCGGCGCGGCCGTCGCCTTCGGACTGCTGGAGGTCGCCGCCGCCCTGTCGCCGACGTTCTGGCTGTTCGCCGTGCTCCTGGTGCCCATCGGGATGTTCGGCCTGACGATCAACGTCACCGCCAACTCCAGCGTGCAGCTGGCCGTCGCCCCCGCCATGCGCGGCCGGGTGCTCAGCCTCTACATGATGGTCTTCATGGGCGGCACCCCGATCGGCGCGCCCCTCGTCGGCTGGATCACCGACACCTGCGGCGCCCGCGTCGGCTTCGCGGCCGGCGGAGTGATCTCCGTCCTCGCGGCGGCCGGCATCGGCGTCGGCCTGGCCCGCGCCGCCGGCCTGCGGCTCCAGGTCGACCTGCGGCACGGCCGCCGGCCGGTGCGCTTCGTACCGCGCCGCCCGGCGGCGGGGGAGCGGCAGGAGGCGGGGGCGCTGACGACGGCGGCGTGAGGGGAGGTGAGGTTGCGGGGGGACGCGGGCCCCTCACCCCACCCGTCGCTCCAGCACCTGCCCCGGCCAGTCGCCCACGCGGAACGTTTCCGTCGGTACGAACCCCTGGCCCCGGTAGTACGCGACCAGCCGCCCGTCGTCGCCCGCGTAGCAGTCCACCCGGAGCAGGTCCACGCCCTGCCGCCGGGTCTCCCGCGCCGCGTGCGCGAGGAGCGCCGCGCCGACGCCCGGGACCGCGCGGCGGCGGTCGGTGATGAGCAGCCGGACGAACACCTCGGGCTCCCCGGCCGGTTCGACGTACTCGGACGGCCGGGGGGCCAGGGTCAGGGTGCCGACGGGTATCCCGTCGTACTCGGCGATCCGGACGGTGGTCGACGCCAGGTTCCCGCGGACCTTGCCGACGCTCGCCGGCCGCGTCGAGAACGGTTCGGTGCCCCACTGGCCCGGACGGCCCCGGGCCGTCAGCCACGCGACGGCGCTGTCGAGCATCGCGAGGACCACGGGGAGGTCCTCGACCCCGCCCTTCCTGATGGCCAGTCGGCCGTCTTCCCGCTGCGAGATCTCCATCCGCGGGACACTAATCGGCATGCGCCTCTTTGTCGCCGTCGTTCCTCCCCCGCCCGCCCTGTCCCAACTCCAGTCTGCTGTCGCCGGGTTGCACTCCCTCCCCGACAGCGGGCGGCTGCGCTGGGCCGACCCCGCGACCTGGCACTTCACCCTCGCTTTCCTGGGCGAGGTGGACGAAGCGGTGCTGCCGGACCTCACCGAGCGCCTGGGCCGGGCCGCCCACCGCCATCCCGCGCACGAACTCCGGCTGGCGGGCGGCGGCCGGTTCGGCGACCGCGTCCTGTGGGCCGGCGCGGACGGCGACGTCGCGACCCTCCGCGCCCTCGCCCGCTCCACCGGCGCGGCGGCCCGGCGCGCGGGCGTGCCCGTGGACGAGTCCCGCCCGTTCCACGCGCACCTCACGCTCGCCCGTGCGGGTGGGGGCGTCGCCCTCCGGCCGTTCGCGGAAGCGCTCTCGGACTTCCGGGGCTCGCCCTGGACCGCCGAGCGACTGGAACTGGTCCGCAGCCGGCTCCCGGGATCGGGGGTGCCGGGGGAGCGGCCGCGGTACGAGACGGTGCGGTCCTGGGAGCTGGGGGGCTGAGGGGGTGCTGAGGGGGTTCGTTACCCTTCCAAGGTGGACCCGAAGACCAGAAACCGGATCATGACCGGGGCGCTGGCCCTGATGCTCGTCATTGTGGCTGTGGTGGCTGCTGTGCGCTGATCCGCTCGCGGCGGGGAGGGGCCGGGGCGGCAACCGCCTACCAGGCGAAAGCCTCCGGCGTTTCCCCCGGCCCCGGGAAGATCCCGTCCAACGACACCAGCAACTCGTCCGGCAGCTCCAGCTCCACCGCCTTGAGCGCGGAGCCCAGCTGCTCCACCGTCCGGGGCCCGACGATCGGCCCGGTGACCCCGGGCCGGGTCAGCAGCCACGCGAGGGCCACCTCGCCGGGGACGAGCCCGTGCGCGTCGACGACGTCCTCGTACGCCTGGATGCGGTCCCGCACGGACGTGTTCGCCAGTGCCTCCGCCGTCCGGCCCGTCTCGGCCGCGCGGCGGATCGCCCCGCCCAGCAGCCCGCCGCCCAGCGGCGACCAGGGGATGACCCCGAGCCCGTACGCCCGCGCCGCCGGGACGACCTCCATCTCGGCCCGCCGCTCGACCAGGTTGTACAGGCACTGCTCGCTGACCAGCCCGTACGAGCCGAGCCTGCGCGCGGTCTCGTTGGCCTGGGCGATGTGCCAGCCGGCGTGGTTGGACGAACCGGCGTAGAGGATCTTGCCCTGCTGGACCAGGACGTCGACCGCCTGCCAGATCTCCTCCCAGGGCGTCTCCCGGTCCACGTGGTGGAACTGGTAGAGGTCGATGTGGTCGGTGCGGAGCCGCCGGAGGCTGGCCTCCACGGACCGCCGGATGTTGAGCGCCGACAGCCGCGACCGGTTGGGCCACTCGCCCTCGGCCCCCGGTTCCGTCGCGCCGTACCCCTTGGTGGCCAGCACCACCTTGTCCCGCCGGCCGCCGCCCTTGGCGAACCAGTCGCCGATGATGGTCTCGGTCCGGCCGCGGTCGTCGTGGCCCCCGTAGGTGTTGGCCGTGTCGAAGAAGTTGACGCCCGCGGTGAGGGCGGCGTCCATGATCGCGTGGCTGTCGGCCTGGTCGGTCCGCGGTCCGAAGTTCATCGTCCCGAGAACGATCCGGCTGACACTGAGTCCCGTGCGCCCGAGCTGCGTGTACTCCATGCGCCCAGCCAACGCCTTGGGGCGGGCGGGAATCAAGGGTGACCCTTTCGAGGGCGCGGCGGGCGGGGGGCTCGAAGCCCGGCCTGTGGCCGAACGTCCTGGCCTGGCAGTCGCTGCCGTTCGCCGCCTACCTGGCGGCGGCGTTGCTCTACTGGCGCCGGACGGACGACCTGCCGCTCTGGAAGGCGGTCTGCTGGTCTCCCGCCGTGGCGGTGAGCCTGTACCTGAGCTTCGCCGCCGGCTGGCGCGCCCTGTGGCAGATCGTCACCCGGCGCGGGCACTGGACCAAGACCGAACGCGCGGTGGAGGAGCCTGTCACCGGCGGGACGCCCGTTCCCGAGAAGCGGACGGTCGAGGACGCCCGGTCCACGGAGTACGGGTAGGGAGGCGGCCGGGTCCCGTTCGCTCGCCGGGACCCGGCCCGCTCGGCCCAGCCAGGGGGCGGGCGCCGCCCGGAGCGAGCCGGGCGGGGGACGCTCGCGCACGGCCGCGGGGGCCCGCGGTGTCCGGGGCGCCGGAGGCGGAGCCCGTTCCACCGGTCGGCGCCCGGTCACGCGATCACGGTGCCGTTCTGCCGTGCCGTCACGGTGCCTTTCCGCCGTGTGGTCACGGCGCCGATCCGTCGCCCGGCGGGATCGCCTCGTCGGTGCCGTGGCAGGCCGAGGTCTTCTCGGTCGTTCTCCGACCGGCCGACCCGCCGGGCCGGCCGGCAGCCTTCGTCACCGCCGCCCCGTCACCCCGCGCCGCCCGGGCGGCGCCAGTGCCTGTACCTCCGCGTAGGAGGGCGCCGGAAGGCGGTGGTCCGTGGGCCGGCCGTCGCGTACGGCGGTGGCGACGGACACGGCCGCCGCCAGGGCCGTCCGGTAGGGCAGCGAACCGAGGCTCACCCGGCGCACGCCCAGGGCCGCGAGCTCGGCGAGGGTGGGACCGTCCGGCGTGTGCAGGACGTTCAGCGGGACGAGCAGGCCGGCGACCAGCGCGGCGATGCCCTCCGGGTCCGTGAGCCCCGGCGCGAACACGCCGTCGGCGCCCGCCTGTTCGTACAGCGCCAGGCGCGCCGCCGTCTCCTCCCGGCGGACGCCGAGCCAGTGGGTGTCGGTGCGGGCGTTCACGAACAGGCCGGGTACGGCGGCCTTCACGGCGGTGATCTTCGCGGCGTGCAGGTCGGCGGGGGTGAGGGTGCCGTCCGGGCGGCCGTCCTCCAGGTTGATCCCGGCGGCCCCGGCCGCGTGGAGTTCCCGGGCCAGCCGGGCCACCTCGTCCGGGTCGTCGCTGAACCCGCCTTCGGCGTCGACGCTGAGGAGGAACGGACCGCGCCCGAGCCGGCGGGCCAGTGCGAGGGTCTCCCCGGCGGTGGCGGCGGCCCCGTCCGGGAGCCCGGCCGCGGCGGCGACGCCCAGGCTCGTCGTGCCGACCGCCGGGAACCCTTCCGCGGCGAGCGCGGCGGCGGAGGCGTGGTCCCAGGCGTTCGGCAGGAGGAGCGGTGCGGTGCGGTGGTGCAGCCGGGCGAAGGGGGTCGACGGGCGGCCGAGCAGGCCCTCGGCCAGGGCGAGGGCGTGCTCCCGGCCGGGGCACACCCGGGGTTCCGCCCCGAAAGCGAGCGGTACGGGGTGGGTGCGGTGGGCGGCGGCGATGTCCAGGACGACCACGTCGCCCTCGGTGACCTCCCGTCCGGCGACGCGGGTGGCCCGGGTGGCCACTCGCCGCATGCCGCGCAGGGGTGTGTTCTCCCGGATCACCCGCGCCAACGGCTTGTCGCCGCCGGCCGCGGCTTCCACCAGGGCGCTGGTGGCGCAGGCTTGTACGAGGAGGCCGATGAGGTTGGCGGCTTCTTCCGGGTGGGGGGTGTGCCCCGGTCCGCCGTCGCCTGGGGCTGCGCCGAGCGCCGGACGGGCTGAATCCGGCCCGTCCGGCGTGTGAGGACGCGCGCCGCAGGCGCGCTCGGGGTGCGGGGGCTCGCCCCCGCAGGAAACGGTGACATGGGGGTGCCCCCTCTGGGGGAGGTGCCGGGGCACCCCCAACCGCGCCACCAGCCGCCCCACCGCCTCGTCCGCCGCCGGATCCTCCCCGCCGAAGTAGACCTCGGCCACGAGAACCACGTCCCGGGCGACTTCATCCGGCTCCGGCAGCCCCAGCGCCCCGGCGAGGGCGCGCACCACCCGAACCCGCACGTCGCCGCCGCCGTCTCCCAACGCCACCGCCCGCCGCAAGGCGTCGGGCTCCACGCGGGCCAGTTCGGCCTCGACCAGGGCCCGTCGGCGGCGGTGCGTCTCGCCGGAGGAGAAGCGGGCCACGGTGGCCCGCAGCCACGCGACGCTCGCCCCGGCGGGGCCCGGCGCGCAGGCCGGAAGTCCGGGGACGAGGGCGGGGTCGGCGAGGGCGGCCCGGATGTCGGCGGAAGCGCCGAGGACGTGCGTGTGCGTCGTCATGCCCCGACGCTACGGCGGGAACGGTTCGGCGCCCGCCGAACCGTTCCCGCGCCATCATGACGTCATGTCACCTCTCGCCGAGACCGCCGCGCTGCTCGCCGACCGCACCCGGGCCGCCTTCTGCCAGGCCCTGCTCGACGGCCGCGCCTGGACGGCGGGTGAGCTGGCCCGCCACGCGGGGGTACGGCCGTCCACCGCCAGCGAACAGCTCTCCCGCCTCGTCGAGGGCGGCCTGCTGGCCGAGGAACGCCAAGGGCGGCACCGGTACGTCCGGCTGGCGGGCCCGGAGGCGGCCGGACTGATCGAGGCCCTCGCCTCGTACGCCCCCGGCACGCCGCGCCCGGACGGCCTGCGCGCGTCCGGCCGGCTCGGTGCCGAGGCCCGGGCCCGGACCTGTTACGACCACCTGGCCGGCCGGCTGGGCGTGATCCTGGCCGACGCGATGCTCGCCCGGGGCCTGGTGGCCGCCGACGCTGGGCTCGCCGTCACCCCGGCGGGCCGCGCCTGGCTGGCCGACGCCCTGGCCTTCGAACACCCCGCGGGCAGCCGCCGCCCCCTGGTCCGGAGCTGTCTCGACTGGACCGAACGCCGCCACCACCTCGCCGGAGCCCTGGGCGCCGCCCTCTGCGCCACGGCGCTCGACCGCGCCTGGGTGCGGCGCGTCGGATCCGGGCGGGCGGTGAAGGTCACGCCGGAGGGGGCGGAGGCGTTCCGCGAACTGCTGGGGGTGCACGCGGACGCGTAGGCTGCCCCGACGTCCGCGGGCCACCCCGGATGTCACAGGCGGCGCCGCCGTCTCGTCGTAGGGGGAGCGGAGCATTCTCGATCATGGGGGTACGGCGGTGACGGCGGTGACGGCGATGACAGCGGGGGCAGCGGGGGCAGCGGGGGCGACGACCGCGGAGCACGCACCGGAGCGCGGTGGCACGAGCAGGACCGACGACTTCGAGGAACTGCGCCCCCTCCTCTTCTCGATCGCCTACCGCCTCCTGGGCAGCGTGAGCGAGGCCGAGGACGCCGTCCAGGAGACCTGGCTCCGCTTCGCCGCCACTCCGACGCGGCCCCGCTCGGTCAGGGCCTTCCTCTCGACCACGGTCACCCGGATCGCCATCGACGTGCTGCGCTCGGCCCGCGTCCGGCGGGAGGCGTACGTCGGGCCGTGGTTCCCCGAGCCGTTGCTCGCCGACCCCTACGAGGACCCGGAGCGCTCGGCGGAGCTGGCCGACTCCGTCTCGATGGCCGCCCTGTTGCTGCTGGAGCGGCTGAGTCCGGCGGAGCGGGCGGTGTTCGTGCTGCGGGAGGTGTTCGACTTCGGCTTCCCCGAGGTCGCGGCGGCCGTGGGACGCTCCGAGGCGGCCTGCCGCCAGCTCGCCGTCCGGGCCCGGCGCCACATGGCCGACGGCCGCCCGCGCTTCGAGGCGCCCCGCGAGGAGCGCGAGGAGCTGGCGGCACGGTTCTTCGGCGCCCTGCGCGAGGGCGACGTCACCGGCCTGCGCGACCTCCTCGCCACCGACGCGTCGGTGGTCGGGGACGGCGGCGGGAAGACCCCGCAGCTGGCCAGGGCCGTCATCGGCGGCGGGAAGGTGGCCCGGCTGCTCGCCGCCTTCTTCCCGCGCCTGGCGCACGCCGACGTGACGTACGAGCGCACGGAGGTCAACGGGCAGGAGGGTGCCGTCTTCCGCGACCGGGACGGCAAGGTGCTCCAGGTCATGGCGCTCGACGTGCACGACGGGCGGATCCACGCCATCCGCATCGTGCTCAACCCCGACAAGCTCGGGCACGTCGGACCGGTGGCGGACGCCTGGGCCATCCACCACGAGCTGCGCCGCACGCCGAGGGGCGCGGACTGAGGGGCGCCCGGCTGAGGCACACGGACTGATGCGCGGGCTGCGTTACGCGGACGACGCGCGGACTGACGCGCGGGCTGACACGCGGGCTGAGGCGCGCCGGCCGAGGCAGGCGGGCCGACGGGAGCGGGTCTAGGCAGGCGAGGTCGACGAAAGCGGGTCGAGGCAGGCGGGGCCGACGGGGGTGGGTCGAGGCAGGCGGCTTCCCGTCGCCTCCCGCTTCCCACCCGCTACTCCCGCGGTCGCCCGTCCCACCGCCACCGCGTGACCCGTTCCCGGCCCGGGAGTTCGCCGCGGCCCGTGGCCCACAGCAGGGTGGCCCACGGGTCGGTGTCCGCCGGCGCGTCGGGAAACAGGCGGGTGCGCACGCGGGCGCACACGTCGGCGGGCGGGTTCCAGGCCAGGCCGAGGCCGGCCGCGAGGTCGTGGGTGTGGAGGAGCGCCTCGACGGTGCCCATGGCGGCGAAGCCGGCCGGGTCGGACGCGCCGAAGACGTGGTGCGCCCGCACGTCCGGCGGCGCCGTCCTGACCATGGCGACCAGCAGCGCGCCGCACGCTTCCAGCACGTGGAGGAGTCCGTCCGGGCCCGCCGCGCGGTCCGCGTGGATGACGTTCGCCGGCCCGCCCGGACGCCGGCTCTCCCATACGAACGGAACCTCGCCGTCCTGCGGCGGCCGGCGCGGGCCCAACTGGGCGGCGTAGGCGAAGAAGTCGTCGCTCAGGTGCTCGACGGTCTCCCAGCACGTCCACTCCAGGCCACCCGCCGGGCGGTCCCAGGCGGACGGGTCGGCCTGCCGGAGGGCGTCCGACGCGAGCCGTACGACGAGGGCCAGATCGTCGGCGGCGGAACCGGAGGCGACGGAACCGGGCGAGGCGACGGAAGCGGAAGGGGAAGAGGAGGCGGCGGCGGAGGAGGACGTACGGCCGGGAGACGGCGGAGGAGTCACCATGCGGCGAACGTACTGTGCGCACCAAGGCCCCCGACAGCGCGTTTCGCACGCGCGAGCGCGTACCTCGGCACCCCCAGGGCACCCGGGGAAAGGGAGGGCGCCGTCCCGCCCCCACGCGGGACGGTGCCCTTCCGCTTCGTCCAGGCATGCCCCCCAGCAAGCCCTGCCGTCCCCCCAAGAGTCGGCAGAACCGCCTGGACGGCGCCGCGTCGGCGGCGCCCGGGCCGATGTGGAGGCGGCCCGCCTCGGGAGTGTGGGACAAGCGGAACCGCGCCCGCAAAGCCCTTCGGCCCTGGCCGAATACCGGAACCCACGGGGGGCCGGACGATGGATCCCGGGCGTGCTTAACATAAGCGGACGAACGAACCCCTTCGTCCCGTACGTACCCATGCGTGCCATGCGTTCCGTGCGGTCCCATGCGTTCCGCTATGGGGGCGTCCGTGCGTTCAGGCGCCGGCGGGGCCGAGGGGCCCGCTCGTGCCCGTGTCCCCGCACAGCGACCGGAGGGAGGTCGGCCATGACCCTGCGCCTGCACTTCGAGGCGGAGGACCTCGCCCGGGTCCGCGTCACGCCCGTGCCCGACCCGCTCGCGGAGGCCACGTTCAGCCTGCCGCTGCTGCAGAGCCCCGGCCTGGGCGCTACCGCGTTCGACGGCTGGCGGGAGCGGTCGCTGCGCCGGCTCACCCCGGCCGTCCGGCCGCTGCTGGAACTGGCGCCGGCGGGGCTGGACGAGTACGTGCCCGAGGCGTTCATCCGGGTCCGCGGCTCGGCCTCGCTCGACGACAGCCTGCGGGCCACCTGGAGCATGCCGCGCCGGATCTGGACGGCCGACCTGTCCGTCACCGAGGAGTGGCGGCCCGTCGTCCCCCGCTGGGTCGGCGACCTGCACACCGGCGACCGCGAGGCCGCCCGGCTCGTCGACCGGGGGTTCCGCGCCTACTACGACGCCGCCATCGCGCCCTACTGGCCCCAGCTCGCCGCCGCCGCCCACGCGGACCGCACCCACCGCGCCCGCATCCTCGCCGACCACGGCGTCGAGCGGCTGCTCGCCGACCTCCACCCCACCCTGCGCTGGGAGTCGCCGGTCCTGCACGCGCCCTGCACGCTGGACATCGACCTGCGCCTCGGCGGCCGGGGCGTGCTGCTCACCCCGACCTTCTTCCTCACCGCGCCGGTGCTCCGCCTGGACAGCGCCGACCCCGACGCGCCCCTGGAGATCCGCTACCCGATCGCCCGCGAAACGGCCGCCCACCTCTCCGTCCTCACCCCGCCCACCGGCAACGGACGCCCCGGTGAACTCGCCCACCTGGAGGCGCTGATGGGCCGCACTCGGGCCCGCGTCCTCGCCGCCGCCGCGACCGGCGGCAGCACCGCGGAACTCGCCCGGTCCGCCGGCGTCTCCCCGGCCTCCGCCAGTGAACACGCCACCGTGCTGCGGACGGCGGGCCTCATCACGACCCGCCGCACCGGCCCGTCGGTGCGGCACGCGCTGACACCGCTGGGGCGGGCGCTGCTGGAGAACGGGCCGGGGTGAACGGTGCGGGGGACGACGGGCGGGGCGAACGCGCCGGGGCCGACGGGCGGGAGTGAACGTGCCGGGGACAGCGGACCGGGACAGCGGACCGGGGATGAACGGGCCCGCCCGAGAGCGGAGTCACGTCACCCCTCCGCCCATCACCCCTCCGCCCGCTCCACGATCACCAACGTCCCCTGACTGCCCGGCAGTACCGCGTGCGGAGTGCCCGCGGGCACGGTGTACAGCGCACCCGGCCCGACGTCCACCGGGCGCCCGTCGACGGCCAGCCGGAGCAGACCGTCGAGGACGAGCAGCGCCTCGGCCGCCTCGTGCCGCTCCTCCGGCACCGTACGCCCGTCCATCCGCAGCACTTTGATCTGCGCGGTCCCCACCCGCCCCACGACCACCGAACTCCAGGCTTCGGGCAGCCCGGCGGATATACCGGCCATATCGATCGAACCCGCGGATTTCTCAGCGCACATGGGCACACGTCTCCTCCGCGGCCGGCACGGATACGTACACCGGCCGCCGCCGTGGTGATCAGGGATGACGGGAGCGTATGCGCACCGGGTCGTCGACTGGTCGACCGTTGGGCAAAGATCCGGGGGAGGAGCGGACGCGCCCGCGTCCCGGGCGGGTGCCGGTGACGACCGTGGCGTTCCGTTCGTCGCAGACCGCCAGGCGCGGCACCAGCCCCGAGGCGGCGAACAGGGCCATCGACCGCACCGCCTGCCGCTCGCTCGTCTCCATCAGCAGCAGGCCGCCCGGCGCCAGCCACCGGACGGCCTCCGCTGCCACGCGGCGCTGTACGTCCAGGCCGTCCGCACCGCCGTCGAGCGTCACCAGGGGCTCGTGGTCGCGCGCCTCGGGAGGCAGCAGGGGGATCTCGCCGGTGGGGACGTAGGGGGCATTGGCCACCAGGACGTCCACCCGGCCCTTGAGGTGGGCGGGAAGCGGGGCGTAGAGGTCGCCCTCGTACACCCGGGCCGCCGGCCCGAGGTTGCGCCGGGCGTAGTGGACGGCGGCCGGTTCGACGTCGGCGGCGTGCAGTTCGACGGTGCCCAGGGCCGCGGCCACCGCCGCGCCCACCGCGCCGGAACCGCAGCACAGATCGAGGACGACCGCGCCGGGACGGGCCGCCGCGACGGCCCGCTCGACCAGGAACTCGGTACGGCGGCGGGGGACGAACACCCCGGGGCCCACGGCGACGCGCAGCCCGGCGAACTCGGCCCAGCCCACCACGTGTTCCAGGGGGACGCCGGAGACCCGCCGTTCCACGAGGGCGTCGAGCGCGGCGGCGGAGTCCGCCGCGGAACTCGCGGCCGAGCGGAGCAACTCGGCCTCCTCCTCCGCGAAGACGCACCCCGCGGCACGCAGCCTGGTGACGACGGAGGAAAGGGAGGAAAGGGAGGAGGGGGAGGAGAGGGAGGGAATCGAGGAAAGGGGGGATGGTATCGACATGAGAGCCTTCCGGGGAATCAGAAGGGCACTCCCGTACGCCGTGTCGCCTACGCGGCGACCGCACTCTTCCGGAGGGGGAGCACCCGACCTGCCACTGCGGTGATCGGTCCCACCTCCTCGGGTCGTACGTGGTCCTGGCCGGCGTCACTGTACCCGACCCGCTGCCTGACGGGCCGTCCGGTGGCCGGCCGGCCCTCCGGGAGTGCTGCCCAGGGGGCCGGAACGCCCTCGTCCACCGGTCCTTCAGGGCAGTTCGCGCCGGACGAGCGCCCGCGCGAACGGCTCACCGGTCCGGCGGGCGTACGTCATGCGCTCCCGGACCTCGAAGAGGGTGCGCGGACGGTAGCCGGGGCCCTCGTCGCAGCAGTCCGTATGGAATCGGATGCCCGCGTTCAGGAGAACGGAGAGGGTGCGCCAGCCCGCCGCGTCCCGGCGGCGCGGCGGCTGGAACGCGGCCCCCGCCTCGATCATCGGCTCCGCGCAGCGCGGACAGCGCCGCGCCGGCTCCGCGGGCCCGAGTCGCGCCTGCTTGAAGGAGGCCCGGCAGGGGAGGCAGACGTGTGAGGTCTTCGCGGGAGGCGTGGGGAGGAGGGTAGGCGTGGTCGCGCGGCGGGCGCCAACGCTTTGGCGGCGGGCGGTGGTTGCGGGCGGCCGGTCAGCCCAGGGTGCCGCGCAGGGCCGCGAGCGTCGCCCCCGCGCCCTCGTCGTTCTCGGCGGCTTCCTCCAGGGCGGCGGTGAGGGTGGCCTCGTACGTCGCGGTGGCGGCGGCGTGCCGTGCGCGGCCGGCCTCCTCAAGGACGGTGTAGACGCCGCGCTTGTCGTCCGGGCAGACGTCGCGGTACGTGAAGCCGGCCGCGTGCAGCCGGCCGACCAGGCGGGTCACGGAGCTCTGGTTGAGCCCCAGCCGGTCGGCCAGTTCCTGCATGCGGAGTTCGCTCCGGGGCGCGGCGGCGAGGAAGCCCAGCGCCCGGTACTCGGAGAGGCCGAGGCCGTGGTGGCGCTGGAGCGCGGTGCTCAGCCGGTGCTCGACGTGGGCGTGGAGGGCGAGGAAGCGGTGCCACATCCGGACGTCCGCCGAGGGCACGGGCGGTGAGGCGGGACCGGCCGGACGTACGGACTCGGAAGCCTTGGCGGACCCGGAAGCCTTGGTGGACTTGACGGGCGCGGTGGACGCGGCGGACTTGACTGACTCGGCGGACTCGGTGGGCCTGGCGGTCGGTGCGGGCATCTGCGGCTCCGGAGCGGTGAGGGCGGTGGGGACGGCTCGATGGGGACGGCTGTGGCGGCTGTGGGGTGACGGCGGTCGGCGACAGGGCAGCGTTGACACAAGGTTACTTGCACATGCATGCTTCTGCCTGTCCCCAAGAGCATGCACGTACATGCAACTACACGCGTCGGTCATTCGCCAACGCCCGGAGGAGCCGGAACCATGGCCTGGATCTACCTGCTCATCGCGTCCGTCTTCGAGGTCGTCTTCGCCCTCGCCACCAACGCCACCGAGGGCTTCACCCGGTTGGGGCCCTCGCTGCTCACCGCCGGGGCCGCCGCGGGCGGCATCTTCTTCCTGAGCCTGGCGCTCCGGACGCTGGACGTCGGCGTGGGCTACACCGTCTGGACGGGCATCGGGTCCGTCGGCACGGTCGTCCTCGGCTCGGTGATCTTCGACGAGGCGGTCAACGCCTGGAAGGTGCTCGCCTTCGCCCTGATCATCGGCGGGGTGCTCGGACTCAAGCTCGCCGACGGGTTCGGCGGGTCCGGAGAAGCGGGCGCGGGCGGGGAAGCGGACGCGGGCGGCGAGGACGCGTCCGCCACCCGGCGTCGTACCCCGGCCTCCGCCTGACCTCGCCCGACCCACCCGCCCCTCACCCACCCCCCCCGTAAAGGAGCGCCGTCATGGCCTGGGTCTTCCTCGCCGTCGCCATCGTCTTCGAGATCGCCTTCGCGCTGGGCACCAACGCCACCAAGGGCTTCACCCGGCTCTGGCCGTCCGTCTTCACGATCCTCGCCGCCGCCGGCGGCATCTTCACCCTCAGCCAGGCGCTCAGGACCCTCGACGTGGGCGTCGGCTACACGATCTGGACGGGCATCGGCTCCATCGGCACCGTCGTCCTCGGCGCCGTCCTCTACAAGGAGAAGATCACGCTGCCGAAGCTGCTCTCCTTCGCGGCGATCATCGCCGGGGCCGTCACGCTCAAGCTCGCGGCCGGCGCCTGAGCCCCGGCGTACGGGGTGTGACCTGCGCCCCTGTGCTGTATGAAGATCTCGAAAACACTTGTCGATGGCCGAAAAGCGTACCTAGGGTCGCGGAACCGAGCTCCGTGCCGAAGAGGCGGCACGGCTCGTCGGCACGGATCGAGAAGGGTTCTGTTGCATGCAGCCACCGACAACGGGCGGGACGACGCCCGCCGAGCCCGTGGACGCCGTTCCCGGCAAGGGCGGCGCGGGGATCGCGGAGCAGGCCGGGCCGGCCGGGCACGGCGCGGAGGCGGCCGGCGGGGCCGCGACCGCGGAGGGCTACAAGCGCGGACTCGGCACCCGGCAGATCCAGATGATCGCCATCGGCGGCACCATCGGCACGGGCCTGTTCCTGGGCGCCGGAACGGCCATATCCCAGGCCGGACCCAGCCTGATCATCTGGTACGCGGTGGCCGGCGCCGTCCTGTTCCTGGTGATGCGCGCGCTCGGCGAACTCCTCACCCACCGCCCGGTGTCCGGCAGTTTCGCCGAGTACGCCCGGGAGTTCCTCGGCCCGTTCTGGGGGTACGCGACCGCGTGGACCTACTGGATCATGTGGGTCACCACCGGCATGGCCGAGATCACCGCTGCGGGGCAGTACGTCAAGTACTGGTTCCCCGGGGTGGAGCAGTGGCAGACGGCCCTGGTGTCGCTGGTGGTGCTGCTGGCCGTGAACATGATCTCGGTGAAGGCTTTCGGCGAGCTGGAGTTCTGGTTCGCGCTCATCAAGGTCGTCGCCATCGTCGCGATGATCCTCGTCGGCCTCGCCGTCCTGGTCGTCGGCTTCGGCGACGTCGGTGACACCGCCTCCGTGACCCACCTGTGGAAGGACGGCGGCGTCGCGCCGCACGGCGTCCACGACTCGCTGATGACGCTTCAGATCGTCCTCTTCGCCTACCTCGGCGTCGAACTCGTCGGCGTCACCGCCGGCGAGGCGGAGGACCCGCAGAAGAACATCCCCCGGGCCATCAACAGCCTCCCGGTGCGCTTCGGCCTCTTCTACATCGGCACCCTGATCGTCATCCTCTCCGTGGTGAGCTGGGCCGAGTTCAGCCCGGGTGTGAGCCCCTTCGTCGCCGCCTTCGCCAAGATCGGCATTCCGGCCGCGGCGGGCATCGTCAACTTCATCGTGCTCACCTCCGCACTGTCCTCCTGCAACGCGGGCGGCCTCTACTCGACGGCCCGCATGCTGCGCACCGCCTCCGTCAACGGCCACGCGCCCAAGGCCCTCTCCCGGCTCACCGGCCGCGGCGTCCCGGCCCCCGCCCTGTGGGTGTCGGCGGTCGTCATGGGACTCGGCGTCCTCATCAACGCCCTCGACCCGGAGCACGCGTTCGCCTACATCACCTCGGTCTCGACGGGCGGCGCCATCCTCGTCTGGAGCGTCATCCTCGTCACCCACCTCCGCTACCGCCGGGCGGTCGCGGCGGGAGCGGCGGAACCCTCCCCGTACCGCCTCCCCGGTGCCCCCTACACCAACGTCCTGGCGCTGGCCTTCTTCGCGTTCGTGACCGTCCTCATCGCCTGGAGCGCGGACACCCGCATCGCCCTCTACGTGATGGGCGTCTGGATCGTCCTGCTGCTCCTGGGCTGGGCGGTCCTGCGGCGGGGGAGGACGACGACCCGGGCCTGAGTGCGCGCCGGACACCCGTCCGCCCGCGGGCGCGTCCGGCCTCGTGCGCCCCGGCACCCATGCCGGGGCGCACGGCGTTCACGCCCAGCGCCACACGGACGCCGCACTCGCCGTGGACGTCCTGCAACAGCGCGCCGGCCACGGCCGGTTGGCCACAACGCAGCAGTACTGCCGCAGTCAACCGGAGGAACGCGAAACGAAGAACCCATGGCGGCGCGCGCAGCCGACCGGCAGCTGATCAGCCGACTGGACACGAGCCGCTCACCGCGGCCGACGAGGGGGGCGGCGGGACGGCGATCACGCCGGGGCCCACCGGACTCACCGGGACGCCTCGGGGCCCACCGCGCTCACCGGACTCACACGCCCGTAACCCCGTCCACCGCCTCCCGGAGCAGATCCGCGTGCCCGTTGTGCCGCGCGTACTCCTCTATCAGGTGGATGAGGATCCAGCGCAGGGACACCTCCTGCGAACCCAGCCACTTCCCCTCATCCGGCGACAGCCGCCCCACGTCGTCCAGCGACGCGTCCGCGATCAGCTCCCGGCCCACCGCGATCTCGGCCCGCCAGGCGGCCAGGGCCTCGTCCAGCCCCTGCGCGGGATCGAGACCGAAGCCGGCGTCCGCCGGGAACTCCGGCACCGTCCGGCCGGCGAACACCCGCTGGAACCAGTTCCGTTCCACCAGCTCCATGTGGCGGACCAGGCCCAGCAGGGACATCGTGGAAGGCGTGACGGAGGTGCGGCGCACCTGCTCGTCGTCGAGACCCCGGCACTTGGTCTCGAGCGTCGCGCGCTGGAAGTCGAGCCAGCTTTCCAGCGTCTCGCGCTCACCGGCGAGCGGGGGCGGAACAGGGCGGCCATCGGGTGTCGTCGTCATGACGTCACCTTCCCACGCCCCACTGACAATCGGCCGATCCGTCCGCCTCCCCGAACGTCCCCGCAGGTCAAGGCGTTACAGCCGCTCCACGACGTAGTCGACGCACGCCGTCAGCGCCTCGACGTCCGCCGGGTCGATCGCCGGGAACATGGCCACGCGGAGCTGGTTGCGGCCCAGCTTGCGGTACGGCTCGGTGTCGACGACGCCGTTGGCGCGCAGCACCTTGGCCACGGCCGCCGCGTCGACGTCGTCCGAGAAGTCGATCGTGCCGATGACCTGCGACCGCTTGGCCGGGTCGGTGACGAACGGGGTGGCGTGCTTGGACGCCTCCGCCCAGCCGTAGAGGGCGCGGGCCGAGGTGGCGGTGCGGCGGACGGCGAAGTCCAGCCCGCCCTGGCCGTTCAGCCACTTCAGCTGCTCGTCGAGGAGGAACAGGGTGGCGAGCGACGGGGTGTTGTATGTCTGGTTCTTCAGCGAGTTGTCGATCGCGGTGGGCAGCGAGAAGAACTCGGGGACGTGCCGGCCGGAGGCGTGCACCCGGGCGGCGCGCTCCAGCGCGGCGGGGGAGAAGACGCCGATCCACAGCCCGCCGTCGGAGGCGAAGGACTTCTGCGGAGCGAAGTAGTAGACGTCCGTCTCGGCGATGTCCACGGGCAGGCCGCCCGCGCCGGAGGTGGCGTCCACCAGGACGAGCGCCCCCTCGTCCGCCCCCGCCACGCGCCGGATCGGCATGGCGACGCCGGTGGACGTCTCGTTGTGGGTGAGCGCGTAGACGTCGGTGCCGGGCTCGGCGTGCGCCTCGGGGTGGGTGCCGGGGTCGGCGGAGACGACGGTCGGCTCCGCGAGCCAGGGCGCGAGCTTCGCGGCCTTGGCGAACTTCGACGAGAACTCGCCGAACGAGAGGTGCTGCGACTTGGACTCGATCAGGCCGTGGGTGGCGATGTCCCAGAACGCGGTGGACCCGCCGTTGCCGAGGATCACCTCGTAGCCGTCGGGGAGTGAGAACAGCGCGCTGATGCCGTCGCGGACCGATCCGACGAGGTTCTTCACCGGCGCCTGGCGGTGGGACGTACCGAGCAGGGAGGATCCGGTGGCCGCCAGGGCGGCGAGCGCCTCCGGGCGCACCTTGGACGGGCCGGCGCCGAAACGGCCGTCGGCGGGCTTGATGTCGGCGGGGATCTGGATGTCAGCCACGGGGGCAGCCTAATCCGTCGAACGGCCGCGGGTGGAGGAATGTCCAGCGGCTGAGACGTGCGTTCGGGCAGGTGTGGACGCGTGGTTGAGGGAGGTGAGGGGCGGCGAGGGGTGGTGTGAAGGGCGGGGCCGGAACCCGGTGCGGAGCACCTGCCCCGAGCGCGGAGCGCGCACCCTGACCTATTCTCATTCTCGCAATAGTCGCGAATCCCGATAAGACGAGGAGGCCCGGTCCCCTTGGCGACGCCCCAGGCGGCCTGGACGCGCGCGGTGCTCACCCTGTGCCTGCTCGGCGTCCTGGACCGCGAGGGTCCGAGCTACGGCTACGCGCTGCTCGGCCGGCTGCACGCGGCCGGTCTCGACGCGGTGAAGCCGGCCACGCTCTACCCCGCGCTGACCCGCCTGGCGGAGGAAGGCGCCGTCGACGTTCGGTGGACGGCGGGCGAACAGGGGCCCGGCCGCAAGTACTACGGCCTCACCGACGAGGGCCGGCGCCGTCTCGCCGAGCAGCGCGCCGCGTGGACCGCCTTCCACGGCACGGTGACGCGACTGGCGGGAGAAGGCGGGGGAGAGGGACCGGCAGCGGAGCCGGAGCCGGAGACGGAGCCGGGACCGGGAGAGGAACCGGAAGGGGACGAGGCATGACGGCGACCGCGGACATCCGATGGGAGCGGAAGGACGACGAGGACTGGGCCGCCGCGTTCGAGTTCCACCTGGTGATGAGGCACCTCCCGCCGCGGGAGGTGACCGAGCGGGCCCTCGCCGACGTCCACGAGGCGGTGCGTGAGGCGGGCGGCTCGGTGCGGGAGCTGTTCGGCGACCCGTCCGAGTACGCCGACGCGATCGCGGGCGAGGCCGCCGGTACGTCGCCGGCCCGGGCCGGCCTCGACGGCGTGACGGCGGGCGAACGGTTCGCCCACACCCTCCTGGTGGGCGCGCTCGTCGGCGGCGGCCTCGCCGCGCTGTGCTGGTTCGAGGACGGGCTGTGGCTCGGCTTCTCCTGGGCCTCGCTGACGGCCGTCGTCACCGTCGCCACCGCCGTGCTGCTGGTCTGCGGCGCGGTCGCGCTCCGGACGGCGGGTCGGATACGGGCCGTGTGGGCGGCGCTCGCCGGGTCCGTGGCGGTCGTCGCGGGCGGCTCGTTCGCGATGTCCGTCCTGCCGGAGCGGCATCTGTTCACGCTGCCGGCGCCGCTGCTCGTCGCGGCCTGCGCCGCGCTGGCGGCGGGCGCGCACCGCCTGTCCGCGGACCGATTCGACACCTGGTTCGCCCCGCCCCGGCCGCGCGGCGCCGAGGCGTGGCTCCGCCGCCTGGAGGGACTGCTGCGGGGGCGGCACGGGATGTCCCGCGGGGAGGCGTACGAGCATGTGGCCGAGGCCCGTTCGCACATCGGCGAAAACCCGGTCGCGCTGCGGGAGTTCGAAGACGTCGAGGCGTACGCGGCGGCCCTCGCCGCCGGCCCGCGCCGGGCCCACCGGGCGGAACGCCGCAAGGCCCTCGGCGCCGTCGGCTTCGCCGTGGCCGTCGGCCTCGGGAGCTTCGACATCCTGCGCGCGGCGGACGTGTCGTCGTTCTGGTTCTGGTCGGCGGCGGTGGCGCTGGGCTTCGCGGTCGCGGAGGCGGTCGTCTCCTTGCGGAGAGCGGCCCGCGGCCGTCGCGGACGGGCGTGAGGGCGCCGCACCCACCCACGGATCCCCCTCCCTGCCGACCGACGCGCCCCGCTACGGTCTCCGGATGACCGAACCCGACGCCCTCTCCACCACCCGCGAGGCATACGACGACATCGCCGCCACCTACGCGGACCTCTTCCGCGACCATCTGCGCGAACGCCCCCTGGAACGCGCCCTCCTGAGCGCCTTCGCCGAGCTGGTGCGGACGAACGGCGACGGCCCGGTCGCCGACCTCGGCTGCGGGCCCGGCCACATCACGGCCCACCTCCACGAGCTGGGCCTGCACGCCTTCGGTGTCGACGCCTCGCCCACGATGATCGAGCTGGCCCGTGAGGCGAGCCCCGCCCTGCGGTTCGAGATCGGCCTGATGGCCGCCCTGGACATCGAGGACGGCACGCTCGGCGGCATCCTCTCGCGCTGGTCCGTCATCCACACCCCGCCCCGGGACCTGCCCGCCGTCCTGGCCGAGTTCGGCCGGGTCCTGGCCCCCGGCGGACACCTCCTGATCTCCTTCCCCGCGACGGACGCCCCGGACGACGAACCGCAGCCCTACGACCACAGGGTGGCGACGGCCTACCGCTGGTCCCCGGACCGCTTCTCCGCCCTCCTCCGCGAGCACGGCCTGACGGAATCCTCCCGCCTGCTGATCGAACCGGAACCCACGGACCGCCGGCAGTTCCGCGAGGTCCAACTCCTGGCGCGGAAGGCGTAGCCGGCTGTCACGGCAGCCCACGGACGAGCGAAGGCCGCCGACGCGATCGAGGATGTCGAAGGCTGGAGCGAAACCGCGCTTGCCGTGGCCATGGTGCGCGCCGGCGTGCCCGGCGACATCGCCGCCGAGCTCGCCAAGGCCATCATGATGGTCGCTGTGTGATCGGGAAACGCTCTTCGGCGGCACCCTGGCTTCAGGGGCCGGGGCGCCGTTCGCGGGTCTCGTCGGTGGAAGGAGAGAGCGGTGGACGACAGCCCTCAGGCCGATGACGACATCACCTGGGCTTCCCTCTCCGGGTGGGATAAAGCCGTGGCCGCTTTCGGAATGATCGGTCTGGCCTTCGGGGTCGGCACCGCCCTCCTCGCCGTTCTGCTGCTTGTTCTCCTCGCCGTCGCCGCCGCGTCGTTCCGCTTGGTGGAAGCCGACGGGACCGGCACCCTGTTCTGGGGAGTGGCGCTGCTGCTGCCGTGCAACGTCCTCGCGGCGCTGTTCACTTGCCCCCTGCGGTGGGGGATCCGGCTCACCGCTCTCGCCACGCGAACCAAGAAGGCGGCGGAGGCCGTGCTTTCCATGGTGACGACCTTCCTCGCCGTCTTGTTCACCGTGCACGTCACTCCTGGCCTGCGGGTGCACCGGCCGTGGCTCCCGGCGCTGCTGACCGCCTTGCTCGTGGCCCTGGCCAACGTGGGAACCAGGGCAATGGAGAAGCGCGCGGGGAAAAGGGTCCCCTGAGTCACGGCCACCGGGCAGACCTCAGCGGCGGGGGGCGGATTCCGCCGAGCCGCCCCGGGGCAGCGCCCACAGCAGGAAGCCGAGGAGGCTGAACCCGGCCCCCAGCGCGCACACCGCCCCCCAGCCCGCCGCCGCGTAGAGGGAAGTGGCGGCGAGGGCGCCGACAGCGCTGCCGATCGAGTAGAAGACCATGTATCCGCCGATCAGCCGGCTGCCCGCGTCCGGGTGGAGCGCGTAGATCAGGGTCTGGTTGGTGACGTGGACCGCCTGCACGGCGAGGTCGAGGAGGACCACCCCGACGACCAGCGCCCAGAACGAGTGGCGGGTGAGGGCCAGGGGCAGCCAGGAGGCGGTGAGCAGGGCCAGGGCGATGCCGGTGGTCCGCCGGGAGAGGCCGCGATCGTTGAGGCGCCCGGCCACGCTCGCGGCGAGGGCACCGGCGACACCGATCAGGCCCAGCGCCCCGATCGCGCTGTGGGACAGGTGGTACGGGGCCTCGCTGAGCGGCAGCGCGACGCTGCTCCACAGGGTGCTGAAGGAAGCGAACACCAGCAGACAGAACGCGGCCCGGAGCCGCAGGAGCCGTTCCCGGGCGAAGAGGGTGAGGGTGGAGCGCAGGAGCGGCCCGTAGCGCAGGGGCGTCGGCGGGGTGGCGCCGCGGCGCGGCAGCACGCGGTGCAGGACGAGGGCGAGCAGTGCGGTCAGTGACGCCGACGCGACGTAGACCGAGCGCCAGCCCGCGAGGTCGGCGAGGAGGCCCGACGCGGTGCGCGCGAGCAGGATCCCGACGACCACACCGCTGGTGACCAGACCGACGACCCGCCCGCGCCCGGCGGGTGGGGCGAGGGAGGCCGCGAACGCCACCAGCGTCTGGGTGACGACGGCGAGCAGCCCCGTCGCGGCCATGCCCGCCAGCAGCACCGCCGCCGAGCGCGCGGCGGCCACCAGGGCCAGCGCCCCGACCAGGAGCAGCAGTTGGGCGACGATGAGCCGTCGGCGGTCGGCGATGTCGCCCAGCGGCACGAGGAAGAACAGCCCCAGCCCGTACCCGGTCTGCGTGAGCGTGACGACGCTGCCGACGAGCGCCGGGCTCATGGCGAGGTCGTGGCCCATGGTCACCAGGAGCGGCTGGGAGAAGTAGACGTTGGCCACGGCCGCGCCGCAGGCCACGGCGAAGAGGAGGACGAGGCCGCGGGAGAGGACGAAGGCGGGTTCGTCGCGGGATCGGGACTCGGTTCGTCGTGTCGCGGCTTCGCTGTTACCGGGCATCGGCCCCCCTTGAGGCGACTGGTTGCAAGTTACTACCGGCGTGACGCTAGCCCGCTTGGTAGCATGTTGCAACCGGATTGGATGTGCCGGTCTGAGAGAGTCCGCCCGAGAGCGCCGACGTGAGAGCGCCGGCCTGAGAATGAGGGACGCCATGGTCACCAGGACCCGCTTCGACGACAGCGAATGCCCCGTCGCCCGCTCGGTGGACGCGATCGGCGACTGGTGGTCCCTGCTGATCGTCCGCGACGCCTTCGACGGGAGCCGGCGCTTCGGTGAGTTCCAGCGCAGCCTCGGCGTCGCGAAGAACATCCTCACCGCCCGGCTCCGCACCCTCGTCGCCGGCGGCATCCTGGAATCCGTCCCCGCGTCCGACGGCAGCGCCTACCGCGAGTACGTCCTGACCCCGAAGGGCAAGGCGCTCTTCCCCGTCATCGTCGCGCTGCGGCAGTGGGGCGAACAGCACTTCTTCGCCCCCGGCGAGCCCCACTCGGAGCTCCTCGACCGCCGCCGGGAACGCCCGCTGCGCCCGCTGGAGGTGCTGTCCGCGGACGGCCGCAGGGTGGACCCCGACGACACCGTCGTCCACAAACTGCCCGCCTCGTGACCTGAGCCGGGGTGGAGGCGGGCAGGACGGCTGCCGGGTCGGGATTCGGTCGAGGGCCCCCCCGGGGGAGGCCCTCGACTCACACGCCTACGCCGGCCACCCGCCGTACGGGACGGTGATGAGCTCCGTGGCGTGCCCCGACGGATCCATGAAGTACACGCCGCGACCGCCGTCGTTGTGGGACGACGCACGAGCGAGCCCGTCGAAAAAAGGAGTTGATCGAGGCGGTGCCTTGCGGCTACGTTCATGGCGGACCGCGAAGCCGTCGTATGGAGGTGAGACCCGTGAACGCAATAACCCGTGGGTGCTCCCTCATTCCGTCACGGTCCGGCGGCTGACGTTCGGCGTCGCCAGGAGCGCCTGAGACCGAGGCACTCCTGAGGAGACTCCGATGAACACAACACCTTCCCCCTCCCGCCTGAGCGAGAACGCGGTGGTGATCACCCGCGTCGCCGACAGGCAATGGCACGCCCTGGACGACGACCTGGTGGTCGGCCGCGGATACGCGGAACGCCGGGCCGACGGGCGCCTGTTCGCCGGCATCGACGCCTGGCACGCATCCGTCTTCGACCGGCTCGCCGCGGCGATGCTGCCGGAACTTCCCACTCCGCTGTACACGGTCGTCGACGAAGCCGACACCGGACTGACGGCGGCATGGCAGCGGGCCGGGTTCACGATCCGGCGCCGCGAGTGGGAGTACACCGTGCCGACCGACCCGCGGACCACCGGGCTCGGAACGGTCCCGCCGCCCGCGGGGGTGACGATCGTGCCCGCCGGGCAGGCCGACGAGGGCCTGCTGCGGGCGGTGGACCGCGCGATCCGCGACGAGGTCGAGGCGACCGTCGGGTGGCGGTCGATGCCCGCGGAGGTGATTCCCCGTCCCGCAGACGACACCATCGTCGACCCGTCGAAGTACGCGGTGGCGGCGACCCCCGACCGCTACCTGGGCCTGATCCGGGTGGTGACGGTGAACCGGCCGCGCATCGGCCTGCTCGCCGTCCGGTCCGACGAGCGGCGGCGCGGCGTCGCGCGGGCGCTGCTGGCCCATGCGCTGGAGACGCTGCACCACTCCGGGTACGCCGAAGCCTGGACGGAAGTCCAGGAGTCCAACGCGGCGGCGACGGCGCTCTTCGAGAGCGTCGGCGCCCGGCCGATGAGCAGCAACCTGGAGCTGGAGCTCGGATCGGAGCTGGGCCGATGACGAGGAACAAGAACGTGATCGAGGTCGAGGGCAGGGTCGTCGAGTGCCTGCGCAGCGCCATGTTCACGGTGCGCCTCGACAACGGCCACCAGGTGCTCGCCCACATCAGCGGGAAGATCCGCAAGAACTACATCAAGATCATGCTGGAGGACCGCGTACTGGTGGAGCTCCCGCCGTACGACCTGACCCGCGGCCGGATCGTGTTCCGCTACCGGAACTGACCGCAGCCGGCGGTCGTCCGCACGTCCTCCACCCTCCCCGGTAGCCGGTCCCGGCCCGGCCGCGGCGCGTCCGCGGCCGGACCGGGCGGACTGGGCCGTCGCCTCCTCGGATCGTCCGTCAGCCCGAGTTCCGACCCTGCCGCCTGCGCCAAACGGCCACCGTCGCGCAGCCTGCCGCGCCCGCGAGGCCCGTCAGGAGGACCGGGTTGACGGCGGTGGGGATGAAGTCGACCGGAGCGTGAACGTCGGAGACGCAGCGGCTCCTCAGCGGGAACCAGCTGGTTTCCGTACGGGGGTGAGGGGGCGCGGCCGACGGGTCGGGGTCGCCGGAGAACTTCACCACTGGGCACCAGTCGGGCCACGGGGACAGGAACATGGCCCCCACCCCCACCCCGTACGCCAGCACCGCGCAGCACAGCAGCCAGCTCGCCGCTTCGGCCCAGGCGGCGGCGCCCCTTCTGCGGGTCAGCCGCCGGCTCACCACGACGCGCACGGTCTTCACGAGCAGCACGCAACCGATGACCGGCACGGAGAGGAGAAGCGCCACGATCAGGACAATCACGCGATCACCATGCCATATGGCCTGTTCAGGAGCGTTGGCCCAGGTTACCGCCGTCGTCATGGACGCAGAAGCTCAGCGGTCCACTCCGAGGCGGCTCGCGGAAGGCCGACCGGCAGCCCTTCGACTTGCGATTTCGGGGTGGCCGAGGCTCACTGACTGCCATGGTCGACGACGGGAACACCGGTTTCGCGCTGCCGAGGGGAGCGACGGGCTTCTTCCGGCCGCAGGAGGGCCCGCTCCCGCGGACCGACGCGCGGTCCTTCCGCGCCGCTCTGTACGCCGCCGCCCGCCTCGCCGGAGGCACAGTGGGTGAGGTGGAGGAACAGGCGTACCCCCGGACGTTCCACACCGCCACCGTCGTCGGAGACGTGGGCGGGAACGTCGTCCTGTGCCACACCCATCACCCCTGGATCGCCTTCGCCGGGACGCGTGAGGACTGGCGCCGGGAGCGCTTCCTCGCGCCGCCCTCGTGGGCGCGGACCTTCACCGACGCGGGCTTCACCGTCCTGAGCGGCGAACGGCTCGCCACGCCGCTCTCCGACGTGGACACGTCGGTGCTCGGGCCGGGTGAGTGGCGCGAGGTCCGCTTCTACGGCGTCACGACGTTGGGCGGTGTCCTCTTCAACGCGTGGGATCGAAAGGCGATCGGCGCACTACGCACCGGGGCCCGCCCGGCGTGCCCGGACGCGTCCCAGGAGGGGTCCGCCGTAGGCGGCGGCGACGGGTGCGAGGAACCACATGACGTAGGCGTAGGGGAGCACCCAGGCGAGACCGCCGCTGAGGACGAACCAGAGGCCCACGGCCCAGGAGGCGTCGGCCTGGTGGCGGATGGTGGCGGGGGAGGCGACGGCCAGGCCGGCGGCGACGGAGATCTCCTTCACGGTCGCCTCGCAGCAGACCATGGCGGCCATCGTGCCCGCGAACAGGGTCTGCGCCATCGGATTGCCGATCGAGGCGCCGATGACGGCGGTCGGGAACGGCAGGAACGCCACCAGGAGCAGGAACGGCGCGTGCCAGAACGCGAACGCTTTGGACAGCCGTCGGACGCGGTCCATCAGCTCGTGGTGGCGGCGCCACACCGACCAGAGGAGCACGAACGCCAACGCGACGCCAGGTAGGCGTTCCGCTGCTCGACCAGGAAGCCCCACAGAGCGCGACCGGAGGCGAGCTGCCTGTCGCCCGGGTGTTTCAGCTCCACCGCCAGCAGGGTCATCGCGATCGCGAAGATCGCATCGGTGAAGAAGGCCGGCCTCTCCGGCGAGAGTCCGGCTTCGAGCCGCGCGTCGGTGCTCATGAGCACTCCCTGTCATCGGGAACTACGGCATGGTCGGCGGGAGTCGTGGGGAGAGATGAGGAGGCGGGGGCGTCTCAAAGAGCCGGCGCGAGCCGGTCGTGCGGGCGCTGGTGCAGGTCGTGGCGCCCGCCGGCTGTGGGACATGGTGCGGAGCGCGGGGACTCGGAGGACAAGGACTCGTCACGGAAGAGGAGTTTCACGGCAGACCCCCACCTCCGGGACGGAACGGGCACGTCTCGCTCTACCCACACGTGCCGGACGTCAACCGGAGCGTACGGCTGAGAGGCAACCGGTGATGTGGCTGCCGGGCTCGTCCCATACTGCGCGCGTGTGCGGCCCGTTGAGTCTCTGAGAGGGCGGTACGGGCACGGCCCGCCCAGCCGCCGCATGCGCGCGGACACGGGCACCCGCCCGCTGCCTCGCCGGGCCGGTCGCCACCGAGCAGTACGGCTCTGCGAGCACGGCGGACGGTACGGCGTGCTCCCCGTGGTCTTCGCTCAGGACACGAGGAGGGCCAGGGCCGTGGGCGTAGCCGTGTGCAGGGCGGTGTTGCGGTGGCGGGCCGTTGTGACGAGTCCGGCCGAGCGCAGCACCGATGTGTGCTCGCTGGCGCTCGCGGGAGAGATGCCGACGCGGCGGGCGATCTCCGTCGTGGTGCGGCCCGTACCGTCGGCGATCGTCAGCAGCACCGCGGCGCGGGTGCGGCCCAGCAGCGCCTCCAGGGCGGCCGCCGAGCCGCCCGCCGGTGCCCCGCCCGGCCCGGCGACGGCGGCCTCGCGGTGGGCCGGGTAGGTGAGGAATGGCTGCGGCTCGGCATTGGGGTCGAGCAGCGGCAGCCGGCACCCGAACCATGACGGGATCAACAGCAGCCCGCGCCCGTCGAGATGCAGATCGATACGGCGGCTGATCGTCCCGGTGACCTCCAGGACCGGAGGCTTCCACGTGATGTGGCCCGGGTGCAGTCCCGCCAGTACCCGTTCCATGCCGCCGGCGGCGAAGTCCCGTGCGCGCAGGGCCCGGTCGGCTTCCAGGCAGGCGCGGATCCGGGGCCAGTACGGCGCGAGGGCCTGGTCGTAGACGTGCTGGAGGCCGTCGAAGAGCCGCCGCCGCAGCCGGACGTCGTCGTGGAGGTGTGCCGCCCAGCGTGGATGTCTCTGCCGTTCCGCGATGAAGGCCATCTGCTCCTCCACCGTCTTCCTCGGCGTCGCGCGCGCCCGTTCCAGGGCCTCCTGCGCGTCGCCCGAGGAAGGCAAGGGGTGCAGGAAACTCGGCGCCCAGCCGCGTGGGGATTGAGCTCCAGCAGCAGACCGGCCCGGTTCGCGTCCAGCCGGCCGCGCACCTCCCGGCGCCACGCTCCTATGGCCGGGCCGCCGCGTGCCTCCTGGAGCATCCGCGCCGAGATCGTCACTTCCAGCAGCGGATGCGGCTCTGCGGCTATCCGCGTGCGTGCCATGTCCTGCGCGGTGAAGTGGATCCGGTGCTTCATCACCCTGCGTCCGCCTCCCCCTGACGGCTGTATGGCCGTTACGGGTGCACCCTACGGACGGCGGTTGTTTCGGCTGAGACCGAAACAGGACGACGTGAGCGGCGGGACGGTAGCAGGCTGTTCGGGCACGGGGGGACGCACCGGCACTCCCGCATCGGCGGGAGTGCCGCCCCGGCCCGGAGACGAAGGGAGACAATCGTCATGGAGCGCATGCGCAAGCTGGCCCTGGCACTGACCGCGGTGGGTGCCGTCGGCCTGCCGATGACCACGGCGACGACGGCACACGCGGACATTCCGTCCGTGCAGGTCGCGATCTCGACGTACTACTCGGACTGGGTCCGCGTCTGTGGCTGGAACCAGTACGACAACAAGGTCTGCTACAACCACCTCGACACACCCGGGTCGGGCTACACCAAGCTGAGCGGTTGGTGGTGGCAGAAGGACAGCACCGTCACCATCACCGGCACCAACAGCAACACCGGCGCGGTCCGCAACATGTCCTGCTACATCCCCAAGAACACCGGCAACCCGTACTACTGCGACGGCCGGAGCCGCAAGGAACTGTAACGGCCGGAGTCGCAAGGAACGGCAGCTCCGGGGTCCGCCTGACGGACGGCTCGGCGGCGAGCCCGGGAGGGCGACGGCACGAGCCGCGCGGGGATCGTCGTCGTTACGGGCTGCCCGGACGCGGGGCCTTCGTGCTCTCCTGGGATGCGGGCCCGCTAGGGGCCTGGCGTCCGGACACCGTGCCAGGGATGTCGTGTTGGCGGGTGGCCGCATCCCACAGCTGTACGCCGTCCGGGACCGGTCGAGTTCGACGGCCACATCCAGACACCGGCCTCACGACCGGCCCGGCGGCGCCGACGATCTGTGTCGAACCGACTCGCGTCGGCAGAGTGACCCTGGGCGGTGGCGTCGAGGTGGGCGGGCGCGCAACGCGTCGGCATCGCGGCCGTCAGCAGGATCCTTGTTGTGTACGACCAATCAGGATGCGCGCACTCGCCGATACGGCGCTCAGTCCTGCCGCGAGTTCGCCCGCTTGATCCCGTTGTCGGCGACGTACCGCACAGCGTCCGGCATCACGCGGTGGCGGTAGCCTCCCGGCCGCCCGCGTTCGATCCGCGCCCGGGCTTCGAGACGCCGAGTCGGTAGACGACTAACTCTCGGCGTACGCGCGGGAGTTGCACTCCTCCGTCGCGCATCCGCGGCACGACGGCGTCTCCGTGGCCGGGCTGACGGCCGCAAGCCTGCCGCCCGGCGCCAGAGGGGTGGCGCGACGCGGTGCGGGGAATGACGGTCTGCCCGTGAACGCGTGGGTGTCCCTTGGTGGCGGTACGTGACGTCTAATGTCCGTCCGGTGCTCTCAAGGCCGTCGCCGCGCCGGTGATGAGGAGGTGTTCGTGCGGGCTGACGGTCTCGGCGATGCCGGGGTAGTCGACGAACGCGTAGGCGGTGATGTCTGCTGTGCCGCTCGGGAGTTGGATGCGGGCGATGTCGTCCTCTTGGAGGTTGTCACACGCGAACAGGTAGGCGGTGGAGCCGGTGCCCACGATGGGCTCCATGCCGAGGACGAACCGGGGTTCGACCCTGATGTGCAGGTCCCGGCGTACGTGGTAGGCCATCGCGTTCCGCGCCGATTCGTCGGGGAGCGCCGGGCCGCCCGGCAGCCGCCAACTGCCGTCCGCCGTCTTGAGCATGAGGAGACGCCCTGCGGCGTCGGTGAGGTGCGCGAGGCCGGCGATGTGGGGTGTGGGCGGCATGGGTCTCCTTACGCTTAAGTGGTGCGCTGAGTGGAGCGGGGTGCGCATGGGTTTCGCCCCGGACGGCGAAAGTCGGCGCCTCGCGGAGTGCTTGGCGCGAGTGTCGACGGAGTGCGAGGCGAGGCGATTCGTGCGCACGGGACGTCCTTGTGGCCCGCGTCTGGTCGCCGGGAGTGGCGGTGCAGAGCGAAGATAGCGCCGCGTACGAGCCTGTATCAATCGTGAGACGTCTAACGAGTGAGACTGGCATATTCGTTCCCCTGGAACGGCGCGACCCCCTCGCTCGACCGAGTGAGGGGGTCATGTTCGTTGACGCTCAAGAGGGGGTGTCGAACGTGTTCTCGACCGCGTCCGTGATGAACGCGCGTAGCTTGTCTGGGCTCGTTCTGATGACGACACTAGGGTCGTCGCTTTCCCGTATGAGTATGTCCTCCCCAAGTCGGGACACCTCCAGACAATTTCCTTCACTGTCCGTCGACTTGGAGGACTTCTGCCATGTGATGGTCTTTTCCATGCCCCACGCCTTCACAGTTGCCGTGCCGTCTCCAGAATGAAGTCACGCGATTGATCGGGGGCGAGTGACCTCTCTTCGACCCGGTCCAGGACGGCCCTGTAATTCGCGAGACGTGTCTCCGCGTCCAGGAAAGCGCTGCCGTTCGGGGTGTCCGTCTGCACCGTGTCTAGCTGCGGCACCGGCCCTCCCACGTAGAGTGTCGAACTTCCCGCGTTCGGGAAACCGCCCGCGCTGAACGGGATGATCCTGACGGTCACGTTGTCCCGTTCGGACTGTTCAAGAAGGTGGAACAGCTGGGTGGTGGCCACCTTCCGGCTGCCGAACCGCAGGCGGAGTGCGGCCTCGTGAATCAGGAATGTGCAGACAGGCGGGTCGTGTCTGTCGAGGACATCGCGGCGTCGCAGCCGGTGGGAGAGGCGCCGTCGGAGAACCGCCGGGCTGACCGGGGGAACCGCCTCTTCGAAAACCGCGCGAGCGTAATCCTCGGTCTGGAGCAGCCCCGGCATATGCATGATCTGAACCGCGCGAAGCGTGCGAGCGTGATGTTCCAGTTCCGCAAGGTCCAGAACTCCGGCGGACAGGTCGTTTCGGTAGTCCTCCCACCATCCCCTCCCGCGTTCCTCGGCCATGCCGGCGAGAGCATCGATATACGCGGGGTCGGGACAGCCGTAATGGCTCGCCCAGGTGCGGACGCGCTGCCCGCTGACACCGAACCGTCCACTCTCGGTGTTGCTGATACCGGTGCGGTCCGTGCTGAGCAGCGTTGCGGCTTCGCCGAGTGTCAATCCTGCGTGCTCACGCATTTTCCGCAGCTCTGAGCCCAGTCGCCGCTGGCGAGCCGTAGGAACCTTCCTCGGTGGCATCGGCCTCCCCTCCTGTTGCGCCACAGTGTGGCCGGTGTCCCTACCGGGTTCCACTTGGTAACACTATCGAGTTGAATCCGTACAACTGGTGATACGCACCCGCTACTGTCTGCCCGACACCGCACCGCATGGCGGCGACACCCGAAGTGCGGCTGCGTGCATGCCCATTGGGCTCCCCAGAAGAGGGCCGAGCCACGGACGGCGTCAGATGGCGGTGGCGGCATCGAGTAGAAGGCGTCCGGTTGAAGGCGACCCGGTCGAGACCTTGTTCCGGAGGCGGCTTGGCCGTGCTTTGCGGGTCCGTAGGGAGTCGGCCAGGCCCAACGACCGCTTGCGCAGAAGTGATTCGCGCAGGCGACGTCGGTGTTCGGCTCGGTCCCCGGTCGGCCGAGTGCACCCGGGGCTGTCCGGGGGGTGCCCCTATCTGTTTCGTCAACCCTGGCGGGGCTGGTTCGTAGGGGTTCGTGCTGGTTTTCGGGAACGTCCCGCGAAGCGGGATGTTCCCGGCGGCTCGGGTGCGGTGCGGGCAGGGCGGTGGCCGGCGTGGCGGGGGTGGCCGTGCCGGTGACGGGATGGAGCGGGCTGGAAGAGGCAGGGGGTGGGGTGGGTGTCAGGCAGCGAGGTCGAGGGCGCGGGGTTCGTAGAGGGTGCCGTTGCGGATCATCGCGTGGATGACGTTCACGCGTTGCCGGGCCAGGCGGAGGATCGCCTGGGTGTGAGTCTTGCCGCGGGTTCGCTGGCGGTCGTAGTAGATCCGCGAGGACGGGTCGCTCTTGCAGCCGGTCGCGGCGAACGCGGCCTGGAACAGGGCGCGTTTGAGGAGCCGGTTGCCGCGGTGGGGAGCGTGCTCGCCGCGGATGGAGGTGCCCGAGGACTTCGTTGCGGGGGCGAGTCCGGCGTAGGAGGCGAGGTGTCCGGCGGTGGGGAAGCCGGTGCCGTCACCGATCGCGACGATCACCGCGGCGGTGGTCCTGACGCCCATGCCGGGCAGGGACGTCAGGAGGTGGAAAAGAGGGAGGGCCTCCAGCAGGGCGGCGATCTCCTGCTCGGTGGCCTGTCGCTGGGTGTGGGCGGCGGCGAGCTGAGCGGCCAGGCCCGGAACGATCAGCGCGGACGCCTCGGTGCCGGGAACGACGAGAGTCTGCTCGGCCAGCGCGTCGGAGATCTCCCCGGCCAGCTGCTTCGCCTTGCGCGAGCCGTGCGCTTTGAGCAGGGCCTCGCAGCGGGCCCGGCCGAGTCTCTTCAGCTTCGCCGGGGAGCCGTGCCGGGCCAGGAGGGCTTGGACGTAGGGGTAGGCCAGGCGCGGGCCGAGCACGCGTTCCAGGGAGGGGTGGATCTGGGAGAGCAGGCCGCGCAGCCGGTTGGTGGTGCGGTTCACCTCGCCGGCCAGGTCGTTGTCGTAGCCGGTGAGCATGGTCAGCTCGGCCAGTACCTCGTCGTCACGGTCCACCGCGCGCAAGGTGTGCGGCATGGTCCGGGCGGTCTCGGCGATCACGAACGCGTCGCGGGCGTCTGTCTTGGCCTCACCGGGATGCAGGTCGGCGGCCCGCCGCATCGACAGTCCCGGCAGGTAGGCCACCCGGCACCCGCTCGCGCGGGCCACCGTCAGCGGCAGCGCGCCGATGTTGGCGACCTGGTCCACGATCACCAGGACGGTACCGAACTTCGCCACCAGCTTGGTGAACAGCTCCAGCAGTTTCGGCTCGGTGTTGGGCAGCCGCTTGTCGTGCACGGTCCTGCCGTCCCCGGTCCGGCCGTGGGCGTGGTGGAACTCCTTGCCCAGGTCCAGGCCGAGGAAGAGATCTGTCGCGGTCGTGTCGACCATGTGCGCGTGCCCCTCGCCACTCGTCTCCCCAACTCCCGGCCGTCCCTGCGGCACCACACGCCGGCAACCACGTTACGCAGACATGCCACCCGTGAAGCGGTCCGGCATTGCGCCGAACCAGAGTGGTCGTCAGGCCCCTCATCAGCGGTCAAGCGGTGCCCCGAAGCCCGGCGGCAACACCCCCCAGGTCATGTACTTCGACAGGGGGCACACAGCCATACCGAGCCCGGGGGCCAGGCGCCCCGTTGCGGGGCCACGGAAAAGGTAACGGGGCGACGTTGGTCGGCCGCCGGACATCGCGCAGCGACGGCGACGGACTCCTCGCACAGGGGAGCGTTCCTCGGCCTCCGCGCCCGGGGGCGCCTCGCAACTGGCTGGTCCGGGAAGGGCGCTCGTGATCAACACATCGCCCCTTTGACGCGTATCTGAGCCACACCCCAGTAGGCGGTGCGCTTTCCGGAAGACGTCACATTCCTCTGCCCGCGCGGGTGTTCAAGTCCCCGCCCCTGCTCAGGGCGCACGCTGGACTCATCACCTCCATCAGCGAAGGAACCACACGCATGACCGAAAACGCCTCAACAGCGCCGGTGGGCCCCGACGAGACCGAGCGCGTGCGCCTGGCCGTCTACCGCGGATTCGCCCGCACCGGACACGCACCGAGCGTGCCGGAGCTCTCCGCGCTCACCGCACTCGCCCCCGACCGCGTACGCCAGGAGATGCGCACCCTCCACGAACGCCACGACCTGGTCCTGGATCCGCAGGACGAAGACCAGGTCGTGATGGCCCACCCCTTCGCCTCCCTACCGCTCGGCTTCTCCGTCATGGGAGCGCGCACCCTGTGGTGGGGCGGTTGCGCCTGGGATTCCTTCGCCCTGCCCCACCTGCTCAAGAACGAGCCCGACGTCCTGGTCGCCACCCGTTGCCCGGCCTGCGACACCCCGCACGCCTGGGTCGTCGGCCGCCAGGCGCCCCCGAAGGGCGACCAGGTGGCCCACTTCCTCACCCCCATGAGCCGGGCCTGGGACGACGTCATGCACACCTGCGGCAACCAGCGCCTTTTCTGCTCCACCGACTGCGTCGACACCTGGCTGCACAAGACGGGGCACGAACGCGGCTACGTCATGGACCTGCCCACCCTGTGGCGCTTCGCCGGCGGCTGGTACACCGGACGCTTGGATGCGGGCTATGTTCGCCGGGACCCCGCCGCCGCGGCCTCCTACTTCGCCGAAGTCGGCCTGCACGGCCCCTTCTGGGGCCTGCCCGAATGAGATCCGAGCGCCGCTCGGCGCGAAGCAGGGCCGGCACTCGACTGCCTGTCTGTCGTCAAACGATGGCGGCCTCGAACGGTCAGTGCATCACCGCTGGTCAGGAGCTCTGAGTAGACCTCTGCGGGGGTCCGGTGGCCGTGCGACTCGCGGGGCCGGTTGTTCAGCTCGGCGGCGGCGCGGTCACCGAGCGGCGGTGGCGACCGCGCTCGTCCGCCCGCGCCGACCGCACCGCCGGGGCGCCTGGGCGGTTCCCTCGCGTGTCTCGCCCGCGTGAGAACGGCACGGGGGCGGGGCGGCCGGTGGCCCACCTGAACACAGCTCCGCCCACCACTTCATCCCGCCCATCAGAGGGCGGCTCTGCAAGCCGAACACCCCGACGTGCGGCGGCGGGGATGGCGACGATTGCGGGCGGCCGGGGCGGCCGGGGCGGCCGGGGCGGCCGGGGCGGCCGGGGCAGGCGCCCGGCGCGTGCCCCGGCGCATGGCGGCCGGAGCGCGCCCCCACGGCCGTGCCCGGTCGATCACGTCCGCTCATCGACCGGCCCCCCCGGTTCCGGACGCCGACAGGATGAGCACGGACGACGCCTCCTGCGGCGCTCCTGCCGAAGGAGTGGCGGGCGCCGTCCGGCCCCCGCTGAGCATCGACGCCCGGAATCGGCCACGTTGCCAGAGCAGTTGCCATCCCGGGAGCGTCCTCCTGGACGCCCCCACCGGCGCATCCGCGCGCCAAGGCCGGAGGCCGGAAACCGAGCAAGCATGCTTGCTTGTTTCGCGGGTCGCTGCGACGCTCCCCCACGTGCTGAGGATCGGGAACGCCTCCGGCTTCTACGGTGACCGTTTCGACGCGATGGAGGAGATGCTCACCGGCGGCCCCCTGGACGTGCTCACCGGGGACTACCTCGCCGAACTGACCATGCTCGTCCTCGGCCGGGACCGGCTGAAGGACCCGGAGCGGGGGTACGCCCGCACGTTTCTGCGCCAGTTGGAGTCGTGCCTCGGGCTCGCCGCCGAGCGCCAGGTGCGGATCGTCGCCAACGCGGGCGGGCTCAACCCGGCCGGACTCGCCGACCGGATAGGTGAGTTGGCCGGTCGGCTCGGTACCGGCACCCGCGTCGCGTACGTCACCGGTGACGACCTGCTCCCCACCCGCGACTGGGGGCCCGGCGTGCTCACCGCCAACGCCTATCTCGGCGGGGCCGGGATCGCCGCCTGTCTGCGGGCCGGTGCGGATGTCGTCGTCACCGGCAGGGTCACGGACGCGGCGCTGGTCAGCGGGGTGGCGGCGGCCCACTACGGGTGGGAGCCGGGGGCGTACGACGCCCTCGCGGGCGCGGTCGTCGCCGGGCATGTGCTGGAGTGCGGGGCGCAGGCGACCGGCGGGAACTACGCGTTCTTCCGGGAACACGACGTCCGTCACCCCGGCTTTCCGATCGCAGAACTGCACCCTGACGGCAGCTCGTCGATCACCAAACACCCCGGCACCGGCGGCGCCGTCACCGTCGGGACCGTCACCGCCCAACTGCTGTACGAGACGCAGGGCGCCCGCTACCCGGGCCCGGACGTGACGGCACGCCTCGACACCGTCCGGCTGACGCAGGACGGACCGGACCGCGTGCGGATCGACGGCGTCCGGGGCGAGCCGCCGCCGGCGACGCTCAAAGCGGGGCTGACGCGCCTGGGCGGGCTGCGCAACGAGGTGGTGTTCGTCCTCACCGGCCTGGACATCGAGGCCAAGGCGCGGCTCGTCCGTGCCCAGATGGAGGCCGCGCTGGCCCGCCGCCGGCCCGCGTCCGTCCGCTGGACCCTGGCCCGTACGGACCATCCGGACGCGGACGTCCAGGAGGAGGCGAGCGCGCTCCTGAGGCTGGTGGTGCACGATCCCGATCCCGAGACCGTCGGGAGGGCGATCGGCGCGGCGGCCGTCGAGCTGGCCCTGGCGAGCGTTCCGGGGCTGCATCTCACCGCGCCGCCGGGTCCGGGTTCCCCCTACGGGACGTTCGAGTCCGTGCCGGTGGACCCCGAGTCCGTACGGCACGTCGCCGTCCTGCCGGACGGGACCCGCGTTCCCGTCCTCCCGCCGCCCGCACGGACGGAGGGCCCACCGCCACCCCTGCCCGATCCCGACCCCGCGCTCCCGGAACCGCTGCCCGCCGGGCCCGTGCGCCGCGCGCCCCTCGGGCGCGTCGCGGGCGCCCGCAGCGGCGACAAGGGCGCCGGCGTCAACGTCGGCGTCTGGGCGCGGGACGAGGACGGCTGGCGGTGGCTCGCGCACGCGCTCACCGTCGACCGCTTCCGACAACTCCTGCCCGAAACCGCCGGGATGGAGGTCACACGGCACGTCCTGCCCAACCTCCGCGCCCTCGACTTCGTCGTCGACGGCCTCCTCGGGCGCGGCGTCGCCGAGAACGTCCGCTTCGACCCGCAGGGCAAGGGCGTGGGCGAGTGGCTGCGCGCCCGGTGCATGGAGATACCGGAGGTGCTGCTGTGACCGTCTTGGCCTCCCGGCTCGACATCGCCGGGCCCGACTACGCGGCCAACCGGGCCGCCATGCTCGACCGCCTCGCCGAGGTCGAGGCCGCGCACGGGCAGGCCGTCGCGGGCGGCGGCGAGAAGTACGCGGCCCGGCACCGCGCCCGGGGGAAGCTCCTGCCGCGCGAACGCGTCGAGTTGCTGCTCGACCCGGACACACCGTTCCTGGAACTCTCGCCGCTGGCCGCCTGGGGCACCGAGTACCCGGTGGGCGCGTCGCTCGTCACCGGCATCGGCACGGTCTCCGGCGTCACCTGCCTGATCAGCGCCAACGACCCGACCGTGCGCGGCGGCGCGAGCAACCCGTGGACGCTGCGGAAGGCGCTCCGCGCGCACGAGATCGCCCGCGCCGACCGGCTGCCGGTGATCAGCCTGGTGGAGTCCGGCGGCGCGGACCTCACCGGGCAGAAGGAGATCTTCGTCCCGGGCGGCGCGCTCTTCCGCGACCTCACCCGCCTCTCCGCCGCGGGCATCCCCACCATCGCCGTCGTCTTCGGCAACTCCACGGCCGGCGGCGCGTACGTCCCGGGCATGTCCGACCACGTCGTCATGGTCAAGGAGCGCGCCAAGGTGTTCCTCGGCGGCCCGCCGCTCGTGCGGATGGCCACCGGCGAGGAGGCCGACGACGAGTCGCTCGGCGGCGCGGACATGCACGCGCGCGTCTCCGGCCTCGCCGACCACTTCGCCGTCGACGAGTACGACGCCCTCCGGCAGGCCCGCCGCATCGTCGCCCGCCTCCATCACGCGCCCGCACCGGCCGCCCCCTGGCCGTCCGAACCGCCCCGGTACGACCAGGACGAGCTGCTGGGCATCGTCCCCGGTGACCTCCGGGTTCCGTTCGACCCGCTCGAAGTCGTCGCCCGCGTCGTCGACGGCTCGGACTTCGACGCGTTCAAACCGCTGTACGGCGCCGGGCTGACCGTCGGCTGGGCGCGGCTGCACGGCCGGCCGGTCGGGATCCTCGCCAACGCGCAGGGGGTCCTGTTCAGCGCCGAGTCGCAGAAGGCCGCCCAGTTCGTCCAGCTCGCCAACCAGCGGGACATCCCGCTCGTCTTCCTGCACAACACCACCGGCTACATGGTCGGGCGTGCCTACGAACGCGGCGGCATCATCAAGCACGGCGCCATGATGATCAACGCGGTGGCGAACTCCCGGGTGCCGCACCTCTCCGTCCTCCTCGGCGCCTCCTACGGCGCCGGCCACTACGGGATGTGCGGGCGCGCGTACGACCCCCGGTTCCTCTTCACCTGGCCCAGCGCCCGCGCCGCCGTCATGGGGCCGAAGCAGCTCGCCGGCGTCCTGTCGATCGTCGCCCGCGCGTCGGCGGCCGAGAAGGGGCTGCCGTACGACGAGGAGGCCGACGCCGGACTGCGCGAGGCGGTGGAACGGCAGGTGGAGGCGGAGTCGCTGCCACTGTTCCTCTCCGGGCGGCTGTACGACGACGGGGTCATCGACCCGCGCGACACCCGGACCGTGCTCGGGCTGTGCCTGGACGCGGTGTACGGCGCGCCGGTGGAGGGGGTCCGGGGCGGCTTCGGCGTCTTCCGCATGTGATCCATCCGAGGGGACCCGATGGGGGGGGACCGTGATCGAGACCGTGCTCGTCGCCAACCGGGGCGAGATCGCCTGCCGCGTCGTCCGTACCTGCCGCGCGCTCGGCGTCGCGACGGTCGCCGTCCACTCGGACGCGGACGCCGGGGCGCTGCACGTCCGCGCGGCGGACACGGCCGTCCGCCTGCCGGGTACCGCCTCCGCCGACACGTATCTGCGGGCGGACTCGCTCGTCCGGGCCGCCGTCGCGGCGGGGGCGGACGCGGTGCATCCGGGGTACGGGTTCCTGTCGGAGAGCGCCGCGTTCGCGCGGGCCGTGCGGGCGGCGGGACTGGTGTGGATCGGGCCGCCGCCCGAGGCGATGGAGGCCATGGCGTCGAAGACCCGCGCCAAGGAGATCGCGGCCGACGCCGGCGTCCCGGTGCTCGCGCCCCTCGAACCGGCCGCCGTCCGCCCCGCCGACCTGCCCGTCCTCGTCAAGGCGGCGGCGGGCGGAGGCGGCCGGGGCATGCGGGTGGTGCGCGAACACGGCGCTCTGAATGCGGCGTTGACGTCGGCCCGGGCGGAGGCTGCCGCCGCGTTCGGTGACGGAACCGTGTTCGTCGAGCCGTATGTGGCGGGCGGACGCCACGTCGAGGTGCAGGTCCTGGCGGACGCGCACGGCACGGTATGGACCCTCGGCACCCGCGACTGCTCCCTCCAGCGCCGCCACCAGAAGATCGTCGAGGAGGCGCCCGCGCCGGGGCTGCCCGCCGCCCTGGAGGACGCGCTGTGCGCGCACGCGGCCGACCTCGCGCGGGCGGTCGGCTACGAGGGGGCCGGGACGGTGGAGTTCCTGGTCGGGGACGACGGACGGCCGTGGTTCCTGGAGATGAACACCCGGCTCCAGGTGGAACATCCGGTCACGGAGTGCGTGTACGGGGTGGACCTGGTGGCCCTGCAACTGCGTGTCGCGGAGGGGGGACGCCTGGAGGGCGAGCCTCCAGTGCCGCGCGGGCACGCGGTCGAGGCGCGGCTGTACGCGGAGGATCCGGCGCGGGAGTGGCGGCCGTGGGCGGGTGTGGTGCGTGAGGTGAGGTTCGAGGGGGTGGCGGCGGGGAGTGCCGGGGGCGGGACGGGAGGTGCGGGTGCGGGCCCTGGGCCCGGGGGTGAGGGCGGCCCGCGCGCGGGCTCCGGCGCCGGCCCCCGGGGCGTGGGCGGCCCGTGCGCGCACGGCAGCTTGCCGTCCGGCGGCTTCGGCGGTGGGGGGCTTCGCGTCGACCTCGGCGTCGAGGCCGGTGACGACGTCAGCCCTTACTACGACGGGCTGCTCGCCAAGGTCGTCGCCCACGCGGTCGACCGCCCGGCGGCCCTCCGGCTCCTCGCCCGTTCTCTCGAACGCGCCCGGATCCACGGCCCGGTCACCAACCGCGACCTCCTCGTCCGCTCGCTCCGCCACCCGGAGTTCGCCGCCGGGGGCGCGGGGACGGACTTCTACGATCGCCGACTTCCCGAACTCACGCATATGGACGCCGTTTTGCGCGAGCGTGACGCCCGATGCGCGGCCCTCGCCGCCGCTCTGGCCGACGCGTCGGGGCGGTCGCCGTTCGGCGGGTGGCGGAACGTGCCGTCCGGGCCGCAGGTGAAACGGTTCCGCTCCGAGCCGGACGGGACGGAGTACGAGATCCGGTACCGCGTCGGCCGCGATGGCGGACTGGTCGAACCGTCCGGGCCGGAGGCGCCGCGGCTGTGCGCGGTGGAGGGCCTTCCGGCGGATCTGCCGGGGGACGTCGACGGCCGCGGGGCCCGAGTGGTCCTGGAGACGCCCGATGGCGTCCGACGGCCGTACGCCGTCGCGTTCCACGACGGCTCGGCGTACGTGGACGGGCCCGCGGGCGCCTGGTCGTTCACCGTCCTGCCCCGCTTCCCCGAACCGACCCCGGCCGTGGAACCCGGCTCGCTGCACGCGCCCATGCCGGGCACGGTCGCGCGCGTCGCCGACGGCGTCGCCCCAGGCCGGGAGGTGGCGGCCGGACAACCGCTGCTCTGGCTGGAGGCCATGAAGATGGAACACCGCATCACGGCCCCCACTGACGGCATCCTCACCGCTCTGCACGCGACCCCCGGCCGCCAGGTCTCCACCGGCGACCTGCTCGCCGTCGTCACACCGACGCCGGGACTGCCGACGCCTCCGGATAGCGGCACGTCTGCGCCGGACAGCGGTACGTCCGCGCCGGATATCGACACGTCCATGCCGGACAAGCGCACGTCCACACCGGACAAGTCGGCGTTCGTGCCAGACAAGTCGGCGTCCACACCGGACAAGTCGGCGTCCGCGCCGGACCGGATCGCGCCCGTACCGGACAAGCGCGTGGCGCCACCGGGCAAGTCGCCACTCGTACCGGACAAGTCCACGCCGCCACCGGGCAAGCCAACGCCCGTACCGGACAAGTCCGCGCCGCTACCGGGCAAGCCAACGCCCGTACCGGACAAGTCCACGCCGCCACCGGGCAAGCCAACGCCCGTACCGGACAAGTCCGCGCCGCTACCGGGCAAGCCGACGCCCCTACCGGACAAGGCCAAAGCCGCACCGGTCAACCCCGTACCCGAACCGGACAAGTCCCCGTCCAGTTCCCCGACACCCCCACCCCCGCACGCCCCCCACGAGGAGGCAAAGCCATGACCACCGCCCCGCACGGCGCCACCGCCCCTCAAACCCCCCGACCCCCTAAAACCCCTCGAAACCCTCACGCCCCGCACGGCACCGTCGAGCAGCAAGCGCTGCGCGCCGCCGTCGCCGCCCTCGGGGCGCGGAGGCTCTCCCCGGACCAGCTCTGGGCGGAGGCCGGCAAGCTCGGTTACCTCGGGGTGAACCTGCCCGAGGAGTACGGGGGCGGCGGCGCCGGCATCGTCGAACTCGCCATCGTGCTGGAGGAACTGGCGGCCGCCGGCAACCCGCCCCTCCTCATGGTGGTGTCGCCCGCCATCTGCGGCACGGTCATCGCCCGCTTCGGCACCGACGGGCAGAAGCGGCGCTGGCTCCCGGGCCTCGCGTCCGGCACCACGCGCATGGCCTTCGGGATCACCGAGCCCGACGCCGGGTCCAACTCCCACCGCATCACCACCACCGCCCGCCGCGAGAAGGCCGACAAGGGCGACAAGGGCGGCGACTGGGTGCTCACCGGCCGCAAGGTCTTCGTCTCCGGCGTGGACGTCGCCGACGCGACCCTGATCGTGGGGCGCACCGAGGACGCCAGGACCGGCCGGCTCAAGCCCTGCCTCTTCGTCGTCGACCGCGAGGCGCCCGGCTTCCACCGCAATCCGATCCCCATGGAACTCTCGGGTGACATCCGCCAGTTCGAGCTCGTCCTCGACGACGTACGGCTGCCGGCCGACGCGCTGGTCGGCGACGAGGACGCGGGGCTGCTCCAGCTCTTCGCCGGGCTGAACCCGGAGCGCGTCATGACCGCCGCGTTCGCCCTCGGCCTGGCGCGGTACGCGCTCCGCGAGGCCGTCGAGTACGCCCGCGTCCGGCAGGTGTGGGACCGGCCCATCGGCGCCCACCAGGCCGTCGCCCACCCGCTCGCGGACGCCCACATCGGCATCGAACTGGCCCGGCTGATGACGTACCGGGCCGCCGGGCTCTACGACGCGGGCGAGGACGAAGCGGCGGGCGAGGCCGCGAACATGGCGAAGTACGCGGCGGCCGAGGTCGCCGTCCGCACGGTGGACCGGGCCGTGCACACGCTCGGCGGCAACGGCCTCACCAAGGAGTACGGCCTCGCCGCGCTCCTCACGGCGGTGCGCGTGGCGCGCGTGGCCCCGGTGAGCCGGGAGATGATCCTCAACTACGTTTCCCACCGATCCCTCGGTCTGCCCAAGTCGTACTGAAACCCGTACCGTTCGTCCGGACTACCCGGGGCAGTACCGGGAGACTGCCGGGAGACTGGAGAGGCCATGCCCGTACACCTCGGAACCGCCACCGGCGTCACCACCCTCACCCTCGACCGTCCCGAGCGCCGCAATGCCCTCTCCGCCACCCTGATCGACCGGCTGCGTGCCGGCCTCGCCCGCGCGGCGGCGGACGCGGACACCCGGGCGGTCGTCCTCACGCACACCGGCGGCACCTTCTGCGCGGGCGCCGACCTGGAGGAACCCCCAGGCGCGGCCGAACTCGCGGCGCTGTTACGGGAGATCGTCGAGCTGCCGAAACCGGTGGTCGCACGCGTCGACGGGCACGTACGGGCCGGCGGTCTCGGCCTCATCGGCGCCTGCGACATCGCCGTCGCGGGGGAGGGCGCCACGTTCGCCTTCACCGAGGCGCGGCTCGGCCTCGCCCCGGCGGTGATCTCGCTCCCGCTGCTGCCCCGGCTCGACCCGCGCGCCGCCGGCCGCTACTACCTCACCGGCGAGACGTTCGACGCCCGCGAAGCCGTACGCGTCGGCCTGGTGACGTCGGCGGCGCCGGATGTCGACGTGGCCCTGGACGCCGTCCTCGACGGGCTGCGCGCGGCGTCCCCCCAGGGCGTCGCGGAGTCGAAAAGCCTGGTCACCGCGGACGTCCGGGCCGCTTTCGAGCGCGATACGGAACGGCTGGTGGCGCTGTCGGAGCGACTGTTCACGACGGACGAGGCGCGCGAGGGCATCGCCGCCTTCCTGGAGCGGAGGCGGCCCGCGTGGCGACAGTGACCACCGATGCCGGAGACACCGGACAGCGCCGCGGCCGGGCCACCCGCCGCCGCGTGATGGACGCCGCCGTGGACTGCCTGGCCGAGTACGGCTGGGCGGGCTCGACGGTCACCGTGGTGGCCGAACGGGCGGGCGTCTCGCGCGGTGCTCTCCAGCACCACTTCCCCACCCGCGAGGACCTGTTCACCTCGGCCGTCGAGTACGTCGCCGAGCAGCAGTCGGCGGCCCTCCGCGCGCTCGTCGAGAGCGCTGCGCCGATCGTCGGCCCGGCCCGCCGGTACCTCGCCGTCACCGAACTGGTGGACCTCTACACCGGCCCCCTCTTCCGCGCCGCCCTCCACCTCTGGGTGGCCGCGGCGACCGAGGAGCCGCTGCGCCCGCGCGTCGTCGAACTGGAGGCGCGCATCGGCCGCGAGGCGCACCGCATGGCCGTCGACCTGCTCGGCGCGAACGAGAAGGAGCCGGGCGTCCGGGAGACCGTCCAGGGCCTGCTCGACATGGCCCGCGGCCTGGGCCTCGCCTCCCTCCTCACGGACGACGGGGCGCGGCGGCGCCGGGTCGTGGAGCAGTGGATGGCGATCCTGGACGACGTCCTGTAGGGGCCGGGGTCCCCGGCCCCCCACGGATGGCTCAGCGCTCCTGGTAGCCGGGGATCTCCCGCGGGTCGCGCGGGCCGGGGCCGACGTACTTGGCCGACGGCCGGACCAGGCGGCCGGTGCGCTTCTGCTCCAGGATGTGCGCGCTCCACCCGGCCGTCCGGGCGCAGGTGAACATCGACGTGAACATGTGCGCCGGAACCTCGGCGAAGTCGAGGACGATCGCCGCCCAGAACTCGACGTTGGTGGCGAGCACCCGGTCGGGACGGCGGTTGTGCAGCTCCTCCAGGGCCGCCTTCTCCAGCGCCTCGGCGACCTCGAAGCGGGGCGCGCCCAGCTCCTTGGCCGTGCGCCGCAGCACCCGGGCGCGCGGGTCCTCGGCGCGGTAGACGCGGTGGCCGAAGCCCATCAGGCGCTCGCCCTTGTCCAGCGCCTGCTTGACGTAGGCGGTGGCGTCGCCGGTGCGCTCGATTTCCTCGATCATGCCGAGGACGCGGGACGGCGCGCCGCCGTGCAGCGGCCCGGACATGGCGCCGACCGCGCCGGACAGCGCCGCGGCGACGTCCGCGCCGGTGGACGCGATGACGCGGGCGGTGAACGTGGAGGCGTTCATGCCGTGTTCGGCGGCCGACGTCCAGTAGGCGTCGACGGCGGCGACGTGCTTGGGGTCGGGCTCGCCGCGCCAGCGCTTCATGAACCGCTCGACGACGGTCTCCGCCTTGTCGATCTCCCGCTGCGGCACCATCGGCAGGCCCTGGCCGCGCGCCGACTGGGCGACGTAGGAGAGGGCCATGACGGCGGCGCGGGCGAGGTTGTCGCGCGCGGTCGCCTCGTCGATGTCGAGCAGCGGCTTCAGGCCCCACACGGGGGCGAGCATGGCGAGCGCGGACTGGACGTCGACGCGGATGTCACCGGAGTGGACGGGGATGGGGAACGGCTCGGCGGGCGGCAGCCCGGGGTTGAACGAGCCGTCGACCAGCAGGCCCCAGACGTTCCCGAAGGAGACGTGGCCGACCAAGTCCTCGATGTCGACGCCTCGGTAGCGGAGTGCGCCGCCCTCCTTGTCGGGTTCGGCGATCTCCGTCTCGAACGCGACGACTCCTTCGAGTCCGGGTACGAAGTCGGACATCAGGCGGCTCCTCGTGATGTGTTCGACAAGCGGCTGCCGACCGTGGCGGTGTCCCCGGCCGGTGGTCAGCGGAAGTCTGGTGCGTGTGCGGTGTCTGCTGGTGCTGCTGCGGCTGTCCCTGCCCCCGGGCCCGTCCCGGACGCCGACGGGGCGGTGCGGGGCGGGTGCCGGCCGGATGCGCGGCCGTGGCTCGCGCTCCGTGGTGTGTTCCTCGGGTCGTGCTCGGGTGGTGCTCGGGTGGTGCTCGGGGTTCCTGCTCAGGGGTCGTGCTCGGCTCGGTCTCGGCTCGTTTCCACCGGTCGTGCTGTCCGCCGGTCGTGTTCTCCACCGGTCATGCCCCGTGCGGGAGCACTTCACCCGGCACTTCACCCGTCTCCTCGGGAAGCCGGGCCAGGGCGGAAACGATAGCCGGTGCTGTGGGGGGTCCACAGCCTTCCACCTGGCGATTTTGGTGGGTTCGCCACATGCGGGGAAGGGTGATGTCCGGCACACCGTGCATTTCACCACGGGAAGGGTTGAGGGGAGCGGTGACGGGGCAGGATGAGTGGTTCCTTCGTGCGAAGACCGTTCTTTCTGTCGGCCGGTCGGCCGTTCTGTCTGTCGGCCGGTTGCCGCGTAGGGGCGGGGGGCGGTGGTCGGCGCCGGCGTCCGGGGCGGACCCGGTCCGCGGTCGCGCGGGTGCTGCGGACGCCCCCGCGTGTGCTGCAAGATGAGCGGATGTCTCACGTCTCCCCCGTCCCGCCGGCCGAGGACCCCGACAGCCCGCTGGACCCCGCCGTCATGCGCGCCCAGTACCGCACCTCCGGCCTGCGGGAACAGGACCTGGCCGAGGACCCGTACCGGCAGTTCGCCCGGTGGTTCGCCGAGGTGACGGCGAGCGGGCTGGAGGAGCCCAACGCCATGGTCGTCTCCACGGCGGACGCGGACGGGCGGCCGAGTTCGCGGACGGTGCTGCTGAAGGCGTACGACGAGCGCGGGTTCGTGTTCTTCACCAACTACGGCTCGCGCAAGGGCCTGGAGATCGCGGCCAATCCGTATGTGTCGCTGCTGTTCCCGTGGCATCCGCTGGCCCGCCAGGTCATCGTCGCGGGCCGCGCGGAACGCGTGGCTCCGGAGGAGACGGCGGCGTACTTCCACTCCCGTCCGCACGGTTCGCAGGTCGGCGCCCTGGCGAGCGCCCAGTCCACGGTGGTCGGCTCCCGGGAGGAGATCGACGCGGCGTACGCGCGGCTGGCGGCGCGCTACCCGGAGGGCACGGAGGTACCGGTGCCGACGGAGTGGGGCGGCCTGCGGGTGGTGCCGGAGAGCGTGGAGTTCTGGCAGGGGCGGGAGAACCGGCTGCACGACCGGCTGCGGTTCGTCCGGGCGGCGGGCCCCGGGCAGGGGGAGGAGTGGCGGGTGGAGCGGCTGTGTCCGTAGAGGCGGGTGGGGGCGGGTACGCCGCGTCCGCTCGGCTCGTCTGTCTGTCGCGTCCGCTCGGCGCGCCTGTCCGCCTGGGGCGTTGGGCTCGATCGTTCGGCGTGCTCGTCCGGTGCGGTCGTTCGATGCGATCGCTCGGCCGCTCGGCCCGGTCGTCCGGACGGTAGTTCGGCGCGGTTGTTCATGTCGGCCGTTCGTACCGGCCGTGAAACGCCCTGAAACGCAGGCGATCCGTGGGCCGCTGACCGTCGCGCCTCGTGGCGCGGCGGTGCCGAGCGGACGACTCGGCGGCCCACGGATCGGGTGACTGCTGGGAATTGGGCCGGCTTCCCCGGGGCCCGTCAGGACCCGGAAGACCCGGCGCTGCGCTCTGCGCGACGACGGGCGCTAGCCCGCAGTCACCTCACGCGTCCGGACTGAAACCATCTGTCCGATCACCTCCCTTCTCGTGTGCCCCACACAGTAGGCAGCCCCCGGGAGGGTCACAACCCAATTTCCGCGAGCACCGATTTCGCCGAAGACGGTGTGGTGTCCGGCGGGGTCGAGTTGAATGGCCCGTCGTGCAGGACATGCGGACGCGTCCAGCAGGGGGTATCTCGTGACCGCTCCACACCACTCCGGTCCCGCTCGCCACGAGGCCCGGCCGGCGGCGGGGGAGACCGACGCCGCCGACCCCGGACCCGTCCCCGGCGCCGGCCGTGACGCCGACGGCCGCGGGTCCCCCTCCGACGGCGAGGACCACGACCTCCTCGCCGCCCTCCTCGACGGCATGGACGCCGCGCTCTGCGCGTTCGACGCCGAGGGCACCGTGACCCACTGGAACCGCGAGGCCGAACGCATCCTCGGCTGGACGGCGCGGGAGGCGGTGGGCCGGCAGGGCCTCGCCGGCTGGGCGGTGCGCGAGGCGGACGCGGCGGCGCTCGACGCCCGGCTGGCGGAGGCGATGGGCGGCAACGGGCGGCAGGTGGACGAGTTCGCGCTGCTCACCAAGGACGGCGGCCGGGTCCTGGTCCGTACCCAGACATCGGCCGTGCCCGGTCCCGACGGCGAGCCGGCCGGCGTGTACTGCGCGTTCAGCGAGGTCCACACCCAGATCGACCTGGAGCGCTCGGTGGCGCTCAGCGAGGCCCTGTTCGGGGACGCGTCCTGGGGCGTCCTGCTGATCGACGCCGACCTGCGGCCCGCCCTGGCCAACGCGCACGCGGCGCGTGCCCTGCGGTGCAGCCGCTCCGGACTGCTCGGCCGCCCGCTCGGCGACCTGCTCGACCAGGGGCTGGAGGACGTCGAGAGCGCGCTCCAGCACGTCCTGGCGACCGGCGCGCCGCCCGCCCCCACCGAGCTGTGGGTCACCGTCCGGGGCGGCGCCGACGCCGCGTCGGACGGCCGCGCGGCGGGCGCACCCGAGCGGCGCTGCTGGCGGAGCGGGTTCCTCCGGCTGGCCACACCGCTGGCCGAGGAACCGGTGCCGCTGGGCGTGGCCTGGCTCTTCCTCGACGTCACCAAGGCCCGGCTGGCCGAGCAGGAGAGCGCCCGGCTGCGGTTCCGCGGCAGCCAGCTGCACCGCGCGGGCCGGGCGGTCGCCGAGTGCGAGGACCCCATGGAGGCCGCCGCCCTCTACATGGACTTCGCCCTCGCCGGCTTCGCCGACCACGCCCTGATCGACCTGCTCCCCGAGCCCGAGCCGGAGCCCGAGCACCCGATCCGGCTGCTCCGCGCGGCGGCCACCCCGGCGGGAGCGACGGGCGGGAGCGGCACGGCCTCCGTCCGCGGCTGCCTCCCGGTGCCGTACGGGGAGGGGCACCCGGCCCTCCAGGCGGTCGAGCGCTGCGGTTCCGTCCGGGCCGTCTCCGACCGCACCCGCGACTGGGCCGCCGCCCGCAAATGGCCCGCCGGCACCCAGCACGCCCTCTCCACCGCGCTGCGCAGCCGCGGGCGCACGGTGGGAGTGGTCACGTTCCTGCGCGGGCCGTCCCGCCGGCCGTTCGACCGCGCGGACGCGACGTACGCGGAGGACATCGCGACGCGAGTGGCGGCGGCGGTGGACCTGGCGGCGGCGACGGCGGGGTAGGGGCTGCCGGGCTCGGGGCCGGCGGGTCGGGGCCGGCGGCCTGTGCCGGACCCGTACTGGTGCCGGCAGAAGATCCGGCCCGGTGCTCTAGTGCCGGAAGAAGATCCGGTCCCGGTATTCGGCAAGCACCCGGCCGTTCCACTCGTGCCCGCCGTCCACGTTCCCGGACCGCAGCATCGGCGGCTCGATCCCGCGCGCGGCCAGCTCCCCGGCGGCCGAGGCGATCACGGCCTGCATCAGGGCGCTGGTGACGACGGTGGAGGCGGGCGCGAAGGGCGCGGCGATGCCGTCGGCCGTCAACTCCGCGTCGCCGATGCCGATCTTGCTGTCGACGACGACGTCGCAGTGGTCCTTCAGGAACGTGCCGGACACGTGCCGGGACTTGGTGTGCTCGGCGTAGGCGAGCGACGTGACGCCGACGACCTTGAGGCCGAGCGCGCGGGCGTTCATCGCCATCTCGACGGGCAGCGAGTTGCGGCCGGAGAGGGAGATCACCACGAGGACGTCGCCCGCCTGCACGGGACTGGTGTCGAGCACCGCGCCCGCGAGCCCGTCCACCCGCTCCAGGGCGCTGCCGAGGGTCGCGGGAGTGACGTCGACGCCGACCGTGCCGGGCACGGCCAGCAGGTTGACCAGGGCCAGGCCGCCGGCGCGGTAGACGACGTCCTGGGCGGCGATGGACGAGTGGCCGGCGCCGAAGACGAAGATCCGTCCGCCGTCCGCGACCGTGTCGGCGATCAGGGCCGCCGCGTCGGCGATGTGCTCCGCCTCCTCGTCGCGGGCGCGCCGGAGCAGCTCGATCGCGGCGTCGAAGAACTGGCCGGCCAGCTTGTTCCCGCTCATCGCCATGGGCTCCTCGGCATCTCTGTCGGCGTCGTCGGCGTCAGGTCAGGTCGCCCGCGCGGCGGCCACCGGCGGCGCCGGCGTGCTGCCGGCGGCGCGGGGCCGTCGTGGTGGCGCGGCTCACGTTGCGCGTTTGACCTGCGCCCTGTCAATACGGCGGTCCCTGGGCGGGCGGTACACGCCCGGCTTGTCAGTGGTATGCGTCAGAATTGGTGCCAGGGCCAGCGCACGACTTATCGAGGGGCACGCATGTCCGGACTGATCGACACCACGGAGATGTATCTCCGCACCATCCTGGAGCTGGAAGAGGAAGGTGTGGTCCCGATGCGTGCGCGCATTGCGGAGCGGCTGGACCAGAGCGGTCCGACGGTGAGCCAGACGGTCGCGCGCATGGAGCGCGACGGCCTGGTCACGGTCGCCGGCGACCGCCACCTGGAGCTCACCGAGGAGGGCCGCCGGCTGGCGACGCGCGTCATGCGCAAGCACCGGCTCGCCGAGTGCCTGCTGGTCGACGTGATCGGCCTGGAGTGGGAGCAGGTCCACGAGGAGGCGTGCCGCTGGGAGCACGTGATGAGCGAGGCCGTCGAGCGGCGCGTGCTGGAGCTGCTGCGCCACCCCACCGAGTCGCCGTACGGCAACCCCATCCCCGGGCTGGAGGAGCTCGGCGAGAAGGCCGAGGCCGACCCCTACCTGAACGAGGACATGGTCAGCCTGCTCGACCTGACGCCCGGGACGGACGGCAAGACCGTCGTCGTGCGGCGCATCGGCGAGCCGATCCAGAGCGACGCGCAGCTGATGCACACCCTGCGTCGCGTGGGGGTGCAGCCGGGTGCCGTGGTCAGCGTGACGGAGTCGCCCGGTGGGGTGATGGTCGGCAGCAGCGGCGAGTCCGCCGAGCTGGCTTCGGAGATCGCCTCGCACGTCTTCGTCGCCAAGCGCTGACCCAGGGGTTCTCCCCGGGGGCTTCCTCCGGGCCTCTCCCCGCGGTGACCGGCACTGACCGGTGCTGACCGGTGGGTTTACCCTCCGCACGCCGGTTCGCCGTCGGCTCGCCGCCGGTTTCGCCGTCGGTCGTACAGCGGTCGTGCGACGCCCGTCCGCGCGGCCCGCACGGCCCACGCGCGCCGGCCCCGCGCCGCCGCGCGGGCCCACGCGCCTCTCCCGGCGGGGTGCCGGCGGGGCCCGCGGTGTGGTCAACTACCCATTCCCCGGCCGGAGTCGGCGGAAGTCGACGGATCGCGTACAGACGCCCCCGGGGCGTGTCACGCTGGCGTAGTGGCATATGCGCTCGCGCCGCCGACCAGGGAGGGGAGCCGATGAGGCACGGGGTGCTCCACACGCGGCCCGCGTCTCCTGAGGCGCGTGCGCCGCTTGCGGTTTCCGCCGGGATGGCAGGCACGGCGCCCGCCCTGGCAGCGGCCCGCGTAGCCGGCGGGACCGTCTCCGTCCGGTTCCTCGCGGCACGCAGGCCCTCGTCCCCGCGCCCGGCCAAGGGGCGGTCACGGCGTACGCAGGCCCCGACCGGGGCGCCGGCCACGAGTACGGGTGGGCGGGACTGCTCGGCGGGAGCGTGGCACGTGATCGTGCCCGCCTGCGCGGTACGGGCGCCGCACGGGGTGGTGGCGTCCGTCGGGGCGCTGATCGAGGGTGTGTCCGCCCGTCCGATGGCTGCGCGGACCGCCATCCTGCCCGTCTGCTCGGTACGGGCGTCGTACGGAGTGGTGGTGTCGGTCGGCCCGCTGGTCGAGGGCGGGTCCGCCCGTCCGGTGGGGGTGCCGCGCGCGACTGCCCCCGCGCGCTCGGCGCGCACGCCGCATGGGACACGGGTATTGGCGGGTGCGCTGCGGGCAGGCCGGCCTGCCCGCCACGCGCAAGCGCTGCGCGCGACCGCTCCCGGGTGGCCGGCGGGGGGCCCGCGCGGGGTGCGAGAGGCGGGCGGTGCGTTATGCGGCGGCGCGTCGACGCGGCCCGCAGGGGCGCCGCTCACCGGACCACCGCGCCCCGCGGGGCCGCCAAGCATGACAAGGGCCCCGGCGCCCTCGCGGGCGGCCGGGGCCCCGCCTCCCCGTATTCCCCCTCTGGCGACCCGGGGCCCCGAGCTCCCAGGGTGCGCCTCGCGGACCTGTTTCCCCGAGCGGTCCGCGCCCGAGTCGATTTCTCCCCTTGGCGACGACGGTCAACCCTCGGCCCCGGTCACTCGAACGAGGGGTGTTGAGCGCGAGAACCGTCCCACTCGAAAGGGGGTTCCATAAAGTGCAGCTGTCCGGGGGTGAAGTGGGGATGCCAGGAGTGATGGCGCGGCGTATCGATGTCAGTGGGAGCGGTGGAGTGCGGCTCGCCGCCTGGGAGTTCGCCGACCGGACGCGGACGGTCGACGCGCTGGGCGGCGCGCCGGTGCACACGGTGCCGGCCGTGGCCCGGGGACGGGAGCCCGGCGCGGGCGGGGTCCTGCTGCTGCACGGGCTGATGGGCCGCGCGGCGCACTGGGCCGAGACGGCCCGTTGGCTCTCCGCCCGGTACCGCGTGGTGGCCCTCGATCAGCGAGGGCACGGGCGCAGCGAGAAGCCCGTCGGGGGCCCGTACGTGCTGGACGCGTACGTCTCCGACGCCGAGGCGGTCGTCGAGCGGCTGGGGCTCGCCCCGGTCACCCTCATCGGCCACGCGATGGGCGCCCTCACGGCCTGGCGGCTGGCGGCGCGCAGGCCCGACCTCGTCCGGGCCCTCGTCATCTGCGACATGCGCGCCTCCGCGCTGGGCGCCGCCACCCAGCGCCGCTGGGGCGAGTGGTTCAAGTCCTGGCCGGTGCCCTTCGCCACGCTGGCGGACGTCCGCCACTGGTTCGGCCAGGAAGATCCGACCCTGGACCGTCCGGCTCCCGCCCGCGGCGACTTCTACGCCGAGGTGATGGCCGAACGCGCGGACGGCTGGCGCCCGCTCTTCTTCCGCCGCCAGATGCTCATGGCCCGCGAGGCGTACGCCCACGACGCCCACTGGGAGGAGCTGGCCCTCGTCGAGTGCCCCGCCCTCGTCGTCCGCGGCCTGGACGGCGAACTCGGGCGTGCCGAGGCCCAGGAGATGGTCCGCGTCCTCCCTCAGGGCCGCTACGCCGAGGTGGCCGACGCCGGCCACTTCCTCCACTACGACCAGCCGGCCGCCTGGCGCCGCGCGGCCGAGCCCTTCCTCCGCGCGGCGGTACCGGTGTAACGGCGGCGCGAGGCTCCGGCCTCGCCCCGCCCCCCACGCCCGTGACCTGCCGAAACGTCTGCCGAAGGAGACGCCTCGAAAGGGCCGCGTCCGCACGCCCCGAAATAATTCAACGGGCGTTGACATTCCTCCGCCCGAGGTGTGCACTGGAAGGGAACAGGTCGTAGGAACACCGGCCATAGGAGGCCGTCATGTCCGCTCGTGCCAACCCCTCCGCCCCCTCCACTCGGTCCGCCCGCACCGAGCCCTCCGCGGACGTCCTCGTCGTCGGGGCCGGCCCCACCGGCCTGCTGCTGGCCGGTGATCTCGCCGCCTCGGGCGTGAACGTCGTGCTGCTGGAGCGGCGGAGTACGGAGTCCAACCTCACCCGGGCCTTCGCCGTACACGCCAGGACCCTTGAGGTGTTCGACGCGCGGGGCCTCGCCGAAGCGCTGATCGCCACGGGACACCTGATCGACGGCGTCCGCCTCTTCGGGCGGATGGCCATCGACCTCACCCGGCTGGAAACCCGCTTCCCGGGCGTGCTGATGACCCCGCAGTACCACGTCGAACGCCTCCTCGAGGAGCGCGCCGTGGCGGCGGGCGCCGACATCCGGCGCGGCGTGCGCTGCACCGGACTGCGGCAGGACGCCGACGGGGTCGAGCTGGACGTCGAGGAGGCGGACGGCACCGCGCGCACCCTGCGGGCGCGGTACGCGGTCGGCACCGACGGCGTGCACAGCACCGTCCGGCGGGCGCTCGGCATGCCGTTCCCGGGGCGGGCGGTGCTCGACTCCGTGATGCTCGCCGACGTACGGCTGGCCGCCGCGCCGCGCGAACTGCCCGCGTTCCGGGGCGGCGCCGAGGGGTTCGCGTTCGTCGTCCCGTTCGGCGACGGCTGGTTCCGGATCATCGCCTGGCGGCGCGGCACCCGGCTGCCCACCGACGCCCCCGTCGACCTGGAAGACCTCAAGGGCGTCACGCGCGCCCTCTTCGGCACCGACTTCGGCGTCCACGACGCCCGTTGGACCTCCCGCTTCCACAGCGACGAGCGCCAGGTGCCCCGCTACCGCGACGGCCGGGTGTTCCTGGCCGGCGACGCCGCCCACGTCCACTCGCCCGCCGGCGGCCTGGGCATGAACGCCGGCATCCAGGACGCCGCCAACCTGGGCTGGAAACTCGCGGCCGTCCTCCAGGGCCGGGCCGGGGAAGCCCTGTTGGACAGCTACCACGACGAGCGCCACCCCGTCGGCACCCAGGTGCTGCGCGTCAGCGGCGCCATCGTCCGCGCGGTGCTGTTCGACTCCCCGCTGATCCGGGGCGTGCGCGACGTCGCCACCCGTGTCCTCCCCTTCGCTCCCGCGGTGGGACGCCGCATGGCCCGTACGGTGTCCGGACTCGCGGTCGCCTATCCCGCACCCCCCGGATCCCACCCGCTCACCGGCCGGCGCGTGCCCGACCTGCCGCTCGTCGAGGCCGGTGACGGACCCACCCGCCTCTACGAGGCACTGCGCGCCGGCACCCACCTCCGCGTCCTGCCGCGCGACACCGGCCCCGACGTCCCGCCGGCCCCGCCCGGCGCCCTCACCGTCACCCGCGCCGACGCCGAGCGGACGGCCCTGCTCGTCCGCCCCGACGGCTATGTGGAGTCGGCGGAGGAACTGCCGCCGAGCTGGTCCCTGCCGGAGGCGGGGACAGGCGCGGAGGCAGGTGCGGGGGGAACGGTGGAAGCGGGAGAGGAGCCGACGGCGTCCGCCGGACCGGAGGCGGCGGAACGGAACGCCGTCGTGGCGTGACCGCTCTGCGGCGCGCGGCCGGAGTGAGCGGCCGTATCCGGTGCCGCCGGCCGCGGGCCGGGCACCGCACCGGTACGCCGCCTCACGGCCTCACGAAAGGAAGCCGACCACTCCGAACCCCGGCATCCGGCCCGCCGCCCGCATCCAGCCGACGCACTCCTCGATCACCTCCATCGTCATGGGGTCCACGGCCCGCCGCTGCTCCTCCGTGGTGGCCTCCCACTGCGCCAGGCCCTTGGCGCACTCCTCCGCCGTCCACTCGCCGTAGCCGGGCAGGTCGGTGAACGGCAGCGGGTCGGGGAGGGAGTAGGTGAGCTCGGACACGGAGACGGCGGTGATGCCCAGGCCCGCCATCGCCTCGTCGAGAACGGGCAGCCACGAGGCGCGTATGGGACAGAAGTTGTTGTTGGGCAGGCGGTAACCGGTGAGTTCGCAGAGCCGCTTGTACGCGTAGCCGTACTGGGAGGCGAATCCCTCGTCGAACGGACCGCCATTGACCACCGCCTCCAGGGCCTGGTACGCGGTGGGGGCGCCCCGGCGTATCTCACTGCTGAAGTAGGAGTCGTCGGCGGCCAGATCGGCGCCGAAGTTGTCACGGACGGCGTGCAGCAGCCCCTCGTCGCGGCAGCCGATGAAGGCGCGCGCGGCGGCGAGGTCGAGCAGCGTGAAGGACATCGCGGAACTCATGGAACCACCGTAGACCCGGGCACTGACAACGCCCCGGGCCCACGGTGGCACCCCTGCCGAGCATCCCTGCGAGCAGCCCTGCCGAGCCGCCCCGCCGCTCCTGCACTTCGCTCACTACGCCTCGCTCACTACGCCTTGCTCACCGCCTCCAGGATCTCCGGCAGCCGCCGCGTCATCCGCGTCGCGGCGAACCGCAGCCCGGCCCAGGCGACCAGCGGCCCGTACACGATGCCCAGCGGCAGCACGGTCCACAGCAGCCCGTGCCCGTCCGCCAGATGCAGACCGATCGTCAGCCCGATCAGGGGCGCGCACACCGCCATGCCGACCAGCGACCAGAGCGTGCCGAGCCAGGCGATGCCGGACTGGCCGGGGGCGATGTTCTTGAAGGCGTGGTCCTGCGGCACGGAGTACGGGAACCGCACCGAGGCGATGGCGCCCGTCCCCAGGAACGCCCCCAGTGCCGCCAGGCTCAGACCCAGCACCTCCGGGCACTGGTCCCATCTGCCGGTGATCACGGCCATCACCAGGACGAGCGCGACGAGATAGGGCACCGAGACCAGCGTCAGCGCCAGCGCGCGCCCCCGCAGCTCGGCGAGCGCGTCACGCGGCGAGCCGATCGTCTGCAGGACCATCCAGAAGGCCGGGCCGTCCAGACCGAGCTGGTTGTACATCAGACCGGTCAGCATAAGGACCGGAACCGTAATGAAGTACAGATTGTGCGAGCCCTGCACGATGTTGATCAGCGGGATCGCGACGCCGATGCCCAGCGTCGACCCCCAGGTCGTCTTGATCTTCGGATCGCGCCAGGCGTAGCGCAGCTGCCGCTGCGCGGCCGTGCCCACGCGGCCGGCGGGCAGCAGGCGGGCGAGGCCCGCGCCGGCCCCGCGCGCCTTCTCCGGCTTCGCCGCGGAGACGAGGGTGGAGGAGTCCGGCGAGGTCATGACCTTGGTGAGGGTGCGCTGCCACCAGAGCAGCAGGACGGCGAGCAGAGCGGCGGTCAGGGCCAGCTCCGCGGCGACGAGACCGTACTCGCCCTCGCCCGCGGCCCGTACGGCGTCCAGCGCCGAGCCCGGCGGGATCCAGCGCGTCACATCGGCCACCGGCTCCAGCCTGGCCAGTCCGGCCTCGCTCAGCTTCTGCACCGCCAGGTTGACGAGCTGTGCCCCGACGCCGACGATCACGCCGCTGAGCAGCGCGAGATCCTTGCCCTTGCGGCTGGACAGCAGCTGGACGTTGGCGGTGGCGACGGCCCGGGTCAGGGCCACGCACACCAGCAGTGTCAGCAGCACCGCGGGCACCGCGACCGCGAACGCCGCGGCCCCGTGCGCCGTCGCGATCACCGAGCCGATCAGGATCAGCAGGGTGAACGCCGGGCCGATGCCGATCAGCGAACTGACCAGCAGGGCGGCGATCAGCGGCGCGGGCCGCAGCGGCAGCATCACCAGCCGTGTCGGGTCCAGGGTCTCGTCGCCGCCGGGGAAGAACAGCGGCATCACCGCCCAGCCGAGCGCGACCAGCACCGCCAGCGGCACGGTGAACGCCGCCGCGTGCTCGGTGCCGCGCAGGGCCGCCAGGCCGAGCAGCTGGAGCGCGCCGAACAGGCCGACGAGGACGATGGACGCGATGAAGACGGCCTTGCGCTTGTTCGACTGCCGCAGGCCGTTGCGCAGCAGCGTCAGCTTCAGGCGGGCGAAGAGCGGGGTCAGTGAGAGCAGAGGGGCGGGGGAGGCGGCCGCGGTGGTCATCGGACGCCGCCCAGCCAGTCGAGCTCCTGGCCGTCGCTCGTCCCGCGGGCGCCCACGAGGTCGAGGAACGCGGCCTGGAGCGTCGGCGCCTCCCCCCGAACCTCCTCCAGGGTGCCGTGCGCGCGGATGCGGCCCGCGGCGAGGACGGCGACCCAGGAGCAGAGGGACTCCACCAGCTCCATCACATGGCTGGAGAAGACGACCGTGGCGCCGGAGGCGGTGTAACGTTCCAGCACCCGGCGGATGGACTGCGCCGAGACCGGGTCGACACCCTCGAACGGCTCGTCGAGGAACAGGACTTCGGGGTTGTGCAGCAGTGCCGCGGCCAGCCCGATCTTCTTGCGCATGCCGGTCGAGTAGTCGACGACGAGCTTGTGCTGCGCGCCCGCGAGGTCGAGCACGTCGAGGAGCTGGGTGGCCCGCTGGTCCACCTCGTCGCCGGGCAGGCCCCGCAGCCGCCCGGTGTAGGCCAGGAGTTCGCGTCCCGACAGCCGCTCGAACATCCGCAGCCCCTCGGGCAGCACGCCGATCACGGACTTGGCGGCGGCGGGGTCCTCCCAGACGTCGCGTCCGGCGATCTCCACGCGCCCGGAGTCGGGCCGCAGCAGACCGGTGACCATCGACAGCGTGGTGGTCTTGCCCGCCCCGTTCGGCCCGACGAGCCCGATGAACCGGCCGGCGGGTATCTCCAGGTCGATGCCGGCCACCGCCACCTGTTCGCCGAACCGCTTCCAGAGTCCCTCGACGCGTACGGCCGCGGATGTCGCTTCCCGTGCCACTGCCATCCCTCGTTCCTGGTGGTGCCCGGGGGCGGCAGGCCCCGCCCCCGTCCTCAGCGTAGGGGCGGCCGGGGACGGAAGCAGGTGACAAACGTCAGGGACTTCCGGACGCGGCGGGTCCCGGTCCGGAAGCGCTCCGGGGCACCGGCCGCTACCGGCCCCGCGCCTCCGCGGACTGTCCGCCGCACGCGTAGGCGAGCGCGCTGACCAGCTCCTCCGCGTCCGGCAGCCAGCGGTTGGCGGCGGTGGGCTGGCGCGCCCACTGCACGGCGCCGCGGTTGCCCACCCGGCTCGGCGGTGCCACCACGTAGTCGCCCTCGCCCCGTGCCACCAGGTCCAGCGAGGAGGGGCGCCAGCCCAGCTTGCGCGCCGCGTCCGCGACCTTGAGCGCCCCGCCCGGGAGGACGAAGAAGAGCATCCGGCGGAACGGGGTGCTGGTGATCGGCCCCAGCTCGATGCCCATCCGCTCCATGCGGGCCAGCGCCAGGCAGCCCGCGGACTCGGAGACGTCCAGGGCGTCGAACGTCCGCCCCGTCGGCAGCAGGACCGCGGCGCCCGGGTGTTTCGCCCACATCCGGCGCGCGCCGACCGCGCTCCCGGTGGCCTGCGTGGCCCAGTCCGGCCGGGCCGGGTGGACGCCGGGGGCGGGGCAGTCGAGATCGCCGCAGGAGCAGCGTTCCCGGCCGTCCACGGCCTCCAGCCAGGTCCCGGCGAAAACGTCCCAGTGCCGCTCCTCCGCGTACCGCACCGCGGCGTCGAGGACGCGCTCGCCGCGTTGTTGGGGAATGCGCGGGGTCCCTACTCCGATCGTCTCTTCCACGTTCATCACAACTCCCCTTGTCACCAGGGGTTACGGGCCGTGTCGGGGGTGCATGGGGGCAGCGGGGATCAGCACACGGGGCGCACGGATGCATGTGCGGGGGCGCAGAGGCGGCTTCGCCCCGGGAGGGGGGTAGCCACCTGCGAGGCGGAAGCCGGCACAGCCGACGCATTCATCAACGCTCTGGCATCAATACGGGAAAGTCCGGCATTCTCAGGACATTGGGGGGAAAGATCGCAGAGGAAGGCGCTCTCAGCTGTCCCAGCTTCTCCGTATCTCGCGGGGCCCTTCGCGAGTTCCTTCGTGAAGGACTCCGTACCCGGCCCCGCGAAGAGCTCCGCGAAGTCCTTCGCGAACGCATAGCAGTCTCAGGGGGTACAGATGGCCGCACGGCCACTCGTCACGCGGCAGCCGAACGAACGGCTGCAGGCGCTCATCCAGGAGGCCGGCTGCTCCAACGCCGGCCTGGCGCGCCGCGTCAACATGTGCGGCGCCGAACACGGCCTTGATCTCCGTTACGACAAGACGTCCGTCGCCCGCTGGCTGCGCGGTCAGCAGCCCCGCGGCCGCGCCCCGGCCGTCATCGCCGAGGCGCTCGGCCGCAAGCTGGGCCGGACGGTCACCATCGACGAGATCGGCATGGCCAACGGCAAGAACCTCGCCTCGGGCGTGGGCCTGCAGTTCTCCCCGACCGTCATGGGGGCGATCGAGCAGGTCTGCGAACTGTGGCGGAGCGACGTCGGCCGGCGCGACTTCCTCAGTGGCACCTCGGTGGCCTCGTCCGCGCTGGTGGAGCCCAGCCGCGACTGGCTGATCACCGGCGCCGACCCGCAGGTCGCGCGGAGCGCGGGCGCCCGGGTCGGGGTGTCGGACGTGGAGGCGGTCCGCGCCACCACGGAGGCGCTGGTCGAGCTCGACCACCGGTACGGGAGCGGGCACGTCCGCCCGGTCGTCGTCCACTACCTCAACAGCGTCGTCTCCGGGCTGCTCGCCGGCTCGTACCGGGAGGCGGTCGGGCGCGAACTCTTCGCCGCCGTCGCACGGCTGACCGAACTCGCGGGCTACATGGCCGTCGACACCGGACAGCCGGGACTCGCCCAGCGCTACTACATCCAGGCCCTGCGGCTCGCGCAGGCCGCGGGCGACCGCGGGTACGGCGGCTACGTGCTCGCCGCCAGCATGAGCCACCTCGCCGCGTCGCTCGGCAACCCGCGGGAGATCGCCCAGCTCGCGAAGGCGGCGCAGGAGGGCGCCCGGGGGCAGGTCACGCCACGGGTCGAGGCGATGTTCTACGCGGCGGAGGCCCGCGGGCACGCGCTCCTCGGCGACGCCCGGTCCTGCCAGACGGTCGCGGCCAAGGCCGTCACCAAGCTCGAACAGGCCGACGGAGGCATCGACTCCGGCGACGACCCGTCGTGGATCCGGCACTTCGACCGCGCGTACCTCTCGGACGAACTGGCCCACTGCCACCGCGACCTGGGCCAGTCCGAACCGGCCCGCCGGCACGCGGAGGACGCCCTGGCCAACCACTCCGAGGGCCGCGTCCGCCGCCGCGCCATCGGCCTCCTGCTGCTCGCCACCGCACATGTGCAGCAGCGTGAGGTCGAGGAGGCGTGCGCGACGGGCACCCGGGCCCTGGAGCTCCTCGGCACCCTGCGGTCCAACCGCGGCGCGGAGTACCTGGAGGACTTCCAGCAACGCCTCCAGCCGTTCCGGGACGAGCCCGCGGTACGGGACTTCGGGGCGCGGATGGAGATGCAGGCGGCCTAGCGGCTCAGTGGCTCAGCGGCTTGGCGGAAGGGGGGGCCGAACCGCCGGGCGGGCCGAACGCGGCCCGCCCGGCGTTCGAGGACGACCGCGCGCAGCGCGGTTCCGGGGGCCGGGGCAGCGCCCCGGGAATCGGCGGAGGGGTGGGACCGGGGCCTCACCCCCCTCAGGCCCGCCACGTGGCCTGCCGTCAAGTCACCGGGTAGCGTGAGCCGCCGTTCCGTACCCGTACAGCATGAGGAGTCCCGGTGACGCAGAGCGGACAGGGAAACGAGCCGCAATTCCCTGCGACCCCGCCGGGCGGGCAACGGACGCCGCTGCCACCCGAGATGCCTCCGCCCGGCGCCGGCGCGGCGTCCCGAATACCCGGCGCGCCGGTTCCCCCGCAGGGTCTGGGACCGGCGGCGCGCGCCTTCGACCCCGTACCGCCGCCGCTGCCGGGACGCGCCCCGGCGCCCGAGTACCTGCCGCCCGTGGCGGGCGCGGGCGTCGGCGGTGCCGAGGGGGAGCCGGCCACGCAGTACTTCCCGCCCCTCCAGGAGCCGTCGGCCTCCGGGCCGGCAGGCGACGGGGAGGCGACGCGCTACCTGCCTCCGGTCACTCCTTCCAGCGGAGTCGCTTCGGACTCCGCCGCCACGCAGTACCTCCCCCCGATCCCCGGCGGGCCCCCGGCCGGCCCGCCGTCGGACGCGGCGTCGGCCGCCACGCAGTTCCTGCCGCCGGTTCCCGGCGCGCCGAACGCCGGTCCGTCCGCCGGTGAGGCGGCCACGCAGTACCTCCCGCCGGTCCCCGGCCCGTCCGCCGCCGGTTCGCCCGCCGGGGAAGCGGCGACCCAGTACCTGCCGCCGGTGCCGGGCGGTCCCGTCGGCGCCGGGCCCGACGCGGCGTCGGCCGCCACGCAGTTCCTGCCGCCCGTCCAGGGGGGCGCGGGGAACGCCGCCGCTTCCGGAGACTCGTCCGCCGCCACGCAGTACCTCCCGCCGGTCGCTCCCGGAGCGGCGGGCGCGGCGGGCACGGGCGCCCCCACCCCCGCCCAGGCCGCCGGCGACCGCAGCTCTCCGCCCGCCGAGTTCGACACCCTCTTCCGTCAGTCGGCCGCCGCCTTCCGCGAGACGCCCGCACAGCCCGGCCCAGCGGCAGCCGCCGCGGCGACGCCGTCCGGCCCCGCGGGCCCCCGCGTGCCCGCCGCCGCCCAAGCCGGCCGGCCGGGCCCCGGCGGCCCGCGCGTCCCCGGCCCGCCGCCCGGAGCCGCCGCCGGCTACGCGCCCCCGCCCGCCCCGGCGAAGCCGGCCCGCTCGGGCCGGGGCCGGAGCGTGGCCGTGATCGGCGGCGTCGTGGCCGGCTGCGCCGTCGCGGGCCTCGCCACCGGCGCGTTCTTCTGGGGCGGGGGCGACGACAAGGACAAGGGGCAGGAGCCCCAGAAGGCCGCCTCGGTCACGACGGAACCGAGCGCCCCGGCCACCCCCGACGGCACCAAGAGCAAGAAGCCCAAGCCCGCGGACCCGGCGGAGGGCCAGGCCAAGGCGCTGGACGCGCTGCTCCAGGACAGCGGCAGCAGCCGGGGCGCCGTCGTCCAGGCCGTCGACGCCACCCGGAACTGCAAGGACCTCGGCAAGTCGGCCGGTGACCTCCGCGACGCCGCGAAGGACCGGAACGGCCTGGTCGACCGGCTGCGCAAGACGCCCGTGGACAAGCTGCCCGGCCACGGCGACCTCACCGCGCAGCTGACCAAGGCGTGGCAGTCGTCCGCGTCCGCCGACACCCACTACGCGGCCTGGGCCGATCAGGTCGGCGGCAAACACGGCTGCCACAAGGGCCATGCCCGTCCCAGCAAGGAGGCCATCGCCGGCGACCGGGCCAGCGGTGAGGCGACGGCCGCCAAGAAGCGGGCGGCCGACCTGTGGAATCCGATCGCGAAGAAGTACGGGCTGCCGCAGCGTCAGTGGACGCAGCTCTGACGCCGTCCGGCACCCGGGGACACGATGCCGGAGCGGGAACGTACGATCGATCGCTGTGCAAGGTTCGGAGAAGTCTTCCCGTCGCGGCCGTCGCTCGACCACCATGGACGGCATGCCGCTCAATGACATGCCATGGTGGCGCTGGCGGGCGAACGTCCGCTCGGCGCTGCACATGCTCTCGGACCCGGCCTTCCAGCAGGAGTGCTGGCTGACCGGGCGTGAAGGGTACGGAGACGTGACGGACGCCGTCTACCGCCTGGTCGAGGACACCTGGCTGGACAACTGGTCGGCTGAGAAATACGTCGGAACGGTGTTCCGCGACTCGGGCGAGGCCGCCCTGGTGGACGTGGCGGTGCTGCGCGTCCTGCGGATCATGCACCAGGTCGGCGCCGACGCGCCGGTCTCGGCCTACCTGGAGCACCACGGCTGGCCCGAGGCCGTCCGGGCGGCCCGCGAGGCGCACGTCCGGCTGGCGGCGGGGGACGGGGACGACCCGGACGTGCCGCCGCGGTCCCTGCCCGTCCTGGCCGTCCTGACGAAGGTCTGACCCGGGCGGCGCGCCCGGCGGGGGCCGGACGCGCCGCGTCGGCCCCCCGCGGAACCGGGTGGTCCGGGGGAGCCCCGCGGGTGTGCGACGCTATTGGGCTATGAACGCCTCGCAGCCGGCGCCGCCCGCGCGGACCGCACAGCCCGACCAGTACGTCCTCACCCTCTCCTGCCCGGACAAGCAGGGCATCGTCCACGCGGTGTCCAGCTACCTCTTCATGACCGGTTGCAACATCGAGGACAGCCAGCAGTTCGGCGACCACGACACCGGGCTGTTCTTCATGCGGGTGCACTTCGGCGCGGAGGCCCCGGTGACGCTGGAGAAGCTGCGGGCCAGCTTCGCGGCCATCGGCGACGCGTTCCACATGGACTGGCAGATCCACCGCGCCGACGAGAAGATGCGCATCGTCCTGATGGTGTCCAAGTTCGGGCACTGCCTCAACGACCTGCTCTTCCGCTCCCGGATCGGCGCCCTGCCGGTGGAGATCGCGGCGGTCGTCTCCAACCACACCGACTTCGCCGAGCTCGTCGGCTCCTACGGCATCCCCTTCCACCACATTCCGGTGACGAAGGACACCAAGCAGGAGGCCGAGGCGCGGCTGCTGGAGATCGTCCGGGACGAGAAGGTCGAACTGGTCGTCCTGGCCCGCTATATGCAGGTGCTCTCCGACGACCTGTGCAAGGAGCTGTCGGGCCGGATCATCAACATCCACCACTCCTTCCTGCCGAGTTTCAAGGGCGCGAAGCCGTACCACCAAGCGCACGCCCGCGGTGTGAAGCTGATCGGTGCCACCGCGCACTACGTCACCGCCGACCTCGACGAGGGCCCGATCATCGAGCAGGAGGTCGAGCGGGTCGGTCACGAGGTGACCCCCGAGCAGCTCGTCGCCATCGGCCGGGACGTGGAGTGCCAGGCCCTGGCCCGCGCGGTGAAGTGGCACAGCGAGCACCGGGTGCTGCTGAACGGCCGCCGCACGGTCGTCTTCGCGTAAGGCCGACTCACGGCGGCCCCGGGCCCGCCCGCGTTCGCGGGCCCGGGGCCGTCCCTCTTTCCCGCCGCTACGGGCGTCTGCCTCCCGCCGCTACAGCCGTGACAGCGAGGCCGTGGCGAAGAGGACGTCCCGGATGGCCTCCGGATCCCCGTCCTGCCCGGCAGCGGCCTCCCGCGGCTCTATCCGCCCGGCGGCGAGCCGGCAGAACTCCAGCCCTTCCAGCACCACATGGGCCACTTCCGTCCTCGGTGAGGCGTGGGCGGTGGGGGAGTCCAGGGCGATGTACCAGTGGCCGCCGCCACTGCCCTCCACCTCCAGGTGCAGCGCGCGCCCCGGGGCTCCGGCGGAGGCCAGCACGTGCGGGGGCGGGGCCAGTCCGGCCCGGCGGCGGCCGGCGATCGCGCCCGGCAGCATCCGGGCCGCCAGGTCGATCATGCGGTGCAGATGGGACGGCGCCGGCGGCTCGTACGGGTACGCGACCGCGTCGGCGACGTCCTCCGCGTGCACCCAGCACTCGAAGGCGCGGTCGAGGAAGGCGTCGCGCAGCGGGAGGCTGAACGGGCCGTACTCGACGCTCGTGGCGGCTGTGGGCGCTGTGACCTCGGCGTTCCCACCGCTCTCGGCGCTCCCACCATTCTCGGCGTTCCCACCGCTCCCACTGCTTCCCGCGGCGAAGGACGCGCTCCTTATCAGGGCGCGGCTCTGGTCGCGCCAGGCCGCGTGGGCGCTGCCGGAGGGCCGGCCCTCCTCGGCCGTCCAGAGGGCCTCGGTGCGTCCGTCCGGTGTCACCGGGACGCGGCCGGCGGGCGCCTCCGCCGCTCCGCCGCCGGACAGGACGGCCACCGCGGCGGCCGGCGCCGGCACCGGGTCGGGCAGACCGAGCGAGCCCGCGACGAGGCCGTCCACCGCCGTGAGGTGACTGATCACGGCGGCCACGCTGACCTCCCGTTCGGCGGACCGGCGCCCGTCGAACCAGGCGAGCCGCACCGGCGCCCGCCAGTCCTGCTCGCCGATGTCCCGCAGCAGGGCGTCGAGGCGGGCCGTCTCCGCCTCGTACGGCGCGGCCCAGCCGGGCACCGGGATCCGGGCCGGGCGGCGGCCGAGGCAGTGCGCGAGCACCCGGGAGCGCAGGGACGGGTCGAGGTCCAGACTGTCCTCGGGGTGGAGTAAAGCGACCGCGTCCCGCAGCCGGACGGCCTCCTCGGCGCGGGATGCGGCCGGGTGGGCCGGGACGGACCGGACGGCCGGAGCGGGTGCCCGGTCATCGCGGGCCTCCGCCGGAGGAGGGCGGCGGGCCGGCCGCGCGATGGCCCGGTCGGCGGGGTCCGTGGGCGGTGGAGAGCAGCTGGAGCCCCAGGCGCAGCCGGCGGCGCGCCTCGTCCTCGGTGACGCCCAGGCCGGCGGCGGCCCGGCGGTAGTCGAGGCGGCGGGTGTAGGCGAGGTCGAGGGCCTCGCGCAGGGGTGCGGGCATGGAGCCGACGATGTAGTCGGCGCGGGCGGCGGCGGAGGCCGCGCGGACGCGTTCGTCGATCTCCTCGGGGGTGGCCGGCCCGCCGGGGCCGTCGCTCTCGGCGCGGCGCAGCCGGGCGACGGCCTGCCGGTGGGTGAGGTCGGCGAGCCAGGAGCGCAGCGGGCCCTGCCGGGGGTCCCACTCGCCGGGATGCTCCCAGACGTGGCCGAAGACGTCGCGCGTGACCCGGTCGGCGCCGGCCTCGTCGCCGAGGACGCGGTGGGCGAGGCCGTGCACGAGGGAGGCGAAGCGGTCGTACAGCTCGCCGAGCGCTGCCGCCTCGCCGTGCGCGAGCCGCTGCTGCATCCTCCGGTCCCACCGTGGTGGTGCGTCCGTCGTCATCCGCCCCTCCTCCCGTGCGTCGTCTCGACGCCTGCACTTCGCAATGTAACGGGAGGGTCCGACAACGGGCGCTCGTTCGGACGGAAATCCGGGCAACTCCGGGGAAGATCGGGGAAGCGCGGGCGCGGGGCCGCCGTGGGTGGTAGGGCTTGACGAGCCGGGGGCACGGCCGGCCGCCGGCCCGGGGTCCCGGGTGGCCCGGCCCGTCTCCGCAGGTGGTGCGGGGGACGGCGATGGTCCGTCGGCCGTCCACCGGGCGTTCGGTGTTTGACCGGACATGCTCGAATGTGCCGATGTGTTATGCGGGTGTGACCGGATCCGGGGGGAGGAAGGGTTCGGGCTGGGCATAGGGTCAGGGCGGTGGTTTATGCCAGGCGGCAATTCGCGGCGGATCCGGCTACCGGATGCCCGAGGGTCGTACGACCGTCGCGGAGCGCACGGGACGGCGGCCACACCGCGGAAGGGCTCAGTCCGGAATTGCGCCGGAAAGCGCGAACAGCCGGCGGACCGAGTGGAAGGGCTCGAACGCGTGACGTTGAAGGTGTGGGAGCGCGACCAGGGGAACTGGGCCGTGCTCCAGGTCAGCGGCGAGATGGATCTGGTGACCTCCCCGGCGGTCCGGCAGCGCGTGCACGACGCGGTGGCGGAGGGCCGGCGGAGTCTGGTGCTCGACCTCGGCGAGGTGCGGTTCTGCGACTCCAGCGGGGTCGGCGTGCTGATCGCCGCCCGGCGTCTGATGCGCTCCTGCCAAGGACGGCTGCGGTTGATCCTGCCCGCCCAGGGGGCGGTCGAGGGATCACACGTCAACAGGGTGCTCGCCGCGCTCGGCGTGCGGCGCCTCTTCGAGGTCTACCCGGACCTGGCGAGCGCCACCGCCGAGACCGACCCCCTCTCGGCCTGAAACGGCCCGCCGCGTCACGGCCGAACAGCCACCCCACGCCGCCCGGCGCCGGGGCGGACGGGCACGCCCGGAAACGGCGAACGCGACGCACGCGACCGGCCATAGGCCACGGTCCGTACGACATACGACCGCTCCGCCGGGCCGTACGGTGACCAGCGCCCGGCGCCCAACGGTGATCAGCGCCCGGCGCCGAACGGTCACCGGCTCCGGGGCTGTACGGTCACCGGCTCCCGGGCCGTACGGTGACCAGTGCCCGGGCCGTACGGTGATCAGCGCCCGGCGCCGAACGGCCGCCGGCGCGCGGTAGCGGACCGTCGCCACCGCGCGGCAGCACACGGCCACCCGGTGGGGCAGTCACCCGCTCGACCTCCCGCGGCAGCCGCACCTCATCCCCCGGTGGCAGCCACCGCACGCCCCCAGCGGCACCCACCGCACGTCCCCCCAGCCCGGACGTCGCACGTCACCCCCCTTCTCGGCAGCGCCCCTCACCCCCTCGCGGCAGCGCCCCTCACCCCCCGCGCGGAAAGCGCGCCCGCACCACGAATCCGTCGTCCTCCGTCCGTGACGCCTCCAGCGTGCCGCCGAGGCTCTGTGCGCGCTCCCGTAGTCCCACCAGGCCGTGGCCCCCGCCGGGCAGCCCGGGGGCCGGGGCGGTGGCGTCGGCGGGGCCGTTGCGTACCTCGACGCGGAGTCCGCCGTCGGGATCGTCCACCCGTACCCGCACCTTCGCCCCGGGCGCGTGCTTGCGCACGTTCGTCAGCGCCTCCTGCACGGTGCGGAAGGCGGCCCGTTCGACCGCGTCCGAGCGTTCGGCGGCCGGGTCGTACGCGGCCTCGTACGTGACGTCGAGCGCGCTCAGTTCGATCAGCCGCGGCAGGTCGGCGAGCTTCGGCTGGGGCGTCAGCTCCTCGGTGTCCGCGCCCGCCGCCCGCAGGATGCCGACCATGTGGCGCAGTTCGTCCAGCGTGCGCACGGACAGCTCGCGGATGGTCCGCGCCCCGGCACGGGCCTGGGTGTCGGCCGTGCTGACCTGCACGGCCCCCGCCTGAAGGCTGATCAGGCTCACCTGATGGGCGACGACGTCGTGCATCTCGCGGGCGAGCCGGGCGCGCTCGGTGGCGAGGACCCGGTCGGCGAGCAGCCGGTCCTCGCGGGCCCGGCTGCGGGTCAGTTCTTCCAGCCGGGCGGCCAGTTCGCGGCGGGTCCGGGAGAGGAGCCCCATCGCGATCGGCGCCGCCGCGATGACGACCGCGTTGATCGCGTCCAGTGCCAGCCCGCGCGGATCCCCGACGGGGAGGTCGGAGACGGGGTAGGGGAGGAAGTGGACGACGGCGAAGAGCAGCCCGGTGACGCCCAGCAGGCGCCGGTCGGGCCGGCGCGCGGCCGCCACCGTGTAGAGCGCGATCAGCGGCGCGAACCAGATGTAGCCGACGTAGAAGCCCGGCAGAACGACCAGGAAGACGGCCACGGGGAAGCGCCGCCGCCACAGCAGGGCCACGGCGGCCACCAGGGAGAGCGACAGGGCGAGCCCCGGTGTCACCCCGTTGACCAGGAGGGCGTCGGCGACGGCCAGCGCCACGGGCGCGACGAGCGGCACCCAGGCGGGCCGGCTCCGCGCCCGGGGGCTCACCGGATGCCGTCCCCGGGCCGTGGCACGGGCACCAGCCCCGCGCGGTCGGCCACGACGGCCGCCTGCACCCGGTTGATCCCGCCGAGCTTGCCGAGGACCGCGCGGACGTGGTCCTTCACCGTGCTGGGCGCCAGGCCCATGCGCTCGGCGATCTGCGGGTTCGCCAGTCCGGCGCCGACGTGGGCCAGGACCTCGCGCTCGCGCGGGGTCAGGCTGCGTACCGCCTCGGCGGCCGACGCCCCGGCGCCCGCCGCGAGGTAGCCGCCGATCACGGTCCTGGTCACCCCGGGGTCGAGCACGCTGCCCCCGGCGGCGAGCGTCCGCACGGCCCGGACGAGCTGGTCGGGGTCGGTGTCCTTGAGCAGGAACCCGGCCGCGCCGCCGCGCAGCGCGGCGGCCAGGTACTCGTCGGCGTCGAAGGTGGTGAGCATGGCGACGGCGGGCGGCTCCGGCGCGGCCCGCAGGGCGCGCAGCACGGTCAGCCCGGAGACGTCCGGCATCCGCACGTCGAGGAGGACGACGTCGGGCGTGCGGGCGAGCACGGTGGCCACGGCGTCGCCGCCCCCGCAGTCCGCGACGACGTCGATGTCCGGGGCCGTGCCCAGGATCATCCGCAGTCCGGACCGGACCAGCTGCTCGTCGTCCACCACAGCGACACGGATCAACGCCCGCTCCCTCGTCCCTTTCACACCAGGAGCCCCGGAGGACTCCCGGCACCTTCCAGCCTGCCGTACCGGCGCGGGGAAAGCGGAATTCAATACTCCACCGGCCGACCGCGACCGGCGGACCGGGTGGATTTCCCTCCCGGTCTGCCGTCCGGCAGAGTGCTGCCCATGCTGCACCATGCCGGGTCCGGCCCTCGTCCGCCGTCCCGCGCACGGTACGTCCGTATTCTGCCCGCGGCGCTGGCCTGCGCCTTCCTGGCCACGGCCTGCGGTGGCGGAGGCGGCGGCGGGCGGCCGGACGACGGCCCGGCCCCCCGCCCGGGCGGCGGGGTGACCGTCTCCTACCGGGCGGCCGACAGCGGAGACGCGGAGCACCTGGCCTTCCTGCGCCGCCGCCGGCTCGCCGAGCGGGTCGCGGACGACCTGAACGCCACGCTCCGGCTGCCCCGGCGGATCGCCGTCGTCGGCCGCTCCTGCGCGGAGGACGACGTCCCCGAGTACGACCCGGAGACCGGGCGGGTCGGCCTCTGCTACGGCTACGTCGGCGAGGTCCGCGCGATGTTCCGCGCGGCCCACGACCCGGACGTGCCCGGCCGCACCGCCGGAGTGATCACCGAGACCCTGTACCACGAGGTCGCCCACGCCCTCATCGACCGGCTGGACCTGCGGTTCACCGGCCGCGAGGAGGACGTCGCCGACCAGTTCGCCGCCTACCGCCTGCTCGCCCAGGGCGCCGAGGGCCGGGCCGCGCTGCGGGCCGCCGCCGACAACTACGCCCAGTACGCCGCCGACGACCCCCCGGACGGCGACCCCAGCGACGAGCACGCCCCCGACGCCGTCCGCAGCGCCAACTACCTCTGCTACCTCCACGGTTCCGCGGGCGGCCGCGAGCCCGTCGACGGCAGACGGCTCACCCGCGAACGGGCCGAGCAGTGCGCGGACGAGTACAGCGCCCTGCGCCGCGGCTGGGACGCGCTGTTGAAGCCGTACGCCGTACGCGGCGAGTGATCAGCTCGTCCGGCGTTCGCGACCCCTCCGGGCCCCGACCCGGTCACTCCCGGTCACCCGCACGGCCGCCGCAGCGGTACCGGCGGTGCCGGGCCCAGCGTCGTCGTACCGGGCGCGGCCCGGTGGCCGAGCCCCGTCCGGTAGGCGTTCAGCGCCGCCTCCGTGCGTCCCGTCCGCCGCAGCAGGTCCCCGAGCAGCCGGCACAGGTCCGCCAGGTCGCCGGCCGCGCCGGTGCGTTCCAGCAGCGACAGGGCCGCGCAATAGTGCTCCTCCGCCGATTCGGTGTCGCCCCGGTCCTCCGCCATCAGGCCGAGCAGCCGGTGCGCCCCGCCCGCGTGCACGGCGCCCCGTTCGTCGCCCAGCGCGGCCGGGGTCAGCAGCGGGGCCAGCAGAGCGGCCGCCTCGTCGGCCTTGCCGCGCCGCCGCAGCACGTCCGCGAGTTCCACCTCCACCTGCACGGTGAACAGGGGTGCCCGCTTGGCGGCCAGCATCGCGCGGGCCGTGCGCAGTTCGCGCTCCGCGGCGCCCAGCCGCCCGTCCTGGGCGTGGACGTAGCCGTGCGCCCGGTGGCAGTGTGCCAGTTCGGTGCGGATCCGCCGGCTCCGGCACAGCTCCCGGGCCCTGGCCAACGCGGTGCCGGCCTCGGCGAACCGCCCCTCGACGACGAGCGTCCTGGCGGCGCCCCGCAGGGCGCCCGCCACCAGTACCGGATCGTCCACCTCCGCCGTGAGCGCCAGCGCGAGCTCCGCGGCGCGCGCGGCCCGCACGTACGCCCCGAGGTCGACGTACGGCGCGATGGCCGTGGTGTGCAGGGCGAGCAGTGCCCGTGGGTCCCCCGCGCCCGCGGTGCCCGGCTCGTTCAGCTCGTCCAGCGCGGTCTCCAGCAGATGGCAGCAGTACCGCAGTTCGCCCGCCAGCAGGTGCGCGGTGGCGCGCCCCCGGCGCGCGGGCGCCCGGCACGCCGGGGGCGCGTCCGCGAGCAGCAGCTCCGCCTCCGCGAAGTGGTCGCGCGCCTCGCTCAGTTCCCCGGCCTCCAGGGCGCAGTCCCCGAGCCCGACGAGCGCCGCCGCCCGCTCGGTGACGAGACCGAGCCGGGCGGCCTCCTCCTGTAGTACGCGAAAGATCTCGGCGGCCTCCGCCGCCGCTCCCCAGTGCAGGACGTCCCGGGCCTCGGCGAGGCGCGGGACGATGTCGTCCGGCTCGTGGGCCGGTATCCCCTTCGTGCTGTTCTCGGCCACTTCAACCCCCCGGTACATGACGCCGTCGTCCAGGTGGCGGGTTGCGTCCGCACAGGGTCATCCATGCCCGGAACGGGACCGCCGCACGGCGATCCGCCCTATTTCGCCAACTCCCGTTCCAGGGGCGCGCGGAACCGGGGGGTGACGCGTACGTCGCCGATCCACGCGGTCAGCCGTTCCGCCTCGGCCCCGACGGCGGCGACCGCCTCCCGGCCCACGTCGGCGAGCAGCCGCCACACCACCTCGCCGTCCGCGCGCTGCGCCCACGCGCCCACCACGCGGCCGTTCCACCAGACGGTGGGGCCCGCGTTGCCGGCGCGGTCGAAGAGGGCGGGGACGTGCTCGGGCGACAGGTACCAGTCGCGTTGGCGCCAGCCCATGGTCGTCGGGTCCAGGCCGGGCAGCAGGGCGGCCCACGGCTCGGCCGGGGGCGCCTCCTCCTCCAGCTGGCCGGGCAGCGCGCGGCCGGGCCCGCAGTCCAGCTCCACGTCCACCGCGCCCGCGTCGGCGAGGGCCTTCCGGGTGTCGCCGAGCGACCAGCCGGTCCACCACTTGAGGTCCGTCTCGGTCCCCGGCCCGAACGAGTCGAGCCAGCGGCGCGCCACTTCGGCCTTGGACTCCCGCACGGGCGGCTCGGGGAGCGGTGCCACGGCGGCCCAGGGGAACATGCTGCTCGTCCAGGAGCCGCGCGGCCGGGCGCGGCGGATGTGGCCGTCGGCGGCCAGCAACCGCAGGACGCGGCTGCCGACGCTCTGCCGCGCGGCGTAGGGCTTGTCCGGGGACGTCAGGAGCGTCTCCCGCAGCGCGGGCACGTCCTTGTTGAGCTCGGCCGTCGTCGCCTCGCCGCGGACCGCGAGCGCTTCGAGGGCGGCGCGTTCGGCTGCCGCGAGCCGGTCCTCGTCCCAAGGCGCTCCCTCCTCGATGTTTTCGCGGAGGTGTTTCACCAATTGCGCGCGCTCGCGGGCGGCGATGACCCGTGCGGTCGACGAACCGACGTACGGGGCGAGTTCGGTGGTGACGGCGAAGAGGGTGCGCCGCATGGAGAGCAGCTTCACCAGCGTGACGTCCTCGTACAGCGCCCGGTCCACCTCGTCCGCCGTGGGCTTCGCCAGCCGGGCGCAGACGGACAGGTACACGGTCGCCGGGTCCGTCGCGTGCAGGGCCACGACGGCGTCGGCGACCTCCTCGGCCGAACCGGCCCGGCAGGTGGGTGCCAGGAGGTGGCGGCGTCCGATGCGGGCACGGCGCCGGTCGTCGCCGAAGCGGGGGCGGGGGCTGCTCATGGCCGCAGGGTAGAGGGCATGTAGGTCGAATGCCGACCTACTTCGGCGGGCGTCCGGCCGGTGGGGCCGGACGGGAGCGGACGCACCGGGCGGCCTCGGCACCGCGTCGGACGGTCCGGCGACCCCACGGGACCACGCCGTGGGGCAAGATGTCGCCCATGGGGAGTTTCGCTGCACACGACGGCGTGATCGCGGGGCGCTATCGGCTGGAGCGGCGGATCGGGCGCGGTGGCATGGGCACGGTCTGGCGTGCCACCGACGAACTGCTGGGCCGCGAGGTGGCCGTCAAGGAACTGCACACGGACGACGCCGCGTCCGTCGGGGCCGCCCTGTCGTCCCAGGAGCGCACCCTGCGCGAGGCCCGGGCGGTGGCCCTCATCAAGCACCCGAACGTCATCGTGCTGCACGACATCGTGGAGCAGGACGGCCGGCCCTGGATCGTCATGGAGCTGGTGGACGGCCGGTCGCTGGCCGACCGGCTGGCGGCGGACGGCCCGGTGGACGCGCGCGAGGCGGCCCGGATCGGGCTCGCGATGCTGGGCGCGCTGCGCGCCGCCCACGAACGGGGAGTCCTGCACCGGGACATCAAGCCCCCGAACGTCCTCCTGGAGGCGGGCAGCGGGCGCGTGGTGCTCACCGACTTCGGCATCGCCCGGGTGTCGGGCGCCACGACGATCACCGAGACCGGGGCGTTCGTCGGATCGCCCGAGTACACCGCGCCCGAGCGGATGGCCGGCGGCCAGGCGGGCCCGGAGTCGGACCTGTGGTCGCTGGGGGTGCTGCTCTGCACGGTGCTCAGCGGCGAATCGCCGTTCCACCGCGACTCGCTGGGCGGCATCCTGCACGCGGTGGTCTACGACGAGATCCGGCCGCCGACGTCCGCGGGACCGCTGCTGCCGGTCGTCCGCGGCCTGCTGGAGCGCGACCCGGCCCGGCGCATGGGCGCGGACGAGGCCGAACGGCTGCTGCGCGGCTACCTGGACACCGGACGCACCCCTGCCGCCTCCCTGCACTACACGCCCACCCAGCGCGGCGTCCCCACGCCGACGCCCGCCGCACCGGCCGACCCGCGCGTCCCGGCGCCGGCCCCGGGGGCCTCGAACGCCGCACCCGCCGCACCCTCGCCCTCCGGTCCGCCGACTCCGCCCACCCCGGCGGCAACCGCCGAGGCACGGCCGGAACCGCCCGCCGCGCACCCCGCGACGCCCCCGGGCACGCCGCCCGCGACGCCCCCCGCGGCGTTCGTCCCGCCCCCCGGGCCGTCCGCGCCCCGCCGTACCGTGCGGATCCGTACCGCGGTGCTGGCCGGCGTCGCCGTGGTCACCCTGGCCGGGCTGGGGGCCGGGGTGGCGGCCTGGCTGATGCTGCGCGGCGACGGGGAGCGGGACGACGCCCGCGGGCCCGCCGTGGTCCGCCCGGCCCGTCCGTCCGCCGCGGGGTCCGCCGCCGCGTCCGCGCGCCCAGGGCCGCACGGGCCCGCCGCGGGCGCCTCCGCCGGGACGCCCGCCACGGGACCGGCCGCGAGCGCCGGGTCCGAGACCCCGCCGCCCGGCTCGCCGACCCCGCCCGCGTCCCCGGCGGCGGGCAAGGCCCCGGAGGGCTACCACGTCGTCCGGGACCCGATGGGCTTCACCCTCGCCGTCCCCGACGGCTACACCCGCTCGCTCGAACCGCCGCGCGTCTTCTACTACTCGCCGGACAAGGAGTTCCGCATCGGGGTGCTGATCTCCGACCCCAAGGACGGCGGTCCGATCGGCTTCATGCGCGACTCCGCCTCCCAGGCGCCGGACCACTACCCCGGCTACCGCGACGGCCGTGTCACCCGCACCACGCACAACGGGAACCAGGCCGCCTCCTGGGAGTTCACCTGGGACGGCTTCGAGGACACGGCCGGTCCGCGGCACACCGAGGACGTCTGCTGGAACGAGGGCGGCAAGATGTACGACGTGTGGGTGTCCGCCCCGGCCGCCCGGTCCGCCGAGGGGCGCCGGCAGTTCGACACCGTCCTCAGGAGCTTCGGCCGGTCCGGGTGACCCCCGCCCGGCCCTCCGGAGCCACTCCGCAAACTGCGCCATCAACCACTGGCGGGATTGTGGATGACCGGTGAAAACAAGCTACTTGCGGGTATCCAAAAGGCCGCGCCCCCGCCTACGCTCGCCCTCATGACGGACTCGCGGCACAGCACAGCAGTGGCGGCGCAGGCCCCGGCGGCCCCCGGGGGCAACCCCGTCGCCCCGGCCAAGGACACCCGGACGGCGGCCGACGTGGTCACCCCGGAGCTCGTCGCCCGCCTCACCCGCGGGGTGACCGGTTCCGGCACCACCGCCAACCACACCCCGTTCACCGAGGAGGAGCTGGCCCGGCTGCCGGAGGCGACGCCCGAGGACGTCGCGACGGCCTTCGCGCGGGCGCGCGAGGCGCAGCGCCGGTGGGCGGACGTACCGGTGCGCCGGCGCGCGGACGTCCTCCTGCGCTTCCACGACCTCCTGTTGAGCCGGCAGTCGGAGGTCCTGGACCTCATCCAGCTGGAGACCGGCAAGGCCCGTCTGCACGCGCACGAGGAGGTGCAGGCCGTCGCCGTCGCCGCCCGGCACTACGGCCGCGGCGCCCCCGCCTACCTGCGGCCGAAGGCGCACACGGGAGTGCTGCCGCTGCTCACCAAGGTCACCGAACTGCGCCGTCCCCGGGGCGTGGTGGGCCAGATAGCCCCCTGGAACTACCCGCTGGAGCTGTCGGTCGGCGACGCCCTCCCGGCGTTCGCCGCCGGCAACGCGGTGGTCATGAAGCCGGACACCGAGACGGCCCTCACCGCGCTGTGGGCCCGTGACCTGCTGATCGAGGCGGGGCTCCCGGAGGAGCTCTGGCAGGTGGTCCTGGGCGAGGGCCCGGTCGTCGGCCCCGAGGTCGTGGCCCACGCCGACTACGTGACGTTCACCGGTTCCACCCGCACCGGCCGCGACGTCGCCCAGCGCGCCGCGGCCCGGCTGGTCGGCGCCTCGCTGGAGCTCGGCGGCAAGAACGCCATGCTGGTCCTGCGCGACGCGGACGTGGAGAAGGCCGCCGCCGGCGCGGTCCGCGGCTGCTTCTCCACCGCCGGCCAACTGTGCATCTCCATCGAGCGGTTGTACGTCCACCGCGCGGTCGCCGACGCCTTCCTGGAGCGCTTCACCGCCCGCACCCGCGCCCTGCGGCTCGGCACCTCCCTGGCGTACGGCGCCGACATGGGCTCGCTGACCTCCCGGCGGCAGCTGGAGACGGTGGTCCGGCACGTCGAGGAGGCCGTCGCCAAGGGGGCCACGGTCCTCGCCGGCGGACGCCCCCGCCCGGACATCGGCCCCCTCTTCCACGAGCCCACCGTCCTGGAGGGCGTCGAACCCCCGATGGCCGTCTGCGCCGAGGAGACGTTCGGCCCGGTCGTCTCCGTCTACCGCTTCGACGACGAGGACGAGGCCGTGCGCCTCGCCAACGCCACGCCGTACGGCCTCAACGCCAGCGTCTGGACCCGGGACGGCCGGCGCGGCCGGGAGATGGCCGGCCGGCTCCGGGCGGGCACGGTCAACGTCAACGAGGCGTACGCCGCCGCCTACGGCAGCGCCGCCGCGCCCATGGGCGGCATGGGGGAGTCCGGCATCGGCCGCCGGCACGGCGCCGAGGGCATCCTCAAGTTCACCGAGGCGCAGACCGTCGCCCACCAGCGGCTGGTGCCGCTCGCGCCGTCCTTCGGGCTGGACGACGCGGCGTACGCGCGGCTGATGACCGGCGGCCTGCGCGCGCTGAAGGCCCTCCGCCTGCGCTGACGCACCGGCCGCGCCGCCCCGCACACCCCGACCCCTACACGGAGGTACTGGTGGCACAGTTCGACTACGACGTCATCGTCGTGGGATCCGGTTTCGGCGGCGCGGTGGCGGCCCTCCGGCTGTCGGAGAAGGGCTACCGCGTCGGGGTGCTGGAGGCCGGCCGGCGCTTCACCCGCGACTCCCTGCCGAAGACGTCCTGGGACCTGCGGAACTTCCTGTGGGCACCGGCCCTCGGCCTCTACGGCATCCAGCGCATCCATCTGCTGGGCCACGTCATGGTCCTCGCGGGCGCCGGCGTCGGCGGCGGCTCGCTCAACTACGGCAACACCCTCTACGTTCCGCCGCCGTCGTTCTTCACCGACCCGCAGTGGGCGGACATCACCGACTGGCGCAAGGAGTTGGAGCCATACTACGAGCAGGCGCGACGAATGCTCGGCGTCCGGCTCAACCCGACGACGACGCCGTCCGACGTCCACCTCAAGGCCGCCGCGGACCGGATGGGCTACGGCCACACCTTCCAGGCCGCCCCGGTCGGCGTCTTCTTCGGCGACGGGCGGGACGGGGAGGGCAACGCCCCGGTCGCGCCCGGGACCGAGGTGCCCGACCCCTACTTCGGCGGCGCCGGGCCGGCGCGCACCGCCTGCACCGAGTGCGGCGAGTGCATGACCGGCTGCCGGCGCGGCGCGAAGAACACCCTCAACGAGAACTACCTCCACCTCGCCGAACGGGCCGGCGCCGTGATCCACCCGCTGACCAAGGTGGTGGCGCTGAGCGAACTCCGCGACGGCGGCTGCCGCGTGGTCACCGTCCCCACCGACCGGCGGCGCGCCGCCCCGCCCCGGGTGCTGCGCGCGGAACACGTGGTGGTCGCCGCCGGCACGTACGGCACCCAAACCCTGCTGCACACCATGCGCGACCGCGGCCTGCTGCCCCGGCTCTCGCCCCGCCTCGGCCACTTGACCAGGACGAACTCCGAGGCGCTGTTCGGCGCGCAGACCACCGACCGCCGCTACCGCGCGGTGCACGGCACCGGCGTCGACTTCACCCGCGGCGTGGCCATCACCTCGTCGGCGTACCCCAACGACAACACGCACATCGAGCCCGTCCGCTACGGCAAGGGGTCGAACGCGATGGGCTTCCTGTCGATCCCGCTGGTCCCGCTCGCCGGCCGGGCGGTACCGCGCGTCCTGGGCTTCGCCGCGACCTGCGCGCGGCACCCGACGGTCCTGCTGCGGTCGTTCTCCAAGCGGCGCTGGTCCGAGCGGACCATCATCGGCCTGGTGATGCAGTCCGTGGACAACTCCCTCACCACGTACCGCCGCAGGAGGGGGCCGGGGAAGGGGCTGCTGACCGCGCGGCAGGGGCACGGCGCGCCCAACCCGGTGCAGATCCCGGAGGCGGTGGAGGCGGCGACCAGGATCGCCGAGGAGATCGGCGGGTTCGCCGGCAGCAACGTGGGCGAGCTCATGGGCACCCCGCTGACGGCCCACTTCCTGGGCGGCTGCACGATCGGTTCCGGTCCCGACCGGGGCGTGATCGATCCGTACCACCGCGTCTACGGTCATCCGTCGATCTCGGTGGTCGACGGCTCCGCGGTCACCGCGAACCTCGGCGTCAACCCGTCGCTGACCATCACGGCCCAGGCCGAGCGGGCCATGTCCTTCTGGCCCAACAAGGGCGAGGCCGACCCGCGGCCCGAGCAGGGCGGCGCGTACGAGCGGGTGGCCGCCGTGGAACCGCGCGAACCGGCGGTGCCGAAGGACGCGTTCGGGGCGCTGCGGCTGCCGTTCCTGCCCGTCCCGCCGGTACCGCGCGCGCCCCGGGAGTGAGCGCGGGGCGTCCGCACGGGCGGCGTGCGCCGCGCGGCCGGTCGCGCACGGCGCACGGCAGGCGAAGGGCCCCGGACCGTCTACGCGGGGGCGTGCGGACGGCCACGGGGCCCTTGAAGCCGGCACCGGTGGAACAGGGCGGCCCGGTGCCGCGGTACGGCGCCGGGGGGAGCGCCGTGGTCTTCGGGTGGTGCGGGGCGCGCTTCCGGTGGTCCGACCAATGGCGGTGCGCTCCAAGGGAATTCGCGCCCTCTTGGCATCGTGGGGTATGAACCGCGTCGAACGCAACCGTTCGGGGTGGATACGGTCGGTTCCAGGCGTCCCCGGAACCGACCGTTCCTTGGTGGCGGCCGGGCTGCTGTCCCCTGCCGACCGGCCGCCGTACCACCGGAGTGAGGTCCCACGACGCGCGTCGGCGCGCGTCTCACACTCCGGTGGAATCCGCCCTGTCGTTGCCGGGCGCCCAGGTGAACAGGGGCGGAGACCACGCGTGGATTCAGGTGGGCCGCTCCTGGCTGGCGCGGACACCGACTCCAACGAAGGCGGCTCGCGCCCGGTCACGCGCCGTACGGGTGACGGGGCGGGCGGCGGGTTTCCGCCGCGCCGGCGGCGCCGTCCGGCCGCCGGCCCGAGGGGGTTCAGACGCGGCCCCGGCAGAGGTCCAGCAGGGTCATCGCGAGGACGGTGCCGTTCTTCCCCAGCCGGTCGCTGTAGTGGGTGAGGATCTCCATCTCGCGGGAGAGGTTGACACGGCGCCCGCCGGAGGCGATGCGCTCGCGCTGGATCTCCTCCGAGACGGCCATCCGCTCCTGGACGAGGCCGATGATCCTGCCGTCGAGTTCGTCGATGCGCTCCCGGGCGCCGGTGATCAGGCGGGCGGCCTCGTCGGTGCGGGCGCCGGTGTCGGTGGTGGCGGGGGTGACGGGTGCGGTGGTCGTGGTCATGTCCGGTGTTCTCCTCGGGTGGGGGCCCGGCGCCGGCGCGGCCCTGAGGGGAAACGCGCGAGCGCCCCGGGCCTTGGCCGGCCCGGGGCGCTCGTGGAAGTCGCTGTTCTATCGCTGAGCAGCACGACCATGGCAGCCGGACGGGCCGGTGCCATAGGTAAAGACGAAGGTCGAGTGCTCGCGCATGGCGGACAGTATGGCCCTCGGGGGGCCCCGGAGCCAACCGCATTCGGATGGTGAGACAAAAGCGGCCACCCCCGTCCCGGTAGAATCGACAAATAGAGACCCCCACCCTCGACCGCCGGAAGGGCCGCTCCCGTGTCAGCAGCACCACCCCCCGCCGCCCACGACAACACCGCGGAGCCGGTCCTCGTCGTCGACTTCGGCGCGCAGTACGCCCAGCTCATCGCCCGCCGCGTCCGTGAGGCGCGGGTCTACAGCGAGGTCGTCCCGTCCACCACTCCGGTGTCCGAGATCCTGGCCCGCAAGCCGAAGGCGATCATCCTCTCCGGCGGCCCCTCGTCCGTCTACGAAGAGGGCGCCCCGACGCTCGACCGCGAGATCTTCGAGGCCGGCGTCCCCGTCTTCGGCATGTGCTACGGCTTCCAGCTGATGGCCACGACCCTCGGCGGCACGGTCGACAACACCGGCGCCCGCGAGTACGGCCGCACCCCGCTGACCGTCTCCCGGCCGTCCTCCACCCTCTTCGAGGGCACCCCGGCCGAGCAGCCGGTGTGGATGTCGCACGGCGACGCCTGCTCCGCCGCGCCCGAGGGCTTCACCGTCACCGCGTCCACGGACCTGGTGCCGGTCGCCGCCTTCGAGAACGACGAGAAGAAGCTGTACGGCGTGCAGTACCACCCCGAGGTGATGCACTCCACGCACGGCCAGCAGGTCCTGGAGCACTTCCTCTACCGGGGCGCGGGCATCGAGCCCACCTGGACCACGGGCAATGTGATCGAGGAGCAGGTCGCGGCCATCCGCGAGCAGGTCGGCACCAAGCGCGCCATCTGCGGCCTGTCCGGCGGTGTGGACTCCGCGGTCGCCGCGGCCCTCGTCCAGAAGGCCATCGGCTCCCAGCTGACCTGCGTCTACGTCGACCACGGGCTGATGCGCAAGGGCGAGACCGAGCAGGTCGAGAAGGACTTCGTCGCCGCGACCGGCGTCAAGCTGAAGGTCGTGGACGCGCAGGAGCGCTTCCTGGCCGCCCTCGCCGGCGTCTCCGACCCGGAGGAGAAGCGGAAGATCATCGGCCGGGAGTTCATCCGGGTCTTCGAGCAGGCCCAGGCCGAGATCGTCGCCGAGGCCCCGGACGACCAGCCCGTCGAGTTCCTGGTCCAGGGCACGCTCTACCCCGACGTCGTCGAGTCCGGCGGCGGCACGGGCACCGCGAACATCAAGTCCCACCACAACGTGGGCGGCCTCCCCGAGGACCTGGAGTTCAAGCTCGTCGAGCCGCTGCGCCAGCTGTTCAAGGACGAGGTCCGCATGGTCGGCAAGGAGCTCGGCCTCCCGGACGAGATCGTCCAGCGCCAGCCGTTCCCGGGCCCCGGCCTCGGCATCCGCATCGTCGGCGAGGTCACCAAGGAGCGCCTCGACCTGCTGCGCGAGGCCGACGCCATCGCCCGCGAGGAGCTGACGGCCGCCGGTCTCGACCGTGAGATCTGGCAGTGCCCCGTGGTCCTGCTGGCCGACGTCCGCTCGGTGGGCGTCCAGGGCGACGGCCGCACCTACGGCCACCCGATCGTGCTCCGCCCGGTCTCCTCCGAGGACGCGATGACCGCCGACTGGTCGCGCCTGCCCTACGAGACCCTGGCGAAGATCTCCACCCGCATCACCAACGAGGTGCGCGACGTCAACCGCGTCGTCCTCGACGTGACCAGCAAGCCGCCGGGGACGATCGAGTGGGAGTGACCGCTCCCTGAGCCCCGGCCGTGCCGCCCTTCGTCCACAGCTGTGGACGAAGGGCGGCACGGCCTTTTCCCGGCCGCCCGCGCCCGGGGGGCCGTCCGCTTCGCCGCGGTGGTGCGTAGGGTCGGGGGACGTACGACGCATGACCGGGGCGCGGGCGGCCGGGAAGAGAAGCCGTGCCGTCCGGGCCGGGAAGCGAGAGGAGCGGTGGACGGCATGACACTCCTGGGACGAGGGGAAACGTTGAGCGGCGGTACGGGACGACGTCCTTCGGCCTCGCTGTACGCGCTGCTGCCGCTGCGGCTGTTCCTCGGCGTCACCTTCCTCTACGCGGGGCTCGACAAGCTCACCGACGGGGCGTTCCTCGCGAGCGACGGCCCTGGCTCGCTCGGGGAGCTGATGCGCTCCTGCCGGGACAGCGCCGGCGCTCCCTGGCTCGTCGACCTGGGGCTGCACAGCCCGGTCGGCTTCGGCTGGGCGATCGGGCTCGGAGAGGTGGCCGTGGGCGCGGCCACGCTGCTCGGACTCTTCGCCCGCGTGGCGGCGGCCGGCGGCGCACTGATCTCGCTCTGCCTCTGGCTGACGGTCAGTTGGTCCTCGACCCCCTACTACTACGGCAACGACCTCGTCTATCTGATGGCCTGGCTCCCGCTGGCCATCGCGGGGGCTCCCCTGCTGTCCCTGGACGCCGTGCGCCCCCGCCGCCGGGCCCGCGCCCGGCGGGGCGCCTTGTTCACTTGAGCGTTCACCTGAGCCCGGCGTTCACCTGAGCCCGGCGTTCACCTGAGCCCGGCGGGCGCCCGGGACCGGCGGGCGGCTCACTCCCGCTCTGCCCGGCCGAGCGCACGGGCCGCCCGGTGCCGGCGCACGAGGAACCCGATGGACGAGGCGGCCCCCGCCAGACAGAGCCCCCCGACCAGGGCGGGCAGCAGCGCGAAGGCGGGGAAGCGCCAGCGGCCGACCGCCGCCGCGAGGTAGGCCAGCCCACCGCCCACCAGCACCAGGCCGATGACGAGCTTGCCGGGCTCGAACTCATGGCGTCGCACGGGTCACCTCCACCTCACCGATACCTGCCTTCAGCCGCAGCTCCAGCGTGCCGCGCGAGGCGTGCCCCGGCAGCGGGTCCACGGTCACCCGCTTGTTCTGGCGGGGTTTGACGTCCACGTCGTCACGGCCGCTGCCGGGCAGCTTGATGTATCCGATCCCCACCTCCATCGTCAGCTTCGCCGTGACGTCGTCGGGGATGACGACCGTCAGCCGTCCGGCACCCGCCTCGGCGCGGGTGGCCAGGGGCTTCGCGCCCTGCCCGCCCGCCGGCCAGGAGAGGTGGGACAGGTCGAGGGTGCCCACGCCCGTGCCGACCTCGTACGCGGGCCGGAGCTCCGCCGCGCTCGCCGGCCGCCAGGTCACCCGGCGCCACTCCGTGGTGACCGACTTCGGCAGGGCGGCCGCCCCCATCAGCAGCAGCCCGGTCAGCACGGCCGCGGTGACCGTCCCGCCGCCGGTGCGGCCGTAGCGGGAGCTGACGGCTATGCCCAGCCCGTAGACGGCCAGCGCGCATGCCAGACCCGTCTCCAAGGAGGTGCCCAGGGGCCGCCCGTGCCAGGTGAGGGCCGTGCCGGCCGAGAACGCCACGAGGGCCAGCAGGGCCGTCCAGCCGCCGAGCTGCCGCCCGTCCCGCGCCGGGCGCTCCGGCCGCGCCTCCCGCCGGGCCGTGGCGTCGGCCGGGCCGCCGTCGTCGTCCGGCCCCCACAGATAACCGGTGCCGTGGTACGGCAGGCCGGCCACCTCCACGTGGAGGACCGGATCCCGCCACCACGACGGTACGGCCGGCGGCGGGGGCGCCTGGGTCTCGGGCGGCGCGTCCACCTGCGCCTTCGCCGGCCTCCCGGCGCCCGGCACCGAGGCCGCCTCCTCGCCGGCGTCGGGCGTCCGGCGCCGCTGCGACCAGTACGCCGTCCCCACCAGGGCCACGGTCAGCAGCAGGGAGAACGACATGGCACCGCTGTTGTTGAGCATGGACAGGAACAGTCCGCAGCCCACCAGCGCGCACAGCACTGCCGTCAGCGCCGGGCCGTCCACCCGGCCCGACAGCATCCGGCGCCCCTCGTTCTCCTCCTCGCCCTCCAGGGGGATCAGCAGCCACGCGAAGCCGTACACGATCAGCCCGAAGCCGCCGGTGACCGCCAGGACCCCGAGGACCACCCGGAAGATCACCGGGTCCAGGTCGAAGAAGCGGCCCAGCCCCCCGCACACGCCGGAGAGCACCTTGTGGTCGCGGCTGCGCCGCAGCGGGGGCCCGGACGCGGCGGGTGGCGCGTCCCGGTGCTGCGGGTTCTCGGCGGGCGGTGCGTCGGTCATGAGCACATGGTGTCAACCGCGGCCGCCGAGCGGCATCCGTGATGACCCTGGCCCTTCCCTGAGATCGACCCTGAGATCAAGACGGTTAGGGTGGCGCATCGAACAGGCAATCGTCATTCGGAGGGGCGTGCGGTGTCCGAGTCAGTGTCCGGTGCGCCGGGCGGGGTGCCCGGCCCGGCCTCCGGCCGCCTGCTCGCCGGCCGGTACCGGCTGCTCCGGCGCATCGGCCGCGGCGGCATGGGCACCGTGTGGCTCGCCGAGGACGAACTGCTGGGCCGCCGCGTCGCGGTCAAACAGCTCCACGTGCCCCACGGGCTGGACGAGGAGGACCTCGCCACCCTCTACGAGCGGACCCGCCGGGAGGCGCGCAGCGCGGCGCGGATCAGCCACCCGAACGTGGTCGTCGTCCACGACGTGGTCGAGGACGACGAGGGGCTGCCGTGCATCGTGATGGAGCACGTGCCGTCGAAGACCCTCGGCGAGGTGCTGAAACAGGGGCCTCTGGCGCCGGAGGAGGCGGCCCGGATCGGACGCGGGATGATCGCCGCGCTGCGCGCCGCCCACGCGGCCGACGTCCTGCACCGCGACGTCAAGCCGGGGAACGTGCTGCTCGGCGACGACGGCCGGGTCGTGCTCACCGACTTCGGCATCGCGCACCTGGCCGGGAACTCCACCCTCACCAAGACCGGCGAGATGGTCGGTTCGATCGACTACATCGCCCCCGAGCGCGTCCGGGGCGCCCGGCCGGGCCCGGCCTCGGACCTGTGGGCGCTGGGCGCCACGCTGTACGAGGCGGTCGAGGGCCGGACGCCGTACCAGCGGCCCACGCCCGTCGAGACGGCGTACGCCATCGCCGTGGACCCGTTGGAACCCCCGTTGCGCGCCGGGTCGCTGACCCGGTTGATCGAGACCCTGCTGTCCCGGGACCCGGACCTGAGGCCCCCCGCCGACCTGGTCGAGCAGATCCTGCGCGAGCCGGCCGCCGAGCCGGGGACGGCCCGTCACCCCGCGCCGGGAGCGGACGGGTTCGAGCGGTCCGAGGCCACCACCGCCGTGACGCCGCCCCACGCCGCACCCGCCGCGGAGCCGTCCGCTCCGGTGCCGGGTACGGTTCCGGCGCCGGATGCCACGCCGGCATCGGCCCCTGTCCCGGCACCGGATCCCGTTCCCGTAGCGGATCTCGCGCCGGCTCCCGGTCGGCGGCCGACCGCGCCCACCGCCGTCGCGCCCGCTCAGCCCGCACCACCCGCGCCCGCTTTCGTTTCCGCCCCCACTTCCGCTTCCGCCGGGCGGCCGGTGACCGAGCGCCCGTCCGGCGGGCGGCGGCGGATCGTCAAGTGGGTGGCGGTGGCGGTCGTTCCGGGGATCGTGGCCGCGGTCGCCGCCTTCTTCCTCCTTCCGGGGGAGAAGAAGGACGACGCCGCGCCGCCGGCGCCGGAACACTCGTCGTCCTCGCCGGCACCCACGCCCACCCCCTCCTCGCCGCCGCCCGTACCGCCCGGCTACCGCTTGGTGACCGAGAAGGACCTCGGGGTCGCCTTCCCCGTGCCGAAGGGCTGGAGCCGGAAGGAGAAGTCGGCCGTCGAGGTGGACTACATCGACCCCACCGGCCTCGTCGACCTCAAGGTCAACGTCCTGGACCTGGCGAACCCCGATCCGCTGAACCACTGGCAGGACGTCGAACAGCAGGTGAGGACGAAGGTCGACGCCTACCGGCGGCTGCGCATGCAGGCCACCGCCTACCGGGGCGACCCGGCCGCCGTCTGGGAGTTCGTCTTCAAGGGCCGCGTCCGCGAGTTCCGCGCCATCGACCTGGGCTTCGGCCGCGCCGGCGGCGACGAGTACGCCGTGTACCTCTCCGCGCCCTCGGCCGACTGGGACCGCCATCGACCGGTCTTCGACGCGGTCCGGGACGGGTTCCGGGTGCTCCCGCGCTGACCGGTGCCGTGCCGGCCGGGGCAGCTTGACGGGCCGTGGCGGGAACCGGTGTAAGGGGCGGCGACGGGGTTCCCTCGGGGGAACAGATCGGGGTCCGATCAGGGACGACCCCGATACCGCGGGGCGCCACGGCGTGTGACGATCGTGCCATGACCGGCGCATCGACGACGCAGCCCCGAGCCGGCGGTGCCTACGCGCCCGCCGCCCCCGACCCCGTGCCCCTGCGCAAGCTCTACCGCAGCGCCGAGGGCCGGATGCTCGGCGGCGTGGCGCGCGGCCTCGCCGGTCACCTGGGGGTGCCGGTCTCCTGGGTGCGGCTGGTCTTCCTCGCCCTGCTCATGGCCCAGGGCATGGGCGCGCTGCTCTACGCGGTCTTCTGGTTCGTCGTGCCGCTGGGTGTGGGCGGTGTCGAGGCACGCCGGCCGGACGAGGAGGTGGCGCCGGACGGCCGGAGGCACCTGTTCGCCCGCAAGCCGGACCGGGGGCAGGTCTTCGCGTTCATCGCGCTCATCGTGGGCGCCGCGATCTTCTTGGACCGGCTGCACCTCGGCCGCGCCAATGTCTACGTCTGGCCGCTGGTCCTGATCGGAGCCGGTGTCGCCCTGGTGTGGCGGCAGGCGGACAACGCCCGGCGGGCCCACTGGGTGGAGGTGAGCCGGCGCAAGCGGGTCCTGCCGCTCGCCCGGGGCGCGGCCGGCGTCCTGCTGGTCGGCGCCGGGGTGACCGGCATCGTCGTGCTCCAGGGCTCCGCCGAGCATCTGGGCACCGTGCTGCAGGCGTCGCTCGCGGTCCTGGTCGGCATAGCCCTGCTGGCGGGTCCGTCCGTCGTGCGTATGACGCAGGATCTCTCCGCCGAGCGCACCATGCGCATCCGCGCCCAGGAACGGGCCGAAGTCGCCGCGCACGTCCATGACTCGGTCCTGCATACGCTCACTCTGATCCAGCGCAACGCGGAGGACTCCAGGGAGGTGGCCCGCCTCGCCCGGGCCCAGGAGCGCGAGTTGCGGGCCTGGCTCTACAACCCCGAGGGCCACGGCAAGGACGAGTCCGACGAGCCCGAGACCCTGGCGGAGGCCGTACGCGCCAACGCCGCCGAGGTCGAGGACCACCACGGCGTCCCCCTGGAGGTGGTCGTGGTCGGCGACTGCCCGCTCGACGAACGCCTGCGGGCACAGATGCAGGCCGCGCGCGAGGCCATGGTCAACGCCGCGAAATACGGTGGTGAGGGCGGGGCGGTTCAGGTCTACGCCGAGGTCGAAGGGCGTACGGTCTTCGTCTCGGTGCGCGACAGGGGACCGGGCTTCGACCCGGACGCCGTGCCCGACGACCGGATGGGGGTCCGGGAGTCGATCATCGGCAGAATGCAGCGCAACGGTGGCACCGCGCGCCTGCGCTCCGTTCCCGACGGGGGGACGGAAGTGGAGCTGGAGATGGAGAGGGCGGAAGAGACATCATGACGAACGGGACGACGACCGAGCCGGTGGACCGGCGGGTCCGGGTGGTGCTGGTGGACGACCACCGGATGTTCCGCACCGGGGTGCAGGCCGAGATCGGGGTCACCGACCGTACGGGTGTCGAGGTCGTCGGCGAGGCCGCCGACGTCGATCAGGCCGTCACCGTCATCACCGCCTCCCGCCCCGAGGTCGTCCTGCTGGACGTGCACCTGCCCGGTGGCGGCGGGGCGGAGGTGCTGCGCCGCTGCGCCGGGATGCTCGCCTCGACCGAGGCGCCGATCCGGTTCCTCGCGCTGTCCGTGTCCGACGCCGCGGAGGACGTCATAGGAGTCATCCGTGGTGGCGCGCGGGGCTATGTGACCAAGACGATCACGGGCTCGGACCTGATCGACGCGATCTTCCGGGTGCGGGATGGGGACGCCGTGTTCTCCCCGCGGCTGGCCGGGTTCGTCCTCGACGCCTTCTCCTCCACCGCGGCCCCGCCCGTCGACGAGGACCTCGACCGGCTCACCCAGCGTGAGCGCGAGGTACTGCGGCTGATCGCGCGGGGCTACGCCTACAAGGAGATCGCCAAGCAGCTGTTCATCTCCGTGAAGACCGTCGAGTCCCATGTCTCGGCCGTGCTGCGCAAGCTCCAGCTGTCCAACCGGCACGAGCTGACGCGGTGGGCGACGGCCCGGCGCCTGGTGTGAGAGACGGCACCTTCCGTCACCGCGCGGAACCGTAGTCACCCGCCGCCCCTCTGCAGAGGGTGAGTGGCTCTCGAGAAGCAGGGCCCGGGCCCGCCGGGCCTGACACCGGAACGAGAGCCGCTGACTCGATGAGCCTGATGGGAACGCCCTTCTTCGTGACCACGATCGCCCTGGTCGTGGTGGCGCTCGTCCTGCCGTTGCTGGTGTGGAGCAGGATCCCGGGCCCGAAGTTCGTCCGGTTCGCGACGCGGCTGCTGATGCTGCTCTTCGCCCAGGCGGCCGCGATCACCGCGGTCTTCGTGGTCGTCAACGACGACAACGACCTGTACGACAACTGGGACGACCTGCTCGGCACGGGCAACCACGTCACCTCGGCCGCCTACTTGGGAGCGGACGGCACCGGTGGCAAGAAGCTGAAGGACCTGCCGAAGGTCGTCCAGAAGTTCACGGCCGTCACCGACTCGCTCATGGGGGAGGGCGTCCGGCGGACGCAGCTCAAGGGCGCCGTCTCGGGCGTGAGCGGGGAGGTCTACGTCTGGACCCCGCCCCAGTACGACGATCCCCGGTTCAAGGACAAGAAGTTCCCCGTGGTGGAGGTGCTGCCCGGCTTCCCCGGTTCGGCGAAGGCGTGGTTCGGCTCCCTGAAGGTCAACGAGCAGCTCAAGCCCATGATGGAGCGGGGCGAGATCCAGCCCTTCGTCATCGTCGCGCCCCGCACCACCCTCCTCGGCGGCAACGTGGACACCGGCTGCGCCAACACTCCCGGCAAGATCAACGCCGACACCTGGCTCAGCTTCGACGTCCGCAAGATGGTCGTCGACAACTTCCGCGTCAGCGACAAGCCCAAGGCATGGGGTGTCGCCGGCTACTCGGCGGGCGCGCACTGCGCCGCCAAGCTCACCATCGCCCACCCCGACCGCTTCCACGCCGGAGTGAGCCTCTCCGGCTACAACGACCCCGCCGGTGTGCCCTCCTCGCTCACGGCCCGGACCCCCGACCTCCGCCGCGCCAACAACCCGCAGCGGATGCTCGAGGGGGCCAGGACGCCGCCGCACGTGGCGCTGTTCTTCTCGGGCGGCGAGCTGGACGGCTACCGGGCCGGTATGGACGTCAAGAAGGTGGCGAAGCCGCCGACCACCGTGGTGGTCAAGAAGATCCCGGCCGCCGCCGGCGGCCACAACACGGCCGTCTGGAAGGAGCAGGTCCCCGAGGTCTTCCGGTGGCTCACCAAGCAGCTCGCCCCGTGACACCTCCGGCCCTGACCCCGCGGCCCGCTACGCGGGTCTGACCGCGCCGGCGAAGGGCATCGAGTCCACCGGCGCGATGCTGACGGGCGCCCCCGGATGCGGGGCGTGGATCATCTTCCCGTCGCCGATGTAGAGACCCACGTGGCTCACGCCGGAGTAGAAGAACACCAGGTCACCCGGGGCCAGTCGGGACCTGGTGACCCGGTGGCCGGAGTTGATCTGGGTGTAGGTGGTGCGCGGCAGCGAGACGCCGGCCGCCCGCCAGGCCGCCTGTGTCAGCCCCGAGCAGTCGTAGCCGGACGGCCCGGTGGCCCCCCAGACGTAGGGCTTGCCCAGCGCCCCGTAGGCGAAGGCCACGGCCTGCGCTGCGCGGCCCGTCGCCGGAACGTGTGCCGCCGCCGCGGGCTGCGGCGCAGCCTCGGTGGGCGCCGAGCGTCCGGCCGCGTGACCGGCCCCGGTGACGTCCTGTCCGTCGTCGGCGGGCCGGGCGGCGGGCGGCAGGGTACGGAGCAGGTCGCGCGCGGCGGCGAGCTTGGCCTCGATGGTCCGGCGGTGCCTCGCGAGCGTGTTCCGCTCGGCCTCCAGCTCCCGCAGCTTGCCCTCGGCCGTGGTCCTGACCTGCCGTACCTGCCGGAGTTCCTCCCGTACCCGGGCCACCTCGGTGGCCTCGCGGGCCCCGGTGCGCTCGGCCATCGACGCCCGGTCCAGGAAGTGCCGGGGCGAGGACGAGAGCAGCAGCCGCACCGAGGAGGGGATGCCCCCGGCGCGGTACTGGGCAGTGGCGTACGACCCGAGGGCGTCGCGGGCGGTGTTGAGCCGCTCCGTCCGGCGGGCGGCCTCGTCCTGGAGGCCGTCGAGCACGGCCCGGGCCCGGTCGGTGCGCTCCTTCGCCCCGTTGTACCGCTCCGTCGCCACCTCGGCCTGCCGGTAGTAGCGCGCGACCTGTGCCTTCACCTCGTCCGGGGTCCGCTGGGGCGCCGCGTGGCCGGTACCGGCCGGCACGGTGGCGGTGGCGGCGCCCGCCAGGGCGAGGCCGGCCGCCGTCCGGGCGGTGCCACTGAGGAGCGGGTGGTGCTTGGGCTTGCGGTGCGACGCCACGGTGGCCGTCACTTCCTTCCTGTCCGGCGGCAGGCTGGGGGCTCAGGCGGCGGCCCGTCCGAGGGGGGAGGAGGGCGGGCCACCGCCGTCTGGGGCAGGACGCTAAACCGCGAGATCCGCCGGTAACGCGCATGACTGTTAATGGCCGGAACCGGTGGTGAAACGACCGGTGCGGGCCGGTAACTCCTCGGCCCCACGGAAGGTTTCAATCCAGGACTGACCGAATCGATGATCTTTGCCCGGTTACGGGGGAGTTGGTGCTACGGAACCCGATTTATTCGGAGCTCGACCCTCCGGCTAAGGTCGGCCCCCATGGACCCTCTGATTCACGCCATGATCGGCCTGCACGTCATCGGCATCGCCGCCCTGCTCGGCGGCTTTCTGACCCAGATGAAGGCCATGGGCAAGGGGGAAGCCCGGATGGTCCCCTCGATGCTGCACGGCGCCCTCACCATGCTGGTCACCGGCATGGCGCTGGTCGGTCTGCACCGTGCGCAGGGCGACGCGGTGAACACCTTCAAGATCGGCCTGAAACTGTCCCTGCTGGTCGTGGTCCTCGCCCTCGTGTACCTGAACCGGGACCAAGAGGAGGGGGAACGGGTCGGAACCGCCGCCTTCGGCACGGTCGGGGCGCTGACCACGGCCGACGTCTTCATCGCCGTCCTCTGGACGTGACCCGTGCCACAGCCCGCCTCCCCGGCCCCCGGGGAACGGGGAGGGACGGGTTGTCAGTGGGGCCGCCTAGACTCGGATGACGATGAGCAGCCTCTTTGACGACAGCTTCCTGGCGGATCTCGTCCCTTCCGACGAGGAGCCGCCTCCTCCTCCGGAGGACTCGGCCCCCGAGCCGCTGCCGGACGACCTCTTCGGCGGCGCCTTCGACGCGCCCGTCCCCCGGGAGGCGTACTACCGCGACGGCGCCCCGCGGCCCGTCGTGGACCCCGCCGCGCTGCTGGAGGGCATGAACGACCAGCAGCGCGCCGCCGTGGTGCACTCCGGCTCGCCGCTGCTCATCGTCGCCGGCGCCGGTTCGGGCAAGACCCGCGTCCTCACCCACCGCATCGCCCACCTCCTCGGCGCCCGGGGCGTCCACCCCGGGCAGATCCTCGCGATCACCTTCACCAACAAGGCCGCGGGCGAGATGAAGGAACGCGTCGAGCAGCTCGTCGGCCCCCGGGCCAACGCGATGTGGGTGATGACGTTCCACAGCGCGTGCGTCCGGATCCTGCGCCGGGAGAGCAAGAAGCTCGGCTTCACGTCGTCCTTCTCGATCTACGACGCCGCCGACTCCAAGCGGCTCATGGCCCTGGTCTGCCGCGACCTGGACCTCGACCCGAAGAAGTTCCCGCCGAAGTCCTTCAGCGCGAAGATCTCCAACCTCAAGAACGAGCTCGTCGACGAGGAGGCGTTCGCCGCGCAGGCTGCCGACGGCTTTGAGAAGACCCTCGCCGAGGCCTACGCGATGTACCAGTCGAGGCTGCGCGAGGCCAACGCGCTCGACTTCGACGACATCATCATGACCACGGTCCACCTGCTCCAGGCGTTCCCGGACGTCGCCGAGCACTACCGGCGGCGCTTCCGGCACGTTCTGGTCGACGAGTACCAGGACACCAACCACGCCCAGTACACGCTCATCCGCGAGCTGGTGGGCACCCCCGCGACGGCGGGCGAGGAGGGCCCCGGCGAGCTCTGCGTCGTGGGCGACGCCGACCAGTCCATCTACGCCTTCCGCGGCGCCACCATCCGCAACATCCTCCAGTTCGAGGAGGATTACCCGGACGCCACGACGATCCTGCTGGAGCAGAACTACCGCTCCACGCAGACGATCCTGAGCGCCGCCAACGCGGTCATCGAGCGCAACGAGAACCGCCGCCCGAAGAACCTGTGGACCGAGGCCGGCGCCGGCTCCGCGATCACCGGTTACGTGGCCGACACCGAGCACGACGAGGCCCAGTTCGTCGCCGACGAGATCGACCGGCTGACCGACGCCGGCGACGCCAAGGCCGGTGACGTCGCGGTCTTCTACCGGACCAACGCCCAGTCCCGCGTCTTCGAAGAGATCTTCATCCGCGTCGGCCTGCCCTACAAGGTCGTCGGCGGCGTGCGCTTCTACGAGCGCAAGGAGGTCCGGGACGTCCTGGCCTACCTGCGCGTCCTGGCCAACCCCGAGGACACCGTGCCGCTGCGCCGGATCCTCAACGTGCCCAAGCGCGGCATCGGCGAGCGCGCCGAAGCCATGATCGACGCGCTGTCGCTGCGCGAGAAGATCAGCTTCGCGCAGGCGCTGCGTCGCGTGGACGACGCCTACGGCATGGCCGCGCGCTCGGCCAACGCCGTCAAGCGCTTCAACGTCCTGATGGACGAGCTCCGCACGATCGTCGAGTCCGGCGCCGGACCGGCCACCGTCCTGGAGGCGGTCCTGGAACGCACCGGCTACCTGGCCGAACTCCAGGCGTCCACCGACCCGCAGGACGAGACCCGCATCGAGAACCTCCAGGAACTCGCGGCCGTGGCGCTGGAGTTCGAACAGGAGCGGACCGAGGACGAGCCCGGCACCCTCGCGGAGTTCCTGGAGAAGGTCGCCCTGGTCGCCGACTCCGACCAGATCCCCGACGAGGACACCGAGGGCACCGGCGTCATCACGCTGATGACCCTGCACACCGCCAAGGGCCTGGAGTTCCCGGTCGTCTTCCTCACCGGCATGGAGGACGGCGTCTTCCCGCACATGCGCGCCCTCGGCCAGACCAAGGAGCTGGAGGAGGAGCGGCGGCTCGCCTACGTGGGCATCACCCGGGCCCGCGAGCGGCTCTACCTGACCCGGTCGAGCATGCGCAGCGCCTGGGGCCAGCCCGCCTACAACCCGCCGTCCCGCTTCCTGGAGGAGATCCCGGACCGGTACGTCGAGTGGCGCCGCACCGGGCCCGCCACGCCGTCGGCGTCGGTGTCCGGGATGGCCTCGGGCCGGTCGTCGTCCTCGGCGTTCTCGTCGTCTTCGCATATCGGCGGCCGGGGCGCGGCGGGGCCGAGCGGTTTCGCCACGCGGCGGGCCAAGGACCGTCCGGTGGTGTCGCTGGCGATCGGCGACCGGGTCACCCACGACTCGTTCGGCCTGGGCACGGTCGTCGGCGTCAAGGGCAGTGGGGACAACGCCGAGGCCACGATCGACTTCGGCCAGGAGAAGCCCAAGCGCCTGCTGCTGCGCTACGCGCCGGTCGAGAAGCTGTAGCCGGGGGCCGGGGGCGGCGCCGGTCGGCGGCCGCCCCCGGGCCGGTCAGGTCGGGTCGAGGTCGTGGGCGCGCAGCCACGGCAGCGGGTCGACGGCCGAACCGCCGGGCCGCACCTCGAAGTGCAGGTGCGGGCCGGTGGAGTTGCCCGAGTTGCCGGAGTAGGCGATCACGTCGCCGGCCTTGACCTGCCCGGACCGCACCCGGGTGCTGCTGAGGTGGCAGTACCAGGTCTCGGTCCCGTCCGGGGAGGTCACTATGGCCATGTTGCCGTAGGCGACGTTGTACTGGGTGCGGACCGTGCCGTCGGTGGCCGCCATCACGGGGGTGCCGTAACTGACGGGGAAGTCGATGCCGGTGTGCACGGACATCCAGTTGACGCCCGCCTGCCCGTAGTACGCGCTGAGTCCGTGCTGGGCGACGGGCAGGGCGAACTTGGGCCGCTCGGCCTCCTTACGGGCGGCCTCCTCGGCCTTCCGCTTGCGCTCTTCCTCCTGGCGCAGCCGCAGGTCGATGCGTTCCTGCGTCCGGTTGGCGCGCGTGGCGAAGTCGTCCGCCCCCCGGCTCAGCCCGGCGAGCTGGGTGTCCAGCGTGTTGTTGGCGGCGGAGAGCTTGACGGTGGACGCGTCGGGGGCGGACGCGGCCTGGGTCTGCTGCGCCTCGTGCCCACCGCTGGACGCGACGGTCGCGGCGGCCACACCGGCCACACCCATCACGGCGACCGAGGGCACGGCCACCGTGAGGAGGGCCTTGCGGCGGGGGCGGTAACCGGAGCGGGGGGCGCCGCCCTTGCGCCGGTTGCGGACCGGGCGGTCGCCCGCGGCGGGCGCCTCGGCGTCGTGCCGGTCGTCGTCACCGGTGGCCCGGTCGTCCGGGACGGATCCGTCCACCGCGAGGTCGCTCGCCGAGAGGTCGTCCCGGGCGAGACCGTCCGGGGTGAGGCCCTCCGCGGGCATGGCGAAGACGGCGTGCATGGTCCGCGTGTCGGCGTCGGTCGCCGGTGCGGGGGTGGGCGGTACGGGTTCCGTGCCGAGGCCGGGGACGACGGCCATCAGGGTCGGGTCGTGCGGCGGAGCGGGTTCCGCGGCCTCCGCCCAGGCACTGGCGTCCCAGGTCTGCGTCTCCGCGGTGTGGGTGCCGCCCCAGGGATCGGCGGGCTGGGCCCAGGCCGAGGTGTCCCAGGTCTGGGTCATGGCGTGGTCGACGGGCTGCTGTGGGGTCTGCTGCGGGGAGCCGTAGCCACTGGTGTCCCACTGGCCCGACGTGTCCCACTGGGCGGAGTGCCCGGTGTGCCACTGGCCCGAGGTGTCGCTCCAGCCGTCACCAGGAAGGTTTCCCCACCCGGTCGAACCCGGCGTCTCCCACTGCCACTGACCGGCGGGTCCGCTGCCGGAGCCGGTGGCCCAGGTGCCGTCCTGGGCCTGTCCCCAGCCGGTCTGCCCTCCGGTGTCACAGGCGCTGAAATCCCAGACCTGGGTGTGACCGGAGTTGTTCCACTGATGGGTGGTGTCCCACTGGCCGGTGTCGTGTCCGGTCCAGCCGTAGGCGGTGGACTGCTGGGGGGACGGGTGGTGTCCGAATGCTGCATCGGGAGCGGGAACGGACGGGTCCGGGGCCGCCGATGGGTGACGGTCGTTCACCACCACTTCCATTTCGCCTTGGGAGCAGGAGAAGTAGCGGCGACTGTACCCGGCGGTATGCGACGGCCACAATCTTCCTCACGTTTCGCGGCCCGGGAGCCTGGGCATTTGGCCGCCTTTTGGTGGACGGGACGCCTCCGAGTCGCTTCGGCGTTCGAAAATCGTTCGACATTAATCGGGCAAGTGGAGTGCGATAAAAGGTTGACCGACGGCTTCCACGCATCACACGAAGGGGCGCCGGGCGTCCCGCCGACGCGACGCCGGAGTCACGCCACGGAGACCCGCCCGGCGTCGTCGCCGCTCTCGTCCCGCGACGCCAGTGCCTGCCGGATGCCCGCCACCACGGTCGGGTGCACCGGGAGGGCGAGATGCCCGACGCCGCTGACGCGGATGTTCCGCACCACCAGGTCCGGATGGTCGAGACGGGCCGTCTCCACGGGGACCATCACCTGGTCCAGATCGCTCCAGAAGGCGACGAAGCGCGTCCGGCAGCCGGGGGCCGGCGCGGTCAGCTCCCTGAGGAGCTCGGAACCCGGGCGCATCTGCCGTACCAGAGGGTGCGCCGACATCGGCGGCGCCACCAGGGTGCCGCCGTGCGGCGTGCCGAGCGTGATCACCCGGCGGACCAGGGCGTCACCTCCCAGCCGCTGGACGTGGTAGCGGGCCACCAGTCCGCCCAGGCTGTGCCCGACGACATCGATCCGCGCGGCGCCCGTGCGGGCCCGGAACTCCTCGACGTACCGGCTCAACGCCGCGGCGGCGGTGCGGATGTCGCGGGTGAGGAGCGAGTGGTTGAGGGAGGCCACGTGCCGCCAGCCGTGGCGGAGCAGCGAACGGCGCAGCAGGACGAACACCGAACGGTTGTCGGCGAATCCATGGAGGAGGAGCACGGGAACCCGGTCGTTCGCGATGCCGTTCCCCTCGGGTGCCAGGGGCGTGGCGAGGGGCGGCGGACGGCGTTCCTGGGTGACGCCCGTCGGATACAGCAGCGTGTGGCAGGCCAGGATGACCAGCTCCAGCGCCGTGGACCGGACCAGCGCGGCCGACGGCCGGGTGGTGCCGGAACCGGTGGATGGCGAGGCTCCGGAGACCAGAGCCCCGGAGACGAGGGATAAGGCGGGCAAGGCCCCCATGGCCGACCTCCGAACGGCACACAGGCCGATGCCCTGTCCCCCGTGTGCCCTCATGGGCAGCTGTGCGCCGGCTGCCGGGCCACCGCCGCCGTGCGGCTGACGGCGGCGGTGCGGCAGACCTCCTCGCGGCTCCCCTTCGCGGCCCGCTCCACGCTCCGCCGTGCCACGGCCGGGCGGCTGTACGGCGCGTGGCGGGCGGGAGAGGGGTGCGAGTCGCGGCGAACGTGGTGTCCCACGTGTGATTTCCCCCTCCCTCCGCACCGCGAAACGACCGCTTGCGGGATGCTGTAGATAACGTTCGTTCACACCCGGGCCCGTTCGGCACGGGATCCTCGCGGCCGGCTGACGGCAGTCGTACATGGAGGCAGTGATGGGAGTGACCGGTCCGATCCGTGTGGTGGTGGCCAAGCCGGGGCTCGACGGACACGATCGCGGGGCCAAGGTCATCGCACGTGCGCTGCGGGACGCCGGCATGGAGGTCATCTACACCGGGCTTCACCAGACCCCCGAGCAGATCGTCGACACCGCGATCCAGGAGGACGCCGACGCGATCGGACTGTCCATCCTGTCCGGCGCGCACAACACCCTGTTCGCCAAGGTGATCGAGCTGCTGAGGGAGCGCGACGCCGAGGACATCAAGGTGTTCGGCGGCGGCATCATCCCGGAGGCCGACATCCCGCCGCTCAAGGAGCTGGGGGTCGCGGCGATCTTCACGCCGGGGGCGACGACGACGTCGATCGTCGAGTGGGTCAACGCCAACGTCCGTCAGGCGGCGGGTGCCTGAGCGGACGTTCCCCTTCGGCGGGGCGGGCCGGGTGCGCGTCACCCCGCCAGCTCCGCCCGCATGACGGCGCGCAGCCGGAGCGTTCCGGCCAGCCGCTGGAACGCCTCCGCCCAGTAACCCGCCGCCCCCGGCGGGGCGGCGTCCTCGCGCGGAGCGTCGTCCGCACCGGCCGGCGCGGCCAACACGGCCAGCCGGTCGGCCTGGTCCGGGTCGAGGCAGCGTTCGGCCAGGCCCATGACGCCGCTGAAGCTCCAGGGATAGCCACCCGTGTCCCGGGCGATCTCCAGGGCGTCCACCACGGCCCGCCCGAGCGGCTCGGCCCAGGGCACCGCGCAGACCCCGATCGGCCGGAACGCGTCGGACAGCCCGTGGGCGGCGACGAACCGCGCCACCCAGTCGGCCCGTTCGGCCGCGGGGAGGACGGTGAGCAGCCGGGCCGGATCCCGCCCCGGTGAGCCCTCAGGGGCCGGGGGTGTCGTGGGCGGGCCGAGCAGGGCCCGGGCCCAGGCGGCGTCCCGCTGCCGGACGGCGGCGCGGCACCAGGCCGCGTGCAGGTCCGGCCGCCAGCCGTCGGCGACGGGCAGCGCCACCGCCTCGGCGGCGCCCGGGACCCCCAGCCGGTCCGGCCAGACGGACAGCGGTGTGGCCTCCACGATCCCGCTCAGCCACCACGACCGCGCGCCGCGCCCCGACGGGGGTTTGGCCGAGATGCCGTCCCGCCGCATCCCGTCGTCGCACTCGTGCGGGGCCTCGACCACGACGACGCCCTGGTCGAGCGCGACGCAGGTGCGGGCCCGCGCGGCCATCCGGGCGGTCAGGGCGGAACCGGGCAGAACGGCGAGGAGTTCGGCGGCCAGGGACCGGACGGAGCGGCCCCGGTCGGACAGGGCAGCTTCGAGGAACGGCTCGTCGTCCGGGGAGAGCCCATCGCGCAGCGCGCCGAGGAACGCCTGCCGGTCCTCGGCCCGTTCGGTGGCCCAGGTGCCGGCCAGCAGCTCGCGCCCGGCCGCCGCGTCGTGCCGCCGAACCGCGGTGAGGGCGGCCAGACGTTCGGCGAACAGGCCCTCCCGCCACACGCGTCGCAGCCCGTCGAGGCCGGTGGCGTCCGGTGGGCCGGAGGAGGCCGGGGAGACCGGGGAGGCCGCCCCCGGCCCCGGCGGATGGGAGCGGAGCGCGTACGCCCACTGCGGGTTGAGACCGGCCAGCCACCGCCCGCGGGGTCCGGCGAAGGCCAGCGCCTCGGGACGGAGGTCGGTGCGGGCCCGCGCGGCGTCGAGGAGACCGGGCAGCAGGGCGTCCGGCGGACGGTAGCCGCGTGCGTTGGCGGCGGTCAGCCACTGGGGGAGCAGCTCGACGAGGTCGGGGGCCGCCGTCCGGCGCCGGTCACCGCCGCCGGCCCGCTCGCCGAGGAGCAGCGCCAGCCGTCGCCGGGCGGCCTCGGGCAGCGGCGGGCGGGGATCGGGGGGCGCGGGCTCGGGGCGTCTCCCCGCGGCGACGGGCAGGGCGGCGGCGCGACGCCGCACGGTGTGCAGGGCGGCGGCGTCCAGCAGGGCGAGGGCGGGGTCCTGCCCGGGGCGTGGCGCGGTCGGCGCGCCGCGTCGGCCGGTGCCGATCAGGGCGGCGGTGACGAGGTCGTCCCAGGGGACGTCCAGGGGCGGGGCCGTGTGGCCGGGTGCGTTCATGGGTGGCCTTTCGAGGGTGGCGTCGCAGGAGTGAGGGGGATGCGCGTGGTCAGCGCCGGAGGGGCGTCAACTCCGGTGCCCAGACGGCCAGGGGCGTGAACCCGCGATGGCCGTACTCGCCGAAGACCCGTACCGGCCCGCCCGCGGACACCGCCACCAGCCGCCACCAGCCCGATTCGCCGGTACGGCTCGTGTCGACCGCCAGTGCCGCACCGCCGTCCGCGTCGGCCAGCCGGCGGCCGGGGCGGGCATCGGGGCCGGGTATGGGGACCACCCCGTCGAGGACCACCGGCCACGCGTCGAGCCACGGATCGTCGCGCAACGCCGTCCCGTAGGCGGCGAGGGCGGCCTCGACGCCCACGCCGGGCGGCGGCCCGGCGGCGGGCTCCGGTTCGCCGTGGCGCGCTCCGAGGACGGCGCGCAGCGGCACGGCGGCGGGGTGGAAGACCAGGTCGGCGTCGAAGGAGCAGCCGACCGGGAGCGAGAGTTCGGGTGCCCGGCCGGCCGCTCCGTAGGACAGCAGCAGCGCCGCGCGCCCGGTGCGTCTCCCGAAGAGGCGGATGCGCCGAGTGGTGAGGGCGCTGTCGGAGACGTCGTCGTCCTGGGAGAGGACCAGCCAGTCGTCCCGGACGGGTGGTGTGGAGGCCAGGAGCGCGGCCGAGTCCACGGTGATCCCGACGCGGGCGCGTACGGTCGCGGCCAGCCCGGCGGGCAGCCGGTCGACGCGCGCGTACGCGCGGTTGAGCGTGTGCAGGAGGGCGCACTCCTCCAGCAGCCGCGACGCCCAGTCCAGGCCCGCTGCGGACAGCGAACCCAACTCGCGGGTGAGCGCGGCGAGTCCGGGCGCCTGGGCGTCGACCATGCGGGCGGCGGCCCGGTCCCACTCCTCTCGCGCACCACCACCGGAACCGGCGAGACCGCCGTGCACCAGATCGGTCAGCCGCCGCTCCAACTCCTCGGCGCCGGCGGCGATCCGTCGCGCCCGGTCCGCCGCCCGTCGGTCGGCCGACGCCGACGCGGCGGGCGGGCGGTCGGCCGGCGGTGCGGCCCGTCGTCTCCGACGCGCCTCCAGCCACTCGGCGACCCACGCCGGTGGCTCCTCCGCCGGCCGGACGGAATCTCCGTCCGCCGCCCACAGCAGCAGCAACCCCACCGCGTGCTTGCACGGCACCTTGCGACTCGGACAACTGCAGGTGAATCCAGGGCGGTTGGCGTCCGAGGCGTCCACGGCGGTCCGGTAGGTCCGGCCGCCGCCGCCCGCGCACTCCCCCCACACCGAGTCCGGGCGCGCTCCCGTTCCCGACCACGATCCCGGCGTCGCGAGCCTGCCGCCCGCCGTGCGCGACGCGGAGTCAGGCGCCAGCGCGAGCACCTGATCCGCCGTCCAGCGTTCCCCCTGCGGATTCATGTCACCGACAGTAGGGCCCACCACTGACAATCGCGCTGACCTGCACGTTCGTTGCCGCCGAGGGTGATTGTCAGTGGGGTGGTGCAGGGTGGAGTCACATCCCGGAACGCACGACGAGGGGGACTTGTGACCGTGCCCGGAAACCGCTTCGTACCTACCGACGCGCCTGTCACCACCGACGCGCCAGTCGCCACCAACACACTTGTCACCAGCGGCGCGTCCTCCGCCAACGACGCGTCCATCACCCACGACACACCCGCCGCCCCCGCCCGCTCCGCCCCACCGCCCGGCGGTCCCGACGCCTCCACCGACGTCATCCGCCCGCACGCGGAAGCGGCGTTCGCGGGCGAGCTGACGGCCCTGGCGGCGGCGGACGACCGGCCCCGGCCCGAGCGCTGGCGGCTGTCACCGTGGGCCGTCGCCACCTACCTGCTCGGCGGCGTGCTGCCCGACGGCACCGTGATCACCCCGAAGTACGTGGGGCCGCGGCGGGTCGTCGAGGTCGCCGTCACCACCCTCGCCACGGACCGGGCACTGCTGCTCCTCGGTGTCCCCGGCACCGCCAAGACCTGGGTATCCGAGCACCTGGCCGCCGCCGTCAGCGGAGACTCCACCCTCCTCGTCCAGGGCACGGCCGGCACGGCCGAGGAAGCCGTCCGCTACGGCTGGGACTACGCCCGGCTGCTGGCGCACGGGCCCAGCCGCGACGCCCTCGTGCCCAGCCCCGTCATGCGGGCCATGGCCCAGGGCATGACCGCCCGCGTCGAGGAACTGACCCGCATCCCCGCCGATGTGCAGGACTCGCTGATCACGGTGCTGTCCGAGAAGACCCTGCCGATCCCCGAGCTCGGCGAGGAGGTCCAGGCCGTGCGCGGCTTCAACCTCATCGCCACGGCCAACGACCGCGACCGGGGCGTCAACGAGCTGTCCAGCGCCCTGCGCCGCCGCTTCAACACCGTGGTCCTGCCGCTCCCCGCCACGCACGAGGACGAGGTCGACATCGTCGTCCGGCGCGTCGACCAGCTCGGCCGCTCCCTCGACCTGCCGGCCGCCCCGAGCGGCACGGACGAGATCCGCCGCGTCGTCACCGTCTTCCGCGAACTGCGCGACGGGGTGACCGCGGACGGCCGGACCAGACTCAAATCCCCTTCCGGGACGCTCTCCACGGCCGAGGCGATCTCCGTCGTCACCGGCGGTCTGGCGCTGGCCGCGCACTTCGGCGACGGCGTGCTGCGCGCCGGGGACGTCGCGGCCGGGATCCTCGGCGCGGTCGTCCGCGACCCGGCGTCGGACCGTACGGTCTGGCACGAGTACCTGGAGACGGTCGTCCGGGAGCGGGACGGCTGGCAGGACTTCTACCGCGCCTGCCGCGAGGTGTCGGTATGAACGCGCCCGCCCTGCTGGGCGTTCGCCACCACGGACCCGGTTCCGCGCGGGCCGTACGCGCCGCCCTGGAGTGGCTCCGGCCCCGCGCGGTGCTCGTCGAGGGGCCGTCCGAGGCCGACAAGATCGTCCACTGTGCGGCGGACCAGGGCATGCGGCCCCCGGTCGCCCTGCTCGCCCACGCCGCCGAAGATCCTGGCCGGGCCGCGTTCTGGCCGTTCGCCGCCTTCTCACCGGAGTGGGCCGCCATCCGCTGGGCGCTCGCCCACGGTGCCGAGGTGCGGTTCATCGACCTGCCCGCCGCCCACACCCTCGCCGCGCCGGGAACGGCCGGCCGGGACGGGCCGGACGGCGCGGCCGGGCCGCCCCCCGATCCGCTCGCGCTGCTGGCCGGAGCCGCGGGCCACGACGATCCCGAACGCTGGTGGGAGGACGCCGTCGAGCACCGCGACGGCGGCCGGCCCGGCGACGGCGGGCCCGACGACGACCCCCTCGGACCCTTCCGGGCCGTCGCCGAGGCCATGGCCGCGCTGCGTTCCGCGCCGGAGGGCGGGCCGGCGGGCGACGAGACGTCACCGGCGGACGCCGGCCCGCCGGACCCGCGCGACGACGCCGTGCGCGAGGCCCATATGCGGCTGCGGCTGCGCGAGGCGGTCAAGGAGTTCGGACACGAGGTCGCCGTCGTCTGCGGCGCCTGGCACGTCCCCGCCCTCGCGGTCCGGCGCCACCTCGCCGCCGACCGGCGGACGCTCAAGGGGCTGCCGAAGGTCAGGACGGAGATCTCCTGGGTGCCCTGGACCCACCGCCGCCTCGCCCGGAGCAGCGGTTACGGCGCGGGGATCGCCGCGCCCGGCTGGTACGCCCATCTCTACGCGGCCCCGGACCGCCCGGTCGAACGCTGGCTGGCCACGGTCGCCCGAATGCTGCGCGAGGAGGGCCGGCCGGTCTCGTCCGCGCACGTCATCGAGTCGGTCCGGCTCGCCGAAACGCTCGCCGCCCTCCGCGGCCGGCCGCTCCCCGGCCTCACCGAGACCACCGACGCCGTACGCGCGGTGATGTGCGACGGCTCGGACGTGCCGCTCGCCCTGGTGCGCGACCGGCTCGTCATCGGCGACGACCTCGGCGAGGTCCCCGACACCGCACCCGCCACACCACTCCAACGCGACCTCGCGCGCCTCCAACGTGCCCTGCGCCTCAAGCCCGAAGCGGGCGTGCAGGACAAGGAGTTGGACCTCCGCAAGAACACCGACGCCGAGCGGAGCCGGCTGCTGCACCGCCTCCGGCTCCTCGACGTCGACTGGGGCGCACCTCGCGCCTCGCGCACCGGCCTCGGCACCTTCCGTGAGGCGTGGCGCCTCTCCTGGCGGCCGGAACTGGCCGTCCGGCTCGCCGAAGCGGGCGTCTGGGGCACGACCGTCGAAGCCGCCGCGACCGCCCGGGCGGAGGCCGCCGCCCGCGAGGCGGACCGCCTCGCCGACCTCACCACCCTGGCGGAACGGTGCCTGCTCGCCGCGCTGCCGACCGCCCTCCCCGTCGTCCTGGGCGCCCTCGCCGACCGCGCCGCCCTCGACACCGACGTCGGCCACCTCGCCGAGGCCCTGCCCGCGCTGGTCCGCTCGGTGCGCTACGGGGATGTGCGCCGCACGGACACCGCGGCCCTCGACGACGTGGCCGCCGGCCTCGCCGACCGGATCTTCGTCGGCCTCCCCACCGCCTGCGCCGGTCTCGACCGCGACGCCGCACGGGAGATGAGGGGCCACGTGGACGCCGTGCACCGGGCGGTGGCCCTCCTGGACCGCCCCGGCGTCGGCGACCGCTGGACGGCGGTGCTCACCACCCTCGCCGAACGCGAACACCTCCCCGGGGAGGTCCGCGGCCGGGTGGCCCGGCTCCTCCTCGACGAGGGCACGCTGACCGCCGACCGGACCGCCCGGCTCCTGGGCCGCGCCCTCTCGCCCGCCGTGGCACCCGCCGACGCGGCGGCCTGGATCGAGGGGTTCACCGGCGGCACCGAGCCCGGCGGCGGACTGCTGCTCCTCCACGACGAGCGGCTGTTCGGCCTGATCGACACCTGGCTCAACGGCATCACCGCCGACGCGTTCACCGACGTCCTGCCCCTGCTCCGCCGCACCTTCTCGGACTACGAGCCGGCCCTCCGCCGCGCGATCGGCGAACGCGTCGCCAACGGCCCGGCCACCGGACCGACCCGGGTAGACACCGGCCCGGCCTGGGACCCGGAGCGCGCGGCGGCCGTCCTGCCCACGATGCGGCTGCTCCTGGGCCCGGACGACGAGGGTGAGGAGGAGCGCGCCATCCAACCTACTGCTGCTGCAAGGCAGTTGATGGACATTCGGCCGGACTTCACCGGGGGAGGAGCGCGATGACCTCGACGACCACTTCCACGCCGTCACCCTGCCCCACGGATCCGCCGCCACCCGATTCCGCCGACGAACGGCTGCGCCGCTGGCGGCTCGTGCTCGGCGGGGAGGCGGGCGAGGACGGCACCGGGCGGGTGCTCTCCGGCCGTGACGCCGCCGTGGACCGGACGCTGGAAGCGCTCTACGGTGCGGGGTCCCGCCCGCCCGGTGCGGGTGCGGGTGTGAGCGCGGGCCCCGGTGCCGGCCGGCGGAGCGGTGGTCTCGGAGCCTCCGCGCCGCGGGTCGCCCGCTGGCTGGGGGACATCCGGTCGTATTTTCCGGCGTCCGTCGTTCAGGTGATGCAGCGGGACGCCCTGGACCGGCTCGGCCTGACCGCCCTCCTCCTCGAACCCGAGCTCCTGGAAGCGGTCGAAGCGGACGTCCACCTGGTCGGGACCCTGCTGTCGCTCGGCAAGGCGATGCCGGAGGAGACGAAGGCCACCGCCCGCGAGGTCGTCCGCAAGGTGGTCGAGGACCTGGAGCGGCGCCTGGCGTCCCGCACCCGGGCCACGCTCACCGGAGCGCTCGACCGGTCGGCGAGGGCGGCCCGGCCCCGCCACCGGGACATCGACTGGAACCGCACCGTCCGGGCGAATCTCAAGAACTACCTGCCCGAGCACCGCACGGTCGTGCCGGAACGGCTCGTCGGCTACGCCCGTGCGGCGCGCTCGGTGCGGAAGGAGGTGATCCTCTGCATCGACCAGTCCGGCTCGATGGCGGCGTCCGTCGTCCACGCCTCCGTCTTCGGCGCCGTCCTGGCCTCTATACGTGCCCTCGACACCCGACTGGTCGCCTTCGACACCTCCGTCGTGGACCTCACCGACCAACTGGCGGACCCGGTGGACGTGCTGTTCGGCGTCCAGCTCGGCGGGGGCACCGACATCAACCGGGCGCTGTCCTACTGCCAGTCGCGGATCACCCGCCCGGCGGACACCGTCGTCGTCCTGATCAGCGATCTGTACGAGGGCGGCGTACGCGAGGGGATGCTCGAACGGGTCGCGGCCATGCGGGCGTCCGGAGTGCGGTTCGTCACCCTGCTGGCCCTCTCCGACGAGGGCGCCCCGGCGTACGACCGGGAGAACGCGGCGGCCCTCGCCGAGCTCGGCGCACCGGCCTTCGCCTGCACGCCCGACCACTTCCCGGAGGTGATGGCGGCGGCCCTGGAGCAGCGGCCCCTGCCCGTACCCGAGCCAGGGTCCGGAACCTGACGGAGAGGGGGAAATCCGCCACCGGGAGAGGGAGATGGCGGCGAGGAGAAGGGACGGGAGGGCGCGAGGGGGCTGACCTGAGGCGTCGGCCGGCGGCGTGCGGGCCGGGAGGCCGGGGGCGGCCCCGGCACGGCGGCTGCGCGTACCGGCGGGCCGCGACCGGGCGGCGTACGCTCGGTCGCGATGCGTGCGGGGTTTGTGCGCGATCTGTGAGCGTAATCACGGCCTGAGTGTGATCTGCGATTTAGGGACCTCCGGCCCTCGGGGATAACCTGCGAGACGGACATGCCGCGTATTCGGCGCACGTGTGCCGCCCTCGTCATAGATCGCGTCCTCACGCTGCCACCGCGGCACGCCCGCGCAGACAACGAACCGCGATATCCATGGAAAAGGGACGGACGCGCGTGGACCTGTTCGAGTACCAGGCGAGGGACCTCTTCGCCAAGCACGGTGTACCGGTGCTGGCCGGTGAAGTCATCGACACGCCTGAGGCGGCGCGCGAGGCGACCGAGCGTCTGGGCGGCCGTTCGGTCGTCAAGGCGCAGGTGAAGGTCGGTGGCCGCGGCAAGGCCGGCGGCGTCAAGCTGGCCGCCACCCCGGACGAGGCCGTCGCTCGCGCGACGGACATCCTCGGCATGGACATCAAGGGCCACACGGTCCACAAGGTGATGATCGCCGAGACCGCTCCGGAGATCGCCGAGGAGTACTACGTCTCGTACCTCCTCGACCGCACCAACCGCACCTTCCTCGCCATGGCGTCCGTCGCCGGCGGCATGGACATCGAGGAGGTCGCCGCGACGACCCCCGAGAAGCTCGCCAAGGTGCCGGTCGACGCCAACGAGGGCGTCACCATCGAGAAGGCCCGCGAGATCGTCGCCCAGGCGAAGTTCCCGGCCGAGGTCGCCGACCAGGTCGCCGACGTCCTCGTCACCCTGTGGAAGACCTTCATCGCCGAGGACGCCCTCCTCGTCGAGGTCAACCCGCTCGCCAAGGTCGCCGACGGCCGCGTCATCGCGCTCGACGGCAAGGTGTCCCTGGACGCCAACGCCGCGTTCCGCCAGCCGGAGCACGAGGCGCTGGAGGACAAGGCCGCCGCCGACCCGCTGGAGGCCGCCGCCAAGGCCAAGGGCCTCAACTACGTCAAGCTCGACGGCCAGGTCGGCATCATCGGCAACGGCGCGGGTCTCGTCATGAGCACCCTGGACGTCGTCGCCTACGCCGGTGAGAACCACGGTGGCGTCAAGCCCGCCAACTTCCTCGACATCGGTGGCGGTGCCTCCGCCGAGGTGATGGCCAACGGTCTCGAGATCATCCTCGGCGACCCGGACGTCAAGTCCGTCTTCGTCAACGTCTTCGGTGGCATCACCGCCTGTGACGCGGTCGCCAACGGCATCGTCCAGGCCCTGAAGCTCCTTGAGGACAAGGGCGAGAAGGTCGAGAAGCCGCTGGTCGTGCGCCTCGACGGCAACAACGCGGAGCTGGGTCGCAAGATCCTGAACGACGCCGACCACCCGCTGGTGCAGCAGGTGGACACCATGGACGGCGCCGCCGAGCGCGCCGCCGAGCTGGCTGCGAAGTAAGGAACGAGGTCACTAGAACACCATGGCTATCTTCCTCACCAAGGACAGCAAGGTCATCGTCCAGGGCATGACCGGCTCCGAGGGCCAGAAGCACACCAAGCGCATGCTGGCTTCCGGCACCAACATCGTCGGCGGCGTCAACCCGCGCAAGGCCGGCACCACCGTCGACTTCGACGGCACCGAGGTCCCGGTCTTCGGCTCCGTCAAGGACGCGATGGAGAAGACGGGTGCCGACGTCACCGTCATCTTCGTCCCGGAGAAGTTCACCAAGGACGCGGTCGTCGAGGCCATCGAGGCCGAGATCCCGCTGGCCGTCGTGATCACCGAGGGCGTCGCGGTGCACGACACCGCCTCGTTCTGGGCGCTCGCCCAGGCCAAGGGCAACAAGACCCGCATCATCGGCCCCAACTGCCCCGGCCTCATCAGCCCCGGCCAGTCCAACGCGGGCATCATCCCGGCCGACATCACCAAGCCCGGCCGCATCGGTCTCGTGTCCAAGTCCGGCACGCTGACCTACCAGATGATGTACGAGCTGCGTGACCTGGGCTTCTCGTCCTGCGTCGGCATCGGCGGCGACCCGATCATCGGCACCACGCACATCGACGCCCTCAAGGCGTTCGAGGCCGACCCCGACACCGACCTGATCGTCATGATCGGCGAGATCGGCGGCGACGCCGAGGAGCGTGCGGCGGACTTCATCAAGGAGCACGTCACCAAGCCGGTCGTCGGCTACGTGGCCGGTTTCACCGCGCCCGAGGGCAAGACGATGGGCCACGCCGGTGCGATCGTGTCCGGTTCGTCCGGCACCGCGCAGGCCAAGAAGGAGGCCCTGGAGGCCGCGGGCGTGAAGGTCGGCAAGACCCCGTCCGAGACCGCCCGCCTGGCGCGCGCCGCGCTGAGCGCCTGAACGGTCGCGGGATCGGCGGCCTGATCGGCCGTTCGATCTGATCCCGGCCCCTCGCGGGCCGGGGGACGTGTGGGCCCGTACCTCTCCGGGGGTACGGGCCCACACGCGTCCCACGCCGCTTTTCGCCCCGGTGAGAGGAGCGGCCGGCGCCCGCGCCCGTTCGCCCCGCCCGAGGGAGCCCGCCGCCCTCTCGGGCGTGCCGCCCTGAACACGACACGACGGTCATTTGTCGCTACCCGCCCGAAAGGCGCGTTGTTGGCAGCATGGCCCTTGTGACCCCATATGCCCACAGCGGTCCGCCGCTGCCGTCGCACCCCCGATCCGCGGCGCGTCACAAGCCGGGGGCGGGCAGGGCCTTCCTGGGCGGGGCGGTCGCCGCCGGACTGGGACTCGGGGCGTTCGCCACGCTCGTCCTGGTGCTGTGGATCGTGTCGCCCTACCCGGACAGCGGGCCCGCCGGAGCGCTGCACATCGCCGCCGGCCTCTGGCTGCTGGCCCACGGCGCCGACCTCGTCCGCACCGAGACCCTCTCCGGGAGCACCGCGCCGGTCGGGCTGACGCCGTTGCTGTTCTCCGTCGTGCCCTGCCTGCTCATCCACCGGGCCGCGCGGCAGGCGCCGATGCCGCCGGACGACGCGGAGCACCTCGACGAAGCCGATGAAGCCGACGAAATCGACGAGGTGTGGGAAACGGGTGATGCGAACGAGGCGGTGGCGGAAGGTTTCCCCACCGCCGCGTCCGTACCGTCCGACAGGTCGCCGGTGCCCTGGGAGGTGCCACTCCTCCCCACGCGCCTTCCGGCTCCGCCGCTGCCGCCGCGCACCGCGTTCACCGCGCTGCTCGGCGGATACCTGCTGGTGAGCGCCGCAGCCGTGCTCTACGCGTCGTCCGGACCGATCCGCGTCGACCCCCTGAGCGCGTTGATCCACGTCCCGCTCGTCGCCGCGGTCCCGGCCGCGGCCGGAGTGTGGATGGCGGTGGGCTGCCCGCCTTGGACGCCGTCGGCGCGGGTGCGCCGGGTGTGCCGGGTGGTGCCGGGGTTCGTACGCCGCTGGTTCACGGCGCCGCACATCGTGGCGGTCGCCCGGGCCGCCGCGGCCGGTACGGCGATGCTGTTCGGCGGTGCGGCGCTGCTGCTGGCGGCGTCGCTGGCCGTGCACGCCGGTGCCGTACGGGACGCGGTGGACCACCTCACGGTGGGCTGGCCGGGGCAGTTGGGGGTGGCGCTGCTGAGCGTGGCGCTGCTGCCCAACGCGGTGGTCTGGACGGCCGCCTACGGGCTGGGGCCCGGGTTCGCGGCCGGCGTCGACGGGCTCGTCGCCCCGCTGGCGCTGCCCGTGCTCGGTTCGCCCGACCGCTCTCCGCTCCCGCCGTTCCCGCTGCTCGCCGCGCTGCCCGCGCCCGGTGAGGCCGAACCGGTGGGGCTGGCGGGCGCCGCCGCCCTGGTGGCGGCCGTCGGGGTCGCGGTGGCGGCCGCGGCCGTGCCGCGCCGGCCCGCGGCCGTGGGGCGGCGCGAGACGGTCGCCGTCGCCTCCCTGGCCGCGCTGGTCTGCGCCGCCGTCGCCGCCCTGCTCGCCTACGCCGCCGGCGGGCCGCTCGGCGTCGGGGCCCTGTCCCGCTTCGGTCCCTCGTGGCGCCTCACCGGGCTGGCGTGCCTGGCCTGGACGCTGGTCATCGGCGTACCGGGGTCGCTGGTCGTCCGCCGGATCCGCAAGGAGGAAAAGGCCGTGGCGGCACCCGACGCGGCCCGGCCGCGCGGCTGGGGGTGGAGAGCGCGGCAGGTCCTCGGACTGCGGACCGCCAAGGCGGTTGCCACGGATGGCGCCGATGGCACGGATGGTGCGGTGAGCGTCGGGAAGGGTGCGGCGACGGCTATGGACGAGATGGACGCGTCGGGCGGGATGGATGTGTCCGGCGGTGTGGACGCGCCGGACGGGTCGTACGTATCAGGAGGGGCCGACGCGCCAGGCGGAACGGATGCCTCCATCGGCACCGACACGTCGTCGGCCGCGGGGCCGTCCGCTCCGCGGCGCGTACGGGTCCGCGGCCCGCTGTCCTGGTGGCGGGGGCTGGCCCGCTGGCTGGGCTTCGCCGTGGGCGGCGAAGGGGCGGACACCGGCCCGGCGGCCCCGGCGGCCTCTGCGACGCCGGGACAGCGGCGGACGACGGATCGCGACCAGCGGCGGGCGGCGGACCGCTCGTCGGGTGCGGACGGCGGTACGCGGCTCGGAACGCCCGACGGCGCGTGGGACGGCTCACGGGACGGCTCACGGAATGGTGCCCCGGCCGCCGGGGGCGGCGGGGAAGGCGGGGAAGGCGGGGAAACGGTCGGCGCGGCGGGGGCCGGAGCGGGCCGGAATCCGGCTGGGGGAGCGGACGGTGGCCTGGGCGGCGGTGACCAGAGCCGCGGGGGCCGGGCCGACGAACCGGACGGCCCCCGGGCGTCCACGCCGCCGCGACAGCACCCGACCCAGCCAACCCAGCCGACCCGACCAACCCGACCTGAACAGCCGACCGAACCGGAGCACCCGGGTCACCGGCCCCCCGGGCACCCGGTGAACCCCGTCTCCTACGCCCCCGAGAGCCTGCCCCTCCTGCCCGTGCACGGCATCGTCCTCGGGGCCGACGGGCGGGCGGAACCCCCGCGGCGCAGGCACCGTGGCGGCCGGGTGTCCCGAGCGGAGCGCGCCGCCCGGCGCGAGGCGGCGCGGACCGCCCGGCGGGAGGCGAAACAGGCGGCGCGCAGGGCGCGGAAGGCGCGGAAGTCACCGATGCCGCCCGTTCCGGACCCGGCGCCCGCCGGCCGTGCCGACGGCGACTGGCACGACACCCATGTGCGCCAGGCGCGCTGGGCGGCGCTGAAGGACTCGGGCGGCGGGCTGATGCCGGACTTCGAACCCCGCGACCCGGCACGGTTGCTCGACGAGCGGTGGGGCGAGGGGTGACGCCGTCCCGCAGGTCCCACGCGTCCCCGCACGCCCCACCCGTCCCCGCCGGCTTCCGTCAGTCGTTCACGCTCAGCAGCGGCCGCAGCGGCTTCGGCAGGTGGTTCTCGCAGGACTGGCGGGACGTCTGTGTCAGCGCGTCGTCCACACAGGTGTAGTAGTCCCGGTAGATGAGCTGGAACGAGAACGTGGACACCACGATGACCAGCGCCAGCCCGCCCATCACCAGCCCGCTCACGGCCGCCGTCGTCTGCGGGCGGAAGCCGCCGGGCTGCGGCGCGGGCGCCGGGGCCGACCCGTCGCCGTTCCGCCGGCCGCCGCTCTTGGCGCGCAGCGAGCTGACCGCCCAGTAGACCGAGAGCGCCCCCAGCAGCAGGGCGATCTCGGGGAGGCTGAACAGCGCGAAGAAGAAGCCCCAGAGCCCGGCGAGGAGGGCGTAGCGGGCGCGGCGCTGGGCCGGGTCGGTGGGGTCCCAGCGCGGGCCGCCGCCCTGGCCGCCGTTGGCGGGGTCCTGGCCGCCGCCCTGCGGGCCGCCGAACCCGCCGCTGTGGCGGCCCGGCTGCCGGCTGCTCCACTGGCTGCCCCAGGCGGGCGGCTGCCCGGACCCGTCCCGGCCGTCGGAGCCGTCCGAACCGTCGGATCCGCTTCCGTGCCGTGGCTCACGCGGTCGCCACGGCTGGTCCGGCCGGCCCGCGGGCGGCGCGGCGAAGGGGTTGTCGGCGTCGTTCGAACCGGGCCCGCGACCGTCGTTCGCGTTCCGAGCGTCCTCGTCCCGGCCGTTACCGTCCCGCTCCGAGTCCTCCCACCCCTGCCGCTCCGGCGACCGCCGCTCGCGGAAGGCCGGCGAACCCGGCCGAGGGCCGGAGGAGGCCGCGGCGGCCGACGCGAAGCCGAAACCGGGGGAACCAGGGGAACCAGGGGAACCAACGGGACCAAGGGGATCAAGGGGACCAAGAGAAGGGGCCATCGGGGCCACCGAGGCCGTCGAAGTCATCGAGGCCACGCGGTCGCTCGACGCCGTCTCCACGGCGAACGGCCGCGTCCCGGCGGACACGGCGGACAGCGGAAGGGGGCGGTGAACCGCGGGGCGGCGTCGGTCCGGCATGTGGAGTGTGTCTTCCCCTGGTGTCGTCTGTGTCGCGTCCTGCTGGGTCGCGCTCCACGGTCCCGCGCTCTGCCGAGCGGCGTCCCGCCGGCCGGCTTCCCGTAGTCCCGCGTCCTGCTGTGTCGCGTCCTGCACCTCGAGCGTACGGCCGTGAGCCCGGTTTCCCGGAGCCGATCCCGTGCCGCGTCGGGCCCACCGGACGCCTGGTGGACGCCGGGTGAACACCTGAGGAGCGCCTGGCGGACGCCGTCCACAGACGCTACCTTCCGCGCGCGCCCCCGTCCCGCGGGGGCCGTCGGGTGTGCCGGTATCGTTGCTGGCGGTCGGCGGCTTCGTAGGGTCCCCCGGATTCGGGGACCCCTCTGTCTCGTACGACCATACAAACCGCACCGCGCGCGAGAAAGGGCCCGCTGTGGCGTCCCCGGCCCCCCAGGCTCACCCCGCCCACTCCGACCGTTCCGGCGACCTCGCTCGTCCGGCCCGTCTCGTCGTCCTCGTCTCCGGCTCCGGTACGAACCTCCAGGCGCTGCTGGACGCGATCGCCGCCGACCCCGCGGGGTACGGCGCCCGGATCGTGGCCGTCGGCGCCGACCGGGACGGCGTCGCGGGTCTCGAACGCGCCGAGCGCGCCGGGATCCCGGTCTTCGTCGAGCGCGTGAAGGACCACGCCTCCCGCGCCGACTGGGACCGCGCCCTGGCCGAGGCCACCGCCGCGTACGCCCCGGACCTGGTGGTCTCCGCGGGCTTCATGAAGATCCTGGGGAAGGAATTCCTCGCGCGCTTCGGCGGGCGGACGGTCAACACGCACCCCGCCCTGCTGCCCAGCTTTCCCGGTGCCCACGGCGTGCGCGACGCGCTCGCGTACGGGGTGAAGGTCACCGGGTGCACCGTCCACTTCGTCGACGACGGCGTCGACACCGGACCGATCATCGCCCAGGGTGTGGTCGAGGTCCGGGAGGAGGACGACGAAGCCGCTCTGCACGAGCGGATCAAGGAAGTCGAGCGACAGCTGCTCGTCGAGGTCGTGGGGCGTCTGGCCCGGCACGGCTACCGCATTGAGGGACGAAAGGTACGGATCTCGTGACCGCCGAAGGTACGAAGCGGCCCATCCGCCGGGCGCTGATCAGCGTCTACGACAAGACGGGGCTGGAGGAGCTCGCCCGCGGGCTGCACGAGGCCGGCGTCGAGCTCGTCTCGACCGGTTCGACGGCCGGCCGGATCGCCGCCGCCGGGGTGCCGGTCACCCCGGTCGAGGAGCTGACGGGCTTCCCCGAGTGCCTGGACGGCCGGGTCAAGACGCTGCACCCGCGCGTCCACGCCGGCATCCTGGCCGACCAGCGCCTCGACGCCCACCGCGCGCAGCTCGGCGAACTGGGCGTGCGCCCCTTCGAGCTGGTGGTCGTCAACCTCTACCCGTTCCGCGAGACCGTCGCCTCCGGCGCGACGCCGGACGAGTGCGTGGAGCAGATCGACATCGGCGGCCCCTCCATGGTCCGTGCCGCCGCGAAGAACCACCCCTCCGTGGCCGTCGTCGTCAGCCCCGGCCGCTACGCGGACGTCCTGAAGGCCGCCGCCGAGGGCGGGTTCGACCTGGACGCGCGCAAGCGGCTCGCCGCCGAGGCGTTCCAGCACACGGCCGCCTACGACGTGGCGGTGGCCAACTGGTTCGCCGCCGGCTACGCCGCGGACGAGGGCCCCTGGCCGGACTTCATCGGCGTCACCTACACCCGCCAGCAGGCCCTGCGCTACGGCGAGAACCCGCACCAGCCCGCCGCCCTCTACACCGACGGCACGGGCAAGGGCCTCGCCCACGCCGAGCAGTTGCACGGCAAGGAGATGTCGTACAACAACTTCGTCGACACCGAGGCCGCCCGCCGCGCCGCGTACGACCACGCCGAGCCCTGCGTCGCGATCATCAAGCACGCCAACCCCTGCGGTATCGCCGTCGGTACGGACGTCGCCGAGGCGCACCGCAAGGCGCACGCCTGCGACTCGCTGTCGGCCTTCGGCGGTGTGATCGCCGTCAACCGCGCGGTGTCGGTGGCCATGGCGGAGCAGGTCGCGGAGATCTTCACTGAGGTCATCGTCGCGCCGGCCTACGAGGACGGCGCGGTCGAGGTCCTGGCGCGGAAGAAGAACATCCGGGTGCTGCGCTGCGCCGACGCCCCCGAGGCCGGCGGCGAGTCGCGGTCGATCGAGGGCGGAGTGCTCCTCCAGGCCAAGGACCGGCTCCAGGCCGAGGGCGACGACGCGGCGCGCTGGACGCTCGCTTCCGGCGAGGCGCTGTCCGACGCGGAGCTGGCCGAGCTGGCGTTCGCGTGGCGCGCCTGCCGCGCGGTGAAGTCCAACGCGATCCTGCTGGCCAAGGACGGTGCCACCGTCGGTGTCGGCATGGGCCAGGTCAACCGCGTCGACTCCGCGAAGCTGGCCGTCCAGCGGGCGGGGGAGGAGCGGGCCCGCGGCTCGTACGCGGCCTCGGACGCCTTCTTCCCCTTCCCCGACGGCTTCCAGGTGCTGGCCGACGCGGGCGTCAAGGCCGTTGCCCAGCCGGGCGGTTCGGTCCGTGACGCGGAGGTGGTGGAGGCGGCGAAGGCGGCCGGGGTGACGATGTACTTCACGGGTACGCGGCACTTCTTCCACTGACCGGTGCGCGGAACGGCCGGAGGCCGCACCCTCGGTGAGGATGCGGCCTCCGGACCGGCCGGTCGGCGTCGCTCGGCGGCGCGGACGCGATCAGTGGCGCGGGCGTGCTCAGTAGCGCGGGCGCTGAAACCATTCGGCGGACGCGCGCTTGGCGCAGAAGACGATGGTCAGGATCGCCATGACCAGCGTCAGCAGGCCCAGGCCGTAGGCGGGGGCGGTGAACAGGCCGCTGATGATGGCGAACGACGCGTAGACGATGGAGCCGACGCGGACGCCGTTGCCGCCCTTGGCGTAACGGATGGCGAGGATGATGCCGATGATCGCGAAGACCAAGGCCAGGATGGCGAGGAAGGCCAGCAGGCCCCGGGCGAAGCCGAAGGCGGTCTCGGCGTCGACGGTGTCGCCGTTGCGCGTGGTGACCGTCTCGCCGGTGTGCTTCCCCTCCTCGTCCTTGACCGCCGCGTAGCCCGCGATCATGACCCCGGCCACGGCCACGTGCACGGCGGCGATGACCCACATGAAGATCCGCGCCGCTTTGGTGAGGCCCGGCATCTCCGCCGGCACCGGGGGCATCCCGTGGTACCCGCCCTGCTGCGGGAACGGCGCGTACGGCTGTCCCGGGTACGGGGCCTGCTGCGGGTAGGCGTAGCCGGGCTGCTGCTGCGGCGGGCCGTACGGGTTGTTCTGCTGACCGAAGCTCATGGTCGGGGGATTCCTCCGTTGCTCGTGCGGGGACGGACGCGGACTTCCGGAGGACTGGCTGAGCGGTACACCCCCCGTCACCGCCCGCGGCACTGGCGATTCATCGTGGTAGGGCTCTTGACATTTGTCCAGCCGATACCCTCTGCGTTGTTCAAGCGCCGCGTGACCGTGATCTCTACGTGAACGTGAACCGAACGACGGTTCACCAGTGAACACAGGGTGGCGCGCCCTCCTGATTGGAAGGGCCGCCGCCGGATCCAGGAGTATGGAGCCATGACCGCTCAGATTCTCGATGGCAAGGCCACCGCGGCCGCGATCAAGTCCGAACTCTCCACGCGCGTGGAAGCCCTCAAGGCCAAGGGCGTCACCCCCGGCCTGGGCACGCTCCTGGTCGGTGACGACCCGGGCAGCAAGTGGTACGTGGCGGGCAAGCACCGCGACTGCGCCCAGGTCGGCATCGGATCCATCCAGCGCGAGCTGCCGGCGACCGCGACGCAGGAGGAGATCGAGGCGGTCGTCCGGGAACTCAACGAGAACCCCGACTGCACCGGCTACATCGTCCAACTCCCGCTCCCCAAGCACATCGACACCAACCGGGTGCTGGAGCTGATGGACCCGGCCAAGGACGCCGACGGCCTCCACCCGATGAGCCTGGGCCGCCTGGTGCTCAACGAGACCGCGCCGCTGCCCTGCACCCCGAACGGGATCATCGAGCTGCTGCGCCGCCACGGCGTGGAGATCAACGGCGCGCACGTGGTCGTCGTCGGGCGCGGCATCACCGTCGGCCGGTCGATCGGCCTGCTGCTCACCCGCCGGTCGGAGAACGCCACGGTCACCCTCTGCCACACCGGCACCCGTGACCTCTCCTCCCACCTGCGGCAGGCGGACATCATCGTCGCGGCGGCCGGTGTCGGGCACCTGATCAAGCCGGAGGACGTCAAGCCGGGCGCCGCCGTGCTCGACGTCGGCGTCAGCCGGGACGGCGAGGGCAAGATCATGGGCGATGTGGATCCCGGGGTCGCCGAGGTCGCCGGCTGGATCTCCCCCAACCCGGGCGGCGTCGGGCCGATGACCCGCGCCATGCTGCTCGTCAACGTCGTCGAGGCGGCGGAGCTCGCCGCGGGTGTCTCCGGCGACGAGGCCGAGGGAAGCGTCGATGCCGGCTGAGACGGGCAAGGCGGCGGGCTCCGGGCGGTCCCGGGTGTCGCGCCGCTTCCCCCAGTTCACCCGCGACACCGCGCGGCCGGAGGGTGGCGGGCGTGCCGCCCCCGGGGGCGCGCCCGCTCCGGCCCGGCAGTGGCCGCTGCTGGTGGTGCTGGGACTGACGGGGCTGGGGCTGCTGATCGTCGCCCTGGACGGCTTCCGGATCGGGACGATACTGATCGGCATCGCCATGATCGGCGGTGCGGTGCTGCGCTGGGCGCTGCCCTCCGTGGGCATGCTCGCCGTGCGGTCGCGGTTCACGGACATGTTCACGTACGGCGGGCTGGGGCTGGCGATCCTGCTGCTGGCGATGCTCGCGCAGCCGCACGCGTGGCTGAAGATCCCTTTCCTGGACGACATTCTGCACTTCACGGTCTGAGCGGCGTAGCGGTCCGGGCTGTCCGGACGGTCCTACGGTTTGGGCGGACCGTCCTCTCCCCCGTAAGAGGACGGTCCGGCCGGGAGACGGCCGGCCGGCGCGGGGTGGACCGCGCCGACCGGCTCGCTGCACTGACTGTGATGCGCCACATCCCCACCTGCCAAGAGTTCCCGGCCGGTTGGGCCGTCGTGGGATGTCCCACGCTCCCAACTGCGGTGACGCCCGCGCTCATGAGGCCGCGGTGGGACGCTCCGGTGCCACCACCGCTGGCCGGAAACCTGCGTGTCGTTTGAAGGCAGGGGAAAACACCGTCCGGCGTCGCCATCATGTGCGACACAGGAGGCTCATGCCTCGGGGGACCATGTGACGGTGTGGGGTGGAACATGCCGCGTTGGAAGGAACTGCCGGCGTCGCTCGACCAACGGGTGAGCCAGTTCGTCGTACAACTCCGCAGGCTCAAGGACCGCAGCGGACTCAGCCTCGCCGCGCTGGCGGCCAAGACGTCGTACAGCCGTTCCTCCTGGGAGCGCTACCTCAACGGGCGGCAACTGCCGCCGCGCGGAGCCGTGGAGGAGCTGGCCCGGGTGTGCGGGGCGGATCCGGCCCGCCTGCTGGTGCTGCACGAGATAGCGGAGGAGGCGTGGCCGTCCGCTGCGTCCGCTGCGTCCGCCTCGCTCGCCACCTCTGCCGCGTCCGGCACGTCCCCCACGCCCGCTTCGCCGCCGGACGCCGTGGGGCTCCAGGAGGCCAGGCGGCGCCTGTGGCTGTACGTCGCGGCGGTGGCCGTGCTCGTCGTCGCGCTGGCGGCGGCGCTGCTGGCCGCCCGCCCCTGGAAGGACGACGACGCCCAACCGAAGGCCGACGCGCCGTCGGCCGTGGGCTCCCCGTCCCCGTTCGTCTTCGTGCAGGGACGTTCCCGCCCGTGCCGGGTCGAGCGCCGAGGAGGTGAACTGTGGGCCGGGTACAGCCCGACCCGCACGGTGCTGATGGACCTCAAGAGCAGCGGCTGGGAGGTGCTGGAGGCCCAGTGCCTGCTCAAGTACCACGGCTTCGACCCCGGACTGACCGACGGGTCCTTCGGTCCTCGGAGCAAGGCGGCGGCGGAGCGGTTCCAGAAGGCCAAGGGCCTGGTCGTGGACGGGATCGTGGGCCCCGACACCTGGAAGGAGTTGCGCCGGTGAGCGGCGGACCCCCGCTGCCCGCGGAGTGTGCCCGGCTGGCCGCCGCGCTGCGGGAGTTGAGGGAACGCACCGGACTGAGCCTGGCCGCGCTCGGCGGGCGGACGGCGTTCAGCAAGTCGTCCTGGGAGCGGTACCTCAACGGCAAGAAGCTGCCGCCGCGCGAGGCCGTCGAGGCGCTGTGCGCGCTGGCGGACGAGCCGCCCGGCCGGCCGCTCGCCCTGTGGGAGCTGGCGGAGCAGCGGTGGACCGGACGGGCCGCGTCCGCTCCCGGGGCCGCCGGTGGGGGAGCGGAGGGCACGCCGGCACCACCCCCCGAACCCGACACCGGGCGGCGGCCCGGCCGGCGCGTCCCCGGGTGGTCCCTCGCCGTCGGAGCGGTGGCGCTGGCGGCGGCCGTCCCGCTGGCCCTGGTGCTGCTGTCGGACGAGGACGCGGCGACCGGGACGGCCGCCGGGCCCGGTGCGCCGGGTTCCGCCTCCGTGCCGTCCTACGCCCAGTCCTTCGAGCCCGGCTGCCACGGTGAGGACTGCGAAGGGGCCGACGCCCAGGCGATGGGGTGCGGTGCGCAGGGGCTGCCCGCCACCCTCGCCACCCGGCGGTCGGCGGGCGGGCAGCGGATCGAGATCCGGTACGCGGAGAAGTGCGGCGCCGTCTGGGCCAAGGCCACCGGCCTGCGGCTCGGCGACCGGGTGGAGCTGACGCTGCCCGGCGCCGACGCCAAGGAGGTCAGGGCCGCGAGCCGCCGTGACACCGAGATCTATCTGTCGACCGCGATGACGGCGACCGACGATCCGCGCCGGGCCCGGGTCTGCCTGCGCCCGGCCGAGGGGGCGGCCGAGTGCTTCGCCGCGCCTGGCGGGTGAGGTGCGGGGGAGGGGGCAGAGAGGGGGCGGACGCGGCCGGTCCTCCACCCCCGTGGGAGGACCGGCCGGACGTCCTCCCCGAGCATCCAGACGGCGGCATTCCGGTTCAAGGCGAGGCCGGGTCTTGTGACGCGGAAGAGATCATTCCGCTACGAGGTCACCGTTCTGTACCGGAATGGCGTCATGTCGTATGGGAAGAGTTCGTGTCCCGAAGGGTGGTTCAGGAGCACGACGGGCGAGGGGGGCGTGCGCCCCGGTGCGTTGATCAACCCGGAACGCCCCTATGCGCCCGCCGACAGGGAACTTGGAGGCTGCGTCGCGGCATCCCCTGGGTAGCACCGCGGTACGCAGGTGACTAGGGGGAGGGCCATGCCTCGTTGGAGAGTGCTGTCGGACGAACTCGATCCGCAGGTGCGCGAGTTCGTGGAACAGTTGCGCCGGATCGTCGAGCGCAACGGGATGAGCGTCGGCGCGGTCGCGGACCGCACCGGTTACAGCAAGACCTCCTGGGAGCGGTACCTCAACGGCCGGTTGCTGCCGCCGCGCGGCGCCACCGAGGCGCTCGCGGAGGCGACGGGCACGGACGTCGGACACCTGCTGACCATCTGGGAACTGGCCGAACGCGCCTGGAGCCGGTCCGAGCTGCGGCACGACGTGACGATGGAGGGCCTCCGGGTCGAGGCGGCGCGCGCCGCGCTGGCCGAGTACGCGCCGCCGGCCGCCTCGGGGAAGCGGGGGTGGACGCTCCGCAGGGGGAGGGCGAAGGAGCCGGAGGCGGGCGACGGGGTCGTCGGTGAGGGTGGGCCGACGGAAGCGACGGGTGGGGGAACGCCGGGAGTGGCGGCGGGCGTAGCGCCCGGGGGGACGGTCGGTGCGGCTCCTGACATGGCCCCTGCCACGGCGCCGGAGACGACGGAGTCGCGGCGGGAGCAAGGCGGGCGTGACGAGCATGACAGGGGCGAAGGGGCGGGCCGGCCCGCCCGGTTCCGCACCGGCCTTCCCTCCGCGCGGGCGGCCGGTCTGGACGCCCGCGCGCAGGCGATCCCTCTGACGGACCCGACGGGGGACTCGCCTGCCGACCCGTTCACCACTCCCTCAGGTCTCTCGGCTCCCTCCGTCAACCCGTCCACCGACGCCTCCGCGGGCCCGCCCGTCGGCCCGGCCGCCGGTCCGCCGAAGCGGCCCTCGGGCAACCGGCGCCCGTACCCCCGTCCGCACCCCCGTTCCCAGCCGCGCCCGAAGCGCCGCGCGGCGCTGCTGTTCACGGTGGGGGCGGTCGGCGCGCTGCTCATGGTCGTCGCGGCCGTCCTGCTGCTCGGGTACGGGCCGGGCGGCGGCGCTCGGAAGGCCCCGCCGCCGGCCGCCGCGCCGGAAACCGGCGGCCCGGCCGGCCTCCCGGCGGGCGTGAAGTGCGCGGGCGGCGCGTGCACCGGCAAGGACCCGGAGAGCATGGGGTGCGGCGGCCGGCGGGCGACGACGGCGGGTTCGGCGACCGTCGGCAGCACCTACGTGGAGGTGCGCTACAGCGAGACGTGCAAGGCGGCCTGGGCCCGGATGACGCAGGGCGGCCCCGGCGACACGCTGCGGGTCAGCGCGGCCTCCCGCACCGGCGAGGGCCGGATAGAGCGCGGGACGGACGGCCACAGCACCATGGTCGCGGTCGCCGCTCCGGGCGAGGCCAGGGCCTGTGTGGTGCTCAGCTCCGGACGCCAGGGCTGCACGCTCCCCAGGAAGCCGGGGGCAGCCGGATCGGCTGGGACTGACGGTGTGAAGGGGGCCGCCGGGCGCTCTGGTGCCTCAGGGGCGGAGGAGGCGTCCGAAGCGTCACAGGAGGTGCCATAGGCCCAGGTGAGGCGTCCCACACCGGTTCGGGGGTTCCGGGCCTGCGCGGTCGGATAGCCTGACGCCGGATCTCTTGATACCAAGAGAGGTCCGTACAACAGGGGCAGGGACACCCACCGCCAGTTTCGCAGCAGGAGATCGCCATGACCCGCACTCCCGTCAATGTCACCGTCACCGGCGCGGCCGGTCAGATCGGCTACGCGCTGCTCTTCCGCATCGCCTCCGGTCACCTCCTCGGCGCCGACGTGCCGGTCAAGCTGCGACTTCTGGAGATCCCGCAGGGTCTCAAGGCCGCCGAGGGCACCGCCATGGAGCTCGACGACTGCGCGTTCCCGCTGCTGCGCGGCATCGAGATCACCGACGACCCGAACGTGGCCTTCGACGGCGCCAACGTCGCGCTGCTCGTCGGCGCCCGCCCCCGCACCAAGGGCATGGAGCGCGGTGACCTCCTGGAGGCCAACGGCGGCATCTTCAAGCCGCAGGGCAAGGCCATCAACGACCACGCCGCGGACGACATCAAGGTCCTGGTCGTCGGCAACCCGGCCAACACCAACGCCCTCATCGCCCAGGCCGCCGCGCCGGACGTGCCGGCCGAGCGCTTCACCGCGATGACCCGCCTGGACCACAACCGCGCCATCTCGCAGCTCGCGAAGAAGACCGGCGTCGCCGTCTCGGACATCAAGAAGCTGACGATCTGGGGCAACCACTCCGCCACCCAGTACCCGGACATCTTCCACGCCGAGGTCGCGGGCAAGAACGCCGCCGAGGTCGTCAACGACGAGGCGTGGCTGGCCGACACCTTCATCCCGACCGTCGCCAAGCGCGGCGCCGCCATCATCGAGGCGCGCGGCGCCTCCTCGGCCGCCTCCGCCGCCAACGCCGCCATCGACCACGTCCACACCTGGGTCAACGGCACCGCCGCGGGCGACTGGACCTCCATGGGCATCCCCTCGGACGGCTCCTACGGCGTTCCGGAGGGCCTCATCTCCTCCTTCCCGGTCACCTGCAAGGACGGCAAGTACGAGATCGTCCAGGGCCTGGAGATCAACGACTTCTCCCGCGCCCGCATCGACGCCTCCGTCAAGGAGCTGGAGGAGGAGCGGACCGCGGTGCGCGAGCTCGGTCTCCTCTGATCGCGAACTCATCTCATCTCATCTCATCTCATCTGATCCTGACCTGGTCCTGGCCCGGATCCGACGGATCGGATCGGACGGGCGGTCCTGCCGCCGGTGACCCCGTGTCGCCGGTGGGGCAGGGCTGCCCGTCCGCGTGAGAGGGCGTCACACTGCGGCGGGGTCCCCGGAGCGCGTACCTCCGGTCACGTGCCGCGCAGGGCGGCGCGTACGGCGGCGGCACCCCGGACGGCGGCCCCCCGCGCGGCCTCCGCCTGGGCGTGCGCCCGTTCCATCCGGCAGTCGCGGCACCACGGTTCGTCGCCCAGGGGCCGGAAGAGGAGCGGCTGCGTGTGATCGCCCTGGCACTCGCGCATGCTCTTGGCCTTCGGGCGCGGTGGCTCGGGGCGCGGCGGGGCGGCGATCGGCGGAGCGTCCGGCAGCTTGCGCAGCAGCCGATTGCGGAGGAGAGCCGCCGCGTGATGGATCCGCTCCGGCAGCCCGACGCTCAACTCCTCGCGCAGCTGCGCCGCCTTCACCCCGCGCAGCAACCAGTCCGCCGCCAGCGGCGCTAGCTCCTTGACCTCCCGGCCGGTCAGCCGCAGCCGCGGTTCGCCGTGCGAGACGGAGGCCAGGATCAGCGCGCCGTGTTCGAGAAGTGGCTCAGGCAGGCACGCCGGGGGAGTCGGGCGGGGCCCGGGCGGTGGCGGAGGCGGCGGCTCCTCCGGTGGCGCGATCAGCGGGGCGGGCGGAAGGGACGTGTTGCTCCCCGTCTTGTCCGTAGGGTGACCACCGACCACCCGGGGCCCCGGCTCACCGACGGCCGGTTTCCCGGCACCCGGTACGCCGGGCAGCGCCTCGCCGTCCCGTACGGCCCGGGCCTCCTCGGCGCTCAACGGCACCGAGGTCACCAACTGCGTCGTGACCCACCGCCCGTCGGCCCCCTGCCGCCGCCACTCGTGCGCGTAACCGGCCTCCTTGAGCTGTGCCTTGGCGCGCTGAAACGCCCCGTTCTTGATCCCGGCCCGCCGCGCGACGTCGGAAAAGGAGACGTCGGAGGTTTCGGCGAGCGACAGCAGCCAGACGAGAAGGCGTACGGCGTCCGAAGAAAGGTCCGGGTGCCGGACGATGTCGTTCGGTACTTGGGTGAAGCGACGCTGGGGCGCGCTAACATGGCGCATCATCTCGGGGTCTCCTTCTTCAGACCTCGGCGGTGTAGGCCCTCGCGGCGTCCTGCCAGACGTGCGGGGGCTGCTCCGTTTGTGGGGTTCGAGTAGTGCCCGAGCGTATAGGCAACTACGTGCCGTCGACGCCTCGTTGGGGCTGGATACCGGTCCAGTTGTTGCTTGGCCGACAGCGGAGGCGCGTGAGTTTCGCTGCGCGCCCCCGCGTACCCGCGTGCGCGCCGTTGACCCGGGTGCGTCTGCGCGGGCAAGGTCATGCAAAGCGGAGCAACCACTCGCAAGGGAGGCTGTCGTGGCGTTGCACTTGGTGGGTGTCGACCCCGAAAGCGGAGGCGGTAACTGCCCCACGGTCTGGGTGGACCAGGACACGCGCGACCTCGTCATCCAGGGGTGGAAGGCCGATGAACACACCACCCGGGACTGCCTGCAGACGGGGACGATCCCCGCGACGGAAGCGGTGGTCCGGATCCCGGCCCGCATGGTGCCGATGATGAGGGAGGCATGCGATGCCGCAAAGCGTCCCCAGCTTTGACGAACTGCTGGATTCGGCGAGGAGTTCGGCTCTGCACCTGGAGATGCGTGACGTTTACGCGGTGGCCGGAGAACGGGCTTCGTTCGCCGCCTGGCGCCGAGGCGAGCGGGTCGACGATCCCGAGTCGGCCCTGTGGCGTGATTGGGTGGCGCTCGTCCGGCGCACTGTCGGACGGGGCGTGCGAATGCGCCGCGCGCGGATCGTCTCGGTGCCCGTTACCGATTACATTCGGTACGAACACGCGGGGACGTCGGTCATTGTGGACGCGGGGGAGCAAGTCCGCTGGCTGGAAAGGCCGGAGGCATCCGACATCGCGCTGCCGGGCAACGACTTCTGGTTGATCGACGGCCGAGCGGTCCGGTTCAATGTCTTCACAGGGGACGGCGTGCCGGCGGAGCCCCAGTTCAGCGAGGACGCCCGTGTGACCCGCCTGTGCGCTGCCGCTTTCGAGGAAGTGTGGCAGCGCGCTGTGCCGCACGAGGACTACAAGGTCGGCTAGCCCCGGTAACCGGACGGCCAGTTCATGTCAGAGCCCAGGCCCAGTACCGTCCAGCAGGCCCGCGACTCCCTCGCGGCCCGGCTCAGGGACATCCGGTTGGACGCGGGGCTCAATGGGCGTGAACTGGCTCGCCGGTGCGGGTGGAGCGAGTCGAAGACCTCGCGGATCGAAAACGCCCGAACTCCGCCTTCGGACGCGGATATCCGCAAGTGGTGCGCGGCGTGCCAAGCGGAGGAACGAGCGCTCGACCTGATTGCCGCGAACCGTGCGGCCGACACCATGTACGTGCAGTGGAAACGGCTCCATCGCACGGGCATCCGTCGCCATCAGGAATCGGTCATCCCGCTGTACGAGCGGACACGCGAGTTTCGCGTGTACTGCTCCAACGTGATCCCCGGCCTGGTGCAGACGGAGGGGTACGCCATGGCGCTGTTGTCCACGATCAGCGAATTCCAAGGCACCCCGAACGACGCTCCGGAAGCCGCCGCCGCCCGGGTCGAACGCTCCCAGGTCATTCGCCGAGGGAACCACCGCTTCGCGCTGCTCATCGAAGAGGACGTCTTGTACCGCTCGCACGGTGGGCCGGAAGTGATGGCAGGACAACTGGGTTACCTACTCGCCGTCATGGCGCTGCCATCGGTTTCGCTGGGGATCGTTCCGCGGACCGCTCATCGGCGCATGTGGGGCCTGGAAACGTTCATGGTCTTCGACGACCACGAGGTCCAGGTCGAACTGCTGACCGCCGAAGTGAAGATCACTGAGCCGAGTGAAATCGCCGCGTATCGCAAGGCGTTCGGGCGTCTGTCGGCCATGGCCGTCCACGGGACGGAGGCGCGGTGCCTGATCGGCGGGGCCATTACCGCTCTCGGGTAAGTGGGCTGCAAATGCGTGCAAGGACGTGGCTGCCGTGACCGTGGCGCGCCTACGGTCCCTCGCATGGAGCTGACTGACCAATCAACCGGGGCGCACGTCTGGCGCGTGGAACTCACTCCCTTCCGTCGGCCATACCTGGACGCGGACGGCACCATCTGCGTCCCCCTGTGGCTGTGCAGAGATGGTGAGCACGTCACGGACACCGACTTGCGTCTCCGTCCGTCGGAAGCGGTCCCGTTCCGGGAACACATCGGTCGTGTGCTTGACGACGCGGGCCCCGTAGAGGGAAGGAGCCGGGCGTGAAGAGCACCGTCGCGGAGGACGGCACCCGGCTCGTCACCGTCTACAAGCGCGAACCCGGTGTCACGCCCGACAAGGCGCGGACGAAGCAGGTGCCGATCCAGGAGCTCGGCAGGCTGCGGGGGGAGTGGGTGGTGTGCAGGTGTCCGCTGTGCTGGGCGTGAGGCGGCAGGTCATCGCGGGGGTGTCGAGTGAGAAGTGGCCCATGTTTCCTGGGAGGAAGTGGACCAGTCCCCTGGGACGGTCGGCCCCTAGGCTGATCGACGAGCGGCGCGAACGTGCCGCCCGAACAGGGGGAACGCCACCATGGCCAGCACCGGCACCGACTTCGCCGCCGTCCTCACCCGGGCCGCCGGCGCCGAGACGGCGAGCGACCCGAGCAGTGTGATGACGCTGCTGGCGGACTCCGACACCACCGGTGGCCTGCTCACCAGTTACCGCTCGACCTTCGCCGAGGGGGCCGTCGGGGCGCCGGCGCACTTCCACACGCGTGCCGCCGAGATGTTCTTCGTCATCGACGGCTCGCTCCGCGTGCTGGTGGGCGAGGAGATCGAGGTGCTGAACGGCGGGGATTTCCTCCTCGTTCCGCCGAACACCCCGCACGCCTTCGCCGCCGCCCCGGGGTGCACGGCCGACGTCCTGTTCGCCTTCACGCCCGGGATGGCGCGTTTCGACTACCTGCGGCTGCTGGGGCGGGTCATGCGCGGCGAGGCCGGGCCCGAGGAGATCAGGGAGTCCGCGGAGCGCTTCGACAACCACTACGTGGACAGCCCGGCCTGGAACGCCGCGCTCGGCGCGTGACGCGTCAGTCCTTCGGCTGGGTGAAGCGGATGCGGTTGCCGAAGGGGTCGCGCAGGCCGCAGTCCGTGCCGTACGGGCGCTCGGTCGGTTCCTCGGTGAACTCGACGCCCTGAGCCAGCAGGGTCTCGTACGTCTTGCGGCAGTCGTCGGTGGTGAGGATGAGCCAGCCGCCCATCGCGCCCTTGGTGACCAGGTCGCGGACCTGGGCGGCGGTCTCCTCGGACATGGCCGGGGCGCCCGGCTTCTCCAGCAGGATCTGGCGGTCGGGGTGGCCGGGGACCTGGACGGTGAGCCAGCGCATGAAGCCCATGTCGACGTCGGCGCCGACCTCCAGGCCGAGCTTGCCGACGTAGAAGTCGAGGGCCTCGTCCTGGTCGAGAACGAATATCTGCGAGTGCGTGATGGCGGTGAACATGCGCCTTACGTTAGTGAGCGCGCCGGGCGAAAACTTATCCGAAACTGCTCTGTTCCCACGTACCCACGTTCCCGCCGGCGCCCGCCGGTTCAGGCGCTCGGGCGCGTCCAGGCCATCGCGAAGCACGTGGGCACGCCCGCGGCCGTCGCCTCCTTGCGGTACGCGCGCGGGGAGCGGCCGACGATGTCGCGGAAGGTGCGGCTGAAGGTGCCCGGGCTGCCGAAGCCGACCTCGAAGCAGATGTCCGTCACGCTGCGGTCGGTGTCGCGCAGCAGGGACATGGCGCGTTCGACGCGGCGGCGCTGCAGGTAGCGGTGGGGCGTCTCGCCGAACGTGGCCCGGAAGACGCGGATGAAGTGCGCCTCCGAGACATGGGCGATCCGGGCCAGCGCCGGGACGTCCAGCGGCTGCGCGTAGGCGCGGTCCATGGCGTCCCGGGCGCGGAGCATCCGGCGGTTGGTCTCTTCGGTGGCGCGGCTCACGGACGTATCCCACCACGCCCCTCCGCGGCCGGGGGCGCGGCCCCACACACCCCCGGCGGCCGGGGCCCGGCTCAGCGCACCGTCACGGGGTAGGTGACCGACCGGGCGAGCTCCGGGGAGTAGCAGCCCGACGTGCGGTCGGTGCCGCAGCGGTTGGTGAGGACGATGCGCGTGGTGCCGGTGCCCACGGCCTCGAACGTGAAGTACAGGGCGTGGCTGGAGCCGATCAACTCCTTCTCCCGCGCCGTCTGGTAGCTGCTGGTACCGGCGGGGCGGGCGACGTCGCGGTCGGGGCCCGGGGTGGAGAGGCTCCAGTTGAGGCGCGCGGACGCGCTCTCGCGCATCGCGATCGTGAAGCGCTCCCCGTGCCGGACGGTGAGCGTGCCCTCGGTGCGGTCGCGCGGGTTCGGCCGCGCCGGGTCGTACGGCGGCATCCGGTCCTCGTGGACCGTGCCGAGGCCGGTGGGACGCTGCCGGTCGTGATCCCCGCCTCCGACCTCGCGGTCTCCCTTGCCGTTGCCTTTTTCGGCGCCGTGGTCCCCGCCACCGCCCCCGCAGGCGGTCAGGGCGAGCGCCAGCAGGGCCGCTCCCAGGGGCAGGAGGGCGGCGCGTCCGGAGGGTCTCTTCGTTCTGTTCACGCGGTCATGTTCGCGGGTGTGGACGGAAGATGGCCATCCGGATCCGCGGGGACGGGCGATGTCAGTGGGTGGCCCTAACGTGCTGCCATGACGTCGTTCTTCACGCGCTACGCGCGGCAGGGTGAGCACGAGCAGGTCTGGCACGAGCTGCGCGGGCTCGGGCCGGTGCCCGGGGAGCTCCGGGAGGATGTGGAGGCGGTGGCCACGGCCACCATGGAGCGGGTGGCCCGGCATGTGGTGCGGCTCGCGGAGGCGCTGCCCGAGCTGGGGTTCGTCCCGGCCACGGAGGGCATAGCGCCGCACCGGCCGCCCACGGAGGGCACCCCGGCCCTCGTGCGCGCCATGGAGGAGACCGTCGGCGTCCTGCCCGCCGCGCTCAAGGCGAGCTTCCTGACCGTGGGCGACGTGTCCTTCCTCGGCGACTGCCCGGCGCTCGGGTTGCACTACCACGAGGGCCCCCTGCCCCGGACGGGCCCGCCCGGCGCCGGCTACCCCGATCCGCTGGACGTCGCGGGCGCCGAGCACCTGCGGTACGAGTGGGAGGCGTACACAGAGGAGGACGAGGATGAGGACGCCGAGTTCCTCTTCTCCCTCGCCCCCGACGAGTACCACAAGGCCAACATCAGCGGCGGCACCCACGACGTCGTCCTCCCCGACCCCCGCGCCGATCCCGAGGTGTACGGGGTGATCGGCCGCAAGGGGATCACGCTCGTCGAGTACCTGAGGACGTCCATAGCCTGGGGCGGGCTCCCGGGGTGGGAGTTCGCCCCGGGCCCGGCGCCGGAGGCGCTCGGCCGGCTGGCCGTCCGCCCCGACTTCTGACCTGCCCGGATGAGCCGCCGGGGAAGGGAACCGACCCGAATGAAACAGAGGTGGTTGCAGTGACTTAGGTCACTCTATGTGCAAAAAGAGGCATGGGCGGCCCGCATTCGGTTAGGCGCGCCCCGTTGACGGCCGAGCTCTGTGCTCCGGGCCCCGCACTCCGGGCCTGCTCCGGCCGTCGACGGGACCGCACGGAGACCGGAAGCAGAGGAAGAACATGTCGGCAGTCGAGACGATCCACGTGAACGGGAGGTGGCGTGCCGCCGCCTCCGGCGCTCAGCGGGAGGTGCTCGACCCGGCCGACGCCAAGGTCCTCGCCGTGGTCTCCGAAGGGGGGACGGAGGACACGGACGCCGCCGTGGCCGCCGCCCGGGACGCGTTCGACGACGGCCCCTGGCCGCGCACGCCCGTCGCCGAGCGCGCCGCGCTGCTGCGCCGCGTCGCGGACCTGCTCCAGCGGGACCGCGAGGAGATCGCGCTCATCGAGAGCCGCGACACCGGCAAGACGCTGGAGGAGGGCCGGGTCGACGTCGACGACGTCACCAACGCCTTCCGCTACTTCGCCGACCTCGTGGTGAACGAGAGCGGCGGCCGGGTCGTCGACGCGGGCAGCCCCGAGGTGCACAGCGTGGTCGTGCACGAGCCGGTCGGCGTCTGCGCGCTGATCACGCCGTGGAACTACCCGCTGCTCCAGGCCAGTTGGAAGATCGCCCCGGCGCTGGCCGCAGGCAACACCTTCGTGATCAAGCCCAGCGAGGTCACGCCGCTCTCGACGGTGCACCTGATCCGCCTCCTCGTGGAGGCCGGGCTGCCCGCCGGCGCGGCCAACATCGTGACCGGCGCGGGCGACCCGGTCGGCGCCCGGCTGTCCGAGCACCCCGACGTCGACCTGGTCTCCTTCACCGGCGGCCTGGCCAGCGGCACCCGCGTGATGCGCGCCGCCGCCCCCACGGTGAAGAAGGTCGCGCTCGAACTCGGCGGCAAGAACCCCAACGTCGTCTTCGCCGACGCCTGCGCCACCGACGAGGGCTTCGACACCGCCGTCGACCAGGCCCTCAACGCCGCCTTCATCCACAGCGGCCAGGTCTGCTCGGCCGGCTCCCGGCTGATCATCGAAGCGTCCGTCCGCGAACGCTTCGTCGCCGAACTCGCCCGCCGCGCCGAGCGGATCCGCCTCGGCCGCGGCACCGAGCCGGGCGTCGAGTGCGGGCCGCTCGTCTCCGCCGCGCAGCTGGAGAAGACCGAGGCGTACGTCGCCTCCGCGCTCGCGGAAGGCGCGGTCCTGCGCTGCGGCGGTGCCCGCCCCGAGCCCAGCGACGTCCGGCCCGCCACCGGCTACTTCTACGAGCCGACCGTCCTCGACCGCTGCACGCGCGGCATGAAGGTCGTCCGCGAGGAGACCTTCGGCCCCATCCTCACCGTCGAGACCTTCCGCACCGAGGACGAGGCCGTCGCGCTCGCCAACGACACCGAGTACGGGCTCGCCGGCGCCGTCTGGACCCGGGACGCGGGCCGCGCCCGCCGGGTCGCCGGACGGCTGCGGCACGGCACGGTGTGGATCAACGACTACCACCCCTACCTGCCGCAGGCGGAGTGGGGCGGCTTCGGCAAGTCCGGCATCGGCCGCGAACTGGGGCCCTCCGGGCTCGCCGAGTACCGGGAGGTCAAGCACATCTACCAGAACCTCGCCCCCGCGCCCGTGCGCTGGTTCGCCGGCTGATCCCGGCACCGCGCACGTCGCGGCCGAGCGGCGCCCGGGCGCCGTACCCCCGCCACACCCCGGCGGGGCACGCGCCCGGACGCCGACGGGCCCGGCAGGAATGACAGGGCAGACAGAGCCGACAAGGCCGGCAAGCCCGGACCCCGCCCCGCGCGACGGAGACGCACCACCACCGGAGCGCGGGCCCGGCCCGTCACACCCCGGTACGGCCTGACGGGCACCGCGTATCCCGCTGTCGCGTACCCGCCCGCCCACCCCCGACATCCGACCCACCCGCCTCTCACTCCCCACCCAAGCCACGCACACAGCACGACCCAGCGCAGTACCTTCCGCGACCACTCCACCCCAGAGGAGCACCCCGCATGCCCCCCGCAGTTGAGAAGATCACGGCTGACTACGTCGTCGTCGGCGGCGGAACCGCCGGCTCGGTCATCGCGTCCCGGCTCGTCGAGGACCCCGGCACGAGCGTCGTCGTCATCGAGGGCGGTCCCACGGACATCGACCGCCCCGACGTCCTCACCCTGCGCCGCTGGCTCGGTCTGCTCGGCGGCGACCTCGACTACGACTACCCCACCGTCGAGCAGCCGCGCGGCAATTCGCACATCCGCCACAGCCGCGCCCGCGTCCTCGGCGGGTGCTCCTCGCACAACACCCTGATCTCCTTCAAGCCGCTGCCCGGTGACTGGGACGAGTGGGCCGCCGCCGGTGCCGAGGGCTGGGACTGGGCGTCCATGGACCCCTACTTCGAGCGGCTGCGGAACAACATCGTCCCGGTCGACGAGAAGGACCGGAACGCCATCGCCCGCGACTTCGTCGAAGCCGCCCAGCGGGCCGCCGGCGTGCCGCGTGTCGAGGGCTTCAACAAGAAGCCGTTCCACGAGGGCGTCGGCTTCTTCGACCTCGCGTACCACCCCGAGAACAACAAGCGTTCCTCCGCGTCCGTCGCCTACCTCCACCCCCACATCGAGGCCGGTGACCGCCCCAACCTCCGCATCCTGCTGGAGACCTGGGCGCACAAGCTGGAGCTGGACGGCACCCGGGCGACCGGCGTCCGCGCCCGGACCAAGGCCGGGCAGGAGCTGCTGGTCGAGGCCGGCCGCGAGGTGATCCTCTGCGCGGGCGCGGTCGACACCCCGCGGCTGCTGATGCACTCCGGCGTCGGCCCCAAGGCGGATCTGGAGGCGCTGGGCATCCCGGTGGTGCACGACCTGCCGGGCGTCGGCGAGAACCTGCTCGACCACCCCGAGTCGGTGATCGTCTGGGAGACGAACGGGCCGATCCCCGAGAACTCGGCGATGGACTCCGACGCGGGCCTCTTCGTCCGCCGCGACCCGGAGGCCGACGGGCCTGACCTGATGTTCCACTTCTACCAGATCCCGTTCACCGACAACCCCGAGCGGCTGGGCTACGAGAAGCCCGCGCACGGCGTGTCGATGACCCCCAACATCCCCAAGCCGCGCAGCCGCGGCCGCCTCTACCTCACCAGTGCCGACCCCGAGGTCAAGCCGGCCCTGGACTTCCGGTACTTCACCGACGAGGAGGACTACGACGCGCGCACGCTCGTCGACGGCATCCGCCTCGCCCGCGAGATCGCGAAGACCGAGCCGCTGGCCGGCTGGCTCAAGCGCGAGGTCTGCCCCGGCCCGGAGATCACCTCCGACGAGGAGCTCAGCGAGTACGCCCGCAAGGTCGCCCACACCGTCTACCACCCGGCCGGCACCTGCCGGATGGGCGCGGTGACCGACGACCGGGCCGTCGTCGACCCCGAGCTGCGGATCCGCGGCCTGGAGGGCGTACGGATCGCCGACGCGTCGGTCTTCCCGACCATGACCGCGGTCAATCCCATGATCGGCGTGCTGATGGTGGGGGAGAAGTGCGCGGAGCTGCTTGTATCGGGCCCGGCCGAAAGGGGTGACGGCCAGTGAGCGGAACCGACACCGTCGATCGCATGCCCGAGACGCCCGAGACGCCCGAGACGCCGGACAACGCTTCCAGGCGATCCGCGGACGCGAAGTCCTCGCGGACCGCCACCGGGGCCGAGCGCCCCGCCGACGCGAAGTCCTCGCGGACCGCCGATGCCGAGCCCGCCCGCTCGGCCGACGCCCCGGCCACCACCGCCGAGCGCGCTCCGGAGCCCGACCGCGCCACCGAATCCGGCGGCACCGCCGCCCCCGTCTTCTCCGTCCGCAACCTGTGGAAGGTCTTCGGCCACCGCCCCGAGCGCGTCCCGGGCAGCGACCTGGCCGACCTCAGCCCCGAGGAGCTGCGCGAGCAGGCCGGCTGCACCGTCGCCGTCAGGGACGTGTCGTTCGACGTCCGCCCGGGCGAGGTCTTCGTCGTCATGGGCCTCTCCGGCTCCGGCAAGTCCACCCTCGTCCGGTGCCTCACCCGCCTCATCGAGCCCACCAGCGGCAGCATCGCCATCGACGGCGAGGACGTCCGCTCGATGGACAAGAACGCCCTGCGCGAGCTGCGCCGCCACCGCGCCGCCATGGTCTTCCAGCACTTCGGCCTGCTGCCGCACCGCACCGTGCTCGACAACGTCGCCTACGGCCTGGAGATCCAGGGCATGGCCAAGGCCGAACGCCGCGCCCGTGCCGCCGAGATGGTCGACAAGGTCGGCCTGGCGGGCATGGAGGCCCGCCGCCCCGGCCAGCTCTCCGGCGGCCAGCAGCAGCGCGTCGGCCTCGCCCGCGCCCTCGCCGCCGACCCCGAAGTCCTGCTGTTCGACGAGCCGTTCAGCGCCCTCGACCCGCTGATCCGCCGCGACATGCAGGAGGAGGTCGTCCGGCTGCACCGGGACGAGGGCCGGACCATGGTCTTCATCACCCACGACCTGTCCGAGGCGCTGCGCATCGGCGACCGCATCGCGCTGATGCGCGGCGGACGGGTCGTGCAGTGCGGCACCCCCGAGGAGATCGTCGGCTCCCCGGCCGACGACTACGTCCGCGACTTCGTCCAGGACGTCCCCCGGGAGCAGGTCCTCACCGTCCGGCGCGCCATGCGCCCCGCCACCCTCGGCGAGGCACGCGGGGACACCGGGCCCACCGTGACCGCCGGGACGACCGTGGCCGAGGCCATCGACGTCGTCGCCCGCGACGGCAAGCCCGCCCGCGTCCTGGACGGCGGACGCTGCGTGGGGATCGTCGACTTCAAGTGCCTCCTGAACGTCGTCGCGGGACTTGACGGTCCACAGCGCGGCGGACGCCTGGAGAAAGCGGCCGCATGAGCACCACCAGCACCACCCCCACCCTCGCCACGGCCCCGGACACCGCCCGGTTCCGGGCGCTCCTCCGCCGCCCGGCCGCGCGCAAGGTCCTGGCCCTGGCCGTGGCCGGGCTGGTCCTCGCCCCCTTCGCCCACGCGGCGTGGGGGAGCGGCGGCTGGCCGCACGCGCTGACCGTCTCGCTCGACGGGCCGCTGCGCTCGGTCGGCGACTGGATCGTGGACAACCGTGACAGCCACTGGCTGTTCCTGTACTTCTTCGGCCACATCAGCAACGTCATCATTGGCGCCGTGCACGCCGTCTACGTCGTGCTGCTCGCCCTCGGCTGGGCCGGTGTGACGGCCGGTGCCGCGCTGGTGGCCTGGCGCGCCGCGGGCGTCCGGGCCGCCGTGACGGCCGTGGCGTCGTTCGCCGTCTGCGGCCTGCTGGACATGTGGGTGCCGACGATGCGGACGCTCGCGCTGATGGCCGTCGCCGTCGCCGCGTCCGTCCTCGTCGGCGCGCTCCTCGGCCTCGCGGCCGGGCTGTCCGACCGGACGTTCCGCGTCCTGCGGCCCGTCCTGGACACCATGCAGGCGCTGCCCGCTTTCGCCTACCTGCTGCCCGTCGTCCTCGTCTTCGGCATCGGCGTGGCCCCGGCCGTCCTCGCGACCGTCGTCTACGCGGCGCCGCCGATGGCCCGGCTCACCGCGCTCGGCCTGCGCTCCACCGACCCCGGCGTCATGGAGGCCGTGGAGTCGCTGGGCGCGACCGGCTGGCAGCGGCTGGTCACGGCACGCCTGCCGATGGCCCGCAAGCAGCTGCTGCTGGGCCTCAACCAGACGATCATGATGGCGCTGTCGATGGCCGTCATCGCCTCCGTCATCGGCGCGGACGGCCTCGGCGACCGCGTCTACCAGGCACTCTCCACCGTCGACGTGGGCGCCGCGCTGGCCGCCGGCATCCCGATCGTGCTGCTGGCGATCGTCCTCGACCGCACCACCTCGGGAGGCTCCGACGGCACCCCCGTCCGCCGGGGCCACCCCGCGGTCGGCTGGGCGCTCGCCGCGGCGGCCGTCGCCGGGTTCGTCCTGACCCGCTCGCACGACTGGCCGCGCGGCTGGACCGTCGCCGTCACCGAGCCCGTCAACCGGGCGAAGGACTGGATGGTCGACCACCTCTACTCCGGCATCCCGGGCATCGGCGGCACCGCCGACTGGGCGGCCCACTACACCGGCTGGGTCCTCGACCCGCTGCGCGACGGCCTCCAGGCGCTGCCCTGGTGGGGCGCCGTGCTGCTGGTCGCCGCCCTGGCCTGGGCCATCGGCACCTGGCGCACCACCCTGACGGCCGTCCTGTCGCTCTCCGCGATCGGCGTGCTCGGCCGCTGGGACAGCGCCATGGACACCCTCTCGCAGGTGCTCGCCGCCGTCGCCGTGACGCTCGTCCTCGGCTTCGCCGTCGCCGTCGCGGTGGCCCGCAGCCGCCGCACCGAGCGGCTGCTGCGGCCGGTGCTGGACGTGTTCCAGACCATGCCGCAGTTCGTCTACCTGATCCCGGTGGTCGCCCTGTTCGGCGTGGGCCGGGCGCCCGCCGCCGCGGCGGCCGTCGTCTACGCGCTGCCCGCCGTCATCCGCATCGCGGGCGAGGGGCTGCGGCAGGCCGACCCGCGGGCCATGGAGTCGTCGACGTCCATGGGCGCGACCGGCCGGCAGCAGTTGCTCCAGGTCCAGTTCCCGCTGGCGCGCAACGAGTTGCTGCTCGCCGTCAACCAGGCCGTGGTGCTCGTCCTGTCCGTCGTCATCATCGGCGCCCTGGTGGGCGGTGGCGGCCTCGGCTACGAGGTGGTCTTCGGCCTCGCCCGCGGCGATCTCGCCACCGGCCTCGTCGCCGGCGCCTCGATCGCCTGCCTGGGGCTGATGCTCGACCGGGTCACCCAGCCGACGAAGGGAGCGCGTGATGCGCGGTAAGTGGATCGCCGGTGCGGCGGCCCTCGGCCTCCTGACCCTCACCGGTTGCGGCGCGGCCGACATGACCAAGCAGGGCTCGCCGTACGCCAACGCGGCCGGCACGAAGTCCGTGACGCTCTCCGTGCAGTCCTGGGTCGGCGCCCGCGCCAACACGGCTGTCGCCCAGTACCTGCTGGAGCACGAGCTCGGCTACCGCGTCGACACCGTCCAGGTCGACGAGGTCCCCGCCTGGGACGCGCTCAGCCAGGGCCGGGTGGACGCCATCATGGAGGACTGGGGCCACCCCGAGCAGGAGAAGCGTTACGTCAGCGACAAGAAGACCGTCGCGGACGGCGGCGACCTCGGGGTCACCGGCCACATCGGCTGGTGGGTCCCCAAGTACTTCGCCGACGCCCACCCCGACGTCACCGACTGGCGGAACCTCAACAAGTACGCGTCGCAGCTCAAGACCCCGGAGAGCCGCGGCAAGGGCCAGCTCCTCGACGGCTCGCCGTCGTACGTCACCCACGACAAGGCGCTGGTGAACAACCTGAAGCTCGACTACCAGGTCGTCTTCGCCGGTTCGGAGGCGGCGCAGATCACCCAGATCAAGCAGTTCGCCAAGGACCGCAAGCCGTTCCTGACGTACTGGTACGAGCCGCAGTGGCTGTTCAACGAGGTGCCGATGGTGGAGGTCAAGCTTCCGCCGTACTCGGACGCCTGCGGGACGAAGGGCGAGTCGGACCCCGACTCCGTCGACTGCGCCTACCCGACCACCCCGCTGAAGAAGTTCCTCAACGCCGACTTCGCCCGCAAGGGCGGCGACGCGGCCCGCTTCCTGAAGAACTTCCGCTGGACGAAGCGGGACCAGAACGAGGTCGCCCAGCTGATGGCCGAGGACAAGCTGCCGGCCGACAAGGCGGCGGCGAAGTGGGTGAAGGCGCACCCGGAGGTGTGGAAGAAGTGGCTCTGACGCTCAGCTGATGCTCATGGTGAGGAGCCCGGCCACGTGGTCGTACATCCCCACCAGCCACTCCGGATCACCGTGGTCGCGCCCCCAGAGCGCGGCCTGAACGCAGCGCAACTGTGCCCAGCGGACCGTCCGTTCGCGGTCCAGCTCCGCCGCCTCGGCGAACACCGCGAGGCGGCGGAGCAGCGCCGTGCCCAGGTCCGGGGCGGTGAGCAGGTCGGCGGCCCGGCTCCGCAGGAGCGTGAACGCGTCGTAGGCCGGATCGCCGGCGAAGCCCTTGGGGTCGATGGCGAGCCACGGCTCGCGGTCGCCGCGCAGCACGTTGGCGGCGTGGAGGTCGCCGTGGACGAGGGTGTCGGGCTGTACGGGGGCCAGCTCGCGGGCGGTCGCGAGAGCGGCGTCCAGGACGGCGGAGGGCAGCGGGTGTCCGAGCCGTTCGGCGTCCTTGCCCAGGCCCTCCTCCCACTCCTGGGCCCGGTCGCGCAGCCGGGGAAGGCCGGGCGGGGCGGGCACGGCCAGGCGGCGGGCGAGCCGGCCGGCGACCGCCATGGCCTCGTCGGCGTCGGGGAGTTCGGCGAGCGCGCCGGTGCCCGCCCGCTCCAGCAGCATCGCGAAGCGCTCGTCGTCGCGTTCGAGGAGGCGGACGGCGCCGCGGCCGTCCCAGACGGCGAACGCGTCGGGTTCGTGGACGTTCCCGGGGTGGGGGAAGGAGACCTTCAGCACGGCGGGAGTGCCGTCGCCCCGGCGGACGGGGACGACTGTGCCGACCTGGCCGTGGGTGACGGGTCCGTCCGGTACGCACGCCCAGCGCCGGAGCAGGTCCCCGGCCAGCGCGGGCAGCCGGGTGAGCCAGGCGCGCCCCGCGTCGCCCTCGCGGGTGATGGTCAGCCGGGCAAATCCCTCTGGAATCACGAGCATTGGGCCACCGTAACGGACCGGTCTCCAGGGTTGATTCTCGGCCATGATCAACCGAACAGTACCTTCCGGTTGGGATTTGCGCGCATAGTCGGGCAGACGGCCCGGGCGCAAGTGGTCCACACGTGGATTTCAAGCCATTTCCGGATGGCCCGCCCGCGCGTCACCGCGCGTCCGTTCCGGTACGTCCTGCGTGATCCGTTCCATGCCGCCGGCGACCTGTTCGGCCTCTGGTGCGGTCCCGGCGGCGCCGTGAAGAATCCGCCGTATGCGAATTCGGAAACCGGAAAAGGAAAAACGGCGGCACGGTTCGGCCGGACTTGCCGCCACCGCCGTGGCATTCGCCGCGGCGATGACGTTTTCGTCCGCTTCGCCGGCCTCGGCGGGGACCCGGTACGACTGGGACATCTGCAGTTCCAATGTCGCCGCCTGCATGGGTTACTTCTACTACGGCAAGAACAACGGCGGCGAGATCATCAGCCCCTGCTACCTCACCAACCGCTCCATGGTGGACCACTGGGGCCGCGTCGAGGGCGATGAAACGATCCGCTATGAATTCCGGAACCAGCCCAACGGCAACATCATAAAATTCCGCCTCGGAATCAACACCAAGTGCATGCCGCAGTACTACGGGAGCGGTCAGGCGCTGAAGAACGCGGCCGCGGCTGCCGCCAACCAGGACTGGGTGCCCCACGAGACCTATTACAACTCTTATTTCGAGGGGTACGTGGATCGCATGGAGAACGGGACGGTGTACAACCTCCTTCCGGCGGTCCGCAACAACAACGCCTCCAGCCGGCGGATGGGATGAGGCACATGACCGGTCGCACGCCCGTGAAGATCACCTCCTCGGCGCTGCTCGTCGCCGCCGTCGCCGGGCTCGCCTGGTACGGCTCGGAGCACCTTGCCGACCAGGCCCCGCACACCCCCGTCGCCGCGGCGGCCGACGCCGTGGCGCCGGACCCGACCATCCGGCAGGGCCTGCTCAGAAGCCGGGAGCTCCCGGTGGAGCAGTACCTGGTCTCCTTCAAGGACGCCACCGCGGAGCGGGCCGCCGTCCTGCGGAACGTGCAGGCGTGCATGGCCCGTTACGGACTCACCTACGACCCGCCCGTCCGGCCGGAGAGTTACACGGCGATATCCGACAACACCGCGAACCTGGAGCGCCGTTACGGACTCTCCGACCGCGCCACCGCGGAGAAGTGGGGCTACGCCTGGCCGAGCGCCCAGGGCGAACCGCCCCGATGGGATCCGACCTCCGCGCAGATGGACGCCCTTTACGGGAAGAACGGCGACGGCGAGGTCCTGGGGTCCATCGGCGGCGTACCCGTGCCCAAAGGCGGCTGCAACGCCGAGGCCCGGGAGAAAGCCGGCGCCCAGGACGACTCCGCCGCACGGGAGATCGGCAGTGACAGTTTCACCCGGGCGATGAAGGACCCGGCGGTACAGCAGGGCTTCGACGCCTGGTCCGCCTGCATGAAGACCAAGGGATACGCGTACAAGAACCCGTTCGAGATCACCCAGGGTCCGAAAGCGGACGACTGGGCCACCAGCCCCGAGACCAAGAAGATCGCCGTCGCCGAGGTCGACTGCAAACAGTCCACCGGGCTGCTCGACGTGTGGTTCGCCACCGAGGCCAAGCTCCAGGAAAAGGGGATAGCCGCCAAGAAGACCCGGCTCGACGCGGCCCGGCAGCACAACCGCTCCGTCGTCCGGCGCAGCCTGGCCGCGCTCAAGTAGCACACACCGCGGCCGGCCGGGGCCCCGCCCCCGGTCGGCCGCGTCATGAACGACGGTCAGCCGACGTGGAGTTCCGCTGCGATCGCCCCCGCCGCCGTCATGGACCGCAGGAACATCCCCTTCCCGAAGGTGATCCGGTCCGCGCCCAGCCGGCCCAGCCGGTGCGGAGCCGAACTCTCCGGCTTGGCCATGGCGTTGACCGGTAGGCCGGCGGCCGCGCCGATCGCGGCCAGGGCACCCTCCGGGGCGAGGATCGGGTACACGCAGTCCGCGCCCGCCGCCGCGTACAGCCGGGCCCGCTCCCGCGCGTCCTCGTCGGAAGCGCCGCGCAGCCAGCTGTCGATCCGGGCGTTGAGGAACAGGGCGTCGCCGGCCTCCGCCCGGACGTCGGCCAGCCGGTCGGCCTGCTCGCGCGGGTCCAGGAGCCGTCCGGTGGTCCGGTCGGTGTCCTCCAGGTTGCAGCCGACCGCACCGGTCTCCAGGATGCGTTCGACCAGTTCCCGGGCCGGGAGCCCGTAGCCGTCCTCCAGGTCGGCGGAGACGGGTACGTCCACCGCCCGTACGACGCGGGCGACCGCCGCGAACATCTCCGCGGCCGGAACGTCGCCGTCCGCCACGCCCAGCGACGCCGCCACCGCCGCGCTGGGCGTGGCCAGCGCGGCGAAACCGGCGTCGGCGAAGGCCCGGGCGCTGCCCGCGTCCCATGGGCCGGCCAGGACCAGCGGATCGCCGGCCGGCCGCCCGTGGTGCAGGGCGCGGAACGCCGCGGCCGTCATCAACGGGCCTGGTAGGCGCCGGGCACCGCGCGGGTGGTCACGGCGAACCGGTTCCACGCGTTGATCGCGACGATCACCGCGATGAGCTGGGCCAGCTCCTTCTCGTCGAAGGCGTCGGCGGCCTCGTCCCAGACCTCGTCCGGCACGAAGCCGTCGGTGATGACGGTGACGGCCTCGGTGAGGGCGAGCGCCGCCTGCTCCTTCTCGGTGTAGTAGCCGGTCGCCTCCCGCCACGCGCTCAGCAGGTAGATGCGGTCCTCGGACTCGCCGGCCTTGCGGGCGTCCTTGGTGTGCATGTCGAGGCAGAACGCGCAGTGGTTGAGCTGCGAGGCGCGGATCTTGACCAGTTCGACGAGGGTGTGGTCCAGGCCCTCGATGGCGGCCCGCTCCAGGGCGTACATGGCCTTGTAGACGTCGGGGGCGGCCTGCGCGTACTCCATGCGCGGGCCGTGCTGGTGGGTGCCGGTGTGCCCGGTGGACGTGGCGTTCTTCGTGGTCTCGGTCATGTCTCCGACCCTACGGCCGGGGCGGCCCACAGGTATGGTCCACTTTCATGGAGAAATCGTGGGCCACTTCCGCCGCCGCAGGTACCACTGGCGCCCCGGCCGCTTCCGGGCGCGGCGGGACCGTCTCCGGGGCCGATCTGCACCTCGACCTCTCCGGGCCGGGCGGGGTGCGGGCCGCGCTGGTCAGGGCGTTGCGGGACGCCGTGCGCTCCGGTCGGCTCGCCCCCGGCACCCGGCTGCCGTCCTCCCGCTCCCTCGCCGGCGACCTCGGCATGGCCCGCAACACCGTCGCCGACGCGTACGGGGAGCTGGTGGCCGAGGGCTGGCTCACCGCCCGGCAGGGCTCGGGCACCCGGGTGGCCCAGGCGCCCGCCGGCCGGTCGGCGGCGGGCCGGTCCACGTCCGCCGGGGGGCCCGTACGCCCGCCCGCGCGCCCCCTGCACGACCTGCGCACCGGCACCGCGGACATCGCCTCCTTCCCGCGCACCGCCTGGGCCGCCGCGGCCCGGCGCGCGCTCACCGCCGCGCCCAACGAGGCGTTCGGGTACGGCGACGTGCGCGGCCGCGTCGAACTGCGCACCGCCCTCGCCGACTACCTGGCGCGGGCCCGGGGCGTACGCGCCGACCCCGAACGGATCGTCGTCTGCGCGGGCTTCATGCAGGGCCTCGCGCTCCTCGGGGACGTCCTGCGGCGGCGGGGGACGCGCGCCACGGCGGTCGAGTCGTACGGCTTCTGGCAGCACCACGACGTGTTCGCGCGGGCGGGCCTGCGGCTGGTGCCGCTCCCGGTCGACGGCCGCGGCGCCGACGTGACCGGGCTGGACGGGCGACGGGACGTCGGCGCGGTCCTCCTCACCCCCGCCCACCAGTTCCCCACCGGCGTCCCCCTCCACCCCGACCGCCGGACCGCCGTCGTGGAGTGGGCCGGGCGCACCGGCGGCCTGGTCGTGGAGGACGACTACGACGGCGAGTTCCGGTACGACGGACGGCAGGTCGGCGCGCTCCAGGGCCTGGCCCCGGACCGCGTCGTCTACTGCGGCACCACGAGCAAGTCGCTCTCGCCCGCCCTGCGGCTGTCCTGGATGGTGCTGCCGGAGGACCTGGCCGACGAGGTCGTGCGGGCCAAATCGACGGGGGAGTGGCGCACGAGCACCCTGGAACAGCTCACGCTCGCCGAGTTCATCACCTCCGGCGCGTACGACCGCCACGTCCGATCGATGCGGCTGCGCTACCGGCGCCGCCGCGACCGGCTCGTCGCCGCCCTCGCCGAGCACGCCCCGCACATCCGGGTCACCGGCATCGCCGCGGGGCTGCACGTCGTCCTCGAACTCCCGCCCGGCACCGAGCGGTCCACCCTCCAGGCGGCCCACTGGCAGGGGCTGGCCCTGGAAGGGCTGAGCCGCTACCGCCACTCCGCCGCGCCGCCTCTCCCGCCCGGCGGCCCCGACGGCGTGATCGTCGCCTATGGGACACCGGCCGACCACACCTTCCCCGGCGTCCTGGAGGCGCTGCTGCGGTCCCTGCCGCCGCCGGACTGAGGGTGTCCGGGGCGTTGTCGGTGCCCGGGTCTATCGTGGAACGGACAGCCGGACACACGGTTGTACGACGGGGGAAAGAAGAATGGGACAGAACGCCTCACGGCGCAGACTCCGGTCCAGCACGGTCGTCCTGGGCGGCATGGGCGTCCTCGCCGCCGCCCTCACCTCGTGCGGGTCCGAGCCGGACAAACGCTGCGTCGATCCGAACAGTTACGACGTATCGCGCGGCTATCGCGTGCTGGACTCGAAGGCGTGCAAAAGCACGTCCTCGTCGGGTTCCTCGGGCTCGTCGGGCACCTCCGGCACGCCCTCGGCCCGCTGGTACTACGGTGCCGACCGCAAGTCCGGCGGCTATGCCGACAGCGGCACGTTCAGCAAGAGCCAGGCGGTCGACCGGGGCGGCTTCGGCTGCTCCTCCGGCTCCGGAGGCGGGTGACCGCCGTGCGCCGCCACCGCACCACCCCGCGCCCCGGCTGGCAGGAGACCGTCGAGGAACAGGGCCTGATCTACCCGCTCACCCGCCACCCCGACGGCGAACTGCGCCCCTACTGGGACGAGAGCGCCTACTACTCCTTCACCCTGCCCGAGGTCGAGGCACTGGAGGAGACCGTCGCCGAGCTGCACGCCATGTGCCTGGCCGCCGCCGCGCACATCGTGGACACCGGCCGCTTCGCCGACCTGGGGATCACCGACCCCCGGCTGACCGAAGCGATAGCCGAGTCCTGGCGCCGACGGGGCGAACTGCCGTCCCTGTACGGCCGATTCGACCTCCGCTACGACGGCACCGGCCCCGCCAGGCTGCTCGAGTACAACGCCGACACCCCCACCTCCCTGGTGGAGGCCGCCGGCCCGCAGTGGTTCTGGATGGAGGAGCGCTTCGCCGGCGTCCCCGGCGCCGACCAGTGGAACTCCCTGCACGAACGCCTCGTCGACGCCTGGCGCCGGCAGTCCGCCCTGCTGCCGCCCGGCACACCGGTCCACTTCGCCCACTCCGCCGGCGACGAGATCGGCGAGGACCTGATGACCGTCGCCTACCTCCGCGAGACCGCCGACCAGGCCGGCCTGGAGACCCGCGCCATCTCCATGGAGAACATCGGCTGGGACCGCGTATCCCACCGCTTCGTCGACGAGCGCTACGGCTTCCTCCGCGCCTGCTTCAAGCTCTACCCCTGGGAATGGCTGGTCTCCGACGACTTCGGCCCCCACGTCCTGGACACCCTCGACAACGGCGGCGGCACGGGGTCCACGCTGTGGATCGAGCCCGCGTGGAAGATGCTGCTGTCCAACAAGGCGTTGCTGGCGGTGCTGTGGGAGCTCCACCCCGGGCATCCGAACCTGCTCCCGGCGTACGTGGACGGCCCGCGCGAGCTGTCCCGCACCACGGGCTACGTCGCGAAGCCGCTGCTCGGGCGGGAGGGCGCGGGGGTGACGGTCCACCCGCCGAGCGACGCGGCCCCGGCACTCCGGGACGAACCCTGCTGCTACCAGGAGCTGGCCCCGCTGCCCGCGTTCGACGGCAACCACGTGGTGCTGGGCGCGTGGGTCGTCGAGGACGAACCGGCGGGCCTCGGCATACGGGAGTCCTCCGGCCTGGTGACGGACGGCTACGCGCGCTTCCTGCCGCATGTGATCCTCTAGCGCGCGGTTACCACGTCTGGCGGGGCCCGGACTTGCTCCGGGCGACCTCCCGGGCGCGTTCCATGAGCGGTTTGACGGACCGGGCCGACGCGTGCGGCCGGATCCGGCGGCGCATGATGTCGACATGCTCGTCGCCCCGTGCCGTCGAGAGCTGGACGTAGTCGTCGAGGAACCGGTGCCAGGTGGCACACGCGGCGTCCAGATGTCCGAGTTCGAACTGCCGCTGCGCCAGCAGCCCATGGGAGTGCGCACGGCCCTGGCGCTCCTGGCGTGGCTGGAGCTTCAGGCACTCCTCCATCGCGCGGATCGATCCGGTGAGGTCCTTGAGCTCGTACAGCACGTGCGAGACGTGGAACTGATAGGCGCTGGTGTCGTAGCCGCCGATGGCCTCACGCCGGGAATCGGCCTTCGAGAGGGCGCTTTCCGTTTCCCGGAGCCGGGCGAAGGCGGTGTGCCGGTCCCCGGTCATGGACGCGGCGTGGGCCTGTTGCCCGGCGAGGAACGCCCGAAGGCGCGGCCCTGCCTTCGGTGACGCTTCGGCGGCCGCGTCGGCGAGCTGCAGGGCCTTGGTGCCGTGACCCAGGTTCGAGGCCTGGAGGCTCATGCCCCGCAGGGTGCGGCAGTACGTGACGTGGTCCTCGGCGGCACCGGCCAGCTTGAGGGCCTTGGTGTAGTAGCGCTGCCCGAGGCCGTGCTGACGCTCGTACATCGCCATCCAGCCCGTCAGGTAGACGAGGTCGGAGGCGGCGGCGAGCATGCCCTTGCGTACACGTTCGGTACCCGCGGCCTGGAGGTAGGGGGCCACCGTGTTGACCAGGAAGGCCGCCGCCATGGGGCGGGCGTGGCCTCCCCCGAGCTCGTCGAGGATGTCGGCGATCTTCTCGGTCATGGTCCGGACGGTCGCCACCTCGGCTTCGCCGATCCGTGTGGTCCTGCCGGTGGCGGCATGGGCCGGACGGCCCGCGAGCTCCGGGAACATCGGTACGGCCAATACGGCCGAGTACACGCCGGCGGCGAGAACACCTCTGCGCGACGGGTCCATGTCGGCCCGCCCGATGTCGAGCAGCTCCTCGACAGTGCTCCCGCCGTCGTCCTCCGCGTCCGGGCGGGTCAGTCCGGCCTCGTCGTAGGCGACAGGCCGTTCGAGGCGCCGAGCGAAGGCTTCGAGGATGACGGGCCTGACCTGGGCCCGTGGCATCGTCCCGGACAGCCAGTGCGACACCGCCGACTGGTCGTAGCGCAGCGACAACCCGATTTCGTTACCGATGCGGTTGACTGCCATGGCGAGTTGACCGCGTGACCATCGCGCCTGGTCGAGCAGGGCGCTCAAACCGGTGTTCGGAGTGCGTGGGCTGCTCGCCATGTTCTCAACTCCTGCCGGATTTCATGGCTTTCACGTTCACGCTCCCTCCACACAGTACCGGGAAGGCCGATCGGTGGAGTTACCTCGCTGTGCGAACCGTACTCAGGAAGGGATCAGAACCGTGACGCGGCAGGACCTCATCGATGTCATCGGCCGTGCGCTCATGCCCACGGCCGTGCTCCCCCGAGCCGAGGAGGTCCGGGAGCTGACCGAACGGCTGCGTGACCACGTGACGCGATTGGCGCGGGAGGTCGAGGACCGTACCGGAGCCATGACTCCCTCCACCGACGAGAGGCGGCATGCGACGTCGGCCGTGGAGGACGCGCGCCGCGAACTCGGCGCCGGCCCGGGTCCGGGCCTGCGCTCGGCCGTTGCCCATATGCAGAACCTCGCGCGCGTCTGCCAGAGGCTGCGCTGTCACTCGTCGTCCGGGGCGGCTCGGTCCGCCGAGCCGAGACGGACGTCACCGCGTGCCAGGAACGGCCAGGACCAGGCCCCGCCCGTGTCGGGCAGCGGCACGTGCCGGAACGGCATGTGACGATGTTGCCCGAGAACGTCTCCCGCACTGCGGCGCACCTCACTCTGCCCGCCACCGAGCGCGCGCCCGCAACGGCCCGCGTCTACGCCCGGAAGGCCGTCGAACACGCCGTGTCCGACCCGGACGACGAGTACGCGTTCGCCGTCATGCTGGTCGTGTCCGAGCTCGTGACCAACGCGGTTCGCTACGGCAGCGAGCCGGGTGACCACCTGCGCGTCATCGTCCACGCCACCGACACCCGCACCCGTATCCAGGTCCACGACCCCGTGCGCCGTGAGCCGCGGTTGAGACCCGAGAGCGACGAGCGATGCCGGGGCCGCGGCCTCTACATCGTCGACGCCCTGGCCACATGGGGGAGCACCCGCAGGCCGTTCGGCAAGGCAGTGTGGGCAGAGGTGAAGTCCCAGTGACGGTACGGATCACGCCCAGCCTCGGATTGCTCACCGGCCTCACCTACAGCCACGGAATCCACCACGCCGACACCGGCCTGGTCGCCCACCTCCTGCTGACTCACGAACCGCCCCGGCGGCTCGGCGAAACCGTGGAGTGGATCGAGGCCGGAATGCGCGCCCTGTCCTTCTGCCTGGGGCTGGGGCCCATCGAGGAGGGACCCCGCTATGTCGGATCGCGCATATCGCTGCACCACGGCACCGTCCGTCTCGACTACGGGGACGATTGGTGGGAACTCCGCATCCCCGGCACCGGACGGGAATGGCAGAAGCACGTCGCCGTCGGAGGCCCTGTGCGCCTGACCCTCTCGTTCGAGCCGACCCCCGTCGGCCGCGCTCGACAAGACCTCTTCCGGTTCATCGAGGCCGGTGCCCAGGCCGGCACGGTCCGATGGGGCACCACCCGCGCGCGCCCACGCTCCCGCCTCACCGTACGAATGAGCCACCCCGGAGTCTGATCGCCCCGGACCGACCCACCTGCCGCTCGCTCCTACCGGGCGCATCTCCGCCCTACCCGCCGACGGCAGCAACGCCATAGGGCCGTGGCGGTGCATCACCGCACAGTCCTGTCCGTCTCCGTCTCCGAAACGGAAAGGCACGTGATGTTCGACTACGCCGACCGATTCCCCACCGGAACCCCGCTCCCACAGGGGCACCGGACCCCCACCCCGTGGGCGCTGCGCCGCATCGCCCCGTACCCCCGGCCGAGGTGCATCAGTACGCTCACATCGAGTTGCACGCCGACACGCAGACGGCCCGCTACCTCGACGCTTTCGGTGCCGTCGTGATGGTGCCGGGGCACGGCACGTCGTCCGGCACCAATCCGCCAACGGGTACGACCGGCCAGGGCGACCGCAACAGCGACTCCCCCGACAGCGACACGGGGAACGACACCGACCAGTGACCGACCCCCGCCCGGTCGCGGTCGTGACCAACCTCGACGACCCGACCGCCGATCTCGTCATCGCCGAGCTGCACGACCGGGGAGTCCCGGTCGTGCGGTTCGACTCCGGTGACTTCCCCGCCACTCTCGCGTGTTCCGCCTTTATCGGCGGCAAGGCCCAGCAGTGGCACGGAAGCGTGCAAACTCCGACCCGCACCGCCGAACTCGGCACTGTCCGGTCCTTGTACTACCGGCGCCCCTCCGGGTTCGCCTTTCCCCACCTCGACGTCAGGGACGCCCGGTTCGCCGTCGCTCAAGCCCGTTACGGCCTCGGCGGCGTCCTCGCCTCGCTCCCCGGCTGCCTGTACGTCAACCACCCCCACCGCATCGGCGACGCCGAGTACAAACCCGCCGGCCTGGCCGCCGCCGCGCACCTTTTCCAAGCACAGGTGGACAAGGCCGCGGACGTCCACGTGACCGTGGTCGGGGAGCGAGTTTTCGCGGTGCGCGTCGACTCCGGACTGCTCGACTGGCGCATCGACTACAGCACCCACACGTACACCCCTGTCGTCCCGCCGCCGGACGTCCGAAGCGCGCTCTTCGCTTACCTTCGGCACTTCGGGCTCGTCTTCGGCGCATTCGACTTCGCGCTCACCCCCTCGGGCGAGTGGACGTTCATCGAGTGCAACCCCTCCGGGCAATGGGCATGGATGGAACCCCCCACGGGACTCCCATGACCACAGCCGTCGCCGATCTTCTGGAACGAGGCACGCATGGCACCTGACGTCGAATCCATCGCAACCAAGCTGCGGCAACAGCTCGCGGCCGGGCTCGCCGACGACGGTTGGCTGCGCACCCCGGGATGGCGCGCGGCCGTCGAGGGCGTTCCCCGGCACGAGTTCGTCCGGTGCTTCTACCGCGAGACCGACGCTCCCGGCCTGACGACGTGGACGCCCGTCACGGCCGGCATCGTCGGTGTCGAGGAATGGCTGCGGCAGGCGTACGCCGACGAAACCCTCGTCACACAGTTCGACGGCCAAGAGATCGACTGGAGTGATCCCCGGCCCATCCAGGGCGCGCACCCGACGTCGTCCTCGACCCTGCCGGCGCTCGTCGTGCACATGCTGGAAGAACTCCAGGTGCACGACGGTATGAGCGTGATGGAGGTCGGTACCGGCACCGGATACTCGGCCGCGCTCATGTGCCACCGACTGGGCCCGGAACGGGTCACCTCGGTCGAGACCGATCCCGACGTCGCAGCACGCGCCCGCGCCGCGCTCGGCCGCTGTGGGTACGCTCCCCGGCTCATCGTCGGCGACGGCATGGCCGGGGCTCCCGGGGGCGCCCCCTACGACCGGACGATCGCCACCTGCGGTGTGCGCCACGTCCCCTGCACCTGGGTGCGGCAGACCCGCTCCGGCGGGCTCGTCCTCGCCACCCTCCGCGGCTGGATGCGCTCACTCGGGCTGGTCCGCCTCACCGTGGACCGCGAGGGGTGCGCCGAGGGCCGGTTCATCGACGGCGACGCGAGTTTCATGATTGCCCGGCAGCAGGACGCCCCCGGAAACCTCGGCGTGATTCCCGCACCGGACGACGGCACTCCGCGCAGTACCCGCTATGGACCCGACACGCTGACCACGGCCGGCAGCGGGTTCATGGCGCAACTCGCCATGCCAGGCGCCCGCTTCTTCTCCATGCCGGCCGACGACGGCACGCCCTGCACGTATGTGCTCGATGCCACGGACGCATCCTTCGCCGTCCTCACGCCCAAGGGCGACGACGCGTGGAACGTCCGCCAAGGCGGCCCCGTCGCTCTGTGGGACATGCTGGAAAACGCGCTCGACACCTGGCGTGCGGCCGATTCCCCGATGCCGACGGAGTTCGGCGTCACCGTCACGGAAAAGAGTCAGTGGGCGTGGCTCGGCGCACCGGACGGGCCGAGCTGGCGCCTGCCGACAACCAGCCCGTCCGGCGTCCGAGGGCAACCGCGCGGAGCGGTTCGTACCCCCGCTCGCTAACCCGCGAGTACCGCCCGCAGTCGCTCCAACCCCCAGTCCAGGTCCTCCTTGGAGATCACGAGCGGCGGTGCGATCCGGATCGTCGATCCGTGGGTGTCCTTCACCAGTACCCCCCGCTCCATGAGCCGCTCGGAGACCTCGCGGGCGGTGCCGAGCGACGGGGCGATGTCGACGCCGGCCCAGAGGCCCCGGCCGCGGACCGCCTCCACGGCGCCCGTGCCGACGAGCAGGCCCAGCTCGTGGTGGAGGTGCTCGCCGAGGCGGGTGGCGCGCTCCTGGTATTCACCCGTCTTGAGGATGGCGATGACCTCCAGGGCGACGGCGCAGGCGAGCGGGTTGCCGCCGAAGGTGGAGCCGTGCTCGCCGGGACGGAAGACGCCGAGGACGTCACGGTCGGCGACGACGGCCGAGACGGGGACGACGCCACCGCCGAGGGCCTTGCCCAGGACGTACACGTCGGGCACGACGTCCTCGTGTTCGCAGGCGAACGTGCTGCCGGTGCGCCCGAGGGCGGACTGGATCTCGTCGGCGACGAACAGCACGTTCCGCTCGGCGGTCAGCCGCCGCACCCCGGACAGGTAGCCGGGCGGCGGGACGAGCACGCCCGCCTCGCCCTGGATCGGCTCCAGGAGCACCGCCACCGTGTTCTCGTCCACGGCCGCCTCCAGGGCGGCCAGGTCCCCGTAGGGCACGATCTCGAAGCCGGGGGTGTAGGGGCCGTAGTCGGCCCTGGCCTCGGGGTCGGTGGAGAAGCTGACGATGGTGGTGGTGCGGCCGTGGAAGTTGTTGTCGGCCACGATGATCTTCGCCCGGCCGTCCGGCACACCCTTGACCCGGTACCCCCACTTCCGGGCGGTCTTGACGGCGGTCTCGATCGCCTCCGCGCCGGTGTTCATCGGCAGCACCATGTCCTTGCCGCAGAGCGCGGCGAGCTCGGTACAGAACTCGGCATACCGGTCGTGGTGGAACGCCCGGGACGTGAGGGTCACCCGTTCGAGCTGTGCCTTGGCGGCGTCGAGGAGACGGCGGTTGCCGTGGCCGAAATTGAGTGCCGAGTACCCGGCGAGCATGTCGAGGTAGCGGCGTCCCTCGACGTCGGTCATCCACGCGCCCTCCGCGGTCGCCACCACGACCGGCAGGGGGTGGTAGTTGTGCGCGCCATGGGCCTCGGCGGCGGCGATGCTGCGTTCGGTGGCGTTCAACGTGTGCTCCGTTCGGGTCGGGGCATGCGGTTGTCCGCCTTTCTAACACCGACGCAGCCACCGCCGGACCGAGTCGGCGCCGGTACCTGAGAGAATGTGCGCATGGCCCTTGATCGTCCGCGCGCCCTGTCCGGTATCCAGCCCACCGCCGGCTCCTTCCACCTCGGCAACTACCTCGGTGCCATCCGGCAGTACGTGGCGCTGCAGGAGACGCACGACGCGTTCTACATGGTCGTCGACCTGCACGCGATCACCGTCCCGCAGGACCCCGCGGAGCTGCGCGCCAACACCCGCGTCGCCGCCGCCCAACTGCTCGCCGCCGGCCTCGACCCGGAGCGCTGCACGCTGTTCATCCAGAGCCACGTCCCCGAGCACGCGCAGCTCGGCTGGGTGATGAACTGCCTCACCGGTTTCGGCGAGGCGTCCCGGATGACCCAGTTCAAGGACAAGTCGGCCAAGCAGGGCGCCGACCGGACGACGGTCGGCCTCTTCACGTACCCGATCCTCCAGGTCGCCGACATCCTGCTCTACCAGGCGGACGCCGTCCCGGTCGGCGAGGACCAGCGCCAGCACATCGAGCTGACCCGCGACCTCGCCGAGCGCTTCAACGGCCGGTTCGGGGACACCTTCACGCTGCCCGCCGCGCACATCGTCCGCGAGACGGCGAAGATCTACGACCTCCAGGACCCGACCGCCAAGATGAGCAAGTCGGCGTCCACCACCAAGGGCCTGATCAACCTGCTCGACGAGCCCAAGGTCTCCGCGAAGAAGATCAAGAGCGCCGTCACCGATACCGACACGGTGATCCGCTTCGACCCCGAGGAGAAGCCGGGCGTCAGCAACCTGCTCACGATCTACTCCACGCTCACCGGGACGGGAATCGCGGAACTGGAGCAGAAGTACGAGGGCAAGGGCTACGGTGCGCTCAAGACCGACCTCGCCGAGGTGATGGTGGAGTGGGTGACGCCGTTCCGTGCCCGTACACAGGAATATCTGGACGACCCGGAGACGCTGGACTCTGTCCTGGCCAAGGGCGCCGAGAAGGCCCGCGCGGTCGCGGCCGAGACCCTCGCCCAGGCGTACGACAAGGTGGGCTTCCTGCCCGCCAAGCACTGAGCCGCACGGCACCGAGCCGCACCGGCACCGGACGGCGCCGGCGTGAGAAGTCCGTCACACCGGACAAGTCCGGACGGCCCGAAGGCGCAGGGAGGACGGCCGTCCTCCCGCGCCCGGGACCAGGACACCTGGCAGGGGACGCGGCGCAGCCGCCACACTGACCACGGGGACCTACAGGCGCACAGGAGGGAGAACTCGATGGGGACCGTAACGCTCGGCGTTTCGATCGCGGTCCCGGAGCCGTACGGCAGCTTCCTCCAGAAGCGCCGCGAGGGCTTCGGGGACCCCCACGCGCACGGCATCCCCACCCACGTCACCCTCCTGCCACCCACCGAGGTCGAGGCGTCGTCGCTCCCCGTGATCGAGGCGTATCTCGCCGAGGTCGCCGCGGCCGGCCGCCCGTTCCCCATGCGGCTGTCCGGGACGGGCACCTTCCGCCCGCTCTCGCCGGTGGTCTTCGTCAACGTGGTGGAGGGCTCCTCCGCCTGCTCCTGGCTGCAGAAGCGGATCCGGGACGCGGCCGGCCCGCTGGCCCGCGAGCTCCAGTTCCCGTACCACCCGCACGTGACCGTCGCCCACGGCATCTCCGAGGAGGCCATGGACCGGGCCTACGAGGAACTGGCGGACTACGAGGCGGCCTGGACGATCGACGGCTTCGCCCTGTACGAGCAGGGGGCCGACGGCGTCTGGCGGCTGGACCGCGAGTACCCCTTCGGCCGGCCCGGCCCCGTCCCGGCCGCCCTGCCCCGCCAGACGGGCGCGTCCCGGCCGCCGGCCGCCTCCCGCTGAGCGCCGTGGGCGCGTGCGCGGGGGAGCGCACCCCCTCAGGGCGGTGAGCGACGCCCGCACGGGGTAGACGTGGATCATGGACTGGTTGATCCGGCTGCCGGTGGTGGGGCCCGCCGCGGCCCGGCTGACGCGGACGCACGCGTGGCGCTCGTACGAGACCCTGGACCGCGTGAAGTGGACGCGGCTCGCCGCGGCGATCACCTTCACCAGTTTCGTCGCCCTGTTCCCGCTGCTCACCCTGGGCGCCGCCGTCGCCGCCTCGATACTCAGCGACAAGCAGGTGCAGGACCTGGAGCGGAAGCTCGCCGAGCAGGTGCCCGGCATCTCCAACGCGCTCGACATCGGCTCGCTGGTGGACAACGCCGGCACCGTCGGCGTCGTGGCCGGTGCCCTGCTGCTGTTCACCGGCGTCAACTGGATCGGCACGCTCCGCGAGTGCCTGCGGGCCGTGTGGGAGCTGGAGGAGAGTCCGGGCAACCCGTTCCTGCTGCGGCTGAGGGACGCGGGGGTGCTGCTCGGCCTCGGCGGGGCGACCCTGCTGTCCCTCGGCTGCTCGACGTTCGCCACGACGGCCGTCACCTGGTCGGCGGACAAGACCGGGCTGCCCACCGCCGGTGCCGGCGGAGCCCTGCTGACCGCCGCCGGGTTCTGCGCCGCCGTGCTCGCCGACTTCCTCCTGCTGCTCTACGTCCTCACCCGGCTGCCCCGCGTCCAGCCCCGCCCCCGCACCCTGCTGGTCGCCGCGCTGCTCGGCGCGGTCGGCCTGGAGGTGCTCAAGCTGGTGATCGGCGGCTATCTGAGCGGTGTGGCGGCCAAGAGCATGTACGGCGCGTTCGGCACCCCGATCGCCCTGCTGCTGTGGATCAACTTCATAGCGAAGCTGCTGCTGTTCTGCGCCGCCTGGACGGCCACCACGCGGCACGACAAGTCCGACGCGGACCTGCTGGCGGAGGACGCGAAGAAGTGACGGCCGGGCGCCTCCGGCGCGGGGAGGCGCCCGGCCACCGGAACGGTCCCCTCAGGACCGACCGGGAAGCCGGTGGAGCCCGCTCAGGACCGGCCGCCCCGCCGCTTGGCCAGGTCCGGCAGCGGCCACCGGCGGTGCACCACGTACGCCGCCGCGGCCAGCGCCACCACCGAGGCGCCGGTGATCCCCACGGCCGTCCACATCCCGCCGCCGCCCGAGCCGGACGACCCGGCGACCGACGCCTGCGCCTTGTCCCCGGCCTGGCCCCCGGACTTCCCGCCGTCCTTCCCGGGCGCGTTCAGCGGCGCGACGAGCGTGCCGACCGGCTTGACGTGGCCGGTCGCCTCGAAGCCCCAGTCCAGCAGGTGCGCCGCCTCCTTGTAGACCTCGTTGGGCTCCTTGGTCTCCGGGTTCATCACGGTCACCAGGAGCTTGCGGTCACCGTGCTGGGCGACGCCGGTGAAGGTGTTCCCGGCGTTGGTCGTGGACCCGTTCTTCACCCCCGCGATGCCCTTGTAGAAGGGCACGCCCTGGCCGGTGAGCAGCCGGTTGGTGTTCTGGATGCCGAAGGTCTCCCGCTTCCCGTCCTTCCGCTCCTCGCCGGGGAACTGGGCGGTGGCGGTCGAGCAGTACTTCCGGAAGTCCGGCTTCTGGAGGCCGGAGCGGGCGAACAGCGTGAGGTCGTACGCGCTGGAGACCTGCCCGTCGGCGTCGTAGCCGTCGGGGGTGACGACGTGGGTGTCGTTCGCCTGGAGCTCCTCGGCGTGCGCCTGCATGTCCCGGACGGTCTGCTGCACACCGCCGTTCATGGCGGACAGCACGTGCACCGCGTCGTTGCCCGAGCGGAGGAAGACCCCGAGCCAGAGCTCCTCGACCGAGTAGGTCGAGTCCTCCTTGAGCCCGACCTGGCTGCTGCCCTCGCCCATGCCCTCCAGATCGGCCGGCACCACCTTGTGCCGCTGCTCCTTGGGGAACTTGGGCAGCAGGGTGTCGGCGAAGAGCATCTTCAGCGTGGAGGCCGGGGCCAGCCGCCAGTGGGCGTTCTTCGCCGCCAGGACCTCGCCGGACTCGGCGTCGGCGATCAGCCAGGCGTCCCCGCTCAGGTCCTTCGGCAGCTCGGGCGCGCCCGGCCGCGGCAGCACCTGGACACCCGGTTTGCCCAGCAGCTCGCCGCCGACCTCGGACATCTTCGCGGGGGGCTGTTTGGGCGGCCGGCCCTTGCCGTCGGCCGGCGTCCCGCTCGGCTTCCCGCTGGGCGTCCCTCCGGGGGACGCGCCGGGGCCGGTCCTCGGGCTCCCGGGAGCGGACGGGGTATGGCTGGCGGAAGGGGCGGGCGGGGCCGCGAGCGCCGGGGCCGCGGCGGCCAGGGGGAGTAGGAACGAGGCGGAGGCGGCCGCCAGGGCCGCGCCACGGCGGCGGGCCGTCGCTGAGCGCGTCGCGTTCGGTGATGTCGTCATCGGCACGCCGGTGAACGTACCGTTCCGCCCGCTCCCCGAGGGCGAGCCGGTGGCCCGGGCTTCCGCCGAGGACCCGATAGGACCAGTGCGTACTCCGGATCGCATACTGAAACCCATGGTGAAACCCTCCGGCTCGACAGCCCCTCGCACCCCCGCGTCCCTCTCCCGCCCCGTCTCCTGGTTCCTGCTCGCCTTCGGCGTATGGAGCTGGTTCATCTGGATCACTTTCGCAAAGAATCTGTGGAAGGACGGGAGCGGGCTCGCCTTCGACGACGCGGGGGAGCCGACCGCGTACTTCTGGGTGCATCTGCTGCTGGCGGTCACCTCTTTTCTTCTGGGGACGGTCATCGGCCTCATCGGGTTGCGTGGAGTCAGGGCGTTGCGGCGCACCTCATAGCGGTTCCCCGAGTACGGCCCCTGACAGCCTGTCGGCCCCGGAAGTCGATCACTTGGCCGATTCCCCGGACGTACGCGCGCCGGTGTGTTTAGGTGAGGCGCGTCACGGAAAGGGGGCGCAGCCATGCGTGGGGTCCGGAGGCGAAGCCGCAGCAAGGTCGTTGTGGCGGCGTTGGCGCTGATGTCGGTGGGGCTGAGCGGTTGTTCGAGCCTGTCGTCGGACGACGGGGACGAGAAGCCGATCGTCGTGGGGACGACGGATTCGGCCATGGGACTGGATCCGGCCGGCGTCTACGACGTCGGATCGTGGTCGCTTTTCGGCAACGTCTACCAGACGTTGCTGACGTTCACGCCGGGCACCGACAAGCCGACGCCCGACGCCGCCAAGAGCTGCGGCTTCAAGGATGTCGAACGGCGGACGTACAGCTGCACCCTGCGGTCCGGGCTGAAGTTCGCCAACGGGCACGATCTCACCGCCCAGGACGTCAAGTTCTCCTTCGACCGGATCCTGCGCATCAAGTCCGACCAGGGGCCCGCGGTGCTGCTGGAGACGCTGGAGTCGGTGCGCACCGAGGGGAACGACACGGTGGTCTTCCGGCTGCGCACGCCGGACGCCACCTTCCCGTCCAAGATCGCTTCCGGGGTGGGGTCGATCGTGGACAGCCGTACCTACCCGGCCGACAAGGTGCGGACGGGCAACGAACTGGACGGTTCCGGTCCGTACCGGCTGATGGACTTCCAGCCGGACGGCAAGGTCGAGTTGAGGCCCAACCCGCACTACAAGGGCGCCAACCGGACGTCCGGAAACCCGGTCACCGTACGGTACTTCGGCAAGCCCAAGGACCTCATGGCCGCCTGGAAGCGGCAGGACATCGACGTCGCCTCCCGCGATCTGCCGGCCGCCGACGTCGCCGAACTCTCCCTGGGGGACAACGACTTCAGGGTCACCGAGAACGCCTCGGCGAGCACCCGTTTCCTGGTCTTCAACCTGAAGAGCAAGTCCCCGGTGAAGGACGTCGCCGTCCGGCGCGCGGTCGCGTCCGTCCTGGACCGGGTGGCGGTGGCGCGGGACGTCCACCACCGGACGGTCGAACCGCTCTACTCCCTCATCCCGCAGGGCCTCTTCGGGCATACGACGTCCTTCTTCGACCGCTATCCGCGCCCGGACGCGGAGGCCGCCGCCCGGCTGCTGCGGTCGGCGGGCGTGACGGCGCCGGTGCGCTTCAAGCTGGCCTATTCCAAGGGTGTCTCCACGGACGAGGAGACGGCGCTGATCAAGAAGCAACTGGAGTCCACGGGCCTGTTCCGGATCGACACGGAACACGTGGAGTGGTCGCGGTTCCAGCAGGGCCGGGCCAAGGGCGAGTACGACGCGTACCTCCTGGGGTGGGTCGCGGACTACCCGGACGCCGACACGTTCACCAGCCCGCTCGTGGGCACCGGGAACACGCTCTACTCGGGCTACTCCAACGACCGGATCGACAAGCTGATCCGGGACGCCCAGCGGAACGGCCGGCGGGACGGGAGCACGGACGACTACCGGACCATCCAGAAGATCATCGCGGAGGATGTGCCGCTGCTGCCGCTGTGGCAGAGGAAGGAGTTCGTGGTGAGCAAGGAGTCCATCTCGGGGGCGCAGTACCTGAGGGACGGCTCGGGGCTGTGGCGGCTGTGGCGCCTGGACAGGATCTGACCGGCCGGTCCCTCCCCGGCTCGACCTGACAGACTCCGCCGCCGGCCCGCGGTTCGCGCGCCGGCGGCGGACCGCTTCCCTCCGGTCACCGGGCCCCGCACCCGGAACCCAAGCCTCCGCGCCGCCCGTCCGACCGCCTTGACCTCGACCGGAGTTGAGGTTGTTGAGTGGTGGGCATCGGCCCGGACGGGCCGGGGCTCGGAACAAGGCAAGGAAAGCGGTATTCACCATGGCAACGACCAGCGAATTCCACGATGTCGTCCCCGCCGATGTCGCCATCGCCGTACGCGACGTCGTCCGCTCGCTCCAGGACGCGTTCAACGCCAAGGACGCGACGGCCCTGGCCGACTGCTACGCCCGGAACGCCACCTGGACCAACGCCATGGGGAAGCGCCTCACCGGCCGCGAGGAGATCACCGAGCTGTCCCGGAAGGTGTTCCCCGTCCTGCCGGACCAGCCGGTCCGCTACGACGTCGTCCGGATGTTCGCCATCCGGCCCGAGGTGATCGCCGTCAACGTCGTCCAGACGCCGGTCTCCCCGGCGGGCGACCCCGTCGAGGGCGCCAAGGGCGCGCCGCTCTACGTCATATCCAAGGAGGAGGACGGCTGGAAGATCATCGCCGGGATGAACGGCTTCCTCACCGACCCGGCGACGGACTGAAGCGTCCCTTGGGCCTCCTGACGCCGGTCGCTTGACTTCGAGTGTGCTCGAACTCCTAACGTCTGAGACGACAGCGCAGCACAACCGCCCCAGGAGGCACCGGTTATGACCAGCATTCCCACCCGACGGCTCGGCGGACTCACGGTCGGCGCCCAGGGCCTCGGCTGCATGGGCATGAGCCACGCGTACGGCGCGTCGGACGACGCCCAGTCGATCGCCACCCTGCACCGAGCCCTGGACCTGGGCGTCACCCTCCTCGACACCTCCGACTTCTACGGCAAGGGCGACAACGAGGAGCTGATCGGCCGGGCCCTCGCCGCCCCCGGGCGGCGCGAACAGGCGGTCGTGGCCACCAAGTTCGGCTTCGCCAACCGGCTGGGCGAGCCCACGGTGATCCGTGGTGACGCGGCGTACGTCCGGCAGGCGTGCGAGGCGTCGCTGCGCCGGCTCGGCCTCGACCACATCGACCTCTACTACGTGCACCGGGTCGACCGGAACGTGCCCATCGAGGAGACCGTCGGGGCGATGGCCGAGCTGGTGGCGGAGGGCAAGGTGCGCCACCTCGGCCTCTCCGAGGCGAGCGCCGCCACCATCCGGCGGGCGCACGCCGTCCACCCGATCGCCGCGCTGCAGAGCGAGTGGTCGCTCTGGACCCGCGACATCGAGGCCGAGGTGCTGCCCGTCTGCCGCGAACTCGGCATCGGAATCGTCCCGTTCTCGCCCCTCGGCCGGGGCTTCCTCACCGGCCGCTACACCTCGCTCGACGCCCTGGAGCAGACGGACATGCGCCGCACCCAGCCGCGCTTCGCCGACGGCAACCTGGAGAAGAACCTGGCCATCGTCGAGCGGCTGGAGGCGCTGGCCGCGGAGAAGGGCGTCACCGCCGGCCAGCTCGCCCTCGCCTGGGTCCAGCACCGCGGCGACGACGTCGTCCCGATCCCGGGCACCCGCCGCGAGAAGTACCTGACGGAGAACGTCGCCGCCGCGTCCCTGGAGCTGTCCGCGGACGACCTCGCCGCCATCGACGCGGCGGCCCCGGCCGAGGCGGTCGCCGGCTCGCGCTACGACGAGACGAGCCTGACCTTCGTCAACGCCTGACCCCGGGCCCGGCGGCCGCGTCCCGGCGCGGCCGCCGCCGGAGGGCCATCGCCGCCCCGGCGAGGGCCGCCGCCACCACGACGGCGCCCGTCCAGCCCAGCGCGGTGACGTCGGCCCCGTTCGCCAGCAGCCGCGAACCGCCCCATGAACCCGCCGCGTTGCCCAGGTTGAAGGCGGAGGTGTTGGCGGCCACGGCCAGCGCCGACCCGCCGCCGGCCGCGCCGAGTACCCAGGACTGCAGCGGTGGCACCAGGGCGCCGGACGCGGCCCCGATCAGCAGGATCGCCACCGGGACGGCGGCCTTCGCCTCGGCGACGGCACTGACCAGCGCGAGCGCCCCGGCGAGCACCGTGAGCGAGACCACCAGGGTGCCGCGCAGCGACCGGTCCGCGTACCGCCCGCCGACCGCGTTGCCCGCGAACCCGCCCAGGCCGAAGAGGAACAGCAGGACGGTCGTGGCGGTCGCGCCGTACCCCGTCGTGTCCCGCAGCAGCGGAGCGACGTAGCTGTAGAGCAGGAACCAGCCCGCCTGTGAGACGGCGGTGACGCCCAGGGCGCAGATCACCTGAGGCCGTGCCAGCACCCGGGCACCGGCGGTCCGCGCTCCCGCCGGGCCCCGGGTGACCGAGCGCGGCACCAGAGTCACCAGGGCCGTGAGCGCCACCGCCGCCGCGGCCGTCACGCACCAGAACGTCGCGCGCCAGCCCCACTGCTGCCCGACGGCCGTGCCGACCGGCCCGCCGAGGACCGTCGCCAGCCCCAGCCCGCCGGACACCCAGGCGATGGCGGTCCCCTGGCGGCCGGGGGGCGACATGCGGACGGCGATGAGCACGCAGACCGCGGCGAAGGTGCTGTGCGTCAGGGCGCCCAGTGTCCGCGCGGCCATGAGCAGCGGGAACGAGGGGGCGATCGCGCCCAGGACGTTGGCCGCGGCGAAGACGGCCAGCAGCGCCGCCGCCAGGGTCCGCGGCGCCACCCGGGCGGTGAGGGCCGTGACGACCGGGCCGCCGACGGCGACGACCAGGGCGTACGCGCTGAGCAACTGCCCGGCCGTCGCCACCGGGACGCGCAGGTCCCGGGAGACGTCCAGCAGCAGCCCGACGAGCGCGAACTCGGCGGAGCAGAGGGCGAAGGCGGCGAACGCGAGCGCCGCCAGGGCCGCGACCGGGACGGTCGCGGGCGGTGGTGGCGGCGCCGGGTCACGGTCGTGCGGGGCGGTGGTGGACGAGGACGCCGAGGCGGATGACAACGGTGGTGCTCCCTCCCTGATTAGGTCGAAACGCTGTATGTCGAAACGACCTATCTCGGAGTCTAGGGATATGCTCTCTGTTCATGTCAAGCCTGTTGGACCTCGCCATCCTGGGCTTCCTCCACGAGGAACCCCTGCACGGCTATGAGTTGCGCACCCGTATCGCCCGTCTCACCGGGCACGTCAAGGCGATCAGCCACGGCACCCTCTACCCGGCGATCAAGCGCATGGAGGCGGCCGGGCTGCTCGTCCGGGAGGCGCAACAGGGAGCGGTGGCGGCGCCGCGGCACGTGCTCAGCCTGACCGAGGAGGGCCGGCGGACGTTCCTGGAGCGGCTGCGGCGGCCCGAGGAGCCGTTCGTCACCGACGAGAACCGGTGGTTCGTGCTGCTCGCCTTCCTGCGCCACCTGCCGGACCGGCAGGCGCAGGCGGACGTCCTCCGCAGGCGGCTGGCGTTCCTTCGTGAACCGAGCAGCTTCTTCTACGACGGCGACCGGCCGCTGGGCGTCGAGGACGTGGACGACCCCTTCCGGCGCGGCGTCCTCGCCATCGCCCGCGCCACCTCACGGGCCGAACTCGCCTGGCTGGAGGAGACGATCGCCGAGCTGGAACGGCCGGCGTGAACGCCGAAGGGCCCCCGCTTCCGGGAGGAAGCGGGGGCCCTTCGTACGGCTGGGGGGATCAGAAGCGGCGCGTGATCAGCGCCCGCTTGACCTCCTGGATCGCCTTCGTCACCTCGATGCCGCGCGGGCAGGCGTCGGTGCAGTTGAAGGTGGTCCGGCAGCGCCAGACGCCGTCCTTGTCGTTCAGGATCTCCAGCCGCTGCTCGCCGGCCTCGTCACGCGAGTCGAAGATGAAGCGGTGGGCGTTGACGATCGCCGCCGGGCCGAAGTACTGGCCGTCGTTCCAGAACACCGGGCACGAGGACGTGCACGCGGCGCACAGGATGCACTTGGTGGTGTCGTCGAAGCGCTCGCGGTCCTCGGCGGACTGCAGGCGCTCGCGCGTCGGCTCGTTGCCCTTGGTGATCAGGAACGGCATCACGTCCCGGTACGCCTGGAAGAAGGGCTCCATGTCGACCACGAGGTCCTTCAGGACCGTGAGGCCCTTGATGGGCTCCACCGTGATCGGCTTGTCCGGGTTGATGTCCTTGATCAGGGTCTTGCACGCGAGGCGGTTGCGGCCGTTGATGCGCATGGCGTCGGAGCCGCAGATGCCGTGGGCGCAGGACCGGCGGAAGGTCAGCGAACCGTCCAGGTCCCACTTGATCTTGTGCAGACCGTCGAGCACGCGCTCCTTCGGGTCGATCTCGACCTCGAAGTCCTGCCAGGTCGCCTCGGCGGAGACCTCCGGGTTGAACCGGCGGACGCGGAAGGTGACCGTGATGTAGGGGGAGGCCTTGCTCGCGGCCTCCACCTTGTCTTCGATCGCGGTGCTCATCAGTACTTACGCTCCATGGGCTGGTAGCGGGTCTGCACGACCGGCTTGTAGTCGAGCCGGATCGAATCCCTGCCGTCCGCGTCGACCTCGCGGTACGCCATGGTGTGGCGCATGAAGTTGACGTCGTCGCGGTTGGGGTAGTCCTCGCGGTAGTGACCACCGCGGGACTCCTTGCGCGCGAGCGCGGAGACCGCCATGACCTCGGCCAGGTCGAGCAGGTTGCCCAGCTCGATGGCCTCCAGCAGGTCGGTGTTGAAGCGCTTGCCCTTGTCCTGGATGGACACGTTCTTGTAGCGCTTGCGCAGCTCGGCGATCTTCTCGACGGCCGTCTTGATGGTCTGCTCGGTGCGGAAGACCATGACGTTGGCGTCCATGGTCTCCTGCAGCTCCTTGCGGAGCTCGGCGACCCGCTCGGTGCCCGTGGACTCGCGCAGCCGCTCGACCTGCTCCCGGACGAACGCGGCCGGGTCCTCCGGCAGCTCGACGAAGTCCGCCTTGTGGGCGTACTCCGCGGCGGCGATGCCCGCGCGCTTGCCGAAGACGTTGATGTCCAGCAGCGAGTTGGTGCCCAGGCGGTTGGCGCCGTGGACGGAGACGCAGGCGACCTCGCCGGCGGCGTACAGGCCCGGGACGACGGTGTCGTTGTCGGCCAGCACCTCGCCCTCGACGTTGGTCGGGATGCCGCCCATCGCGTAGTGCGCGGTGGGCTGGATCGGGATCGGGTCCGTGTAGGGCTCGATGCCGAGGTAGGTGCGCGCGAACTCGGTGATGTCCGGCAGCTTGGCGTCCAGCTGCTCCGGCGGCAGGTGCGTCAGGTCGAGGTAGACGTGGTCGCCCTCGGGACCGCAGCCGCGGCCCTCGCGGATCTCCGTGTAGATGGAGCGCGAGACGACGTCACGGGACGCGAGGTCCTTCATGACCGGCGCGTACTTCTCCATGAAGCGCTCGCCGTCCTTGTTGCGGAGGATGCCGCCCTCACCGCGGGCGCCCTCCGTCAGCAGGATGCCCATGCGCCAGATGCCCGTCGGGTGGAACTGGAAGAACTCCATGTCCTCCAGCGGCAGGCCGCGCCGGTAGCAGGCGGCCTGGCCGTCACCGGTCAGGGTGTGCGCGTTGGAGGTCACCTTGAAGAACTTGCCGGTGCCGCCGGAGGCGTAGATGACCGACTTGGCCTGGAAGACGTGGATCTCGCCGGTGGCCAGCTCGTAGGCGACCACACCGGCGGACTTCTTGACGCCGTCCACCTCGGTGATCAGCTGGTCGAGGACGTAGAACTCGTTGAAGAACTCCACGCCCTCCTTGACGCAGTTCTGGTACAGCGTCTGGAGGATCATGTGGCCGGTGCGGTCCGCGGCGTAGCAGGACCGGCGGACCGGGGCCTCGCCGTGGTTGCGCGAGTGACCGCCGAAGCGGCGCTGGTCGATGGTGCCGTCCGGGGTGCGGTTGAACGGCAGGCCCATCTTCTCCAGGTCGAGGACCGCGTCGATGGCCTCCTTCGCCAGGATCTCGGCGGCGTCCTGGTCGACCAGGTAGTCACCGCCCTTGACCGTGTCGAAGGTGTGCCACTCCCAGTTGTCCTCCTCGACGTTGGCGAGGGCGGCGGCCATGCCGCCCTGGGCCGCGCCGGTGTGGGAGCGGGTGGGGTACAGCTTGGTGAGCACCGCGGTGCGGCTGCGCTTGGTCGACTCGATGGCCGCGCGCATGCCGGCGCCACCGGCGCCGACGATGACGGTGTCGTACTTGTGGATCTTCATGGTCGCGTCAGCCCCGGGCTCTAGCGGATGTTCGGGTCGAAGGTGAAGATCACCAGCGTGCCCAGCAGGACGGTGAACACCGTGGCGGTGTACAGCAGCATCTTCAGCCAGAAGCGGGTGGTGTCCCGCTCCGCGTAGTCGTTGATGACCGTACGGAGGCCGTTGGCGCCGTGCAGCATGGCGAGCCACAGCATGATCAGGTCCCACGCCTGCCAGAACGGCGAGGCCCAGCGGCCGGCCACGAAGGCGAAGCCGATCTTGGTGACGCCGCCGTCCAGCACCAGCTGGATCAGCAGGTGGCCCAGGACCAGGACGACGAGCACGATGCCGGACAGCCGCATGAACAGCCAGCCGTACAGCTCGAAGTTGGTGCGGGTCGCCTTCGGCGTCTTCTTGGTGCGCTTGCGGGGCGCCTCGATGACCGGCGCCGGGTTGTCGACGTCGTAGAGGGAGACGCCTTCGGCGGTCGCGGGGGTGGTTTCAGCGGACATGTCTTGCGTCAGCTCCCGAACAGCGTGTGCAGCGTGTGGCTGAGCACGGGGTAGAAGGCGCCGGCCATCAGGACGACCCAGACGCCCACGACGGTCCACAGCATCTGCTTCTGGTACCGCGGGCCCTTGGACCAGAAGTCCACCGCGATGACGCGGAGGCCGTTGAGCGCGTGGAAGAGGATGGCGGCGACGAGGCCGTACTCCATCACGTTGACGACGGGTGTCTTGTACGTCGCGACGACGTTGTCGTACGCCTCCGGGGAGACGCGGACGAGAGCGGTGTCCAGGACGTGCACGAACAGGAAGAAGAAAATGAGGACGCCGGTGACTCGGTGAGCCACCCAGGACCACATGCCTTCCCGACCGCGGTACAGCGTTCCAGCCGGCACGGAAAACCCTCCGGGAGCGGGGATTGGGGCCTGCCGGCTTCACTGTCGGTCGGGCCCGGCCGGGTACGGTCCACCGGCCCTGGCCATCGTAGCGACGCCTTGTCGGTTCGGTCGCGCGGGGTCGGTCAGGTGTGATCAAACTGGCATGTACGGGTCGGCGGTGGTGGACGAGAGCCGCGTGGGGCGCCATGGTTGGCCGAATGGCCCTGGATCGCTGCCGGAAATTCACCTATACGGGGGAATTGTCGGGTGGGTATTCGAGGTCGTCGGCGGCGGAAAGAACTATCTTTTCCGCGATTGGGAGGTTTTGCTCCATGGGACTGCCTGTCAGAATCACCCGTATCGCCCGTGTCGACCTTTTCGGGCGGCGTAGGCGTGTCGCGCCGCGCCGGCCGTACGCCGTCCTCGCGCTCCTCGCCGCCGCGCTCGCCCTGCCGGTCGCCGCCGGCTGCGCCCACGACGGCGGGGCGGCCTCCGGGTCCTCCGGCCGGACCGCCGGCGACGACGACCGCTCCACCCAGGCGGCGGCGCCCTCCTCCGCCACTCGGATCACACCGGTCACCGGCACTCCGCGGACCGTCCCGGCCGTCCGCTCCTTCACCGCCCGCGGCGGCCCCGGCTGGCGGCCCTCCTCCGCCGTCCGCGTCGTCACCGACACCGACGGGCCCCTCGCCGACGAGGCCCGGCTGCTGGCGGGCGAGCTCAAGGTCACCATCGCCCCCGGGCCGGCCCGCGCCGGCGACGTCGAACTCGCGCTCCGCCCCGGCCAGCGCGGCGGCCCCGAGAGCTACGAGCTGACCACCCGCGACGGCCGGGTCCTCATCACCGCCCCCGACGAGGCCGGCGTCTTCTACGGCACCCGCACCCTCGTCCAGTCCGTCCGCTCCGGCGGCGGCGTCCCCGAGGGCGTCATCGCCGACGCCCCCGACCGGCCGCAGCGCGGACTCCACCTCGACATCGCGCGCAAGCACTTCACCGCCGAGTGGATCGAGGCCCGGCTGCGCGAGATGGCCGACCTCAAGCTCAACCAGCTCGGCCTGCACTTCTCCGACGACCAGGGCTTCCGGATCGAGAGCGCGAGCCACCCGGAGATCGTCTCCCCGGAGCACCTCACCAAGGCCGAGGTCCGCCGCATCGTCGCCCTCGCCACGTCGCTCCACATCACCGTCATCCCCGAGATCGACTCGCCGGGCCACCTCGGCGCCGTCCTCAAGGCACACCCGGACCTCCAGCTCAGGGACGCCACCGGCACCCCCTCCCGGGGCGCCGTCGACATCTCCCTGCCGGGCGCGGCGGGGATCGTCGACGACCTGCTGCGCGAGTTCACCCCCCTCTTCCCCGGCCCGTACTGGCACCTGGGCAGCGACGAGTACCGCGCGCTGATGGCCCGCGACCCGCAGGGGTCCTACCCGCACCTCGCCGACCTCGCCCGGCAGCGCTACGGCTCGCAGGGCCGGGTGCAGGACCTGGCCACCGCCTGGCTCAACGACCGGGCCGCGGTCGTGCGCTCCCTCGGCAAGAAGGCCAAGGCGTGGAACGACGGCTTCTTCCGCGGCGGCCTCGTCGCCCCCGACCAGGCCATCGAGGTCGAGTACTGGACCGGCCGCGAGCTCGGCGCCCGGGACCCGCAGGAATACCTGAACGAGGGACGCACGGTCGTCAACCTCAACGACCAATACCTCTACTACGTGCTCGGGGAACCGAACGAGTTCCGCTACCCCACCGGCGAGCTGATCTACAAGGAGTGGTCCCCGGCCGTGCTGCGCGGCACCGCCCCCGTGGCCGCCGGGACGGCGGACCCGCGCCGGGTGCCGGGCGGCCGGTTCGCCGTCTGGTGCGACCACCCCGACGCCCAGACCCCCGACCAGGTGGCAAACGGAATCCGGCTGCCGCTGGCCGCCGTCGCGCAGCGGCTGTGGGACCCGCGCCCGCCGAAGCTGCCCTGGCAGGACTTCGCGGCCCTGTACACCGCCGTCCGAGGGGGCTGAAGTCCCGCTACCGAGTGGGCTTTCGACCGGTTTGCCGGGCCTTGGGGGCGCCCTGAGGGCGGGCGCTCCCCACACACCTCCAAAGCGGGCTAGCCTCCGGGTTGAACCATGCGCGGCGTCCGGTCGTTGTCCAACCGGAAGGCATCGGCCGGTGCGCGGCGCAGCTGTCCACGGCGGACGTGCGCGCTCGCGCGCCCATCGCACTGAACGAGGGCCCGGATGAAGATCGAATTCCTGCTGCACAATGCGTACGGCATCGGCGGAACCATCCGTTCGACCGTCAACCTCGCCACCGCCCTCGCCGACCGGCACGAGGTCCGCATCATCAGCGTCAACCGGCCCGTGGACGAGCCCGAGCTCACGATCGACCCGCGCGTCCGGCTGACCCCCCTCGTCGACATGCGCGAGGGCACCGACGGCGACGAGTACGGGGCGCCCCTCAACCAGCGGCCCAGCGAGATCTTCCGCGACGAGCGCATCGACAACGGCCGGATGGCCGCCACCGCCCTCACCGACGAGCGCGTCGCCGCCCACCTCGCGGCCACCGACGCGGACGTCGTGATCGCCACCCGCCCCAAGCTCATCGGCTACCTCGCCCGTTACGGCAGCGACCGCTACCTCCGCCTCGGCCAGGAGCACCTCACCCACGAGGCCCACGTCCCCGAGCTGCACGCCGTCATGGACCCGGCCATCGCCGCCCTCGACGCCTTCGTCACCGTCTCCGAGGCCGACGCCGGCCACTACCGCGACGCCCTGCCCGCCGACCGCCGCGCGCGGGTGCTGTCCGTCCCCAACGCCGTCCCCGCCCCCGCCGCCGCGCCCTCCGACGGCACCTCGAAGATCATCGTCTCGGCCGGGCGGCTCGTCGGCGTCAAACGCTACGACCGGCTCATCAACGCCTTCGCGAAGATCGCCGACGAGCGCCCCGACTGGCAGCTCCGCATCTACGGCCGCGGCACCTCCAAGGCCAAGCTGCGCCGCCAGATCGAGGAGATGGGCCTCTACGAGCGGATCACCCTCATGGGCGCCCGCTCGCCCATCGAGACCGAGTGGGCCAAGGGCGCCGTCGCCGCCGTCGCCTCCGACGCCGAGTCCTTCGGCATGACCATCGTCGAGGCCATGCACGCCGGACTCCCGGTGATCGCCACCGACTGCCCGTACGGCCCCCGCGAGATCCTCAACGACGGCACCGACGGCATCCTCGTCCCGCTCTCCCCGCAGAGCGAGGCCGACAGCGTCGACGCCTACGCGGAGGCGCTGCTCAAGCTCACCGGCGACGACGGACTCCGCGCCCGGCTCGGCGCCGCGGCCCGCGCCGCCGCCCACCGCTACGAACCCGACGCCATCGCCCGCCGCTACGAGCAGCTCTTCGAGGAACTCCGCCCCGGCTCGACCGCCCCCGCGAAGAAGGGCGGCCTGCTGCGCGGCCTGTTCGGCGGCGGCCGCAAGCAGCAGTCCGCCCCCGCCGCCCCCGCGCCCACCGAGACGGCCAACCCGGAGGCGCGCTGCGCCGTGGCCGCCGACGGCTCCCTCGTCTTCCGGGTGCGCGCCGCGCAGCTCACCGCCGACGACTCCCACCTGCTGCTCCGGCACCGCGGCAGCAAGGGCAAGGAGGCCGTCCGCGTCCCGCTGCGGCGCACCCCGGGCGCCGACTGGGCCGAGGCCCGCGTCGAGCGCGCCGCGCACACCCTGCCCGAGGGCCGCTGGGACAGCTACGCCGAGCGCAAGGCCGACAAGTCGCGGCGCCGGCTGACCGCCGTCCTCGTCGAGCAGCAGGCCCTGCTCGGGCTGGGGCTTCAGACCGGTCCGTCCGGCGTCGCGCCCTGGATCCCGTACGAGACCAGCGACGGCTTCCTGGCCGTCCGCACCTGGCTGCGGGAGCGGCACGCCGAGGTGACGGACGCCCGGGTGGGCTCCGCCGAGGAAGGCGTGGTCACCCTCACGGTCGCCGCTCATGGCGTCGAGCTGCGCGACGGCGCCGAGCTGATCGCCCGGCTGCGCGGCGGCGACGGCGAGGTGGCCGACGTCCGCGCGCCGCTGGAGGGCGGCACGGGCCGGCTGCCGTACGAGCCGATGTGGCGGCGCCGGGGCGAGGAGCAGGACCTGTGGGACCTGTACGTACGCCCCGCCGCGGGCGCCGCTCCGGTCCGGCTCGGCCGGCTGACCGGCGACTTCGCGGACCGCAAGGGCGTCGACACCTTCCCCGCGGCGGACCGGGACGGGGTGCGGCTGCGGCCCTTCTTCACGGTGACGAACGACCTGACGATCTCGGTCAAGGACATCGCCGGGGAGGAGTGACGCGGGCTCCGGGCCCGGGTGCGGGCGAGGAGACGGCCGGGCCACCACCCCCCACAGGAGAGGCCGCGGCCGTCGCCCGCCACGCGCCTGGGTGAGGCGCGCACTTCTCTCAGCGCCGAACGGCCGGATTCCGTCACACCCCGCGCGCGGGGCCGGGGCGCCGACCGGTCCCGGCCGGGGGCGGGGGCCGGCCGGGGTCCCTTCCGGACGCTTTTCGGGCGCCTTCCCGGTGCCTCGGGTGGCCGGTTCCCTCCGGTCGCCCGCTTCGGTCCGGCCCCTCCTGGACGGGAGCGGTCCGTTGCCCGTAACGTGCGGGCCGCGTCGCCCGGTGCGTACGCGACGGCCCGTCGGCCGCCGCCCCGCCCGTCAGGCCGGCGCCGACGAGCAGTCGACTCAACGGCGCCGATCCGCCGGTGCCGTTCCGGCGTTCCGTGGGGGGACAAAGAGATGTATCCGTGCGGTCGTTGCCGTGCCGCCGCCGTGGGGCCGGACGGCCGCTGTGCGGCGTGCGGCGCCGAGCAGCGGGGACCGGAGGGGGCCGCGACGCCGGCCGGGCGGCCCGAGCCGCCGCCTCGCCCGACGCATGCGCCTCCGGTGCCGCCTGTGCCTCCGATGACGCCCGCCGCTCAGGTGCCGTCTGCCACTCCGCAGCCGTCTGCCACGCCGCTGCCGCCCGTCACTCCGCTGCCGTCCGACGGGGGAACGCCGTTCGCCACCGGGGCGCCCGGGCCCGAGCCGCTCGGCGGGGTCGATCTGCGCCGCGGGGTACGGATCTCGCTCACCACCGTCCTGACCCTGGCGCTGCTCGGCCTGCTGCTGCTCGCCGCCGCCCGGTTCCAGCAGCGCGGCGCGCTCGGCGACGTGCTGGCGGAGGGCGCGGTGCTCGGCGACGAGACGGCCGACAAGGCGAACCAGGCGGACACCTTCTTCGCGTCGGTCTCCCTGGTGGCCGCCGTGCTCGGGCTGGGCACGGCCGGGCTGTGGGCGGTCTGGTTCCGGCGGGTGCGGCTCAACGCCGAGGCGCTCGCGCCCGGTACGCACCGCTTCGGGAGCGGCTGGGCGGCGGGTGCCTGGTTCACCCCGGTGGTCAACCTGTGGTTCCCCAAGCAGATCGCCAACGACATCTACCGCGCGTCCGCCCCCGCCGGCCCGCAGGGTGCTCCGAAGGGGCTGCTCAACGCGTGGTGGGTGAGCGGGCTCGTGGCCGGTGCCCTCACGGGGGCGAGCGCTTTCGGCTACGCGCTGACCGAGGCGAAGATGCGCCGCGACTTCCGGCTCGAGCGGTTCGACGCCTGGGAGGCCGACGTCCGCAACCTGAGGACGCTGGCCGGAGCGAGTGCCTTCGGGTACCTGCTGTGTGCCGTCGCGGGCGCACTGGCGCTGCTGGTGGTGCGGCAGTTGACGCGGATGCAGGAGGAACGGGCGCTGGAGCGGATGGGGTTCGAGGGTTTCGCCGGTGCCGGTGGCCCGTACACGGCCGGTGGTCCGTACCCGGTCGCCGACCCGTATGCGGCCTCCGGTCCGTACGCCGCGCCTTGGCCGTACCCCCCGCCTCACTCAACTCCCGCGCCCTACGGTGATCCTGGTGTGTACGGGACGCCTGGTGTGCCCGGGGCGCCATCGCCCGGTCCTTATCCGGCCGCCGGGCCGTACGCTTCCTACCCGCCCCCGGGCCAGGGCCCGTTGCCCGGGGCGCCGGTCGGCCCGTACGGTCCTTCGTACGGGCCGTCGTACGGCGCGCCGAACGGTTCGCCGTACGGTCCTCCGCCCGGCGCGGGCAGTTCCGTGCCGAACCCCTACAACGGTGAGCCCGACGGCGGACCCGCGCATTAACGATTCATGAGTTCTGCAAGTGATGCAGGATGTGGGTGTGCAGGGGGATGACGCTGAGCTGACCGTCGCGGTACGCGCGGCGCAGAGCGGGGACGAGACGGCCTTCCGCGCGGTCTACCGGTCCGTCCAGCCCCGCCTGCTCGGGTACGTGCGCACGCTCGTCGGCGAGACCGACGCCGAGGACGTGGCATCCGAGACCTGGCTCCAAATCGCCCGCGACCTCGACCGGTTCACCGGCGACGCCGACCGCTTCCGCGGCTGGGCCGCCCGTATCGCCCGCAACCGCGCCCTCGACCACATACGGATGCGCGGCCGGCGGCCCGTGATCGGCGGCGACGACAGCGAACTCGCCGGCCGCGCCGGGGACGCCGACACCGCGGGCGAGGCGCTGGAATCCCTGGGGACCGCACGGGTCCTCTCGCTCGTCGCCCGGCTGCCCCAGGATCAGGCGGAGGCCGTGGTCCTCCGCGTGGTCGTCGGCCTCGACGCCGCCACGGCCGCGGAGGTGCTGGGCAAGCGGCCCGGCGCCGTCCGCACGGCGGCCCACCGCGGCCTCCGCAGACTCGCCGGGATGATGAACGGAACGGACCTGACGGGACGGGAAGGAGGGGCCGGAGGGACGGGAGGGGGCGGAGAGGGGGGAGTCGGGGTGAACGGACAGCCGGGGTCGGAGGGCATCCCCGGACAGCGCAGATCACCCACCGGTCCGGGACCTTCCCGCGGTGTGACGCGATCGGGCGCGCGGACGCAGAAGGACATGTGATGGCGGACGACCACGAGCACGACTGGTTGCGGCACGACGACCGGTTGGACGGAACGGCGCTCGCGTCCTGCGCCGCGTGCGGCTCCTGTGCTTCCTGTGCCTCCCACACGCCGGCCCCCGACCCCGAACAGGCGGACTCCGCTCTCGCCGCACTCCGCACCCTGGCCGCCCCCGCCCCGGCGCCGGACCGCCCCCTCCCGGGCGAGGACGCCGCCGTCGCCGCCTTCCTCGCCGCTCGGCGCGAAGCGTCCCCCGAAGGGGCGCGCGGCGAAGGGGAGTCGGCCTCGCCGCGGCACCCGGCCGTCCGCTCGGACGCCGTGACCGCCCCCGCACCGGATGATGACGGCATGGCCCGGGAGACCGGCCACCCGCACCCGGCCGGGAAGCCGGGCAGGCGGTGGGCGCGGGCCGGACGCGCCGGAGGGGACGGCACGCGCGGCAACGGGGCCGGACCGGGCGGCACCGGCACCGGGCCGCGCGGCCGGATCGCCGATCGCGGCGGCCGGCGGGAAACGCGCTCCCTGCCGCGCCGCCGCCCCGCCCGGGCGGTCCTGGTCGCGGCCCTGGCCGCGTGCGCGCTGAGCGGCGTGGCCGTGCTCTCCGGTGTCGTCACCGTGCCCACCCCGTTCACCGCCGCCCACCGTGGGCCGGCCGCGGTGGACGACCGGGCGGGCACCGTGGGCGGAGGCGGTCCGCACACCGCCCGGCCGCGTCCCCAGGGTTCCGCGTCGGACGGCCCGGCCGACGGCCGCGCCGAGGGAGGACGCGACGGGAAGGACGCGGGCGGGCACCTCCTCCCTTCCCCCCACGGCCCCTCGCCCTCCGGCCGTGGTACGCCCCGCCCGGGTGAACGGCCCACCGCCGGGCCCGGCACGGGCGCCGACCGGGGCGAGGGGACGGCCTCTCCGTACCAGGGCGACGCCGACGGCGACCTCGAACAGGCCGTCGGCCTCTGCCGCGACTACCTCACCCGGGGGAAGTGGCGCGAACAGGCGGACGAGGACGCCGTCCACGCCCTCGAACGCCGCGCCGGCGGCCCGGTCGGCGTCCGCGCCTACTGCACCCGCCTCGTCCACGACCACGACCGGATCGCCGGCGACGGGAACGGGAACGGCGGCGACGAGAACGAGGACGACGAGGAGGGCGAAGACGAAGGGGACGGCGGAGAGCACGAGGACGACAGAGGAAGCGACGAGGGGGGCGCTCACCGGGCCGGAGACGCCCGCGACGGCCGCGGCGGTCAGGGGAGCCACGACGACCGCGACGACCGCGACGACCACGGCGACCATGGCGGACAGGCCGACCGGTAATGGCGCGGCGGCGCCGGTGAAACGTGCGCCGGACGAGGCGGGGGCCGGGGCGACAGGCGCGGCGGTGACGCGACGCGCGGCCCGTCGGCCCGACTCCCCCCGGACTCGGCCACCTGGCTCCGCGCCCCGGCCACCGCCCTGCCACGGCGAGGGACCCCCGGCCGGTACGCCGAGTGTGACGCTTTCCGGGGCCACGGCGCTGTAGGGAGTGGGCCGACTGGTCATCGGCCGCGCGGAAGCCGCAGTTCCCCCCATGCCGCCGGCTCCGCGCAACAGCGCGGGCGGGGTACGTCCCCCCGGCCCTGCCCGCGCTCCTCCTCCCTTGCCGGCCGTCCCGGCCCTTCCGGCCCCTTCCACCGTTCCCACCTTCTTCCCCCCTTCTTCCCCCCTTCTTCCCCTCTGACGTCCCGCCCCTGCCCCGGCCCTGCGCGTCCCCTGACAGTGCCGCCCGGCCGTCGCTACAGTCCGGTTTCTCGTAACAGTCCGGTGTCTCGCAAGCGAGGTCGGCGGGAGGCGTCAGCCATGGCACAGGAGCCGGAAACCACCCGGAGCACCGAGTCGGGCCTCGGCGTCCGGCCCGTCTACGGGCCCGAGGCCCTCGAGGGCTGGGACCCCGCGGCCCGGCTCGGCGAACCCGGCGCGTACCCCTTCACCCGCGGCATCCACCCCACCATGTACACCGGGCGGCCCTGGACCATGCGGCAGTACGCGGGGTTCGGCACCGCGGCCGAGTCCAACGCCCGCTACCGGCAGCTCATCGCCCACGGCGGCCACGGCCTGTCCGTCGCCTTCGACCTGCCCACCCAGATGGGTCACGACTCCGACGCGCCCGAGGCCCGGGGCGAGGTCGGCAAGGTCGGCGTCGCCGTGGACTCCGTCGAGGACATGCGCGTCCTCTTCGACGGCATCCCCCTGGACCGGGTCTCCACCTCCATGACCATCAACGCCCCGGCTGCCCTGCTGCTGCTGATGTACCAAATCGTGGCCGAGGAACAGGGCGTGCCCGCGGACCGGCTGACCGGGACCGTCCAGAACGACGTCCTCAAGGAGTACATCGCCCGGGGCACCTACATCTTCCCGCCCGCCCCCACCTTGCGTCTCACCTCCGACATCTTCCGCTACTGCCACACCGCGATCCCCCGGTGGAACACCATCTCCATCTCCGGCTACCACATGGCCGAGGCAGGCGCCTCACCCGCGCAGGAGATCGCCTTCACGCTGACCAACGGCATCGAGTACGTCCGCACCGCCGTCGCCGCCGGTATGGACGTCGACGACTTCGCCCCCCGGCTCTCCTTTTTCTTCGTCGCCCGCACCACCCTCCTCGAAGAGATCGCCAAGTTCCGCGCGGCCCGCCGGATCTGGGCCGGTGTGATGCGCGACCGGTTCGGCGCCCGCAACCCCCGCTCGCTGATGCTGCGGTTCCACACCCAGACGGCCGGCGTCCAACTCACCGCCCAGCAGCCGGAGCTGAACCTGGTCCGGGTGACCGTCCAGGCCCTCGCGGCCGTCCTCGGCGGCACCCAGTCCCTGCACACCAACTCCTACGACGAGGCCATCGCCCTCCCCACCGACAAGGCCGCCCGCCTCGCCCTGCGCACCCAGCAGGTCCTCGCCCACGAGACGGACGTGACCGCGACGGTCGACCCGTTCGCCGGCTCGTACGCCGTCGAGTCCCTCACCGACGACCTGGAACAGGCCGTCCTCGACCTGATGACCCGGATCGACGACCTGGGCGGCGCGGTGTCCGCCATCGAACGCGGCTTCCAGAAGGCCGAGATCGAACGCAACGCCTACCGCATCGCCAGGGAGACCGACGACGGCGACCGCGTGGTCGTCGGCGTCAACCGCTTCCGGCTCGACGAGGAGGAGCCGTACGAACCCCTCCGCGTCGACCCCGCCATCGAGGCCCGGCAGTGCGAACGGCTCGCCGCCCTGCGCGCGGACCGCGACCGGCGGGCGGTGGACGGCGCCCTCGCCCGGCTGCGGGAGGCGGCCTCCGGCACGTCGGAGAACGTCCTCCCCCCGATGAAGGAGGCCCTGCGCGCCCGCGCCACGGTAGGCGAGGTGTGCGGGGCACTCCGTGAGGTCTGGGGTTCCCACGTGCCCGACGAGAGTTTCTGACCAGTCCCTCCCCGTCCGGTGGATTTGCGACACTGGACCGATGTCCGCACCCCGCCGCACCTGCCCCGTCTGCTCCCGCGAGATCGCCGTCGTGGGCGGTCGCTACGCCCGCCACGATCCGCCCGGCCGCAGAGTCTCCTACGAACTGGTCTCCTGCCCCGGCTCTCGCCGCTCGGCGCCCCTCCTGGCCACCGAGCCCCGGCTGTTCGACCCGGAGGAGCCGCCGATGGAGGGACAGGGACAGTTGTTCTGACGGGACCGGCGGGCAGCGAGGGGGCACCGGCCATGGTCAGCGGGCGCAGAGCACATCCTTCTCGGGGCGCTCCCCGGTGCGGAGGAAGTCGGTGACCTTCCGGTCCCCGCAGGCGTTCCCGGTGCCCAGGTACGCACCGTGCCCCCCGCTGTCCACCGATATCATCCGGGCCCGCCGCCCCAGCGCCTCCCGCATCTTCAGCGCTCCGAAGTACGGTGTCGCGGGGTCGCGCAGGTTCTGGATCATCAGGACGTTCGACGGTCCGTCGGAGGTGATCCGGGCGGGTTCCTCGGCGGGGGCCCACTTCCAGAAGGCGCACGGGAAGACACCGACCGGCATGCCTCCGGTGAGCGGGTACCGCGCGCGGTCGGCGGCCACGTCCCGCGCGGTCGCCGGCAGCGAACGCCGCGGCCAGCGGACATCGTTGCATATGGTCGAGACCGTCACGGCCGCCTCGTGCTCGGGCACGGAACCGGCCAGCGCGGCCGGCAGGGCCGGCGTCGCCCGCGGGTCACCGGCGTCCTTGATCAGCCGCGCGGTGCCGGCGAAGACCGTGTCGCCGTACATCGCCAGTTGCAGGGCCTGCCGCAGCCGGTTGCCGGTGAGCGGTCTGCCGGGCGTCGTCGTCGGCTTCGGGTGGCGGTCGAGCCGCTCCGCCAGGGCGACGACCATCGGGCGGACGTCCTCGGCGCGCCGGGCGAGGCGGAGCCCGCCCCCGCCCTCGGGGCCGTCCTTCTCACGGGCCGGGTCGGCGGCCCACCGGGCGAAGTCGGGGAACCGCTGCTCCATGGCCGGCGACAGGTTCGCCGACCAGCCGCGCGCCACCCGTTCCGGGTCGGGGTCGCCGTTGCTGTCGAGCACCCAGCGGTCGGTGCGGTCCGGGTACTTCTGCGCGTACTGCGCGGCGACGTAGGTGCCGTACGACGTCGCGAACGCGGAGAGCTTCTCCTCGCCCAGCGCCGAGCGGAAGGAGTCGATGTCGCGGGCCTCGTTGGCCGTGCTCATGCTGCGCAGCAGCGGGCCGCCCTCGCGGGCGCAGGCGTCGGCGACGCGGCGGGCGCGGCGCACGCTGTCCGCGATGTCGCCATCCGGCCCGGGCCACGGGCGGAGGTTGACGAGATCCCGGTCCTCGTCGCTCAGGCCGCAGCCGGTGCGGTCGCTGCCGCCGATCCCCCGCGGGTCCAGGGCGACCAGGTCGTAGGCGCCTCCCAGCTCCTTCTGCAGCGCCTTCCCCTTCTGGGCCAGCCGCTGCGTCCCCGAACCGCCGGGCCCGCCCGGAATGACGATCAGCGTGCCCCGCCGGGCCTCGGGCCGGTCGCTCGGCACCCGGGACACCCCGAGCCGGGTGCGGGGCCCCTCCGGATCACCGTAGTCGAGCGGCACGGAGAGCTCGGCGCACTCCTGCCGGTCCGGCCCGCCCTCCTGCGCGCAGGGTCTCCAGCGGAGCTCCGGAGACGAAGAGCCGGCCGCCTGCGCGGGCACGGCCGACAGGGTGGCGGCTACGGCGGAAACGGACAGGGCGAGGAGGAGGCCCGAGCGGGCACGCTTCTTCATGTCCACAAGGCTCGTCGAAGCGGCGGGCCCGGACCATCAGGGAAGCCCCCCAATTGCGGGTAGGGGAACCCTTCCTGGAAGTGTTCGAGTCCGGGCCCGCGCCGGTCGCCATCCGGGCCGCGACGTCGGCCGATCGTCAACGCGCGGCGGTCGGACAGGCGTTACTCCGTCACGAAAAGGAACGCACGACCTGGATCGTTCCGACGATATGCGCGTTGAAGAGATCCAGCTCCTCGGCCGGGACCCAGAGTTCGAGAATGGTCCGGCCGCCGGCCTGGCGCACCGGGTACCGGGTCAGGAATTCCGTGTCCACCTCGAAGCGGGTCACATATCCGGCCCCGTCGTGGCGGACGTTCCAGTCCCGGGCGATCCTGATCGCGTAGTCCTCGTTGAGCACCGGATAGAAGATCGGCTGCTCCGGAAGCCGCGGCGGCCAGGCCCGCCAGTCGAGCTCCTCCAGCAGGGCGAGCTCCGCGGGCCCGACGGGGCGCCAGAGCGTGGTGGTGGCAGGGGCGGTGCGACTGATCATGGTCCGGTTCCGGTTTCGCTATCGGTCCGCACCGCGCAACCACGGCGGGCGGTTTCGGGGACTTTACCGAGAAGGACGGAAACCGGCGACGGAATTGCCGGGCCACGCGCCCCCTGAAGCGCCATCCGTGTGACGCAACTCTCCTCTTCCGCGGGCTCGTCCCGTCCGGATACGCGCGCCTACCGTGAGAGGGGACGGTCCGGCGGGGAAGGGGCTTGCGGTGGCGCGCTACGGGAGCTGTGAGTCGAACGGGGCTGTGGGGTTGGGGCGTGCGTTGGCGCAAGGTGAGGTGTCGGCACGGGAGTTGGCACAAGAGGCGCTGCGACGGATAGAAGTGACGCAAGGGACGCTGAACGCCTTCCGGTGGGTGCGTGGCGAGGATGCCCTGCGCGACGCCGACGCGGCCGACCGGCGGCTGCGGGCGGGGGAGCGGGGAGCGCTGCTCGGTGTGCCCGTGGCCGTCAAGGACGACATGGACATGGCCGGTCTGCCCACCGCCTTCGGCTGCCCCGGTGACTTCCCGGTGAAGCGGGCCGACAGTGAGGCCGTGCGCCGGCTCCGCGCCGCCGGGGCCGTGATCGTCGGGAAGACCAACACGCCCGAGCTGGGGCAGTGGCCGGTGACCGAGGGGCCCGCGTTCGGGGTGACACGGAACCCGTGGAACACCGCGTACACCCCCGGCGGTTCGTCCGGCGGCTCGGCGGCGGCCGTCGCCGCCGGGATCGTTCCCGCGGCCCTCGGCTCGGACGGCGCCGGATCCGTCCGCATTCCGGCCGCCTGGACCCACCTGGTCGGGATCAAACCGCAGCGGGGACGGATCTCCGCGTGGCCGGAGCGCGAGGCGTTCCGCGGGCTGACCTGCGGCGGAGTGCTGGCACGGACGGTCGCCGACGCGGCGCTGCTGCTGGCCGCCGCGAGCGGCTCGCACGCCGGCGACCTGCACCGGCCCGCGGCGGTCGACGTCGTGGCCGCCCTGGAGCGCACCCCGCGGCGACTGCGGATCGCCCTCTCGCTGCGGCCGGCGTTCGCCGCGGTACGGCACCGGCTCGACCCTCGGGTGCGGGCCGCGACCCTGCGGACGGCGGAGCGGCTGGAGGCGCTGGGGCATGAAGTGGTGCCCGAGGAACCGCGGTTCGGGCCGGTGGGGCTGACGTTCGTCCCCCGGTCCATGTCCGGGGTGCGCGAGTGGGCGGGCAGGGTGCCCGAACGGCGGCTGCTCGACGGGCGGACGCACCTCAACGCGCGCGGCGGACTGGTGCTCGGCGGCGCCGTCCTGCGCGCGGCGCGCGCGGCGGAAGCACCCCTGCGGGGGCGGATGAACGCCCTGTTCGGCCGCTACGACGCACTGCTCACGCCGACCACGGCCGCGCCGCCGCTGCCCGTCGGGGCGCTGGACGGGCTCTCCGGCCGGGAGACGAACTCCCTGATGATCACGGCGTGTCCGTACGCCTGGCCGTGGAACGTCCTGGGCTGGCCCGCCGTGAACGTCCCCGCCGGGTTCACCGAGAACGGCCTGCCGCTCGGCTCGCAACTGCTGGGCCCGGCCGGCGCCGAGCCGCTGCTGGTCTCCCTCGCCGCGCAACTGGAAGAGGAGGAGCGGTGGTTCGAGCGCCGGCCGGTCGCCGACTGGGGCGTGGGGCGGGCCGTGGCGTAGGGCACCGGGTGACGGGACCTGAACTCCCTTGAGGGGGAAGGTTTCTTCTTTCGGCACCGCGACAGGAAGGGTGGTTTCTTCCTGTAAATCCCTATTATTTCCCGGCCTTGCGCCCGACATGCCGTAGATGCCCAATCCGGGCCCAGACGCAACCCGTCCGAGTGAGTCGTCGAGTGATGCCGTGCTCGCGATACGTATCGGGCGCTAGCCTCCTTGCGGGATGGCGGGGCCAGAGAGGTCCCCGTCGGCGTGCCGGGCAGCGGTGCCTGGCGGTCGGTGGGACTGGATGGAACGGCGCCGTCCGGAGGGAGGGATGACGATGAGAACCGCTGTGACCTTCGGGGAGCTCGCCGCGCTCCAGGGCGAGGTGCTGCCGCCTCGTACGGTCCTGTCGAGCCTGCCGGCGGGGAGCGCGGATCCGTCGTTGTACCCCATGCTGGTCAGATCCGAGCACGGTACGACCGTCGTCTACGCCTGCCAGTACCGGCAGGACGCGGGTAGTCCCGGGCTCCTGGCGGCGCTGGGGCTCGCGCCCAGCACCCCGGGGCACACGGTCACCTGCATCCCCGCGGGGATCTCCACGCGCTGATCGCACCCGGAAGCACCGCGCACCACACCGCATCACCCGCACCGCACCGAAACCGACGAAGACCTTCCGCCCCGACATCGGCGACGTCACCGTACGCGGCGCGGCGGTGTTGCCCGCTTCCACCCAGATATCCAAGGTCTCATCCCCGGAGACCGTCCGGCCGGGGATGGAGCACTCGGTCCCGTCGGTCCGGCGGCCGGGTGCGGAGGCCCGGCGAGTGCGGTCCATCAGGGCATTCCCAGGGCATCCAGTACGTCCCAGGGCATCCGGTACGTCCCACGTCCAGAGAAAGGGAACGGAATGGACAACCTCATCAGCTTCGAAGAGCTCGCCGGAGTCTCCGGCGAGGTGCTGCCCGAGCGTACGGTCATGGGCATCATGGCCGTCCCGTTCGGCCCCGGCGACGGCGGTGCCGGCAGCGCCGCCGGCAGCCTGTCCAGCGCGTCGGCCAACGGCGGCGGCGACCACGGCACCACGGTGCTGTCGTCCTGCCAGTCCCTCGACCACCCGCAGACCGCGGGCCTGCTCGGGTCGCTCGGCCTCCCGTCCCAGAACACGACCACCAGCGTCACCTGCACCCCCGCGGCCATCTCCAGCCACTGATCGCTCCCGGGCCACCGGCCCGGTAGCGGAGCGCCGCACTCGCCCGGTGGGGGAGGGCCGTGTGTCCTCGGCCTTCCCCCGCTGTGCCAGGGGAACCGTCGCCCGACACCCTTTCGGAGAGCATCCATGACCCTGCCCTTCGTCCCGGGCGCCGGCCGCGCGGGATCCCCGCCGGGGCGGCGGCCGCTCCCGGACCGGCGGGCGGCCGGAGAACCCCGGTTGGTACCCGGCACCGAGCTCGTCGGCGAGTTCGAGGGGTCCGGCTACCGCGACCCGCCGCAGCTGGTCTGCCGCCCCGACGGGCAACTGGTGCGGCTGCCCGGGCTGTTGTACCAGGTCGTACGCGCCCTGGACGGCCGCGGCGACGGTCGCCGTGATCAGCGTTCGTCGGAGCGGCCTCCGGACGAGGACGCTCCGAAGGGCGAGACGAAGGCTCCGGACGGCGACCCCGTCCTGGCGCGCGTGGCGGACGAGCTGAGCCGGGAGACCGGACGGCGGTTCACCGCCGAACACATCGCGTACCTCATCGACGAGAAGCTCGCCCCCCTCGCCGTCACCACCTACAGCGACGGCTCCCCGCCCCCGCCGGCCCGCCGGAGCGACCCCTTTCTCGCCTTCCGGTTCCGGCTCGCGGTGCTGCCCGAGCGCGTCACCTGGTTCGTCTCCGGCCTCTTCGCCTGGCTCTTCCACCCCTTCCTGGTGTACCTCGCGGTCTGCGTCTTCGTGGTCGGTGAGACATGGGTGTGGATGTCCCCGGAGACCGTGACCGCCCTCCAGGCGGTGCTCACCGCCCCGGGCAGCGTCCTCCTCGTGGTGTTCCTGGCCATAGCCTCCTGCGTCTTCCACGAGTGGGGGCACGGCGCGGCGTGCCGGTACGGAGGGGTGCGGCCCGGCGCCATGGGCTGCGGCATCTACCTCGTCTGGCCCGCCTTCTACACCGACATCACCAACTCCTACCGCCTGGGGCGGGCCGGGCGGATCCGGGCCGACCTGGGCGGTGTCTACTTCAACGCGCTGTTCGTCCTCGGTCTGCTGGGCCTCTACGCGGCCACGGGATTCCAGCCGCTCCTGGTCGCGATCGTCGCCGTCAACCTGGAGATCGTCCAACAGCTGCTCCCCACGCTGCGGTTCGACGGCTACTACATCGTCGCCGACCTCGTCGGCATCCCCGACCTCTTCTCCTACATCGGGCCCATCCTCAAGCGCGTGCTGCTCCGGCGCCCCGCGGACGAGCGGCTCCGCGCCCTCAAGCGATGGCCTCAGGCCGTGGTCGCGTGCTGGGTGCTGTGTCTGATCCCGGTGCTCGCGCTCCAGGTCGGCATCCTCCTGCTCAATCTGCCCCAACTCCTCGCCGCCGACTGGCACAAGGCGCGGTGGCTGCTGGAGAACGCGGGCGCGTCCGGCCACCAGGTCCTCGGCATGGTCTCGGCCTGCCTGCAGATCGTGCTGCTCGCCCTGCCGATCGCCGGACTGCTGCTCGCCCTGGTGCGGCCGGCGCGCTCGCTCGTCCGGTTCCTCGGCCGCAAGGCGGGGCGGAGCGGCCGGAAGACGGGACGGCACGGGGGAGCGGCCACCCGGAAGGCGCGCCGGGCGGGCCGCCACGCCGCGAAGTGACGCCGGGCGGCCCGCCGCGCGGGGGGCTACGGCGCCAGGATGTCCAGCTCGGCCATCGCGCCCGTCGCGATCTCCCGGGTGAGCGCCTCCGCGCGCTCGGCGTCGTGCAGCCGGACCGCCTCGGCCACCTGTACGTGGAGGGTGACCGCGGCCGGATCCGGGTCGGTGAACATCACCTGATGCCGGGTCCGGCCGGTGAGCACCTCGGCGACGACATCGCCGAGGCGGGCGAACATCTCATTGCCCGAGGCGCGCAGCACGACCCGGTGGAACGCGATGTCGTGCAGCAGATAGGCGTCCAGTTGCTGGCCTCGTGAGGTGGCGACCATCCCGAGCGCGTGCTCGGTGAGTTCGGCGCACTGCTCCGGGGTGGCCAGGCGGGCGGCGAGGCCCGCCGCGACGGGTTCCACGGCCGAGCGGAGCACGGTCAGCGACCGCAGCTGCCGGGGCCGGTCCGGGCCGGCCAGCCGCCAGCGGATGACCTGCGGGTCGTAGACGTTCCACTCCTCGGGCGGCAGCACCGTCACGCCGACCCGCCGCCGCGAGCTGACCAGGTGCATGGACTCCAGGACGCGTATCACCTCGCGGACGACCGTGCGCGAGACCCGGAAGCGCTCCTCCAGCTCGTCCGTGCGCAGCACGCTCCCCGACGGGTATGCGCCCGCCGTGATCGCGGGTCCCAGGGACTCCAGCACCCGTGCGTGCGGTCCCTGCCCATGGTTGGCCATGGGACCAGCCTACGTGTCCATGGCGACCCCGATTAAGTATGACGTTTGGGTCACAGAGGCTTGATACGTCGTACTTCATCAGGTTCAGTGGAGCGGCAGCCGGCGCCGAGGAAGACGCCGGAGACAGTGAGGTGCACATGACCACCGCCGACAGCGGAGCCGCCCCCGGCGACGGGGCGTCCGGCGCCCGCACACCTCCGGCGGCCTCTCGGGTCGTCGTCGTGATGGGCGTCGCCGGTACCGGCAAGACCACCGTCGGCCCCCTCGTGGCGGACGCCCTGGGCGTTCCCTACGCCGAGGGCGACGACTTCCACCCGCCCGCGAACATCGCCAAGATGTCGTCCGGCGTCCCCTTGGACGACGCCGACCGGGCCCCCTGGCTCGACGCCATCGGCGCCTGGGCGCGCGACCGGACGGACCGGGGCGGAGTGGTCAGCTGCTCCGCGCTCAAGCGCGCGTACCGCGACCGGCTCCGGGCCGCCGCGCCGGGCGTCGTGTTCCTGCACCTCACCGGCGGCCGGGAGCTGATCGCCGGCCGGATGGCCGCCCGCAAGGGGCACTTCATGACCACCCGGCTGCTGGACTCGCAGTTCGCGACGCTGGAACCGTTGGGCGCGGACGAGGCGGGTGTCGCCGTGGATGTCGCCCCGGAGGCGGCCGTCATCGCCGAGCGCGCGGTCGCCGCCTTGCGGCACGTGTGACGCGGGTACGGCGGTACGCCGGAACGGCGGGCCGGCCGCGCCGGTAGGCACCGGAGGGCGGACACCCCGGGCCGCCGCGGCCGGACGGGAACGGGCCGATCCTGAACGGACCGTGACGGTACGACGGGCGGGGCGCCCCCGGCGTCGTACACCCGCGCGACTGCCGCCGCACCCGCGCGACCGCGTCGTACCCGCGCGACCGCACCGCCCGCGGCGACCGCACCACCCGCACCGTTCGCGGCGACCGCACCACCGCCACCCCGCGCCGCCCCCACCGCTACCCAACGTCCCACCCGGCACCCGAGCCCCAAGCGCCACCGCGCCCCGCCGCGGGCCCTGGCCCCCGGGCCCTGGCCCCCGCCCCCAGACCCGGACCCGGAACCCGGACCCGGAACCCGGACCCGGAGCCCGGCCACCCCGCCCCGGCGGGGCCCGCACCCCCGCGGCCCCCGCCGTGCCCCCAACACACCCAAGGAAGCCCCGTGAGCACTCTCAGCGTCGAGATGCTGGCCGCGGCCCCCGCCGAACCGATCACCTCGGCGGGCCACGCACAGCTGGGCATCGCCGTCCTCGCCGGCATCGCCGTCATCGTCCTTCTCATCACCCGCCTCAGGCTCCACGCCTTCCTGGCGCTGACCATCGGTTCGCTGGTGCTCGGCGCCGCCGCCGGGGCACCGCTGGACAAGGCCATCGCCAGCTTCAGCGCCGGTCTGGGCTCCACGGTCGCCGGGGTCGGCGTCCTCATCGCCCTCGGCGCGATACTCGGCAAGCTGCTGGCCGACTCCGGCGGCGCCGACCAGATCGTGGACACGATCCTGGCCAGGGCGAGTGCCCGGTCGATGCCCTGGGCCGTGGTCCTCATCGCCGGGGTCATCGGACTGCCGCTGTTCTTCGAGGTGGGGATCGTGCTGCTGATCCCCGTGGTGCTGCTGGTGGCCAAGCGCGGTGGGTTCTCCCTGATGCGCATCGGCATCCCGGCCCTGGCCGGTCTGTCCGTGATGCACGGCATGGTCCCGCCGCACCCGGGGCCGCTGGCCGCGATCGACGCGATCGGGGCCGACCTCGGGGTGACCCTCGCGCTCGGCGCGCTGATCGCCGTGCCGACCGCGGTGATCGCCGGGCCGCTGTTCTCCCGCTTCGCCGCCCGCTGGGTGGACGTGCCGCCGCCCGAGAAGCTGATGCCCCAGCGCCCGTCCGAGGACCTGGAGCGCCGCCCGGGCTTCGGCGTCACCGTGGCCACCGTCCTGCTGCCGGTGGTGCTGATGCTGGTCAAGGCGCTCGTGGACGTCGTCGTGGACGATCCGAAGGACCACGTCCAGCGGGTCGCGGACGTCGTCGGCTCCCCGCTGATCGCGCTGCTCGCGGCCGTTCTCGTCGGCATGGTGACCCTCGGCCGGGCCGCCGGCTTCGGCCGCGACCGGCTGGCCTCGACCGTCGAGAAGTCCCTGGCCCCGATCGCCGGCATCCTGCTGATCGTCGGCGCGGGCGGCGGTTTCAAGCAGACGCTGATCGACGTCGGCGTCGGCCGGATGATCCTCGACTTCTCCAAGGACTGGTCCGTCTCGGCCCTGCTCCTGGCCTGGCTGATCGCGGTCGGCATCCGGCTCGCGACCGGCTCCGCCACCGTGGCCACCATCTCGGCCGCGGGGCTGGTGGCGCCGCTCGCGGCCGACATGAGCACCACCCACACCGCCCTCCTCGTCCTGTCCGTCGGTGCCGGCTCGGTCTTCTTCAGCCATGTGAACGACGCGGGCTTCTGGATGGTGAAGGAGTACTTCGGCCTGGAGGTCGGGCAGACGCTCAAGACCTGGTCGGTGATGGAGACGATCATCTCCGTGGTGGGGCTGGGGTTCGTGATGTTGCTGTCGCTGGTGATCTAAGGCTGTCGCTGGTGATCTAAGAGCGGCGGGCGAGGGGTGGGGGCGGCGGGCCCCCACCCCTCGCCCGTCTCCGAGGACTACGCCCCGGCCACCTCGGCCAGGTACTTCCGCACCTCCGCCGCGTCCTCCGCGGCCAGCCCGATGTAGCCGTCCGGCCGGATCAGGAACAGCCCCGGCCCGTAGGCCCGCGCCAGGTGCCCGTCCACGTCCGTCAGACGCGCGATCCGCACCAGCGGCCCGGCGACGTCCGCCGGAACCTCGTCCTCCGCCGCGCGGCCGACCGCGAGCAGGGTGTAGTGCCCGCTCCCGAACAGGTCGAAGAGGCGCACCGGTTCGCCGGGCTCCGTCGCGCACGGCGCGTCCGGCGCCCGGTCGCCCGCGCGCGGCGCGTCGTCGGCGAGGCCGGTGCGTGTCTCGCGGCTGAGCGGGCTCTCGCGGTAGTGCAGGTCGAGCTGGTGCGCGTCGCGGCCGCGGCGCGTGGTCAGCTTCAGCCCTTCCTTCCCGGGGCCCCGGTGGATGCGGGTGCTCAGGCCGAGCACGCCCGCCGCGACGGGCAGCCGCTCCGCCTCGTACGAGTCGAGCAGCGCGTCCGGCGCGCCGTGCCGCACCACGTGTCCCAGCTTCCAGCCCAGGTTGAACGCGTCCTGGACGCTGGTGTTGAGCCCCTGGGCCCCGGCGGGGGAGTGCACGTGGGCGGCGTCCCCGGCGAGGAACACCCGGCCGTCGTGGAACCGTTCCGCCATGGCCGCCCGGGCGCGGAAGACCGAGGCCCAGTCCACCGCCCCGGCCGTCAGCCCGGTCCGTTCCGCGATCAGCGCCCGGACGCCGTCCGGCGACGGGTCCGGCTCGCCGTCCCGGAAGGCGGCGATCAGCTGGAAGGCGTCCGTCGCGTGCAGCGGGCAGATGCCCACCATGCCGGCGGGGTGGTCCGGCCAGGTGTGCCAGTGCGTCCGCGGCAGCCCCTCCAGGTGGACGTCGGCCACCAGCATCGGCGTGGGGTCGACCGTCTCGCCGGTGAACGGGGTGCCCAGCAGGGTCCGCACGGTGCTGCGCCCGCCGTCCGTGCCGACGAGCCAGGAGGCGCGGACGGTGGACGACGCGCCGTCCGCGGTCTCCAGGTGCGCGGTGACGCCGTCCCCGTCCTGCGCCAGCCCGATGAGCCGGGTGCCGAACTCGACCCTGCCGCCGAGTTCGCCGAGTCGTTCCCGCAGGAGCTCCTGGGTGCGCCACTGCGGCAGCAGCAATGGTTGGCCGTAGGGCGCGTCGGGCGTCGGCTCGACCCGGGTGAACATGTCCCACTCGGCGACCATCTCCCCGTCCCGCCAGCTGCTCATCATCGGCGCGGGGCCGCCGTCCGCGAGGAAGCGGTCGACGACGCCGAGCGTCCCGAGGAGCTCCAGCGTCCGCGGCTGGATGCCCTTGCCGCGCGATCCGACGAACCCCTGCTCGCCCGCGTCGACCAGGCGGAACGGGACGCCCTGCTCGGCGAGGACGCAGGCCAGGACCAGGCCGGACGGCCCGGCGCCGACGATCAGCACCTCCGGGGCCTCGGCAGGCGTGACGGGCGTAACAGATGTAACGGACATGGTGGAGCCCCCTTAACGGCGTTCAATTTAACGTTGTTAAGCATCGACTGAACGGCGTTAAGCTGTCAAGGTGGCAAATCGACTGGACCGCGACCAAGTGGTGAGCACCGCACTGGAGCTGCTGAACGACGTGGGTCTGGAAGGGCTGACCCTGCGCCGCATCGGCAAGGAGCTCGACGTCCAGGCGCCCGCGCTCTACTGGCACTTCAAGAACAAGCAGGACCTGCTGGACGCCATGGCCACGGAGATGCTGCGCCGGATGACCGCCCTCCAGGAGGTGGAGGGCGGATTCGCACCCGCGACGTGGCAGGAGATGCTGGCCGGCAGCCACCGGGCGCTGCGGCGGGTGCTGCTCACCTACCGCGACGGCGCGAAGGTCTACAGCGGCACCCGCTTCACCGACACGTCGTACGCCGTTCCGATGGAGCGGTACCTCGCGTCGCTGGTCGGCGCCGGCTTCACGCCGGGAGAGGCCGCGCGCGCGTACTACACCGTGTACTGCTTCACGATCGGGTATGTCATCGAGGAGCAGTCGGCGGCGGACGATCCGGAGCGGGGCGTCAAGGGCATCGATGTGACCGAACGCGCCGAACGGCTGGCGGAGTTCCCGCTCGCCGCCGCGGCGGGACCGGAACTCTTCGGGGACGCGGACGCCGGGTTCGAGGCGGGGCTGGCCGCGATCGTCGCGGGGATCGCGGCGACGCGGGGGCGGGCGGGCTGACGGGGGCGGGCGTCAGCGGCTGTCCGTCGCCTGAGGTGTCGCTTCCAGTCCGCGCCGCAACAGGGGTGTCAGGCGCCGCTCCACTCCCACGTGCAGCACCCAGGCCAGGGCCAGCATCAGCCCCACGGTCAGCACCAGCACCCCGTACGACGGGATCCCCAGCCTCCGGTGCAGCACCTGCACCACGAGCCACCCCAGGTGCTCGTGGACCAGGTAGAAGGGGTACGTCAGCGCCCCCGCGACCGTCAGCCACCGCCAGGACGGCCACCGGGCGCCCCGCACCGCCACGGCCGCGACCGCCGCGTACCCCAGGGCGAGCACCGCGATGATCACGACGGGGGAGCGGTACGAGAAGTGGTGCGGGCCCGGCGGGTGCCACAGGCCCGCCACCGCGTAGTGCTGGCCGACCAGGAAGCTCACCGCGACGATGCCCCAGGCCGTCAGCGAGTGGCCGTACCGGTGGACGAGGTAGAGGCCGATGCCGCCGATGAAGAACGACGACTCCTCCGGCATCACCACCACCTTGAGCGCCTCGGCGTGCGCGGCCGTGGTGAGCGCCGACGCGAGCGTCCACACCGCGCAGAAGAGGACGACGCGGTGCCGGGTCGCGCCCGGCAGGACGACGAAGAGCGCGAACAGCGCGTAGAAGCGGACCTCCACCCAGAGCGTCCAGCACACGCCGAGGACCCGCTCCGCGCCGACGGGCTGTTGCAGCATCGTCAGGTTGACGAGGATGTCGCTGGTGGACACCGAGCCGCCGTAATGCCGGGCGAGCGGGAGCGCGAAGGCGGCGGTGACCAGCAGGATCGCCGCCCAGTAGGCGGGGTAGAGGCGGGCGGCGCGGGAGGCGGTGAAGGAGCGGAGGGAGCGGCCCCAGCCGCTCATGCAGATGACGAAGCCGCTGATGACGAAGAAGAGTTGGACGCCTAGGCAGCCGTAGGCGAACGCTTGTGACAGGTGGGGGAATTGGTGGCGTGGGGAGCTTCCCCACGCTGTGGTGATCTGGCCGCCTCGGCCGCCGTAGTGGTAGAGGGCGACCATGAGGGCGGCGATGAGGCGGAGGGCGTCGAGGGCGGTGAGGCGGGGGTGGTGGCGGGGGGTGGAGTGCCCCGGCCCCACCCCTTCGCCGCTTCCTGGGGCTGCGCCCCAGACCCCCTTGTCGCGGCTCCGCCGCTCGTCCTCGAACGCCGGACGGGCTGAATCGTGCGCCCGGGCGCGATATCCAGCCCGTCCGGCGCTTGAGGACAGCACCCGCAGGGCGCTTCGGGGGTGCGGGGGCTCGCCTCCGGTCGTCACTTGCGACCCTTCCCGTGCAGCCTCCGCCGCACCGCCCGGGCCCGGCGCGCCAGCCGGCGGACCGCCGAGTTGCGCGGGAGGAAGGCGAGGCGGGCGGGAAGACCGCCGGGCAGGGCAAGGGCCGTGAGGCGGCGCCGCTTGAAATAACGGCGAGTACGAGCGGTCAGCTGGTGCGCGAGGTAGCGCTCCGCAGCCGGTCGCAGGTCGGGGCGGATGCGTGGCTGCATCGCGTAACCCACGGCCGACAGCAGGGCGTTGAGTTCGGACGCGTCCGGCGGCGCCGCGCCGCCGTCCGCCGCCTCCTCCAGCGCGGGCAGCAGCGCGTCGACGATCGTCACCGGCACCCGGTTGCTGTTCTCGTACGGTGAGAGCCGGTCGAGCAGCAGGTCCGTGCCGGTCCGGGCGGCCGGGAGGCCGTAGAAGGCGCGCGCCGTGACGAGCGCGGTCGAGAAGCAGCCGGCCACCAGGGCGGGCCGCAGCCGCTGGAACAGCGCCTCCGCCAGCGCGGTGCCGTCCAGCACTGTGAGGTGGACGCCGAGCCGGCCGGCCTCGTCCTCCAGCAGCCGCGACCAGCGGGCGGGGGCCGTCGGGTGCGGTTTGAAGACGACGTCCCGGTGGCCGCGCCCGGCCGCGCCCCGCAGCATGCGGACGTGCAGCCGCTCCTCTTCCTCGGGCGTGAGGATGCCCAGCGCCGAGAGGTACTGGCCGAGCAGCAGCGCGGCGCCCTCCGGGGCGGGCGGCAGCGGGGTGGCGTCGGCCAGTTCGGCCAGCACCTTGGTGACGACGTCGCCGGGGACGATCTCCGGTCGGACCCCGAACTCCCGCAGCAGCAGCGGGCGCAGGCCCGGAACGAGGTCGAGGTGGAGCAGCCGGCGCACCCGGGTGCCGACGAGCGGGTCGAGCTTGTCGCGCGTGGGGCCGTAGCTCATCAGCCCGTCCGCGTAGACGTCCAGCGGGGCGTCGGGGAAGATCCGGGCGATCGCGAGGGCCGGGTCGACCTGGAGGGACTCGAGGACGAGCGAGACGTCGTCCGTCCCCAGGTCCCACAGCAGCCGCAGGTGCCGCTCCCACAGCGGGGCGTCATCGGGGCGCGGGGACCAGCCGCCGGGGTGGAGCGGGCTGATCGCGTCGTTCCAGGAGAGGACGTCGTCGAAGCGGGTGCGCAGCCGGTCGAAGCCGGGCGCCCGGTCGAGGCCGGGGCTGGTCTCGGGGACGGCGGCGTTGTTGGCGACGAGCAGCAGCCGGCGGCCGGCGGTGGGGAAGAGGCCGGCGTCGAGGGCGGCGGCGAGGGTCGCGGCGCCGTAGAGGGTGGAGGCCAGGAAGATCTGGGCCGTACGCGGGTGGCCGGGCATCAGGTGGGCACCCCCGCGCGGGGCGCGGGGACGGGCCGGCGGCGCAGCCTGCGCAGTCGGCCCGCCCGGTCGGCGTCCATGGCGTTCAGGGCGTCGTTCAGCAATGCCGGGGGCATCCGTTTCATCGCGGCGGCACTCATCGACCGCAGGGTGCGGGCGACTTCGGGTTCGAAGCGTTCGATGGAACCGAGGTGGTGGGAAATGATCGCGCAATAGGTGCGCACGGCTTTCGGCAGCAGCGCGTCGGCGTCGCGGTCCCGGCGTGTTTCGTCGAGCACCTGATCGAACGCGCGCAGAAAATCGAGTTGCCGCACATCGCCGATCTGGGTGAGCGAGGAGGTCACTCCGCGGCGGTAGAAGACACCGAGCAGTCCGGTGATCGCGAAACTGCGGGCCTCGCGGTGCAGCCGCCAGATCCAGGGCCGGTCCTCGGCGGTGCGCAGGCCGTGCGGGAAATGCAGCAGTCCGTCGTCCAGCAGCCTGCGGTGGTAGATGCCGGCCCAGGCGTACGGGTAGTCGACGGAGGTGGAGCGGTCGGCGGGGAGTATCGCGTCGCGCGGATCGAGGACGACCCCGCGGCGGCCGTCCGGGACGCGTTGGAGGGTGCGGTTCCGGCCCGTGCAGCTGACGTGGTCGGTGCGCACGAAATCCACCCCCAGATCCTCGATGACCTGCACCAACCGCGCGTAGTAGCCGGGTGCGAGCCAGTCGTCGCCGTCCAGGAAGGTCACGTACTCGCCGCGGGCGGCGTCGAGTCCGGTGTTCCGGGCGGTGGCCAGGCCGCCGTTCCGTTCGTGGCGCTTCAGCACCACCCCGGGGATGTCGTCCCGGGCTCGTTCCAGAAGCGCGGACGTACCGTCGGTCGAACAATCGTCGACGAAAATGAATTCGAAATCCTCGCGGGAGTTCGCATTCAGGCTGCGCAGCGCGTCCGAGGCATACGTCTGCACATTGAAGAACGGCACGATGACGGAGAGCTTGACCACCCGCGTCACGTTAGGTGACGCCCCGGCATTCGTTCTGTCCGTCGCCGTAATCCGGGATGAACGAAGTGCGGCGGAACGATGAACCGGGTGCGCGCGTCAACCGCTTCGCCGGGTGTCGGTGCGCTGTTTACCGAGTGTTGCGCTCGCGTTGGTCAGCCAAACCGGATCCATTCCTATCGTCGGTTCCGTGCCTTCAGCGCCCTCCGCTCACGCAGCGCCCCCGCATTCCGCTTCCCCGCCGCGCGTCGCCGTGCTCGCGGACTCCGACACCCGGTGGAAATGGGGAGCGCTCACCGCGCACCGGCTCGCCCCCGGCGCCGGGCTGGACGGCTTCCTGCTGCGCGGGCGGGCCACTCCCACCCGCCGCCAGCTCACCGAAGTCGGCGTGCGGGCCGACGCGTTGCGCGAGGTGACGGCCGCCGAGTTCACGGCCGCGGCCGGCCGGCCCCCGTACGACGTCGTGCTCCTCGCCTGTGTCGGCGGCACCGTCCAGGCGATGCTGCACGCGCTCGCCCGGGCCTGGACCGGCGCCGAGCGGCGGCCGGTCGTCGTGACCGGGTACGTCGGCGTCGTCTACGAAAAGCTTGCCGACGGACTGCTGTTGCGGCACGGCGCCGACGTCGTCCTCGCCAACTCCCGGCATGACGCGGAGCGTTTCCGCGCGGTCTATGAGGGGGTCGGCGCCCCGGCGGACGGCGTCACGGAGTGCGCCCTGCCGTTCCTCGGGGGGCGCCCGTACGAGCCCGCGCCCCGCGAAGTGCGCCCGTACACCGTCGTGTTCGCCGCCCAGCCGTCCGTCCCGGAGAGCAGGGCGGACCGGTTGTACCTGCTCCGCAGGGCCGCCGGGCACGCCCGCGCGCACCCCGGCCGCGATGTGCTGATCAAGCTGCGCAGCAAGCCCGGCGAGCACACGACGCACATCGAGGAGCACCCGTACCAGAAGCTCGCCACCCGGCTGCCCGGCGGCCTGCCCGCCAACTGCCGCCTGGTGTACGGCAACATGGGCGCGGTCCTGGACCGCACCGACCTGCTGGTCACCGTCAGCTCCACCGCCGCCCTGGAAGCCCTGCACCGGGCGGTCCCCACGGCCGTCCTCACCGACCTCGGCATCCGCGAACGGCTCGGCAACCACCACTTCCTGGGCTCTGGCTGCCTCACCTCCTGGGACCACCTGGACGCCGGACGGCTACCGAAGGCCGAGCCGGAGTGGCTGGCCCGGCAGGGCGTGGCCGCCGACCGGCCGTACGAGCGGGCGTTCGACGCCGCCCGGCGGCGCGTCGCCGACCTCGTCGCCCGCGACCGGCTGCCGCCCCCGAGCCCGTACTACACACCCGAGACGGCCCCCGGCTACCTTCCCGCCGTCCTCGCCCGCCACGGCTTCGCCCCCGACGGGCGCCCGCTGCCGGGCCGCGCCGCGCCCCCGCCCGGCCGGAGCGCCCTGCGCCGCGCCGGCCGCGACGTCCTGCGCGGGGCGGCCCGCGGGGCGTACCGGCACGGGGTGCAGCGGGTGGCGCCCGTCATCCGGCGGATGGGAGAGCTGTGAGCACACCGGCCGGAGCACCCGAACCCGAGGAGTCCCCGATGCCCTCCGTCCTCGCCGTCGTCCCCGCCCGCGGCGGGTCCAAGGGGGTGCCGGGCAAGAACCTGGCGCCCGTCGGCGGGATACCGCTCGTCGCCCGCGCGGTCCGCGCCTGCCGGGCCGCCGCGCTCGTCACCGACGTCGTCGTCTCGACCGACGACCCCGCCGTCGCCGCCGCGGCCCGCGCGGCCGGCGCGGAGGTCGTCGAACGGCCCGCGGCGCTGGCCGGCGACACGGCCACCAGCGAGGCCGCGGTGCTGCACGCCCTGGACGCGTACGAAGCGGAGTCCGGACAGGCGGTGGACACCGTCCTCCTCGTGCAGTGCACCAGCCCGTTCGTCACCGCAGGCGACATCGACGGCGTCGCCGCGCCCGTCCTGCGGCGGGAGGCGGACTGCGCGGTGACGGTGGCGCCGTTCCACGGCTTCCTGTGGCGCGAGGCGCCCGCACCCGCCGGCGCCCGGGGCGTCAACCACGACGCGTCCCACCGCCCCCGCCGCCAGGACCGCCCGCAGGACCTGCTGGAGACCGGCGCCGCCTACGCCATGCGCGCCGACGGGTTCCGCGCCGCGCGGCACCGCTTCTTCGGCCGCGTCGAACCGGTCCGCACCGACCCCGCGCGCGTCCTGGAAGTGGACGATCCCGCCGACCTGGCGCGCGCCCGTGCCCTCGCGCCCCTCCTGGACGCGGACGCGCCCGCGCGGCAGCCCGCCACCGGTGGTTCCGACGGCTTCCCCGGGCGTGCCGACATCGACGCCGTCGTCCTCGACTTCGACGGCACGCAGACCGACGACCGGGTCCTGGTCGACGCCGACGGCCGCGAGTTCGTCGCCGTGCACCGCGGGGACGGCCTCGGCGTCGCCGCGCTGCGGCGCGCGGGGCTGGCGGTGCTGATCCTCTCCACCGAGGCGAACGGCGTCGTCGCCGCCCGCGCCCGCAAGCTGCGGGTGCCCGTCGTGCACGGCACCGACCACAAGGACGCCGCGCTCAAGGAGTGGTGCGCGGAGGAGGGCATCGCCCCCGAGCGCGTGCTGTACGCCGGCAACGACGTCAACGACCTGCCCTGCCTCCGCCTTGTCGGCTGGCCCGTGGCCGTCGCGGACGCCCACCCCGCCGTACGCGCCGCGGCCCGCGCGGTGACGCGTACGCCCGGGGGAGCGGGCGCGGTCCGCGAGCTGGCGGGACGGATCCTGGGCCCGGAGCTCTGACCCACGCCGCGACGCCCCGCCACCGCCACCCAGTGGATACCCCGCCGAGCACCCGCGCCCCTCGCCGCGAGCAAGCACCCCGGCGCCGACCCTGCCCCGACGCCCGACGCCCGACGCCCGACGCCCGACGCCCGACGCCCGACGCCCGACGCCCGACGCCACCGGACAACCCAGCGCTCACCCTGCCCCCGGCCTCTTCCGGACGCCACCCGAACACCCCGTACGACCGCGCGGACACCGCACCCGGCACACCCCGTACCGCCCCCAGGAGGTCCGCACTCCGCACCCGTCCCGTACCGCCCGCGGGTCCGTGCTCGGCGCGGTCCGGACACCACCCGCGGGCCCAGCGCCCAGCGCCCCGCACCACCGTCCCCACACGAAGGAAACCCTCCCCATGGCCTCCACCGCCCCCCTCACCAGCCCCGCCGCCCGCACCCGTCACCTCGGTGACCGCCCCGTCGGCCCTGGTCACCCCGTCTACATCACCGGCGAGATCGGCATCAACCACAACGGTGACCTCGGTACCGCGCTCGCCCTCGTCGACGCCGCGGCGGACGCGGGCTGTGACGCGGTCAAGTTCCAGAAGCGGACCCCGGAGGTCTGCACTCCGCGCAGTCAATGGGAACTCGAACGGGACACCCCCTGGGGCCGGATGACGTACATCGACTACCGCCACCGGGTGGAGTTCGGGGAGGACGAATACCGCAGGATCGACGAGCACTGCCGGGAGCGCGGCATCGCCTGGTTCGCCTCGCCGTGGGACGTCGAATCCGTCGCCTTCCTGGAGAAGTTCGACCTCCCGGCGCACAAGGTCGCCTCCGCCTCGCTCACCGACGACGAACTCCTGCGCACCCTGCGCGCCACGGGCCGCACGATCGTGCTGTCCACCGGGATGTCCACCCCGAAGCAGATCCGGCACGCGGTCGAGGTGCTGGGCAGCGAGAACATCGTTCTCTGCCACGCCACTTCCACCTACCCGGCGCGGGCGGCCGAGCTCAACCTCCGGGTCATCCACACCCTCCAGGCCGAGTACCCCAACGTCCCCATCGGCTACTCCGGTCACGAGACCGGCCTCCAGACCACGCTGGCCGCCGTGGCCCTCGGCGCCGCCTTCGTCGAGCGGCACATCACCCTCGACCGCGCCATGTGGGGCTCCGATCAGGCCGCCTCCGTCGAACCGGGCGGTCTGCAGCGGCTGGTGCGCGACATCCGGGTGGTCGAGGAGTCCCTGGGGGACGGAGTGAAGCGGGTGTACGAGAGCGAACTGGCCCCGATGCGGAAGCTCCGACGGGTGCCGGGCGTCGTCGCGCAGGCGGACGAACGGGCCGAACGAGCCGAACGGGGCGAGCCGGCCGAAGAGGCCGCAGGGGCCCGCGGCAGCGACCGGTCCGACTCCGCCGGTGACCGCGAACCGGCCGCGGTCTGACGGGCGCCGGCCGATGACCGAACCCGCCGACGACGCGGTGGACCCGGAGCGCCCCCGGCGGCGCGGAGATCCGGCCGGCGAACGGGACTCCGGCCCGGCCGAGACCCTGGCCTTCGTCGAGAGCCCCGTCCAGCTCCTCAACGTCCTGGAGTGGGCGCACGCACGCGCGAGTGCGCCTCCCGCGCCGCCCCCCGCGCCGCCACCGTCCCCCACCGGCCTGCTCAGCGTCGGCGTCCCCCGCCAGACCGACCGCCACACCGCCGACCGCCACACCGCCGACCGGCGCCCCACCGACGGCACCGACACCACCCCGGGCGCCGACACCACCCCGGGCACCGACACCACCCCCGGCGCCCACAGCACGTACGGCCCGCCCCCCACGCACGACACCGTCATCGTCGTCCTCGCCCCCCACGACCCCATGACCCGCGGTCAGCTTCGTCGCATGGCCGAGCTGGCCCGTGCGCAGGGGTACCGGCTGCGCTGGGAGGAGGCGCGCGGCGGTGCCGGGGCGCCGGTGCAGACGATCGGCGGGCTGGCCGGGCCGCTGCGCGCCGCCCGCCGCGTCGTCATCGGGGACCCGTTCTCCCGCTATGTGCAGCTGCTGCTGACCCTCACCCGGGCCAGGGAGCTGGTGGTGGTCGACGACGGCACGGCCACCATGGAGTTCGTCGGCCAACTCGCGCGCGGGGAACGGTTCGTACGCTGGCACCGCTACCGGGGCGGACGGGGTGGATGGGGAGCGCGTGACGTCGTCTTCGCGCCGGTCTCCGCTTCGGCGCGCCGGATGCTCACTCCGAACAACCGCCGAAGTGTGGAGTTGTTCACGTCGATGCCGGTCGAACCACCCCCGGGAGTGGCCGTCACGGCCAACGCCTTCGCGTGGACCCGCGCGGCCTTCGGCCCGCCGCGCCTCACCCGGAGCACGGACCTGGTGGGAACGTCCCTGGTCGAGACGGGGATCGTGGACGCGGAGCGCTATCTGGAGGCCGTCACCGCGCTGGCCGGGGAGCACGGCGCCACCCGGTACTTCGCGCATCGCCGCGAGAACACCGACAAGCTGCGCCTCATATCCGGACGGCTCGGCCTGGAGGTCGTCCGGCCCGAGTTGCCCCTGGAACTGATCGCCCGCCGCGGACCGATAGGGCGCACGGTGCTGAGCTTCCCGTCCACCGTCGTGCACACGCTGCCGCTCGCGCTGGCGGGCACCGGGGTGACCGTCGCCGTCTGCGACGTCGACCCCGGCTGGCTCACCGCCCACGCCTCGCCGCGCGCCGAGGGCTTCCTCTCCCGGGTCACCGGCAGCGCCCGCGGTGTGCACCGCCTACCGCGGATGTCCGCCCGGGCGAGTACCACCTGACGGTGTCTCGCAAAGGTACGCCGTAAATACGGGTCATACCCCCCTCGTGACCCATCCATGCGGCTGAACTTTTCATGATCGGAGGGCAGTTGCCCTGTGAAGGGCTCTACTCTTCAAAGGGTGAATCACCTGATGCCCTGTGAAGCCGCACCCGAAACCTCCGTCGACGATCTTGAAGGCGACCTGGCCGGCGCGCTGCCCGGCCGTCTTCCGGCCGAGCTGCGCGCCGAACTCATCGCCTTCCGGCGGGACTTGCACATGCACCCGGAGCTGGGGCACCGAGAGTTCCGTACCACCGCGGCGCTCAGGGCCAGACTGGAGAAGGCCGGGCTGCGGCCCCGGACCCTGGCCTCCGGCACCGGGCTGATCTGCGACATCGGGCGCTCCCGGCCGGGCGCCTCGCGCCGCCCGGTGCTGGCCTTCCGGGCCGACCTGGACGCGCTGCCCATCCCCGACACCAAGCAGGTCCCGTACCGCTCCACCGTCCCCGGCGCGGCCCACGCCTGCGGGCACGACGTGCACACCACCGTCGTCCTCGGCGCCGGTCTGGTGCTGGCCGCGCTGGCCGAGGAGGGGCTGCTGCCGCACCCCGTCCGGCTGATCTTCCAGCCCTCCGAGGAGGTGCTGCCCGGCGGCGCCCTGGACGCGATCGAGGACGGCGCCCTGGACGGCGTCGGCAGGATCGTGGCGGTGCACTGCGACCCCAAGGTCGAGGTCGGCCGGATCGGGCTGCGGACCGGGCCCATCACCTCCGCCTGCGACAAGCTGGAGGTCGCGCTGGACGGCCCCGGCGGCCACACCGCCCGCCCCCACCTGACCACCGACCTGGTGACCGCCGCGGCCAAGGTGGCCACCGAGGTGCCCGCGCTGCTCGCGCGCCGGATCGACACCCGGGCGGGCCTCGCCGTCACCTGGGGACGGCTGGAGGCCGGGCACGCGGCCAACGTCATCCCGCAGCGCGCCGAGCTCTCCGGGACCGTGCGCTGCCTGGACATCGACGCCTGGCGGGACGCCCCCGACCTGGTGCACGCCGCCGTGGACGAGGTGGCCGCCATGCACCGCGCCAAGTCGCAGATCACCTACATCCGCGGCGTCCCCCCGGTGGTCAACGACGGGGAGATCGCCGGGCTGCTGGGCCGGGCCATGACGGCGCGGCGCGGCGCGGACGCGGTGGAGGACACCCAGCAGAGCCTGGGCGGGGAGGACTTCTCCTGGTACCTGGAGCGGGTGCCCGGGGCCATGGCCCGGCTGGGCGTCCGCCCGGTGGGCGACTCGAAGGCCCGTGATCTGCACCGCGGTGACTTCGACGTCGACGAGGGGGCCATCCAGGTCGGAGTGGAGCTGTTCACGGCGGCCGCTTTGCTTGATCGCAATCAAATGTAGGTTTCGTGGTCGTTTCGCGAACGAGTTCGGTTCGCGACGATCCGATAACGGCTTGGGACTAGCCCTTTTCAGGCCATCTACGCGCGTTACGATCCCTCCGAACCAGCGCCAATGGAGGCGCTTCGAGTGAAGGGGCCCTCGTGCGCCGGGTATCCACCATCACTGTCGCGGGCATTGCCACCGCGGCTCTCGCATTCACCCTCACCGCCTGTGGCGAGTCCTCGACCGAGTCGAGCGGCAAGAAGGACAAGGGTCTCGGTCTCGCCTTCGACGTCGGCGGCCGTGACGACCACTCCTTCAACGAGTCCGCCGCCCGTGGCGCCGACAAGGCCGAGAAGGAGTTGGGCGTCCCGAACCGCCTGATGACGGCCAAGAACGGCGAGACGGAGGCCGAGCGCGAGCAGCGGCTGAACTCGCTGGCCGAGGCCGGGTACAACCCCGTCATCGGCGTCGGCTTCAACTACCAGAAGTCGATCGAGAAGGTCGCGAAGGACCACCCGGACACCACCTTCGCCGTGATCGACTCGGTTGCCCAGGGCAAGAACGTCGCGAGCATCACCTTCGGCGAGCACGAGGGCTCCTACCTCGCGGGTGTCGCCGCCGCCCTGAAGTCCAAGACCCACAAGGTCGGCTTCATCGGCGGTGTGAACAACGCCCTCATCCAGAAGTTCCAGGCGGGCTTCGAGCAGGGCGTCCGGGACACCGACCCCAAGGCGCAGATCACTTCGCAGTACCTGTACCCGAACAACGACAAGGGCTTCAACGACCCGGCCGCCGCCAAGGACAAGGCCAAGGGCATGCTCGACTCGGGCATCGACGTGATCTACACCGCGGCCGGCCTCTCCGGCAACGGCTCGATCGAGGCCGTCGCGGGTCAGAAGGACGCCTGGGCGATCGGCGTGGACTCCGACCAGTACCAGCTCCCGGGCCTGGCCAAGTACAAGGACCACATCCTCACCTCCGTGGTGAAGAACGTGGACGTGGCCGTGTTCGACCTGGTCAAGAGCGTCAAGGACGGCAAGCCGCTGACCGGCCAGAAGACCTACCTGCTCAAGGACGGCGGCGTCTCGCTGGTGACCTCGGGCGGCTTCATCGACGACATCAAGGACAAGATCGAGGCCGCGAAGAAGAAGATCGCGGACGGTCAGGTCAAGGTCAAGGACAAGCCGTAACCCACGGCCGGCTCCGGCCGGCCGTCCGGCTGACCGGGCCCGGCGGGGAACACCCTCGCCGGGCCCGCACATACGCGCCAACGCTACGCGCGTAGCGTGCAGTTGTCGCGTGTAGCGTCACCCCCGCCCGTCCGGAGATCTCCACCGTGCCCCCACCCGGTGGACACCCCGGTGTCACCCCCGCTCCCTTTCCCCGAGGAGAGTGCGCCATCAAAGCGTCCAGCAAAGAGTCCAGCAGCGGCACCGCTCCCGCGGTGGAACTGCAAGGCATCACCAAGCGGTTCCCGGGCGTCGTGGCCAACCACGACATCTGCCTCACGGTCCGCCGCGGCACCGTCCACGCCCTCTGCGGCGAGAACGGCGCCGGCAAGTCCACCCTGATGAAGATCCTCTACGGCATGCAGAAGCCGGACGAGGGCACCATCACCCTCGACGGCGAGCAGGTCAGCCTGCACAGCCCGGCCGACGCCATCGCGCGCGGCATCGGCATGGTGCACCAGCACTTCATGCTCGCCGACAACCTGACCGTCCTGGAGAACGTCGTCCTCGGCGCCGAGAAGCTCCACGGCATCGGCGGCAGGGCCCGCAAGAAGATCAAGGAGATCTCCGACGCGTACGGCCTCGGCGTCCGCCCCGACGTCCTCGTGGAGGACCTCGGCGTCGCCGACCGCCAGCGCGTGGAGATCCTCAAGGTTCTCTACCGGGGCGCGCGCACGCTGATCCTCGACGAGCCGACCGCCGTCCTGGTCCCGCAGGAGGTCGACGCGCTCTTCGACAACCTGCGCGAGCTCAAGGCCGAGGGCCTGACGGTCATCTTCATCTCGCACAAGCTCGGCGAGGTGCTCTCCGTCGCGGACGACATCACCGTCATCCGCCGCGGCACCACCGTCGGCACCGCGGTCCCCAGCGAGACCACGCCCAAGCAGCTCGCCGAGCTGATGGTCGGCGAGGAGCTGCCGTCGCCGGAGACCCGCGAGTCCACGGTCACCGATACGCCGATGCTCACCGTCGAGGGCCTGCACCTGTCGGCCACCGACTCCGACGGCGTCGTCCGGACCGTCCTCGACGGCATCGGCTTCACCATCCACAAGGGCGAGGTCCTGGGCCTCGCGGGTGTGGAGGGCAACGGCCAGGCCGAACTGGTCGAGACGATCATGGGCATGCGCGACCCGGACCGCGGCACCGTCACCCTCGACGGCGCCGAGATCACCCACACGCCGACCCGCAAGCGGCGTGAGGGCGGCATCGGCTACATCCCCGAGGACCGGCACCGCCACGGCCTGCTGCTGGAAGCCCCGCTGTGGGAGAACCGCATCCTGGGCCACGTCACGGAGAAGCCCAACAGCAAGGGCGCGCTCCTCGACAACAAGGCCGCGCGGGCCGACACCGAGCGCATCGTCCGCGAGTTCGACGTCCGCACGCCCGGCATCGAGGTCACCGCGGCCTCGCTGTCCGGCGGCAACCAGCAGAAGCTGATCGTCGGCCGCGAGATGAGCCACAAGCCGAAGCTGCTCATCGCCGCCCACCCCACCCGCGGTGTGGACGTCGGCGCGCAGGCGCAGATCTGGGACCAGATCCGCGAGGCGCGCCGCGAGGGACTCGCGGTGCTGCTGATCTCTGCCGACCTGGACGAGCTCATCGGGCTCTCCGACACCCTGCGGGTGATGTTCCGCGGCCGCCTGGTCGCCGACGCGGACCCCGCCACCATCACCCCGGAGGAGTTGGGCTCGGCCATGACCGGCGCCGCGACCGGGCACCTCGAGCACGACGAGAACCCCGAGACCCCCGAAGAGCCGCCGGCCCCGGCCGACGGCACCAACGACGACAGCGACAGCGCGGAAGGAGGCGACTCCAAGTGAAGAAGTTCGACAAGAACAAGATCATCCTGGGGATCGCCGCGCCCCTGCTGGCGATCGTGGCGGCCGTCGCGATCACCTCGGTCATCATCGCGGCCACCGGCAAGGACCCGTTCCACGCCTACCAGGTGATGGTGGACTTCGGCTCGAAGAGCGACAGCCAGGTCTGGATCATCAACAAGGCGACCCCGTACTACCTGTCCGCGCTGGCCGTCGCCATCGGCTTCCGGATGAATCTCTTCAACATCGGCGTCGACGGCCAGTACCGCATCGCGGCCTTCTTCGCCGCCGTCGTCGGTGGCGCGCTCACGCTGCCCGGCATCATCCAGATCCCGATCATCATCATCGTGGCGATGGCGGTCGGCGCCGTCTGGGCGGGCATCGCGGGTCTGCTGAAGACCACCCGCGGCGTCAACGAGGTGATCAGCACGATCATGCTGAACGCCATCGGCGCCTCGGTGATCGGCTACTTCCTCCAGGACGGCCGGCTGGCGAAGAAGGAGGGCAACCTGATCCACACGCCCTACCTGCCGGACTCGGCGCACTTCTTCGAGATCCCGACCACGCCCAAGCCGATCTACGGCTTCGTGATCGTCGCGGCCGTCGCGGGCCTGGCCTACTGGTTCATCCTGGGCCGCACCCGCTTCGGCTTCGACCTGCGCACCGTCGGCCAGTCCGAGTCGGCCGCCCAGGCCAGCGGCGTCAGCGTCAAGCGCATGATCATCACCTCGATGCTGCTCTCCGGCGCCGTCGCCGGCCTCGTCGGCATGCCGACCCTGCTCGGCGTCTCGTACAACTACGGCACCGACTTCCCCACGGGCATCGGCTTCACCGGCATCGCCATCGCCCTGCTCGGCCGCAACCACCCCATCGGCATGGCGCTCGGCGCCCTGCTCTGGGGCTTCCTGGACCGCACCGGCACGCAGCTCGAGTTCGAGGGCTACGCCCAGGAGATCGTCGGCGTGATCCAGGGCGTCATCGTCCTCTGCGTCGTCATCGCCTACGAGATCGTGCGGCGCTACGGCCTCAAGACCCAGCAGCGCAAGGTCGGCGAGGAGCTCGCCGCCCAGGCCCGCAAGAGCGACAAGGCGGAGGTTTCCGCGTGAGTACCACCTTCACCTCCGGGCTCGCCGACCGGCTGAGCGGGAAGAACAAGGGCGACGGCGGAAAGCGGAAGCTCTCCTACCCCGTCATCATGCTGGGCGTGGCGGGCGCGCTGATCCTGCTCTCCGCGCTCCGCGCGATCACCGGTGCCAACGACCTGACCGGTTCCGGCCAGTTCGGCTCGGCGCTCGCGGCGGCGGTGCCGATCGGCCTCGCGGGCCTCGGCGGCCTCTGGTCCGAGCGGGCCGGCGTGGTCAACATCGGCCTCGAGGGCATGATGATGCTGGGCGCCTTCTCGGCCGGCTGGATGGGCTGGCAGCACGGCCCCTGGGTCGCGGCCGCGGCCGGTGTCGTCGGCGGCGCGCTGGGCGGTCTGCTGCACGCGATCGCCACCGTCACCTTCAACGTGGACCACATCATCTCCGGTGTGGCCATGAACATCCTGGCGCTGGGCATCACCCAGTACTTCGCCAAGCTGTGGTTCGGCGCCGAGGGCAGCGCCGCCCAGCAGGCGGGCGGCAACGACAAGCAGTCGCCCGTCATGAGCAACATGGGCGACTTCTCCATCCCCGGTCTCGCCGACTGGCTCCACGACGTGGAGAAGCACCACTGGTTCCTCGTCTCGGACGCCGCAGGCATCGTGCGCGGCTTCGTCTCCGAGGTGGACTGGCTGACGATCGTCGCCGCGCTGCTCTTCGTCGGCACCTTCTTCGTGCTGTGGCGCTCGGCCTTCGGCCTGCGCCTGCGCTCCTGCGGCGAGAGCCCGGTGGCCGCCGAGTCGCTCGGCGTCAACGTCTACACGTACAAGTACGCGGCGGTCGTCGTCTCCGGCGCCCTCGCCGGCCTCGGCGGCGCGTTCCTCGCCATCGGCACCCACATGTACTCCGACGGCCAGACCGGCGGCCGTGGCTACATCGGCCTCGCCACGATGATCTCCGGCAACTGGCGGCCGGGCGGCGTGGCCATGAGCGCCGGCCTGTTCGGCTTCATGGACAGCCTCCAGCTGCGCTCGGGCGGCCCGACCGTCCACGCGCTGCTGCTGCTGATCGCCGTGCTCCTGGTGGGCCTCGCGGTCTTCCGGTACCGGGGCGGCAAGGTCAAGGCGGCCGGTGTCGCGGCGGTCGTGGCCGTGGCCCTGTTCGTCTGGTTCTCCCTGACGGACACCGTGCCGCTGGAGTTCGTGGACGCCACGCCGTACGTGGTCACGCTGCTGGTGCTGTCCCTGTTCTCGCAACGGCTGCGGATGCCGAAGGCGGACGGCAAGCCCTATCGAAAGGGTCAAGGAAAGTGACCTCTCCCGCTCTCTGGGCGGATCTGCGTGCGCAGGCCCGGGACGCCATGTCCCGGGCCTACGCCCCGTACTCCGGCTTCCCCGTCGGTGCCGCGGCCGTCGTCGACGACGGCCGCGTGGTCACCGGCTGCAATGTGGAGAACGCCGCCTACGGCGTCGCCCTGTGCGCCGAGTGCGGTCTGATCTCCGCCCTCGTCTCCTCCGGCGGCGGCCGGCTCACCGCCTTCACCTGCTGCGACCGCAACGGCGACGTCCTGATGCCGTGCGGCCGCTGCCGCCAGCTCCTCTGGGAGCACGGCGGCCCTGAGCTGGCCGTGGACACGGCCTCCGGGATCCGCCCGCTGGCCGAGCTCCTCCCGGACGCGTTTGGGCCCGCCGACCTCGATCGTTGAAGATGTCCTCAAGCGCCGGACGGGTTGCTGACGCAGCCCGTCCGGGTCACTTTCCGGCCCCGGGAAGACCTGAGGACGCACGAACTTAAGGAAAATGTGCTGATGGACGCCATTTCCGTCATCCGCGCCAAGCGCGACCGCGGCCGTCTGACCGACGAGCAGATCGACTGGATGATCGACGCCTACACGCGGGGCGAGGTCGCCGACGAGCAGATGTCCGCGCTCGCCATGGCGATCCTGCTGAACGGCATGGACCGTGCGGAGATCGCCCGCTGGACGGCGGCGATGATCAAGTCCGGCGAGCGCATGGACTTCTCCTCGCTGCCCGTGCCCACCGCCGACAAGCACTCCACCGGCGGCGTCGGCGACAAGATCACGCTGCCGCTGGCCCCCCTCGTCGCCGCCTGCGGCGCGGCCGTCCCGCAGCTCTCCGGCCGCGGCCTCGGCCACACCGGCGGCACCCTCGACAAGCTGGAGTCCATCCCCGGCTGGCGGGCGCTGCTCTCCAACGACGAGATGATGGACGTCCTCCGGAACGTCGGCTCCGTCATCTGCGCGGCGGGCGACGGCCTCGCCCCCGCCGACAAGAAGCTCTACGCGCTGCGCGACGTCACGGGCACGGTCGAGGCGATCCCGCTGATCGCCAGCTCGATCATGTCGAAGAAGATCGCCGAGGGTACGGGCTCGCTCGTCCTCGACGTCAAGGTCGGCTCCGGCGCGTTCATGAAGAACATTGAGGACGCGCGCGAGCTCGCCTCCACGATGGTCGGCCTCGGCACCGACCACGGCGTCAAGACCGTCGCCCTGCTCACCGACATGTCGACCCCGCTCGGCCTCACCGCGGGCAACGCCCTCGAGGTCCGCGAGTCCGTCGAGGTGCTGGCGGGCGGCGGCCCGGCCGACGTCGTCGAGCTGACCCTCGCCCTCGCCCGCGAGATGCTCGCCGCGGCCGGCCTGCCCGACGCGGACCCGGCCAAGGCGCTCGCCGACGGCTCCGCCATGGACCACTGGCGCCGCATGATCATCGCGCAGGGCGGCGACCCGGACGCGGCCCTCCCGGTCGCCCGAGAGCAGCACGTCGTCACCGCGACCGCGTCCGGCGTCCTGACGACGCTCGACGCCTACGCCGTCGGCGTCTCCGCCTGGCGCCTCGGCGCGGGCCGCGCCCGCAAGGAGGACCCGGTGCAGGCCGGCGCCGGCATCGAGATGCACGCCAAGCCGGGCGACACGGTCACGGCGGGCCAGCCGCTGCTGACCCTGCACACGGACACCCCCGAGAAGTTCGACTACGCCCTCGCGGCCCTGGACGGCGGCATCGAGATCGCCGCGCCCGGCACGGACTTCACGCCGAACCCGATCGTGCTGGACCGCATCGCCTGACCTGCGGACGCCTTGAACGGGTGAACGGGGCCGGTGGCTTGCCACCGGCCCCGTTGCCGTATCCGGCGGTTCACACGAACGGGCGATCGCTGCCCGGCCCGGCTTTCGGGAACGCCGGCTCGACGGAGCGCAGGAGGCCGACGAGGTCGTCCACGGTGAGACCGCAGTACGCGGCGCGGTGGACAGCCGCCAGGAGCAGGTGGGCGACCGTCTGCTGGTCCGTCTCCTCGTCGATCCACTCTGCGGGCTTCTCGATCCCCGCGTCGTTCAGCAGCACCCCGTGCCGGCTCGCGACCTCCGCCGCGACCTCCGTGATGGCGTGGAAGAGGGTGGGCGCCTCCCGGGTGCCGGTGACGCCGGGGTAGTGGTCCCAGGTCCGGTCCGAGTACGTGAACCCGGCGGGTGGGTCGGCGGCCAGCGCGGCGAAGTGATCCGCCTTCTTCTTCGGCCAGTTGTCGTGGAGGAGCGTCACTTCGTGATGGGTCATGCGCAGATGGTGACAGGGGGGTCTGACATCGGGGTGTCGATCACCGCCCCGAAGGTGAGCGGAGCTTGCGCCGCAGGCGCGCTCGGGGGTGCGGGGGCTCGCCCCCGCAAGAAACGGGAAGGGGCGGGTCCGGGGCACCCCACACGAAGGGGCCGCCCCCGCCAGGACAGGTGGCGGGAAGGCGGCCCCTTCGGGCGCGGGGAGGACGGGGTCAGGCCCTGGCCGACAAGCGCCGCGCGGCCACCCGCCGTTCCACGAGAGCCTTGCGCGTCGCGTACAGCGTGATCGACGCCGCCGCCACCATCGCGACGAGGCCGAGGACGATGACGCCGTCCCAGCCCCCGGCGCGGAACGCGAGCGCGCCGACCGTGCCGCCCACCGAGCTGCCCAGGTAGTAGGCGGTCTGGTACAGGGCGGACGCCTGGGCGCGGCCCGTGGTCGCGGTGCGGCTGACCGAGGACGAGGCGACCGCGTGGCCCGCGAAGAAGCCGGCGGTGATCAGGACGAGGCCGAGGAGGACGGCCGTCAGGGAGGACGTCAGGGTCAGCAGCAGGCCGAGGGACGTGGTGCCCATGGCCAGGTAGAGGGCACCGCGCCGGCCCAGCCGGCCGACCAGCTTGCCGGCCGCGGCCGAGGAGACCGTGCCCACCAGGTAGACGAGGAAGACCGAGCCGACGAGCCCCTGCGGCAGCGAGAACGGCGCCGCGGCCAGCCGGTAGCCGATGACGGTGTAGACCGCGCCGAAGACGGTCATGAAGAGCGCGCCGATCAGGTACAGCCGGACCAGCAGCGGGTCGGACAGGTGCCGCCCGAGCGTACGGGCCAGGTCGCGCGGCGCCACGGAACCCGGGCTGAAGTGCCGGGCCTTGGGGATCAGCAGCCGGAACGCCACCGTGCACACCACCGCGAGCACACCGACCGAGGCCAGCCCCGCGCGCCAGTCCCACGCCTGGGCCACCCAGCCGGCGAGGATGCGGCCGGACATGCCGCCGATCGCGTTGCCCGCCACGAACAGCCCGACCGCGCCGACCAGGGCCCGCGGACGGACCTCCTCCGCCAGGTAGGCCATCGCCGACGCCGGCACACCCGCCAGCGCCGCGCCCTGCGCCACGCGCAGCCCGGTCAGCCAGCCGAGGTCCGGGGCGAACGGCACCAGCAGCCCCAGCAGCGCCGCGACACACAGGGCGGTGGTCATCATGGCCCGTCGGCCGAACCGTTCGGAGAGGGCGCTGAGCGGGACGACGGCGAGGGCGAGACCGGCCGTCGCGCCGGAGACCGTCCAGCTGGCCTGGTCCGCGCTCACCCCGAGGCCGTCGGAGACCGCGGGGAGCAGGGCCTGGGTGGAGTAGAGGAGCGCGAACGTGGCGACGCCCGCCGCGAAGAGGGCGAAACTCATCCGGCGGTAGCCGGGGTCGCCGGGCGCGATCCGGGAGTCCTCGGGAGGGGCGGAGGCGGAAGAAGAGGCACCCGCGCGCGCTATGACGGCGGATGCCCCGGTATCGGCAGGAGGCATGTCCAAACCGTATGCAGGCTGCATCTGATGCGTCCAATGCACAGAATGGCCATAATCCATCCCGTGAAGCATGAACGCAGGTCAGAGCGGCGTCTGTCACCGGGCGGCAACAGAAAAGACATCCCTGTTACTGGCGCGTCCTTGACGCCCGTCACCCCGGCGGCAGCCGCGGGCCCCGCGCCGAGCGCGGACGTCGAGCCGGACTCCTGGGCGGTGACGCTCACTCCGCGGCTCGCCCAGTTCGTCGCCGTGGCCCGGTACGAGCACGTCACCCGCGCCGCCCAGCGGCTCGGCATGCCGCAGTCGACGCTCAGCCGCTCCATGGCCCGGCTCGAACACGACCTGGGTGTCGCCCTGTTCGCCCGCCACGGCCGCACCGTCTCGCTCACCGCCGCCGGGCGCACCTTCCTCACCACGGTCGAGCGGGCGCTCGGCGAGGTGGACCGGGCCGCCGAGTCCGTCCGGGCGGACGCCGACCCCGCCGCCGGCAAGGTCGCGTTCGGCTTCCTGCACACCATGGGCTCCGAGACCGTACCCGAGCTGATCCGCGCGTTCCGCGCCGACCACCCCCGCGTCCGCTTCCAACTCGTCCAGAACTACGGCGAGGCGATGATCGAGCGGCTCCGCGACGGCGACCTCGACCTCTGCCTCACCTCGCCGGTCCCGGACGCGCCCGACCTCGTCGCCCGCCGCCTCGACGAGCAGAAGCTGCGGCTGGTCGTCCCCGACGACCACCCGCTGGCCGCCCGGAAGCGGATCCGCCTCGCGGAGGCGTCCGCCGAGCTGTTCGTCACCCTCGAACCCGGCTACGGACTGCGGCGCATCACCGACGCCCTCTGCGCCGAGGCCGGGTTCACCCCGAAGATCGCCTTCGAGGGCGAGGACCCCGAGACCCTGCGCGGCCTGGTCGCCGCCGGGCTCGGCGTCGCCCTGCTCCCGCCGCCCGCCGTGCCGCGCCCCGGCGTGGTGGAGCTGACCGTCACCGCGCCGCGCGCGGTACGCGAGATCGGCGTGGCCTGGCTGGACGGCCATCCCGACACCCCGCCGGTGGCGGCCTTCAAGCGCTTCCTGCTGTCGCGCCGGGGCCGACTGCTGCTGCACCGCTGACCGTCAGTGGCCCAGTGTCTCGCCGAAACCGCAGGCCAGCGGCATCCGCAGGCCCAGCGGGGGAGGAGCGGCGAGGGCGTCGGCCAACGGCCGGGCGCAGGGGTGGCCGAAGAGCGTGCCCCGGACGAAGTCCGCGGTGAGGGCGAGAACTTCGGCGCGGTGCTGCCGCAACCCGTGCCCGTCCGAGTGGACTTCGAACCGGCACACCTCCCGGTTGATCTTCTTGGCCCGCTCGGCGAGCCGGTAGGACAGGTCCGGGTCGGTGCGCTCGTCATTGGTCCCGTGCACCAGCAGCACCCGGCGCCCGACCAGCTGCCGCACCGGCTCGGGGTCCAGGACGGCCTCCGGGTCGGGCAGCCAGAGGGCGATCGCCACCGCGCAGGTCACCGCCGGATGGCCCGCCGCCCGCAGCGCGGCCCGGCCGCCCAGGTCCGTACCGACCAGGCAGACCGGCACGTCGCCGTACCGCCGCACCACCTCGTCCGCCGCCCAGAGGGCGTCCTCCACCGGATGCGCCGCCGCGCCGTTCCAGCCCCGGTGCCGGTACCGGACGACGTGGGTGGCCAGCCCCTCGCCGGCACCCGCGCGGGTCAGTCGGCGGGCCAGCCGGCCCTGGGCGGCCGGGATCCGGGCCGGCGGGCGCCGCCGCCCCACGGCCGGGCCGCCCGGCAGCAGCAGCGCCACCCCGGTGACCGCCTCCCCGGCCCGGGCCGCCCCGAACGGCCTGCTCAGCGCGGGCTCGACGGACTTCCGGCGCTCCTGAGGCCCCTGAGGTTCGTGTGATCCATGCGATCCCGGCGGGGACCCTTCCGGCCCCAGCGGATCCGGTTGCGGCAGCGCTTGCTGAACCATGGCAGACAACGATGGCAGAACGACGGGCGGTGTCCACCCCGCCGACGGGTCACCGTTCCGTATCGTTCGGGTGCATCTACGCGCGTAGGGGCTAGAGTGCCGAAATGACGAGCGACACCACCGCACTCCCGACCCCCGAACAGATCCGCCGCGCCCCCAAGGTGCTGCTCCACGACCACCTGGACGGCGGCCTGCGCCCCGCCACGGTCGTCGACCTGGCCCGGGAGACCGGGTACGACCGCCTCCCCGAGACCGACCCCGAGAAGCTGGGCGTCTGGTTCCGCGAGGCCGCCGACTCCGGGTCGCTGGAGCGCTACCTGGAGACCTTCGCCCACACCTGCGCCGTCATGCAGACCCGTGAGGCCCTGGTCCGGGTGGCCGCCGAGTGCGCCGAGGACCTCGCCGCCGACGGCGTCGTCTACGCCGAGGTCCGCTACGCCCCCGAGCAGCACCTGGAGGCCGGACTCACCCTCGAAGAGGTCGTCGAGGCCGTCAACGAGGGCTTCCGCGAGGGCGAGCGGCGGGCCAAGGAGGCCGGCCACCGCATCCGCGTCGGCGCCCTGCTGACCGCCATGCGGCACGCCGCCCGCGCCCTGGAGATCGCCGAACTCGCCAACCGCTACCGCGACTCCGGCGTCGTCGGCTTCGACATCGCGGGCGCCGAGGCGGGCTTCCCCCCCACCCGTCACCTCGACGCGTTCGAGTACCTCAAGCGCGAGAACAACCACTTCACCATCCACGCCGGCGAGGCGTTCGGCCTGCCCTCCATCTGGCAGGCCCTGCAGTGGTGCGGCGCCGACCGGCTCGGCCACGGGGTGCGGATCATCGACGACATCGAGGTCGCCGAGGACGGCACGGTCAAGCTCGGCCGCCTCGCCTCCTACGTCCGGGACAAGCGCATCCCGCTGGAGATGTGCCCGACCTCCAACCTCCAGACGGCGGCGGCCACCTCGTACGAGGAGCACCCGATCGGCCTGCTCCGCAAGCTGCATTTCCGGGCGACGGTGAACACCGACAATCGTCTGATGAGCGGAACCAGCATGAGCCGCGAATTCGAGCACCTGGTCAAGGCGTTCGGCTACACGCTCGACGACATGCAGTGGTTCACCGTCAATGCGATGAAGTCCGCCTTCATTCCCTTCGACGAGCGCCTGGCCATGATCAACGACGTGATCAAGCCCGGATACGCCGAGCTCAAGTCGGAGTGGCTGTTCCGCTAGGAGCGACGGAGACCGTCGGTGCCGCGCATGCGCAGGCAATACGACTGACGGTCAATCGTCCCTGAATACGACTGATACGGCCGGGAATTCAAACGTCCCGGCCGTGTCATTCGGTACGGGCCGGTCGTTCTCGTGACAGGTTGCAAAGCCTCCGGGAAATTACCCTCCACCGTCACGAGGACAGATTTCACATGAAGCAGGGAACCATCAAGACCATCGGTGCGGCCGCCCTCGGCGCTGCCATCGCCGTCACCGCGGCGGGCACCGCGTCGGCCGCGGCTCCCACGGGCCCGCTGGAGAGGGCCACCAACCTGGCCGCCCGCACCAGCAAGCAGCTGCCCATCGAGGACCTCGCCCCGGTGCTCCCCGGCGGACCGGTGATCAGCGCCACCAACCGCGCGCTGGGCTCCTCCGCCCTGCAGACCACGGCCGGGGCCCTGGACCGCGCGGTGTTCCCGCAGAAGGGCCCGGTGGCGCAGGAAGGCCCGGGCGACAACAAGGGCAACGCCGGCCTCCTGGGACTCGTCCCGGAGGGCGCTCTGCCCAAGGGCCTCTCGACCGGCAACCTGTCCAGCGGGCACCACTGAGACCGCCTGAGACCCACGCCCCGGCGGGCGGCACCGACGCCCGCACCCGGCACCACGTCCGCACACCGGCCGCGCACCCCGCCAGGGGGCGCGGCCGGTGTGCGGACGCGGCACCGACGGGCCGCCCCGGGGGCGGCCGGCCGTCACCAGGACTCGGACGAGCGGTGGCCGCCCTCGTTGGGCAGCAGCACCCACAGCGCCAGATAGACCAGGAACTGCGGGCCGGGCAGCAGGCAGGACACCAGGAAGATCACCCGCATCGTGGTGGGCGTGGTGCCGAAGCGGCGGGCGAGTCCCGCGCAGACACCGGCGATCATCCGGTGGTCACGCGGGCGGACCAGGGCGGCGGACATGGCGGAGCCTCCTCGCGTACGGGCGTGAGGGCCGTACGAGCCGACGAGCGGACGAGTGGACGCCCCGGGCCGTGGGCCCGGGACCGGGAGGAGCGCCTCCCGATGACTCCACGCTAGGACCGGGCGCCCGGCAGGGCGTCACTCCACGGGGCGACTCCGACCCTGGGGATCGTCGGGGTCGAACCCTGAGACGCCCCCTCCTCCCGGAGGAGGGGACGCGGAGGGCGGGCCGCGGCGTCCCGGTCGGCGGCGTCGTCCCGGCGGTCCCGCCGGCGCAGCCGGGCCCGGGCCGCGGGCACCACGGCCAGGTGGGTGACCGTGACCCCGGTGACGTTGAGCAGCAGCGCGTCCAGGTCCAGCACCTGCCCCACCACGCCGCCCCTGACCACCTGGAGGACCAGGGAGAGCATGGCGGAGGTGAAGACCGTACGGGCCAGCGAGCCGAGCGGCGACGCGTCGAGCCGGCCGCCCGCCCAGGGCAGCAGCACCCCCAGCGGCGCGAACGGGAGCAGCCCCCCGGAGATCGCCCGCGTCGCGTCCCAGGGCCCGAGCGCCAGGTCGGCCCGGAGCGTGGCGAACGGCTCCAGATGCGCGGCGGAGACCCAGGGAGCGGTCAGCGGCCGCATGGCCAGCCAGCCCACCACGACCAGGTGGGCGGCGAGGAGGACGCAGCCCGCGACGCGGTAGCGGTGTCGGAGGGCGGCCGTACCGCCGTAACCATGACGCTGCACGCACCACAGGACGCGGGGCGCGGGGCGCGCGGTTCCGGCCGCGTCAGCGCGGTACCGGCGCGGACGCGTCGACGGCGCCGCGCCGGAGCGTTCAGTCGCCCTGGAGGTTCTCCGGGTGGGCCCGGGTGTCGTCCGTGCACACATAGCTCCGGGGCGCCTCCCCGCCGGGCCCGCCGAGCAGCACCGAGCGCCGCCCCTCGGCCGCCGGGGTGCCCGCGAACGTACAGACGATCTGCGCCAGGCCGAGCTGCGGGAGCTCGTCCGGCGGGGTGCTCAGCCGGAGCGTGCCGGCCGGATCGTCGCGGCGCGGGCCGGCGACGGTGAGCCGCTGCGGCACGTCGGTGGACAGGCCCGTCGCCTCCTCGGCGGACGAGGGCTGGCGGCGCAGCTCCTCCAGCAGTGCCCGTGCCGCGTCGACGGTGCGCTCCGCCCCGGGGCCGGTGCGCTGCCGGATCACCGGCGTCAGCTGGGAGGCGCACACCAGTTGCACGGTGACCGTCTGGGTCTTGGGCCGGGGCGTGGCCGGGGCCGGCGCCGGCCGGGTGAGGCAGGACGCCCGCGAGGGCGCGCTACCCGCGTCGACGGGGACGGCGGTGCCGCGGATCCCGCAGCCGGCGGCGAGGGCGCACAGGGCGGCGGTGAGCGCGGCAGCCCGCGCTGTGCGCCTCACTTCGCGCCCCCTTGAGCCGGACCGCGGCCGTCCTTGTCGCCGTTCCCGGTCTCCTTGGCGTTCGCCTTCGTACCCTTCGTGTCCGCCTTCGTTCCCTTGGTGTCCGCCTTCTTGCCCTTCCCGTCCGCCTTCTTGGCGTTGGTGTCCTTGGCGTCCGTCGCGTCCTTGGCGGCGTCCCCGTCCTCGTCCCCGTCGCCGGTCGCGGACACGTCCCGAGGCAGCGTCAGCGTGAAAACCGCGCCGCCCTCCGGCGAGTTGGCGGCCGTGATCTCGCCGCCGTGGATGTGGGCGTTCTCCAGTGCGATGGACAGGCCCAGGCCGCTGCCCTCGGAGCGCGGGCGCGAGGCGCTGGCCTTGTAGAAGCGGTCGAAGACGTGGGGCAGCACGTCCTCGGGGATGCCGGGGCCGTGGTCGCGCACCTCGATGATCAGCTCATGGTCCACCGGGCGCACCCGGACCCGCACCGGCGAGCCGCCGTGCTTGAGCGCGTTGCCGATCAGGTTCGCCAGGATGACGTCCAGGCGGCGCGGATCGAGCCGCGCCATGATGCCGCGCTCGGCGTCCAGTTCGACGGCGTCCAGCCAGGCGCGGGCGTCGATGCAGGCGGTCACCTGATCGGCGACGTCCACGTCGTCCAGGACGAGCCGGGCCGTGCCCGCGTCGAAGCGGGTGACCTCCATCAGATTCTCCACCAGGTCGTTCAGCCGCCGGGTCTCGCTCACCACGAGCTGCACCGCGGGCGCGATCATCGGATCGAGGGAGTCCGCCTCGTCCTCCAGCACCTCCGTCACCGCCGTGATGGCGGTCAGCGGAGTGCGCAGCTCGTGCGACATGTCGGCGACGAACCGCCGGCTCGCCGCCTCGCGGGCGCTGAGCTCCTCGACCCGCTGCTCCAGCGACGCGGCGGCCCGGTTGAAGGTCCGCGACAGCTCCGCCAGTTCGTCCGTGCCCGAGACCTGGAGCCGGGTGTCCAGCTTGCCCTCGCCCAGCCGGCTCGCCGCCTCGCCGAGCCGCTGCACCGGCCGCAGCACCGTCGACGCCGCCGCCTGCGCGAGCAGGGCGGAGCCGATCAGGGCCAGGCCGGTGGCGATCCCCAGCGACCAGGCGAGCGAGTTGAGGTCCGCGCGCTCGTTCTCCAGCGACTTCAGCAGATAGCCGGTGGGTCCGCCGCCGATCACCTTGGCGCCGCCCACCAGGTACGGCTTGCCGTCGAGGGTGATCCGCTGCCAGTACAGGTGGTACGGGTACGGGTTCGAGTCGTCGACCTTGCGTTCCCGGTTGACCGCCGTGACCAGCGTCTTCGGCACCGTCTCCAGCGTGAACAGGTCGCGGTCGGAGGGCGCCGCGCAGCTGCCGCCGCCCTTGACCTTCCCGATCAGCAGGACCGCGTACTTCTGCGAGGTCCCGGCCATCCGGTCGGCGGCGTCCTGGAGTTCGGGACAGGTCGGCGACAGCGGCAGCGAGCCGGTGTTGTCCTGGAGCGACTTGCGGAAGTCGTCCAGCGCCGCGTTCTGGGTCCGGGTGAGGACCGCGTCGCGGTTCAGCCAGTAGGCGATGGCCGACGCGGACACCGCCGCCGCCAGCGCCACCAGGGCGAAGACCAGCATCAGCCGCAGCCGCAGGCTGATCCACCGCATGCTGATCCTCATCAGGCTCCCGGCGGCCCGGCCTCGGCCGGTCTCTTCCGTCACTGCGCTCTCTCTGTCCGTATGTGTCGAACTCTGCCCGTGTGGTGTCACGGCCCGGAGGCCGCGCGTGTCACGCGGCCCTCTGTGTCGCGGCCTCTCTTTACGCCGCGTGTGCCACGGCTCCGGTCACTGCGGTGAGTCGAGCCGGTAGCCGACGCCGCGGACCGTACGGATGAGGGTGGGGGAGGACGGCACGTCCTCGACCTTGGCGCGCAGCCGCTGCACACAGGCGTCCACCAGCCGCGAGTCGCCGAGGTAGTCGTGCTCCCAGACCAGCCGCAGCAGTTGCTGGCGGGAGAGGGCCTGCCCCGGGCGGCGGCTGAGCTCCAGCAGCAGCCGCAGCTCGGTCGGGGTGAGCTGGAGGTCCTCGCCGTTCTTGGTGACCGTCATCGCCGAGCGGTCGATCACCAGCGAGCCGAACGTGGCGGAGTCGTTCGACTCCCGCTCGCCCCGGCGCAGCACCGCGCGGATCCGGGCGTCCAGCACCCGGCCCTGCACCGGCTTGACCACGTAGTCGTCCGCGCCCGACTCCAGGCCGACCACCACGTCGATGTCGTCGTTCCGGGCGGTGAGCAGGATGATCGGCAGCTGATCGGTGCGGCGGATGCGGCGGCAGACCTCGAAACCGTCGATCCCCGGCAGCATCACGTCCAGCACGATCAGGTCCGGCCGCTGCTCGCGCAGCAGCTTCAGGCCGTCCTCGCCGGACGCCGCCGTCACCACGCGGTGACCCTGGCGGGACAGGGAGAACTCAAGGGCCGTACGGATGGCGTCGTCGTCCTCGATCAGCAACAGGAAAGGCACAGTGGTCATTCTGGCCTACCGCAGGGCGGTAGTTCGACTTCCGCTCCCACGGCCCGCCGCCGCCCGCCGGTCCGCGGCCCCGCACGGCTCGTCACCGAAGCCCCGGCCGCTGTTGCACGCCTGTGACAGTCGGCGGACAACGCCATGAAACTGGCCCACCAAGCTTGTGGTCACCGGGCGAGAAGCAGTCCGGAACCACACCGGACCCAGCTGGCTCCACCGACGGGGGGCGCGACATGAACACACTGCACAGCACCACCACCAGCGCAGTTCGCACGCGCCTTCACGACGCCGGGCGGAGCTCCGAGAAGTCCGGTGCCGCGGGCGTACGGGGGTGTGCCCGCGGCACCGGACGCCGGACGCCGGGGATGTACCTGACGGCCATCGACGCCGCCGTGTACGGCGAGCCGGCCGCGCCGCGGGACGGCGAGGGCGCACCGGAGGCCACCGGCACCAAGGCGTCCCGGGCGGAGGCGGAGTTCACCGCCTACGTCCAGGAGCGCCGGGCCTCCCTCTACGCGACCGCCTACCACCTCACCGGCGACCGCTACGAGGCCGAGGACCTGCTGCAGAGCGCGCTGTTCTCCACCTACCGCGCCTGGGACCGGATCACGGACAAGGCGGCGGTCGGCGGTTACCTGCGCCGCACCATGACCAACCTGCACATCAGCGCCTGGCGCCGGCGCAAGCTCAACGAGTACCCGACCGAGGAGCTGCCGGAGACGGCGGGCGACCAGGACGCGATGCGCGGCACCGAGCTGCGCGCGGTCCTCTGGCAGGCGCTCGCCCGGCTGCCCGAGCTCCAGCGGACGATGCTGGTCCTGCGCTACTACGAGGGCCGTACGGACCCGGAGATCGCGGAGATCCTGGACATCAGCGTCGGCACGGTCAAGAGCAGCATCTGGCGCTCGCTGCGCCGGCTGCGCGAGGACGAGGCCATCGGCTCCGGCCGTGGCGTCGAGGAGTCGTTCGGCGAGCTCGTGGCCTAGGACGACTCGGGGGGAACGGGGGAGCTACGGGGGAATCGAGGGGGGAGAAAAGGGGGGATAGAGGGGGGAACGGGGGAACCACGGGGGAAAGTGGAGCGGGCGGACGGCCGGGGGGTCTGTCCGCCCGCTTCCGCGTTCGCCTGGGCGGACGGTCCTCGCCTCAGGCCGTCGCGCCCGGTCCCCGCCTCAGGCCGTCGCGCCCGGTCCCCGCCTCAGACCGTCGCGCCCGGCCGCTCCGCCCGCTCCGGCGCGCCCACCTTCTCGCAGTGGCCGGCCGCCGCCGCCGCGATCCGGCCCATCGCCGTGTCCCGGCCGCAGGCGAACGCGCCGAGCGCGGTGTGCCGGGCCACGATCCCCCGCTCGTCGCGCATCAGCCGCAGCCCCCGGCGGATCAGGTACAGGGCCGGCTTGCGGGCCTCGCGCAGGTCGCGCAGCAGCCGCCGGCGGAAGGTCGTCGAGGGGCGGCCGCGCAGGCACAGCGCGTCGGCCAGCACGCCCAGGTCGCGGCAGCGGTCGATGATGTCGGCGGCGAAGATCCCCTCCGCCACGAACAGCGGGGTGCGGCCGATGTCCAGCGTGGTCTCGCCGGTCCGGGAGCTGGTGGAGATGTCGTACAGCGGGACACCGGTGCGCCGGGTCCGGCAGAGCGCCTCGATCGCGGCGACCGCCGCGTCCGCGTCCCAGGACAGCGGGGAGTCCCAGTCCGGGCCCCCGCCGTCGGGGAGCTGGGGGAGCGTGGGGTCCGTGCCCTCCTTGTAGAAGTCGTCGAGGTTGAGCACGGGCAGCCCGGTGCGGGCGGCCAGGGACGACTTGCCGGAGCCGGAAGGGCCGGTCAGCAGGATCACGCGGGCGCACGGCGCCTGGGGCGGGAGGGCAGTCACGGAACACCAGTGTGACGCATTGGGCCGGAAGGGGGACCCCCCTGGGTCGCCGGATGCGCCGAGAGTGACGATTAAACTACGCTGCGTGGCTGAATGGTTCCGGTTCCCGGCTCGGCAGGTGGTCATGGCCTCGCACGCACGTCACGCGTTCCGTCCGTCCTCACGTCTCGCGCGCCCCCTGGTCCGGACGGGGCTGACGCTCACCGCGGGGGCCGCCATCGCCGTCACGGGGGCGACCGAGGCGAGCGCCCGGCCGTCCGTCCATCCGTCCGGCCGTCACGCCGCCCGTCCGGGCAGCACGGCGCAGGCCCAGCTCGGGCCGATCGATCTGGCCGCCGCGGCGGAGGGGGCGCGGATCGGCCTCCAGAAGTCGGTGGAGCCGCTGATCCCGGTACTGCGGATGCTGCCCGTCAACCCGCTCGCGCGGACGGGCTCGGACCCGCTGAACAACGCGATCGGCACGCAGGTGGGGGACTTCAAGCCGATCAGCACCCGGGCGGTGACGGGCTCCCTGTCGGACGGCGGGAAGGTGCAGGACCTTCCGGGGCTGAACATGCTGCCGCGCTGAGACGGTACGGAGGAGCCGCGAAGAGGGCGGGACCGTGACGGTCCCGCCCTCTCGGCGTCTCAGTACCTCTCGGTGCCTCAGTACGAGGAGCCGCCCGCGCCCAGCGACCCCGTCGGGTGCCAGACGGTCTTGGTCTCCAGGAACGCCATCAGCCGCTTGGTGCCCGGCGTCGCCGCCCAGTCCACAGCCTGTGGACGGAGGACACGCTTCAGGTTGTCCGCCGCGGCCGCCTCCAGCTCCGTCGCGAGCTCCGCGCCCGCCCCGGCCAGGTCGATCGCGTTGACGTCCTGGTGCGCGGCCAGCGACGGCATGATCTCCGCCGCGCGGCCGGACAGGATGTTGACGACGCCGCCCGGCACGTCGGAGGTGGCCAGCACCTCGCCGAGGGAGAGCGCCGGCAGCGGCGCCTTCTCGGACGCGACCACGACGACCGTGTTGCCGGCCGCGATCACCGGAGCGATCACCGAGACCAGGCCGAGGAACGACGAGTCCTGCGGCGCGACCACGGCCACGACGCCCGTCGGCTCGGGGGACGAGACGTTGAAGAACGGCCCGGCCACCGGGTTGGTGCCGCCCGCGATCTGGGCGATCTTGTCCGTCCAGCCGGCGTACCAGACCCAGCGGTCGATCGCGGCGTCCACCTGCGCGGCGGCCTTGGCCTTGGACAGGCCCTCCGCGTCGGCGACTTCGGCGACGAACTGGTCCCGGCGGCCCTCCAGCATCTCCGCGACGCGGTAGAGGATCTGGCCGCAGTTGTAGGCGGTCGCGCCGGACCAGGCGGAGAACGCCTTGCGCGCGGCCACGACGGCGTCACGGCCGTCCTTGCGGGACGACAGGGGCGCGTTGGCGAGCCAGTTGCCCTTGGAGTCGGTCACCTCGTACACCCGCCCGCTCTCGGACCGGGGGAACTTGCCCCCGACGAACAGCTTGTACGTCTTGAAGACGCTCAGACGCTCAGACATCGAGGTACGCCTCCAGACCGTGTCGGCCACCCTCGCGACCGAAGCCCGACTCCTTGTACCCGCCGAAGGGCGAAGTCGGATCGAACTTGTTGAACGTGTTGGCCCAGACGACGCCGGCCCGCAGCTTGCTCGCGACGGCGAGCATGCGCGATCCCTTCTCCGTCCAGATGCCGGCCGACAGCCCGTACTGGGAGTTGTTGGCCTTGGCGACGGCCTCCGCCGGGGTGCGGAAGGTCAGCACGGACAGCACCGGGCCGAAGATCTCCTCGCGGGCGATCCGGTGGGCCTGGGTGACGTTGGTGAACACCGTCGGCGCGAACCAGTAGCCGGACGAGGGCAGTTCGCAGGCCGGGGCCCAGCGCTCGGCGCCCTCCGCGACACCGCTGTCGGCCAGCTCGGTGATCCGGGCGAGCTGCTCGGCGGAGTTGATCGCGCCGACGTCGGTGTTCTTGTCCAGCGGGTCGCCGACGCGCAGCGTCGCCATCCGGCGCTTCAGGGCGTCCATCAGCTCGTCCTGGATCGACTCCTGCACCAGCAGGCGCGAACCGGCGCAGCAGACCTGCCCCTGGTTGAAGAAGATGCCGTTGACGATGCCCTCGACGGCCTGGTCGACCGGGGCGTCGTCGAAGACGATGTTGGCGCCCTTGCCGCCCAGTTCGAGGGTGAGCTTCTTGCCCGTGCCGGCGACGGTCCGGGCGATGGCCTTGCCGACGGCGGTGGAGCCGGTGAAGGCGACCTTGTCGATGCCGTCGTGGCCCACCAGCGCGGCACCCGTCGTGCCGTCACCGGTCAGGATGTTGACGACGCCCTTGGGCAGCCCGGCCTGGCGGCAGATGTCCGCGAAGAACAGGGCCGACAGGGGCGTGGTCTCGGCCGGCTTGAGGACGACCGTGTTGCCCGCGGCCAGCGCCGGGGCGATCTTCCACGCCAGCATCAGCAGCGGGAAGTTCCACGGGATGACCTGGCCCGCGACGCCCAGCGGCCTCGGGTCCGGGCCGAAGCCCGCGTGCTCCAGCTTGTCGGCCCAGCCCGCGTAGTAGAAGAAGTGCGCGGCGACCAGCGGGAGGTCCGCGTCGCGGGTCTCCTTGATCGGCTTGCCGTTGTCCAGCGTCTCCAGGACGGCCAGTTCGCGGGAGCGCTCCTGGATGATGCGGGCGATGCGGAAGAGGTACTTGGCGCGCTCGGAGCCGGGCAGCGCGGACCACTTCTCGAACGCCTTGCGGGCGGCCTTCACGGCCGCGTCCACGTCGGCGTCGGTGGCCTGGGCGACCTCGGAGAGGACCTCCTCGGTCGACGGGGAGACGGTCTTGAAGACCTTGCCGTCGGACGCCTCGCGGAACTCGCCGTCGATGAACAGGCCGTAGGAGGGGGCGATGTCGACGACGGCGCGCGACTCGGGCGCCGGTGCGTAATCGAAAGCCATGGTCAGTCCACCGTCACGTAGTCGGGACCGGAGTAGCGGCCGGTGCTGAGCTTCTGCCGCTGCATCAGCAGGTCGTTGAGCAGGCTGGAGGCACCGAAACGGAACCACTCGTTCGTCAGCCACTCCTCGCCGACGGTCTCGTTCACCAGCACCAGGAACTTGAGCGCGTCCTTGGTGGTGCGGATGCCGCCGGCGGGCTTGACGCCGACCTGCACGCCGGTCAGCGCGCGGAAGTCGCGGACGGCCTCCAGCATCAGCAGCGTGTTGGCGGGGGTGGCGTTGACGGCGACCTTGCCGGTCGAGGTCTTGATGAAGTCGGCGCCGGCCAGCATGCCGAGCCAGGAGGCGCGGCGGATGTTGTCGTACGTCGACAGCTCGCCGGTCTCGAAGATGACCTTCAGGCGGGCGGCGGTGCCGTCCTCGCGGCGGCACGCCTCCTTGACGGCCTTGATCTCCTCGAAGACCTTCAGGTAGCCCCCGGCCAGGAACGCACCGCGGTCGATCACCATGTCGATCTCGTGCGCGCCGGCGGCGACGGCGTCCTTGGTGTCCGCCAGCTTCACCGGCAGGGCCGCCCGGCCCGCGGGGAAGGCGGTGGCGACGGACGCGACCTTCACGTCCGAGCCGCGCACAGCCTCGGCCGCGGTGGCCACCATGTCGGGGTAGACGCAGACGGCGGCGGTCCGCGGGGTGCCGCGGTCCGTCGGGTCCGGGTTGAGGGCCTTGGCGCACAGCGCCCGGACCTTGCCCGGGGTGTCCGCGCCCTCCAGGGTCGTCAGGTCGATCATCGAGATCGCCAGGTCGATGGCGTACGCCTTCGCCGTCGTCTTGATCGAGCGGGTGCCGAGCGCGGCGGCGCGGCCCTCCAGCCCGACCGGGTCGACGCCCGGGAGGCCGTGCAGGAAGCGGCGCAGCGCACCGTCGGAGGCGGTCACGTCCGCCATAGACGCCAGTCGCTCCGCGGCTTCTTTGCCGTGGGAAGGAACAGTGGGCATGGTCACCCGATGAGCATATCTACGCGCGTAGCGCGTGTCACCCCCTGCACGGTGTGGAAGCGCTCAGTCCGCCTGTTGTCGACGGCCGGTGACATAGGAAAGACGGTGCGATGACACACGCTCCGTAGATTCATTCCCAGCAGCACCGCCCGACTCACCGGCCCCACACCTTGAGGAAAGCGGCATGCGGATCGTCTACCCGCCGTCCAGCGCTCGTCACCAGGAGCCACGCATGTCCCGTCGCCGTCACACCCTGCGCATCGCCCTCGCCTCCGCCGCCGTCGCGGGGGCCGTGCTCGCCCCGGTCTCCACCGCGTTCGCCGCGCCCCACACCCCTGCCGCGGCGGCGAAGTCCTCGCCGGTGCGGACCGTCAAGCTGCTCGACGGCAGCGTCGCCAAGGTCTACAAGGACGCCAAGGGCCGCGAGTACCGCGCCGAGCTCCTCAGTTCGAAGGGCGCCAAGCTCGGGGTGCTGGACGCCGAGCGGCCGTATGTCCTCCGCGGCGACATCCTCATCGAGATCGACGTCATGACCGGCAAGGTCGGCTCGCTGCGCGCCAAGGACATCGGTCTCGGCACGGACCGCGGCCACCACAACGCCCGCGGCGGCACGCAGGTCGGAATCACCGCCCTGCCCGGCGGCAAGGACAACCGCGCCGTCGTCTACCAGCACTCGCGCTACGAGCACACGGCGTTCGTCGTCTGGAACGGCAACCTCGCGGCGGTCCTGGACGCCAAGCACCCGCAGAAGCCCGTCGGCAAGGGCGGCGACTACCTGGTCAAGCTGAATGCCCGCAACGGAAAGGTGACGGCGGTCAAGGACAAGGGCCACCGTGGCCCGTCCCTCCCGTCCGGCAAGTGCGTCGCGCAGAAGGAGCAGAGCATCGGCGCGGGCGCGATGGCGTCCCTGTACAACACCCCGCGCGGCCCGGAGGCGTGGCTGCACACGGCGGACGACAACGGCCGTCCCGCGTACTTCGCCCACCTGGACCGCAAGCACCCCTCCCTCCCCAAGGACGCGGGCATCATCGCGAAGATCACCAACCTCGGCAGCGCCCAGCCGAAGTTCGTGTTCCAGACGCAGGGCGGTCCCGGCAGCCACCCGGCCACCGCGCTGTTCCCGAAGCTGCCCAAGGGCTGCGTCGTGGTGAACCACGTCAAGTAACACCCGGAATCACCCTGTGCACCGGGGCGGGCCGTCGTCACCAGCGGCCCGCCCCGGTGTCGTCGTTTCCCTCCTCATGTGTGCGTTCCCGCTGGTACGGGCGGTACGGCGTTGCCGTACTGCAACGTCCGGGAGGCTCGTGGTCCGGCAGAATCGGGCCATGACGAGTTCACCGGAAGCGCCGGAGTTCGCCGAGCGCCGCTACCGCTCCGCCGCAGGCATCGCGAGCGGCGTCCTGCTGCTCGCGCTGGCCGCCTGGCTGGGCGGCGACGCGATCGTGCGGGGCACCGGCCGGACGCCGTGGCTGGCGCTGGCGGGGCTGTTGTTCCTGGTGCCGCTGGTCATCGCGTTCACCGTGCGCCCCGCGGTCTGGGCCTCCGAGGACCGCCTCCTGGTCCGCAACCCCTTCCGGACGATCAGCCTGCCGTGGTCCCGCGTCGCCACCGTCCGCGCCGGATACTCCAGCGAGGTGCTGACCGAGACCGCGAAGTACCAGCTCTGGGCCATCCCCGTCTCCCTCCGCCAGCGCAAGCGGGCCGCCGGCCGCCAGCAGCGCGCGGCGGCGGAGGGCATCAGCGACCGGGCCACCCTCCGCCCGTCCGACACCCCTGACCGCTCCCCCTCCGACCAGGCCATCGAGGACCTCCGCGAACTCGCCGAGCGCTGCGCCCGCCGGGAGGGCGCGCAGGGGGAGACGGCGGTCCGGTGGGCGTACGAGCTGATCGTGCCGTCGCTGGTGGGGCTGGTGTTGTGCGTGGTGCTGTACGCGGTGATCTGACCGACGTACGGAGACCGGGTGGTGGGCGGGGCGGACGGCGCGTTCACCGCGGCCGCGGGGCCGTGCGCCCTTCCGCCTCCCGCTGCCGGGACACGCCCGTGGACCCCGTGCCGTCGCCGTCCGATGCCACCCGGGACCGTCGGTCGACGAGGGCCTGGAAGGCGCCCGGGTCGCCGATGACTTCCTCGGCGCGGTCCCGCCGCCGATGCAGGGCGAAGTACCTGGCCCCGATGGCGTCGGGGTCCGTCTCGCCGCCCGGGACGATGCCGGAGGCGATCGTCACCGTGGCGACGTGGACCCCCTCCGGCCGGAGTTCGGTGCGCAGGGCATGCGCCCAGTTCCGGAGGCCGGCCATGGCCATGCCGACGTTGGCGAGGAAGGGCGCCGGGACCGTCGAGGAGACGCCGGTGGTCAGGAGCAGCGTGCCGCTGCCCCGGGCCCGCATCGTCGGCAGCACGTGCCGCACGGCGCTCACGGCCCCCAGCACATGCAGCTCGAACTGCGCCGTCACCGACTCGACCGTGGTCTGCGCGGCGTGGGTGATCGGCCCGGTCGGGCTGGGGCTGAACTCCAGGACGTCGACCGGCCCCAGAGCACCCTCCGCCGAGGCGAGGGCCGCGGTGAGGGATCCGCGGTCGCGGATGTCGGCGGAGAAGGCGGCGGCGGTGATGCCCTCCCCGGCCAGTTCGTCGACCAGGACGTCGAGCTTCGCCCGGGTGCGCGCGATCAGCCCGACCCGGAAGCCGCGACGGCCGAACGCGCGGGCCACTCCCATCCCCAGCCCGGGCCCGGCACCGACGACCACCAGCGTCTTCTCCATGAAGTCCCCTCCTCGCGGCAATACTTACTCTTTGTTCGCAGCCTCATGCTTCGTCACTACGGTGAGGGGGACAAGACGGCACATCGCTGTCGGCGACGCACACGGAGGTAACCGTTGTCCCGTATCCCGAACGTGTCGGCGGCCGAGACCGGCGAGTCCGAGGAGGACGTGTGCCGGCAGATCCTGCGGATCCTCGGCGTGATCGGCGACAAGTGGAGCATCCTGGTCGTCGGGACACTCCGCGACCGTACGCTCCGCTTCGGCGAACTCCACCGCGCCGTCACCGGCATCTCGCAGCGGATGCTCACGCTGACGCTGCGGCAGCTCGAACGCGACGGCCTGCTGACCCGAACGGTCCACGCCAGCGTGCCTCCCCGCGTGGAGTACACGCTGACCGAGCTCGGCTCGACACTGTTGACCGCCGCCACGGCCCTGGGCGACTGGGCCGCCGCCCACCGAAACGAGATCGAGAACAACCGGCGGCACTACGACGAGGCGCACCCGCCACGGGCGCGGCGCTGATGCGTCTGCGGGCCCCGGCCCGGCTTGGCGCCCGGTTCACCCTTACTCCACCGTGACGGCCTCCCCCCGGCAGTCGCGGCAGAGCGCGCCGGGGTGGGCGGCGCGGATGGCGCGGTCGCAGCCGTCGCAGTTGCGGAGGGGGAGGGGTTTCGGCGTGGCCGCCGGTGCGGTTCCGGGCGGTTGGAGCGGCCCGTCGGGCAGCGCGGGCGGCAGCCCCCGGACGAGCCGGTGCCGCAGCAGCCGTACGGGCCGGGCGATCCGGCCGACGGGCAGGTCGGTGGTCAGCGCCCGGACGACGTGGACGGGCCCGACGTCCCGGTCCAGCCAGGCCCGCACGGCGGGGGCGAGCTCACGGACGTCGTCGGCGGAGAGCAGCAGGCGGGGGTCGTACCGGCGGAGGGCGGCGAGGACGTCGGCGGCGGCTTGGTCGGGGGGCGTGGGCCGGGGCCTGCCGCCGGGGTGGGTGCCGGGCTGCTCGCCCGGGCGATCGGCGTACGGCTCACGGGTGTTCGGCCCGGCGGCCTGCTGCGGGGCGTGGTCGGCGGTGGAGGTGGGCGCGGGTGCTCGGGCGGGGGAGGGGGCTGCCGGCGGAACTACTGGCGGGACTTTTGACGCAACCCTCGACGAATCCGTTGGCGGAGGGCCTGACGGAGCCCCCGACGAAGTCGCTGACGGGACCGAGCCCGACGACCGGACCGAGCCCGACGACCGGATCGAGCCCGACGACCGGACCGGGGCCGCCGTCGGCCCCGCGGCCGACGTCGGGTCCGGCTGCGGTCGGCGTGGGTCGGGCCCGGAGGACGCCTGCCGAGCACCTGGGGTCCCTTGCCGAGCGGCGACGACCTCACGGCACGCACCGCCGACCGGCTCCGGTGGGCGGCCGGTGGGTCGTGCCTGTGCCCACTCGCCGTCGGCGGGGGACGTCTGCCGAGCGGCGATGGCCTCGTGGCAGATGCCGCTGACCGGTTCCGGCGGGCGGCCGGTGGGTCGTGCCTGTGCCCACCCGCCGTCGGCGGGGGACGTCTGCCGAGCGGCGACGGCCTCGTGGCAGGTGCCGCCGGCCGGTTCCGGTGGGCGGCCGGTGGGTCGTGCCCGTGTCCACTCGCCGTTGGCGGCCGGGGCGCCACCCCGGGCCCGTGCGCCGGGCGCCGCCCCTCGCGCGTCGCGGGACACGCCGCCGACTTCCCGTCGCACCGGCTCCGGTGCGGCGGGGAAGGGGCCACCCGCGCCCGCACGCGGGTGCTCGTTCCAGCGCGTGACGGTGACGACCTGGCCGCCCTCCGTCCGGACGCGCCGCCGCTCCAGGTACCCGGCGGCCTCCAGCTCGCGCAGACCGCGCCCGATCACCACTTCGCCCTCGCGGAAGCGGCGGGCGAGGTCCTTGATGCCGATGTGAACACCGTCGGGCAGCGACTGCACGTACACCCCGATCCCGATCGCGACCAGCGACAGGTCGCGGTGCTGCGGGAGGTGGTTGCCGACGACGGTGAAGTGACTCGTGTGCCGGTGCCGCAGGTGGGTCACTCCACCGTACGGACGCCCGGTGCGCGTGGACGCACGGGCGCTAGACTGCGCCTCAGTCATGGGGAAGGGTTTCGCTTCCTTGATGATCAGGCCCTCGTCCGGGATGCCAGTCCCGGCGGGGGCCGTCCGTGTTTGTGGGGTGCTTCGCCGCGACCGTACCGCGCCGCTCGCCGCCCGATCCACCGCGTCACCCGATGGGGTGACGGGGAGGGTTTGGTTGGGTGTGGCTTTCCCAACTTCCTTTGCTTTCAGGGGTCCGGGCGCGCCGGGAGGCGGTCCGCCGGGTCGTGACGAGCCCGATCCGGTGCGGACTTCCTGCGCCGCCCTCAGGCGAATAATCGCGAATCTCAGCCGAGTGCGGGGGGCTTCGCCTGCATGCTGGAAACGTTGTGCCTCCGAACAGTGAGGGGAACGGTGTGGCAAGGCGGTTGCGCGTTCTGGGAAGCACGTCGGGTATCGGTGATTGTCCGACCTTGTACGAGGACGTGGACACCGGTGCGGTGGTGGTGCAGGGTGACGCGGTGACTGACCCGACGGACATCGCACAGCTCCAACACGTCAAGGACGGCGAAGCGTTTGTCGTCGTACCTCGGTCGTTGCTGGTCGACTTCTCTCCTCGGGAGGCGAACACCGTGCCGGAGTTCGTGCCACAGCGGCGCATCAGCGAATTCATCAACGACGGCTTCGAGCACACGGCTTGGCGTCTGGAGACGCGTACGGGTTACGCGTCGGATCAGGCCATGCCGTCCTATGGCGAGTTCCTCCGTAGCGGCGACACGGCGGGCGAGGTGGGACATCCGTGGTTCGACAACGTGCGGCGCATGGTCCGATCGGGTAAGCGGTTCGAGCGCGTTCGGCTGGTTGACAACCCGCCCAGCGAAAACCAGCGTTATCTGCTGGCCTGTGCCCGCACAAATGTGGCGGCGGGTGAGGACATCCGCTACCTGTGGCGCGATGACGCCGAGCGGTACGGGGTGAACCTGTCGGACTTCTGGCTGTTCGACTCGCGCACGGTGGCACGCTTCCACTTCGACGGCGAGCGCACAGTGGGCATGGAGCTGATCACGGAACCTGCTGAAGTGCTGCGGGCGTGCCAGGTCCGCGACGCGGCGTGGCATCACGCGGTCCCGTATGGAGAATTCAGGAGCCGGGTACCTTCCGCTGGGTGAGCACAGATTTCCAGTATGCGCGGGTGTCCCTCGGTGCGCTGCTCCGTGAGCTGCGCACCGAGTCCGGCCTGACAGGCCGCGAACTTGCCGCGCGGTTGGGGTGGACGCAGTCCAAGGTCAGCAAGCTGGAGAACGGCAGGCAGACGCCGACTGTGCACGATCTCACCGCCTGGGCCCGGGAGACCGGGTGTCCGGACCTGGCACCGGAACTGGTCGGACGGTTGCGCGGACTGGAGACGCGGTATCGGTCGTGGCGACGGCAGCTCGCCGGTGGGTACCGATCAGTACAGGACGTTCATGGAGCGCAGGCCAGAAGGACTCTCAGGCGCCGCAGCTTCGATCCGACCCTGATTCCGGGCCTCCTTCAGACGCCGGAGTACGCCCACAACGTTCTTGTGCGGTACTCGGCCCTCCATTCGGCTCCGCGTGACATTGACGCGGCCGTCCGTTCCAGGGTGGAGCGTCAGAGCGTTCTGAACGACGGCGAACGGCGCTTCCACTTCTTGATTTGGGAGGGTGCGCTCCACGCACGGCCTTGCCCTTCGCCTGTCATGTCCCGGCAACTCGAACGAGTGGCGGAGATGTTGGGCCGGAAGCGGGTACGCATCGGCATCCTGCCGATTTCCGCAGAGCTGCGGGTGCCGATAGGCGTGGGCTTCTCGATTCACGACGACCGGTTGGTGATCACTGAGACGTGGCATGCCGAGATGTGGCTGGACGACGCTGAGGACGTCGCCGTCCATGTTCGAGCCTGGGAAACCCTTGAGCGCGACGCGCTTTACGATGCCGCAGCGCATGCGCTGATTGTCCGAGCCAGACGCGCTCTGGGAACGTGAGAATTTTCGGGAATCTCCCAGCCCGACTGGTTGCGCGGGCCTCTAGCGTTCCGTCCATGGAATTCGGAGAACAGCTTCCGCAGCCGGGCCAGGCTCCCTACGCCGTAGAGGCAACGGCTGCTGCCCGCCCGGCACTTGACCCCATGCTGACCGGCGACATCGAACCCATCGACCTCGTCTCCGTCCGGGCCACCGTCCGCCGGGCCCTCCAGGTGCGGGCGCGGCCACCCCGGGTGGCGGAAGTGCGGGAGATCACCGGGGCGTTGCGGGGGCACCTGCGGCGGATGCTGCGGGTGGCGCGGAGTCGGGTGGAGGAGGTCGAGCGGGGGACGACGGCGTGGATCCAGTGGACCGCGTTGATCCACCGGGCGCAGGACGATCTGGACCGCGTCGCCGGGAGCGGGAGCTTCGCGGCGGCGGTGTACATGGACGACCTCGGGCGCACCTGCCGACGGCTCGCCGACTGTCTCGACGAGTGAGGCGCCGGCGCGGACCGGCTGCGAAGCCGGGGCGCGCGAGCCGGACGCCGGCGGCGGCTCGGCGCGCAGCCCTGCCCCACCCCGTACTACGCTGGCAGCAGGGCATGACGGTGCCCGTGGAGTCGCCATGACCGGCACAGTCACCAGATGGTTCTTCGAGCCGGGGCATACCGGCGTCCAGTTCCGGGCGCGGCACATGATGGTCACCTATGTGCGCGGACACATCAAGGACGTGCACGGTTCGCTCGTGTGTGATCCCGAGGACCCCGAACGCGCGCGGGTCGAGGCGACGATCGACGCCACGCAGGTCTGGACGGGGCAGCCGCAGCGCGACGCGCACTTGCGAAGCGCGGACTTCTTCGACGTCGAGCACCATCCGACGTGGACGTTCGTGAGTACGGACGTGCGGCGGCTGAGCTCCACCGAGTTCGCGCTCGACGGGGACCTCACCGTGCGGGGCGTGACGCGGCCGGTGTCGCTCGACGTGACCTACCTCGGCCAGTGGGACACGCCCTGGTGGGAGGACGGCCGGGACCTCGGGCCGCGGCGGCGGGCAGGGTTCACCGGGCGGACGCGGATCAACCGGCAGGACTTCGGCGTCAGTTGGAACGACACCGTCGACCGGGGCGGCGTCGTGGTCAGCGACCTGATCGACGTCCGGGTGGACGTCGAGGCCGTGCTCGACACGGCCGCGGCCGAGGGCGCCGTTCCGTAGCGCGCGGACGGGGTGGAGGGGGGGCGAGCGGGGGACGGTGGCGTGGATCCGGTGGACCGCGTTGATCCACCGGGCTCAGGACGGTCTGGACCGCGTCGCCGGGAGCGGGAGCTTCGCGGCGGCTGTACATGGACGACCTCGGGCGGACCTGCCGGGGGTTCGCCGACTGCCTTGACGAGTGAGGCGCCGGTCGGCCGCTGTACCTCACCGGCGCGGCAACCGACCGGTTCACACCGCGATGAGCCGGATCCGGTCTCCGCACAGTTTGGTCATGTCGTCGACGCCCGAGGTCAGCATTACGACCGGTCGCCGCTGCCGGAGGGCCGTCTCGGCCACGGCCGCGTCGATGGCGTACTTGTGGCCGTGCAGACCGGCGGACATCAGCAGTGCCGAGGCGGTCTTCGCCTCCTCGTCGCCCACGGCGACCGGACGTCCGCGCGGGGCAGGAGGTAGCGCCGCATGCCCTCCCGGCAGGACGCGAGCTTCGCGCGCTGCGCCGTGACCATGCGGTAGGTGAGCGTCTTGAGGTCCGGCTCGGCGCGGTAGTGCGTCGTGGGCGTGCCGTTCACCTTCTCGTCGCCCACTTTCCTGGCGGACGGCAGTATCGCCACCTGGCGGAGGCTCCGCCCCCGGTCTCCCCGGGGACGGGGCCTCACAAGGCGCTGAGCAGCGGCGTCAGATGCCCGCCGCCTCCGCCAGGTCCTTCTTGACCGCGGCGAGGGTGTCCGCCGCGCGGCGCCGCGCGCCGGGCAGGTCCGCCGCGGAGCCGACCGGGACCACGACCTCCAGGTAGCACTTGAGCTTGGGCTCGGTGCCGCTCGGACGGACGATCACCCGGGCGGCCGAGACGGTGCCCTCGGCGTCACCCGAAAGGTGGTACCGCAGACCGTCGGTCGGCGGCAGCGCCTCGGAGCCCTCCGCGAGGTCCTCCGCCGACGCGACCGCGAGACCGGCCAGGGCCGTCGGCGGCTGCTCGCGCAGGCGGCGCATGGCGGCGGCGATCAGGGACAGGTCCTGGACGCGGACCGAGAGCTGGTCCGTGGCGTGCAGGCCGTGCTCGACCGCCAGGTCGTCGAGGAGGTCGGTCAGGGACCGGCCCCGCTCCTTGAGCCCGGCGGCCAACTCGGCGACCAGCAGGGCGGCGGTGATGCCGTCCTTGTCCCGGACGCCCGCCGGGTCCACGCAGTAGCCCAGCGCCTCCTCGTAGGCGTAGCGCAGGCCGTCGACGCGGGCCAGCCACTTGAAGCCGGTGAGGGTCTCGGTGTAGTCGACGCCCTCGCTCGCCCCGGCGATGCGGGAGAGCAGCGACGAGGAGACGATCGTCGTCGCGAAGGTGCCGGTCGCGTCCTTCCGGCCCAGGTGCGCGGCCAGCAGCGCGCCCACCTCGTCGCCGCGCAGCATCCGCCAGCCCGCCTCGGCGGACGGGTCGGGGACGGCGACGGCGCAGCGGTCGGCGTCCGGGTCGTTGGCGATGACGATGTCCGGCGCCTCGCCCCGGGCCGCCGCGTCGCGGGCCGTGGCGAACGCCAGGTCCATCGCGCCCGGCTCCTCCGGGTTGGGGAACGCGACCGTCGGGAAGTCCGGGTCCGGCTCGGCCTGCTCGGCGACGACGACCGGGGCCGGGAAGCCGGCGCGGGCGAAGGCCGCGGTCAGGACGGTTCGGCCGACGCCGTGCATCGGCGTGTAGACCACGCGCACGTCGCGCGCCGAGCCCTCGGTGAGGACGGCGTCGGTGCGCTTCAGGTACGCCTCGACGACCGCGTCGTCCAGCGTCTCCCAGCCCGACTCGGGGCGCGGGACGTCGTCCAGGCTCGCCACGGCGGCGATCTCGGCGGCGATGCCCGCGTCGGCCGGCGGCACGATCTGCGAACCGTCGCCCAGGTAGACCTTGTAGCCGTTGTCGCGCGGCGGGTTGTGGCTCGCGGTCACCTCGACACCGGCCACGGCGCCCAGATGGCGGATGGCGAAGGCCAGGACCGGGGTGGGCAGCGGACGCGGCAGCAGCGCCGCCTTCAGGCCCGCGCCGACCATGACGGCCGCGGTGTCGCGCGCGAAGTCCGCGCTCTTGTGACGGGCGTCGTAGCCGATGACGACGGTGCCGTTGGGGTGGCCCTGCTTCTTGAGGTACGCGGCGAGGCCCGCCGCCGCCCGGATGACGACCGCGCGGTTCATCCGCATCGGGCCCGCGCCCAGCTCGCCGCGGAGGCCGGCGGTGCCGAACTGCAGGGTGCCGGCGAAGCGGGACGCCAGCTCGGGCAGGTTCTCGGCGTCGACGAGCGCGGCGAGCTCCGCGCGGGTCTCGGGGTCGGGGTCCTCGGCGAGCCAGGTCCGGGCTCGGGTGAGGAGGTCGTCTCGCTCCTGCTCCACGATGTTCCTCCGGGGGGTTGTCTGGGTGCGGGCCGCTGCGCGGTGCGGGGCCGGGCGGCGCGGGATGTGCGGATGTGGGTGGGCGGCACGCCGCGGTGCGGCTGTTACCGGTGTTCCCCGAAACGGCGGAAAGGCCGCCCGGGTGCCGTATGCCGCGCGACGCGCCGGAGGCGCGGGCCCGCCCACGGCGGCCCGCCGTGGATGGATCCGCGCCTCCGGACGGCGGCGACCGTCACGCCCGTCACGGGCGTGACGTCACAGGCGGGGCAGCACCTGGGCCAGCAGCGAGCCCATACGGGCGGCCGAGTCACGGCCGGCCTGGAGCACCTCTTCGTGGTTGAGGGGCTCGCCGGTCATGCCCGCGGCCAGGTTGGTGACGAGGGAGATGCCGAGCACCTCGGCACCCGCCTCGCGGGCCGCGATGGCCTCGAGGGTGGTGGACATGCCCACCAGGTCGGCGCCCAGCAGGCGCGCCATGCGGACCTCGGCCGGGGTCTCGTAGTGCGGGCCGGGGAACTGGGCGTAGACGCCCTCCTCCAGGGTCTCGTCGACCTCCTTGCACAGGGCGCGCAGGCGGGACGAGTACAGGTCCGTGAGGTCGACGAAGTTCGCGCCGACGATCGGCGAGGTCGCCGTGAGGTTCAGGTGGTCGCTGATCAGCACCGGCTGGCCGGGGCGCATGCCGTCGCGGAGACCGCCGCAGCCGTTCGTCAGGACGACGGTCTTGCAGCCGGCGGCGACGGAGGTGCGGACGCCGTGCACGACGGCGGCGACGCCGCGGCCCTCGTAGTAGTGCGTGCGGCCGAGGAAGACCAGCGCGCGCTTGTCGTTGATCTTGTACGAGCGCACGGTGCCCGCGTGGCCGGCGACGGCGGCGGCGGAGAAGCCGGGGAGCTCGGTGACCGGGAACTCGGTCTCGGGGGTGCCGAGCGCCTCGGTCGCGGGAACCCAGCCGGAGCCCATGACCAGGGCGACGTCGTGGGTCTCGGCGCCCGTGAGCTCGCGCAGTCGGGCGGCGGCGGCGTCGGCCGCGGCGTACGGGTCGGCCTGGATGTCCGGAGTAACTGATGCGTTCACGCGGACGAGGGTAACCGGTCGGCGCCTACGCGCGTAGATGTCGCAGGTTACGGTCTTGCGACTGTTGCTTTGTCGCTTCTCACGAAGCGGGCCGGGGTGGCCTGCGGGGGCGCCCCGGACCCGCCGAAACCGCGCTCCGCGCGGTTGTCCTCAAACGCCGGACGGGCTGGAAGGTGCGCCGGACGGGCCGGCACAGCTCAGCACGGCCGCTTCCTGATCTCCATCACATAGTCGTGCGGCGCCCCCGCCGACTCCGCCGCGTCCGCGATCTCGCCCAGGTAGCGGGCGGAGGGGAGGCCGCCCTCGTAGCCGTTGAGGACGTAGATCCAGGCGGTCTCGTCACCCTCCAGGGTGTGCACCCGGACCCGCATCCGCCGGTAGATGCCGAGGCCGACGCCCTCCCAGCGGTCCATCGACTCCTCGTCCATCGGGGCGATGTCGTAGAGGGCGACGAAGACCTGCGACCGCGGCTCCTCCACCACGGTGGCCAAGGCGCCCTCCCAGCCCATCTGCTCCCCGCCGAAGGTCAGGCGCCAGTCGGCGAGCCAGCCCGTGCCGCGCAGCGGCGAGTGGGGGGCGCGGCGCGTCATCAGCCGCGCGTCGAGGTTGCCGGCGTACGCGGCGTAGAGCGACATGGTTCTGAGGGTACGGGAGTGAGGCGGGACCGCATTTGGGATGGCAGTCTCGTAGGGACCGCCTGCTTCCGGTTCCGGCGCCGCGTCCGGAGGCGTCGGAACCAGCGGAGGCCCCGGAAGGAGTCGCTTTGATGGGTGCGGGACAATGGAGTACGTGACTCGGATCGTGATCATCGGTGGCGGACCCGGCGGCTATGAGGCGGCGCTCGTCGCCGCGCAGCTCGGTGCGGAGGTGACCGTCGTCGACTGCGACGGTCTGGGCGGGGCGTCGGTGCTCACCGACTGCGTGCCCTCGAAGACGCTCATAGCGACGGCGGAGGTGATGACCTCCTTCGACTCCTCGTACGAGGAGCTGGGCATCACCGTCGACGACGGGGCCGTCATCGGGGTGGACCTGGGGAAGGTCAACCGCCGGGTGAAGCGGCTGGCGCTGGCCCAGTCGCACGACATCACCGCCTCCGTGACCCGCGCCGGCGGCCGGGTGCTGCGCGGCCGGGGCCGGCTGGACCCGGTGCGGGAGGCCGACGGCAGCCGCCGGGTGATCGTGCGGACGGCCGACGGCGAGGAGACGCTGACCGCGGACGCCGTCCTGATCGCCACCGGCGCCCACCCCCGGGAGATCCCGGACGCGCTGCCCGACGGCGAGCGGATCCTCAACTGGACCCAGGTCTACGACCTGGAGGAGCTGCCCGAGGAACTGATCGTGGTGGGCTCGGGCGTCACCGGCGCCGAGTTCGCCGGCGCCTACCAGGCGCTGGGCTCGGAGGTCACCCTGGTCTCCTCGCGCGACCGGGTGCTGCCGGGCGAGGACCCCGACGCCGCCGCCGTGCTGGAGGACGTCTTCCGCCGCCGTGGCATGAACGTCATGGCCCGCTCGCGGGCGCAGGCCGCCAAGCGGGTGGGCGACCGGGTGGAGGTCACCCTCGCCGACGGACGCGTCATCAGCGGTACGCACTGCCTGATGGCCGTCGGTTCGATCCCCAACACGGCCGACATGGGCCTGGAGGAATCCGGCGTCCGGCTGACGGAGTCGGGCCACATCCGGACGGACAAGGTCTCGCGCACCAGCGCCCCGGGCGTCTACGCGGCCGGCGACTGCACCGGTGTGCTGGCGCTCGCCTCGGTCGCCGCCATGCAGGGCCGGATCGCGATGTACCACTTCCTGGGTGACGCGGTGGCGCCGCTCAATCTCAAGGCTGTATCCGCGAACGTATTTACGGATCCGGAGATTGCTACGGTCGGGTATTCGCAGGCGGACGTCGACAAGGGTCTGATTGACGCCCGGGTCGTCAAGTTGCCGCTGCTGCGCAATCCCCGCGCGAAGATGCAGGGAATCCGGGACGGGTTCGTCAAGCTGTTCTGCCGTCCGGGGACGGGGATCGTGGTCGGCGGCGTGGTCGTCGCGCCGCGGGCCAGCGAGCTGATTCATCCGATCTCGATCGCGGTCGACAACAATCTGACCGTCGAACAGATCGCGAACGCGTTCACGGTGTACCCGTCCCTGTCCGGGTCTGTCGCGGAAGTGGCGCGTCAGCTGCACACGCGGAAGGCCCAGCGGGAAGGCTGAGGCTCGCCGGGGCCCCGGGGGACCGGAGGGGGTGGCTCTCCTTCCGGTTCCCTATACCACTTCTTGGGGTGCTCGGCGAACAACTTCCGTTAGTTGGTGCAACCTGCTGAAAGCAGATGGTCGTTGGCGTTACTGTCGGTTTCGTGTTCGCTGCAGAACGTCGTCAATTGATCCTCGAAATGGTGCGCGCCAACGGAGCGGTATCGCTGCGTGAGCTCGCCCGTGTCGTCCAGACCTCCGAAGTGACCGTACGGCGTGACGTACGGGCGCTCGAAGCCGAAGGGCTGCTCGACCGCCGGCACGGCGGTGCGGTGCTGCCCGGAGGTTTCACCAGGGAGTCCGGCTTCCCGCAGAAATCCCATCTAGCGACCGCGGAGAAGACGGCCATCGCCGATCTCGCGGCGAGCTTCGTCGAGGAGGGCGAGGCCGTCGTCGTCGGCGCCGGTACCACCACACAGGAGCTGGCCCGCCGGCTCGCGCGGGTGCCGGGGCTCACCGTGGTGACCAACTCCCTGCTCGTCGCCCAGGCGCTCGCCCACGCCAACCGGGTCGAGGTCGTGATGACCGGTGGCACCCTGCGCGGCTCCAACTACGCGCTGGTCGGCAGCGGCGCCGAGCAGTCCCTCCAGGGGCTGCGGGTCTCCCGGGCGTTCCTCTCCGGGAGCGGTCTGACCGCCGAACGCGGCCTGTCCACCTCCAACATGCTCTCGGCCAGCGTCGACCGGGCCCTGGTACAGGCGGCGGCCGAGGTCGTGGTCCTCGCGGACCACGGCAAGCTGGGCACCGACACCATGTTCCAGACGGTCCCGACGGACGTGATCACCAGACTCGTGACCGACGAGCCGCCGCCGCACGACGAGCGGGCGGCGACGGAGCTCCAGGCGCTCGCCGACCAGGGGGTGCACATCTCCGTCGCGGGCCCCGGCGTGCAGCCGGGCCCCCACGGCGAGCCGGGCCCGCCCGCCCGCCGCCGGGAAGGGCCGCCGCTGCCCGGGCAGCGGCGCGCCCACCCGCTGGGCGGCGAGGGTGCCCGGCACGGCGCCCACGGCAACCCGCACGGCCAGCCCTATCCGGGGCCCGCGCAGGGCGGCCCGCCGGGGATGCAGGCGCAGCTCCGGAGCGCCGGGCCGCTGGGCGAGCAGCCGCCGGCCCGTGTCGCGGACCTGGCACCGCGGCGGCGCTGAGCGGTCGCAGAACCGCCCGTTCGGGTGAAAGCCGAATGGTGGTCGCGGGAGAGGGGAAGGGCCGGGCCCCGCGTCCGCTCAGCCCGCGGAGTCCGCTCGGTCCGGACAGCGCTCGGGCCGGATGCCCCGCAGCGTCAGCGTGAGCAGGCGGTCGGCCAACTCCGGGTCCTCCGGGGTCTGTTCGACCGCCAGCGCGATGGCGTTGGTCAACTGCAGCAGATCGGTCACGCTCACGTCCGCGCGGACCGCCCCGGCCCGCTGCGCCCGGGCGAGCAGCGTGCCGCCCGCCTCCCGCATCGGCAGACTGCACCGGGCGAGCGCGGACGCCTCGTCGGACTGGGCGGCCATCAGGGCCCGGGCCAGCCCCCGGTAGGTGCTGGCGTGCGCGATGACGGCGCGCAGCCAGTCGACGAGCGCCCGGCACGGCTCGGGCGCGGCCAGCAGCTCCCGCGAGCGCGCCAGCAGCCCGTCGACCTCCCCCTGGAAGACCGCGCACATCAGCGCCGTGCGGTTGGGGAAGTGCCGGTAGAGCGTCCCGATCCCCACCCCGGCCCGCCGGGCGACGTCCTCCAGCGAGGCGTCCGTACCGTGCGCGGTGAAGGCGGTCCGCGCCTCCGCGAGCAGCCGCTCGTAGTTGCGCCGGGCGTCCGCCCGCATGGGTCGTGCTGACGTCCGTGCCGTCTCGGTCGTCATGTCCGTCCGTCCCTCCGGTCGCTCCCCGCGGTGTCAAGGATGTCATGGGGGTGGCGACGGCCGGGTGTCACGCCTGGGGTGCGGACGCGCGCGGGCCCCGGCCGTGGGGGACGGCCGGGGCCCGCGCGCGTCGTGTCCGGCGTCAGTCCTTGATCTCGCAGATCACCGCGCCCGACGACACCGAGCCGCCGATCTCCGCGGTGATGCCCTTGACCGTGCCCGCGCGGTGCGCGTTGATGGGCTGTTCCATCTTCATGGCCTCCAGGACCACGATCAGGTCACCCGCGTCGACCTGCTGGCCCTCCTCGACCGCCACCTTGACGATCGTGCCCTGCATGGGCGAGGTCAGCGCGTCGCCGGAGGCGGCCGAGCCGGCCTTCTTGGCGGCGCGGCGCTTGGGGCGGGCGCCGCCGGCCGCGGCGGTGCGGGCGATGGTCATGCCCAGCGAGGACGGGAGGGAGACCTCCAGGCGCTTGCCGCCGACCTCGACCACGACGGTCTCGCGGCCGGGCGCCTCGTCCTCGTCCTCGGCGGCGGTGCCGGCGAACGGCGGGATCGTGTTCTGGAACTCGGTCTCGATCCAGCGCGTGTGCACCTTGAACGGCGTGCCGTCGGTGGGGGCGAACGCCGGGTCGGCGACGACCGCGCGGTGGAACGGGATGGCCGTGGCCATGCCCTCGACCTGGAACTCGCCGAGCGCGCGGGCCGCCCGCTGAAGGGCCTGCTCGCGGGTGGCGCCGGTGACGATCAGCTTCGCCAGCAGGGAGTCCCACGCCGGGCCGATGACGCTGCCGGCCTCGACGCCCGCGTCCAGCCGGACGCCCGGGCCGGACGGCGCGTCGAAGCGGGTGACGGTGCCCGGGGCGGGCAGGAAGTTGCGGCCCGGGTCCTCGCCGTTGATACGGAACTCGAACGAGTGACCCCGCAGCGGCGGGTCGTCGTAGCCGAGCTCCTCGCCGTCGGCGATGCGGAACATCTCGCGGACCAGGTCGATGCCGGAGACCTCCTCGGTGACCGGGTGCTCGACCTGGAGCCGGGTGTTGACCTCCAGGAAGGAGATCGTGCCGTCCTGGCCCACCAGGAACTCACAGGTGCCGGCGCCCTCGTAGCCCGCCTCGCGGAGGATGGCCTTGGACGCGCGGTAGAGCTCGGCGTTCTGCTCGTCGCTCAGGAACGGCGCGGGCGCCTCCTCGACGAGCTTCTGGTGCCGGCGCTGGAGGGAGCAGTCGCGGGTGGAGACCACGACGACGTTGCCGTGCTTGTCGGCCAGGCACTGGGTCTCGACGTGCCGGGGGCGGTCCAGGTAGCGCTCGACGAAGCACTCGCCGCGGCCGAAGGCGGCGACCGCCTCGCGGACGGCGGAGTCGTAGAGCTCCGGCACCTCCTCCAGCGTGCGGGCGACCTTCAGACCGCGCCCGCCACCGCCGAAGGCGGCCTTGATGGCGATCGGCAGGCCGTGCTCCTCGGCGAAGGCGACGACCTCGTCGGCGCCCGCGACCGGGTCGGCCGTACCGGCCACCAGCGGCGCGCCGGCGCGCTGGGCGATGTGACGGGCCGCCACCTTGTCACCCAGGTCGCGGATGGCCTGCGGCGGCGGGCCGATCCAGGTCAGGCCCGCGTCGATGACGGCCTGCGCGAACTCGGCGTTCTCGGAGAGGAAGCCGTAACCGGGGTGGATCGCGTCCGCCCCGGACTCCGCCGCGGCGGCGAGCACCTTGGCCATGTCGAGGTAGCTGGCCGCGGGAGTGTCACCACCCAGCGCGTACGCCTCATCGGCCACCCGGACGTGCAGGGCGTCCCGGTCCGGATCCGCGTAGACCGCCACACTTGCGATCCCGGCGTCCCGGCACGCACGAGCAACGCGGACAGCGATTTCGCCACGATTGGCGATGAGCACCTTGCGCACGATGGCTCCCTCCTTGAAACAAGGTGAGTTTAGGTACTGGCGACACTCTGTGCCGACCCGACGTCGAGGGTGACCTTGCCCACACGGAGCGTGAAGCGCGCGTTCCGCACACCACGGAAACCCTTGATGTCCCACGGTACGCCGCCTGTAGCGCGGTGACGGGTGAAACGGGATGTGGTCAAGGTCTCGACGATCATCCGGGTGCGCCGGGGCGCGATCTTTGTGGGGTCCCTACGAACGGACGGCGGAAAGTTTGCGATACGGCCCGCTCGGGGCGCGCGGCTTCCGGGGCGGGTGAGGGAGGACGTGAAGGGATACGAGGGGAGGGGTCGCGTGGTGCCGGAGTGACGTCCGAGGGGGTCGGCGCGGGGCGTTCAGAAGTGGTGCGGCTGATGTTCAACTGCCGTTTCCGCGACGCGAGTCCGGGACGGTCTCGTGGTGTGCGCGGGTCGTACACAGGCGGGGGAGGTCTGAAGTGCGTGCGATTTCCGGGGTGTTCCCCGGGGGCGACGGGGCGTGGGGGCGCTCGGGGCAGTGACCGATATGGCATGACATCGTTGAAGAAGTCATGATCAAGCGCATCGCAGCAGCCGCCGCCCTGGCCGGGGCCGCCCTCTCCGTGACCACCGCCGCGTCCGCCGCACCGCTGCCGCTGCCGCAGCCGAAGGAGCCGACGGCGAGCGCGGGCGACGTCACGGCGCCGGCGTCCGCCGCCCCGCACCGGACGGCCACCGCGCAGCACACGCAGAAGGCGCAGCAGCCGCGGAAGGCGCGGGACGCGGCTTCCGGACAGCGGGCGACCGCCACGGAGAAGGCGGCCTCGGCGCAGAAGGCGGCGGGAGCGGCGAAGGCGGCCGGGGCCGCCAAGACGACCCGGGCGGCGAAGAAGACCGGTGCCGTGAAGGCGACCGGAGCCGCGAAGGCGACCCCCGCGCGGCCGGCCGCCGGCCCGCGGCACGCCGCCGGCGCGCGTCATGCGGCGGGTCCGCGGCACGCGGCCGGTCCCCGTCACGCCGCGGGCCCGCGGCACGCGGCCGGGCGGCAGCGGCCGGGGGCGCCGCAGCAGACGCCGACGTCGCCGCAGACCGCGATGGGGCCTCAGACGTCGATGTCGCCTCAGGCGCCCACGGCGCAGGCTCAGCCCCAGCAGTCGATGCAGCCTCAGGCGCCCACCCCGCCGAAGCAGCCCCCGGCGCCCACGCCGCCCCAGTCCACCGAGATGCCGCAGAACCCGCCGACCAGCATCTACCCGGACGCGGTCAACGAACTGGGCAAGCTCAGCCAGATCAGCCAGCTGAAGAAGGTCGGTCAGGCCACCAAGCAGCTTCCGCTCTGACCGCTCCACTCGCTCCGGTCACACCCGTCCCACCACACCCGTCCCACCACACCCGGGCCACCCGGCCCCCCAGGACGCCGCGCCGACACGCGGTACGGGCATCACGCCCACAGATCGGTGATCGCCGTCCCCACTTCCGCCAGCAGCTTGCGGAGGAGCGGCAGCGACAGGCCGATCACATTGCCCGGGTCGCCGTCGATCCCCTCGACGAAGGGGGCCGACCGGCCGTCCAGGGTGAAGGCTCCGGCCACGTACAACGGTTCGCCGGACGCCACGTAGGCGGCGATCTCGGCGTCGGTCGGCTCACCGAAGCGGACGGTCGTCGAGGCGGTCGCCGAGGTGCGCCGGCCGGTCGCCGTGTCGATCACACAGTGACCGGTCCGCAGCACGCCGGACCGCCCCCGCATCGACTTCCAGCGGGCCGTGGCGTCCTCCGCGTCCGCCGGCTTGCCGAGCGCCCGGCCGTCCAGCTCCAGCACCGAGTCACAGCCGATCACCAGCGCCCCCGCCGCCTCCGGGCGGGCGGCCACCGCCGCGGCCTTGGCCTCGGCCAGCACCAGCGCCAGCGCGCCCGGGTCGGGCGCGGTCAGCGCGTCCTCGTCCACTCCGCTGACGATCACCTCGGGGGCGAGTCCGGCCTGGCGCAGCAGGCCGAGGCGGGCGGGGGACTGGGAGGCCAGGACGAGGCGGCGCGCCGGTGCGGGGGTAGCGGCTTCGGAGGGTGTGGCAGTCATACGGGCCAGGCTAAGGGAGGCGCCGGGCGGCTCTCCTCCGCCCGCCCGGGCGGGGCGCGCGGCCCCTACTTCTTGAGCACCGCCTGCATGATCTTCTTGGCGATGGGCCCCGCGAGCCCGCCGCCCGAGACGTCCTCGCGGTCGACCCCCGAGTCCTTCGGGTCGATGAAGACGGCCACGGCGACCGGCGAGCCGTCCGCCTGCTTGGCGTAGGAGACGAACCAGGCGTACGGGATCTCGCTGTTGCCGACGCCGTGCTGCGCGGTGCCCGTCTTCCCGCCGACCGTTACCCCGTCGATCAGCGCGGCCTTGCCGGTGCCCTCCCGCGCGGTGAACTCCATCATCTCCTGGACCTTGCGGGCCGTGTCCGCCGAGACCGCCTGGGACATCTCCTCCGGCTTGTGCCGCTCGACCGTGGACAGGTCGGGCGAGCGCAGGCTGTCGACCAGGTACGGCTTCATCAGCTTGCCGTCGTTGGCGAGGGCGGCGGTCATCATCGCGACCTGGAGCGGGGTGGCGGCGAGGCTGCCCTGGCCGATGCCGGTGAGGGCGGTCTGCGGCCGGTTCATCTCCTTCGGGTAGACGCTCTTGACCGTCGCCACGGGCATGAAGAGGTCCTGGTTGAAGCCGAACTTCTCGGCCGTCTCCCGCATCTTGTCCTTGCCCAGCTCGGCGGCGATCTTGGCGAAGACGTTGTTGCACGAGTACTGCATCGCGACCTTGAGGGAGGCGTTGCGGCAGGGCGCGTTCTCGTTCTCGTTCTTCATCGGCGTGACCGTGTCCGGCAGGTTCCAGGGGTACGGCGAGTCGGTCGGGGTGTCGACGTCGTGGTAGAGGCCGTGGTCCAGGGCGGCCGCGGCGGTGAGGATCTTGAAGGTGGAGCCCGCCGGGTACAGCTCCTTGATCGCCCGGTTGGAGAGCGGCTTGTCCTTGTCCTTCTCCAGTGCCTGCCAGGCCCGGGCGTCCTTGTCGCGCTCCCCGGAGAAGACCGACGGGTCGTACGACGGCGTCGAGACCAGGGCGAGGATCTTCCCGGTTCCGGGCTCGATGGCCACGGCGGCGCCCTTGTACTTCGCCAGCCCCTCGTAGGCGGCCCGCTGGGCCTGGGGGTCGATGGTCGTGACCACGTCACCGCCCTCGGGCTTCTTCCCGGTCAGCGCCCGGGTGGTGTTCCGGAGGAACAGCCGGTCGTCGTCACCGGTGAGGAAGCGGTCGTAGACGTGTTCGAGCTGGCTGTTGGCGTAGATCTGCGACGAGTAACCGGTCACGGGTGCGTACATCGGCCCGTTCTTGTACGTGCGTTTGTACTTCAGATCGCCCGCGGACGTCGGCGTGGAGCCGGTGACCGGGCTGCCGCCGACGATGATGTCGCCGCGCGGCTGCGCGTAGGCGGCGATCTTCACCCGCCGGTTCTTGTCGTGGTGCGCGAGCTCGTCGGCCTGGACGAACTGCACCCATGTGCTGCGCACCAGCAGTGCCAGGACCAGCAGGCCGGTGAAGATCGCTATATGTCGCACGGGCTTGTTCAAGGTGTGACCACTCCCCGGTTCGCGGTGGATCCCCCAGGGGAGGATGCGGAACCGGAGCGGCCTGGTTGCAAAAGGGGAGAAACCTGTGAGGCTCCTGTGAAACGGGGCAATGTCCGCCCAACGCCTCGAAAGGGCCGCACGGGTCTCGCGGACCTCATCGGTCTCACGGGTGAGGCCCTCATGGCGTCCCGAGCAGCACGAACAGCACCACCATCCCGACCGCCAGCAGCAGCCCGGCCCGCCGCAGCATGGCCTGGGCCTCGCGCAGCTCGTCGGGCGGTTCGTCGGACGGGTCGGACCACAGCACACCCTTATGGTCCGGCGCACGGTCCCGTCCGGCCTGAGTACGGGTACTCAGGCCGGGATGTGAACCGGGTCTCCCGGGCTCAGGCGGGCCAGTAGGACGTGCGCCACGCCCGCGGTCCGGGCGCCGGCGCCCGCCGGGTCCTGGCCAGCCGGGCCGGGCTGGCCCACTCGGGGCGGACGACCTCGTCCGGCGCGGCGGCGTTCGCCCGGGCCGCCGCGCGGGCCTGGACCACCGCCAGTGCGGCGGCCAGCTCCTCCGGCGTGGGGTTGCCGCGTACCACCTTGATCACCTGACGCTCCCTTCCCGTGCTCCCGTGCCGTACCGCTGTCCACGGCTGCCCGCCGCGCGTCCCTCCACACCGCGTACCGCCGGGACGGACCACGGCGCCCTCTTCGTACAGCCGACCGCTACAGCGGGATGTTCCCGTGCTTCTTGGGCGGCAACACCTCGCGCTTGTCCCGCAGGGTGCGCAGGCCCCGGACGATGTGCCGGCGGGTGTCGGACGGCATGATCACCGCGTCCACGTAGCCGCGCTCGGCCGCCGTGTACGGGTTGAGGAGCGTGTCCTCGTAGTCGGCGATCAGCCGGGCGCGCAGCTCCTCGCGCTCCTCGTCCGACGCGACGGCCGCCAGCGCCCGGCGGTGCAGGATGTTGACCGCGCCCTGGGCGCCCATGACGGCGATCTGGGCGGTCGGCCAGGCGAGGTTCAGGTCCGCGCCGAGGTGCTTGGAGCCCATCACGTCGTACGCCCCGCCGAACGCCTTGCGGGTGATCACCGTGATCAGCGGGACGGTGGCCTCCGCGTAGGCGTAGATCAGCTTGGCGCCGCGCCGGATGATGCCGTTGTACTCCTGGTCGGTGCCGGGCAGGAAGCCGGGGACGTCGACGAAGGTGATCACCGGGACGTTGAACGCGTCGCAGGTGCGGACGAAACGTGCCGCCTTCTCGCTCGCGTCGATGTCCAGGCAGCCGGCGAACTGCATCGGCTGGTTGGCGACGATGCCCACCGGGTGGCCCTCGACCCGGCCGAAGCCGGTGATGATGTTCGGCGCGAACAGGGCCTGGGTCTCCAGGAACTCGCCGTCGTCCAGCACGTGCTCGATCGCCGTGTGCATGTCGTACGGCTGGTTCGCCGAGTCCGGGATGAGGGTGTCCAGCTCCCGGTCGGTGTCCGAGACCTCCAGGTCGGCCTCCTCGGGGAAGGCGGGCGGTTCGGAGAGGTTGTTGGACGGCAGGTAGGAGAGCAGCGCCTTGACGTACTCGATGGCCTCCTTCTCGTCGCCCGCCATGTGGTGGGCCACGCCGGAGGTCGCGTTGTGGGTGCGCGCGCCGCCCAGTTCCTCGAAGCCGACGTCCTCGCCGGTGACGGTCTTGATGACGTCCGGACCGGTGATGAACATGTGCGACGTCTGGTCGACCATCACCGTGAAGTCGGTGATCGCGGGGGAGTAGACCGCGCCGCCCGCGCAGGGGCCGACGATCAGGGAGATCTGCGGGATCACCCCGGAGCCGTGCACATTGCGCCGGAAGATCTCGGCGAACAGGCCGAGCGCGACCACGCCTTCCTGAATCCGGGCGCCGCCGCCGTCGTTGATGCCGACGACCGGGCAGCCGGTCTTCAGGGCGAAGTCCATCACCTTGACGATCTTCTCGCCGTAGACCTCGCCCAGCGAGCCGCCGAAGATGGTGAAGTCCTGCGAGTACACGCAGACCGTGCGGCCGTCGACCGTGCCGTAGCCGGTGACGACGCCGTCGCCGTAGGGGCGGTTCTTCTCGATGCCGAAGTTGGTGGAGCGGTGCCGCGCGAACTCGTCGAGCTCGACGAACGACCCCTCGTCCAGCAGCAGCTCGATCCGCTCGCGGGCGGTCAGCTTGCCCTTGGCGTGCTGCTTCTCCACCGCCCGCGCGGATCCGGCGTGCGTCGCCTCGTCGATCCTGCGGCGCAGGTCGGCGAGTTTGCCCGCGGTCGTGTGGATGTCGATCCCCTCGGTGCCCGCGGCACCTTCCGCGCCGGACGGGCCGGCGGCGTCGGGACGGCGGGCGGCGGGCTGGGCTGCTGACTCGGACATCGGGCTGCGGCTCCTGTGTGTCCTGAGATGGGCGGTGGTCCGGAGAAGTGGGGGGCGGGAGGCTGCGGGAAGTTGACGGCGGCGGGGGACGGAGTGCTGGTCGACCTGCTGCGGGCGTGCCGGATCCGGCCGCCGGAACGGCCCGCATCAGGGCTACCGGGTCGTAGCGTATCGGCGCGACCGCCTTCCGGGAGTGCGGCGTTGGCCACACCTCGTGAGGTCGGTGGGGCTTGGGGCGTCGGGGGTTTTGGGGTGGTGGCGGACGGGGTAGACGAGGCGGCCGTCGGTGCGGGCGGCGACCGGCCAGGGTTGTCCGGTCGGGGTGAGCCGGGATGTCCGGCCCCGGGTTGTCCGGCCGGGGGAGTCGGGATGTTTGGCCGGGGATGTCCGGGCTGGGGCGAGCGGCCGGGGATGTCCGGCAGGGATGTTCGGACTGGGCTGAGCGGCCGGGGATGTCCGGGCTGGGATGTGCGGCCGAGGATGTCCGGCCGGGATGTTCGGACTGCGGGTCCGGACTGGGGTGAGCGGCCCGGGTTGTCCGGCCGGGACGTTTGGCCGGGATGTCCGAGGTGACGGATATCCAAGGCGGCGGCACGGATGTCTAAGGTGACGGCATGACTCCGCCCGACACCCCCGGAAGCCGCTGGTCCGACCTGGACCGGCCCCCGCTGAACGCCCCCGCGCTCCGGCGCGCGCTGCTGCGGCCCGGAGGGCTGTGGACCTCGCTGGACGTGGTCGCGAACACCGGGTCGACCAACACCGATCTCGCCGCGGCCGACGGGCCCGAGGGCGCCGTGCTCGTCGCGGAGGAGCAGTCGGCGGGCCGGGGCCGGCTGGACCGCACCTGGTCCGCGCCCGCACGGTCCGGGCTGTTCCTCTCCGTCCGGCTCACCCCCGGGCCCGGCGTGCCCGTCCGGCGCTGGGGCTGGCTGCCGCTGCTGACCGGCGTCGCCACCGCCTCCGCGCTGTCCCGGGCGGCGGGCGTCGACACCGCGCTGAAGTGGCCCAACGACCTCCTCGTGACCGTCGAAGGACGGGAACGCAAGGCCGGCGGCATCCTCGCCGAGCGGTCCGGCGACTCCGTCGTCGTCGGCATCGGCGTCAACGTCTCCCTGCGCGCCGACGAACTCCCGGTGCCCACCGCGGGCTCGCTGGCCCTGGCCGGCGCCGGGCGACTGGACCGCGACCCGCTGCTGCGGGCCGTGCTCCGCTCGCTGGAGGACTGGTACACGGCCTGGCGCGACGCCGACGGCGACCCGGCGGCCTGCCGGCTCCAGGAGGCGTACGCGGCCGGCTGCGCCACGCTCGGCCGGACCGTACGGGCCGAACTGCCGGGCGACCGGCGGCTGGTCGGGGAGGCCGTGGCGGTCGACGGCGACGGCCGGCTGGTGCTCGCCACCGAGCACGGGGTGCAGCGGCCGGTGGACGCGGGCGACATCGTTCATCTGCGTCCGGCGTCGTCAGGAGAGTGAGCTAGGGCACACCTGCCGTATCGTTGTGCCCGGAAAGCGAGCGAGCGGCGATCGGCAGGGCAGTGCGCACGGATCGGACAGGGGGCGGGCGGTGACCGCCGACGGTGGGGGTACCCCCCGTTCCGTAGAGGCCGGGGAGGTCTCGGGGGCCGACGGGGCCGACAAGGGGAGCCGGACCGAGCGGGGGACGGGCGTCCCGGACGGCACGGCGGAACGGGCCGGTGGGCCCGCGGAGCTCGACTCCGCCGCCGACGAGGGCGGCGACCCTCTCGCGCTCCGGCTGGAGGCGCTGATCCTCGGCGCAGAGCGGCGCTACACCCCGTTCCAGGCCGCCCGCGCGGCCGGTGTGTCCATGGACCTCGCGGCCCGCTTCTGGCGCGCCATGGGCTTCGCCGACATCGGCCAGGCCAAGGCGCTCACGGAGGCGGACGTCCTGGCCCTGCGGCGGCTGGCCGGCCTCGTCGAGGCGGGGCTGCTGAGCGAGCCGATGGCCGTCCAGGTGGCCCGCTCCACCGGCCAGACCACGGCCCGGCTCGCCGACTGGCAGATCGACTCCTTCCTGGAGGGCCTGACCGAGCCTCAGGAACCGGGCCTCACCCGGGCGGAGATCACCTATCCGCTCGTCGAACTGCTCCTGCCGGAGCTGGAGGAGTTCCTCATCTACGTCTGGCGGCGCCAGCTCGCCGCCGCGACCGGCCGCGTGGTGCAGGCCCAGGACGACGCGGAGATGGTCGACCGGCGGCTGGCCGTCGGCTTCGCCGACCTGGTGGGGTTCACCCGGCTCACCCGGCGGCTGGAGGAGGAGGAGCTCGGCGAGCTCGTCGAGGCGTTCGAGACCACGGCCGCCGACCTGGTGGCCGCGCACGGCGGCCGCCTGATCAAGACCCTCGGCGACGAGGTCCTCTACGCGGCCGACGACGCGGGCACGGCCGCGGAGATCGGCATCCGCCTGATCGAGACCCTCAGCCACGACGAGACCATGCCCGAACTGCGCGTCGGCATCGCCTTCGGCACGGTGACGACGCGCATGGGCGACGTCTTCGGCACGACCGTCAACCTGGCCAGCCGGCTGACGTCGATAGCGCCGAAGGACGCGGTGCTGGTGGACGGCGCCCTGGCGGAGGAGCTGCTGCGCAGCGGGGACGCCCCGAAGTCGGAGGCGGAGGTGGCGGCGGCCGTGGCCGCGGCGGAGGCGGAGGGCAGGCCCGCCTCGGCGGTCAAGTACCGCTTCGCACTGCAACCGATGTGGCAGCGGCCGGTGCGGGGACTGGGCGTCGTGGAGCCGTGGCTGCTCACGCGGCGGGAGCAGGGGTGAACGGGGCCGGTGCGGCCGGTCTTTGGCGGATGGGGCCCTGAACGGCCGCCCGCCCGCGACCCGGTGTCGTGCCGAGCCGGCAACCCGCGGGTCAGAGGCGGTTGTCAGTGGCGGGTGCCATCATCGCCCTTGTGAACGGACACGTTGAGGATCTGTCGGAGCCCGGCCGCTCCACCCGGCCGTCCCGCTCGCCGAGCGGCTTCGACGCCCGTCGCCCGCGGCACGGCGTGGAGGCGGCGCGGCCGATCGCACAGGGCGTGGGGACGACGCCGGGCACGGAACGGGCGCGCCTGCGGGTGCCGCTGGAGGCGGGTGGCGCGCGGCAGCCGTTCGCGCGGGTGCGCGTGCCCGCCGGGGAGGCGGTTCCGGTGTGAGGGCGGGGGCGGGGCTCGTCTCCTGACATCATCGGAGGCATGCTCGATCGCATCATCGCCGCTTGTGACGGCGCTTCGAAGGGGAACCCCGGGCCGGCCGCCTGGGCGTGGGTGGCGGCCGACGCCGAGGGACGGCCGGAGCGCTGGGAGGCCGGTCCGCTGGGCCGGGCGACCAACAACATCGCCGAGCTCACCGCTCTGCGACGGCTGTTGGAGGCCACCGACCCGGCCGTGCCGGTCGAGGTGCGGCTCGACTCGCAGTACGCGATGAACGCGGTCACCAAGTGGCTGCCGGGATGGAAGCGGAACGGCTGGAAGACGGCGGCCGGGAAGCCGGTCGCCAACCAGGACCTGGTCCGGAGCATCGACGCGCTGCTGACCGGGCGCGAGGTCGAGTTCCGGTACGTGCCGGCGCACCAGCAGGGCGGTGACCCGCTCAACGCGATCGCCGACCAGGCCGCCAGCGACGCCGCCGTCTCCCAGCGCGCGGCGGGCACGGCCCACGGCGACGCCGGGTTCCCCGTCCCGGACGCGTCCCGCGCGACGGCCCCGCCGCGCCCCCGGCGGACCGGCGGCACGCCGGGCGGCTCCGCCGCGTCGGGGGCGAAGGGCGCCCGCTCCCGGGGCACCCTCAAGGCGAAGTTCCCGGGCCGGTGCGTGTGCGGCAAGTCCTACGCGGCGGGGGAGCAGATCGCCAAGAACCAGCAGGGCTGGGGCCATGCGGCGTGCAGGACGGACTCGGGATCCGGCCCGTCCGGCGCTTGAGGACGGCGTGCCGCGGGCGCGGTCGGGGGGTGCGGGGGCGGAACCCCTGCGGGAGACGGTGAAAGGGCGGGATGCGGGCCACCCCAGCGGGCGCCGGCCCGCGGGGCAAGCCCCCCACGGGTATGGCACCGCCACGACGGTCAGTGCATGATCGTGGCCACAGCCGAAGAGAGGGTAATCGCGTGAGCGAACAGCGCTTTGGTGAGTGGATCGCCATCCGCACACACGAAGACGGCCGGGTAGCCGAGCTCGTACTCGACCGCCCGAAGGCCATGAACGCCGTCTCCACCGAACTGGGCCGCTCGATCGCCGAGGCGACCGCCGCGCTCTCCGCCGACCGGACCGTCCGCGCCGTCGTTCTGACGAGCACGCACGAGCGGGCGTTCTGCGTCGGCGCCGACCTCAAGGAGCGCAACTCCTTCACGGACGCGGACCTCTCGCGTCAGCGCCCGCACGCCCGCGCCGCCTACACCGGCGTCCTGGAGCTGCCGGTGCCGGCCATCGCCGCCGTGCACGGCTTCGCCCTCGGCGGCGGCTTCGAACTCGCCCTGTCCTGCGACATCATCGTCGCGGACGAGACCGCCGTGGTGGGGCTCCCCGAGGTGTCCGTGGGCGTGATCCCGGGCGGGGGCGGCACCCAGCTGCTGCCGCGCCGGGTCGGCGCGGCCCGCGCCGCCGAGCTGATCTTCAGCGCGCGGCGGGTGGCGGCGGCGGAGGCCCGGGAGCTGGGCCTGGTCGACCGGTTGGTGCCCGCCGGGCAGGACCGCGACGAGGCGCTGGCCCTCGCCGCCCGGATCGCCGCGAACTCGCCCGTCGGCCTGCGGGCGGCCAAGCGCGCCCTGCGCCTCGGGCACGGTCTGGACCTGCGGGCCGGACTGGAGGTCGAGGACGCGGCCTGGCGCACGGTGGCCTTCTCCGGAGACCGTGCGGAGGGCGTGGCCGCGTTCAACGAGAAGCGGACCCCGGACTGGCCGGGCGAGTGACGGCACCGGGGGCCGGCCGGCCCCCGGCCACGAGCGGATCGTCGACGGCGAAACGGAATGACCTGGGATGAAGCGGGAAGTCGCGGAACCCTCAAGGTCGCGGAACCCTCACAAGGCGGAATGAGCGCACCGTTCCTACGCTGGAGTGCGAGGGCTGCGCGCAGCGGTGGAATGTGAGGCTCTGGTGGCTGGTGACGCGGATCGTGACGACCGCCTGTCCGCCGTGGTGGAGCTGGCGCAGGCGATGGCGGCGACGCAGTCCCTCCTCGACGGGGTGGCCGCCGCCGCGGAGGGCGCCCTGCGGGCCCTGAACGGCTCCTTCGCCGCCGTCTCCGTCTGGGAGCGGGAGAGCGGCCGGCTGCGGGTCCTCGTCAACGAGGGGGAGCGCGCTCCCGACGAGGAGCGGTTCCCCGCCGACGAGACGTATCCGGTGCACAACTTCCCGGAGGTCGCCGAGTTCCTGCACGAGGAGTGGGTGGGCGGACGGCCGCACGCCTGGGTGGAGAACCTGGACGACGACCAGGGCGGTGCGAACGGGCCGGGCCTCCTCCCCGTAGGCCACCGCGTCGAGGTGCTGCGCCGCCGACGCCGGGGCAGTTGCGTGATCGCCCCCATCGTGCTGCACGGGCGCGCCTGGGGCGAGCTGTACGTGGCGCGGCCCCTGGGCGCCCCCCGCTTCGGACGCGCCGACGCGGACTTCGCGGCCGTCCTGGCCGCCGTCACGGCCGCCGGCATCGTCCAGACCGAGCGGCTGGAGGAGGCCCGCAGACTGGCCTACACCGACCCGCTGACCGGCCTGGGGAACCGCCGCGCCGTCGACGCGCGGCTCGACGAGGCCATCGAACGGCACCTGGCGGAGGGCGTCGTCGTCAGCCTGGTCGTCTGCGACCTCAACGGCCTGAAGCGGGTCAACGACACCCTGGGGCACGCGCAGGGCGACCGGTTGCTGGAACGATTCGGCTCGCTGCTGTCGCTGTGCGGCGCACGGCTGCCGGGCGCGCTCGCCGCCCGGCTCGGGGGCGACGAGTTCTGCCTGCTCACGGTGGGGGCCCCGGCCGACGAGGTGGTGCGGGCGGCCGAGGAACTGTGCCTGCGGGCCCGGCGGTTGGAGCTGGGCGAGGGGGTCGCCTGCGGGATCGCGTCGACGGGCGATCCGATCGGGCCCGTGCGCACCGCGCGCCGCCTGTTCCGGCTCGCCGACGCGGCCCAGTACCGGGCCAAGGCGGCGGGCGCGGAGAAACCGGTGGTCGCGGGGCGGGAGGGGGGCCGGGACGACCCGGTCGTACGGCTCGCGGACCGGCCGCCGGCGCCGCCTCGCGCGGAGCGCCGGAGGTTCCGGGGGCGGAAGGCGTGAGGTTCCGCGGTGCCCCTGTTCTTCCCTGGCGGGGGCACCGCGTTCTTCCTTGGCGGGGGCACCGCCACCTCCCGTTCCTCCGGGGCGCGGCATGCTCGCGGCCCGCGCGGTGTTGTACAGGGCAGTTCCCCTAGTGACAGACCGCGATTCAGACCCTAGGGTGCCTGAATATGGATATGCAGACGCACGTGGACACCGACGTGGTGGTGGGAAGCTCCGGAACGACCGCGAACGACGTGATCGCCGTGGCGCGCCACGACGCACGCGTCGTCGTGTCCCCCGAGGCCCTGGCCGCCGTCGCCGCCTCCCGGCAGGTCATCGAGGACCTGGCGGCCAAGCCGGACCCGGTCTACGGCGTCTCCACCGGCTTCGGCGCCCTCGCCGTCCGCCACATCAGCCCCGAGCTGCGCGCCCAGCTCCAGCGCAACATCGTGCGCTCGCACGCCGCCGGCATGGGACCGCGCGTGGAGCGCGAGGTCGTGCGCGCGCTGATGTTCCTGCGCCTCAAGACCCTCGCCTCCGGCCGCACCGGCGTCCGGCCCGTCGTCGTCGAGACGATGGCCGCCCTGCTCAACGCGGGGATCACCCCCGTCGTCCACGAGTACGGCTCCCTCGGCTGCTCCGGCGACCTGGCGCCGCTCTCGCACTGCGCCCTCACGCTCATGGGCGAGGGCGAGGCGGAGGGCCCCGACGGCGTCCTCGCGCCCGCCGCCGAACTGCTCGCCGCGCACGGCATCGAGCCCGTCGAACTCCGCGAGAAGGAGGGGCTCGCGCTCCTCAACGGCACCGACGGCATGCTCGGCATGCTCGTCATGGCCTGCTCCGACCTCGCCCGCCTGATCACCTCCGCCGACGTCACGGCCGCGCTCTCCCTGGAGGCCCTGCTCGGCTCCGAGAAGGTCCTCGCCCCCGAACTGCACGCCATCCGCCCGCACCCCGGCCAGGGGACCAGCGCCGACAACATGCTGCGCGTGCTGGCCGGTTCGGGCATGACCGGGCACCACCAGGACGACGCGCCCCGCGTCCAGGACGCGTACTCGATCCGCTGCGCGCCCCAGGTCGCGGGCGCCGGGCGCGACACCCTCGCGCACGCCCGGCTGGTCGCCGACCGCGAGCTGGCCGCCGCCGTCGACAACCCGGTCGTCCTGCCCGACGGACGCGTCGAGTCCAACGGCAACTTCCATGGCGCGCCCGTCGCGTACGTCCTCGACTTCCTGGCCATCGCCGCAGCCGACCTGGCGTCCATCGCCGAGCGGCGCACCGACCGGCTGCTCGACAAGAACCGTTCGCACGGCCTGCCGCCGTTCCTCGCGGACGACCCCGGGGTCGACTCCGGCCTCATGATCGCCCAGTACACGCAGGCGGCCCTGGTCAGCGAGATGAAGCGGCTCGCCGCGCCCGCGTCGGTGGACTCCATCCCGTCCTCCGCCATGCAGGAGGACCACGTCTCGATGGGCTGGTCCGCGGCGCGCAAGCTGCGGACCTCGCTGGACGCTCTCGCCCGGGTGATCGCCGTGGAGCTCGTCGCCGCCACGCGCGCCGTCGAGCTGCGGGGCGGGCTGACGCCTTCGCCGGCCACGGCCGCTGTGCTGCGGGCCGTCCGGGAGGCCGGGGTGGAGGGGCCGGGGGCGGATCGGTTCCTCGCGCCGGATCTCGCGGCGGCGGAGGCTTTCGTTCGGTCCGGGGGGCTGGTGGAGGCCGTGGAGGCCGTGGTCGGAAGCCTGGGGTGATTCCGGGCTGGGGCCCGGGGGCGTGCCCCTGTCCCACCCCTTCCCGTTTCGTGCGGGGGCTCTGCCCCCGCACCCCCGGAACCGCGCTCCGCGCGGTCGTCCTCAAACGCCGGACGGGCTGGACGGGGTGGCGTTCCGCGAGCGGCGGACCGCCAGCGTGACCAAGGCGCCCCCCACCGCCACGAAGCCCACGCCCCCGTACACGTACGGCGTGGTGTCCACGCTGCCCGAGTCGGCCAGGCGGCGGCCGTCGGGCGGTGCCGGTGCCGACGGGTGGGCGGAGGGGTGCGCGGGCGTCGCGTTCGCCGTGGGGACCAGCCAGCCCGCGCACAGCAGCACCCCGGCGGCGACGGCGGTCAGCAGCGGGCGGCGCGTGGTCACGGCGGGGCATCCCCTCGACGGAGCGGTGGACGTCGAACTGATGGTAGTGACACGCGTGCGCGGTACGGAAGGCGCGGGCTTTCCGGCCTCCTGACCACCCGGCTTGGGCGCAGGCGCCCCGAGGGTCTTTACTGGCGTGGTCTTCCCCACACTTTGCGCGTGGGTGGAACGGGCGAATCGGGTCAGGCGTTCCCTAAGCAGTAACCGGGACCAGTGGGCGCGCGTGGGCGTCCCGCCGTCCCGGTGAAGGCCGAGGGGCCGGATCGTGCCCTCGTGGCCCGGTCCGGGGATTTTCGGGGTTCAGAGCGATGGAGATGCGTGTGATGAAGGACGGCAAGCGCCGCAAGGGCCTGGTGGCCGCGGCCGCCGTGCTCGGTGGGGTGCTCACCCTCGCCGCCTGCGGCGGTGGCGACGACGGCGACAACAAGGGCGGCGGCTCCGGCAAGGAGAAGTCCCAGCAGAACGTCGACGCGGCAGCCGCCAAGGACGCCTCCACGGCGCAGATCAAGATCACGCCCAAGGGCGGCACCACCAATGCCGGCACCGCGGTGGACGCCGTTCAGGTCACGGTCAGCGACGGTGAGCTCACGAGCGTCAAGATGACGGACGAGAAGGGTCGCCCGGTCGAGGGTTCCCTCGCGCCGGACAAGAAGAGCTGGAAGCTCAAGAACCCGCTGGAGCGGTCCTCCAAGTACAAGATCGTCGCCGAGGCGAAGGACGACAAGGACCGTCGCGCCACGGAGAACTCCTCGTTCTCCACGGTTTCGCCGAACAACAGCTTCATCGGCAGCTTCACCCCGGAGAACGGTCAGACCGTCGGCGTCGGCATGCCGGTCTCGATCAACTTCGACAAGCCGATCAAGAACCGCAAGGCCGTCCAGTCCCACCTGAAGGTGACCTCCAGCAGCGGCCAGCAGGTCGTCGGCCACTGGTTCAACGACCAGCGCCTCGACTTCCGCCCGCAGGAGTACTGGAAGGCCAACTCCGAGGTCACCCTCAAGATGGAGCTCGGCGACGTCGAGGCCGCGCCCGGCATCAAGGGCCTGCAGAACAAGACCGTCAAGTTCCGGATCGGCCACTCCCAGGTCTCCACGGTGGACGCCAAGACCCACCAGATGACCGTGGTGCGCGACGGCAAGGTCCTCAAGACCATCCCGATCTCGGCCGGCAGCCCGTCCAACCCCACCTACAACGGCAAGATGGTGATCTCGGAGAAGTTCACCGAGACCCGCATGGACGGCTCCACCGTGGGCTTCTCCAAGGCCGACGGCAAGGGCGAGTACGACATCAAGGACGTCCCGCACGCCATGCGGCTGTCCACGTCGGGCACGTTCATCCACGGCAACTACTGGGGCAGCGGCATCTTCGGCGTCGAGAACACCAGCCACGGCTGCGTCGGCCTGCAGGACAAGCAGGGCGCCGACGACCCGAACACGCCGGGCGCCTGGTTCTTCAAGAACTCCCAGATCGGCGACGTCGTCGTGGTGAAGAACTCCGACGACAAGACGATCGCCCCGGACAACGGCCTCAACGGCTGGAACATGAGCTGGCAGGACTGGGTCAAGGGCAGCGCCACCGGCGCCTGATCCCGACCCCGTCCCGCCGCCGGGCGGCGGCCGCACCGCGCGGCTGCCGCCCGGCGGTTTTGCGCGACGTACGAAGGAGGAACCCCCGTGGGCAAGCGCCGGGACCGTGAGCGGCCCGAGGAGGCCGCCGGGCCGCGGCCCGCCGTCGAGGCGGCCGTGCGCCGGCTCCGCGCGCTCCCCGCGGCCGCCGCCGAGGACGCGGCCGACGCCGACGCCTCCGTCCTCGCCGCCGCGCCCGCCGGGCCGGCGGCCGTCGGACGCGCCCTGCTCGCCACCGCCGAGGCGGAGCTCCGGCGCGCCTGGGAGCGCGGCTGGCAGCCCGCCGACGTCGTCCGGCTGGCCCGCCGCGACGCCACCGGCCCCGGCCTCCGCTTCGTCCTCGCGGCCGTGGCCGCCGAGGCCCGCCGGTATCCGCCCGGCACGCTGCCCCCGCGCTGGGCCGGGCAGCTCCGCGACCTGGACGCGGTGGTGTGGTGGCCGGACGACGACGCGTTCCTGGACGGCTTCGCGCGCCGCGAGCGCCTCAGCCGCTTCGAGACCGTCGCCGCCGCGCTCCTCGCCCTGCGCCTCGTCGCCTCCCTGCCGCACATCGGCCTCGCGGGTCCGCTCCCCGGGACCGCCGGATCCCGGCCGTCCACGCCGGGCGGCCGGGCCGCCGCCGTCGAGCCGAAGACGCTCGCCCGGATCCGGGCCCTGCTGGCCAAGGCCGAGTCGACGGACTTCCCCGACGAGGCCGAGGCGTTTTCCGCCAAGGCGCAGGAGCTCATGGCGCGCCACTCGCTCGACGACGCGCTCCTCGCCGCCGCCGCCGCCGCGGACGCCTCCGCCGCCGACGGGCCGGACGTCTGCCGGCTCGGCGTCGAGGGGCCGTACGAGTCCGCGAAGGCCCTGCTGCTCAGCGCTGTCGCCGAGGCCAACCACTGCCACGCGGTGTGGTCCGGCGAGTACGGGTTCTCGACGGTCGTCGGCTTCGAGGCCGATCTGGAACTCGTCGAGTTGATGTACACCTCGCTGCTGGTGCAGGCGGACGCGGCGATGATCCGCGCCGCCGACGCGCACCACCGCGGTACGAACGGGCACGGCCCGAACGAGCGCGGTGCGCGCGCCCGTTCGGGCCGTCGGACGCGCGACTTCCGCGAGTCCTTCCTGATCGCCTACGCCGCTCGGATCGGCGACCGGCTGTCCGCCGCCGCCCGGGACGCGACCGAGCACGCCGCCCGCCCCGAGGCCCTGCCCGTGCTCGCCGCCCGCGACGTCGCCGTCGGCGAGACGGCCGGGCGCCTCTTCCCCGAGACCACCTCGCACCGGCTCAGGGGCCGCGACGCGGAGGGCTGGGCCCGGGGCACGGAGGCCGCCGACGCGGCCCGGCTGGGGCGGCGGCGCCCGGCGGGGTGACGGCGGCTGGTGGGGTGAGGGCGCCCGGCGAGGTGAGGGCGCCCGGTGGGGTGACGGCACACGGCGGGGTGCGGGCACCCGGCGGAGTGCGGGCGTCTCACCCGCCCCTTACGCGTACTCCCACCACCGCCGCACCTCCTCGTCGGTGACCTCCTCGGCCTCCGCCACCGCGCCCAGCGCCTCCACCTCGACCTCGGCCGCGCGCGCGTAGTGCGCGGCGACCTCGTCCGTCAGCAGCTCCCGGGCCAGGGCGCCGGCGCGGAACCGGTCCAGGGCCTCCGCCAGGCCGGCAGGGACCGGGGGCGCGTCCTGCCCGTAGGCGCTGCCGGTGACGGCGGGCGGGGGTTCGAGGGTGTGGTCGAGGCCGTGCCGGATCGCGGCCAGCGCGGCGGTGAGGGCCAGGTACGGGTTGGCGTCCGCGCCCGGCAGCCGGATCTCCAGATGGAGGCCCCGGCCCCGGCCGACGACCCGGACCGCACACGTCCGGTTGTCGAAGCCCCAGGTGAAGGCGGTCGGCGCGAAGCTCTCCGACACATAGCGGCGGTAGGAGTTGACGTTCGGCGCGTACAGGGGCGTCAGCTCCGGCAGCGCGGCGAGCAGGCCCGCCACGGCGTGCCGGCCCGTCGCCGACAGTCCGCCGTCGGCGTCCGGCACCACCGGCTCGTCGCCCGACCACAGCGACAGGTGCAGGTGCAGCCCGCTGCCCACCCCGGGCGCCGGGACCGCCATGAACGTCGGCGCCAGGCCCGCCCGCGTCCCCAAGTGCCGGACGGCGTGCTTGAAGAGGACGTGCCCGTCGCACGCCGCCAGCGCCTCCCCGTACGGGAAGGTGATCTCGACCTGGCCGGGGCCGGCCTCCGTCTTGGCCGCCTCCAGCGGCAGCCCCGCCCCGCGCAGCGCCGCCCCGAGCCCGCGCAGGAACGTATCCGTCCGGTCGTCGTGGTCGAGGGCGAGGTCCCGATTGCGGCCGGTGACGGGCCGCAGCCCGGCGCGTCCGGCCGCCACCGCGTCGTACGACCCCTCGTAGAGGGCGAACTCGGTCTCCAGCCCCGTCCGGACGCCCAGCCCGCGCTCCGCGAGCAGGCCGAGTTCGCGGCGCAGCATCTCCCGGGGGGCCACGGCCACCGGCCGCCCGTCGATCGTCGCGTCCGCGTGCGCCAGCGCGGTCCCCGGCCACCAGGGGAGCACCCGGAGGGTGTCCGGGTCGGGGGTCAGGTTCAGGTCGCCGTAGCCGGTGTCCCAGGAGGAGAGGGCGTAGCCGGGCAGCGGGCGCATGTCGACGTCGGTGGCGAGCGCGTAGGCGCACATCTGCGAGCCGCCGTCGACGACCTTCTCGACGAAGTGCCCGGCGTCGTAGCGCTTGCCCTTCAGCCGGCCCTGCATGTCGACCAGGGCCAGCGCCACGGTCTCGACGCGGCCGAGCCGGACCTCCTCGCGCAGTTCGTCCGGGGTGAGCCGGCCGTTCCGGGGGGTGGGGGCGTCCATCAGACGATGTCCTCCATGAGCTGGGTGCCGCGGGACGAGGTGTCGTATGTGGGCGTGGTGAGGGAGCTCTTGGCGAACGGCCACCAGGCGGTGGCCAGCAGCAGCGCGGCGGCCAGGGCGATGGCGGCGTAGTTCATGGTCTCCGTGGTGACCGGGCTGGTCTGCGGCAGGCAGAACAGGACGGTCGCGAACGCCACCCAGCCCACGGCTATCCAGCCGACCGGCCGGCTCCAGCGGCCCAGGGTCCACGGTCCCGGGCTGAACCGCTCGGGGTGCCGCAGCCGCAGGAACACGGGGATGACGTACGACGGCGTGATCCCGATGACGTTGATGGCGGTGACGGCGTTGTAGGCGGTGGTCGAGTACAGCGACGGCAGGGCGAGGACGAAGGGGCCCACGACCGCCAGCCACACCGCCGGGTACGGGGTCTGCGTCTTGCTGCTGACCCGCCGCCACAGCCGGGAGCCCGGCAGCGCGCCGTCGCGGCTGAACGCGAACGTCATCCGGCTCGCCGACGCGATGCCCGCGTTGGCGCAGAACAGCTGCGCGCCGATGACGATCAGCAGCAGGAACGTCGCGCCGTTGGTCCCCACGGCGTCGAGGAAGATCTGCGCGGGCGGCACCCCCGCCTCGGCCGTCGTCGTGTAGTCGCTGATGGCGAAGGTCAGACCGGCCAGCAGGACGAAGCCCGCGATCCACGACACCCAGATCGAACGCACCATTCCGCGGGCCGAGGCCACCGAGGCGTTGGCGGTCTCCTCGGACAGGTGCGCCGACGCGTCGTAGCCGGTGAACGTGTACTGGGCGAGCAGCAGGCCGAGCGCCGTCACGTACAGCGGGTTGTCCCAGCCGGTGTTGTTCACGAACTTGGTGAAGACGAACGACGGCGACTGGTGGCCGTCCGGCGCGATCCACAGCACGCCGACGATGATCGCCACGCCCAGCAGGTGCCACCAGACGCTGACCGAGTTGAGGAACCCGACCATCCGCACGCCGAAGAGGTTCAGTACGCCGAAGACGAGGAGGATGCCGCCGAAGATCAGCAGGGTCGACTCCGGGGTCGGCGCGTGTCCGAACCGCAGCTCGATGAGCGCGCCGATGAACTGGGCCGCGCCGTAGCCGCTGCCCGCGATGCTGCCCAGCAGGCCCAGCAGGTTGACCCAGCCGGTGTAGTAGCCCCAGCGACGGCCGCCGAGCCGGTTGGCCATGTAGAACATGGCGCCGGAGGTGGGGTAGGCACTGGTGACCTCGGCCAGCGCCATGCCGATGAAGAGCACCATCAGGCCGACGCCGGCCCAGCCCCACATCATCACCGACGGGCCGCCGGTGTTCAGGCCGAAGCCGTAGAGGGTCATGCAGCCGGACAGCACCGAGATGATGCTGAAGCTGATGGCGAAGTTGCCGAAACCGCCCATGCGCCGCGCCAGCACCGGCTGGTAGCCGAGGTCCCGCAGCCGCTCGCTCTCGTCCGGCAGCCGCATGGAGTGGTCCGGGCCCACTCCTGCTCGTGGTCTCGACGTAAAGGACACAGGACTTACCTCCGAAGCGCTGAACGGGAAGGGGGAGAAGGGGGTTTGTTCGGGGACGGTCTGTTGTGCGACGTGGGATGCGGACGGGTGACGGGGGTGGTGCCGAACGGATGTGTGGTGCCGGTCGGGTGTGCGGTGCAGGACGCGGGCGTGGTGCCGGTCCGGCGTGCGGTGCCGGGGCCGGACCTAGCGGTGGCTCACCGGTGGCTCACCGGCGCGGCCCCTCGGCCGCCGCCTCGCACTGGCCGCGGGCCCGGATGATCCACTCGGCCGCCACCTCCTCGGCGGGGCGGCGGTCGTGGGCGTCGGCGCGGTGGATCCAGGGCCGGGTGGCGGCACACGGACCCATCGCCGCGAACACCCGGGCCGCCTCCGTGAACCGGTGGGCCGCCCATAAGGCGTGGGCGAGATGGCTCAGGTCGAGGATCGAGAGGTCGGGCGAGCCCACCGCGTCCGGGCCTGCGGCGTGCGGGCCTTCCGCGCCGAATCCCGTCGCGCCGAATCCCGTCGCGCCGAATCCCGTCGCGTCGAAACCCGCCGCGTCGAAACCCGCCGCGTCGCGACCCGCCGCCCCGAATCCCGTCGCGTCGAACCAGCCCCACAAGGCGCGTTCCGCGTCCTGGACGGCGTACTCGCCGGCCCAGTACATGTCCAGCTCCCGACCGGGCCCGTGCCGGTCGCGCCACAGCCCCACGCGCACGTACAGCGGCAGGACCAGCAGCGGCGAGCCGTGCGGCGTCCGGTCGAGCACCCACCGGACGAACTGGTGCGCCTGCCCCCAGGAGCCGTCCGCCCGGGTGGCCAGCAGCGTCGTCATCCGGTGGTACGCCTCGCGGTTGCCCGGATGGCGCCGCTCGACCTCGCCCAGCAGGTTCCACGGACCGGGGGCCAGCAGCGGGTCCGGGGCGGGCACCCGGTGCTCGGGGAGCCGCTGGTGCTCGTCCAGCGGGGCCAGGGCGAGCAGGCAGATCCAGGGCACCGGGTCGTCCGGGGACGCGTACGCCGCGATGCGGCACGCCTCCACCGCCTCGTCCCACAGCCGCCCGGCGTCCGGGTGCCCGACGCGGTGCGCGCGCACGGTCCGTTCCACCGCCACCCGGGCGTGCATCACGGTCGCGGCGACACTGTCCGGCTCCTCCGCCCGCCACACCCGCACCACGTCCGTTCCGGCGGCGGCCGCGCCCAGCACCTGGGTGCGGCTCGCCCACCGGCCCCAGTCGCGGGCGCCGACGGTCCGGTCCAGCAGGGTCCGCATCGACAGCCAGCGCCCGGCGGGCAGGTCGGGCAGCACCATGCGCAGCTCGTCGTCGAGGCCGGCGGGGTCGAAGCGGGGCCGGAACTCGCCCCGGCCGGCGGCCCCTCGGGTGATCGGCGCCATCAGGACGCCACTTCCCCGGGCCGCTCCGCCCGGCTCTCCCGGGGCTCCTCCTCGGCGCGGGCCCTGCGCGCCCTGCCGAGCGCCCGCCGCAGCGCGTCCGGACGCGTGGGCGGGCGGGGCGCGGCCGGGACGACGTGCCAGTGCAGGCCGGGCGGCCGGACGCGGTCGGCGGACGGGACGAGGACGTGGCAGCGCGCCCCGAGCGGCACCGTGCCCGGCTCCTCCCAGCGGGCCGCCGTGCCCACCGGGACGAGGAAGTACATCCGGGGCTCGGGCCCTTCGGGGTCCAGCACCACCGGGCCGACCGGTTCGCCGGCCTCCCGGAGGAACGCGACCGCCCGCCGGCCGACGGCCTCCCCGACGCGTACGGCGTCCCACCGCTCGCCCGCCGCGCACAGGTGCGGCCCGTCGCCGACGGGCACCCAGCGCGGGGGGAGGGGCCTGGCGGCCGGACGGGCGCTGGACATCGAACGGTCTCCTCTTCCACAACGTGAGGCCGACCATTCCATTCACCGGGCGTTCGCGTGCGGACAGATTGTCCGCGCGTCCTCCGGCGCGGCCCCTTGACACCGCCGTCAGGTGGCCCCAACCCCCGCCCAACTGCCGAACCGCACCAGCTCATTGGGCGGGCTCGCGTCCATCCGCAGCAGCGCGGCCGACGTCTCGCGTACGGACGGGTGGAACCGCGTGTGGTTCGGCGCCAGTTTGCGCGCCCGCTTCAGGGCGGCGAACGCGCCGGTCCTGTCCCCGGCGGCGAGTCGGGCGGAGGCCAGGTCGATGAAGTGGTGGCTCGACCGCTCACCGGCCGTTCCGGCGGGGGGAGTCCACTCCCCGCCCGGGACCGGCGACCACCGCGCCGGCAGCGCGAGCGCCCGTTCCGTATCGCCCGTGACCAGCGCTGTGTGCAGCTCGTGGATGCGGATGTTCGTCGGGCCGAACGACATCTCGTACGCGAGGGAGTCGCGGTTCCGGGCCGCCCGGGCCACGTCCTCCGCCTCCCGCAGCCGGTCCCGCGCCCGTTCGGGGGCGTTCTCGCGCGCTTCCAGCACCGCGAGCTTCAGCAGGACCGCTCCGTGGACGGCGAGCACGTCGTCCTGTGTGGCCGCGGGGCGCATCCCCGCCAGCTCGGCGCGGAGCGCGCGGAGTTGGCGGCGCGCCGGGGCGTACGCGCCGTGGCGGAGCATCGCACCGGCGACCAGGTACCCGGCGGTGATCGGCAGCAACGGGTCGCCGGAGCGGCCGGCGGCCCACCGGACCCGTTCCAGGGCGGTGTGCGACAGATCGTGATGGCCTGTCTTGTGTGCCAGGGAGTTGACCGCCCGGTAGCAGCGGGCCAGCTGGCGGAATGCCTCGTACCGGTCGGACTCCCGGCCGTCCAGGGCGATATGCGTCAACTCCGTGATGACCGGCGCCAGAAGGGGACCCATGGGCACGTACCGGGCGTCCCGCCGGAGGGCCGCCACCTGGTCGACCTCCGAGGCCAGCACCGGCAGCGGGCGGGGAGGCATGGGCAGGTCGTCGGGGCTGTCGTAGCACAGCAGGGCCCTGCGGAGCTCGGGCAGCACGGCGTACACCCCGTCGTCGGATTCCGGTTCGCCGTAGTGCGGCTGCCCGGTGAGGGCTTCGGGGCCGAGGTGCAGCGCCTTCGCGAGGGCCAGGACGAGTGCGGGCGACGGCTTCCGCTTTCCCGACTCCAACTTCTGGACGTAGCTGGGGGAGATGGCGACCTTCTGCGCCAACTGGGCGGCGGACAGCCCGCGCGCCCGACGGGCGATGCGCAGGCGGTCCCCCGTCGTGAGCCGGTGGCGCGACGGCGGGCTGGTCTCGTCGTGATCAAGCACCCGGCCGAGACTACTGAACTGGGGTTCGAGTGCTACCGTTCTCGCGCCCGAAACCGCCGTCGTTCGCCGGTATTTCACGGTCTGTTCGGTGCCGGGTCGCCGACGGGAGGAGCGGCGCGGGTGACCCTGCCGGGGGGGCGGCGGTTGCCGGCCGTCCGGTCAGGTGAGCAGGTGTACCAGCTGCCACCCGATGACACCGTGGGCGAACGCGCACGTCGTCCAGCCGGTGGCCCCGCGCGCCCCGCGCCGCACGACCTCCGTCCAGCCGACGGCGAGAAGGACGGCGGACAGGCCCCAGAAGACCCAGGCGATGACGTACCAGACGGTGGACGGATCGGTGAGGGCCGTCAGGCAGACGGTCGGGACGACCGCCAGGAGCGGGAGCCCCCAGGTGCCTTCGCTCGCCTTGCCTTCCGACATCTCCTGATCACCGGCCGGGGGTGTCATGGCTTGCCGTCGCCTCCTCGGGTCGTCCGCCTCATGATGCCGTGAGCCGGGGCGGCCGGGCCGCGAGACCGCCGCGGCCGCCCCGTTCCGTCAGGCGCCGGCGGGCACCTTCGAGTCCGGTGCGTAACCGCCGTTGTGGAAGTGCCAGTAGATGTCGTAGAGCGAGTAGCCCACCGTCAGGGACCTGAACGCGGCCCTGACCGGCCAGGGCAGTCCGAAGTACCAGTTCCTGAACGACTTGTAGGTGCCGGCGACGGCTTTGCCCCAGCCGCCGATCTTCTTCATCAGCTTCAGGATCTTCGCCCAATTCGCCTTGAACTCCTGGGGGGCCTGTCCGTCGGCGACGGCCCGCAGGTCGGCCAGTTCCTCGGGGTCGAGGGACGCCACCAGCTCCTGGGCCTCCCGCTCGTCGCTGGCGAGCAGCGACCGCGCGGCCTCCTGGGCCTCGTCCAGGGTGACGGCGTGCAGGTCCTCCTCGGTGGGATCGTCGAGACCGGCGACGGCCGCGGGCCGGGTGTCCTCGGTCGCGGCCAGGGCGGCGGGGGCCGCGACGCCGATGGTGACGGCGGCCAGTGCGATGACGCCCGCCGAGCGTAGGGTCGTGCGCTTCACGTACACTCCTCCTGTGGTATGCCGGGGAAGAGGGCATGCGGGCGTTCCGGTGAGGATTGCAGCCGATTCGGGACGCGTGCGGCCCTCTTCCCCGTCTTCATATCCGGCCATAACTGGGGGACTTGGTGTGGCCGGATGGGGTGCTGTGACGCTAGCTCACTCCTGTGGCGATACCCCAGGGCGTGGCGTCGTGGCAAAGGTCACGGAACGCGAGGTGGCCGCCAACTGTCCGCCCCGCACGAACAGTTGCATTGCCGACGCATCTCAATGAGCATGCACATAGGGCGAGTTGGTGTGACGTCGCGGTTCGTCGCCGTGTGCGTCGCGGCGGGGCACCGCCCGGGCCGGCCGACGCCCGCCGGACGCCCCGGGCGCGCGCGGACATCCCCGGGGTGCGGTCGGCGACCGCCGTCGCGCGGCATACTGCGCACCATGCGAGTGGCGTTGATGACGGCGGGATCGCGAGGCGACGTGGCGCCCTTCACCGGGCTGGGACGCGGCCTGGCCCGCGCCGGGCACGAGGTCACCCTGGTCACCCACGGGTGTTTCGCGCCGGCGGCCGAGGCCGCGGGGCTGCGCTTCCACGCCCTGCCCGTGGACCCGCAGGCGGAGATGCACACCGAACAGGGCCGGGCCCTGCAGGAGAGCGCCACGGGCATCGGACAACTGATCCGGGTGGGGGTCATGGCCCGGGACGCCCTGGACCGGATGCTCGACGAGCTGCTGCGGGCGGCCGAGGCGGCGGACGTGCTGCTCGTGTCGAGCGGGCTCGGCACGCTGGGGCACACCATCGCCACCGGGCTCGGCCTGCCGAGCATGGGCGTCTACCTGCAGCCGCACGCCCCCTCGGCGACGTTCGCGCCCCCGCTGCTCGTCTCCGGATCCTGGGGCGCCACCGCGAACCGGCTGGCCGGACGCGCCGTGAACGCCGCCGTGGACAGCATCTTCGTGCCCGCCGCGCGCACCGTACGCGCCCGGCTCGGCCTGCCGCCCCTCGGCTCGCGCGCCGCCCGCCGGATCCGGGAACGCCAGTGCTGGCCCGTGCGCCACGGCTTCAGCCCCCTCGTCGTACCGCGCCCCGCCGACTGGCACCCCGGCCTCACCGTCGACGGCTACTGGTGGCCGTACTCCGCGCCCGACGCGCGACTGCCCGCACCGGTCCGGGACTTCCTCGCGGCCGGCCCGCCGCCGGTCTTCGTGGGGATGGGCAGCGCGACCCTGCCGCACTCCGACCGCCTCGCCGCGACGTTCGTACGGGCCCTGCGCGCGGCCGGCCTGCGGGGCATCGTCCAGCGGGGCTGGACCGGGCTGGCGGCCGACGGCGACGACCTGCTCACCGTCGGCGAACTGCCGCACGACGTCCTGTTCCCGCACCTGGCGGCCGTGGTGCACCACGCGGGCGCGGGGACCACGGCCGCCGGCCTGCGCGCGGGGGTGCCCGCCGTGCCCGTGCCCGTCCAGTTCGACGCCCACTTCTGGTCCGGCCGGCTGGCCGCCCTCGGCGTCTCCCCCGGTCCCGTCCCCCTCCGCCGCCTCACCGCCCCCGCCCTCACCGCCGCCCTCCGAGCGGCCACCACCGACCCCGGCTACCGCGACCGCGCCCGCACCCTGGCGGCCCGGCTCCGCGAGGAGGACGGCACGGCACCGGTGGTGGCGGCGGTGAACCGGCTCGCGGGGGCATGAGGAGGGTGCGCCACGGCGGTGGCGCCGGGGTCACGCGTCCGGACGACGGGGTTCACGCCTGCCGTTGCCGGACGCCTCCCTGATACACCTCGGAGCGAAATGGTCGCCGCGACACGGAGAGGGTGAGGAACAGTGGTGCTCCTCGATCTTCAGGTGATGGAAGCCGAGGCGGAGGCACGGGCCCGCAAGCCGGGAGAGGAACCCGAGACGGCCTCCATCCTCGGTCCGGACACCAGTAACTTGAGCCTCCTCCTCTGCGGCTTTTAGCTCTCTGCCGGTGGCCGAGGACGAGGAGAGGGGCGCCACCGGTCACGTCCTCGGCCCCCGCGACGTCACTCCCCGGTGGGCGCGACCCCGATCGGGCAGCTCACGCCCGTCCCGCCGATGCCGCAGTAGCCGCCGGGGTTCTTGTCGAGGTACTGCTGGTGGTAGTCCTCGGCCCAGTAGAAGGGGCCCGCCGCGGCGATCTCGGTGGTGATGTCGCCGTGGCCGGAGGCGCGGAGGACGGCCTGGTAGGCGTCGCGGGAGGACTCGGCGGCGTGCTGCTGGGCGGGGGAGTGGGTGTAGATCGCGGAGCGGTACTGGGTGCCGCGGTCGTTGCCCTGGCGGAAGCCCTGGGTGGGGTCGTGGGACTCCCAGAAGACCTTGAGCAGCGACTCGTAGGAGACGACGGCCGGGTCGTAGACCACCCGGACCGCCTCGGTGTGCCCGGTCAGGCCGCTGCACACCTCGTCGTACGTCGGGTTCGGGGTGATGCCGCCCTGGTAGCCGACGAGGGTCGTCCACACGCCGGGCGTCTGCCAGAAGCGGCGTTCGGCGCCCCAGAAGCAGCCCAGGCCGAAGTCGGCGACGGCCAGGCCCTCGGGGTAGGGGCCGGCCAGCGGGTTGCCGAGGACGGTGTGGTGGCCGGTGAGCGGAAAGGCCGGTTCGGGGCGGCCCTTGAGGGCCTCCTGCTCGGTGGGCAGGCGGTGGTCGTGGCGGAGGTGGGGGAAGAGCATCACGACTCCAGGGCGGCGGCGACGGACGGTGCGGAGAGGAGAACGCGCGGCCCGGGGCCGGAATTCCCGACGCCCCTGCCGTCACCTCTCGACCGTCCCCCGAGGTCCCCCGCCCTGCGGCCGTCCCCCGGTCAGTACCCCGACACCGCCCGCGCCCGGTACGCCGTGTACACCGCGACCGGGTCCTGCTCGTACGTCCACGGGATCGCGCCGATGTGGCCGTCCACCGCCCGCAGGTGCTCCAGGGCCTCGGCGTACCGTCCCGCGTTGACCAGGAACCAGACCAGCAGGTGCCGTACGTGCGGCAGGACGGGATGGTCGGCGGGGGCGTGGAGGACCGCGTACTGGGCCGCCTCGATCGCGTCCCGGACCACGACGCTGTCGTACAGGCCGCGCACCAGGTTGACGTCGGGCAGGTGGTCGTGGACCGCGAAGAGCGGCAGCGCGGGCAGCAGGCTGCCCTGAGGGGCCGCCGCGGCGGCGCGCCGGGCGAAGGCGTCGGCCTGTTCCTGCGAGCCGTGCCACTTCGCGCTCCAGTAGCGCAGCGCCACGAGATGCGCCCCCATGTGCCCCGGCGCGCGGGAGAGCACGGTCTCCCAGACGGACTGGAACTCCGGCTCGCTCGCCCCGAGCCCCCGCTCGACGTTCAGCCGGACGATGTACGGGACGGGGTCGCCCGGCGCGAGCAGCGCGGCCTCGGCGCAGACCGTCCGGGCCTCCTCGAGGATCATGCGGTAGTCCTGCGACGAGGGGTCGCGCATCGCCTGCTGCACCAGGAACTCGGCCTGGACGGCCGCCCCGCCCGCGTCCTTGGGGGCCACCACGCGCCAGTGGCGCAGCCACATGCCGCCGGTGCCGGGCGTCTCGGCCAGCTCCCGCGCGGCCGCCCCGGCCAGCGTCTGCACGCGCTGCCAACGCAGCTCGGCGGAGCCGTCCGCCGGAGTGCGGGCCAGCAGCTCGGCGGCCGGCTTCCAGTCCTGGGTGCGGCGGGCCTCCTCGACGGCGGCCAGCAGCTCGGGGTCCGGGCCCGGCAGGCGCACGTCCAGCCGCTCGGCGGGGACGAAGCCGTGCCCGTGGGCCGGGTCGACGGCCGCGCCGGCGCCCCGCAGCACGTCCTGGGCCGCGCGCCGGCGGCGCAGCGCGGGCGCGACGACGACGCCGCAGACGACGACGAGGGCGAGCAGGATGAACAGAAACTCCATGAGCTGTCCTGGGTGGGAGGGAGGGAGTGCGAGGGTGCCGACGACGTTAGGACGAGGCAGTGCGCCCGATCGTTCCTGGCCTGCGATTCCACGGCCCGGACGATCGTTCATCCGCCGGTTACAAGTGAACAGGAGTATTCCGGTAAGGCGGGTACTACTCTCGGAACAATGAGCGACCAGCAGCAGCAATCCTTCGAGACCCTCGCCATCCACGCCGGGCAGGAGGCGGACCCGCTGACCGGGGCCGTCGTGCCGCCCATCTACCAAGTCTCGACCTACAAGCAGGACGGCGTGGGGGGCCTGCGCGGCGGGTACGAGTACAGCCGGAGCGCCAACCCGACCCGTACCGCCCTGGAGGAGAACCTGGCGGCCCTGGAGGGCGGCGTCCGGGGCCTGGCCTTCGCCTCCGGCCTGGCCGCCGAGGACTGCCTGCTGCGCACGCTGCTGGCCCCCGGCGACCACGTCGTCATCCCGAACGACGCCTACGGCGGAACGTTCCGGCTGTTCGCCAAGGTCGTCGGCCGCTGGGGCGTCGAGTGGTCCGTCGCCGACACCTCGGACCCCGCCGCCGTCCGCGCCGCGATCACCGACCGCACCAAGGCCGTCTGGGTCGAGACCCCCTCGAACCCGCTGCTCGGCATCACGGACATCGCCGCCGTCGCCCAGGTGGCGCACGAGGGCGGGGCGAAGCTGGTGGTGGACAACACCTTCGCCAGCCCCTACCTCCAGCAGCCGCTGGCGCTCGGCGCGGACGTCGTCGTGCACTCGACCACCAAGTACATGGGCGGCCACTCCGACGTCGTCGGCGGCGCCCTGATCACCTCCGACGCGGCGCTCGGCGACGAGCTCGCCTACCACCAGAACGCCATGGGCGCCGTCGCCGGCCCCTTCGACTCCTGGCTGACGCTGCGCGGCATCAAGACCCTCGCCGTCCGCATGGACCGGCACAGCGCCAACGCCGAGCGCGTGGCCGAGCTGCTGCTCTCGCACCCCAAGGTCACCCGGGTCTACTACCCGGGCCTGCCCGAGCACCCGCTGCACGAGGTCGCGGCCAAGCAGATGCGCGCCTTCGGCGGCATGGTCTCGTTCCGCGTCGAGGGCGGCGAGGAGGCGGCGGTCGAGGTCTGCAACCGCGCCAAGCTGTTCACCCTCGGCGAGTCCCTCGGCGGCGTCGAGTCGCTGATCGAGCACCCGGGGCGGATGACCCACGCCTCCGTGGCCGGCTCGGCCCTGGAGGTTCCGGCGGACCTCGTCCGCCTGTCCGTGGGCATCGAGTCGGTGGACGACCTGCTGGCGGACATCAAGCAGGCGCTGGGCTGAGCTTCGTCCAGCCCGTCCGGCGTTTGAGGACAGCGCGCGCAGCGCGCTTCGGGGGTCTGGGGGCTTGGCCCCCAGGAATCGGTGAAGGGGCGGGACTGGGGGCATCCCTCCGCCGGACACCCGGGCGCCGCACGGAAGATGACACCGGCGGCGCCCGCGCGGCGAGCGCAAGCACCGCGCGGGCGCCATCAAGAAGCCGGCGGCACCTGCGGCAAGGAGCTGTGCACCTCGGACAGCGCGGAGTTGAAGCGCGTGAGCAACGTGCAGAACACCGCCCGCTCCTCCTCCGTCCACCCCTCCGTGCACAGCGCCATCAGCTGTCGGCGCGAAGCGCGGACCTCGTCCAGCCGCGCCTTGCCGCGCGGCGAGAGCTGGAGGACGACGGCCCGGCCGTCCTCGGGGTGCGAGGTGCGCTTGACCAGGCCGGTGTCGACGAGGGGCGCCACCTGGCGGGTGACGGTCGACGAGTCGATGCCCATGCCCGCGGCGAGTGCCTTGACGCCCATCGGGCCTTCCTGGTCGAGGCGGTTGAGCAGCAGGTAGGCGGCGCGGTCCATCGAGTTGTGGACCCGGCCGACGCCGCCGAGCCGGGTCTGTTCTGCGCGACGGGCGAAGACGGCAACCTGGTGCTGGAGAGTGTCGAGGACACCTGGTGCGAGGTCGGTCGTCATGTCCGGAGGGGTGGGCATGGCTGGGGACTCACTTCGTGCGGCGGGCTGGAATTGCTCGGGAATGGGGGACAGAGTACGCGGCCGGACGGGCGCGCGTGCCGTTGCCGGGCAAACCGGTCGGTTCGTATGCTCGCGGGATCCCGTTCGTTCGGATGGCGGCCCCACGGCGGGGCCCGGGCTGCGAGACTGGCGGTATGGCTGCACGAGTGGGCGGCGGTGACCGTCCGGCGCGCGTTCCGCCCGGTTCGCCCGGTCCGTCGGCGTCCTCGGTCCCGGCGCCCGGCCGTCCCGGCGGTCCCGGTACGAGCGGAGAGTCCCTTTCGGACTCCTCTCACCCCTCCGATCCCTCCGGCATCTCCGACCTTCCCGTCACGCTGGACGCCATCCGCCAGGCGCAGAAGACGCTGTCCGGCGTCGCCCGGGTCACCGCGCTGGAGGGCAGCCGGCACCTGTCCGGACTGATCGGTTCCCCGGTGCACCTCAAGTGCGAGAACCTCCAGCGGACCGGCTCGTTCAAGGTCCGCGGCGCGTACGTCCGGATCGCCGGCCTCTCGGTGGCGGAGCGCGCGGCCGGTGTGGTCGCGGCGAGCGCGGGCAACCACGCCCAGGGCGTGGCCCTCGCGGCGTCCCTGCTCGGGGTGCGGTCCACGGTGTTCATGCCGGAGGGCGCGCCGCTGCCGAAGGTCGTCGCCACCCGCGAGTACGGAGCCGAAGTGCGGTTGCGCGGACAGGTGGTGGACGACGCGCTGTGCGCCGCCCGCGAGCACGCGCGGCGCACGGGCGCGGTCCTCATCCACCCCTTCGACCACCCGGACGTCATCGCGGGCCAGGGGACCGTGGGGCTGGAGATCCTGGAGCAGTGCCCCGAGGTGCGCACCGTCGTGGTGGGCATGGGCGGCGGCGGGCTCGCGGCCGGGATCGCCGTGGCGCTCAAGGCGTTGCGGCCGGACGTGCGGGTCGTCGGCGTCCAGGCGGCGGACGCGGCGGCCTACCCGCGGTCGCTGGCCGCCGGCCGTCCGGTGGCCGTGGAGGCACCGGCCACGATGGCCGACGGCATCAAGGTCGCGCGGCCCGGCGACGTACCGTTCCGGATCGTCCGGCGGCTGGTGGACGAGGTCCGCACCGTCTCCGAGGACCAGTTGGCGAGCGCGCTGCTGCTCTGCCTGGAGCGGGCGAAGCTGCTGGTGGAGCCGGCCGGGGCGAGTCCGGTGGCCGCGCTGCTGGCCGCTCCGCACGCGTTCGAGGGGCCCGTCGTCGCGGTGCTGTCCGGCGGGAACGTCGATCCCCTGCTGCTCCAGGGCGTCCTGCGGCACGGCATGGCAGCCGCCGGTCGCTACCTCTCGCTGCGGCTGCGGCTCACCGACCGGCCGGGGGCGCTCGCCGCCCTGCTGGAGGTGCTGTGCGCGGCGGACGTCAACATCCTCGACATCGGTCACGTCCGCACCGATCCCCGGCTGCGGCTGACGGAGGCGGAGGTCGAACTGCATCTGGAGACGAAGGGGCACGAGCACTGCGCCGCCGTGCGCACGATGCTGCGGGAGGCGGGCTATCCGGTGCTGTCCTGAGCGGCTCCGGCTGCCCCGCCACACTCGGCGCGCTCGGGAATATCCGGAATTTCCGTTCACAGAGCGAAATGCGACCTGTGACCGTAAAATCCTTTACTACGTCCCTGCGTCCCTCTGTCTCCGGTCCCACATCAACCTCTCAAGACCCATGCGTCCGTATGACGCGACCGATTCGACCGATCTGCTGTATGACGTCACCGATCCGTATGACGCCACCGAACGGGGAGAAGCTCCATGCCGGGAGCGATTCACGCCGAGGGTCTGGTCAAGACGTTCGGCGAGGTAAGGGCTCTGGACGGCGTCGACCTCGACGTCCCGGAGGGGACGGTCCTGGGGCTGCTCGGGCCCAACGGCGCCGGGAAGACCACAGCCGTACGCGTTCTGACGACCCTCGTCCAACCCGACCGCGGCACGGCCTCGGTGGCGGGCGTCGACGTGCTGCGGCGGCCCGACGAGGTCCGCCGCAGCATCGGCCTGTCCGGCCAGTTCGCCGCCGTCGACGAGTACCTGACCGGCCGTGAGAACCTGCGGATGGTCGGCAGGCTCTACCAGTTGAGCGGACGCGAGGCCAAACGCCGGGCCGGCGAACTCCTGGACCGCTTCCACCTCGCCGACGCCGCCGACCGCCCCGCCAAGACGTACTCCGGCGGGATGCGCCGCCGCCTCGACCTGGCGGCGGCCCTGGTCGTCAGGCCGCCCGTGATGTTCATGGACGAACCGACGACCGGCCTCGACCCCCGCAACCGGCAGCAGTTGTGGGAGGTCATCCAGGAACTGGTCGCCGGCGGAACGACGTTGCTGCTCACCACGCAGTACCTGGAGGAGGCCGACCACCTCGCGCACGACATCGCCGTCGTCGACCACGGCCGGGTGATCGCGCGCGGCACGTCCGACCAGCTCAAGGCCCGGACCGGCGGGGAGCGCGTGGAGGTCGTCGTGCACCGGCCCGAGCACATCCCCGTCGCCGACGCCGTCCTGAGGGGCTTCGGCGACGGCGGCTCCGCCGTCGAACCGCACACGCGGCGGATCACGGTCCCGGTCTCCGGCGGCGCCCGGTTACTCGCCGAGATCATCCGCGAACTCGACGCCCGGGACGTCGGCATCGACGACATCGGGCTGCGCCGTCCCACTCTGGACGACGTGTTCATCTCGCTGACCGGACACGCCGCGGAGGGCGCGGGCGAGCCGGACGGGCGGTCGGAACAGCAGCGGGAACGGCAACAAGGGCGTCAACCAGGACGCCGACAGGGGCGCCCACAAGGAGGGGACTCGCCATGACCGCCGTCGATCGCGCCGCGCCCAGGGGGGCGGCGGCCGGGCGGGGCCGCGTCGGCCGGTCCGTCCACGACTCCCTGGTCGTCGCCCAGCGGAACCTCATCCGCATGATCCGCATCCCCGAGGTGGTCGTCTTCGGACTGGTCCAGCCGATCATGTTCGTGGTGCTGTTCAGCTACGTCTTCGGCGGATCGATCGCGGTCGGCGGCAGCACGGAGCCGTCGCTCTACCGCGAGTTCCTCATGGCGGGCATCTTCGCCCAGACGGTCACCTTCGCCACCGCGGGGGCGGGGGCGGGGATCGCCGACGACATGCACAAGGGCCTCATCGACCGCTTCCGTTCCCTGCCGATGGCCCGGGGCGCCGTCCTGACCGGGCGCACGCTCGCGGACCTCGTGCAGACCGCGCTGACGCTGGTGGTGCTGGCGATCGTCGCCGCCATCGTGGGCTGGCGGATCCACGAAGGCGTGCCGAAGGCGCTGGCGGGCTTCGCCCTGCTGCTCCTGCTGGGGTACGCGTTCTCGTGGATCGGCGCGCTGATCGGGCTCTCCGTGCGGACGCCGGAGGCGGCCACCTCGGGCGGGCTCATCTGGCTGTTCCCGCTGACGTTCATCTCGAACGCGTTCGTGCCGGCCGACAACATGCCGACCGTCCTGCGGGTGATCGCCGAGTGGAACCCCTTCAGCGCCACCGTCCAGGCGGCCCGGGAGCTCTTCGGCAACCTGCCGCCCGGCTACCCGGTGCCCGCGGCCTGGCCTATGCAGCACCCGGTGTGGGCGTCGCTGATCTGGTCGGCCCTGATCATCCTGGTGTTCCGGTGGCTGGCGGTACGGAAGTACCGGTCCGCCACTCGGTGAGGGCGGGGGTGCGACCACCGGGTGCGGGACGGGCGTGGTGGGGCCGTCCCGCCGCGGCCTGCCCCGCCCTGCCCGACCCTGCCCAGGCAAAGCTCCGGCCCTGGACCGTCGTGGGCGGTCCGGGGCCGGGAAGCGGGGTACTGCGGCGCGCCTCGTGACGCGCCTCCGGGCGTGCCTGCGCGGCGCGCCTCGAGGGGCTCAGCCCTGGTACGGCGTGGCATCCATGATGCGGACCTTCGCCTTGCGGCCGTTCGGCAGCTCGTACTCGGCGTCCTCGCCGACCTTCTTGCCGTTGACGCCGGTGCCCAGCGGGGACTGGGGGGAGTACGTCTCGATGTCGGAGCTCGCGTACTCGCGGGAGGCGAGCAGGAAGGTCAGGGTGTCGTCCGGGTCGCCGTCGAAGGCGATGGTGACGACCATGCCGGGGGCGACCACGCCGGTGGCGGCCGGGGCCTCGCCGACCTTCGCGTGCTCGAGCAGCTGCGTCAGCTGGCGCACACGGAGCTCCTGCTTGCCCTGCTCCTCCTTGGCCGCGTGGTACCCGCCGTTCTCTCGCAGGTCACCTTCCTCGCGCGCCGCGGCGATCTTGGCCGCGATCTCGGTGCGAGCGGGACCAGACAGGTACTCCAGCTCGGCCTTGAGCTGGTCGTACGCCTCCTGAGTCAGCCAGGTGACGCTGTCGCTGGTCTGGGTCACAGGTGCTCCTCGTCGGTGCTGGGAAAAACTTCGGGGTCACGGATACAAATGAACGCCCTACTCAGAAGGGTGCACCTCCAAAGGCGGGCGAAACCACGAGCCTAACAATTACGTCCGGAATGGGGGAAGAAGTCGCGGGACGAAATCCCGCAAGGATCGCGTCGCCGCTGGTCAGCGAGGTGATCGGCGGACCTTCCCGGCTGCGGCGCCGCTCGCACGTCCGTTCGCCGCTCGACGTTCGACACTCGCCGTTCGCCGTTCGCCGCTCGTCGTTCGCCGTTCGTCTCGGTCGTCGGTCGTCCGCGCCGTCAGCCGCGGTCGGTGGTCCGGCAGCCTTCCAGCTCGGTGATGCGGGCGGGAGCGGTGGTTCGGAGGGTGACGAACTCGGTGAAGTGCGTCTCACGGCGGTCGAGGGAGACGTCCTTGCGGGCGACCTCGGACCCGTCCTCGCCGAGCGAGCGGAGGGTGCACACGCCGCTGTCGTTCTTCTCCTTGCGGACCTCGATGACCGCCTGCACCGACGTGTCGGAGACCTTCTTCGACCGGATGAGCTGGCCGCTGACATCCGATTTGGTGACATAGTGCACACCGGCCCACGCGACGAACGCGAGCAGCACCGCGAACAGCGCCCCACCGACGATCTTCAGCTTGCGGTTCGCGCGCTCGTCCGCCGAGCGGCCGTAACGCCCCTCGGGCAGGGCCTCGCGCTGCGCAGCCATGATCATCGCCTCCCGACGCCGATTTGTGAACGCGGAATGAAACGGCTCCCGCTTCGGTCACTATAGGAGGCGTCTGCCGAGACGAGTGACTGAGGATCGAGCCTTGACTGAGCAGCTGCGAATGATGGCCGTTCACGCCCACCCCGACGATGAGTCGAGCAAGGGCGCGGCCACGATGGCCAAGTACGTGTCCGAGGGGGTGGACGTGCTGGTCGCCACCTGCACGGGTGGGGAGCGCGGTTCCATCCTCAACCCCAAGCTCCAGGGGGACCCCTACATCGAGGAGCACATCCACGAGGTCCGGGCCAAGGAGATGGCCGAGGCCCGGGACATCCTGGGCGTCAAGCAGGAATGGCTGGGCTATGTGGACTCCGGCCTCCCCGAGGGCGACCCGCTGCCCCCGCTGCCCGAAGGCTGCTTCGCGCTCCAGGACGTCGACGAGGCGGCCGGGACGCTGGTCAAGCTGATTCGCGAGTTCAAGCCGCACGTGATCACCACGTACGACGAGAACGGTGGCTACCCGCACCCCGACCACATCATGACCCACAAGATCTCGATGGTGGCCTTCGAGGCGGCCGGCGACCCCTCGCGCTACCCCGAGGCCGGCGAGCCCTGGCAGCCGCTGAAGCTCTACTACAACCAGGGCTTCAACCGGCCGCGCACCCAGGCGCTGCACGACGCGCTGCTGGAGCGCGGCATGGAGTCGCCCTACGGCGAGTGGCTGGAGCGCTGGGATTCGATGGGCCGGGAGCGCAACCTCACGACCTTCGTCCCCTGCGGCGACTTCTTCGAGATCCGTGACAAGGCGCTGATCGCCCACGCCACGCAGATCGACCCGGACGGCGGCTGGTTCAAGGTGCCGCTGGACCTCCAGCGCGAGGTGTGGCCCACCGAGGAGTACGAACTCGCCAAGTCGCTCGTCGGCACGTCCCTCCCCGAGGACGACCTCTTCGCGGGCATCCGCAACAATTGAGTCCATGATGAGCGCGACTGCCTCCTTCGCCGCCACCCACTTGGTGCCGCTCGCCGCCGCCGGGGACGACCTCGACAAGAGCAAGGTCACCCCCGGTGTCCTGGGCTTCATCGTCTTCGCCGTCATCGGTGCCGCCGTGTGGCTGCTGATGAAGAGCATGACGAAGCACATGAAGCGGGTGTCCTTCGAGGAGGCGCCGGAGGGCGCCGCCCCGGCGCCCGCCGCCGTGTCCGCCACCACCAACGCCGCTGACGGCGCGGCACCGGCGGCGGACGGCAAGCCCTCCGCCTGATCCACGGCGGGACCCACTGCGGGTCCACGTCGGGACCGAACCGCGCGGCCGCCCGTCGCGCGGGCCTCCGGACGCTCCGGACCCGCACGGCAGGCCGACGCCGACGCGGTGGCGAACCCTTGCCGCCGCGGCTGCGCGGTCTCGCGGGCAGCACCAGCCCGACGCGCCGTCGCGCCCGCCCGCCGTCAACGCGGGAGCACGGCCATCACCTCCCGTGCCCGCCGTCCCGGCACCATGCCCAGGCGCCACGCCTGCCAGCCGGCCTCCGGCTCCACCCCGCGCTCCAGCACCAGCGCGTATGCCTCCGCGTACTGCTCCAGCGCCGGGTCCACCGCCCAGTCCGCACCCCGCAGCTCGCGCCGCAGGCGGGCCAGGTCCTCGCCGGCCACGGCCGCGCCCACCACCGAGCCACCCGGTGACACGAACGGCAGCAAGGTGCAGCGCAGGAAACGCGCCCAGCTCTCGCCACGCCGGTCGCCGAACCCGGTGAACAGCCGCTCCGCCTCGTCCGTCAGCTCCAGCGCCTGCTCCAGCCTGCCGTTGCCCGCGTCGATCACCGCCAGCTCCAGGCATGACCACGCCTCGCCGTGCGCCACCCCTACCCGCTGGAAGTCCAGCCGGGCGTCCTGGAGCAACTGCCGGGCGAACCCGCTGTTCCGCAGGCTCCCCGTCTGGGCCGCCCGCTGGTCGCGGGTGACCCGCGCCGAGTGGTGGCGGGCACAGGCCAGCCCGTAGACGTCACGCATCCGGTTGAACATCGTCCGGGCCCGCTCCAGCTCCCGCAGCGCGGCCGGCAGATCGCCCAGTTCCTCCAGGGCCTGGCCCAGATAGAACAGGGTCCACGCCTCACCCCGCGCGTCCTCGTGCTCCCGGTGCCGGGAGACGGCCTGCCGGAGACCCTCCACGGCCGCCGCCGCGTCCCCGGCTATCAGCCGGCCGCGCGCCAGCTGGGTCAGGGCCCAGGCCGCGCCCCGCCCGTCCTGCGTCCGCCCGTACAGCTCCAGCGCCTGGCGCAGCTCGGCCTCCGCCGGCTCGGGGCGGCCCATGCGCAGCCGTACCTGGCCCAGCTGGAAGTGCGCCCACGCCTGGCCGTGCAGGCTCTCGCTCTCCCGGTGCAGCTCCAGCGCGACGGCCAGCAGGTCCAGAGCCTCCGCCAGCCGGCCGCGGTCGCGCTCCACCGCGGCCAGCGCGTGCATCGTCCACGCCCGGTCACCGCTCAGCTCGGGGGCCGCCTGCAGCTCCAGCGCCTCTCGCAGCTTCGCCGCGGCCTCCTTGAGGTTCCCCTGGTGCTGGAGGGTGATGCCCAGGTCGCGCAGGGCCCGTGCCGCGCCGGCGTGGTGCTGGGCGTCGAGGTACAGGTCCACCACCGATGTCAGCGTCGTCCGCGAGGTGTCCAACTCGCCGAGCTGCCGGGCCGCCACACCCGTGCGCCACTGCACGGAGCGGGTCAGCAGCTCCCGGTCCGTGGCCTGAGTCAGCTCGCTCAGCTCACCGAGCCGGTAGAGGTCCCCGCGGAGCAGGCAGTAGTCGCACAGGGCGCCCAGCAGGTGCAGCACCGCCGACTGGTCGACACCCTCCGCGTGCCGGAGCGCGGCCGTGATGAAGCTCGACTCGTCGTCCAGCCAGCGCAGGGCCGCGTCCAGCGACGGGAAGCCGTGGCCTCCGGCCGCGCCTTCGGAGAACATGTCCGCGCGGGTCGACGTCTTGCCGTCCACCATGCGGATGACCGTGTCGGCGAGCTCCGCGTAACTGCGGATCAGCCGCTCCTGGGCCGCTCCCCGCTCCCCGGGGTCCTCTTCCTCGTGCAGCCGGGCGTGCGCGAAGTCCCGCACCAGATCGTGCATCCGGTAGCGCCCGGGGCGCACCGGCTCGATCAGCCCGGCCCGCGCCAGCTCCGTCAGCCGTTGCGTCGCCTCCTGGCCGTCGGCCGCTATCAGGGCCGCCGCGGCGGCCGCGCCCAGTGACGCCCGCCCGGCCAGCGCGAGCCGCCGCAACAGCCGCCGGGCGTCCTCCGCCTGGTCCATGTAGCGCAGCCACAGGGCCCGTTCCACCGGGCCGTCCTGGCCCGCGGCCTCCAGCTCCACGGCCAGCGCGCGCGGCGTCCGCGAGCCCAGCGAGGACCCGGCCACCCGCAAGGCCAGCGGCAGTCCGCCGCACAACTCCCTTACCCGCGTGAGCGACTGCGCGTCGTAGAGCTCGTCCGACCGCCCCGCGCCGTCCTCCCGCTCCTCGTCCGGCCCGGCGACCGAGCGCAGCAGTTCCTCCGCGCCCGCCTCGTCCAGCGGGCCGACCTCCAGCCGGTGCACCCACGCCTCCAGCTCCGGTGGCAGCTCCAGCGGCTCACGGGAGGTGACCAGCACCAGGCTCTCCGACCGGTCGGGCACCAGGGCGCGCACCTGCTCCGCGTCCGACGCGTCGTCCAGCACGATCGTCACCGGCAGCCGGGCGAGGTGCTTGTGGTACACCTCGGACAGCCGTCTGAGGTGCTGCTCGCGCGAGGAGCGCTCCCGGAAGAGCAACTGGTCGCGAGGTGCGCCGAGTCGGTTGAGCAGGTGCAGCAGCGCGTCGCGGGTCGACAGCGGCGGCTCCTCCTGGCTCTCGCCCCGCAGATCCACCAGGCAGGCGCCCCGGAACTGATCCCGCAGCTGGTGCGCCGCGCGCAGCGCCAGCGCGGACCGGCCGACGCCCGGCGGGCCGTGCAACACCACGACCGTCGGCCGCGTCTCCGTACTCGCCCGGGCCTGGCGCACCCACTGGGCGATCCGCTCCACCTGTGCCTTCCGCCCGGCGAACACGCCGTCGCCCTGCGGAAGATCGTCGAAGGAACGGGCGAGGAGACTGCGCTGCCGGGCGAACGCGCTGCGATCGCCACCGCGCAGCTGCGGCCCTCGGGACGCACCACCCGCCGCCGGCTTGCCCACCACCGGGCCTTTGCCGTTGTGCGCTCCTTGAAGCATCCGCTGCCGATCGAGGAACGGCCGTATCCCCCGCACCTCCACCGCCGTCCGCCACTGCAGCCTCAGCTGCTGGGCTCCGCCCGGCTGTCCGCGCAACCCGGCCCGCCGGTGACGGGCCGGCCAGTGCCCGGCCGTCAGTTTCGCGAGCGTCGCCACCGCTCCCGCGAGCGCCACCGCGACCGCCGTGCTGACAGCGGTGCCCGTGGACGTCCCGTACCCCAGATCGGCCCCGAGGGCCGTCACCGCCGTCACGGCCGTCACCAGCATGGGCGTACCGAGCGCGCCTCCCGACAAACGCGCGGACAACGGCCCTACGGCCGCCTCCTCCTCGTCCAGCGCCCGGACGTACGCCGCGTACTCCTCGGCCGCGGCCCCGGCCAGCGCGTCCAACTCTTCCCGCGCCCGCCGCAGCAACACGTCACCATCGACACGCCCACCCGACCGCCGCACCTCCTCCCCGACCGCCTGCTCCAGCAGGCCCTCGACTTCCGCGCGGTGATCCTGCCGCAGCGCGGGCAGCGAGCTCTGCATCTGCCGTCCCCCTTCGACCAGCGAACGCTCAAGGCGTCCCAGTCTTCCGCGTCGACGAGGATTCCGGCAGACCTGTGGATAACCCCCTGTGGAAAACCCGGCCGAACGGTCTCAGGGAAAGGGCCGGGACGTATCGGGGTGCTGTCAGGGGGAAGCCGGGGGAGAGTCGGGGTGCCGAATGAGACGGCCGGGGCTCCCGTTGGGGAAGGATGGAGGCATGCCGAACCGCCTGGCGCACGAGACGTCCCCTTACCTCCTCCAGCACGCCGACAACCCGGTCGACTGGTGGCCCTGGTCACCCGAGGCCTTCGCGGAAGCCCGGCGTCGGGACGTCCCCGTGCTGCTGAGCGTCGGCTATTCCAGTTGCCACTGGTGCCATGTGATGGCCGGCGAGAGTTTCGAGGACGAGGAGACCGCCGCTTACCTCAACGAGCACTTCGTCTCCGTCAAGGTCGACCGCGAGGAGCGGCCCGACATCGACGCCGTCTATATGGAAGCGGTGCAGGCGGCCACCGGGCAGGGCGGCTGGCCCATGACCGTCTTTCTGACGCCCGACGCCGAACCGTTCTACTTCGGCACCTACTTTCCGCCCGCTCCCCGGCACGGGATGCCCTCCTTCCGGCAGGTGCTGGAGGGAGTGGCGGCCGCGTGGCGGGACCGGCGGGAGGAGGTGGGCGAGGTGGCCGGGAGGATCGTCCAGGATCTCGCGCGGCGGCCCCTCACCGCCGCCGTCGGCGGGCAGCCGCCCGCCGCCGACGAGCTGCACATGGCGCTGATGGCGTTGACCCGTGAGTTCGACGCGGTGCGCGGCGGGTTCGGCGGGGCGCCGAAGTTCCCGCCGTCCATGGTGCTGGAGTTCCTGCTCCGCCACCACGTCCGTACGGGATCCGCCGCCGCTCTCGACATGGTGACGGCCACCTGCGAGGCCATGGCCCGCGGAGGGATCCACGACCAGCTCGGCGGTGGCTTCGCCCGGTACTCCGTGGACAACGGGTGGGTCGTGCCGCACTTCGAGAAGATGCTGTACGACAACGCGCTGCTGTGCCGCGTCTACGCGCACCTGTGGCGGGCCACCGGTTCCGGCCTCGCCCGGCGGGTGGCGCTGGACACCGCCGACTTCCTGGTCCGCGAGATGCGCACCGACCAGGGCGGTTTCGCCTCCGCCCTGGACGCGGACAGCGACGACGGGCAGGGCCGGCACCGCGAGGGCGCCTACTACGTGTGGACCCCCGAGCAGTTCCGGGAGGTGCTCGGCGAGGCGGATGCCGAGCTGGCCGCCGACTACTTCGGCGTCACCGAGGAGGGGACCTTCGAGGAGGGGGCCTCGGTCCTCCAACTGCCGGACAGCGAGCGGCTGGTGGACGCGGAGCGGATCGCGTCGGTCCGGGAGCGGCTGCTGGCCGCCCGCGCCCGGCGGCCCCGGCCGGGGCGGGACGACAAGGTCGTGGCGGGGTGGAACGGCCTGGCCATCGCGGCACTGGCCGAGACCGGCGCCTACTTCGACCGCCCCGACCTGGTCCAGGCCGCGACCGACGCCGCCGACCTGCTCGTCCGCACCCACATGGACTGGAACGCGCGCCTCTTCCGCACCTCCCTGGACGGCGTCGCCGGCGGTCACGCGGGCGTGCTGGAGGACTACGCGGACGTGGCCGAGGGCTTCCTCGCCCTGTCCGCCGTCACCGGCGAGGGCGTGTGGGTGGACTTCGCGGGACTGCTGCTGGACACCGTCCTGATCCGGTTCCGCGACGAGGAGGGCGCCCTTTTCGACACGGCGGACGACGCCGAGACGCTCATCCGCCGCCCGCAGGACCCGACGGACAACGCCACCCCGTCGGGCTGGAGCGCGGCCGCCGGTGCCCTGCTGACGTACGCGGCGCTCACGGGGAGCGCGCCGCACCGGGAGGCGGCCGAACGGGCGCTCGGTGTGGTGCGGGCCCTCGGGCCCAAGGCGCCGCGCTTCATCGGCTGGGGCCTGGCGGTGGCCGAGGCGCTGCTCGACGGGCCCTACGAGGTCGCCGTCGTCGGGCCGCACGACGACCCGGCCACCCGGGAGTTGCACCGCACCGCCCTGCTCTCCCAGCGGCCCGGGCTCGCCGTCGCCCTGGGGGAGCCGGCCTCCGCCACGGCCGCCGAAGTACCGCTGCTGGCGGACCGGCCGCTGCTGGCCGGCCGCCCGGCCGCGTATGTGTGCCGCGGCTTCACCTGCGACGCACCGACCTCCGACCCCGAGGAACTGGCCGCGAAACTGCGGGGGAGGTGAATCCGCCCCGGTGGGCCGGGGCGGGGCTCAGAGGGTGAGGCCCCGCTCCAGTACGTCCAGCGCACGCTGCAGGTAGTCGAGCGGATCGCCGGCCTGGCCCTCGTCCACCCACACCATCACGGCCTCCTGCATGGCGGTCAGCACCGCGGTCGTCACGACGCGCAGTTCGAGATCGTCCGCCGGGCGGCCGGTGCGCTCGGCCAGGACGGAGCGCAGGAGGCGCGCCGACTCGACCATGCCCTCACCGGCGCGGGCCCGCAGGCTGGGGACGTCCCGGATCAGCCGGTTGCGCATCCGCATCTCGGGGCTGGCGGTGCCGAGGACGTCCCGCAGGCTCACCAGGACGGTGTTGCGGATGGCCTGTAGTGGAGGCTCGTCGGCCGGCCGGGCCCGGAGCGCCGCCTGCAGGACAGGGTCGTACTCGTCCGTGAGGACGATGTCCTCCTTGGTCGGGAAGTACCGGAAGACGGTGCTGGGCGAGACGTCGGCGGCCTCCGCGATCTGGTCGACCGGCGTCGCGTCGTACCCCTGCTCCTCGAAGAGCCGGTAGGCGGCGGCGCGGATCGCCTGGCGGGTCTGGATCTTCTTCCGTTCGCGCAGCCCGAGCCGGGGGCCCGGCTGGGCAGCGGGGGAGGTTTGTGCGGAGGCCATGACCGTCATTGTCGGGCATGCGATGTTTCCGCGGCCACAGCGGTGGACGGCGTGACCACCCGTGCGCGAGTGCCGGGCAGGAAGGCGGCGACCAGGAGGGCCGCCGCGAAGGCGATGCCGCAGCAGGCCAGCAGGGCCAAGTCCATGCCGTGCAGGTAGGCGGCGTCCGCCGAGCGGGTCAGGGCGGCGTCGCCGAGCCCGGCCGCCACCCGGTGGGCCCCCATGACCGACTCCTCGGCCGCCTCCGCGGCGGCGGCCGGCACCCGCGGCGTCTCCAGGTGCGCGCGGTACGCGGCGGTGAGCATGCTGCCGAGGATCGCGACGCCGGTCGCCCCCGCGACCTGACGCAGGGTCATGAGCAGCCCGGAACCGACCCCCACCCGGTCGCGGGGCAGCGCGCCCAGGGCGCTGTCCATGGCGGGGATCAGCGCGATTCCGACGCCGGTACCGGCCAGGACGAGCCAGGTCGCGGTGAACGCGTAGCCGTCGCCGACGGAGGTCCGGCTGCCGAGCAGCGCGCCGAGACCGAGCAGGACGAGCCCGGCGGGGATGACGACGCGTACTCCCGCGCGGCGGGTCAGCGGCGGAGCGAGCCGGGAGGCGATCAGCATGCCGACCGGCATGGGGATCATGCGCAGACCGGTGCCGAAGGCATCGTTGCCGCGCACGGTCTGGAGGTAGGAGGGCAGGAAGAACAGCAGGCCGGTGAAGACGAACATCGCCAGGGCGGCGGCGATGGTGTTCCACAGGAAGCCGCGGTGCCGGAGCAGCGGCAGGTCGAGCATCGGCCGTGTCTGTCGGCGTGACCGCAGGGTCAGCAGGGTGAGCAGGACGACGGCGGCGGTGAGCGTGCCGAGGACGGCCGGGGAGGTCCAGCCGCGGTCGGGCCCCTCGGTGACGCCGTAGACGAGAGCCCCGAGGCCGCCGACGGTGAGCAGGGTGGCGAGCGCGTCGACGGCGGGGGCCGCCGGGTCCTTCAGCTCCGGGAGCAGGAAGCGGCAGGCGACGACGGCCACGCCGACGAGCGGCACGTTGACCAGGAAGACCGAGCCCCACCAGAAGTGGTCGAGCAGCAGTCCGCCGATGATCGGTCCCAGCGGCAGGCCGAGCGCGGAGGCGCCGGATACCGCCCCGATGGCCTTGCCGCGCTCGTCGGGTGTGAAGAGGGCGGGGAGCACGGACATCGCGAGCGGCATGACGAAGGCCGCGCCGACTCCCATGACCGCGCGGGCGGCGATGGCGGTGCCCGCGTCCTGGGCGAAGGTGCCGACGAGCGAGCCGGCGAGGAAGACGGCGAGGCCGGCGACGAGCGTGCGGCGGCGGCCGAAGCGGTCGCCCAGCAGGCCCGCGGGGAGCATCAGCGCCGCGAAGACGACGAGGTACGAGTCGGCTATCCACTGCAGAGTGCCCGCGTCGGCGTCGAGTTCGGTGGCCATGGTCGGCAGGGCGACGTTCAGGATCGTGCCGTCGAATCCCAGGACGAGCATGCAGGCGACGATCGCGGCCAGGGCCCACCAGCGGCGGGGGTCGGGGTGGGGGCCCGCGCCGGGCGGGGACAGGGTGGGCGTGGTCGTCACGGCACTCCTCGGGCAGAGATGACTGTTCAGTGCTTTTGATAGTAGCTCTCAAAAGATTGGGACAGTCAATTCTTGACGCCCTCCTTGCCGTCCTCTGACGCGGCGCTGATTGTCAGTGGGGTGTGTCACGCTGTGTACAGGGAAGGGGAGCGGTCGGTAAGAGACCGAACGGGAGGGGTGATCCCTGATGGGTGCCGTGATGAACGCCGGCGCCGTGCTGATCGCGGCGCTGAGCGTGGGTGCGTACCTGGTCGCCGGTGAGGCGGCGGTGGTGGCCGTGGTGCTGGCCGGCGTCACGGGTCTGGCGTGGCGAGTGGCCGTGACCTCGCGGCCGCGGCCGGCGCGGGCGACGCGCCGGGAACGCAACGCGCCCCGGCCGCTGCCCGACGGCCGGTGGGACGGGCCGTCGGGCGGGCGGAGCGGGGCGCGAATAGCGGAGGCGGGCGGGTCAGGCGTGCGAATAGGCCACCAAAGAGATGCCGACGTAGTGCACGACGAACGCCGCCAGCGTCAGTGAGTGGAAGACCTCGTGGAAGCCGAACCAACGAGGTGACGGATTCGGGCGCTTGATGCCGTAGATGACACCGCCCGCGCTGTAGAGGAGGCCGCCGACGATCACCAGCACGAGCACGGCGATGCCGCCCTTGCGCAGGAAGTCCGGCAGGAAGAAGACGGCCGCCCAGCCCATCGCGATGTAGCAGGGGGTGTAGAGCCAGCGCGGCGCGCCGACCCAGAAGACCCGGAAGGCGATGCCGGCCGCGGCCGCGGCCCAGACCGCCCAGAGCAGCAACTGGCCGCGGCCGCCCGGGATGAGGAGCATGGTCAGCGGCGTGTAGGTGCCGGCGATGATCAGGAAGATGTTGGCGTGGTCGAGGCGGCGGAGCACGGCCGTGACCCGTGGGCTCCAGTCGCCGCGGTGGTAGAGGGCGCTGATGCCGAACAGCAGGCAGGCGCTGAGGACGTAGACGGCGCAGGCGATCCGGCCGCGGGTGCTGTCCGCGAGCGCGGTCAGGAAGACGCCGGCGATCAGGACGGCGGGGAACATCCCCGCGTGCAGCCAGCCGCGAAGCCGCGGCTTGACGACTGCCGACAGGGGTTCGGGGCAAGAGGTGGAAGGCGCGGTGGTCGCGGCACCGGCGGGAGTTGCGGGCGCGACGGGCGCCGCGTCGGACGCGGGTGTCATGGCGCAATGCTACCTACGCAACCGTAGGTTACGGAGCGGTATCACGTGGCGATGGTCACGGGAGTGCCCCCTGGACAGAACCGAAACGGAGTCGGATGATCAAATGAGTGCGGGCGGCACCGGATGAGCGGTCACGAAGCGTCTGGGTCGCAGCCCCCAAGGGGCGAATGTGCAGAAACGGACCAACTGCCGGGTCAGGCAAGCGGATGGTCCGTTCCACCCTCAACATGCGACGCCGGGCCCCTCCTGGGTTCCCGGCGGGACGGAGCGATCGTGGCGCGCGCAAATGCGGCTCCCACCACCCCCACCAACCACCAGGAACTGATCTCCTGGGTCGATGAGATCGCCGCCCTCACCCAGCCGGACCGGGTCGTCTGGTGCGACGGCTCCGAGGCCGAGTACGAGCGCCTGTGCGAGGAGCTCGTCGCCAAGGGCACCTTCCGGAAGCTCGACCCGGTCAAGCGCCCCAACTCGTACTACGCCGCCTCCGACCCCACGGACGTGGCGCGCGTCGAGGACCGTACGTTCATCTGCTCCGCCAAGGAGGAGGACGCCGGTCCGACCAACCACTGGAAGGACCCCGCCGAGATGCGGGAGATCTTCCAGGGCGAGCAGGGTGTCTTCCGCGGCTCGATGCGCGGTCGCACCATGTACGTCGTGCCCTTCTGCATGGGCCCGCTCGGCTCGCCGCTCTCCGCGATCGGCGTCGAGATCACGGACTCCGCGTACGTCGCCGTCTCCATGCGCACCATGACCCGCATGGGACAGCCCGTCCTCGACGAGCTGGGCAGCGACGGCTTCTTCGTCAAGGCCGTCCACACCCTCGGCGCCCCGCTGGCCGAGGGCGAGACCGACGTCCCCTGGCCGTGCAACTCCACCAAGTACATCTCGCACTTCCCCGAGGACCGCGAGATCTGGTCCTACGGCTCCGGCTACGGCGGCAACGCCCTGCTGGGCAAGAAGTGCTACGCCCTGCGCATCGCCTCCGTCATGGCCCGTGACGAGGGCTGGCTCGCCGAGCACATGCTCATCCTCAAGCTCACCCCGCCGCAGGGCGAGGCCAAGTACGTCGCCGCCGCCTTCCCGTCCGCCTGCGGCAAGACCAACCTCGCCATGCTGGAGCCCACCGTCTCCGGCTGGACGGTGGAGACCATCGGCGACGACATCGCCTGGATGCGCTTCGGCGAGGACGGCCGGCTCTACGCGATCAACCCCGAGGCGGGCTTCTTCGGCGTCGCCCCCGGCACCGGTGAGCACACCAACGCCAACGCCATGAAGACCCTCTGGGGCAACGCGGTCTTCACCAACGTCGCCCTGACCGACGACAACGACGTGTGGTGGGAGGGCATGACCGAGGAGCCGCCCGCCCACCTCACCGACTGGAAGGGCAACGACTGGACGCCGGAGTCCGGCACCCCGGCCGCCCACCCCAACGCCCGCTTCACCGTCCCCGCCTCCCAGTGCCCGATCATCGCGCCCGAGTGGGAGGACCCCAAGGGCGTGCCGATCTCGGCCATCCTCTTCGGCGGCCGCCGGGCGTCGGCGGTGCCGCTGGTCACCGAGTCCTTCAGCTGGCAGCACGGCGTCTTCATCGGCGCCAACGTCGCCTCCGAGAAGACCGCCGCCGCCGAGGGCAAGGTCGGCGAACTGCGCCGCGACCCCTTCGCCATGCTGCCGTTCTGCGGCTACAACATGGGCGACTACATGGGCCACTGGATCAAGGTCGGCCAGGCCGCCGCCGAGCGGGGCGACGAGGCGAAGCTGCCCAAGATCTACTACGTCAACTGGTTCCGCAAGGACGCGGACGGCCGCTTCGTGTGGCCGGGCTTCGGCGAGAACGGCCGGGTGCTCAAGTGGATCGTCGAGCGCCTGGAGGGCAAGGCGGACGGCGTCGAGACGCCGATCGGCGTCCTGCCGACGCGTGAGGCGCTGGACACCGACGGCCTGGACATCGCCGACGCCGACCTCGACCTGCTGCTCTCGGTCGACAAGGAGGTCTGGCGCGAGGAGGCCGCGCTGGTGCCGGAGCACCTCAACACCTTCGGCGAGCACACGCCGAAGGAGCTGTGGGACGAGTACCGGGCGCTGGTGAAGCGCCTGGGCTGAGGTGACGGGGCGTGGACCGGGAGGTTGTCCGGTCCCGCCCTGCCGTGTTTTCCGGGCCGGAAAGGGGGCGGGCCGGAAGCGGATCGGAAGTCGGTCGGGCCGGAAGTGGTCGGGCCGGAGCGGATCGGATCGGGAGCCGGTCGGGCTGGAAGTGGTCGGACCTGAAGCGGATCGGATCGGGAGTCGGTCGGACCGGACGCTTCCGGCTCGGTCGCGTCCGGCTCAGTCGTCGTCGGTGATCCCCAGTGCCGCCGCGTGCGCCCGCAGCCGTCCCTCGGCCAGGGCCGCCCCGGCGGCGTCGCCGCGCGAGCCGGCGACCACCAGGGCCTGGCCGGCCAGCATGTGCGCTCGCTGATGCAGCGCGTGCACGCGGGCCGGGCCGCCGTCGGCCACCGTGGGCACCGCCCGCAGCGGAGCGTGGCCGCCGCGCAGCCGCTCGACGCGGGCGGCCAGCCGCCGGGCCGCGTCGTCCAGCTCGGCGGACGGGGTCAGGGCCCGCAGCTCGTCGGTCACCGTGAGCAGCGCGGTCAGGTGTCCCGCGAGCCGGATGTCGAGCTCCTGACCCCGCGAGCGGCGCGGCCCGTGGCCGCCGCGCACGGGTTCGGCCATGGTGTGGACCGACTTGGTGCGGATCGGTTCGTACATGGATGGCCTCCTGTCCTGCTAAGAAGGCCATCCTAACTTAGATTCTGTCTAAAGTTGTGTTCTGTACGGAGACGGGATTCCCGGGCGGGCGGGCAAGGCGTCGGGGAGCGGGGGAGGCGTCAGGGCTGGCTGTACCCGTCGAGGAAGGTGCCGATCCGGGTGACCGCGTCCGCCATGTCCTTGGCGTTCGGCAGGGTGACCAGGCGGAAGTGGTCCGGCTCCGGCCAGTTGAAGCCCGTGCCGTGCACCACCATGATCTTCTCGGCGCGCAGCAGGTCGAGCACCATCTGCCGGTCGTCCTTGATCTTGTAGACCTTGGGGTCGAGCCGTGGGAACGCGTACAGCGCACCCTTCGGCTTCACGCACGTCACGCCGGGGATTCGCGTCAGCAGCTCATGTGCCACGTCGCGCTGCTCCAGCAGCCGGCCGCCCGGCAGGACCAGCTCGTTGATCGACTGCCGGCCGCCGAGGGCGGTCGCCACCGCGTGCTGTGCGGGCATGTTGGCGCACAGCCGCATGTTGGCCAGGATCGTCAGACCCTCGATATAGCTGTCCGCGTGCGCCTTCGGGCCGCACACCGCCATCCAGCCGCTGCGGTAACCGGCGACCCGGTACGCCTTGGACAGCCCGTTGAAGGTGAGGGTCAGCAGGTCGGGGGCGATGGCGGCGGTCGGGGTGTGGGTGACGCCGTCGTAGAGGATCTTGTCGTAGATCTCGTCGGAGCAGACGATCAGGTTGTGCCGGCGGGCGATCTCCGTCAGGCCGCGCAGCATCTCGTCGTCGTAGACGGCACCCGTGGGGTTGTTGGGATTGATGATGACGAGCGCCTTGGTGCGGTCGGTGACCTTGCGCTCGATGTCGGCCAGGTCCGGCATCCAGTCCGACTGCTCGTCGCAGCGGTAGTGCACCGCCGTACCGCCCGCCAGCGAGACCGACGCCGTCCACAGCGGGTAGTCCGGCGCCGGGACGAGTACCTCGTCGCCGTCGTCGAGCAGCGCCTGCATCGACATCTGGATCAGCTCCGAGACGCCGTTGCCCAGGTACACGTCCTCGACGGACAGCTCGATGCCCTTGGTCTCGTAGTGCTGCACCACCGCGCGCCGGGCCGAGAGCAGACCCTTGGCGTCGCCGTAGCCGTGCGCGTCGCCGACGTTGCGCAGCATGTCCTCCAGGATCTCCGGAGGGCACTCGAAGCCGAAGATCGCCGGGTTGCCGGTGTTGAGCTTGAGGATGCGATGGCCCGCCGCCTCCAGCCGCATCGCCTCCTCCAGCACCGGACCACGGATCTCGTAGCAGACATTGGCGAGTTTCGTTGACTGGATCACCTGCATGACGGCCACCATACGGGGGCGCGCGACGCCGTGCGCCGGCTTTCCGGGCGCGTCAGGCGCGTGCGATCGGCGCTGTTCAGGGCGGTTCAGGGCGCCGGGGCACGCCGGACGGCGCGGCCCGCCAGAACGTCCGTCCGGCGTCCGTCTTCCATCACAAAGCGTCCGGCAATCAGGACATAAGGAATGCCGGTCGGAAGGCGCCGAGGATCTTCGAAAGTGGCGCCGGCGGCGACTGTCTCCGGATCGAAGAGCACCAGATCGGCGCGGCGCCCGACCCGGACGAGACCTCGGTCGGACAGCCCGAGACGGGCCGCGGGACGGGACGTGAGATGCGCCACGCACTTCTCCAGGGAGAGGATCCCCAGCTCGCGGACGTAGCGCCCGAGGTAGTGCGGGAACGTGCCGTACGCCCGTGGATGCGGCTTGGCGCCGTGCAGGATGCCGTCGCTCCCGCCGGTGTGCGCCGGGTGGCGCATGATCGCCCGGACGTTCTCCTCATGCCCGACGTGCAGCAGGACCGTCGTCCCGAGCCGGTCCTCCACCAGCAGCCGGCGCGCCGTCTCCCAGGGCTCCTCGCCACGCTCCCGGGCCAGCCCGGCGATCGTCCTGCCCGCGTACCCGGGCGCCCGACGCGCGTCCGCGACCCCCGACACCTCGACCGCCGCCCAGTCGACCGGCAGGCCGTGGCACCCGTCCGAACCTGCCACCTCCAGGTCGTGCCGGATCCGGGCGGCCGTCGCGTCGTCGCACAGCCGGGCCAGTACCGCGTCGGGTCCCCCTTCGGCCGTCCAGCTCGGGAGCAGCGATACGAGCGTGGTGCAGCCGGGGGTGTAGGGATAACTGTCGAGCGTGAGATCCACGCCCTCGGCGCGCGTGGCGTCGAGCAGGCGCAGCAGTTCCGGTGCGCGCCCCTCGTTTCCCGCGAAGTTCAGGACCGTGTGCGCGAGATGCAGCGCGCAGCCGGCGTCCCGCGCCACCTCGATCATCTCCGCGTACGCCCGCAGGGCGTGCGCGCCGTACGAACGGTGGTGCGGGCAGAAGTACCCGCCGTATCGCGCGACCACCCGGCACAGTTCGGTCAGCTCGGCGTCGTCCGCGTACATGCCCGGCGGGTAGGTGAGACCCGCCGACAGACCCACGGCACCCTGCTCCAGCCCCTCCGCAACCAGCCGCCGCATCCGTCCCAGCTCGGCGTCCGTGGCGGAACGGTTCTCCCAGCCGACCTCCAGCATCCGGACCGTCCCGTGTGGCACGAGGTACGCGGCGTCGACCGCGATGCCCTCGCCGCCGAAGCCGTGGTCGAGCCGGTCCAGGTACTCGCCCGTCGTGCGCCAGGTGAAGTCGACATCCCGGCCGTCACCGTTCCAGCCGGTGATCTGCGCCCGCACCCCGGCGAGCGTCCGGTCGTCCACGGGCGCGTACGACAGCCCGTCCTGCCCGAGCACCTCCAGCGTCACGCCCTGCGCGACCTTGGCCTCGTGCCCGGGATCGCGCAGCAGGGCCAGGTCGCTGTGCGCGTGCATGTCGACGAAGCCGGGGGAGAGGGCGAGGCCGTGCGCGTCGACGGTCCGCCGCCCGGTCGGGCGGCTCCCCGTGCCCTCGCGGACGATCACGGCGATCCGGCCGCCGTCCACACCGACGTCGGCGCGGAAGGACGGACCGCCGCCACCGTCGACGAGCCGGACGTCCCGGAAGACCGTGTCCATGGCAACCGCCTTTCGCCGGCGCCGGACCGGCGGGGGCCGTGCGTCGGCGCCGGACCGGCAGGGACGGTGATCGGGGCCGGACCGGCGAGGAGCCTGGACCGGCGTCCGACCGGCGGGCACTGCGGACCGGCGTCGGACTGCCACGGCCCGCCGCCCGCCCCTGGAGGCGTCCGGCGCTCCTCCGGCACGGCTCACCCGGACGATACGTCCGCGAGTCCGCTTCCGACAGACCCCGACGGCGGCTGCGGCCGAGGTCGGTGAGGCTCCTGCGGCTTCCGTGAGTCCCGAGACTCCCGATGCTCAACTAGCGGGGAGCGAGGGCCCGTCGGACGTCAGAAGAACGTCCGCACGTACTCCGTCACCGTCCCGCCCGCGTCCACCACCGGGATCATCGGCCACTTGTCGAACGCCGTGCAGGGGTGCGAGATGCCCAGACCCACCCAGTCGCCCACCTCCAGCGGGTCGTCATCGGGCAGGGTGACGAAGGCGTGCTGGTCGGCGAGGCCCGTGACCGTCATGCGGTCGGCCGGGCGCTCGGCACCGTCGCGGCCGGAACGGACCACCTGCGCCTCGGGGAAACCGAGGTCGTACGGGGCGTCCCGCTTGCCCGCGTTGAGGTAGGCGCGGCCCGGTTCCGGGCGGGAGACACACTGGGTCCAGAGCCGGAAGGCCGGCCGCAGGGCGCCCTCGGCGGGGTGGCGTGCGAAGGGGGTCTTGCGGCGGTACTGCCCGTCGTCATGCGTGACGTACGCGCCGGAGCGCAGCAGCTTGAGCACCGGCGCGGACAGCTCCGGAAGCTCTCCGAAGACCTCGGCCACCGCGTCGAACCACGAGCTGCCGCCCGCGCTGACCACGATCTCCTCGACGCCCGCGAACCGCCCGGCCGCGTCGAACTCCACGGCCAGCGACGTCAGATCGCGCACCCAGGCGCGGATCCGCGCCTCGTCGGCGTCCGGGATCTCCGCCTCGTACCCGGCGACACCCACCAGCCGCAACGTTTCCGCACCCGCCACCGCGTCCGCGACGAGCCCGGCGTCCGCCGCCGTCCGCACGCCCGTCCGGCCGCCCGTGGCGCCGAGTTCGACGACGACGTCCAGCGGCCGGCCGGCTCCGGCGCCGCGCAGGGCCGCGTCCATCAGCTCGACGCCGCGTACGGAGTCCACATAGACGACGACGCGGAAGTCGGGGTCGGCGGCCAGCTCGCCGGCCAGCCAGCGCAGCGCGGCGGCGTCCACCACCTGGTTGGCGAGGAAGATCCGCCGCACCCCGAAGGCCCGGTAGACGCGTACCTGGCCGGGCATGGCGGCGGTGATCCCCCAGGCCCCGTGGGCCAGCTGCCGGGCGAACAGGCTCGGGGCCATCGACGTCTTGCCGTGCGGCGCGAAGGCGAGGCCGTGCCCCGCGGACCAGCGCTCCATCAGCGCGAGGTTGTGGTCCAGCGCCTCGGCCGACAGGGTCAGTACCGGCGTCGTGAAGCCACCGGTGAACAAGGAGCGCCGCTGGGCCGTGAGGGCGCCGACGGTCAGGCCCTCCGCGTCCGGGGGCAGCCCCTTGAAACGGTGGTCCACCGGCTCGTCGGCGAGCCGGGCCAGGGCGTCGTCGGCGACGGCCATCGAGCCTCCTCGTTCTGCGGGTCCGATGCGGCATCCACCGTGCGCACCGCTCGCGGCTGTCTAACATCCGACGGAACGCCTGGTCAACGACGGTCACCGGGATCTCGCGGAGTGAGAGTGCGCAGCGGACGGAGCACACCGGGCGGGCGGCCCGCCGTGGCCCGCCCGCCCGTGCCCCGTCTCCGGCGGTCTCCTACCGCTTCGCGCAGTACTGCTGCTCCTTGCCGATCGACCGATACATGCAGTCCGCGTTCTCCAGCAACTGGAGTACCGCGTCCCGGTTGCGTGCCGTCTCCCGGTCGATCACCGAGGCCGGCGGGTAGAAGCCGCCGCCGCCCGCGCCCGTGGGGTACATCTCGAAGGTGTAGGCGAAGATCTTCTGCGCGCCCCACAGCCAGTCGTCGATGGTGCCGTCGGTGATGTAGAGGTCGCTCGACTGCTCGGCGGTGTAGCCGTTGCTGTCCGCCATCGCCTTGCCCACCTTGGCGAACGCGTCGTGGTCGTCCTGCGTCATGCCGGACGCGGTGTCGTCGTACGTCCAGCCGAACGGCCACATCACCAGTTCGCTGTAGGTGTGGAAGTCGATCGCGGCCGTGATGCGCTGCTTCCCGCCGACGACCCGGCCGCGGACGAAGTCGGCGACGACCTTGACCTCGGGCGCCGACTCCGCGGCCCGGCCGCGGTAGGTCTCCGACCCGGTGCTGCCGGAGGAGCCGCCGCAGCAGCCCCACTTGTAACCCCAGTTGCGGTTGAGGTCGGTGCCGACGTTCGAGGAACCGGAGTTGGGCTGCCGGTTCTTGCGCCAGTTGCGGTACGTGCCGGTGGCGATGTCGTATTCGCCCCCGTCGGGGTTGACATCGGGGACGATCCAGATCACCCGCTCGTCGACCATCTTGGTGACCCGGGGATCGGTGCCGTAGCCGTTGCCGAACTCCTTCAGCAGGTACAGGGCCATCTCGACGGTCAGGTGCTCGCGCGCGTGCTGGTGGTGGGTGAAGAGGACCTCCGGCTTGGCGTCGTCGGGCTTCGCCCCGGAGCTGATCCGGACGGCGACGATGTCGCGGCCCTCATGGCTCTTGCCGATGACCCGCTTGCTCATGATCGCGGGGTGGGCGGCGACGTCCGCGTCGATCTCCGTCGTCGCCTCGCGGTAGTTGTGGTACTTGGCGTCGCGGGACGGGAAGTCGTGCGGGACGGGCCGTTCGCCCGCGGAGCGGTCCGGTGGGCCGGGCAGTTCGGTCACGCGGTGGCCCAGCCGGCGGACCCGCTCGGCCTGGGCCGCGTTCGCCGTGATGACCACGGTGTTCCCGTGGACGGCGTCGACGGAAGCGCCGGTCGCGGCGACCGCGGTGCGCTGGGCGGCGGTGCGCGGGCCCGTCACCTCGTAGGAGTGGGTCGCCGCGGCCGCGGAGTGCGGTGCGGATTCCCCCGCGGGAGAGACCGCGGGAGAGACCGCTGAGGAGACGGCGGACGAGACGGCGGGTGAGGCCAGGGCGAGGGAGGCGAGAGAGAAGGCGGTGACGAGGGCGGCTGCCCGGCCGCCGGATGAACGCGGTCGCATGACGGCCTCCTGGAGGCTCCGGTGTGTGCGACGGGTGGGGGGTTGGGCGAGGCCAGTGTCAAGAGAATGACATGCGCAGGTCAAGGACTGCGGTGCGAGGGGTTCCGGCCAACTTCGCCGTCACTCGGGTCCGATTGATTGCGCGTGACCTCAAGGCCACCAACAATGCACATGCCAAATCGGAACGCATTCCGTCCGGAGAGGACCACCCCCCATGAGACGACCTCTCGTCGGCGTACTCACCACCCTGCTGCTCGGCGGCGCGGCCGCGACCGGCATCGCCGCCGCCCCCGCGAGCGCCGCGCCCCAGACGGCCGACGCCCCGCGGGCGTCCGCGCCGCAAGCCGAGGTCGCGGCGAAGGCCGGGGCTACGGCGCAGACCAAGCCCAAGGCCGTCGACTTCGCCGGCACCGTCGCCCTCAGCAACTGCTCGGGATCGCTGATACGCCTCCCCAACTCCGCCGATGGCGACCCGGCCCTCGTGCTCACCAACGGGCACTGCCTGGAGACCGGCATGCCGGGCCCCGGTGACGTCATCGTCGACCAGGCGTCGTCCCGTACGTTCAGCCTGCTCAACTCCACCGCGGGCAAGGCCGCCACGCTCCGCGCGAGCAAGGTCGCCTACGCGACCATGACCGACACCGACGTCACCCTCTACCAGCTCACCACCACCTACGCGCAGATCAAGAAGAACTACGGGATCAACGCCCTCAGCCTCTCCGCCGACCACCCCGCCGCCGGCACACCGATCAAGGTCGTCTCGGGCTACTGGAAGCGGATCTACTCCTGCAACGTGGACGGCTTCGTCCACGAGCTCCGCGAGGGCGACTGGACCTGGAAGGACTCGCTGCGCTACACGCCCTCCTGCAACACCATCGGGGGAACCTCCGGTTCGCCGGTCATCGACGTCAACACCGGCAAGGTGATCGCCGTCAACAACACCGGCAACGAGAACGGCGAGCGGTGCACGGAGAACAACCCGTGCGAGGTGGACGAGAATGGGAACGTCACCGTCCGGCGCGGCATCAACTACGCCGAGCAGACCTACGGCATCGCCAAGTGTGTGGCGGCCGGCAACAGGATCGACCTGAGCCTGCCGGGCTGCACGCTGCCCAAGCCGTGACGGCGGCGGTGTGAAGCGGGGCCCGCCGGGGGATCCGGCGGGCCCTCGTCGCGCGGTCGCGCGGAATCGTTACGGCAGCCCGTGGACGTGCGGGCCGACCGCGTTGGACCAGGCGTTGCCGTTGCTCGCGTCCCAGTTCGTCGACCAGGTCATCGCCCCGCGGATGCCCGGGTAGGTCTTCGCGGGTTTGAACGAGCCGCAGCCGGTGCCCTTGGCCAGGCAGTCCAGGGCGCTGTTCACCACGGACGGGTCGACATAGCCGCTGCCGGCGCCACGCGGGGAGGCGGGCAGGCCCAGGCCGACCTGTGAGGGCGCGAGCCCGCCCTCCAGTTGGATGCAGGCCAGGGCCGTGAGGAAGTCGACCGACCCCTGCGCGTACACCTTGCCGTCGCAGCCCAGCATGGAACCGCTGTTGTAGAACTGCGTGTTGACGACGGTCAGGATGTCCTTGATGTTCAGCGCCGTCTTGAAGTAGCTCGCCGACGTCGACTGCATGTCGAGCGTCTGCGGCGCCATGGTGATCACGAGTTTGTCACCGGCCTTCGCCGACAGGGCGCGCAGGGCCTGCGTCATGTACGTCGGGTCGAGGCCGTTCTCCAGGTCGATGTCGACGCCGTCGAAGCCGTACTTCTGCATCAGCCGGTAGACGCTGTCCGCGAAGTTGGCGGCCGACGCGGCGTCGTTGACGCGCACGCTGCCGCGCTCGCCGCCGACGGATATCACCACCGACTTGCCGGCCGCCCGCTTGGCCGCGATGTCGGCCTTGAAGTCCGCCTCGCTGTAGCGCAGTCCGGGGTCGAGGGTGAAGTCCACGGCGCCGGGCGTCGCGGTGGCGTCGGCGAACGCGACGGCGATGATGTCGTACTGCGCCTGGACGTCGCTGATCCGCTGGACCTTGGCGCCGTTGTCGAAGTTCTGCCAGTAGCCGGTCACCGCGTGCTTGGGTGTCGAGGGCTGGCCTCCGCCTGCCGCCGTCGTGACGCTGATCTCGGTGGAACGGGGGGATTCCCCGGCCGCGTTGACCGCCGTGACCTGGAAGCGGTACGTGGTGGAGGGCGCGAGCCCGGTGACGGTGGCCGAGGCGCCGGTGACCGGCTGCGCCTTCGTGCCGTCGCGGTAGACCTGGTAGCCGGTGGCGCCGGTGACCGGGCTCCAGGACAGGTCGACGGACGAGGAGGTGGTCCGGCCGGCCGTCAGCCCACCGGGGGCGGAGGGTATGGGGTCGCCGGGATCGCCCGGGTCGCCGCCCGGGCCGGAGAGGCTGATGTCGTCGGCGAGGTAGGGGCTCTGGCCGTACCAGCCGTGGGTGTAGACGGTGACGGAGGTGGTGTTGGGGCCGGTGGTGAAGGAGGTGGTGAGTTGCTTCCAGTCGGTGCCCGTGCCCGGTGTCCAGGTGGAGACGTCGGTGGTGCCGGTGCCACTCGCGCCCAGGTACACGTACGAGCCCTGTACCCAGGCGCTCAGCGTGTAGGCGGAGCCGGGTCTGACGGCGACGGTCTGCGCGCAGCGGGCGTTGTCGAGTCCGCTCGGCGCGGCCTTGAGGGCGGCGGTGCCGGAGTGGGCGGGGGTGCCGGTGGTGCCGCTGTCGGCGGAGCAGGACCAGGGGGACAGGCCGTTTTCGAAGCCGGCGTTTTTGAGGAGGTTGGGCTCGGCTTTCGGGGTGACGGCCGAGGTGGTGGGGGCGTGTGCGGTGGCGCGGGGAGCGGCGTGCGCCGGACCGGCGCCGGTGGCGGCCGCGCCCGCGGCTGCAAGGGCGACGGCGGTGACGAGGCCGCCGAGGCGGTGGCGCTTTCCGCCTCTGCTCCTGCCCTTGCTTCTGCTTCCGCCTTCGCCGCGGGTCGGGCCGGGGCGCGCGTTATGACATGGGTGGTCCGGGCGATTCACTACTGCCTCCGGTGGGGGGAGAGTTGAAACGGTGAGTGGGGGGTATCGCTGTGAAGGAGGGGGGTGCCGGCCGGTGCGCTGAGGATGGTCCAGACCAATCCATCCGTCAAGGGGAGGCGCGGAGGGGGCTGGTCGCGTGTGGCTGCGGCGCGTTTCCGTTCGGAAACGGGTGCGCGGCAGATCTCGGTCCGGAGAAGGGGCGGGCGGCGGGTTCCCGCCCGGAAGCGGGCGTTCGTCGGGCCCCCGTTCGGGAAACGGCGCCCGGCGGGCCTCCATTCGGACAAGGTGCGCGGCGGGTCCCGTTCGGAGAACGGGCATGCGGCAGGTCTCCGTTCGGAAAGGGACCGGGGGGACTGGAGGGGCGGGAAGCGAGGCGGACCGGGCGGGTTCGAAGGAACTGTTCCGAGCCGCTCCGTTCGTGGATAAAGTGCGGGGCGCCGGCGTGTGCGGGGCACCGGCGCCGAGCAGGGTCGATCCATGGCCGCCGGGGCGCCGGAGGCAGGAGTGGACGGGGATTCGGACGTGCCGATTGCGATAGCCGTCACCAGCCCCGACCTGGTGCTGCCCGCCCCCGACGGCCCGGCGCCGACCGCGGCCGTCCTCCAGCCGCCCGAGGCGCAGCCGCTGGAGACCGCGGTGGCCCAGGCGTCCGTCCTGCTCGACCAGTGCGGCCACCTGGTCGTCGTCCACTCCGACGCCCTGCCCGCCGCGTACGTCCGCCGGCTGCACACCGTCCGCGCGGTCCTGGAGAGCGAACGGATCGCCCTGCTGCCCGTCGCCCTGCCGCCGCTGGCGGTCGGCGTCCTGGCCCGCCAGTTACGCCAGCTGTCCCTCTCCGACCTGGGCCCCGGAGTCCTCGCCTCCGCCACCCGCCTCCTCGCCCACTACATCTACGCCGGCGCCCAACTGGCCAGCGTCGCCCGCTTCGACCGGGTGCCGGTCGGCCTCGGTCCGCACCTCACCTCACTGCTCCCCGGCGTCCGCTTCGGCGTCCTCGTCAACCCGGCGCCCCGCCTCGTCCGCCCTGGTGGTGACGGCGTTCCCGGCCCCGCCTACCCGACCCGGCTGACCGTGGCCCGCGAGGGCCCCCGCCGGGCCGAGGACTGGGTGACGGACGTCCTCGCCCCGGAGTGGCGCGTCGAAGGGGTCCAGGAGGTGTCACCACTGCCCGCGGAGTCCGTCCACTGGTGGGGCACCCGGCGCGCGGTGGAGTTCGCCGCAGCCATCCCCGACCCGTCGATCCTCTACCAACTGATCTCCTCTGTCCGGCGGGAGGAGTGCCGGTGGTGCGGGCTCGAACTCATCGGCGACCGATGCGGGTTCTGTGCGGCCGGTGGGGAGGCTGTGGCGTGAGGGGCCGGTTCCGAGGGTCTTCTGAGATCGCTCGAAGGGGCGCGTCCCGCCGGAACGTCCCACTCCGGGCCGTCCATCGGCGTACCGTCGCAGCCCCGGGACCAGGCGCCGCCCGCCCGCCGGATCCGCCGGGGACGCGTGGTACGCCGGGGGATCCGGCGCCGCACGGGACCACCGGCGCGTACGCACCGCCCTCCGCTCAGGGAACGGCCGGCGGTGGGCGGCCCCCTGGCCCACCGGCCGTCGCCGCTTCCGTGGAACCGCCGAGCCGCCGCACCCCAACCGAGCCAGTGAGGTCCGCCGCACCATGAACTCACGCCAGCGACGCGGGATCATCCTCCTGCTCCTGTCGGTCCTCTGCGCCGTGGGAGCGGCCGCCGGGGTGTACGCGGTCGTGGACGACGCCGAGTCGAAGGTCGGTCCGGAGGTCACCGCCTACCGGCTGCGGTTCGACGTCGCTGCCTACCGGGCGCTGGACGAGGGACAGTTCGAGAAGGTGTCGATGCCCAGACGGTGGCTGCCCGCCACGGCCGTCACACATCTCGCCGAGGTGCGCGGCAAGATCGCCGTGACTCCGCTCCGCAGGGGATCGCTGCTGCAGAGCGACATGATCGTCAACCGGCCCGCCCTCGCCCCCGGGCAGCAGGAGATCGCCATCATGATCGACGCGGCCACCGGTGTGGCCGGCAAGATCACGCCCGGCTCGAAGGTCAACATCTACGCCACCTTCGACGGAAGGAGCGGGACGGCCGGCGGCACCGGCAAGGACGCCAAGGACGCGAACCCCCAGCCGGTGTCGAAGGTCATCGTCAGCGGCGCCCAGGTCATCGAGGTCGGCAGGCTCACCCCTCTCGACGGCCGGAGCGGCGGCGCCCGGACCGGCGCGTCCGGCACCCGGCAGGCGGGCGACGCCGTGCCGATCACCTTCGCCCTGGACACGAAGGACGCGCAACGCGTCGCGTACGCCGAGTCGTTCGCGACCCATGTGCGGCTGGCCCTGGTGGCGCCGGGCGACGACACCGGCGTCAGCGGCTCCGACCGCACGTACACCCTCGACGGCGACAAGTAGACGGGGGACGTTCCCGGTGACCATCCGCATCCTCCCGGCCCTCGCGGACCCGGAGACCGCCCGGACCGTCGGCGGGCTCCTCGCCCAGCTCCCCGGCGTCGAACCGCTGCGTACCGTCGGGGACTCGACGGCCCTCCTCGACGCCCTCGCCGTACTGGGTGCCGCCTCGGTCTCCGGCCTTCCCGAGGTCGTCCTCGTCCACGAACGGCTGGGGCCCGCCCCCGCCCTCGAAGTCGTCCGGGAGGTGGCCCTCCGCTTCCCCGCCACCGGCGTCGTCCTCCTCTCCGCCGACGCCGGGCCCGCGCTGTACGCCGCCGCCATGGACTGCGGCGCCCGCGGCCTCGCCGCGCTCCCACCCTCCCCCGACGAACTCGGCGCCCGCGTCCAGGCCGCCGCCCACTGGGCCACCGGCGTCCGCCGCCATCTGGACGCGGGCCCGGGCGGTCCGGCGGGCGGCGGGGCCGGGGCCGACGGGCGGCTCGTCGCCGTCGTCGGCGCCAAGGGGGGCGTCGGGACGACCGTCGTGGCCGTGCAACTCGCCCTCGCCGCACGGTCCGCCGGGCACGAGGTGGCCCTCGTCGACATGGACCTCCAGTCCGGCGACGTCGCCTCCTATCTGGACGTCCGCTTCCGGCGGTCCGTCGCCGACCTGGCCGGCATCAGCGACATCTCGCCCCGCGTCCTCGAGGACGCCGTCTTCCCGCACCCCACCGGGCTCGGCCTGCTCCTCGCCCCGGCCGAGGGCGAACGCGGCGAGGAGATAGGCGACCCCGCCTCCCGCCAGATCACGGCGGCACTGCGCCGCCGCTACCCGCTCGTCGTCGCCGACTGCGGTACGCAGATCACGGCGGCGGGCGCGGCCGTCATCGAGACGGCCGACCTCGCCCTGCTGGTCACCACGCCCGACGTGGTGTCCGTACGGGCCGCCAAACGCATGGTCCGGCTGTGGGACCGGCTCCGGATCCGCAAGGCGGAGGACACCATGACCGTCGTCAACCGGCACACCCGCGGCGCCGAGGTGCAGCCGCCGCTCGTCGCCCGGACCACGGGGACGCGGGTGGCCCGTACCGTCGTCCCGGCCGCGTACAAGGAGTTGCGGGCGGCCGTCGACTCCGGCCGGATGCAGGACCTGGACGCCCGGTCGGGGGTCCGGCAGGCGCTGTGGGCGCTCGCCGGCGAACTCGGACTGGCCGCGCCCGCGCCTGGGGCCCGGCCCGGCGGCCCGCGCCGGCACCGGGCGCTGGGGGCGGGGGATTCCGTGACGGGAGGTTCCGTGACGGGTGGGTCTGTGGCGGGAGGGCCTGTCACGGGAGGGCCTGGAGGTACGGCTGCTACCGGAGGGGCGGTCGGTTCCGAGGCGGCGACGGGCGGGGGGACGGGCCCGGACCGGCTCACCCCCGTCCCCGCGCCCTCACCGTTCCGACGGTTCCGCAGGTGGGGAGGGGACCGGGGGCAGGTCGCCGTCGAGTTCGCCGGGATCTTCCCTATGATCCTCGTCGCCCTGGCGGTGGTCTGGCAGTGCGTGCTGGTCGGCTACACCTACTCCCTCGCCGGGCACGCCGCGGACCGCGCGGCCCGCGCCGGAGCGGTGGGCCGCGACTGCGCGGAAGCCGCCCGCGCCGACCTGCCGGGGGAGTGGCGCACCGGCTCGATCGACTGCGGCCGGGAGGGCGACGTCTACAAGGCGACGGTGAAGCTGAAGGTGCCCGTGCTGGTACCGGACGCGGTCGACTGGCCGTGGGCGGTGGGCGGCACGGCGGGCGTGGCGCGGGAGGACTGAACGGTGGCGGGGGGCATCGGGGTGTGGGCGATGCCGTTTTCGCGGTATTGGGGGGAGCCGGACCGCTTCCGGGCGCGGGTGTGCGTGTGGGCGCGGGCGCAAGTGTGCGTGTGGGCGCAGGCGCGGGCCGGGGCCGTGCGGGCCTTCCGGGGTGGGACGGCGGGAGAGTGGGCAGGCTTCCGGGCCGGGGCGGTGCGTGGCCCCTCCCGGGTGGGGGCAGCGCGTGGCCCCTCCCGAATCGGGCCGGTGCGTGGCTCCTCCCGAATCGGGCCGGTGCGTGGCTCCTCCCGGGCCGGGGCGGCGCGCGGTCCCCGCCGGCCGGCAGCCGACCGCGGCTCCGCCGCCGTCGAGTTCATCGGTTTTCTGCCTGTCCTCCTCCTCGTGGGTCTGGCCGCGATCCAACTCGGCCTGGCGGCGTTCGCCGCCCAGCAGGCCGGAACCGGCGCCCGCGCCGCCGCCCGCACGGCGACACTCGACGAACCCCGCACCACCCCGGAAGCCGCCGCCAGAGCCGCCATGACCGACTGGGTCGCCCGGCGTGCCGACACCGTCCAGGCGCCCCCCTGCGCGCCAGGCACCACCGAAGTGACCGCCACGGTGGACGTCGCCGTCCCCGGCCTCCTCCCCGGCACCGGCTTCCACGTCACCCGGCACGCCACCATGCGCTGCCCGGATGACACGCGCGCCCCCGGCGGCGTGCCGGCCGGGCTTTCCGCGTCCCAAGAGCCCCATGCACTTCCTGAGCCCCCCGTACCCCCTGCACTCCCTCAGAAGGGCCGCACATGAGCCTCCGGGCCCGCGTCGCCAGCCCCGAACCGCCCGGCGCGGGGCGGGAGTCGGACCACCTCGTCCCCGTCTACCGCGCCAAGCTGCTGGAGGAGATCGACCTCGCGGAGATGTCCGCCCTCGCCGCCGCCGAGCGGCGGACGCGGCTGGAACGCGTGCTGGGCCACATCATCAGCCGTGAGGGCCCGGTCCTCTCCACCGCCGAACGCGACCGCCTCATCCGCCGGGTCGTGGACGAGGCCCTGGGCCTGGGCATTCTCGAACCCCTCCTGGAGGACCCGACCGTCACCGAGATCATGGTCAACGGCCCGGACCAGGTGTTCGTCGAGCGCGCCGGCCGCGTCGAGGCCGTCCCCGTGCGGTTCGCCTCCCACGAGCAGCTGATGCAGACCATCGAACGCATCGTCTCCACCGTCAATCGCCGCGTGGACGAGTCCAATCCCATGGTCGACGCCCGGCTCCCCAGCGGCGAACGCGTCAACGTCATCATCCCGCCCCTCGCCCTCAACGGCGCCACCCTCACCATCCGTCGCTTCCCGCGCGTCTACACGCTGCGGGAACTCGTCGGCATCGGCACGCTGGACGAACCGACGGTGATGCTGCTCGCGGGTTTGGTCCGGGCGAAGTTCAACATCGTCATCTCCGGGCCCACCGGCTCCGGCAAGACCACACTGCTCAATGCCCTCTCCGGCCTCATCCCGGACGGCGAGCGCGTCATCACCGTCGAGGACGCCGCCGAACTGCAGCTCCAGCAGCCGCATGTGATCCGCCTCGAATCCCGCCCGCCCAACGTGGAGGGCAAGGGCCGGATCACCATCCGGGACCTGGTGCGCAACTCCCTGCGCATGCGTCCCGACCGCATCATCGTCGGCGAGGTCCGGGGCGGCGAGACCCTCGACATGCTCCAGGCCATGTCCACCGGCCACGACGGCTCCCTCGCCACCGTCCACGCCAACAGCGCCGAGGACGCGCTGATGCGGCTGCGCACGCTGGCCTCCATGTCGGAGGTCAAGATCCCCTATGAGGCGCTGCGCGACCAGATCGACAGCGCGGTGGACTGCGTCGTCCAGCTCACCCGCACCGCCGACGGGGCGCGTCGCATCAGCGAGGTGGCGCTCCTGGACGCGTACGCGCCCCAGGGGCGGCCCGGTGCTCTCGCCGAGCGGGCCGCCGCCGGGGCGCGGACCGCCGTCGGACACCGTCTCTCCACCGTGGTCCGCTTCGACGCGCTGCCCATGGGCCCGGACCGCGTCGTCCGCGGCACGTTCGCCCACTTCCCGCTGCCCGAGCGGGCCGTCGGCCGGCTGCGCCTGGCCAACGAGCCGGTTCCCCAGGCGTTCGGAGTCGCCGCGCCGCCCGGCACCGCCACCGGACCACGCGCCGCGGGCCGCCACGCCGGACGGCCCGCGGCCGGCGAAGGGGTCCCGGCCGGTGAGGAAGGCGCGTACGGCGCGGGGGCTGCCTACGGAGCGAAGGCTGCCTACGGCGAAGTGGCCGGGTACGGGGAGGGGCCCGGGTACGGGGAGGGGGCCGCGGAAGCCGAACGGAACCCCTAGTGGGGCGATCTCCGGGACGCGTCCGGGCCGTCTCAGGGTTCGCCCGAGGCCGCCTCTTGGGAAGACCCACCAGGACACCGGCGACGACCGCCGCCGCACCCACGACCGTACGGACCAACGGCCATGGAAGGTCAAGGAAGGCCATGGAAGGCGACCGCACATGAACGACACCCTCACGCTCCTCACCCTGGGCATCACCCTGTTGTGCGGCACACTCGCCGTCGCCGGAGTACGGACGTACCTGGCCGGCCGGGAGCGGCAGGCCGCACTCGCCGAACGCCTCGCCGATCCAGGGGAGCCGTCCCGCTCCACCGCCCGTTCCCGGCCCTTACGCCGCTTCGACCGCGCGGTGCGCGGGACCCGCCCGGGCAGACGGCTGGAGCGGCGCATCGCCGCCACCGGGCTCGGTATCGCGCCGGGCGACTTCCTGCTGTGGACCGGCGCCGCGGCCGTCGTCCTGTGGGCCGTGGCAGCTCTCGCCCTGGCCCCGTTCTTCGGGCCGCTCGCCGCGGTGGTGGCCGTCTGGACGGCGTTCGCCTTCCTGGGGCGGCAACGCCGCAAACGCATCGAGAAGTTCATCAACCAGCTCCCCGAGCTGGCCCGCATCCTCGCCAACGCCACCCAGGCGGGCCTCGCCCTGCGCACGGCGCTCGGCATGGCGGCGGAGGAGATGGACGCTCCCGCGCGGGAGGAACTGTCCGCCGTGGCCGACCGGTTGGCCGTCGGCCACTCCGTCGACGAGGCCCTCGCCGAACTCGCCGACCGGCTGCCCTCCCGTGAGCTCGGCGTGCTCGTCACCACGCTGGTCCTCTCCCATCACGCGGGCGGATCGGTCGTCCGCTCCCTGCGCAACCTCACCGAGACGCTGGAGGAACGGAAGGAGACCCGACGGGAGGTCCGGACCCAGCTGTCCCAGGTGACCGCCACGGCATACGTCGTCCCCCTGATGGGCGTCGGCACGCTCTTCCTCCTGGACCGCATCGCTCCCGGCTCCATCGACCGTATGACGGGCACCGCTCTCGGACAGCTCACGGTGATCGGCGCCTTCGCGCTCTACGGCGTCGGCTTCTTCCTCATACGCCGCATGTCCCGCATCGACATCTGAGCCCCACCCGCCTTCACCTCCCACTCAACGCACACCGAAGTCCCTCCGCATCCCCGCCCACCTGCCGCCCCACTCCGGCCCACCCAGCCCCACCCACTCCCCACGCGCACGCACCATCCACCACGCCCCCCCACGACCCGAGGAGACGGACATGGGCCTGCTGATCGCTCTCCTGGCCGGCGCGTCCGTGACCGGCCTCTGTTACGGCGTCGCCCTCTGGCGCAGCGAGGCCAGACTTCCCCCGGACCTCGCCGTCGCCCTGGAGGTCGGAGCCACCCGCACCACCGCCGTCGGATCGGCCGTCGACCGCCTCGGCATGCGGTGGGCCCCGCTCGTGCTGCGGCTGATGGGACCGCGCCGCGTGGCCCGGATCCGTACGCGGATCGACCGCGCGGGCAACCCGGGCGGCCTCACCGTCGACCGCTACGCGGCCCGCCGCGCGGTGTACGGGGCCCTGGGGTTCGGTGGCGCGCTTGTCATGCTGGTCGAGGGGCGGCTGCTGATAGCCGCGTTGCTCGTCGCCTTCGGGCTGTTCTGGATCGAGGTGGGCATCTGGGCCGCCGTCCGGGAGCGACGGACCGCGATCGAACGTACGCTCCCCGACTTCCTCGACGTCCTCGCGGTCGTCGTCAGCGCCGGGCTGAGTTTCCGGCAGGCCCTCGACCGGGTCGCCGAACGGTACGAGGGCCCGTGGGCGGACGAACTGCGCATCGCGCTGCGGCAGATGGACATGGGCGTCAGTCGCCGGGACGCCTTCGACGGGCTGCGCCGGCGGAACGACTCCGAACAGGTCGCCCAGTTCGTGTCGGCCCTCCAGCAGGGCGAGGAACTGGGCTCGCCCATCGTGGACACGCTCATGGACATAGCCGCCGACATGCGCCGCACCGACGCACAGAACGCCCGCCGCAGGGCGGCCCGCGCGGTCCCCAAGGCCACGGTCGTCATCACCACGTTCATGGTCCCCGGCACGCTGGCGCTGATGATCGCCGGGTTCTTCCTCGGCTCGGGCGTGGACTTCGGAACGGTGTCGGGCCGATGAGACCGGTGCGGTGGGTGGGAGGCCGGGCGGGGGCCCGTGCGGAGGAGTTCCGCCAATTCTCTTCGCTTCTGCAACCGACTGTGGGACAGTCATCGCCCGAAGGCACCTCGACAGTGGGACGCGGAGCTGGACGGGAGTGGTGCGCGTGACGCCGGCGAATGCCCAACTCCCCTGCGAAAGAGGGAATAAGAGGCACGCACACTGTCCCGCGTCCGGTGTTCGGGCGTACGTTTCCCCTGCGACGACCGGCCGGTCCGGACGCCACCCGCAGCGCCCGGCCACGCGTGGAGGGGATGGGAATGGGGAAGCGCTTCTGGGAGGACGACCGGGGGCAGACCTCGGTGGAGTACCTGGGCATCATCGCCGTCGTGGTGGCGATCGTGCTCGTCCTCACGACGACGGACTTCGGCACGGTGATCGCAAAAGCGATCATGGATCAGATCCAAAAAATTGCCAAGTGACCCAGGGGTCCGCACCGTTCGGCCCGCCGGTCGGCGGACGCGACGCGGGCCAGGCGTTCCCCCTGTACATCGTGGCGATCGCCGGGTTCCTGTTCGTCGCCCTCGCCGTCTTCGCCGTCGGCATGGCGGGAGCCGCCAGGAACGGCACCCGGTCCGCCGCCGACGCCGCGGCCCTCGCCGCCGCCCAGGACTACCGGGAGCAGTCCTACACCGGCTTCCTCCGGGACCTCGTCGCCCGGCCGGGCGGCGACTGGCGGCGCTGGTTCGACGGTCGCGGCGACGCCCCCGCCACCGCCTGCCGCGAAGCGGAACGCCTCGCCCGCGACAACGCCGCCGGTCTCACCGGCCCCGGCTGCGCAGCGGCCCCCGGGCCCGACCCCACGACGCTCGCCTTCGACGTCACCGTCACTACCCGCGACGGCATCGGCATGTCCGTCGTCCCCGGCACCGAAGACGTCCACCCCACCGTCAGCTCCCGCGCCGTCGTCACCCCCCGCTGCCGCCCCGCCCCGGGCGGGGACGCCGGCGCCCCGTACGCCCGGTTCGACTGCGACGACGGACCGCTGACCGTCGACCCCGCCCACCCCGACCCCCGGCTCACGGCACGCACCCTCTTCGCCGTCCGCCTCGCCGCCACCGACCGATGACCCCACGAGCGGAGGAACGCCACCCATGAGCACAGGGCGCCGAAACCCCCGGGCCGTGCTGCCGGTGTCGCTCGCCATCGCCGCGGTGCTCGCCCTCTCCGGCTGCGGAGGCGACGGCGACGGCGGTGGCGACGAGCGGAACGCGTCGGGCCGGCCGACCGCCGCGGACACCGGAGAACCCGAGCCCGAAAGCCAGGCGAAATCCTCGTCGTCCCGACCACTGGGGGAAATGCGCAACGGCGACGGAATCGTCGTGACCATCACCTCCGCCGCCCGGGAGGGCGGCGGGTTCGTCACCGTCCAGGGAACCGTCACCAACCACGGCACCAAAATGTTCAACGCCTTGGAATGGCGGTCCAAGGAAACCGACGTGAGATCCCAGTCCGCCGTCTCGGGCGCCACCCTCGTCGACACCAAGGGAAAGAAGCGCTACCTCGTCCTCCGGGACACCGACGGCCAGTGCCTGTGCAGCACCGGCCTGACAGGGATCAAACCGCAGGAGTCCCGGCCCCTTTTCGCCCAGTTCCCCGCGCCACCCGCCGACGTCTCCCAGGTCGACTTCCAGATCCCCACCATGCCCACCGTCCGCATCGCGCTCTCGGGATGAGCCGTGACCCGCCCTCAGCCGACACCGCCCGCCCGCCGCCACCGGCCGATCGCCGCGGCCGTCCTCACGGCGGCCGCCCTCCTCGCCGCCACACCGGCCCCCGCCCACGCCGCCGGCCCCGGCGACCCGGCCCGCAGCGAACCCCCCGTCAAGTTGGACGCCCACGCCCCCGGACTCAAACTGCGCAAGGGGGCGAAGCTCGCCCCCGGCCGCGTCCTCGACATCAAATCCGTCATCGAGACCGGCAACGGCAGCGAACGCCGCGTGGACACCAATGTGAACGTCACCTTCGCCCTCCAGGCCGAAGTCCTCTTCGACAAGGACAGTTCGTCTCTCAACAGCGCCGCCGCCCAACGCATAAAGACCATCGCCGACGAAGCACGCAACCAACACGCCACCACCCTGCGCGTCTTCGGATTCACCGACAACCTGGGATCCGCCGACCACGGAATAGCCCTGTCCAAAGAACGCGCCAACGCCGTACAGCGCCAACTCGCCAAAGAACTCGGCTCCTCCTCGATCTCCTACCAGATCCGCGGCTACGGCGAGGACTACCCCATCGCCGACAACGCCACGGAGGACGGCCGCCGCAAAAACCGCAGGGTCGAGGTCAGCTTCCCCCGCCAAGGACGGTGAACACCCCGCACCACGACCCCGCACCGAGATCATTCCTCTGAGGCGCGGATCACTGCCCCACCCTCCCCGGAACCACCGCGTCCGCCACTAGGTTGACCGATACCGCCTGACAGCGCCGACAGTCCCCGAGGAGGCCGCATGACCCGCGCCCGCACCGCCGACCTCCTCGACACCCAGGCCCGCGCCTGCGCCGAAATGGACTCCCCCCTCTACGCCACACTCCTCACCCGCGCCGCCCAGGACGTCCGCGACGGCGGACCCTGCGCTGACGCCGTGGCCCCTCTGGAAGGCGCGCCGGGCCCGGCCGCCGTCGGACTCCGCCTGATGGGCGCGGTCCACGCGCTCGTCCTGCTCGGCGAAGCACCGGACCTGGCCGCCCACTACTCCACGGCGGGCGGCACCGCCGACGACCCCGACGCGGCGTGGGAACCGTTCCGGCGCGCCGTCGCCGACCACCCCGAGCACATCACCGCCTGGATGCGCCGCCCACCCCAGACCAACGAGGTCGGCCGCGCGAACATGCTGATCAGCGGCCTGCTCGTCACGGTCACCGCCCTCGCGACCCCCGAACCACCCCCCGTCCGGCTGCTCGAACTCGGCACCAGCGGCGGCCTGAACCTCCGCGCCGACCGCTTCCGCGTCACCGCCGGCGACCCGGCGACACCCCGCTTCTCCTGGGGAGACCCCGACTCGCCCGTCGTCCTCGACGGCGCCTGGAGGGACGGCACCCCGCCACCCCGGATCGCCGACGCCGCGGCCCGTGTCCCCGCCCTGGACGTCGTCGAACGCCTCGGCTGCGACGTCGACCCGCTGGACCCCCTCGACCCCGCCGACGCCCTCGCCCTCCGCGCCTACGTCTGGCCCGACCACCCGGCCCGCCCCACCCGGCTCTCCGGGGCCATCGACCTGGCCCGACGGCTGCCCGCCCGCGTCCTCGGCCAGGCCGCGGCCGACTTCCTGGCCGGCACCGACCTCCGCCCCGGCACCCTCACCGTCGTCTGGCACTCCGTGATGCGCCAGTACGTACCACCCGCGGAATGGGCCCGGGTGGAGACGGAGCTCGCCCGGCTGCGCACGGCCGCGACCGGGCCGCAGACGGGCTGGTTCGCCCACCTCGCGTTCGAACCGCGGCGCATCGGGGACACCCACCGGTTCGTCCTCACCGCACGCCTCGGCGACGGCCCGGAAGAGGTCCTGGCCGAGGCCCATCCCTGGGGCCTCGACGCCCGCGCCTGCGAGGTCACCTCCCTCACCCCCTGAAACCGCCCCGTCGGGATCTCGCCAACCACCGCCGCCACGCGGCAGGATGGGACTTTCGAAAGCCCTGGTGGCGAATGAGGGGGGCGGTACGTGACGGGCGGTACGAGGCGGTCGGCACGGAAGGGGACCCGCGCCCTGCGACTGGCCCTCGCCGGGGGAGCGCTCGTCACGCCGATGGCCCCCGCGGCCGCCGCACCCGCCGGGACGGGAAGCGCCGGACCGCCGGCCGCCTACCGGACGGCCCCCGACGCACAGGAGATCCACGGAGCACTAACCACCACGGCCACCCCACCCCTCGTACCGAGCGGCCGCACGGCGACGGACACCATCGCCCCGGGCGAGCGCAAGTTCTACGCCGTCCGCCTGGACGGCACCTCCGACGCCTACGTCTCCGCGGTCGCCGCCCCCCGCCCGGGCGGCACCCCCGGACTCCGCGACGGCATCGACGTATCGCTGCGACGCGCCGACGGCATCCCCTGCGGACCCTCCCGCCACCGCTCCTTCCTCGCCGAGGGCGGTGCCTACCCCCTCGCCGACCACGCCGAACGCCTCGCGGGAACGGGCGGCCCCTGCGCGGCGGCCGGCACCTACCACTTCGTCGTGGCCCGGGGCGACGCCGACGGCGGTGACTCCACACCCGTCGCCCTGGAACTCACCGCCGTCACCCACCACCCGCCGGTCACACCCAACTTCACGGCACCGCCGGGCACATGGGCCTCCGAACCTCCGTCGGAACCTGCCGGACCGGCGAAGGGCATCACCGGAGGCCGCGGATTCAACGACGCGGCCGACGTCCGGACGGGCACCTGGAAGGACACGATCCGCCCGGGGGAGACCCGCTTCTACCGGACCCCGGTCACCACCGGCCACCAGCTGTTCGCGAAAGCGACGTTCGGCGACGCCCCGGGACACGTCCCCTATGTCGCCAACGGCGTCCGCATGGGCCTGAACGACGCCGCGCGCGGCCATGTGACGAACCGGACGGACGGCTACCAGGGCCGCGCCGTCACCGTCCCCCTCGCCGCACCGCCGCCGGGACGGGACACGGGACCCGAAGGCTGGTACTACCTCCAGGTCAGCCTGAACGGCAAAGCGGGGCAAGGGAGGTCGGAAGCGGTGCCCATCACGCTCGTGGTCACCACGGCCCCGGCCCGGAGCGCGCCGACGGGCCCGCCCGGCCCCCGCACCCACCGCGCCCCCGACGGCGCGGCCCTCCGCACCGCTGCCGCCTCCCCGGAACCGGACGGACGCTTGAAAGCCGTCGGCTACGCGGGCGTCGGCACAGGAACGGCACTCCTCCTGGGCCTCGGCGGCTGGTACCTGGCGGCCCGCCGACCGGAGCCTCGCAGACCGGAGCCTCGCAGACCGGTGGTGTGAGCCGCGAACCGCCCTACCCGGGCCCGGATACGACGGGTCGAATCCGCACGCGCGCCCCTGCGCGCAGCCCCCATCGCGCCATGGCCCCGGCCGCCGACTCCAGCACATGGCGGGCCGTCGGCCGGGGTCGGCCCAGACGGTGCGGAGACATGGTGCGCACGGCGAGCACCCGCATGTCCCGGCTCAGGTATGCGACGTCGATCGGGAACCGCATCCCGAAGGTGTGCACCGAACCGGCCGGGGTGAGCAGCATGACGCCCTCGATCCCGTCCCGCCCGAGCAACCCGCGCGTCCGCGCCCGATAGGAGGCGGCAACCTCCACCGGAACCGCCGGGGCCCCGCACTCCGCGGATTCGACGGTGAGGTGAGTGAAGCCGTCCATCCATGCTGGCACCGCAACGCCCCTCCGCCTGGGCAGAACTCGACCAATCAGCCTTCCGGGTAGCCAAGTTATCCACATTCGACGGGGCGTCCACAGCTTTCGCGGGGATCGCCCCATCTTCTCGCCGGGCTCCGTAATCTCGCCGCATGAACTGGTTGTTGATCGCGCTGGTGGCATCGGCCACCCTCTACGGAACCCTGGCCGGCACGCTGGTGCCCGGCGCCCGCTACCGGCTGTCGGTCGAACCGGACGAGCCCTGGCGGACAGCCGCTCCCTGCGGCCACGCGCTCGGCGGTGGAATCGGGCGGGGGTGGTGTGCGGCGTGCGGGAGGACGAGATACGGCCCGGGGGCGCTGTGGCAGGTCGGAGCGACGGCCATGGTGTGCGCGGCGACGGCCGCGGCGGTCGGCCCACGACCCGAACTCTGTGTCTGGCTGCTGGCGATACCGGTGGGCGTGGTGCTCACGGGAGTGGACTGGGCGGTGCACCGGTTACCGGACGTCCTGACGCTGCCCCTGGCCGCGGGCACCGCCGCACTGCTCGGAGTGGCCGCCCTGTTGCCGGCGTCCGCCGGCAGCTGGACCGGATCCCTGCTCGGGGGCCTGACGCTCGGCGGCGCCTACCTCCTGCTGTTCCTGGCACACCCGGCCGGGATGGGGTTCGGCGACGTCAAACTCGCCGCGGGCCTGGGCTGCGCTCTGGGCTGGTACGGCTGGGGTGTGCTGATACTCGGCGGCCTCGCGGGGCTGCTGCTCGGTTCGGTGTACGGCATCGCGCTGATGCTCACCCGCGGCGCGGGACGCGGCACGACCATGCCCCTAGGCCCCTTCCTGCTCGCCGGAGCCTGGCTGGCCCTCCTGGCGGGCGGATGGTCGGCGCGGCCCTGAGGGGGAGAGGCGGGAGGGGGACGGGGAGGGAGGGTGGGGGGAGGGGGACCCCCCGAGGGGGCGTGGGACGGCGATCGGCGTGATCGTCCCGCGACCGCTCACCCGCCTCCACCCGTCCCCACCCGCCCCCCCCGACACCCGAACGGCCGCCCCACCCCCCATTCGGCCCACCCCCGTCAAGTCGGCGACGAGTTTGTGCAACATTTCGATGAAGGTGACGGACGGCACTCTGGGCAGGTGATCACTTGGCTGGTTCTACACCGTAGCCCCAGTGCTGACATGGAGGAACGGGGGTCGTGTGACCCCGGCCGCCGAGGCTTACAAGATCAACAACCGTGCCGAAAGTCAGCGCGCCACGCTATGTCACCCCCGCTGATGCGCGATGCACCCCCTCCGACCGGTTATGGTGGAAACCCCCCCTCGGGCCGGTCCGTATCCCCCCCACGGACCGGCCCGTTTTTCATGGGGCGATGTCACTCTCCGTATGGATTCGTGCTACTCCGGGCAGTTGTGATCCGGATCCGGTGGAATTCAGGCGCCCCAAGGGCGCCGGAATCACCCACGATTCATGCACAAATCATTCGCGAAGCGTCTACGCGATGCGTATCCGACGCCCGCCGGACACGTGCGGCCGACGCGCGCGGGCCGGTGCCCTGGCCGGCGGGCGAACCGGCGGGCGATCCGGCCCGCGCCCGCCCCCGGGTCGCCACACTGTCCTGCCCGGCCCGCCCGCCCCGCCCACGCCGAAGGCTCATCCGCGGCGCCCGGCCCCACCGGGGCCTCCAGGCCCCCGCCATCCACGCCGGCCGTGCCATCCATACCGTGCCGCCCCCGGGCTCAGCGGGCTCTCCCGAGCTCCGCAAGCGCCGCCGGCCCCTACGAGCCGCCCCGATTCGCCCAGATGTTGACCCCTTCCGCGCTGACCGCGAAGGAATCGATCTCAGCCAGCTCCTCCCCGGTCAATTCCGGTCCGTCCAGCGCCGCCACGTTCGCCTCCAACTGCTGCACGCTGGAGGCGCCGATCAGCGCGGAGGTCATCCGCTCGTCCCGCAGCACCCAGCGCAGCGCCAGCTGCGCCAGGGACTGCCCGCGGCGCCGCGCGATCCCGTCCAGGCCGCGCAGCCGGCGCAGCATGTCCTCGGTGAGCAGCGTCGGGTCCAGCGACGTCCCCTTGGCGGCCCGCGACCCCGCCGGGACCTCCCCGCCCAGGTACTTGTCCGTGAGCAGCCCCTGGGCCAGCGGCGCGAAGGAGATGCAGCCCATGCCCTCGTCCTCCAGGGCGTCGAGCAGCCCGTCGTCCTCCGTCCAGCGGTTGATCATGGAGTACGAGGGCTGGTGGATCAGCGCGGGGACGCCCATCTCGCGCAGCAGCCGTGCGGCCTCCCTGGTCTGCTCCGCCGTGTACGAGGAGACGCCGACGTAGAGGGCCTTCCCCTGCCGGACGGCGGACGCGAGGGCGCCCATCGTCTCCTCCAGCGGGGTGTGCGGGTCGAAGCGGTGCGAGTAGAAGATATCGACGTAATCGACACCCATTCGGACCAGCGACGCGTCGAGGGACGAGAGCAGGTATTTCCGCGAACCCCATTCGCCGTACGGGCCGGGGTGCATCAGATAGCCGGCCTTGGTGGAGATGAGCAGTTCGTCGCGGTAGGGCCGGAAGTCCTGGGCGAAGAGCTTGCCGAAGTTCAGCTCGGCGGAACCGGGCGGCGGGCCGTAGTTGTTGGCCAGATCGAAGTGGGTGACGCCCAGGTCGAAGGCGCGCCGGAGAATGGCGCGCTGCGAGGCCAGGGTGCGGTCGTCCCCGAAGTTGTGCCACAGTCCGAGGGAGATGGCGGGCAGTTTGAGCCCGCTGCGGCCGCTTCGCCGGTACTCCATGGAGTCGTAGCGAGTTTCGGCCGCGCGGTAGTGCGAATCGGTCATGTCGCCACTGACTATCACGGCCCGGTGACCGGCCGAGTTGGGTCCTCGCGACACGCTGGCAGTAATGTGGCGCTCTCGGGTGCCCGCAGTGGCGGGGAACCGCAGTGGCATGGAGGGGCTGGAAACGTGAAGTTGCGCGACCTGGTGTACAGGCTCTACGCACACCGGGTGGAAGGCCGCCTCGATCACGCCCAGGTGCCCAAGCACATCGGCGTCATCCTGGACGGCAACCGCCGCTGGGCCCGGGCCGACGGGCGGACCCCGGAGCAGGGTCACCAGGCCGGCGCGGACAAGATCCAGGAGCTCCTGGGCTGGTGCGACGAGACGGACGTCGAGGTCGTCACCCTGTGGATGCTCTCGACGGACAACCTGGATCGGCCGGCGAAGGAGCTGAAGCCGCTCCTCGGCATCATCGAGAACACCGTTCGCGGGCTGGCGGCTGACGGCCGCTGGCGCGTCCACCACGTGGGGCAGCTCGACCTGCTCCCGGCCGAGACGCAGACCGTCCTGAAAGAGGCCGAGCAGGCCACGCTGGACGTCAAGGGAATACTCGTCAACGTGGCCGTCGGCTACGGCGGCCGGCAGGAAATCGCGGACGCCGTCCGCTCCCTGATCCTGGAAGCCGCCGAGAACGGCACGTCGTTCGAGGAACTGGCCGAGTCCGTCGACATCGACCACATCACCAAGCATCTCTACACGCGCGGCCAGCCCGATCCGGACCTCATCATCCGCACCAGCGGCGAGCAGCGGCTGTCCGGCTTCATGCTCTGGCAGAGCGCGCATTCCGAGTACTACTTCTGCGAGGTTTTCTGGCCGGCCTTCCGCAAGGTCGACTTCCTTCGCGCGCTGCGTGATTATGCGGCGCGCCACCGGCGTTACGGATACTGAGCGGGCGTACCGGGCGCGGGGCGCCGGGAGTCCGCCGTACGGGTCGTCACGGCCCTTGTCCCGCATGTGCGCTGGGCGATTGCCCGATGCCGCAGCGTTGCCGCCCGGGCCGCCGTAGCGGTCCGGTGATCGGTCGTTCACCTGCTCGTCGCATATGCCGTTGCATGGTCAAGCGCTTCGGCGGGAATATCCCCCACAGGCCGGCGGTCGCCCCAATGACCGTCGCTCTGCCAGCGGGCGGCATGGGGCCGCCCGCCCGGGAGGCCCTTTGCGACGGACGAAGCCCGCGACGGCTGAGCGGTGCAGGCGGATCCTGCCGCCCCTGCGGGCCGCGCGGAGGACGTGGAGGGCCGTCGACCGGCCCTCGAAGGGCGTGGACCCGGCCCCTTCCCCGCGACCCAGGTCGCGTCCAGACCTCTCCCCGAGGGGGTTCGTGCACCCGTGGTGACCAGCAAGAAGCGCCGTGAGAACGACCGGCGCACCTATGTCCTCGACACCAGCGTCCTGCTGGCGGATCCAGGCGCCATGTGCCGCTTCGAGGAGCACGAGGTGGTGCTGCCCGTCGTGGTGGTCACGGAGTTGGAGGCCAAGCGGCACCATCCGGAGCTCGGTTACTTCGCCCGGAAGGCGCTGCGCCGACTCGACGAGTACCGGGTGCAGTTCGGCCGGCTCGACGCGCCGATCCCCATCGGGGAGCTCGGCGGCAGCCTGCGGGTCGAGCTGAACCACTCCGATCCGGCCATACTCCCGGTCGGCTTCCGCCTGGGGGACAACGACTCGCGCATCCTCGCGGTCGCCCGCAACCTCCAGGCGGAGGGGTACGACGTCACGGTGGTCTCCAAGGACCTTCCGCTGCGCATCAAGGCGTCGTCGGTGGGCCTGCTGGCCGAGGAGTACCGGGCGGAGCTGGCCATCACCGACTCGGGCTGGACGGGGATGGCGGAGCTGTCCGTCACCGCCGAGCAGGTGGACGAACTGTTCGCCGCGGAACGGGCATACATCCCGGAAGCGGTCGAACTGCCCGTCCACACCGGTCTGGTGCTCCAGTCGCCGCGGGGCAAGGCGCTGGGCCGGATGACGGCCGACGGCGCGGTGCGTCTGGTCCGCGGCGACCGGGAGGCGTTCGGCATCCACGGGCGCAGCGCCGAGCAGCGCGTCGCGCTCGACCTGCTGCTCGACCCGGACGTGGGCATCGTCTCGCTGGGCGGCCGGGCCGGTACGGGCAAGTCGGCGCTGGCGCTCTGCGCCGGTCTGGAGGCGGTGCTGGAGCGGCGGCAGCACCGGAAGGTGATGGTGTTCCGTCCGTTGTACGCGGTCGGGGGCCAGGAGTTGGGCTATCTGCCCGGCAGCGAGTCGGAGAAGATGAGCCCTTGGGCCCAGGCGGTCTTCGACACGCTCTCGGCGGTGACCACGGCCGAGGTGATCGAGGAGGTCGTGGGGCGCGGGATGCTGGAGGTGCTGCCGCTGACGCACATCCGCGGCCGGTCGCTGCACGACGCGTTCGTCGTCGTGGACGAGGCGCAGTCGCTGGAGCGCAATGTGCTGCTCACCGTGCTCTCCCGCATCGGCGCCAACTCCCGTGTCGTCCTCACCCATGACGTGGCGCAGCGCGACAACCTGCGGGTCGGGCGGTACGACGGGGTGGCGGCGGTGGTGGAGAAGCTGAAGGGGCACCCGTTGTTCTCGCATGTGACCCTGACGCGATCGGAGCGGTCGCCGATCGCGGCGCTGGTCACGGAGATGCTGGAGGACGGCCGCATCTGACGGACAGCCGGGCGCGGCCCGCTCGGCGGCGCCCGGTGACGACGGCGGCCGGTGCAGGCGTCCGAGCCGACCTCCGGTGGCGACGCCCGATGCCGGCACCCGATGACAGGGCCGAGCGGCAAGGCCGGCGACAAGCCCAAGTCACGAGGCCAAGGCGCAAAGCCAAGTCACGAGGCCGACTGCCCGGACCGGGTGACGAGGCCGAGAGGCAACGGACAACGCGCGGCAAAGCCTGGGAGCTTAGCCGCGCGTTGTGCTGCCGCGCCGCCATTCCCGGAATTCCGGTGCGCCGAACATGGTGTGACGTTTCCCACGCAACGCGGAATTGCCTCCGAGCGTGCGCGTCGGGCAAAGTCTGGTTCCTGTCAGGCCCCGCATACGGCACTTGCACCTCGGGCTCCCCAGGGAGCGCGCGTTCACCACTACGTGATTCGAGCGGTGAACGGACAACTGAACAGCGTCGCCGTATGCCGCCCGAGCGCCGTACGGACCTCTCGCAGAGGGGGGTTCGCCGACGGTCCTCCGGGCCAGTGCCTCCAGTGACCGGCCGGTCCCGTGATGCCGCGGTTCCGTACCAGCAGAGGCCAGTGTCAGGGGCGCGATCGCGTCCGCGAGGGTCATGTGCGCGGGCGATGCTGGAAGGAAAGCGTGTGAGCCGGATCTCGGTCCGGGGATTCGCCGTGGCCTCCGCCACCGCGGTCACCACCGTCGGCGCCGTCGTGGGCGTCGCCCAGGGCGACGAGCAGGGTAAGACGACGACCGGCGGAGTGCAGGCCGCCGCGGCCGACACGACGCTTCTCGCGGAACTTCCCGCCGGGCAGAAAGCCGTCCAGACCGCTTCGCTGACGGAGCAGGCGGACACCCAGGTCGGCGTCGCCCAGACGATCGCCAAGAAGGAAGCCGAGGAGGCCGCCCGCAAGCAGGCCGCCGAGGACGCCAGCGCCAAGAAGGAAGCCGCCGAGGCCGCCGCCAAGAAGGAGGCGGAGGAGAAGGCCAAGGAGAAGGCGGAGAAGGACCGGGAGAAGAAGGAGAAGGACGAGGTCGCGAGCCGTTCGGCGACGCGCGACTCGGTCGACATCCCGGTCAAGGGCTCCTACAGCACCGCCGAGGTGCAGGCGATAGCCCGGCAGATCGTTCCCGCCGACCAGTTCCAGTGCTTCAGCAACATCGTGAACAACGAGAGCAGCTGGGACTACACGGCCACCAACGCCTCCTCCGGTGCCTACGGTCTCGTCCAGGCGCTCCCCGGCGAGAAGATGTCCTCCGCGGGTGCGGACTGGCGGACCAACCCCGCCACCCAGATCAAGTGGGGCCTCAGCTACATGAACGAGCGGTACCACAGCCCGTGTGGCGCGTGGTCCTTCTGGCAGGCCAACAACTGGTACTAGGCCCTCCGGCCGGTATCAGGCTCTCCGGCGCGCGCCGCGCAACGCTTCCACGAGCCCCCGACCTCAACCGGTCGGGGGCTTTGTGGGTCTTCCGGAGGGAACGCGGGCACTCACGGGCGGAAACCTTTCGTCTCCGACCCATGGGGCCCAGGTAACGTTCATGCCGGATGGCCGCGGGGGATGTGGGGGTAGAGGAAGAGAAATGTCCAGATTGCCACAATGGCTCGGCAGTGTCGGCTCGGGCCTGACGCGGCTCTCCCACCGGCTGGAGGAGCGCAAGGCGCGCACCGACCCGGACGGCGTGCCCGCCTGGGCGCGGCCGCCGGCCGGCGAGCCCGCCCCCGGGCGACCGGTCCGCGAACCGGCGGACGGGGGAACCGCCGCACCCGGACCCGTAGGACCCGCCGCGCCCGAATCCGCCGCGCCCTCCCGAACCGCATCCGCCGAATCCACAGGACCCGCCGGATCCTCCGAACCGTCCGCCGCCGCGCCCGACGCGGATCCCACCCAGACCCAGACCCCGGCCCCGGCCCCGGCCGAGCGGACCCCGCCGACACCGCCGCCCCCGCCCCCCTCCGCCGCGGCCGTCCTCGCCGAACCGCCGCGCCCCGACCCCGTGGCCGCCGTGCCCTGGGGAGTCCGCGTCGCCGCCGAGGCCGGCTGGCGACTGCTGGTGCTCGCGGGAACGCTGTGGGTGTTGATGCGCGTCATCAGCGCGGTGCAACTGGTGGTACTGGCATTCGTCGCGGGTCTGCTGATCACGGCGTTGCTCCAGCCGACCGTCGCCACACTCGTCCGCCGGGGCCTCCCGAGGGGGCTCGCGGCGGCCCTGACCTTCATCTCGGGCTTCGTGATCATGGGACTGGTCGGCTGGTTCGTGGTCTGGCAGGTGATGGACAACGCCGACGACCTCTCCGGAAAGCTGGAGACGGGCCTCCACGACCTGAAGGAATGGCTGCGGACCAGTCCGTTCCATGTCACCCAGGACCAGATCGACAACATCACCGACAACCTGACCAAGGCGCTCCGGTCCAACACGGACGAGATCACCTCGGCGGGCATACAGGGCGTCCAGGTCATCATCGAGACGCTGACCGGCATCGTCCTGGCGATGTTCACCACCCTCTTCCTGCTCTACGACGGGCCGCGGATCTGGCGCTGGGTGCTCAGGCTCGTCCCGAGCGCGGCCCGCGAGGGTGTCGCCGGGGCGGGGCCGCGCGCGTGGGCGACCCTCACGGCGTATGTGCGGGGCACGGTGATAGTGGCCATGATCGACGCGATCTGCATCGGCATCGGCCTCTACTTCCTCAAGGTGCCGATGGCCGTGCCGCTGGCCGTCTTCATCTTCCTCTTCGCCTTCATCCCGCTCGTCGGCGCCGTGGTCTCCGGAGCGCTGGCGGTCGTGGTGGCGCTGGTCACCCAGGGCGTCTTCACGGCGACGATGGTGCTGGTGGTCGTCCTGGCCGTGCAGCAGATAGAGGGCCACGTCCTCCAGCCGTTCATCCTCGGCCGGGCGGTCCGCGTCCATCCGCTCGCGGTCGTGCTCTCCGTGGCGGCCGGCTCGATGATCGCCGGGATCGGCGGTGCGGTGGTGGCGGTGCCGCTGGTGGCGGTGACCAATACGGTCGTCGGCTATCTGAAGGCGTACTCGCGCGGCGAAGTCCCCGGCGAACGCCTGGAGTGAACCGGTCCCGGACGCCGAGGCCCTGGACCTGACGTGGCCCGGGCCTGACGTGGCTCGGGCCTGACGTGGCCCGGGCCTGACGTGGCTCGGGCCTGACGTGGCCCGGACCCGACGAGGCTCGGGACCTGACGTGGCCCGGACCCGACGAGGCTCGGGACCTGACGAGGCCCGGACCTGACGAGGTCCGGGCCCGACCCAGGCCCCCGGCCGAACGGCCAGGCCCCCGGCCGAACGGCCAGGCCCCGGCAACGACCAAGCCCCGAACACAACGACGGCGGCCCGCCGACCAGAAGGTCGGCGGGCCGCCGTGCGTACTACGGGAGTGCTCAGCCGTTGAGAACGGCCTCGGCGTCGAGCGTGGCGCCGACGGCCTGGAGCACGGAGGCGATCTTGAACGCCTCCTGGATCGTCTCGCGCGCCACACCGGCCTTGCGCAGCACCTGCTCGTGCGAGTCGAGGCACATGCCGCAGCCGTTGATGGCGGAGACGGCCAGGGACCACAGCTCGAAGTCGACCTTCTCCACGCCCGGGTTGCCGATGACGTTCATCCGCAGACCGGCGCGCAGGTTGCCGTACTCCGGGTCCGACAGCAGGTGCCGGGTGCGGTAGTAGACGTTGTTCATCGCCATGATGGCGGCGGCGGCCTTGGCGGCGGTGTACGCCTCCGGGGACAGGTTCGCCTTCGCCTCGGGCTCCAGCTCGCGCAGGACGATCGGCGAGCGGGTCGCGATCGCGCAGGCCAGGACCGTGCCCCACAGCTGCTGCTGCGGGAGGTCGGAGTTGCCGATGACCGAGCCGAGGTTCAGCTTCAGGTCCTTGGCGTAGTCCGGTATGGCGGACTTCAGTTCATCGAGAGCCATGAGGGATCAGCTCACTCGCCCGCGAGGAGCGCGACCGGGTCGAGGGTCTCGTCGCCCTTGCTCCAGTTGCAGGGGCACAGCTCGTCGGTCTGCAGGGCGTCGAGGACCCGCAGGACCTCCTTGGGGTTACGGCCGACGGAGCCGGCGGTCACCATGACGAACTGGATCTCGTTGTTCTGGTCGACGATGAAGACGGCGCGCTGGGCGTAGCCGTCCTCGCCCTCGACGCCGCACGCGCGCATCAGCTCGTGCTTGGCGTCGGCCAGCATCGGGAAGGGCAGGTCACGCAGGTCGGCGTGGTCCTTGCGCCAGGCGTGGTGGACGAACTCCGAGTCACCGGAGACACCGAGGATCTGGGCGTCACGGTCGGCGAACTCGTCGTTCAGCTTGCCGAACGCGGCGATCTCGGTCGGGCAGACGAAGGTGAAGTCCTTCGGCCAGAAGAAGACGACCTTCCACTTGCCCTCGTAGGTCTTGTGGTCGATCTGCGCGAAAGCCTTGTCCGCGTCGAGGTCCACACAGGCGGTCAGGTCGAACTCGGGGAACTTGTCACCGACAGTGAGCACGCGCTCTCCTTGCAGCGAAGAAAGTCCCTGGTTGCGGACTTTCTGCGGGGTTGGACGTGATCCACCCTGCCACAGGAGGCATTGATAGCGGAAATAGTTAGACTGATTGGTGTTGATCGGAGGTGGTTATCGATGGGGTCGACGGAATCGTCCATACCGCGGAACCGGGCCGCCCGGGGCACCGAGTCCCCGGAGCCGGCCGGTCGCCCGGGCGGCGCCAAGGCGGCGGCCGGCCGGCCTCGCCAGCCCAGCCTGGCCCAGCTCAGGGCGTTCGCGGCGGTCGCCGAGCACCTGCACTTCCGGGACGCCGCCACGGCCATCTCGATGAGCCAGCCGGCGCTCTCGGGCGCCGTCTCGGCGCTGGAGGAGTCGCTCGGAATTCAGCTCTTCGAGCGTACGACGCGGAGAGTACTGCTCAGCCCGGCGGGTGAACGGCTGGCCGCGCGGGCCCGGACGGTGCTGGACGCCGTCGGCGACTTCATGGAGGAGGCCGAGGCCGCCCGGGCGCCCTTCACCGGCGTGCTGCGGCTGGGCGTGATCCCCACCGTGGCGCCGTACCTGCTGCCCGCCGTGCTCCGGCTGGTCCAGGAGGTCTATCCCGACCTCGACCTCCAGGTGCACGAGGAGCAGACCTCGTCCCTCCTCGACGGCCTCACCCAGGGCCGGCTGGACCTGCTGCTGCTCGCCGTGCCGCTCGGCGCCCCCGGGGTCACCGAAATGCCGCTGTTCGACGAGGACTTCGTCCTGGTCACCCCCTGCGACCACGAACTGGCCGGGCGCACGGACGTCCCGCGCAGCGCGCTGCGCGACCTCGACCTGCTGCTCCTGGACGAGGGCCACTGCCTGCGCGACCAGGCCCTCGACGTCTGCCGCGAGGCCGGCCGCGCCCCCGGCGCACCCGTGGCGACCAGCGCCTCCGGCCTGTCGACGCTGGTCCAGCTGGTCGGCGGCGGGCTCGGCGTCACGCTGCTGCCCCGGACGGCCGTCCGCGTCGAGGCCGCCCGCAGCGACCGCCTCGCCACCAGCTGCTTCGCCGCGCCCCCGCCCTCCCGCCGGATCGCCCTGGCCATGCGCTCGGGCGCGGCGCGGCAGAGCGAGTTCGAGGAGTTCGCGGACGCGCTGCGGGACGCGCTGAGTTCGCTGCCGGTTCGTATCGTGGGCTGAGCGGCGGTCAGCCCGATAACGGTGGTCAGCTCCGGCGGCCGGCCTTCTTGAGGACGGCGTTGACGTCGAGCTCGATCGTCGCGCCGATGGATTCCGGGAGTTCGGCGCGCTCGCCTGGCGCGTAGACGCGGTGGTCGCGGTACTCGTTGGCGAACGGGTCCGTGAGGACGTGCAGCCGCTGCTTCTTCCGGTCGACGATGACGTAGACCGGGATCTTGGCGATCGCGTAGGCGGCGACCTTGGTCCGCACGTCCTGGGCATAGTTGGACGAGGTGACTTCGAGGACCAGGCGGAAGACGGCGGGGTCGTAATAGGTCGACTCGACGGCGTGCTCGTCCGCGTCGCCGTCGACGACGGACAGGTCGGGAATGGCGTAGTCGTACGGTCCGTCGGGGAGCCAGACGGCCACGCCTGGACTACGGACGTCTCCTCCGTGTGTGCTGCCTTGAGGGCGTAGGTCAGGTCGGTCAGGGAGAGGGCGTGAAACGCGTCGGGCGGTGGTGTGACCGTGATCTGTCCCCCCCCAGAATCTCGACTCGGTAGCCGGGATTCCGTTCCGCGAGTCGCTCGGCCTCCTCCAGCAAGGTCGGCTCCTCGCGATCGCGGGGGCGCTCGGTTGCTGCGACGGGCATCGTGTTCCTCCTGGCGGCCGGTGTCGAGCCCAGATCGTCGTAGGCCGCTACAGCCCTTCCGATCCCTTGCACAGGTGTTCACTCGCAGGGGCTAACGCACCCGAAAAGCAACCTGACCTGTGGTGAAAGCCCCCGCTACTCCGTCCGCAGCCCCTCCGGCCGCGTCATCCGGAGCAGCGCCGGCAGCGTGGCGAGGGTGACGACGGCGATGAGGCCCACGCCCGCGCCCGTCACCGGCAGGAACGCCCACCAGTCCGCCACCCGCGCGTCCGTCAGCCGCAGGACGGCCCAGCCGAGGCCCAGGCCGCCGGCCATGGCGACGGCCATGCCCAGCAGCACCGGGATCGCCGTCTGCCACAGCACCGACCAGGCCAGGGTGCGGCGGGGCGTGCCGACGGCCACGAGGGCGGCCAGCATGCGCCGCCGTTCGCGGAGCTGCTCCAGCGTGGTGACGAGCAGGCTCGCGCCGATCAGGGCCAGCATGCCCGCGGCGCCGAGCAGCAGGCCGCGGTGGACCAGCGGGTAGTTGTCGTCCTTCACCACGCCGCCCAGCCGCTCGATGCGCAGGGTGGGGTGGATGCCGGCCGCGGTGTTGCGGACCCTTTCGATGGCGTCGGGGTCGCCCGGCTCGGTCCGTACGGACAGCCGGGTCCTGGCGTCGGGCAGGACGGACGCGTCGACGGCCGACGGCGTGGCCAGGACGCCGTCGGGGTGCTCGCCCGTCGGACCGGGCCGGGTGCGCACCACGCGCGCGGAGTCCGGGACGGTCCACCGGTACGGGCGCGCCGCGTCGTCGGTATAAGGGTCGGCGACGACCTTGGTGCCCGGCCCGAACGCGTCGGCGTGGCCGGGGTCCTCGGAGCGGCCGAGGAAGACGTCGCCGTCCCGGCAGGAGCCGATGTCGGCGAGTTCGGCGAGGGTGGCGCAGTCGCCGATGACGACGCTGGTGACGGTGTCCGGCTCGCCGTCCTTCTCGATGTAGCGCTCCACGTACCCGTCCGCCGCCCGGACGCCCGGGGTGCGCCGGAGCCGGTCCACCCAGTCGTGCACCTGCCGCGGGGAGCCGACCGTGTGCGAGCCGACGAGCTGAGAGTGGGTCGCGAGCGCCTCGGGCGAGGTGTCGAAGTCGCCGCGCACGCCCGTGAAGACCGTCTGGACGGCGATGGCCCCGGCCACCGCGACGGTGATGCCGCTGATCGCCCGTGCCGCCGGTCCGCTGTTCAACTGGAGTCTCCGCACGGCCAGTTGCCAGGACGGCGGGCCGCCGCGCAGCCGGGCGACGAACGCTTCGACGGCCCACGGCAGCAGCGCCGTGACGCCCAGCAGCAGCAGCGCGGCGCCGGTGGCCACCTGCCAGGCGTCCATCGGCACGCCCGGCAGTTCCCCGGCCGCCCGGCCGAACGCGGGGGTGAGCAGGGCGGCGCCCAGCGCGGGCACCAGCAGCCGCCACCACAGCCGGCGCCGCCGGGGCGCCGCGCCGCGCACGACCCCCAGCGGTTCGACGGCGACGCCGCGCAGGGTGAACAGGGCGACCGCGACCGCGCACACCGGCACGGCGACGGTGATCAGCGCCATCGTCCAGGGCGTCGGCAGGACGTCGGACGGGAAGACCCCGGTGTCGCGGATGGTGAGGTCGCGGGCGTACGTGCGCAGCCACAGGAAGAGGGCCGCGCCGGCGCCCAGGCCGAGCACCGCGCCGGTCAGCGCCTCGCCCGCCGCGATCCGGCGGACCGTCCGCAGGTCGGCGCCGATCAGCCGCAGCGCGGCCAGCCTGCGGTCGCGCCCCGCGCCGCCGAACCGGACGGAGGTGCCGATGAAGACGGCGACCGGCGTCAGCAGCACCACACACGTGAGGACGGTGAGGACGATGAGGACCGGGCTCATCGGCTGGTCCGGCTCGTCGTGCCCGAACCGGTCGACGCGCTTGGCGCCCGTCGCCGGGCCGATGCGGTCGCTGCCCGCGTAGTAGAGGAGCTCGTCGGGCCCGACGAGTCCGGCGTCGCCGATGGTCCCGACGGTCCGGTAGGCGGCGAACCGGTCGCGGAGCAGCGCTCCCCGGTCCGACGCCAGCAGTCCGGCGAGCGCGGGGGAGACCACCATCTCGCCGGGCTCCGGGAGCCGGTCGACGCCGGGCGGGCGGGGCGCGTCCGGGCCGTCCGCGGTCAGCAGCCCGCCGGTGACGGGCTTGTCGCGGAAGTCGGTACGGACCTCCTGGTAGAGCAGGGTGCCCGGGCCGGGCCGGGCGTCCCGCTCGGCCGGGTCGCGGAACTCGCCGGTGACGCCCACCGAGCGGGACGTCTCCCGGGCGTGCCGGGCCGCCAGCGTCGACGGCACCGACGCGACGAGCAGCAGCAGCGCCACGCCGAGCCCGACGCCCACCGCCGTGAGCGTGGTCCGCAGCAGCCCCTCCCGGCCGCCGGCGACGGCGTACCGGGCACCGAAGCGCAGATCGCGGAGCCAACGGGCGGGGCCGCGGGGGCCGGTGGGGCGGGCGGTACGGGCCGGCGCGGGGCGCACGTCGCGCGGGTGCCCGCCGTCGTCCGGATCCCGGTCCACCGCGCGGACGTCCCCGCCGGTCACAGCACCCCCGTCATGTCCCGCACCCTGCCGTCGCGGACGATGACCTCGCGGTCGGAGTAGGCGGCGACCCGCGACTCGTGGGTGACGAGGACGACGGCCGCGCGCGTCTCCCGGGCGGCAGCGGTGAGGAGCTCCATCACCCGCTCGCCGTTGAGGGAGTCGAGGGCGCCGGTCGGCTCGTCGGCGAAGATCACACGCGGTGTGGTGACGAGCGCGCGGGCGACGGCGACGCGCTGGCCCTGGCCGCCGGACACCTCGCCGGGCCGCTGGTCGCGGACGTCGGCGACGTCCAGCCGCTCCAGCCAGTCCAGTGCCCTGGCCTCGGCCTCCTTGCGCCGGAGGCCGGCCAGCCGCAGCGGCAGGGCCGTGTTCTCCACGCACGTCAGCTCCGGCACCAGCCGGCCGAACTGGAAGACGAAGCCGAACTCCCCGCGCCGCAGGGCGCTCCGCTCGGCGTCCGGCAGGTCCGTCAGGCGCCGGCCGTCGTAGGTGACGACGCCCTCGTCCGGCCGCACGATGCCGGCCAGACAGTGCAGCAGCGTGGACTTGCCGGAGCCCGAGGGCCCCATGACGGCGACGACCTCGCCCGGGTGGACGGAGAAGTCGGCGCCGTCGAGGGCGCGCGTCGGGCCGTAGGACTTGCGCAGGCCGACGGCGCTCAGCAGGGAGCCGGCGGGTATCAAGCGCCCACCGCCTCGGCGAGTCGGCCGAGCCGGGTGGCGGTCACTTCCAGCCACCGCAGGTCGGCTTCGAGGTGGAACAGGGCGTGGTCGCAGATCAGCTGGTCGGCCAGGTCGCCGGAGCGCTTGCGCTCGGTCAGTCCGCGCATCATCCGCAGGTGCTCCGCGCGCTGGGCGTCGAGCAGACCGGTCGCGTTCCGCCCGGTCAGCAGGGCGAGGACGATCTTGGTGTAGAGCGTCGACTGGAGGTACGGCTCGGGCTTCTCGGGCCGGGCGAGCCACCGGCCGACGTCGTCGACGCCGGCCTCCGTGATCGCGTAGCGCTTGCGGTCCGGGCCGCCGCCCTGCTCGATCCCGTCGACCTCGACGAGCCCGTTCTTCAGCAGCCGCGACATCGTCGCGTACACCTGGCCGTAGTGCAGCGGCCGGTCCTGGCCGAAGTGGGCGTCGAAGGCCCGCTTCAGGTCGTAACCGTGCCGGGGGCCGGATTCCAGCAGGCCGAGCAGAGTGTGTCCGATCGACATGCCGCGACTGTACAACAGGTCTATACCTTGGGTGTATAGACGCGGTGTACAGCCGGTTTCCTTCCTTGGCGGCCGGTCCCTCCTGGGGCGGGCGGCCGGTGCCTCCTGAGGCGTGCGGCCGGTCCCTCCTGGGGCGGGCGGCCGGTGCCTCAGGAGGTGCGCGGCCGGTCCCTCCGGACGCGGGTGGCCGGTCCCTCCGGAGGGATGCGGCCAAGCATCCGGAAGCGCCGGTACCGCCTCTGACGACCCAGACGCCTCAGCCCCGGCCTTCGGTTCCCCGCTTTCCGTCCCGAGGTTCCTCCTGCCGCTCCTCCGACGCGGCCGGGCGCCCGGGCCGGCGGATCGCGCCGACATTCCGGGGCAGCCGGCCGGCTTCGGCCAGCGCCTTGCGCAGCAGGAACTCGATCTGCGCGTTGGCGCTGCGCAGCTCCTCGGCGGCCCAGCGCGAGAGCGCGTCGTGGACCAGTGGATCCAGCCGCAGCAGCACCTGCTTGCGCTGCCGCGGCCGTCCTTGCGGTGCCAGGTCGTCCGTCACTGGTACAGGGTGCCGGTGTTGAGGACGGGCTGTGCGGCCCGGTCCCCGCACAGCACCACCATCAGGTTGCTCACCATCGCCGCCTTCCGCTCCTCGTCCAGCTCCACGATGCCCTGCTCGCTGATGCGGGCCAGGGCCTGCTCGACCATGCCGACCGCGCCCTCGACGATCATCTGCCGGGCGGCCACGACCGCGCCGGCCTGCTGCCGCTGGAGCATCGCGGAGGCGATCTCCGGAGCGTAGGCGAGGTGCGTGAACCGCGACTCGACGATCCGGACGCCCGCCGCCGCCACCCGGGCGTGCAGCTCGACGGCCAGCTTCTCGGTGATCTCCTCGGCGTTGCCGCGCAGCGACAGCGCGGCCTCGTCGTGGGCGTCGTAGGGGTACTCGATGGCGATGTGCCGGACGGCCGCCTCGGTCTGGACGGCCACGAACTCCTGGAAGTCCTCCACCGCGAACCGCGCCTGCGCGGTGTCCTCGACCTGCCACACCACGACCGCCGCCAGCTCGATCGGGTTGCCGTAGGCGTCGTTCACCTTCAGCACGGCCGTCTCGTGGTTGCGCACCCGGGTGGAGATCTTCTCCCGGCTGGTGAACGGGTTGACCCAGCGCAGGCCCTCGGTGCGGATGGTGCCGCGGTAGCGGCCGAAGAGCTGGACGACGCGGGTCTCACCGGGGGCGATGGTGTTCAGCCCGCACATGGCGATGATCGCGCCGAGTCCGACGACCACCCCGGACGCGACGAGTCCGCCGGCCGCGCCCTTGTTCCCGTCCGCACCGAAGCCCGCGCCCAGCACCACCAGTCCCACGCCGGCGAGCAGTCCCAGCAGGCCCAGCAGCAGGGCGAGTCCGCCGCCGATGTCCTTGGCCGGCTTCTCGCGGACGGGCGGTGCGGGCGCCTTGGCCGGGAGTGCGGCGGTGGCGGTGTCGAGCGGTGCTTCGGGCATGGGGGTCCCCCTGGGTGGTGTCTAGCAAACTGATATCAGTTTACCGCCCTGTACGGTTTCCCGCATCGCGCCGCACCCGGGTTCCGTCCTCCGGGGTGCTATATGTCACGTGCGCCAAACCCTTGATCGATGGGCCTTTGGTCACACTTGCGGTGTTAGCTTCGTGAGCTGGTTGGGGGCGGACAGAGTGGAGCTACGGGAGAGATGGGTCGAGCCGAAGCACGACGGGCGCAGAAGGGCAGTGCCCGCAGCGCCAAGGGCAAAAAGCCCAAAAAGACCGGTATACGCCGCTTTTTCACCTGGAAGAAGCTGCTCGCCTACTTCTTCGGGCTGATAGCCCTGGGCGTGGGCGCCTTCGTGGCGCTGTACCTGTACGTGGACGTGCCGACCGACGGCAAGCACGCCGCGATGGCGCAGGCCACGGTCTACAAAATGCCCGACGGCAGGGTCATCAAGCGGGACGGCGAGTTCAACCGCGAGATGGTCGACTTCTCGAAGATCCCGAAGAACGTGCAGAACGCCGTCATCGCGGCGGAGAACAAGGACTTCTGGGACGACTCGGGCGTGGACCTCATGGGCACCACGCGCGGCATCCTCAAGACGGTCATGGGCGAGGGCAAGCAGGGTGGTTCGACGATCACCCAGCAGTACGTCAAGAACTACTACCTCGACCAGCGACAGACCGTCAGCCGCAAGGTCACCGAGCTGATCATCTCGCTGAAGCTCAAGAACAAGATGTCCAAGGAGAAGATCCTCGAGGGCTATCTGAACACGAGCTACTTCGGCCGCAACTCCTACGGCATCCAGGCCGCTTCCCACGCGTACTTCAACAAGGACCTCGACAAGCTCACCGTCGAGGAGTCGGCCTACCTCGCCGCCCTGCTCCAGGCGCCGAGCCAGTACGACGTCGTCACGGGGACCGAGACGGGCAAGAAGCTCGCCAAGCAGCGCTGGGGCTACGTCCTCGACAAGATGGTCGAGAAGAACTGGCTGGCGAAGGACAAGCGCCAGACGATGAAGTTCCCCGACGTGAAGAAGCCCAAGCCGCTCACCGGCCTCAAGGGCCAGGACGGGTACCTCTACAAGCTGGCCGAGGACCAGGCTTCGGAGATCCTCAAGAAAAAGGGCATGGACATCGGTGCCGGTGGCTACACGATCACCCTGAGCATCGACCCGAAGAAGCAGAAGCAGCTGGAGAACGCGGTCAAGACCGAGCTCTGGGACAAGCTGAGCCCCAAGGCCCGCAAGGTCGACAACTACGTCCAGCCGGGCGCCGTCTCCGTGGATCCGAAAACCGGCAAGATCGTCGCCATGTACGGTGGCAAGGAGTGGGCCACGCACCAGATCTCCAACGCCACCCGTGAGGACTACCAGCCGGGCTCCACGTTCAAGCCGCTGATCTACGCCTCCGCCCTGGAGAACGGGTCGACGACCCAGGACGGCAAGCCGATCAACGCCAACACCATCTACAACGGCGACAACGAGCGCATGGTGGTCGGCCCCAACGGCCCCACGGGTTACCACCCGGAGAACGAGGACCAGCAGTCCTACGGACCGCAGACCGTCGAAGAGTCGATGATGAAGTCCGTCAACTCGGTCTTCGCGCAGATGGCCGTGGACGTCGGCCTGCAGAAGGTCAAGAAGACCGCGACGGACCTCGGCATGAACGGCGACGCCAGGGACTTCGGCGCCCACGCCTCCATGGCCCTCGGCGCCATGAGCCAGAGCCCGCTCCACATGGCCGCGGCCTACGCCTCGCTGGACGCCCACGGCAAGAAGGTCACGCCGACCATCATCAAGTCCATCAGCCGGAACGGCCAGAACATCGACCTGGACAGCGCGGTCAGCGGTGACGCGATCTCCCGGGGCGCCGCGGACGGCGTCACGGCGATCCTGAAGAGCGTGGTGCAGAAGGACGGTACCGGCAAGGTCGTCCGGAGCGACCGCTACCAGATCGCGGGCAAGACCGGTACCTCGGACGAGGACCGCTCGGCCTGGTTCGCGGCCTACACCCCGGACCTCGTCACCACGGTCGGCGTCTTCGGCGAGGAGCCCAACGGCAACCACGCCAAGCTCTACGGAGCCGGTGGCGAGGAGCGCGTCAACGGCAGCGGCTTCCCGGCGAAGATCTGGGACGCCTACATGTCCGAGGCGCTCGGCGACAACCCGACCGCCGAGTTCGACCTCGACACCAAGAACGGTGCCGCCACCGCGGAAGCCCCGCCGCCGGCCACCACGGCGCCCCCCGTGACGACGGCCCCGACGACGCCGCCGCCCACCACGCGCGCGCCGTCCACCCCGCCGCCGACCAAGTCGACGCCGAACAAGCCGACGACGCCGTCGGACAAGGAGACGAAGCACACGCCGCCGCCGAAGCCGCCCACGAAGCCGCCGCACAGCAACCACCCGACCCCGCCGGACACCGGCGGTCCGGGCAACCCGGGTGGCCCGGGAGGTCCGGGCGGCGACGACGGGGGGCTGAACCTCCCGTAGCGGTCGGCCGTCCCGCGGACCCGAGCCGTCCCCGCGGACCTGACACGACAAGGGCCGTTCCCCTCACTCCCGTAGTGAGGGGAACGGCCCTTCGTCGTACGCGCGCCCGGGGCCTCAGCCCCCGTTCACCCGCGCCGCGATGCGGTCCCCGGTCGCCTTGTCGATGTTGCGCCAGTACTGGAGCGCGCGGCTCAGCACCGGGGCGCTCACCCCGTTGAGGAGGTGTCCGGACACCGTGGCGACCAGGCGGTCGCGGGCCGCGTCGTCGAAGACCTGGCGGACGAGGGTGCCCGCCTGCCCCCAGTCGTCGTCCTCGCGGTGCAGCCGGTACGCCTCGCGGACCATCTCGCCGGAGGCGTGCCAGCCGGCGACGTCCCCGAACCGGGCGGTGTCGGCGGCCGGGCCGCCGTACGAGTTGGGGGCGTACGGACGGGCCGTGCGCGACGGCTCGTAGCGCATCGGGCCGTCCTTCGCGTACGAGTTCACGCCGGAGTGCGGGCGGTTGGGCGGGAGCTGGGCGTAGTTGGGGCCGACGCGGTAGCGGTGGGCGTCGGGGTAGGAGAAGAGCCGGCCGAGGAGCATCTTGTCCGGCGACGGGCCGATGCCGGGGACCAGGTTGGACGGTTCGAAGGCGGCCTGCTCGATGTGGACGAAGAAGTCTTCCGGGTTGCGGTCCAGGGTGAGGCGGCCCACCTCGATCAGCGGGTAGTCGCCGTGCGGCCACACCTTGGTGAGGTCGAAGGGGTTGAAGCGGTAGTCCGGGGCGTCGTCGAAGGGCATCACCTGGACGTGCAGCGTCCACGAGGGGGCGTCCCCGCCCTCGATCGCCTGCCAGAGGTCGCGGCGGTGCCGGTCCGGGTCCTCGCCGGCGAGGTGGTCGGCCTCCTCCTGGGTGAGGCACTCGATGCCCTGGTCGGTCTTGAAGTGGTACTTGACCCAGAACTTCTCGCCGCCGCCGTTGACCCACAGATAGGTGTGGGATCCGTAGCCGTTCATGTGCCGCCAGGTGCGCGGCACGCCCCGGTCGCCCATCAGCCAGGTGACCTGGTGGGCCGACTCGGGGGAGAGCGTCCAGAAGTCCCACTGCATGTCGTTGTCGCGCAGCCCGTTGTCGGGACGGCGCTTCTGCGAGCGGATGAAGTCCTGGAACTTCTGCGGGTCGCGGACGAAGAAGACCGGGGTGTTGTTGCCGACGAGGTCGTAGTTGCCGTGCTCGGTGTAGAACTTGACGGCGAAGCCGCGCGGGTCGCGCCACGTGTCCGGGGAGCCCTGCTCGCCCGCCACCGTGGAGAAGCGGGCCAGCGTCTCGGTCGTGGTCCCCGGCTGGAAGACCGCCGCCTTGGTGAACCGGCTGACGTCGTTGGTCACCCGGAAGGTGCCGTAGGCGCCGCCGCCCTTGGCGTGGACCACCCGCTCGGGGACCCGCTCCCGGTTGAACTGGGCCATCTTCTCGATCAGGTAGTGGTCCTGGAGAAGGATGGGGCCGGTGTCGCCGATGGTGAGCGAGTGCTCGTCGCTCGCCACCGGGATGCCCACGTTGTTCGTCGTGTACGGAGTGTTCTGCGCCGAGTCGGTCATGGAAGACGCCTCCTGCCGCGGACGAAGGAAGGCGTCGTCGTTGACGCCTTCCGCACCGGGCAAGTCAACCGCCGCCGACAGGGCGTCGACAACACGGCCTCCGGGCCCCGTCCGACCTTGGCCGGAAAGTGCGGTCAGTGCCCCTGGGCGGACGGACCGGGCAGCCCCAGCTCGAACCACACCACCTTCCCCGTGCTCAGCCGCGTCGCACCCCATCGCCGGGCCAGCTTGTTCACCAGGTACAGCCCGCGCCCGCCCTCGTCCGACGGCCGGGCCTGCCGCAGCCGCGGCAGTTGCGGCACGTCGTCGCCGACCTCGCAGCGGAGCACGTCCGTCCGCAACAGGCGCAGCGTGATCGGCCGTTCCGCGTACCGGACGGCGTTGGTGATCACCTCGCTGACCAGCAGCTCCACCGCGTCCGTCAGCTCGGTCAGGCCCCAGCGGTCCAGCGCTCGGCGGGCCAGCCGGCGCGCCTGGCGGGCGGTCTGCGGGCGCGGGTCGAGGAACCAGTACGCGACGTCGCTGGGCGCTATGCCCTCGAAGCGGGCGGCGAGCAGGGCGATGTCGTCGTCCCGGTCGCCCGGGCCGAGCATGCCCAGCACCTCGTCGCAGAGCGGCTCCAGCGGCGGCGGGTTGGGGCCGGTGAGACGCGCGGTGTCGATGAGGCGCTCGCGGAGCTGCTCTATGCCCGTCCACACGTCCCGGATCCGCGACTCGACGAGCCCGTCCGTGTAGAGGAGCAGCGTGGCCCCGGCGGGCGCGTCCAGCTCGACGGCCTCGAAGTCCACCCCGCCGACGCCGATCGGCGCGCCCGGCGGCACCCGCAGCACCTCGGCACGGCCGCCGCGGTGCAGCATGATGGGCGGCGGATGGCCCGCGTTGGCGATCACGATGCGGTGCGAGACCGGGTCGTAGACCGCGTAGAGGCAGGTCGCCATCCGGTCCGAACCCAGCCGCTGGGCCTGCTCGTCGAGGTGGTGCAGCACCTCCTGCGGTGGCAGGTCCAGGCCCGCCAGGGTCTGCGCGGTGGTGCGCAGCTGGCCCATGATCGCGGCGGACGTCATGGAGTGGCCCATCACGTCGCCGACGACCAGCGCGATCCGGTTGCCGGGCAGCGGGATCGCGTCGTACCAGTCGCCGCCCACCCGGGCGGTCTCCGCGGCCGGGAGGTAGCGGCTGGCAAGCCGGACACCGGTGGGCTGCGGGAGGGAGTCGGGGAGCATGGTGCGCTGGAGCTCGTCCGCGATGTACACCTCGCGGCCGTAGAGCACGGCCTTGTCCACACCGAGCGCGGTGTGGGTGGCGAGCTGCGCGGCCACCAGCAGGTCGTCGCCCTCGAACGCCGCCCGGTCGGGGCGGCGGATGAAGACCGCGGCGCCGATCACCCGGCGGCGGCCGCGCAGCGGCGCCAGGATCGTCCGTCGCCGCTGCGGTACGTGCCGGTCCTCGCCCAGCAGTTCGGGCAGGGCCGCCCGCGCGGCCGAGGAGTCCCCGAAGACCGGCCGGACACCCCGCAGCACCTCCGCGAGCGGCCCGCCTATGCGCACCTCGCAGCGCTCGGCCGCCTCGTCGGCGAGCTCCAGGCCCAGGCCGGGGGAGCCGGCCGTGGCGGGGCGGGCGCCGCCCTCCGGCGCCCCGGGCGCCTCCGGCGGCCAGACGCTGTCCGTGCCCATGCCGCGCGCGTACTCGGGGAGCCGGTCCGTGCGCCGCAGCCGCAGCACGACGGGGCCGACGGGCCGCTCGTCGCCCACCGGCAGCGGGTCGCGCAGGTAGACGAGGATGGCGTCGGCGAAGGTCGGCACGGTGGCCCGGCAGAGGCCCAGCACGATCTCGTCCAGGTCGATGCCGCGGGCGATCCGGCGGGTGGCCGCGCCGACGAAGCGCAACCGCTCCCCGCCGCCGGGGTGCTGTCCGGCCGCGGGTCCCGTGCCGCCGGGCGGTCCGGCCGCCTCGGAGGCGCTCACGACGGGCCGTACGGGCCGCGCCCCGCGCGGCAGCGGCAGGCCGTCGTCGGGCCGGTCGCCTGGGGCGTCGCCGGTGGTGCCGCCGGGGCGGGGGCGTGGCGCTTCGGCCGAGGCGTGCGCCGGCGCGGGGGCCGGCGGGGGCGTCGGCACGGGGCTATGCCGGACTGCGGCATTCCGCTGTCCTCCGTGGGAGTCGGTCTGCTCCGTCACGCGTGGGGTTCCATCCGTCGGGGCGTCGAGCCCGGTCGCACAGGGCGCACCATGGTCAGGCGGCGCGTCGCAGATTGAGGAAGAGCTGGATCTCGGGCGGGACGTCCGTGCTCAGCGGGGCGTAGGCCAGCGAGTTCTCCCCGACGATCTCGAACCCCGCCTCGCGGACGACCTCCCGCAACTCGTCGCGCAGGTAACCCGATACCCGAATCGTGTTACCGAGGAACGGTATCGCATAGTCGTCCACGTCCGCCTCCACCATCGAGAGAGCCATCAGCCCCCCGGGTCTCAGCAGTCCGTACAGCATCCGCAGCGCGTGCGGTATCTCCGGACGCGGCAGCATCAGCAGTGCGAAGAAGGCCGCGACGCCGTCGAAGGTGCCCAGCCGCCCGTCCCGCAGGTCGGCCAGGTCGGCCTGGTGGAACTCCGCGCCGGGGACGTGGGCGCGGGCCAGGTCGAGCATTCCGGCGGACAGGTCGACGCCCACCACCTCGTGCCCGGCCTCCACCAGCTGCCGGGCCGTCGGAAGGCCGGTGCCGCAGCCGATGTCGAGGATCCGGGAGCCGGCCGGCAGCGACTCCGCGAGCCACGCCCCGGACGCGAGCTGGCCCTCCTTGTGCGGGAACGCCTCGTCGTACCGGTCGCCGATGGCGTCGAACGCCTCGGCCTGCCCGCTGCGGTCCAGGCCCGCGGGGGCGTAGCCGTCGTAGGCCCGCCGGATGTGGTCACCGCTCACCGCTCCGCCCTTCCGCCTGCTGCCTGTGCGAATACCTGACTGCCCGGGTAACAGCTGACTGACTGTCACATCTGCTGTCGCGCCTGGTGCGTTGCCTGTCGGCGACGCGCACGGGGGCGCGGAGGACGATCCTACGGTTGCCCCGCGGGGCGACGGCAAGCGCTTCACGCCCGCGTGGGCGCCGGAGTGCGCCCCCAGTCGTCCGGAAGCTCCGGCACCGGCCACGCGGGGTCGGGCCGCCAGTGCTCCCAGCCGGAGGCGAACGGGGCGCCCCACGCCTGGATCCGCTCGACCGCCGCGTGCCCGGCGGCCCGCACCTCCTCGGCCCGGGCGGCTGACATCAGGCCCACCCGCTGCGCCTGCGCGAACTCGTCCTCGTCCTTCCACTCCCAACTGCGGTCCGGATACACGGCGATGTCCAGGAAGTGGTCCTCGGAGTCGACCCCGCCGGCCCAGCGCGCGAGCGGTTCCTCAAGATTCACGTACCAGTTTCTGAACCTCCAGTCGAGGTCCCAGAAGAGCCAGACCGACCAGGGCTCACCGGGCCGGGCCAGCTTGAGCACGCCCGTCCCGGACCAGGCGTCGACGCTCGTGGTACGCGGCTTGGTGTAGCGGGTCGCCAGGGGCTCCTGGTACGGGGGTCTGCCGTCGGCGAGCACGGGACGGACGCACGCCGTCCCCGGCGCCACCCAGACGGCGAGCAGGTCCGCGGTGTCCTGGACGACCGTCACCGGCCGGCAGATGTGCACCCGGTCCTCGGCATTGGCGCGGTACCGCCAGAGGATCCGGTCGCCGGGCGCCCAGAAACCGCCCGCGGAGCCTGCCGTGGTCCTGGTGTCCGCTGTCTCCGCTGCCATGCGCAGATCTTAGGGGGCGGGGCCGGGCCCGTGCCGTGATGTGTACCGCACGGGCAACGGCCGTTCGGATCCCGCGTTACGGCCGCGTCATCCGCAGGACGTCCAGGGCCTCATCGAGCTGGTCCATGGTCAGCAGCCCGCGCTCGACGTACCCCTCGTCGAGCACCACCTGACGGATCGTCTTCCGCTCCGCCAGCGACTTCTTGGCGACCTTCGCCGCCTCCTCGTACCCGATGTACCGGTTGAGCGGCGTGACCACCGAGGGGGACGACTCGGCGTACTCCCGCGCCCGCTCCACGTTCGCCGTGATCCCGTCGACCGTCCGGTCGGCCAGCAGCCGCGCCGCGTTGCCGAGCAGCCGCACCGACTCCAGCAGGTTCTTGGCCATCACCGGCAGCATCACGTTGAGCTCGAAGTTGCCCGCCGCGCCCGCCGTGGCCACCGTCGCGTCGTTGCCGATCACCTGGGCGGCGACCATCAGCACGGCCTCCGGGATCACCGGGTTGACCTTGCCCGGCATGATCGAGGAGCCCGGCTGGAGGTCGGGAAGGCTGATCTCGGCCAGACCCGTGCGCGGCCCCGAGGACATCCAGCGCAGATCGTTGGCGATCTTCGTGAGGCCGACGGCGATGGTCCGCAGCTGGCCGCTGGTCTCCACCAGGCCGTCGCGCGCGCCCTGCGCCTCGAAGTGGTCGCGGGCCTCGGTGAGCGGCAGCCCGGTGGCCCGCGCGACCTCGGCGATGACGGCGGCGGAGAAGCCGGCCGGGGTGTTGATGCCGGTGCCCACCGCCGTTCCGCCCAGCGGGAGTTCGGCCAGCCGCGGCAGCGAGGCGCGCAGCCGCTCGACGCCGTACCGGACCTGCGCCGCGTAGCCGCCGAACTCCTGGCCGAGCGTCACGGGCGTGGCGTCCATCAGGTGCGTCCGGCCCGACTTGACGACCTCGGCGAACTCCTCGGCCTTGCGCTCCAGCGCCGCCGCCAGGTGCTCCAGCGCCGGGATCAGCTCGCGGGTGACGGCGGCCGTGGCGGCGATGTGGATCGAGGACGGGAAGACGTCGTTGGACGACTGGCTGGCGTTGACGTGGTCGTTGGGGTGCACGTCCCGGCCCAGGCGCTCGCTCGCGAGGGTGGCGACGACCTCGTTGGTATTCATGTTGGAGGACGTGCCGGAACCGGTCTGGAAGACGTCGACCGGGAAGTGCTCGTCCCAGCGCCCCTCGGCGACCTCGGCCGCGGCGGCGGCGATCGCCTCCGCCACCTCCTCGTCGACCACGCCCAGCTCGGCGTTGACCTTGGCGGCGGCCGCCTTGATCCGGGCCAGCGCCTCGATGTGCGCCCGCTCCAGCCGCTGCCCGCTGACCGGGAAGTTCTCCACGGCCCGCTGGGTCTGCGCCCGCCACTTGGCGTGTGCGGGGACGCGCACCTCACCCATCGAGTCGTGCTCGATCCGGTACTGATCGCTCTCGGTCATCGTCACTTACCTCCTGTGGAGTACAGCGTTTGGCCGGTTCACCGTGTTCCCGAAGGCCACTACCAGCCAGTAAATACCGCGAGTAACAACAGAAATCGGGGAGGCTCCATGACACGCAGACCCACCCTGCGCTGTTCTCTCGCGGCCGTCGCCGCCTTCGCGGCCGTTTTCGGAGGAACGACCGGAACCATGGCCACCGGTGCCACGGCCCACGCCGCCACCGCCGCCACGGGCGCCACGCCGCTCTCGCCGGAGCTGGAGAAGATCCGGGCCGCCGAAGCCGTCAAGCTCTACGGCGACGCAGCCGAACGCCCGCTCGCCGAACGCAAGACCTCCCTGCTGTCCCTCGGCGACAGCGAGATATCCGGCGAGGGCGTCGGCACCTACGAACCCGGCACCAGCGGACCGGACAACTGGTGCCACCGCTCGCCCGAGGCCGCCATCCACCGCACGGCCATCCCCGCCGACGTCACCTACAACGTCGCCTGCTCCGGTGCCACCACCGCCAACATCCGCATCGGCGGCACCAAGCAGTACGCGGACGAACTGGTCCAGAGCGACAACCTCGCCGTCAAGGCCCGCAACACCCGCGTCAAGATGGTCCTCCTCGTCGCCGGCGCCAACGACGACCTCCAGTTCGGCCCGGTCATGACCGACTGCGTCACCCGCTACCTCACCCTCCAGGGCACCTGCGAGCCGAAGTACGACCCCGGCTGGCAGGCCCGCGTCGACGGCCTGGTCCCCAAGGTCGAACAGACCGTCCGCGACCTGCGCACGGTGATGCGCGACGCCGGCTACGCCGACGGCGACTACAAACTCGTCGTCATGGGCTACCCGAGCCCCATCGGCCCCGACATCGAGGACAACCCGAACTACCCCGGCAAGCTCCCAGGTGGCTGCGTCGGCTACACCTCGGACGCGGCCTGGGGCCGCAACACCGCCGTCCCCGCCTTCGAACGCGGCATGCGCCGGGCCGCCCGCGAGAGCGGCGCCTCCTACCTGGACAACTCGCGCCTGTTCCACGGCCACGAGGTGTGCATGGACGACGCCTGGGCCCGCGGGCTGTACATCGACCTCTCCAACCCCGTCCCCCCGGACTCCAACTCCGTCCGCCAGTCCTTCCACCCCAACACCCGCGGCCACGCCGCCTTCGCCGCCTGCCTGACCGCGTTCTACGCCTCCGACCGCCGCGAGGCCGGCTGCGCCGACCCGGCGAGCACCGGGAAGCCCGAGCTGTACGGCGGCGCCTGGGACGACGCGTACCGGCCGCTGCGCAACGACGCGACCGGCACCTGCGTCGACGCGTACGGCGCTTCGTCGCGCAACGGGACGACCGTCGGCGGCTGGGACTGCACCGGCAACCGCAACCAGGAGTGGTGGTACGACGGGGGGCGCGGGTCGTTGCGGACCGCCCTCTCCCACGACCGGTGCGTCGACGTCCCGGGCGGCAAATACGCGGCCGGCACCGCCGTCGCCCTGTGGAACTGCCACGGCGGCGACAACCAGCGCTTCACCCGCACCGGCGGAACGTTCCGCCCGACGGCGGCCCCGGACCTGTGCCTGACGCTCGCGTCGGCGAAGGACCCGGTACGCCTCCAGCGGTGCGACGGCTCGCGGAGCCAGAGCTTCGCCTGAGGGCGGGGGGGGAGCCCCGGTCCCGCCCTTTCACCGTTTCTTGCGGGGAGGGCCCCGCACCCCCGAAGCGCGCTGCGCGCGCTGTCCTCAAACGCCGGACGGGCTATATCAGCCCGTCCGGCGTTTGAGGACGAGCGGCGAAGCCGCGACAAGCGGGGTCTGGGGCGGCAGCCCCAGGAAACTGGGGGCACCTCCCAGCGGTAGCTGGGGGAGAAAGGGCGGGGCTGGGGCAACCCCCGCTACAGCCCCGGCCCCCGCACGGGGATCGACGTGAACGTAGGCTGCGCCGGCGCCGGATCCTGGAAGAAGTCGTTCCCCTTGTCGTCCACCACGATGAACGCCGGGAAGTCCTCCACCTCGATCTTCCAGACCGCCTCCATCCCGAGCTCCTCGTACTCGACGACCTCGACCTTCTTGATGCAGTCCTGGGCGAGCCGGGCCGCCGGCCCGCCGATCGACCCGAGGTAGAAGCCGCCATGGGCGGCACACGCGTCGGTGACCTGCTTCGACCGGTTGCCCTTCGCGAGCATCACCTTGGAGCCGCCCGCCGCCTGGAACTGCTCGACGTACGAGTCCATGCGGCCCGCGGTGGTCGGCCCGAAGGAGCCCGAGGCGTACCCCTCGGGCGTCTTCGCCGGCCCGGCGTAGTAGACGGGGTGGTCACGCAGGTACTGCGGCATCTCCTCGCCCGCGTCCAGCCGCTCCTTGATCTTCGCGTGCGCGATGTCCCGCGCCACGACCAGCGGCCCGCTCAGCGACAGCCGCGTCTTGACCGGGTACTTCGCCAGCTCGGCGAGGATCTCGTCCATCGGCCGGTTGAGGTCGACCTTCACCACGTCGTCGTCCGACAGGTGCTCGTCGGTCGTCTCCGGCAGGAACCGCGCCGGGTCCGTCTCCAGCTGCTCCAGGAAGACGCCCTCGGCGGTGATCTTCGCGACGGCCTGCCGGTCGGCCGAGCAGGACACGGCGATGGCCACCGGGCAGGACGCGCCGTGCCGCGGCAGCCGCACCACGCGCACGTCGTGGCAGAAGTACTTGCCGCCGAACTGCGCGCCGATGCCGATCTTCTGCGTCAGCTCGAAGACCTTCTCCTCCAGCTCCTTGTCACGGAAGCCGTGACCGAGCGGGGAGCCCTCCTCGGGCAGCTCGTCGAGGTAGTGCGCGGAGGCGTACTTGGCGGTCTTCAGCGCGTACTCGGCGCTCGTACCGCCCACCACGATCGCCAGGTGGTACGGCGGACACGCGGCCGTCCCCAGCGAACGGATCTTCTCCTCCAGGAACTTCATCATGCTCGCCTCGTTGAGCACGGCCTTCGTCTCCTGGTAGAGGAAGGACTTGTTGGCCGAGCCGCCGCCCTTGGCCATGAAGAGGAACTTGTAGGCGCCGCCGTCGGTCGCGTACAGCTCGATCTGCGCCGGGAGGTTGGAGCCGGTGTTCTTCTCCTCCCACATGGTGAGCGGCGCCATCTGCGAGTACCGCAGGTTGAGCTTGGTGTAGGCGTCGAAGATGCCGAGCGAGAGCGCCTCCTCGTCCCGGCCCTCGGTGAGGACGTTCTGGCCGCGCTTGCCCATGACGATCGCCGTGCCGGTGTCCTGGCACATGGGGAGCACGCCCGCGGCGGCGATGTTGGCGTTCTTCAGCAGGTCGAGGGCGACGAACTTGTCGTTGGACGACGCCTCGGGGTCGTCGACGATCTTCCGCAGCTGGGCGAGGTGCGCGGGGCGCAGGTAGTGCTGGATGTCGTGGATCGCCTCTTCCGCGAGCCGGCGCAGCGCCGCGGGCTCCACCTTGAGGAACGTGCGTCCGTCCGCCTCGAACGTCGACACGCCCTCGGAGGTGATCAGTCGGTACGGCGTCTCGTCCTCGCCCAGGGGCAGCAGATCCGTGTAGGCGAACCCTGGGGGGACTGACCGGTCAGACATCGCGGCGATTCCTCACTCACTCTGCGGGTTGGGTGTGCCGGACGGGTCCGGGGGGACCGTCGGCGTCTCTCAGGGTAGGCCGCCGGACGGGCGCCGGGCCGGTGAGGTTGCCCTCACAAGCGACGGTCCGCGGCTCTGCGGCCCGTACCCCTGTCGCGATCTATCGCGAGTCGGTAGGCTGGTGTCCGTGGACGAGTCATCGCTGGAGAAGCGCCGAGTGCCCCTGACCAAGACCCCCGCCGCGGCACCGGTCGCGCCCGCCGCGCCCGCCGGGTCGGCCCTGCGCGCGTCCGACGCGGACCGCGACCGGATGGCGGACATCCTGCGCGAGGCGCTGGCGGAGGGCCGGCTCACCCCGGACGAGCACGCCGACCGCGTCGACGCCGTGTACCGGGCGCGTACGGTCGGCGAGTTGGAGCCGCTGGTCCGGGATCTGCCGGCCGGCGCCGCCCGGCCCGCCGCCGCCCACCGCCCGTTCCCGGCGGACCCTTACGCGGCGACCGCCCCCGCGGAGAACCTGATAGCCGTCTTCGGCGGCGCCGGCCGCCGGGGCCGCTGGCGCGCGGGCGCCAGGCTGAACGCGTTCGCGCTGTTCGGCGGTGTGGAGATCGACCTCACGGAGGCGCTCTTCGAACAGCGGACGGTGGTCGTCAACAGCTGGGCCCTCTTCGGCGGTGTGGAGATCAAGGTCCCCGAGAACGTCTCGCTGCGCTGCACCGGCACGGGTGTCTTCGGCGGCTTCGACGTCGACGGCCACGAGTCGCCCGACGAGGGCGCCCCGGTGGTCGTGGTGACCGGCTGGGCGCTGTTCGGCGGGGTCGTGGCCAAGGCCCGTCCCGGCAAGCGCGTCAAGGACCTCCGCGCGGCCGGCTGACCGCGCCGCGCCCGGTCGCGGGCGAGGCGCGGGCGGCTGGAGGCGGGACGGGGGTGACGGACGGGATTCCGCTCATGGCAACGGTGTGAATAAGCACGCGCACAGCGGGTAAAGCTTGGTGCATCGTCTCTCGTACGGCCGCGGGTGCGACTGTCCGACAGGGGCCGTGCAGGGTGAGACGGGCAAGGGTGACTCAACCGGCCGAGCAAAGCCGTCGTCAGGAGTGGACCGTGCTGCTACCGCATCAGCCCCTGCAGGAAGCCGCCGTACCGTCGCCGCGGATGTCCGCGCGGGATCAGGCCGGCCCCTGGCATTCGGAGGCGGTGTGCCGCCGGGACGAAGCCGGTCTGTTCTTCGCACCGTCGAAGGAGCCCACGGCGGCACGTCTGTCCCGCGAGGAAGCCGCCAAACGCGTCTGCGCGCGCTGCCCCGTGATGGTCGAGTGCCGGGAGCACGCGCTGCTCCAGCCCGAGCCGTACGGCGTGTGGGGCGGCCTCACCGCCGCCGAGCGCCGCGTCGTGCTGGCCCGCCGGCGGCGCCGGGACGCGGAGCTGCAGCGCTCCACCCGGGTGGCCGCGGCGGGATAGCGGACGCCCCGGGGTTCCCGGACGCCGGACGGGCCGGCCGTGACCGATGGCACGCGGCTCCGCCCGTCCGGCGTCCGGGGACGGGCGGCGAGCCGCTTCCCGGGGCCGTGTGAGGACCGGCCGGGCTGTTCGCGCCGGCCGGCCCGCTCCGCTCAGCTGGGGCGCTCGAAGTCGATCGCGCTGTACGCCCGGAGCTTCGACAGCCGGTGCACCGAGTCGATCTGCCGGATCGTCCCGGACTTGGACCGCATGACCAGCGACTGCGTGGTCGCCGTCTCCGCGCGGTAGCGCACCCCGCGCAGCAGGTCGCCGTCGGTGATGCCGGTCGCGACGAAGAACACGTTGTCCCCGCTGACCAGGTCGTCGGTGCAGAGCACCCGGTCCAGGTCGTGCCCGGCGTCGAGCGCCCGCTGCCGCTCGGCGTCGTCCTTGGGCCACAGCTTCGTCTGGATGGTGCCGCCGAGGCACTTGATGGCACAGGCGGCGATGATGCCCTCGGGCGTACCGCCGATGCCCAGCAGCAGGTCGACGCCGGTGCCCTCGCGCGCCGCCATGATCGCGCCGGCCACGTCGCCGTCGGAGATGAACTTGATGCGGGCTCCCGCCTCGCGGATCTCCTTGACGATGCCGTCGTGGCGCGGCCGGTCGAGCACGACGACCGTGACGTCCTCGGGGGAGGAACGCTTCGCCTTCGCGATCCGGCGGATGTTCACGGCCACCGGGGCGTTGATGTCGACGAAGTCCGCGGCCTCGGGGCCGGTGACCAGCTTGTCCATGTAGAAGACGGCCGAGGGGTCGAACATCGAGCCGCGGTCGGCGACGGCGAGCACGGAGACGGCGTTGGCCATGCCCTTGGCGGTCAGCGTGGTGCCGTCCACCGGGTCCACGGCCACGTCGCACTCCGGGCCGGTCCCGTCGCCGACGCGCTCACCGTTGTAGAGCATCGGGGCGTTGTCCTTCTCGCCCTCGCCGATGACGACGACGCCGTTCATCGACACGGTGTGGATGAGCGCGCGCATGGCGCGGACGGCGGCGCCGTCGGCGCCGTTCTTGTCTCCGCGGCCGACCCAGCGGCCCGAGGCCATGGCGCCCGCCTCGGTCACCCGGACCAGCTCCAGGGCGAGGTTGCGGTCCGGGGCCTCCGGGCTGACCTCAAGCTGGGACGGGAGATGGTGATCGGTCATCGGGCGCACCTTTCTGTACGGCGGTCGGCCGTGGGTCCCTCCTGCCGGGTGGGCCAGGAGAGTGAGGGTGTCCATGACTTTATCCGCTGATTTCGAGAATGAGCAGGGCGCCCCACGCATGAGCGGCGTCAAGGCCCCGCCGCCCGCCGCGGCGCGTCCGGCCCCCCTCCGCCGTGATGATCGCGGGAGCCATGGGGGACGATGGGGGCGTGGCAGGCAGGAACGGGAAGAACAAGACGGTACGGAACATGCTGCTGTCGCTGGCGGTGACGGTTCCGGTGGCGGGCACGGGCTACCTGGTGCTCCCGCACGAGGGCAGCGGTCGCGACCCGGTGAAGACGGTCGAGTACCGGGTGGAGACCGCCTCCGCCCGGCGCGCGGCGCCGTACCCGGTGCTGGCCCCCGAGGGGCTCGGCGCCGACTGGCGGGCGACCTCGGTCTGGTACCGCCAGCAGCGCGGCGAGGGCAAGGTGTGGCACCTGGGCTTCATCGACCCGGACACCGAGTACGTCCAGATCGAGCAGAGCGACGGCCCGGCGGACGACTTCATCGCGGACTCCACGCAGCACGCGGAGCCGACCAAGCGGACGCAGCGGGTGGGCGGCACCGTCTGGCAGCGCTACGAGGGTGACAAGTACAACGCCCTGGTGCGGACGGAGCACGGGGCGACGACGGTGATCGCGGGGACCGCGTCCGACCGCCGGCTCGCGGAGATGGCCGCCGCGCTCCGGGACGGGAAGGCGGACCCGAAGGCGAACGAGAAGGCGGACCCGAAGCCGGACGGGAAGCCGAGCGGCAAGGCGCAGGACTGACCGGCGGGGGCGCGACCGCCCCCTGACATGCCGAAGGGGCCCACGAGGGGCCCCTGGCGGACTGCGGCGGTTCGCCCGTCAGACGACCGACACGACCTGGTCGTAGGCCAGACGCGGGGAGCGTGGACGGTAGGCGTCCTCCGACGGCTTGCCGATGTTGACGACGAGCATCGGGGTGTGGTCGCCGTCCAGGAACTCCTTGCGGATGCCCTCGGCGTCGAAGCCGGTCATCGGGCCGGCGGCCAGGCCGGCGGCGCGGACGCCCAGGATGAAGTAGCCGGCCTGCAGCGCGGCGTTCAGCTCGGCGGACTTCTCACGGACCGGGCGCTCGCCGAAGAAGACGTCCTTGGCCTGCGGGAAGTGCGGGAACAGCGCCGGGAGCTCCTCGTGGAACTCGTTGTCGGCGGCCAGGATCGCGACCAGCGGCGCCGCCTTGGTCTTGGCCTGGTTGCCCTCGGACATGTGGGCGACGAGGCGCTCGCGGGCCTCCTCGGAGCGGACCAGGACGATGCGCAGCGGCGACTGGTTGAACGCCGTGGGGGCGTACTTGATCAGGTCGTAGAGCGCCTGCATCTGCTCGTCGGTGACGGGCGCGTCGGTGAACGCGTTGGCCGTGTGGGCCTCGCGGAAGAGCAGGTCCTGCGCGGCGGAGTCCAGGGCGAGAGTCATGAGAGCGACCTTCTTTGCTGTGCTGGGGGTGTTCGTCGGCCGTTCTCGACTGTAGGCCAAACTGTGTGAACTTTCAACTGAAACTTAAACTAAAGCGGTGGAGGTCGGCGCCGCCGACCGCGCGGACCCGGGGATTCAGCCCCCGTCGGCCCCCGATTCCCCCTCCGTCGCCTCGGGCGCGGAGAGCGCCGCGTCCAGCCGCGCCCGCGCCCCCTCCAGCCAGTGCCGGCACACCCGGGCCAGCGCCTCGCCGCGCTCCCACAGGGCCAGCGACTCCTCCAGCGTCTGGCCGCCGGTCTCCAGCCTCCGGACGACCTCGATCAGCTCGTCCCGTGCCTGCTCGTAGCCGAGCGCGCTCAGCTCCTCGTCCGCGCCGGTACCGGTGCCGGACTCACCCGTTTTCGCCATGCCGCCCAGCGTAGGGCCTGCCGGCGAGGGCGCGGCGGCTCAGTCGGCCGGCCCCTCGGCGCGTACGGTGAACGTCCCCTCGGCGACCCGCGCCCGCAGCTCCTCGCCCGCCGCCACCTCGTCCGCGGCCCGGACCACCGAACCGTCGGTGTGCTGCAGGACGGCGTAGCCGCGCCGCAGCGTCGCGGCGGGGGAGAGCGCCACCACCCGGGCGTGGGTGTGCGTCAGCTCCGAGTCGGCACGGTCCAGCAGATGCCCGAACGTCCGCCGCGCCCGCCCCAGCAGCCCCTCCACCTGCTCCTCGCGCTCCTCCACCATCCGCTGCGGACGCTCCATGCACGGCCGCGCCCTTACGGCCGCCAGCCCGCGCTCCTCCCGGTCCAGCAGCGTCGTCACCGCGCGCAGCGCCCGGCCTCCCAGCTGCTCGACGCGCGCCAGTTCCTCGCCCACGTCCGGGACGACGCGCTTGGCCGCGTCGGTGGGCGTCGAGGCCCGCAGGTCGGCGACCAGGTCGAGGAGCGGCGAGTCCGGCTCGTGCCCGATCGCCGACACCACCGGCGTCCGGCACGCGGCCACCGCCCGGACCAACTGCTCGTCCGAGAACGGCAGCAGGTCCTCCACGCTGCCGCCGCCGCGCGCGACGATGATCACGTCCACCTCGTCGAGCGCGTCCAGCTCCTGGACCGCCTCGACCACCTTCGGCACCGCGTGCACCCCCTGCACCGGCACATTCCGCACCTCGAAGCGGACGGCCGGCCACCGGTGCCGGGCGTTCTCCAGCACGTCCCGCTCGGCGGCCGACGCCCGCCCGCAGACCAGGCCGATCAACTGCGGCAGGAACGGCAGCGGCCGCTTCCGCCCGGCATCGAACAGCCCCTCCCGCGCCAACGACTTCCTCAGCTGCTCCAGCCGCGCCAGCAGCTCCCCGACCCCCACCGGCCGGATCTCCGCCGCCCGCAGCGACAACGACCCGCGCGGCGCGTACCACTCCGGCTTCGCGTGCACCACGACCCGCGCACCCTCGGTCACGACGTCCGCGACCCGGTCGAACACCGCGCGGTAGCAGGTCACCGAGAGCGAGATGTCGTGCGACGGGTCCCGCAGCGTCAGGAACACCACCCCCGCCCCCGGCCGCCGCGACAACTGCGTGATCTGCCCCTCGACCCAGACGGCACCGAGCCGGTCGATCCATCCCCCGATGAGGCGGGAGACCTGGCCGACGGGGAGGGGGGCGTCGGGGGAGGTGGTGAGGGCCATGCGGTCGAGGGTATCGGGGGTGGTCGCGCCCCTGTCCCGCCCTTTCGCGGTTTCGGGGGTGCGGGGGCCTGCCCCCGCAGACCAGGGCACCTCACCGCGCCCCGCGCGCCCCCGCACCCTGAACCGCGAGCACCGCCACCCCCACCCCCAACCACACCGCTCCCACCACCTGGGCCGCTGCCGCCGCCCGCACCAGCACCGCGACCACCACAGCCAACCCGACCAGCGGCACAAGCACGTCCCGAACGATGCCGCACCGCATCCGCCGCCGTACCGCGAACCACCCGATGACCGACAAATGCAACAACCCAAAAGCCACCAACGCCCCCACATCCACCACCGACACCAACCGATCCAGCCCGTCCCCCCGCCGAGCCGCCCACACCGCCGCGACCAGCGTCACGACGGCAGCACCCAGCACCGCCCGCCGCGGCACCCCCGTACCCCGGTCGACGACCGCCAGAGCGCCCGGCAGCCGCCGATCCCGAGCCATCGCGAACAGCAGACGTCCGGCGGCCGCCTGCCCGGACAGAGCGGCGAAAGCGGCGCCGCCCGCCTTGCTCGCCGCGACGAGATCGTGCAGCCACCGCCCGGTCGAGGCGTCCACCGTGTCGTAGAAGGCCGTACCCTGCCGAGCCGGGTCGGCGCCCAGCTCCGCCGCGGACAGCGGTACGAGCAGCGCCGCCAGATACGTCTGGACGAGGAAAAGGACGCCCGCCGCCACCAGACAGGTGAGCACCGCGCGGGCCACCCGCCCCGGCCCTCCCGCCGCCTCCTCCGCGAACGCGGCGATCGCGTCGAACCCCAGGTACGACAGCACCGCCACCGACACCGCCGTGAGCACGGCACCCTTGTCGAAGGCGCCCTCGCCGGTCAGCGGTGTGAGCCAGCCGCGCCGCGGCCCGTCCGCGGCCAGCGCCCAGGCCGCCGCGGCCACGAAGACGCACAGCACCGCGATCTCCACCGCCAGCACCACGAACCCCGCCAGTGCCGCGACCCGTACGCCCGACAGGTTGAGTCCGGTCGTCACCACGACCGCGAGCGCCGTCCACACCCACGGGTGCACGGCCGGCACCAGGGCGTTCATCGCGATCCCCGAGAACAGATAGGCCACCGCGGGGATCAGCAGGTAGTCGAGCAGCGCCATCCACCCCGCGGCGAACCCGGGCCCCTCGCCCAGCCCCACCCGCGCGTAGGCGTACACCGAACCGGCCCGCGGCACCACCCGCACCATCCGCGCGTAGGAGTACGCGGTGAACCCCATCGCGGCCGTCGCCACCAGGTACACCGCGGCGACCGCGCCGTGCGCCTTCGCCACCAGCGTGCCGAAGACGCCGACCGGCGCCATCGGGGCGATGAACAGCAGCCCGTAGACGACGAGGTCCCGGAGGGCCAGCGTGCGGCGGAGCGCGCCGTCCCGGCCGGCGCCGGACTCCGGGAAGGGGGGTGCTGAAGGTGCCGGCATACGGGTGGGCTCCCCTGCGGTCGGTCGGACGGGGGTGCGGACTCGGTCGGGCGGGTGCGGGCTTGAGGCGGAAGGGCGCGGGCTTGGGCGGAAGGATGCCGTCCGGCCAGTATTCGGCCCGGCCCGGAGGAGGGCACCGGGACGCGCCGCCGATGTCGGTGGCGGCCCGTACGATGGACCGCATGACTGCAACCAGCGCTCGAAAGGTCCTGCTCGCCGCCCCCCGTGGCTACTGCGCGGGTGTGGACCGTGCCGTGATCGCCGTCGAGAAGGCCCTGGAGCAGTACGGCGCGCCGGTGTATGTGCGCCATGAGATCGTCCACAACACATACGTGGTGAAGACCCTGGAGAAGAAGGGCGCGATCTTCGTCGACGAGACGTTCGAGGTGCCCGAGGGCAACATCGTCATCTTCTCCGCCCACGGCGTCGCCCCGGTCGTCCACGAGGAAGCCGCACGCGGGAAGCTGGCCACCATCGACGCGACCTGCCCGCTGGTGACCAAGGTCCACAAGGAGGCCGTGCGCTACGCGCGCGAGGACTACGACATCCTCCTGATCGGCCACGAGGGCCACGAGGAGGTCATCGGCACCTCCGGCGAGGCCCCCGACCACATCCAGCTCGTCGACGGCCCCGAGGACGTGGCGAACGTCGAGGTCCGAAACCCGGACAAGGTCGTCTGGCTCTCCCAGACCACCCTCTCCGTCGACGAGACCATGGAGACCGTCGGCGCCCTGAAGAACAAGTTCCCCAACCTGCTCTCCCCGCCCTCGGACGACATCTGCTACGCCACGCAGAACCGGCAGACCGCGGTGAAGAAGATGGGCGCAGAGGCCGACCTCGTCATCGTCGTCGGCTCCAAGAACTCCTCCAACTCCGTCCGCCTGGTCGAGGTCGCCCTCGGCGCCGGCGCCCGCGCCGCCCACCTGGTCGACTACGCCGAGGAGATCGACGAGGCGTGGCTGGAGGGCGTGTCCACCGTGGGCGTCACCTCCGGCGCCTCCGTCCCCGAGATCCTCGTCGAAGGCGTCCTCGAATGGCTCGCCGCCCGCGGCTACGAGGACGTCGAGACCGTCAAGGCCGCCGAGGAGTCCATCACCTTCTCCCTCCCCAAGGAACTCCGCCGCGACCTCCGCGCCGAGGCTGCGGCGGCCGTCGCGGGCTCGCCCACCGCCTCGGGAGACGCGACGGAGGGGTGACGACGGCCTTCCACCCGTAGCGTGGTCGCCATGGACGCATTCGGTGTGGACATCGGCGGATCGGGCATCAAGGGCGCTCCGGTCGATCTGACCCGCGGGGTACTGGCGGTGGAGCGCCACAAGGTGCTCACCCCGCACCCGGCCACCCCCGACGCGGTCGCCGACCGTGTCAAGGAGGTCCTGGACCACTTCGGCTGGTCCGGAGGCCCGGTCGGGGCCACCTTCCCCGGCGTGGTCACCGGCGGTGTCACCAGGACCGCCGCCAACGTCGACAAGGGCTGGATCGGCCGGGACGCCGCCGCCCTGCTCGGCGCGAGGATCGGCGCCCCGGTGACGGTGCTGAACGACGCGGACGCGGCCGGCGTCGCCGAGATGACCTTCGGCGCCGGGAGGGGCCGCACGGGCACCGTCATCGTGCTCACCTTCGGCACCGGCATCGGCAGCGCCGTCTTCACCGGCGGCCGGCTCGTCCCCAACACCGAACTCGGCCACCTGGAGCTCGACGGCCACGACGCCGAGACGCGGGCGTCCAGCCGGGCCAAGGAGGAGGGCGACCTCGGCTGGCACCACTGGGCACGCCGGGTGCAGAAGTACCTGCGGCACGTCGAGGCGCTGTTCTCGCCCGAGCTCTTCGTCATCGGCGGGGGCGTCAGCCGCAAGGCGGACCGGTTCCTGCCGCTGATCGAGGGCGTCAGTGCCGAGATCGTGCCCGCTGAGCTGGAGAACGACGCGGGGATCGTGGGGGCCGCGATGGCCGCCGCCGGGTCTGTGCCCGCCCCTCCGCCCGCCGCCGCCTGACCAGCAGCACCCGGCGGCCGAGGACGATCAGCGCGGCGAGCAGCGTCCCGCCGTACAGCCAGCCGGCCTGCAGCGACAGGAAGCCGACCAGCGCCATCACCCGGCCGCCGAGCCCGCCGGAACCGGCGGTGGCGGCCGTGACGGGCAGCGCGCCCGCGGCGAACGCGATGGGCGCGCTCACCGGCGCGGCCACCAGCTCGGCCGGCCGCACCCCCAGCGCGCAGACCGCGCAGCAGAGCGTGAAGAGAACCCCGTAGGCGACGGGGGAACCGGCGCCCAGCCGGGCGACCACCGTCCCCGCGACCAGCATCGCCACCACGGCCAGGAGCCCGCTGCCCAGGCCGGTCAGCCGGACCGGCTGGTCCCGCTGCTGCCGCTGGTCCCGCCGGAGCGCGCGCAGCAGCGGCGGCGGGGTGCGGCCCGCCCGCTCCCGCCCGACCGGCGCCCCTCTGCCCTGCCCCACCGGGGCGGCCGGGCGGGGCACCGGGGCCGTGCGACGGGTCCTGTGCTGGGTGATGCGTGCGCCGGGTTGCTCCACCCGTCCAAACTAGGTCGCGGACCGCCGCGAACCCGGCGTTGGACACGTTCTCCACCCCCCGTCGGCCGTTCGTTCGACCCGGGGGGCCGTCCGCCCCGGCCGGTGCCCGGCGCGGACCCGTAGACTGGTGGACCGGCCCGGACCGGGCCCCCTTGCTGCCTTTGTTCGCCCTGGGCCCTCACTATCAGGAAGTCGCCACGTGTCGCTCACGATCGGAATCGTCGGTCTGCCCAACGTCGGCAAGTCGACGCTGTTCAACGCCCTGACCAAGAACGACGTGCTGGCGGCCAACTACCCGTTCGCCACCATCGAGCCCAATGTGGGCGTCGTCGGCGTCCCCGACGCCCGGCTGACCAAGCTGGCGGAGATCTTCGGCTCGCAAAAGATCCTCCCCGCCACCGTCGACTTCGTCGACATCGCCGGCATCGTGCGCGGCGCCTCCGAGGGCGAGGGCCTGGGCAACAAGTTCCTCGCGAACATCCGCGAGTCCGACGCGATCTGCCAGGTCATCCGCGCCTTCAAGGACGAGAACGTCGTCCACGTCGACGGCAAGGTCTCGCCCAAGGACGACATCGAGACCATCAACACCGAGCTGATCCTCGCGGACCTCCAGACCATCGAGAAGGTACTGCCGCGCCTGCAGAAGGAGTCGCGGATCAAGAAGGACGTCGCCCCCAAGGTGGCGGCGGTCGAGGCGGCCAAGGCCATCCTGGAGGAGGGGAACACCCTCTTCTCCGCCGGCATCGTCCAGGGCTCGGAGAAGGCGGAGCTCCTGCACGACCTGCACCTCCTCACCACCAAGCCGTTCCTCTACGTCTTCAACGTGGACGAGGACGAGCTGACGGACGACGCCTTCAAGGCCGAGCAGCGCGCCCTGGTCGCCCCCGCCGAGGCCATCTTCCTCAACGCCAAGCTGGAGGCGGACCTCGCCGAGCTCGACGAGGAGGACGCCATGGAGCTCCTCCAGTCCGTCGGCGCCGAGGAACCCGGCCTCGCCACCCTCGCCCGCGTCGGCTTCGACACCCTCGGCCTCCAGACCTACCTGACGGCCGGCCCCAAGGAATCCCGCGCCTGGACCATCAAGAAGGGCGCCACCGCCCCCGAGGCCGCCGGCGTCATCCACACGGACTTCCAGAAGGGCTTCATCAAGGCCGAGGTCATCTCCTTCGACGACCTCGTCACCTGCGGCTCGGTAGCCGAGGCCCGCTCGGCGGGCAAGGCCCGAATGGAGGGCAAGGACTATGTGATGGCGGACGGGGACGTGGTGGAGTTCCGCTTCAACGTCTGAGCTGGTGAATTGGCACCACGTCGCTGACGTGGCAAACGTGCAGGTCAGAAGGGGTCGGCTCCGTCCGGAGTCGGCCCCTTGTGGTTTTCCGTGCTGGGATGGTGCTGGGAAACCTGACCACCCGTTAGCTGTTCGACCCGGTCGGAGGGCATCGAGAGTGGTACGTTATTAGGTACCACTTGAGGGATGGGGAGATGGGGTCAGGCCATGTCCATAACCGCCAGCGAAGCCCGCAAGGAACTCTTTCCGCTGATCAAGAAGGTCAACGAGAATCACGAGGCCATCGAGATCGTCTCGAAGCACGGCAACGCCGTGCTCGTCTCGGCCGAGGACTATGCGGCGCTGCGCGAGGGGTCGTACCTGTTGCGCTCCCCGGTGAACGCCCGCCGGCTGCTCAAGGCGTATGAGAACGCCCTGACGAACATCAATGTGTCGGAGCGCGAGCTGATCGATCCGGACTCGGCGGACGCGGATGCGGGTGCCGCTTGAGGCTCGTCTTCGAGGATCAGGGCTGGGAGGACTACACGTCCTGGCTCAAGAACGACCGCAAGATGCTCGCCCGGATCAACAAGCTCATCGAGGACGTCAGGCGTGACCCGTTCTCAGGGATCGGCAAGCCCGAACCTTTGAAATACCACCTGCCCGGCGCGTGGTCGCGGCGGATCGACGACGAGCATCGCCTCGTCTACTTGGTGACGGAGAAGGAGATCATCATCCTTGCGGCTCGGTACCACTACTGACCGCCCGTGCTGGGATGGTGCTGGGGGCCCTCCGAAATGACGTTTCCGCAGGTCGCAGCTCTGCACTCGACGTTCCGCTTCAACGTGTGAGCGGGTGAGGCAACACCACTCGCTGACGCTGCAAACATACAGGTCAGAAGGGGTCGGGCTCATGGGAGCCCGACCCCTTCGTCGATCCCGTGCTGGATCGGTGCTGGATGCTCTGACTTGGCGTCAGGAGCGTTCAGACGTCGTGATGGTGGAGCGGTGTCCGACGTGTACCACCCACACCACCAGCTCGCCATTGTCGATCGTGTAGATCACGCGATAGTCGCCCACACGCAGGCGACGGCGGTCGGGCTGGGAGACGAGGGCTGTGGTGTTGAACCCCAGTGGGTCGTTCTCCAACTCGGTCAGCTTGGCCAGAATGCGGAGGGCCGTGTCTCGCGGGACCTTGCGTAGCTCGGCCTGAGCCTCGGGCCGGAAGACGGTGCGGTACTCACTCACTGCGCGCCAGCGTCTCCCTCATGATGTCCTCGATCGGGATGCCGGGCGCTGGGTTGGCCATACGCTCGTCGATGATCCGGTTGATCTCGCGCTCGTCCCACTCCTGGTACTTGCGCAGCACCTCGATGGAGACGACGGCGGCGACCTGCTTGCCGCGTCGGGTGATCACGGTGGGTACGTCGTCCCGGTCGGCTCGCTCCACGACCTCGGCCAGATGCGCCCGGACATCGCGGATGGACTCTATGGGCAGTGGCTGTGTCATGCGCCCAAGGGTACCGAGTGTCCCATGTGTACACAATGGCTCACGGTTGTCGGGTCGCATGCTCTCGCCGGTCGCTCCTCTCCGCGTGGCCGCGGCTAGGGCGTCGCCGGTTTGCCCGTGGTGTAGAGCCACTTCTGGAAGAGCGGTGTCAGGTCCTTGCCCGCCAGCTTGGTGCACAGGTTCGTGAAGTCCGTGGTGCGGGCGTTGGCGTGGCGGTGGTCTGTGGCCCAGGTCTGGAGGATCGAGGTGAAGGTGGTGTCGCCTACCGTTTCGCGGAGTTTTTGGAGGGTCATCGCGCCGCGGTAGTAGACGGGGTCGCCGGAGACGTCCTCGGCGGATGGGGGGTTCGCGGGTGGGAACGACCAGAGGTCGTCCGTTTTCGGGAGGGCGTAGTACTCGGCGAAGGTGTCCGCGGCCGTGGGGCCCGCGTGTTGTTCCTGCCAGAGCCATTCCGCGTAGGTGGCGAAGCCCTCGTTGAGCCACATGTCCTGCCAGGAGCCGGGGGTGACGGAGTCGCCGAACCACTGGTGGGCGATCTCGTGGACGAGGGAGATCTGGTCGGGGGCGTGGTTGAAGTAGGGGCGGGTCTGGGTCTCCAGGGCGTAGTCGATGGACGGGCCCGAGCCGATCGTGGCGCCGGTGGAGGAGAAGGGGTACGGGCCGAAGAGGCGGGTGCCCCAGTCGGTGGCGGAGGCGACCCAGGCCGGGACGTCCGCGGCCCGCTTCGCCTGGGCGGTGTGGATGGCCACGGTCTGCGGGACGGTGCCGGCGGCGGTGCGGTCGAGGGTGAAGGAGCCGATGGCGACGGTCGCCAGGTAGCTGGCCATCGGTTCGGCGGTGTGCCAGGTGAAGGACGTCCGGCCGTTCGCCGTCTCCTGTTTGCTCAGTTCGCCGTTGGAAACGGCTGTCATGCCTTCGGGGACGCTGACGGTCAGGTCGTAGGCGGCCTTGTCGGAGGGGTGGTGGTTGCCGGGGAACCAGGTCATGGAGCCGTTGGGCTCGCCGAGGGCCACGGCGCCGTCGGGGGTCTTCAGCCAGCCCTCCTGGGAGCCGTCGGGGTCGGTGAGCGCCTCGGGGACGCCGTGGTAGGCGATGGTGGCGGTGAAGGCGGTGTCGGAGGCGAGGTCGTGCGCGGGGGTCAGGCGTAGGGCGTCCCCGGTCCGGGTGACGCCGGCGGGGGCGCCGTCGACCGTCGCCCGGTCCACCTGGAGGCCGTGGAAGTCGAGGCTGAACGACGACAGGGCCCGGTCGGTGCGGGCGCCGATCTCCGCGGTGGCGGTGACGCTGCCGTCCGCCGGCTCGTAGGAGAGGGACAGGCCGTAGTGCTCCACCTGGTAGCCGCCGTTGCCCATGGTGGGGAACAGGGGGTCGCCCACGCCCTTGGCGCCGGCCGTCGCGGGGTCCGCCGGGCGGACGGTCGTCCGTGCGGGGGCGCAGGCCGGCAGCAGGAGGCACAGGAGGGCGCAGAGCGGAAGGCGGCGGCGCACGTGGGGCTCCTTAGAGAGTCACCGGCAGGGGGTCACCGGTTTCCTGGATGTCCCGAAGGTCCGGCGCCGCCCCCTGTCAGCCGGTCCTTCCGAAGATCACTGGGATCGTGCGCATCGTCGCAGATGTGCCGTCGGAGAGTGCGGATTGCACGTGCGTCAGGGTGGCGCTCACACCCTTCTGAGCTGCAATTCACCACATCTAGTGATTCCTTGGCCCTCAGTTGCGGATCGCCACGGTGAGTTGCCAAGCTGTTGCGGAAAGTCAACCTTGGGAGTGGACGTGGCATTCGGTGACCAGCCCGCATACCTCCGCGTCGCCGGCGATCTCCGTCAGAAGATCGTCGCAGGCGAGCTGCCGCCGCACACCCGCCTCCCCTCCCAGGCCCGCATCCGCGAGCAGTACGGCGTCTCGGACACGGTCGCCCTGGAGGCCCGCAAGGTGCTGATGGCCGAGGGGCTGGTGGAGGGCCGGTCCGGGTCGGGCACCTACGTCCGGGAGCGGCCCGAGCGGCGTGCCGTGGTGCGCACCGGCTATCGGGGGGTGGGGGAGTCCTCGTCCTTCCGCCAGGAGCAGGCCGATCCCCGGGTCAAGGGCACCTGGGAGGCGCGCAGCGAGCAGCTCGCCGCGCCGGCCGCGGTCGCCGAGCGGCTGCGGATCGCGCCCGGCGACCGGGTGATGCGCACCGACTACCTGTTCCGCTGCGCCGGGGAGCCGGCGATGCTCTCCACCTCCTGGGAGCCGCTCGCCGTCACCGGGCGGACGCCGGTGATGCTGCCCGAGGAGGGCCCGCTGGCCGGTCGCGGGGTGGTCGAGCGGATGGCCGCCATCGACCTCGTCGTGGACAACGTCACCGAGGAGATCAGCGCCCGCCCGGGGCTGGCGCAGGAGACGCTGGCGCTGGGCGGGGTGCCGGGCCACTGCGTGCTGGTGGTCTCGCGGACGTACTTCGCCGGCGGGCGCGCGGTGGAGACGGCGGACGTGGTGATGCTCGCCGAGCGGCACCGCGTGGCGTACCACCTTCCGGTGAAGTAGCCGGGGTCGGTAGTCGGGGTCACAGGGGGGGTGAGGGGAACCGGGTGGGCCGCGTTTTGCGTACCACCTGACGGTGAAGGCGGCATGTCGTCCTCGTGAACGCTTCCGACATCCGGTGGAACTGACTCGCCAGTCAGGAGCGTGGCCGGAAAGAGCCCCTTACCCGCACTCCTTACCCGAGGGTAGGAACTGTGTCGTGTGCCCCGGTATGCCCCTATATAAAGCCCCGGTTCCCGATGTTGCAAAACTCACAGAGGCCCAGCTCAGGGGCTTTTGGCAGAACCAACTCGGCCAAATCGCTCGTACGATGGCGCGGTTTGTGTCCTGCTGTGGGGGAGTAGAAAGAAAAGGAGAGCCGGGGCTTGAGTACCGAACAGGGTTCCCACTCCAATTACCGCCGGACCCTCGGTCCGGTGGCCCTGACGGCCGTCGGCCTCGGGTCGATCATCGGCTCCGGCTGGCTCTTCGGCGCCCAGCGGGCCGCCGGTATCGCCGGTCCGGCCGCGATCCTGGCCTGGGTCATCGGCGCCGTCGTCGCGCTGACCATCGCCCTGACGTACAGCGAGCTGGGTGCGATGTTCCCCAAGGCCGGCGGCATGGTCCGCTACGGCCAGTACTCGCACGGCTCGCTCGCCGGCTACCTCGCCGCATGGGCCAACTGGATCGCGATCGTCTCCGTCATCCCCGGCGAGGCGACCGCGTCCGTCCAGTACATGAGCTCCTGGAAGTGGCAGTGGGCCAAGGAGCTGTACGACGGCAAGGAGCTCACCGGCGCCGGTGTGGGCCTCGCCAGCGTCCTGCTGGTCTTCTACTTCTTCCTGAACTGGTTCGCGATCACCCTGTTCGCGAAGACCAACAACCTGATCACGATCTTTAAGGTCGTCGTTCCGATCCTGACCGCCGGCGCCCTGATGTGGTCGCACTTCGACACGCACAACATCAAGGTGGCGGGTGGCTTCACGCCCAACGGCTGGAACGCCGTCTTCACCGCCGTGGCCACCTCCGGCATCGTCTGGGCCTACAACGGCTTCCAGTCCCCGCTGAACATGGCCGGGGAGGCCCGCAACCCGGGCAAGTCGCTGCCGAAGGCCGTCATCGGCTCCATCCTGATCGCGCTGGTCATCTACATCGCGCTGCAGGTCGCCTTCCTGATGGCCGTCCCCTCCGGCGACCTCGGCGACGGCTGGAGCGCCCTCACCTACAAGTCCCCGCTGGCCGACCTGGCCATCGCCTGGGGCCTGAACTGGCTGGCGATCGTCCTCTACGCGGACGCCTTCATCTCCCCCTCCGGCACCGGCATGATCTACGCCGCGACCACCTCGCGCATGATCCACGGCGTGCAGGAGAACGGCCACCTGCCGGGCATCTTCGGCAAGGTCGACCCGAAGACCGGCGTGCCGCGTCCGGCCCTGCTGCTCAACCTGGTCATCGCCTTCCTCTTCCTCGCGGTCTTCCGCGGCTGGGGCTCGCTGGCCGAGATCGTCTCCATCGCGACCGTCATCTCGTACATCACCGGCCCCGTCGCCGTGATGTCGCTGCGCCGCATCGCCCCGGGCATCACCCGCCCGGTGAAGCTGCGCGCGATGCCCGTCATCGCGCCCATCGCGATGGTCTTCGGCTCGCTCGTCCTCTACTGGGGCAAGTGGCCGCTCACCGGCAAGGTCATCCTGATCATGGCGGTCGGTCTGCCGATCTGGGCCTGGTACGAGCTGCGCAAGCCGTGGGACGAGCTCAAGCCGCACCTCAAGGCCGGCGCCTGGATGGTGACCTACCTGCTGGTCATGGCCTTCGTCTCGTGGGCCGGCGGCAAGGACTACGGTGGCAAGGGCTACCTGGGCGAGGGCTGGGACCTGCTGGTCGTCGCCCTGATCGGCCTGGCGTTCTACGTGTGGGGCGTGCAGAGCGCCTGGCGCAACCCCACGCTCGTCGCCACCGAGAAGGAGATCGAGGAGATCGAGCGCGCCGAGCGGGCGAGCGGGTCCGAGGACGCCGTTCCGTCGGCCTCCAAGGCGTAACACCGCGCGTACGCGTGGCCGAATGCGCACCTCTTCGTGAAAACCCGTATCCGCTGCGTAAAGGTCGGGCGTACGCTCGGGCATATGCGGACTGCGGTTTCTTCCCGAAGGGTGCGACGGCGGAGGGGCAGGGGCGATGAGTGAGAGCGAACCGGTCCTGCCCTGGCTGGTGATCCGCCAGGACGACAACGGCAATCGCTACCGCGTCGGGCGGTACGCCACCAGGCTGGAGGCCGAGCGCGTGGCCGACCGCCTGGACGAGAGCCTGGAGTCGCCGGACAAGGCGACGGGCAAGGCCCCGGACAGGTCCCCGGACAAGAGGGGCCGTCGGCAGCTCTACATAGTCGAACGCGTACGGGTGGCCCCCTGACCGGGGGGCCACCCGTGGCCGTTCCGGGCCTCGGCCCCTTCTTTTCGCACTCTGCACCACCCTCACACCAGTCCCTCCTGCCCCGCCGACGCGTCGTGACCCGTCGTAATCCGACTGCGGGCCGGGGCGATACACCGACCCTCATACCGGGTATGTGCTGATTATTGGTCCCAAGCCGGGCATTCCGGCTGGGTCGCGTCGGAGCGGGCTGGGAAGTGGTCGGCGTGAGCGACAGCGCACTGGCATCGACGCCGGGGTTCGCCGAATGGAGCTTCCCCGCCGAGGCCGGTGCGGTGCGCACCGCCCGGACGCTCGTCCGCGACACCCTGCTGGCCTGGGGCCTGGCGGACGTCAGCGACGTCACCGTCCTCCTCGTGAGCGAGCTCGTCACCAACTCCCTGCGGCACGCCACCGGCCCCATCGGCGTCCGGATGTACTCCCGCGCCGGCCGTGTGCTGCAGGTCGAGGTCTCCGATCCGCTGCCCGACCCGCCCCGCGAACGTGTGGCCGAAGCCGACGACGAGGGCGGGCGCGGACTGCAACTCGTCGCACTGGCGTCCCGTCGCTGGGGTACCCGCCGGGGTGACAACGGCAAGACGGTGTGGTTCGAACTGAGCTTGCCAGGTTAGGAACCCGGGGAAGACCCATTGCGGGTCGAGACCGTGCTGTGATCGTGAAGTCCGTGTTCCGAGGGCCTCCCGTGCTGGATACTCGGCCTTCTGATGCCGGTGCGAGCACATGAGCCGGAGGGGACGGGCACGTGAGCGAAAAGCCAGCGGGCGCCGAGGCGGGCGGCCCAGAGGGTAAGGACACGACCTCGATGTGGCAGAACAGCCCGCCCGGATCCCTCTACGACTACATCCGCGTGGCGTCGTTCTCGCTGGGGCCCGACGGCCGGATCGAGCAGTGGAGCGAGCGCGCCACCGAGCTCTTCGGAATAACTCCGGGTCAGGCGGTCGGCCGGGATCCCCAGGACGTGTTCGCCGCCGCGCAGCAAGGGGTCCTCTTTTCGGGCGACCTGGGCGACCTCGGCGAGCCGGGCGGCCTGCCGCTCGCGGACGGGCCGGACGCCCGCGCCAGGACCGGCCTCGTCCCGTACCAGCGCGACGGGCGGCAACAGGGCCTCGCCGAGGTCTACGTGATGCCCAGCCGGAACGAGCGCGGCGAGCGCGCCGCCCTCTGCGTGGCCGTCGACGTCCGGGCGCTCCAGGGAATAGAGACCGACATCGCGGCGTCGGAAGCCGTTTTCGGCCAATCTCCCCTGGGGTTCTTCTTCTTCGGAACGGACCTGCGGCTGCTCCGCGTCAACGAGAGCTTCGCCCAGGCACTCGGCCGTCCCGTCGCCTGGCACCGGGGCCGCAGGCCGCACGAGTTCCTGCCCCGCACCGAGGCCGAACGGCTGACGCTCGCGCTCCGCCAGGTCCTCGACACGGGCCGGCCGGTGGCCGATCTCCAGCTGATGGGACCGGTGCCCGGCAAGGCCGAACGCCGCCGCTGGTCGGTGTCGCTCTACCGGCTGCACGGCGGCAGCGGGCGGCCCATCGGCGTGGCCGCCATCGCCACCGACGTCACCGGCCGCCGCCGTGCCGAACGGGAGGCCGCCGGGGTCCGGCGCAACCTGGCGCTGCTCAACGAGGCGAGCGCCCGCATCGGCACCTCCCTCGACCTGGAGACCACCGCCCGCGAGCTGCTGGACGTGGCCGTCCCGCAGTTCTGCGACCTCGCCTCCGTCGACCTCTACCAGGGGCTGCTGGCGGGGGACGAGGCGCCGCCCGGCCTGGCCGACGGCAGCGCCGAGCTGCGCCGCGTCGCCTTCGCCAGCGCCGTGTCGGGCGCGCCGGTCGCCTCCGACGAGCCCGACGAGAAGGCCATCCAGGTCGGCGAGGTGCACCGGTACCCGTTCCACTCGCCGTGCGCCGGCGCCCTGCGCACCGCCCAGGTGCAGGCCGTTCCCGGCGCCGGCCGGGAGGGCGCCGAACCGCCCGAGCCGGGCATGTCGGCGCAGTGCACGCTGGCCGTGCCGATGGTGGCCCGGGACACGGTGATGGGGCTCGTCCAGTTCACCCGCACCAAGGGCAGCGAGCCGTTCGGCGAGCGGGAGACGGCCGTGGCCGTGGAGCTGGCCTCGCGGGCGGCGGTCTGCATCGACAACGCCCGTCTCTACCGGCGCGAGCACGAGCGGGCCCTCATCCTCCAGCGCAGTCTGCTGCCCCCGGTCGACCCCGAGGCCGCCGGGCTGGAGATCGCCTGCCGCTATCTGCCCGGCAACGCGGCGACCGAGGTGGGCGGCGACTGGTTCGACGTCATCGAACTGCCCGGCCACCGTACGGCCCTGGTCGTCGGCGACGTCATGGGCCGCGGCCTGCGGGCCGCCGTCGCCATGGGCGAACTCCGCACCGCCGTACGGACCCTGGCCATGCTGGACATGGAGCCGGCCGAGGTGCTGTCCGCCCTCGACGAGATCGCCCACGGCCTCGGCCGCCCCGGCGGCAAGCAGTCCGCCTCGCGCGGTGTGCGGGGGAGCGTGCGTCCGGCCGATCTGTCCGAGGTCTACCTGGCGACGTGCGTCTACGCGGTGTACGACCCGGTCACCCGGCGCTGCACGGTGGCCAACGCCGGGCACCTGCCGCCCGTCCTGGTCGAGGAGGGCAAGCCGGCGCGGCTGCTGGAGGTGCAGCCGGGAATGCCGCTCGGGGTGGGCGGTGAGCTGTTCGAGGAGACCGTCCTCGAGCTGCCCGACGGGGCGTTGCTGGCGTTGTACACGGACGGTCTGGTCGAGTCGCGTGATCATCCGCTGGACGAGGGGTTGCAGGCGTTCCGTGACGCCCTCACGGATCCGGCCCGGCCGTTGGAGGACGTCTGCGATCACGTCCTGTCCGCTCTGGACACCCACCACGGCGAGGACGACATCGCCCTGCTGATGGCCCGGCTCCGGGGGCTGCCGCCCGGGCACGTCGGCGACTGGACGCTGCCGCCCGAGCCGCGCTCCGTCGCCCGGGCGCGGGAGCTGGCCCGGGAGATGCTGCCGCAGTGGGGGCTGGAGAGCCTGGTGGACACGACCGAGTTGTTGGTGAGTGAGCTGGTCACCAATGCGCTGCGGTACGGGGAGGGCGACATCCGGCTGCGGCTGCTGCTGGACCGGACGCTGGTGTGCGAGGTGTGGGACGCGGGGTCGGTGCAGCCTCGGCGGCGGCGGGCCCGGGATACGGATGAGGGGGGGCGTGGCCTGCAGCTGGTCGGGTTGCTCAGTGCTGCTTGGGGGAGTCGGCGGATTCCTCCGCAGGGGAAGACGGTGTGGTTTGAACTGGCGTTGCCGGATGGGGAGGCGGGGGCGCCTGATGCGGTGGAGGCTCTGATGAGCCTCTATTGAGGCTCGGGGGAGTTGCCCCGGTCCCGCCCTTTCGCCGTTTCTCGCAGGGGCTGCGCCCCCGCACCCCCGAAACCGCGCTCCGCGCGGTTGTCCTCAAACGCCGGACGGGCTGGCCCCTCACCGCTCCGGCGCCGCCAGGCGCCCCCGCGTCGCGCCGCCGCCGAACGTCGCCGGGAGCAGGCCGGCGAGGACGATGCCACCGAGGAGGGCGCCGCCGAGCGCCCGCGCCGGTCGCGTCGTGTCGGGCGCGGAGTGGGCGACGCCGTAGACGCCGACGTCCCGTTCGGCGGCGGTCCGGGCCTGGAGGGCGAGCGTCTCCGCGCGCGTGGCCTCGGTCGCGTCGCGCCGGGCCAGTGCCAGGTGCCGCTCGGCCTCCGCGAGCCGTGTGCGGGCGCGGGCGCCCACGGCGCCGCGGTGGGTGGTGATGAAGTCGCGGGCGCCCGAGACCCGGGCCCGGGCGGCGAGGAGGGCGCGGCCGGTCCGGGCGTGGGAGCGGGCGGCGCGGCCGGGGTCGTCGGGGGGCAGGAGGTCGTCGAAGGCGGCGGCGGCCTCGTCGATGCGGCGGAGGACGGCCCGCGGGTCGGTCCGTTCGCAGGCGGCCTCCCGGCGGACGGCGGTGAGCAGGTCGAAGGCGGCGCCCTCCGTGCGGCCCGCGGCGGCGGCCTCCGCGTCCGCCAGGGCGGCGGCCAGCCGGCGGGCGGAGCCGTTGAGTTCGTGGGCGTGGCGCAGGGCGGCGGCGGCCAGGGTGCGGACCTGGGACAGCGCGGCCTCGGCCGCGCGGACCGAGACCGCGGCCCGGTCCCGGTCGCCCTCGGCGAGGCCGGTGTGCGCGTCCTCCAGGGCGGCGCCCGCGAAGGCGAGGCGGTCGCGGGCCTCGGCCGGGTACCGCCAGACGGGGGCGAGCGCGTCCTCGGTGCACCGGCGGCGGAGGGCGAACAGGGCGTTCTCGGCGGTGTCGATGCGCGGTTCGAGGGCCCGGGCGGCGTCCTCCGCGCGGGCGAGGACGACGGCAGCGTTGGCCTTCAGGGCGCGCAGCCGGTCGAAGGCGGCCGCCTCGGCGTCCAGCCGCCGGTTGGCGCTGGTGCAGCGGGAGCAGATCTCGTCGAGGGCGTGCCGGCGGAAGTCGTCGTCGTGGGCGGGCGCGTCGTCGAGCCGCTGCCGCAGCCGGAACGCGGCGGCCAGCTCGCTCCGCGCGTATCCGACGGCCTCGGCGAACGGCAGTGTCGCCGCCTCGCCGAGCTGGGCGACGGCGAAGGACAGCTCCTCGGCGCTGGTGCGGACGGCGTCGTCGGTGGCGACGAGGTTGAGCGACGCCTCCGTCTCCAGGTCGGGCAGCGGGGTGAGCGGCTGGGCCATCCGGGCGAGGCCCGGCTCGGTGGAGGCGGAGACGGTGACGGGCGCTACAGGGGTACGGAACGGGACGACGGTGACCCGCCGGCGGGCCCGGCGGCGCCGCTGCCGGCGCAGCAGCAGCCCGGCCAGGCAGAGCAGCGCCCCGGTCGCCACCGGCGCCCAGAACCGCCGGTCGCCGGGGAGCAGCCCGCTGCCCCCGGGGTCGCTGCTGCCGGGGACGATGACGGGCGGCCGGACGGCCTGGCCCGCCAGGACGGACCGGTAGCCGTCGGCGGCCCCGATCGCGGCCCCGGCCCAGTCGTGCGCCTTCAGGGCGGGGGCGATGGCGACGGTGGCGACCTGCCGGAGCTGGTCGGCGCGGAAGCCGGAGTCCTGGGCGGCGGAGACGGCGAACCGCCGGGGGGAGGTGGCGACGGCGAGCAGGACGTCGTGCGGGCCCAGGCCGTTGCGGTCGGCGGTGGCGTCGGCCCACTCGCGGCCGGTGCGGCCGGAGAAGTCGTGCACGTAGGTGACGTACAGCTGGACGTCCCGGCCGGCCAGCCGGGCGAGGGCGGCCTCGACCTGGGGCCGGCGGCGGCCGAGCGCGCCGACCGTGTCGGTGATGTGCCCCGTGGCGTCCAGGTCGAGCGGGGTCTCGGCACGGGCGACGGACGGCGCCGGGAGGAGGAGGACGCACAGCGCGAAGAGGGCGCCGACGATGGCCGGGCCCGGCGCCCCGGGCCCGTACCGCCTCAAAAGCCGCGTCACACTTCGGAGGGTATGACCGGTTTGCCGGAGCCGCTACCGGGAGGGTGTGTGGTATTACGTTCCGTGCCCGGCGCCCCGGCGGCGGATCTTGCTGCCCAGCCAGACCAGCGGGTCGTAGGAGCGGTCGACGACCCGCTCCTTCAGCGGGATCAGCGCGTTGTCGGTGATTTTGATGTGCTCGGGGCAGACCTCCGTGCAGCACTTGGTGATGTTGCAGTAGCCGAGCCCGTGGTCCTCGCGGGCCGCCGCCTTGCGGTCGACGCCCGCCTCGGCGGCGGCGTCCAGCGGGTGCATGTCCAGCTCGGCGACGCGCATCAGGAAGCGCGGCCCGGCGAACGCGGGCTTGTTCTCCTCGTGGTCACGCACCACATGGCAGGTGTTCTGGCACAGGAAGCACTCGATGCACTTGCGGAACTCCTGCAACCGGTCCACGTCCTGCTGCCGCATCCGGTACTCGCCCGGCTTCAGGTCCGGCGGCGGGGCGAACGAGGCCACGTCCCGCGCCTTGGCGTAGTTGTACGACACGTCCGTCACCAGGTCCCGGACGACCGGGAACGCCCGCATCGGCGTCACCGTGACCGTCTCCGCCGGGTCGAACACCGACATCCGCGTCATGCACATCAGCCGCGGCCGGCCGTTGATCTCCGCGCTGCACGAACCGCACTTGCCCGCCTTGCAGTTCCAGCGGACGGCGAGGTCCGGCGCGGCCGTGGCCTGCAGCCGGTGGATGATGTCGAGGACGACCTCACCCTCGTTGACGGCGACCTCGTAGTCCGTGAGGCCGCCGCCGCCGGCGTCACCCCGCCACACCTTGAAGCGGGCCTGATAACTCATCGGGTGAGCTCCTCGTCCGTCAGGTACTTCTTCAGCTCGTCCTTCTCGAACAGCTCCAGCAGGTCGGGGCGCATCGCGGGCGGCTCCTGCCGCTCCAGCCGGATGCGGCCCAGCGCCGGGTCCTCGGCGGCCGGTTCGGTGCTGTCGTCGGCCAGCCGGCAGACCAGCCGCGCCTTGCGCCAGCGGCGGTCCATGCCCGGGTGGTCGTCCCGGGTGTGCCCGCCCCGGCTCTCCGTCCGCTCCAGCGCCGCCCGCGCCACGCACTCGCTGACCAGCAGCATGTTCCGCAGGTCAAGCGCCAGGTGCCAGCCCGGGTTGAACTGCCGGTGCCCCTCGACCCCGGCCCGCCGGGCGCGGGCCCGCAGCCCGGACAGCCGGCGCAGCGCCTCCTCCATCTCGGGCGCCTTCCGGATGATCCCCACCAGGTCGTTCATCGACTGCTGGAGCTCCTGGTGCAGGGCGTACGGGTTCTCGGCGGCGCCGCCGGTGCTCTCCTCGGCGCCGAACGGCCGCAGCGCCTCCGCCTCCGCCGAGGCCACGTCCGCGTCGGAGACCGCCGGCCGCTCCGCCGCGACCAGCCCGGCCGCGTACCGGGCCGCGTACAGGCCCGCGCGCCGCCCGAACACCAGCAGATCGGAGAGGGAGTTGCCGCCGAGCCGGTTGGATCCGTGCAGTCCGCCCGCCACCTCGCCGGCCGCGAACAGGCCCGGCACCCCGACCGCCGCCGCGGTGTCCGGGTCGACCTCGACGCCGCCCATCACGTAGTGGCAGGTCGGGCCGACCTCCATGGCCTCCGCGGTGATGTCCACGTCCGCCAGCTCCTTGAACTGGTGGTGCATGGACGGCAGTTTGCGGCGGATGACGTCGGCCGGCATCCGCGTCGAGACGTCCAGGAACACCCCGCCGTGCGGCGAGCCGCGGCCCGCCTTCACCTCGGAGTTGATGGCCCGCGCCACCTCGTCGCGCGGCAGCAGCTCCGGCGGCCTGCGGTGGTGCTCGGGGTCCGTGTACCAGCCGTCGGCCTCGTCCTCGGTCTCCGCGTACTTCTCCTTGAAGACGTCCGGGACGTAGTCGAACATGAACCGCTTGCCGTCGCTGTTGCGCAGCACCCCGCCGTCGCCGCGGACCGACTCGGTGACGAGGATGCCCTTCACGGACGGCGGCCAGACCATGCCGGTCGGATGGAACTGGACGAACTCCATGTTCACCAGCCGGGCCCCGGCGAGCAGCGCCAGGGCGTGTCCGTCGCCGGTGTACTCCCAGGAGTTGGAGGTCACCTTGAACGACTTGCCGATGCCGCCGGTGGCCAGCACCACGGCCGGCGCCTCCAGGACGAGGAACCGCCCGGACTCGCGCTCGTAGCCGAAGACGCCGGAGACCCGGGCGGCGCCGGAGACGCCGTCGCGGTCGCGGAGCACCCGGGTGACCGTGCACTCCTGGAACACCTTCAGCCGGGCCTCGTGGTCCCCGTGCCGCCGGAAGTCCTCCTGCTGGAGGGCGACGACCTTCTGCTGGAGCGTGCGGATCAGCTCCAGGCCGGTCCGGTCGCCGACGTGCGCGAGGCGCGGGTACTCGTGCCCGCCGAAGTTCCGCTGCGAGATCCGCCCGTCCGGCGTCCGGTCGAAGACCGCCCCCCAGGTCTCCAGCTCCCACACCCGGTCCGGGGCCTCCCGCGCCAGCAGTTCGGCCATCCGCCAGTCGTTGAGGAACTTGCCCCCGCGCAGCGTGTCGCGGAAGTGCACCTGCCAGTTGTCGTTCGCGTTCACATTGCCCATGCAGGCGGCGATGCCGCCCTCGGCCATCACCGTGTGCGCCTTGCCGAACAGCGATTTGCAGATCACCGCGCAGCGCAGCCCCTGCTCACGGGCCTCGATCGCGGCACGCAGCCCGGCGCCCCCCGCGCCCACCACGACCACGTCCCAGGACTGCCGGTCCACCCGAGTCATCAGTAGGTCTCTCCTAGAAGAAGCGCGGGTCGTCGAACACGCCGCCGGCGACCAGGTACACGTACAGGTCCGCCAGCGCGACACTCGCCAGGGACGCCCAGGCGAGCACCATGTGACGGGCGTTCAGCCGGCTCACCACACCCCACATGCGGTACCGCACGGGGTGCTTGGAGAAGGTGCGCAGGCGCCCGCCGACGATGTGCCGGCACGAGTGGCAGGAGAGCGTGTACGCCCAGATCAGGCCGATGTTGGCGAGCATGACGAGGGTGCCGAGACCCATGTGGCCCCAGGCGCCGTGCTCGTCGCGGAAGGCGAGGACGGCGTCGTAGGTGAGGATGCCCGCGACGATCACCGCGAAGTAGAAGAAGTACCGGTGGATGTTCTGCAGGATCAGCGGGAAGCGGGTCTCCCCGGTGTACTTCGCGTGCGGCTCGGCGACCGCGCAGGCCGGGGGAGAGGCCCAGAACCCGCGGTAGTACGCCTTGCGGTAGTAGTAGCAGGTGAGCCGGAAGCCCAGCGGGAAGATCAGGATCAGCAGCGCGGGCGACAGGGCCCACCAGGAGCCGAAGACCTCCCAGTCGGCGCCGTCCTTCATGGGGACGCAGCGCTCGGCGAGGCAGGGCGAGTAGAACGGCGAGACGTAGGGCGCGGCGTAGTAGCGCTCGTCGGCGAACGCCCGCCAGGTGGAGTAGACGACGAACGCCAGCAGCCCGGCCGCCGTGGCCGCGGGCGGCAGCCACCAGCGGTCGCGGCGCAGGTGGCGGGGGGCGATCGAGGCCCGTGAGGAGTGGTGGACGCCGCCGCGCGCCGGGGAGCCGGCGGCGGCGGACGGTCTGGGGTCGGTGCCAGTGGACAAAGGGACTCCGTCGAGGAGCGGGGGTGTGGGGACGCCGGGCGCGGGGCGGGGTGACCGGGGGGCCGCCGGCGGCGCTAGGGGGCGCGGGAGCCGATGCCCTCCTCGTCGGCGTCCCGCCACAGCGCGGGGTCGTACGGGGTGTCGGGGATCTGCACCATGGCCGGGCGGGGGCGCTCCGGGGGCTGGGACTCGCACAGGAGCGTCAGGCTCTCGCGCAGGTGGCCGGCGTCGGAACGCATCCGCCGCAGCTCCGGGCCGCCGCTGCCCAGCCGGAGCTCCAGCCGGCCGAGGGCGCGGTCGAGCTCGCCGAGGCAGCGCTGAACCGCTGTCAGGTCGTCGTTCAGGGACACGGATCTGCCCTCACTTCCGCGGAACGGGCGGTTGCGGGTGGCGACTGCGATGCGACAGAGAGTGTCGCGCGTCACACCCCTTCAGGGGAAGATAGCGGCCTCGATTGCACCTTCGCGGGAGCGCATTCCTTGCGAGCCCTGCCGCTGCCCAAACGTTCGTCCAGGCGGGTGGCGTGCGCCGGGGAGGCGCCGTGTCGGCACCCCGTTCGCGCGGGCCGTCGCTTTCAGTGGTCGGCAGTAGATCCGATCAACGGCTCATGCGACCGGCTGGTCGGCTCCCTGATCGTGGACCCGGACCCCGTACGGCGGAGGTTGTCGCCCGTGTTCCCCCTCTCGACGAGCAAGCGGCCCCGCGCCCGCCGCCTCCGCCGCACCCGCCGTTCCGCCGCCCTGCTCGCCGCGGGCGCGCTCCTGCCGCTGCCCGCCCTGGCCGGCTGCGGCGGCTCCGGGGAGAGCGCCGAACCACCGCCCGGCATCCAGGACGTGGCCGCCGCACCGCGCGCGAAGGTCGCCGACAAGGGCACGCTGACCTGGGCCGTCGACGCGCTGCCGGCCACCTACAACACCTTCCAGTCGGACGCCGACGCGGCCACCCGGCAGGTGGCGGGCGCGGTGCTGCCCGCCTTGTTCACCCTCGACGGCCGCGGGCGCCCGCAGCGCAACCCCGACTACCTGCTCTCCGCCGAGGTGGTGGCGCGCGAGCCCCGGCAGGTCGTCGTCTACCGGCTGAACCCGGGCGCGGTGTGGAACGACGGCACGCCGATCACCGCCGCCGACTTCGAGGCGCAGTGGAAGGCGCTGCGCGGCCGGGACAGCGCGTTCTGGTCGACGGGCAACGCCGGCTACGACCGGATCGAGAAGGTCGAACGCGGCGCGGACACCCGCGAAGTGAAGATCACTTTTGCGAAGCCGTACGTGGACTGGGTCTCCCTCTTCACCCCGCTCTACCCCCGGGCGGCGATGGCCACCGGCAACGCCTTCAACGACTCGATGCGCAAGGAGCTCAAGTTCGCGGCCGGCCCCTTCCAGGTGGGCGAGCGCAACGACGGGCAGGGCACGCTGACGCTCGTCCGCAACCCGCGCTGGTGGGGCGACCGGGCCAAGCTCGACCGGCTGGTGCTCCGCGCGGTGCCGCGCGGCGAACGGGCCGACGCGCTGGCCAACGGCGGCGTCGACCTCGCCGACGTCACCCCGGCGGCGGCCGGACGGATCGACCGGGCCAACGCCCCGGCGAAGAAGGCCGACGACGCCAACAAGCCGGAGGCTGCGGCAGGGCTGCGCGACCTCGTCGTCCACCGCGCGCTGGAGCCGGTGTGGACGCAGCTCGCCCTCAACGGCACCTCCGGCCCGCTGGCCGACGAGCGGGTGCGGCGGGCCGTCGCCCGGGCCGTCGACCGCAAGGAGCTCGCCCGGTACGTCCTCGGCACCCTCGGGCTGCCGGCCGACCCGCTGGGCAGCCATGTACTCGTCGCCGGGCAGCCCGGCTACGAGGACAACAGCGACGCCGTCGGGCCCACCGACCCGGGCGCGGCCCGGGACCTGCTCGCCGACGCCGGCTGGAAGGAGGGCCGGGGCGAGCCGGCCGGGCGGGGGCCGGCGCGGGCCGACGGGGCGGGGGCGCGGCATGGTCGGGATGACAAGGCCGAGCCGCATGGGGCTCTGGACCCGGCGTCCCTGGGGATTCCGACCTCACCGGCTCCCGGGTCGGCTCCGGAGCCGGCGGCCGGGGTGCCGGCCGACAAGCCCGAGAACCTGCCGGAGCCGGGGGACGCGGGGGAGGAGGACGGGCCCGGGGGCGGTGCCGGGGTCGGCGACGACAAGAGCGTCCGGGACGCCGGGGGCGGCAAGGGGAGCGCGGCGAAGACCGTGCCGGTCCGGTTCAAGGACGGCAAGCGGCTGGCGCTCCGGTTCGTCCTGCCCAAGGGCACGGGCGCGGAGCCGCTGCGGCAGGTCGGGGAGCGGATCGCCCGGCAGCTCGACGCCGTCGGCATCCACACGGACCTTGTCACCGTCGACGACGCGGGCTTCTTCCGCGACCACATCGCCTCCGGCGACTTCGACCTCGCCCTCTACTCCTGGCCCGCCAGCGCCTTCCCCGCCACCGACGCCCGGCCCATCTTCGCCAAGCCGCGCCCTGCGGCGGACGGGTCGCTCCAGGTGGAGCAGAACTACACCCGGGTCGGCACCGACCAGATCGACCGGCTCTTCGAGCAGGCGTCGACGGAGCTGGACGCGGAGGCCTCGCGGGATCTGGTGGTGCGGGCCGATGCCCGGATCTGGGCGGCGGCGGGGTCCGTGCCGCTGTACCAGCGGCCGGAGCTGGTCGCCTCGCGGCGGGCGTTGGCGAATGCCGGGGCCTTCGGGCTGGCCACGCCGCGGTATCAGGACATGGGGTTCCTGCGGTAGGGGTACCCCGGTCCCTCCCTTTCTCCGTTTCCTGGGGACCGCGGCCCCAGACCCCCCTTGATCGCGGCTTCACCGCTCGTCCCCAAGCGCCGGACGGGCTGAGTGGTGCGGGTGAACCCGCAGGTCAGCCCGGTCGGCGCCCTCCCCGGGCAGCCCCGCCCCGCGGTTCCCCGTACCATGGAGTAAAGGCCGTGGCTCGATCGCCCGGCAGGCCCGCGTACCGGACCGGACGCGCGGGCATCCACGATCCCGGGAGAAGCGCCGCAAGTATGCCCACGCGCCACGACATCCGTAACGTCGCCATCGTCGCCCACGTCGACCACGGCAAGACGACCATCGTCGACGCCATGCTCAAGCAGGCCGGCGCCTTCGCCGCCCACCAGCTGGACTCCGTTGACGACCGCGTCATGGACTCGAACGACCTGGAGCGTGAGAAGGGCATCACGATCCTCGCCAAGAACACGGCGGTGAAGTACCACCCCAAGGACGGCGGGGCCCCGATCACCATCAACATCATCGACACTCCCGGCCACGCCGACTTCGGTGGTGAGGTCGAGCGCGGTCTGTCGATGGTGGACGCGGTCGTGTTGCTGGTCGACGCCTCCGAGGGCCCGCTGCCGCAGACCCGCTTCGTGCTCCGCAAGGCCCTGCAGGCCCGGATGCCGGTCATCCTGTGCATCAACAAGACCGACCGGCCGGACTCCCGCATCGACGAGGTCGTCAACGAGACGTACGACCTCTTCCTGGACCTGGACGCGGACGAGGACCAGATCGAGTTCCCGATCGTCTACGCCTGCGGCCGTGACGGCATCGCCTCGCTGACCAAGCCGGAGGACGGCACCGTCCCGGCGGACAGCACCAACCTGGAGCCGTTCTTCTCCACCATCCTGGAGCACGTCCCGGCCCCGACGTACGAGGAGGACGCGCCGCTCCAGGCCCACGTCACCAACCTCGACGCCGACAACTTCCTCGGCCGTATCGCGCTGCTCCGCGTCGAGCAGGGCGAGCTGCGCAAGGGTCAGACGGTCGCGTGGATCAAGCGCGACGGCACCATGCAGAACGTCCGCATCACCGAGCTGATGATGACCGAGGCGCTCACCCGCAAGCCGGCCGAGGTGGCCGGCCCCGGTGACATCTGCGCCGTCGCCGGTATTCCGAACATCATGATCGGCGAGACCCTGGCCGACCCGGAGAACCCGGTCGCGCTGCCGCTGATCACGGTCGACGAGCCGGCGATCTCCATGACCATCGGCACGAACACCTCGCCGCTGGTCGGCCGTGGCGGCACGGGCAAGGGCGCGGACGCCAAGGCCGCGGTCAAGGACCGCAAGGTCACCGCCCGCCAGGTCAAGGACCGCCTGGACCGCGAGCTGATCGGCAACGTGTCGCTCCGCGTCCTGGACACCGACCGCCCCGACGCCTGGGAGGTCCAGGGCCGCGGCGAGCTGGCGCTGGCCATCCTCGTGGAGCAGATGCGCCGCGAGGGCTTCGAGATGACCATCGGCAAGCCGCAGGTCGTCACCAAGCAGGTCGACGGCAAGACCTACGAGCCGGTCGAGCGCATCACCATCGACGTGCCCGAGGAGCACATGGGCGCGGTCACGCAGCTCATGGGCACCCGCAAGGGCCGGATGGACAACATGTCCAACCACGGCTCCGGCTGGGTCCGGATGGAGTTCGTCGTGCCGTCCCGCGGTCTGATCGGCTTCCGTACGGAGTTCCTGACCAACACCCGCGGCACGGGCATCGCCCACTCCATCCACGAGGGCCACGAGCCGTGGTTCGGCGAGCTGAAGACCCGCAACAACGGTTCTCTGGTCGCCGACCGCGCCGGTGCCGTCACCGCGTTCGCGATGACGAACCTCCAGGAGCGCGGCGTGCTCTTCGTCGAGCCGGGCACCGAGGTGTACGAGGGCATGATCGTCGGTGAGAACTCCCGCTCCGACGACATGGACGTCAACATCACCAAGGAGAAGAAGCTCACCAACATGCGCTCCTCCTCCGCCGACTCCTTCGAGGCGATCGTCCCGCCGCGCAAGCTGTCGCTGGAGCAGTCCCTGGAGTTCTGCCGCGACGACGAGTGCGTCGAGGTCACCCCGGAGGCGGTCCGCATCCGCAAGGTCGTCCTCGACCAGAAGGAGCGCGGCCGCTCCGCGTCGCGCGCCAAGCACGGCTGAGTCGCGCCGAGCACGGCTGAGTCGCGCCGAGCACGGCCGAGTGGCTCCGAGCACGGCTGAGTCGCGTCAAGGGGCGCTGACTTGACGTCAGTTCGCCGCTGACCCGGACCGGTGACGCAGAGGCCCGGCACCCCGCGAGGGGTGCCGGGCCTCTCGGCGTTTTCCGGCCACGGTGCACGAGTCGTCCGGATAACGGACGCTCCCCTCCCGATGTGGCGTCAACAGCCCGTTTCGTACGTGTCTGTCTGGGCCGTCTTTGTCCGTATTTCGGGCATGTGGCAGTGATCGATGTGACCAAAGCGAGACCCAGTAAGTGTGGTTTAAGGAGCGGCGGTGCTCAATAGTGGGGCCATTAGCTCGGGTCAATGGGTCACGCGCTGTGGGGAGTGCGGGGGCTCACGAGCACATTCGGGGGTTCCGGTTCCTGTTTCCGCTGTCAGGGGTGTCAGCGTATGGGGACCGGTTCCTCCTATCTGGTGACAGTGGACTCCTGAGGAGGGATACCCATGCGCGGTGCCAAGAGCGCCAAGTGGGTCGTGGGTGCGATAGTCGTCGCGATGGCGGCGACTGCCTGTGGCGGCGGCAACAAGGACGATGACGAGGGCAGCGCGGCCGTTGACCCCAACGGCGTGTTCAGCTACTACAACACCGAGCCGCAGCGCGGACTCATCCCGACCAACACCAACGAGGTCGGCGGCCACTACATGATGGCCAACATGTTCCGCGGCCTGGTCTCCTTCGACATCGACAACAAGCTGCAGATGGCGCAGGCGCAGAGCGTCGACACCACTGACAACCAGCACTACACGGTCAAGCTGAAGCCGGGCTGGAAGTTCCACAACGGCGAGACCGTCACCGCGAACTCCTTCGTCAAGGCGTGGAACTGGGCCGCCAACGCCAAGAACGCGCAGCTCAACTCCTCCTGGTACGAGTCCATCAAGGGTTACGAGGACGTCCACCCGGAGAAGGGTGACCCCAAGGCCGACACGATGTCGGGTCTGAAGGTCGTCAACGACAACGAGTTCACCATCGAACTCTCGCGTCCGGTCTCCACCTTCAAGCAGCGGCTCTACTACGACGCCTTCTTCCCGCTGCCCGAGGCGTTCTACAAGGACCCCAAGGCCTTCGGTGAGCACCCCATCGGCAACGGCCCGTACAAGATGGAGGGCTCCTGGGCCCACAAGGTCGAGCTGAAGGTCCGCAAGTTCGCCGACTACAAGGGCGACGACAAGCCCAAGAACGGCGGCATCGACTTCAAGTTCTACAGCAAGGACGACGCGGCCTACGCGGACCTGCTGTCGGACAAGATCGACATCATGTACCAGGTGCCCAACTCCCAGGTGGGCAAGTTCCAGCAGGACCTCGGCAAGCGCGCCATCAGCCAGGCGTACGGCGGCAACACCAACATCGGCTTCCCGCTGTACGACAAGGAGTGGGGCAAGCCGGAGAAGGCCAAGGTCCGTCAGGGCCTGTCCATGGCGATCGACCGCGAGACCATCGCCAAGACCGCGCTCAAGGGCAGCAAGGACGCCGCCACCGGCTTCACGCCGAAGGGCATCCCGGGCTGGCAGGACGGTGCCTGCGGCGAGTTCTGCAAGTTCGACCCGGCCAAGGCCAAGGACCTCATCAAGCAGGGCGGCGGCGTCCCCGGCAACAAGGTGACCATCACCTACAACGCCGACGGCGCCAACAAGGAGTGGGTGGACGCGGTCTGCAACGACATCCGGCAGAACGCCGGCGTCGAGTGCGTGACCGACGCGAAGTCCACCTTCCAGGAGTCGCGTGACCTGATCACCGAGAAGAAGCTCAGCAACCCGTTCCGTATGGCGTGGGTGATGGACTTCCCGAACATCGCGAACTTCGTCACCGAGCAGTTCCGTACCGGTGCCGGCGCGAACGACATGGGCTACAGCAACAAGGACGTCGACGCCCTGATGAACAAGGCGGACGAGGCCAAGACGCCCGAAGAGGCCAACAAGGGCTACTTCGAGGCGGAGAAGAAGCTCATGGAGGACATGCCGGCCATCCCCCTCTTCACCGACCACACCGTCGCCGGCTACTCCAAGCGCGTGCAGAACGTGAAGATCGACTACCAGCGCCAGGCCATCTGGACTGAGGTCGAGGTCAAGAAGTAACCGGGACGTTTGCAGTGACGCAGGCCCAGTGGCCGTCCGCCTCCCACGAGGAACAGGCGGCGGCCGCTGGGCCCGTCGGCGACAGGAGGAACGATGGGGCGCTTTGTCGCGAGGCGACTGCTCCAGATGATCCCGGTGTTCATCGGGACCACGCTGCTTATTTTCTTGATGGTGTATTCGCTGCCGGGCGACCCCGTCAAGGCGATGTTCGGCACGAAGGCGGCCGATCCGGCGACAGTTGCGAAACTGCGCCATGACTACGGGCTGGACAAACCCCTGATCCAGCAGTACTGGGACTACATCAGCGGTCTTTTCCAGGGCGACTTCGGGCAGAGCTTCACCGGCCGGCCCGTGGCCGACCTGCTGGCGGACGCCTTCCCGGTGACCATCCGGCTGGCGCTGTTCGCCTTCGTCATCGAGCTGGTCTTCGGTATCGGCCTCGGTGTGCTCACGGGCCTGCGGCGCGGCAAGTTCCTGGACCAGGCGGTCCTGATCTTCACGCTGATCGTGGTCTCCATCCCGGTCTTCGTGCTCGGCAACATGGCCCAGTTCCTGATCGGTGTGAAATGGAAGCTGGTGTCACCGACCGTCAGGGACTCGGAGGACCTCACCCAGCTGATCCTCCCGGCGGTCGTGCTCGCCCTGCTGTCGCTGGCGTACGTCACCCGGCTGACCCGGACGACCGTGGCGGAGAACCTCCGCGCCGACTACATCCGCACCGCGGTGGCCAAGGGCCTGCCCCGGCGCCGCGTCGTCGGGGTGCACCTGATGCGCAACTCCCTCATTCCTGTCGTCACGTTCCTCGGCACCGACCTCGGCATGCTCATGGGCGGTGCGATCGTCACCGAGGGCATCTTCAACGTGCCCGGCGTGGGCAACACGCTCTACCAGGCCGTCATCACCAGTGAGGGCCCCACCGTGGTGGGCGTCGTGACGGTGCTGGTGCTCGTCTACCTCGTGAGCAGCCTGGTCGTCGACCTGCTCTACGCAGTCCTGGACCCGAGGATCCGCTATGCCTGACAACAAGACCCCCGAGGTGACCCCCAGCAGCGTCATGGGCGCCGGCCCGAACCTGTCCGGCGGCTCCGACACCGCCGCCGCGAGCGTGGCGGCCGCCGCAACACTCGCCTCCATGGCCGACAAGCAGACGTCGTCCGAGAAGCCCCGCAGCCTCGGTCAGGACGCCTGGCGCGAGCTGCGCGGCAGCTGGCTGTTCTGGGCGTCGAGCGTCCTGCTGGTCCTGCTCGTCCTCATGGCCGCGTTCCCGACGCTGTTCACCGACGTGGACCCGCGCCAGGCCGACCTGCGCAACCACTACCTCACCGGGCCGAACTGGTCGCACTTCTTCCAGGCGGACTGGTTCGGTTACAACGTCCAGGGGCAGAGTGTCTACGCGCGTACCGTCCACGGCGCCCGGGCCTCGATCATCGTCGGTGTCTGTGTGACCCTCGCGGTCACCGTCGTCGGCGGCATCATCGGGATGCTCGCCGGGTACTTCGGCGGCTGGCTCGACACCGTCCTCTCCCGCATCACCGACGTCTTCTTCGGCATCCCGCTGCTCCTCGGCGGACTGGTGCTGCTCCAGGCGTTCACCAACCGCACCGTGTGGACGGTGACCTTCGCCCTGACCGCCTTCGGCTGGATGCAGATCGCCCGTGTCATGCGCGGTGCCGTCATCACCCAGAAGCAGGCGGACTTCGTCACCGCCGCCCGGGCGCTCGGCGCGGGGACGGGCCGGATCCTCTTCCGGCACATCCTGCCGAACGTGCTCGGCCCGGTGATCGTGGTCGCCACCATCGCGCTCGGCGGCTACATCGCCACCGAGGCGACGCTGTCCTACCTGGGCATCGGACTGAAGGACCCGACGGTCTCCTGGGGTGTGGACATCTCCGCCAGCCAGAAGGACCTGCGCGACGGTCCCCACGCCCTGCTCATGCCGGCCGGCTTCCTCAGCCTCACCGTGCTCGCGTTCATCCTGCTCGGCGACGCGGTGCGCGACGCCCTCGACCCCAAGCTGCGCTGAGGGAGGCGTACGTGACCACCATCGAGAAGACCGCGGACGCCCCCGAGCGGAAGGGCCCGGACGCCGGGCCGCTGCTGGAAGTCCGCGACCTGCACGTCGAGTTCCACACCCGGGACGGCGTGGCCAAGGCCGTCAACGGCGTCAACTACTCGGTCAGCGCCGGTGAGACGCTCGCCGTCCTCGGCGAGTCCGGCTCCGGCAAGTCCGTGACGGCACAGGCCATCATGGGCATCCTCGACATGCCGCCCGCGAAGATCCCCAAGGGGGAGATCCTCTTCCGCGGCCAGGACATGCTGAAGATGTCCGCCGAGGAGCGCCGCAAGCTCCGGGGCGCGAAGATCGCCATGATCTTCCAGGACGCGCTGTCCTCCCTGAACCCGGTGCTCTCCGTGGGCTACCAGCTCGGCGAGATGTTCCGCATCCACCAGGGGCTGTCGAAGAAGGACGCCAAGGCCAAGGCCATCGAGCTGATGGACCGCGTCCGGATCCCGGCGGCCAAGGACCGGGTCGGGGACTACCCGCACCAGTTCTCCGGCGGTATGCGGCAGCGCATCATGATCGCGATGGCGCTGGCCCTGGAGCCGGACCTGATCATCGCCGACGAGCCGACCACCGCCCTGGACGTCACCGTCCAGGCACAGGTGATGGACCTCCTGGCCGAACTCCAGCGGGAGTTCAACATGGGGCTCATCCTCATCACCCACGACCTGGGTGTCGTCGCCGACGTCGCCGACAAGATCGCGGTGATGTACGCGGGCCGGATCGTCGAGACCGCGCCCGTCCACGAGCTGTACAAGCGCCCGGCCCACCCGTACACCCGGGGCCTGCTCGACTCGATCCCGCGCCTGGACCAGAAGGGCCAGGAGCTCTACGCGATCAAGGGCCTGCCGCCCAACCTGCTGCACATCCCCGCGGGTTGCGCCTTCAGCCCGCGCTGCCCCAAGGCGCAGGACATCTGCCGTACGGAGATCCCGGCGCTGCACGACGTGGCGGAGGCGGACGGCGCGGCACTGCCGGGCCGGCGGAGCGCCTGCCACTTCTGGAAGGAGACGATCCATGGCTGAGACCGGCAAGAAGCCCGGCGCGAAGTCCGCCGAGCAGGACGCGGCCGTGGACGCGACGCCCAACGTCTCCGACGTGCACGTGGCCGACGCGAGCACGACCGCCGAGGTGGAGGCCGTCCTCGAAGCGCCCGTCGAGCGCGGCGAGCCGATCCTCCAGGTGCGCAACCTCGTCAAGCACTTCCCGCTGACGCAGGGCATCCTGTTCAAGAAGCAGGTCGGCGCGGTCAAGGCCGTGGACGGGGTCTCGTTCGACCTCTACCAGGGCGAGACGCTGGGCATCGTCGGCGAGTCCGGCTGCGGCAAGTCCACCGTGGCCAAGCTGCTGATGACGCTGGAGCGGGCCACCGCGGGCGAGGTCTTCTACAAGGGCCAGGACATCACCAAGCTGTCGGGGCGGGCGCTGAAGGCCGTGCGCCGCAACATCCAGATGGTGTTCCAGGACCCGTACACCTCGCTGAACCCCCGGATGACCGTCGGCGACATCATCGGAGAGCCCTTCGACATCCACCCCGAGGTGGCCCCCAAGGGCGACCGCCGGAAGCGGGTCCGCGAGCTGCTGGACGTCGTCGGCCTCAACCCGGAGTACATCAACCGGTACCCGCACCAGTTCTCGGGCGGCCAGCGGCAGCGCATCGGCATCGCGCGCGGGCTGGCGCTGAACCCCGAGATCATCATCTGCGACGAGCCGGTGTCCGCGCTGGACGTGTCGGTGCAGGCGCAGGTCGTCAACCTGATGGAGAAGCTCCAGGACGAGTTCAACCTCTCCTACATCTTCATCGCCCACGACCTGTCGATCGTCCGGCACATCTCCGACCGGGTCGGCGTGATGTACCTGGGGAAGATGGCCGAGATCGGCACCGACGTGCAGATCTACGACCACCCGACCCACCCGTACACGCAGGCGCTGCTGTCGGCCGTCCCGGTGCCCGACCCGGACGCGCGGGAGGGTCGCGAGCGGATCATCCTGTCCGGTGACGTCCCGTCGCCGGCCAACCCGCCGTCCGGTTGCCGGTTCCGCACCCGCTGCTGGAAGGCACAGGACAAGTGCGCCGAGGAGGTGCCGCTGCTGGCGGTGCCGGAGGTCTTCGCGGGCAAGGAGATCCCGGCGGCCCACGAGTCGGCGTGCCACTTCGCCGAGGAGAAGCAGGTGGTGGGCGCGGCGTAACCGCGCCGTCCGCCCGTCGCGTTCGTCAGGGGCTTCCCGGCCGGTCCGGGGAGCCCCTGACGCGTGTCAGCGACTGACGGCGACCGGGAGGGTGAGGAAGCCGCGGAGCGTGGGATGGGGTTCGCGGAGGCCCGGGCGGGCGGGGGTGGCGTCGGGGTGGGCGGCGGCGAACTCGGTGAGGAGGACGCGCGCTTCGAGGAGGGCCAGGGGGACGCCGAGGCACGCGTGGGGGCCGAGGCCGAAGGCGAAGTGCGGGTTCGGGGTGCGGGAGAGGTCCAGCAGGTCGGGGTGCGGGAACACCTCGGGGTCCCGGTGGGCGGAGCCCAGCAGGACCCGGACCCGGTCGCCGGCGGCCAGGCGGCGTCCACCGAGCGTCGTCGCGGACGTCACCGCCCGGTCCTGGGCCTGGAACGGGCTGTCGTAGCGGATGAGTTCGTCCAGCGCGGCCGTCAGCCGGGGGCCGTTCACGGTGGCGAGGCGGGGGAGGGACCCGGGGGTGCGGACGAGGGCGTTCAGGGCGTTGCCGAGCAGGCGCGGGCCCGAGTTGAGCGCGGCGAAGAGCAGCGCGCACAGCGCTCCGGTCAGCGCTTCGAGGGCGACCGCGCGCTCGGCCTCGTGCAGCCGCAGGTAGCGCAGGACGCCGCCGCGGCGGTCGCTGCCGCCGTGCGCGTACCGGTACTCGGCGCGCAGCATCTGGCCCAGCAGGGCCCGGGCGCGCAGTCCGGCCTCGGCCTCCTCGGGCGTGGCCCCGGCCGTCATGCCGCGGGCGGCGTCCCGGCAGGTGTCGAGGAAGCCGTCCCGCCGGGCGAGGCCGCCGCCGAACAGCGCCCCGGCGGCGTAGGAGGCGACGGGTACGGCGAGGTCGGCCACGAATTGCGTCTCCGTCCGGCCTTCCCGCGCCGTGAGCAGGTGCCGGGTGAACTCCCGTACGTCCGCGGCGAGCTGGCCGAAGTCCTGCGCCCGGAAGGCGTCGGTCAGCAGCTCCCGCACCGGCGCCCGGTCCTCCGGCGCGAGCGTGCCGGAGCGCTCCGGCACGAGCGCTCCGGCGTCCCGCAGCCGGCGCGGATCGGCGGTGAACAGCGCGTCGTCCCGGAGCACGGCCAGGCAGTCCTCGTAGCGGGATATCACCCAGAGCCCGGTTTCCGGATGGCGGTGTACCGGGTCCTCTTGCCGCAGCTTGGTATAGACCTGATAGGGGTCCTGGAGAAAGGCCGGGGAAAGCGGGTCGAAAAGCGCGCCGTCGGGTGCGGGTGACCCCGCGCAATTCCCGGGCACGGGGGATTCCCTGGTACACATCCGCCCCGTCCCCGGATGCCGTGGTTCCGGCTCGCTCATCCGTCTTCCTCCTCGTCGTCCGCGACCGCCGAACTGCGCTGCAACCGACGGGGGTTGGTAATTGAATGCGAGACGACGCATCGTACTGAGGGGGCGGGGCCCGGGGACAGGGAAAGGGCCGAACGGAATCGGAGGAATGGTCGCCGGATTTCTCCCGGCTCAGTTCACCAGCAGCGCCATGTCCCAGCCGGCGTGCGCCCGGCCGCCGTTGGCGTAGGCGTCGAGGGCGAGGGCGGTGCCGGCGGCGCCGTCGAGGAAGCCGGGGACGTCGGCGCCCTCCGGGGCGTTCCGGACGGAGGCGCGGAAGCCGAAGCGGTTCTCCTCGCGGAAGTGCCCGAGCGTCATGGCCGCGAGTTCGTCGACGACGGTGTCGAGACGCTCGTCGTCGATGTGCTCCCGGAGCAGCCCCAGGACGTGCAGCGCGCCGCCGGTGCCGTGGCACAGCCCGGCGTCCTCCAGCCCCCAGGCGGGCAGCGGACGGTCGAGGAGGGGGAGCAGGGCGCGACGGGCCAGCTCGTGCCAGTCCGGCCGGCCCAGGGCGAGGGCGGCGAGCTGGACGGCGCGCGCGATGCCCGGGGAGCCGTAGCACCAGGAGGGCCGCTGCCGGGGCGGCGCCGGTGCGCCGGGCCCGGCGGCCCAGTCGTCCGCGGTGAGGTACGGCGGCCACCGCAGCCCCTCGCCGTCGGGCACGGCCCACGTCTCCAGCAGCCCGACGAGGGCCTCGACGGCCTCCTCCTGCCCCTCGACGGTCACGCCGGCCCGCCAGGCCAGCGAGAGCAGGGCGAGCGGCCCGCTCACGCCGTGCGAGAGGCCGAGGTTGAGGTGGCCGTCCGGGAGTTCCGCCTCCTGGCCCGCCCTGGGCGCGGCCCGCGTCCACCAGTGCGGAACCGTGTGCCCCCGCCGGGTGATCCCGCCCAGCGCCATGGCGGTCAGGTACCCCAGCACCGCACGGGTCTCCTCCGCGGCGCTCTCGCCCCGGGCGAGGAGGTGCCGGCCCAGGCCGCTCATGCCGCGGATCAGCTCGAACTCGGCGTTGTCGGCGACGGGTTCGTCCGGTACCGGGGGGAGCGCCTCCCGGACCAGGTCCCGGTGGTAGGCGTCCAGGCGGGCGAGCGCCTCGCGGTAGCCGCCGGTGGCGCGATGGGCGATCAGCAGGGCGTAGGCCGCGGCGCTCGTGGTGGCGTAGAGGCCGCCGGGCGGGTTGTCCCCCGAGGCCACCGCCGCCAGCGACCGCCGCAGGTGGGCGTGGGCGTGCGCGACGTGCGAGGGGTGGCGCTCGGTGGCGCCGCTGAAGGCGAGCGAGACGGCGGGGAAGCCGTTGGCCAGGGACAGGGGGACCCAGAGACCGTCGGCTTCCGTGCCCGGACCGGCCGGAAGGTCCGGATAGCCCGTGCCGGCCTCGACGGCCTCCGGGTCCGTGAGCCGGCCGAGGACCCGCGCGGCCACGGCACGGGCCTCGTCGGCATGGCGTGGTGCCCGCACGTCAGACGTCCTTTCGGGGGCTGGTGCCGGTGTGGCGGCGGCGTCCGAGGTGGTCGCGTGCGATGCCGCGGAGGACGGCGTACCCCCGCTCCTCGCCGTCCCGGTCGATGCCGAACAGCCGGTTGTGCTGCATGTGGAGCAGACCGAGGAGGGCGGCGGTGTCGTGCGGCACCACCAGCGGCCCGTAGGCCCGGCCCGCCGGGGCACCGGCCCACAGCTCCTCCAGGTGGGGCGCGCCCAGGAGGGCGGCGAGGCCGGTGGCCGCCCGGCCCGGCAGGACGGCCTCCCTGGCCGCCGCGCGGTGCCGCTGGAACGCGCTGTGCTCCGCGCCCTTGGAGAAGACGGCATCCACCCAGCCGCACCAGTCCCAGTCGCCCAGCGATTCCAGCAGGGCGGCGTGGTTGGCGGCGGCCAGGACCTCGTCCGGCGGCCGGGGGCCGCCCCGCGCGCGCAGGGCGAGTTGGCCGAGCGCCGAGCGGCTGTCCAGGTGGAAGAGGCGCTCGGCGTGCGGCAGCGCGTCGGGGCCGCCGTAGCGGCCGGTCTCCGGCTCGTAGGTGTCCAGGACCAGCCGGCGGAGCAGCCCGGCGTCCTGCCAGGACCGGGCGTGCCGGGCGAGCGCGGGCAGGAGGCGGCCGTGCAGCGTCCCGGGGTCGCCGTGGAAGCGGAGCCGCAGGTGCGGGTCCGGGTCCCGGTACCGGAGGAAGAACCACCGGTCGGCGTCCTCGCCGGCGTCCCGCACGAGGCGGGGGAGCCACCGGCCGAGGAGTTCGGCGTGGGCGTCCTCCGCGGCGTACAGCTTGGCGTAGAGCCAGTCCTCGCCGGGGAGGTGCCGTCCGGCGCGGGGGGACGGCGCGACGGTCCCGGGCGCGGCGGGTTCCGGCCCGGCGGGCTCGGGGCGGTGGACCAGCGGGACCACCACCTCGGTCCGGTGCCCGTGGGCCCAGCCCAGTCCGGTGCCGTCGGCCGACGGGTCCTCGGTGACGAGGAAGGGGACGGCGGTGCGGACCTCGTGCCGCAGCACCGTGCGGTGCCAGGGGTCGTCGAGGTCGAGGCCGTGGCCCCGGTCGTCGAGGACGAGCTGGACGTGGCGCGGTATCCCGTGGCGGTCCCGCCAGGCGGCCACCGCGGTGTCCCAGCGGCCGGGGTCGGCCGCCGCCGCGCGCAGGTGCCGGTCCGGCTTCCAGCGGCGCGGGCAGAGGGTGACCCGGCCGAAGGTCACCCGGGGGAGGGCGGGCAGGTCCTCCAGCCCGTACCAGTCCCAGCCGGTCCACGGCCGCCCCCGCCCGTGACCGATGTCGATCAGCAACCGGGCCGGGCCGGGGGCCAGTTTGTGCGGGTTGACCATGTGGGGGACGACCGGCAGGACCGTCCGGCCGGTCGCGGGGTCCGTCAGCCGCAGCCCCGAGGCGTCGACGCCGACGAGCAGCCGGCGCCAGTCGAGGTGGCCCGGCAGGGCGGGATCGGCGTACACCCCGACCGGGATGCGGTGCGGCACCAGCGCGGGGACGCGCATCGGGTTGAGCGCGCGCGGGTCGTGCGGGCGGAAGACGACCTGGGCGGGCAGGGCCCGGCCGTCGTCGAGCCGGCCGAGCAGCCGGGCCAGGTCCTCGGTGGCACCGGTGACCCCGGCGAACCGGGCGACGGTGGCACCCGCGGTCCACGAACCCGTGTGCGGGCCCGCGATCAGCCGGAACTCGCCCCGGTCCAGGGCCTGGAGGTCGTCGGCGAGCAGGTGGAAGCAGAGGTCCAGCGACTGCGGCGGTGCCGTCCGCCGCTCCGCCTCCGACGGTTCGTCCTGCGCCAGCAGGGCCAGCACATCGGACGTCAGCCGCAGTTCGCCGTCGTGTGCGGACATGGCCTCCTGCACCAGCTCGGCCAGCAGCAGGCGGCGCCGGCGGGCGGTGTCGTCCCGGGGGTCGTGCGGAGGCGGCGCGGCGTCGGGGTCGCGGTAGGCGGCGGGCAGGCCGAGGCCGCGGTGCGGGTCCGTCAACTCGCCGAGCGGGACCAGGCCGGTCGTGCCGTAGCGGTCGACGAACGCGTCCTGGTAGTCCCGCAGATGTGGCAGGGCCGCCCAACGGGGCGAGAGCGTCCACATCATGGAGGCGTACCGCCGGACCTCCTCGGCGACGGCCTCGGGCAGGCGGACGTCGGCGACCGCGCCCAGGTCGACCTGGACGGGCGGGGTGCCCGCCGGGCGGTCGGGGGAGAGGGCCGCCACGGCGGTCCGCCATGCCGTCTCCCCGGCCCCCGGGTCCACCCGTTCGTACGCCGCGAGGGCGGCCCGGGCGCCGCGCAGTTCGGCGACGGCGTCCGGCAGTCCGGCCACGGCCTCCTCGACCCGGTCGAGGAGCCGGCCGTCGACGTCCGGCTCGCCCAGCGAGCACAGCAGGAAGCCGTGCCGGAGCAGTTGGGCCAGGGCGCCGTCGACGCGCTCGGCCGGCACCTCCGGGAACGCCGCGGCCGCCTTCGCGATCAGTTCGCCGTACGGGACCGGGGCGGCGGCGGTCTCGCGGGCCCAGTCGACCAGGGCGTTGCGGCGCACGGAGGTCTCGCCCCGCCCGGCCGCCAGCAGCAGGCGGTCGCCGCGGACGCGGCAGAGGTCGTTGGCGGCCACGGAGATCCGGTGCCGGACCTCCGGGACCGTCAGCCACCGCCGGACGCGTCCCTCCAGCCAGGTGCCGTCGACCCGGACGGACTTCCGGCCCGGTCCGGTGACCTCCGCCCGCGCGGGTCCCGTTCCGGCGACGGCCACCCCGGCGAAGAGGCCGAACGGGGTGGGACGGCCACTGTGGCGCAACGCGTACCGGGTGAGGGACAGTGCGGTGCGGGTGAGGTTTTTGGGGCTCAGCCGCTCTCCGGCGTTCAGCCGGTCGAGGGCGTCGGCGAGGCTGCCGCTGGCGACGCGTACCGCCTCGCGCAGCAGCGGGTCGGAGGCGAGCCGGCGGATGTGTGCCCACGGGTCCGTCTCCCCGGTGGGGAGGTACCGGGTGCGGGGAGCGCCGGCCATGCGGACGAACAGCGGCCCGGCGGTTTCGTAGTGGTCGTACGGCAAGCCATGCCCCCTTGTGTGCGGTCGACTGCGGCCGGACGCGAGCCGGGGGCGGCCGAAGCCGCCCCCGGTGCCGGTGGGAGCCGGTCGTCAGTTGCAGTTCCAACAGCGGCTGAAGTGGCCGCCCCAGCTGTTGCAGGTGCTGGTGCTGGTGGCGTACCGGGTGACGGTGAAGTCCGTCTCCGGGACGTTGACATCGAAGTCGAGGTCGGTGACGTCCAGGTAATCCTGGGCGGCGTCGATGGAGTCCATGTTCGGCATAGAAATCTCCTGACGAGTCGTCGCGCGGCCGAGGCCCCGCGAGTCGAAATGTGAGTTCGACGAACTGCCGGTGACCTTAGACATGGGAAATGGTGGCGATCAAGAGATGGCCGGGAATCGTTTCCGGAAACCGGTGTCCGCCTTGTCGTGGCCGTCGTGTATTCGCGTGCGATGTCCCGTGCGATGTGCCACGCAAAGCTCCCGGTGGAGTGCGCAGGGTTATGGCGCGAGGGGGGTGGACCGGTAAAGAGGTGGAAAACAGAACCGGAGCATCCGGGTCCCGGGAATGAGTGTGTCAAGTTCATGCCGCGCACCCCGTGGCGGTGCGCTTTCCGGGCGGGATTCCGGCGGGCGGGGGCCGTCGGCGGTCCCTCCGCTCCGCCCGACGCGTCCCGGGCCCGCCGCCCCGCCGATCCCGCATCCGGGCGGTTTCTCCCCGCCGAGGCGCGCGTTCGGCGCCTGTGGGAGTGCACCAAGTGATCCGATTGGTGATATTTGTCCCTGCGTCGGCGTCCGTCGTGCCCGGCCCCGACCGGTTTCCCGGCATCCGAGGAGGCAGTCCATGCGAGGAGGCGTACGGAGCCGGGCCGGGGCGGCCCTGTGCGTCGTCGGGCTCGTCGCGACGGCCGCCGCCGGGTGCGGGGGCGGGGTGGACCAGCGGGCGGTGGGGGTGGTGCGGGCGTCGTGGGGAGATCCGCAGAACGCGCTGGAGCCGGCCAACACCAACGAGGTGCAGGGCGGGAAGGTGCTGGACCTGATTTTCCGGGGGCTCAAGCGGTACGACCCCAGGACCGGCGCCGCCGAGAACATGCTGGCCGAGAAGATCGAGTCGGACGACGCCCAGAATTTCACCGTCCATCTCAAGGACGGCTGGGCGTTCAGCAACGGGGAGAAGGTCACCGCGCAGTCCTTCGTGGACGCGTGGAATTACGCGGCGCTGGTGGACAACCGGCAGAAGAACGCCGCTTTCTTCGCCTACGTCGACGGTTACGAGAAAGTGCATCCCGTTCGCGGGGAAGCGACCGCGAAAACGCTTTCCGGGCTCGCGGTGAAAGACCCCAGGACGTTCACCGTCAAGCTCCGCACCAAGTTCTCCACCTGGCCCGACACCCTCGGCTACCCGGCTTTCGCCCCGCTGCCCCGGGCCTTCTTCGAGGACCACGAGAGGTGGCTGCGGAAGCCCGTCGGCAACGGTCCGTACGCCATCGACGCGTACACCCGGGGGTCCGTCATGCGGCTCAGCCGGTGGGACGGCTACCCGGGCCCGGACAAGGCCGAGAACACCGGTGTGGAACTGCGCGTCTACACCGACAACAACACCGCCTACACCGACCTCCAGGCCGGCAACATCGACCTCGTCGACGACATTCCCAGCACCCAGCTGAGAAACGTCAGGAAGGACCTCGGAAACCGCTACATCAACCAGCCGGCCGGCATCATCCAGACGCTCGTCTTCCCGCTGTACGACGAGCGGTGGTCGAAGCCCGGGATGGAGAAGGTCCGGCGCGGGCTGTCCATGGCGATCGACCGGGAGCAGATCACCCGGCGCATCTACCGCGGCACCAGGACGCCGGCGGGCGACTGGACGTCACCCGTGCTCGGGGAGAAGGGCGGCTACCAGGCCGGGCTGTGCGGCGAGGTCTGCACCTACGACCCCGGCCGCGCCAAGCAGTTGATCCGCGAGGGCGGCGGGCTGCCCGGCGGGCGGGTCACCCTCACCTCGAACGTCGACACCGGGTCCCACCGCGTCTGGATGGACGCCGTGTGCAACAGCGTCAACAACGCCCTCGGCGACGACCACGCGTGCACCGTCAACCCCGTCGGCACCTTCGCCGACTTCCGCAACAAGATCACCCAGCAGCGGGTGACCGGCCTGTTCCGCTCCGGCTGGCAGATGGACTACCCGCTCATCCAGAACTTCCTCCAGCCCACCTACTACACCGACGCGTCGTCCAACTACGGCAAGTTCAGCGACGCCCGCTTCGACCGGCTCGTCGACGAGGCCAACGCCGAATCCGACACCGGCAAGGCGGTGGCCAAGTTCCGGGACGCCGAGCGGGTCCTCACCGCGCTGATGCCGGCGATCCCGCTCTGGTACCAGAACGGGAACGCCGGCTACACCGGCGACCTCTCCGACGTGACGCTCAACCAGTTCAGCGTGCCCGTGTACGAGCGGATCAAGGTCAAGTGATCCCCGTCTCCACCGCACCACGAGGAGGGGTCCCATGGGACGGTACGTGATCCGCCGGCTGCTCCAGATGATCCCGGTGTTCATCGGCAGCACGTTCCTCATCTTCTTCATGGTCTACGCCCTCGGCGACCCCGTCGCCGCCCTCTTCGGCGACAAGGCGCCCGACCCGGCCGTCGCCGCCCGCATCCGCGCCGAGCTCTACCTCGACCAGCCGCTGTGGAAGCAGTACCTGCACTACATGGGCCAGATCCTCACCGGGGACTTCGGCACCGCCTTCACCGGGCAGCCCGTCCTGGAGCTGATGGGCGACGCCTTCCCGGTGACCCTGCGGCTGACGATCGTCGCCGTGGCCTTCGAGGTCGTCGTCGGCATCGTCCTCGGCGTCGTCAGCGGGCTGCGGCGCGGCCGGGCCGCCGACACCTCCGTGCTGATGGTGACCCTGATCGTCGTCTCGATCCCCACCTTCGTCAGCGGCTACCTCCTCCAGTACCTCTTCGGCGTGAAGTGGGCCGTCGTCTCCCCGTCCGTCCCGCCCGAGGCGACCTTCGCCGAACTGCTGCTGCCCGGCGCCGTCCTGGGCCTGGTGTCGCTTGCCTACGTCACCCGGCTGACCCGCACCTCGCTCGCCGAGAACGCCCGCGCGGACTACATCCGCACCGCCGTCGCCAAGGGCCTCCCGCGCCACCGCATCGTCGTCCGGCACCTGCTGCGCAACTCGCTGATCCCCGTGATCACCTTCATCGGCGCGGACATCGGCGCGCTGATGGGCGGCGCCATCGTCACCGAGCGGATCTTCAACATCCACGGCGTCGGCTACCAGCTCTACCAGGGCATCCTCCGGCAGAACTCGCCGACCGTGGTCGGCTTCGTGACCGTCCTCGTCCTCGTCTTCCTCCTCGCCAACCTGATCGTCGACCTCCTCTACGCCGTGCTCGACCCGAGGATCCGCCATGTCTGAGCCCCCGTTCCCGCAGCCGCCGGAGGGAGCGGTTCCCGTCGGTGCCGTCAGCCCCGGTGACGGCGGCGCCGCGCGGCTGGCCTCCCGCGAGGCGGAGAGCCTGGAGCGGCCGGCCGGGACGCCGCCCTCCGAACCGGCCCGGAAAGCGCGCGAGAAGACGCGCAGCCTGTGGTCCGACGCCTGGCACGACCTGCGCCGCAACCCCGTCTTCCTGCTCTCCGCGCTGGTCATCGCCTTCCTGCTGCTGATCGCCGTCTGGCCGGGGCTGGTGGCGAGCGGCAACCCGCTCCAGTGCGACCTCTCCAAGTCCCAGGAGGGATCCCAGCCCGGCCACCCCTTCGGCTTCGACGCCCAGGGCTGCGACGTCTTCACCCGCACCATCCACGGCGCCCGCGCCTCCATCACCGTCGGCGTCTGCGCCACCACCGGCGCCACGCTGCTCGGCAGCGTCCTCGGCGGCCTCGCCGGGTACTACGGGGGCTGGTGGGACGGGCTGCTCTCGCGGCTCGCCGACGTCTTCTTCGGCATCCCCATCATCCTCGGCGGCCTCGTCTTCCTCTCCGTCGTCACCGGCGGCTCCGTCTGGCCGGTGGTCGGCTTCATCGTCCTGCTGGGCTGGCCGCAGATCTCCCGGATCGCCCGCGGCGCGGTCGTCGCCGCCAAGCAGCACGACTACGTCCAGGCCGCCCGCGCCCTCGGCGCCGGCGACCGGCGGCTGCTGCTGCGGCACATCGCGCCCAACGCGGTGGCCCCCGTCATCGTCGTCGCCACCATCGCCCTCGGCACCTACATCGCCCTGGAGGCCACCCTGTCGTTCATCGGCGTCGGCCTCAAACCGCCCACCGTCTCCTGGGGGATCGACATCTCCAACGCCTCCAACCAGATCCGCAACGCCCCCCACATGCTGCTCTGGCCGGCCGGGTTCCTCAGCGTGACGGTGCTCGCGTTCATCATGCTCGGCGACGCGGTGCGCGACGCCCTCGACCCCAAACTGCGCTGAGGAGGCGGCCGTGAGCGACGCCCTGCTGGAAGTCCGCGACCTGCACGTCGAGTTCCGCACCCGGGACGGCGTGGCCAAGGCCGTCAACGGCGTCAGCTGCTCGGTGGACGCCGGGGAGACGCTGGCCGTGCTCGGCGAGTCGGGATCGGGCAAGTCGGTGACCGCGCAGGCCGTCATGGGCATCCTGGACTCGCCGCCCGGCCGCGTCACCGGCGGCCAGGTCCTCTTCCGCGGCCAGGACCTGCTCACCATGGGCGCCGAACACCGGCGCCGGCTGCGCGGCGACCGGCTGGCGATGATCTTCCAGGACGCCCTCTCGGCGCTCAACCCGGTGCTCACCGTGGGCGCCCAGCTCGCCGAGATGTACGAGGTCCACCAGGGCATGACCCGCAGGGACGCGCGGGCCCGCGCGGTCGCGCTGATGGACCGGGTACGGATCCCGGCGGCCAAGGACCGCGCCGGCGACTACCCGCACCAGTTCTCGGGCGGCATGCGGCAGCGCATCATGATCGCCATGGCGCTGGCGCTGGAGCCGGACCTGATCATCGCCGACGAGCCGACGACCGCGCTGGACGTGACCGTGCAGGCCCAGGTGATGGACCTCCTCGCGGAACTCCAGCGGGAGTTCACCATGGGCCTCATCCTCATCACCCACGACCTGGGCGTCGTCGCGGACGTCGCCGACCGGATCGCGGTGATGTACGCGGGACGCGTCGTCGAGAACGCCCCCGTCCGCGACCTCTACGCCGCCCCCGCCCACCCCTACACCCAGGGCCTGCTGGAGTCCGTCCCGCGCCTGGACCGCAAGGGCCGGGAGCTGCACGCGATCAAGGGCCTGCCGCCCAGCCTCGTCGACATCCCGCCCGGCTGCCCCTTCCACCCCCGCTGCCCCAGGGCCCGGGACGTCTGCCGCACCGACCGGCCGCCCCTCTTCCCCGTCGCCCCCGGCCGCAGCAGCGCCTGCCACTTCTGGCAGGAGACCCTCGACGCGGGCCGGGGAGGCTCCTGATGCGCGCGGACGGCGGGGCGGTCCTGGAGGTACGCGACCTGGTCAAGCACTACCCGCTGACCCGCGGCGTCCTCGTCCGCCGGCAGGTCGGCGCCGTTCGGGCCGTCGACGGCGTCTCCTTCGACCTGCGGCGCGGCGAGACCCTCGGCGTCGTCGGCGAGTCCGGCTGCGGCAAGTCCACCCTGGCCCGGCTGCTCGTCAACCTCGAACGGCCCACCGCCGGGCGGATCCTGTACAAGGGCGAGGACATCACCCGGCTCTCCGGGCGGGCGCTGAAGTCCGTCCGGCGCAACATCCAGATGGTGTTCCAGGACCCGTACACCTCGCTGAACCCCCGGATGACCGTCGGCGACATCATCGGCGAACCCTTCGACATCCATCCCGAGGTGGCCCCGAAGGGCGACCGGCGGCGCCGGGTACGGGAGTTGCTGGAGGTCGTCGGCCTCAGCCCCGAGCACGTCAACCGCTATCCGCACCAGTTCTCGGGCGGTCAGCGGCAGCGCATCGGCATCGCGCGGGGGCTCGCCCTGCGCCCCGAGATCATCGTCGCCGACGAGCCCGTCTCGGCGCTCGACGTCTCCGTACAGGCCCAGGTCGTCAACCTGCTGGAACGGCTCCAGGACGAGTTCGAGCTGTCGTACGTCTTCATCGCCCACGACCTGTCCGTCGTCCGGCACATCTCGGACCGGGTGGCCGTGATGTACCTGGGGCGCCTGGTGGAGGCGGGCACCGGCGCCCAGATCTACGAGCACCCCACGCACCCCTACACCCAGGCGCTGCTGTCGGCCGTACCGGTGCCCGACCCGTCCGTCCGCACCCGCCGCGACCGCATCCTGCTGATGGGCGACGTCCCCTCGCCGGCGAACCCGCCGTCCGGCTGCCGCTTCCGCACCCGCTGCTGGAAGGCGCGGCGCCGCTGCGCCGAGGTCGTGCCGCCGCTGGAGGTCCCCGAGGCGTTCCGGGAGAGCGGCGGCCCGGCGGCGCACGTCTCCGCCTGCCACTACGCGGGGGAGCGGCGGGTGGTGCCGACGGGAGACGCGGCGGACTGAGCGCGGTGTCTCGCGAACGCCCTCTCCGCCGGCCGACAAGTACGGTCCGAGGGCCGCCGACGGACGCGGCCGGGGAGGGGGGTCGGTGGAAACCGACGACGAGCTGCTGGTGCGCTCGGCAGGGGAGGCGCGGGCCTTCGAGCCGCTGGTCGGGCGGCACGCGACCGCGCTGCACGGCTACTTCGCGCGCCGGGCGCCCGGGGCGGCGGACGACCTGCTGGCGGAGGCATGGCTCCAGGCGTTCACGGCGCGGGGTACGTACGACCCGGCGCGCGGCACGGCGCGCGCCTGGCTGTTCGGGGTGGCCCGGAACGTCCTGGCGGCGCACTGGCGCGGGGAGGCCCGGCAGCGCCGGGAGGTACGGGCGGACGAGCCGAGCAGCGACCCCTGGTACGCGGTCGACCGGCGGCTGGACGCGGCGGCGGTCGCGCCGCTGATCCGCGAGACGATGGCGGAGCTGCCGCACGTGGAAAGAGAGTTGATGCTCCTCGTCGCCTGGGAGCAGCTGTCCCCGACCGAGGCCGCCGCCGTGGTCGGCATCCCGGCCGGTACGGCCCGCTCCCGGCTGCACCGGGCGCGCGCCAGGCTGCGCGCGGCCCTCGCACCCTCCGGAACGCTGCCCCTGACAGGAGACCTCACATGAGCGGGAACGGACGCAAGGACGGCACGGAGCAGGACTACCTCGACTTCACCGGCGCCGCCCGGCTGCGCGCGGCCGGGCGCGTCGAGCCGCCTCCGGCGGACGTCGTCGCGGCGGCCCTCGACGCGGTCCGGGCGGCGGCGCGCGCCGAGGAGGGCCATACGCCGGAGGGCACTCCGGCGGCGCCCGCCGCGCGCGTACCGGAAGCCTCCGGCGCCGTACCCCTCCGCGCCCGGTGGCGCCGCCGCGCGCCGGCCCTCGTCTCCGCCGCCGCGGTGGTGGCGGTCGCCGTGGGGGCGGCGGTCTGGGCCGGACCGGGGTTCGGCGGGGGCGACGGGGGGCGGGTCCGGGTGGCGAAGACGGCGACGACGCCGTCGGAGGGGCCCGGCCCGTTCTTCGAGGTGCGGACCGACGAGATGTCCAGGGGCCTGCGGGGTACCGAGGAGAGGTCCACGAAGACCGTCTGGCTGGGCCGGACGGAGGTCCGGTCCCGGTCCGGCGACGGGCCCGTCTACCAGGAGCCGCGTTCGGCGGACGGCGCGAGCCTGGCCTTCGAGGTGAACAGCAGGGAGGTCCGGTGGGACGATCTCGACAAGCTGCCCACCGACCGCGAGGCGCTGCGCGCGAAGCTCACCGCCAAGGTGCCCGGGATGGGCGACCCCTCGCCGGAGGGGCTGTTCAACGGCATCGAGGAACTGCTCGCGCGGTCGCCCGCTTCCCCGCGGCTGCGGGCCGCGCTGTACGACCTGCTGCCCGACATCCTCGGGGTGCGGACGGTGGGTGCGGTCCGCGACGCCGGCGGACGGACCGGCATGGCCTTCGATCTCACGGGCGACGACCGGCGGTCCCGCCTGGTGATCGACCCCCGGACGCACCGGGTGCTGGAGACGGTCACCTTCCTGGTGGGCGACGCTGACCCCCGGCATCCGATCTTCGGTGGTCTCAAGGACGGTGCCGTGGTCAACCGCACCACCTACCTGGTCACGCGGCCCGTCCCGGAGGCGCCGTCCGCCAAGCCGCGTCCCAGGATGACGTCTTTCCCGCTGCCGGGGTCCACGGCGGACTGAGGCTCACCTCTCCGGCGAAGCCACCGGCTCCGGGAAATGACAAGCCGACACATGCCCCTCCCCGCTCCCCTCCGCCCGGACCAGCGGCGGCTCCTCCACCGCGCACTTCTCCGCCGCCTTCCAGCAGCGGGTGCGGAAGCGGCAGCCGGAGGGCGGGGAGACCGGGGAGGGGACGTCGCCGGTGAGGCGGATGCGCTCCTGGGGAGGCGCCTCCACCGGGTCGCCCGGCCGCGGGACCTCGGGGACGGCGGAGAGCAGCGCGTGGGTGTACGGGTGCCGGGGCCGCCCGTAGATGGCGTCGCGCGGTCCCACCTCCACGATCCGCCCCAGGTACATCACCGCCACCCGCTGCGAGAAGTGCCGGACGACGGCGAGGTCGTGGGCGATGAACAGGAAGGCGATGCCCAGTTCCCGCCGCAGCGTCTTCAGCAGGTTGACGACCTGGGCCTGGATGGACACGTCCAGGGCGGACACCGGCTCGTCCGCGATGATGACCTTGGGGTCGAGAGCGAGCGCGCGGGCGATGCCGACGCGCTGCCGCTGCCCGCCGCTGAACTCGTGCGGGAAGCGGTTGTAGTGCTCGGGGTTGAGGCCGACGATGTCCAGCAGTTCGCGCACCCGGGCCTCCCGGCCGCCGGGCGGGCGGATGCCGTTGACCTCCATCGGGCCGGCGATGATCCGGCCGACCGTCTGCCGGGGGTTGAGCGACGAGTACGGGTCCTGGAAGATCATCTGGATCTGCGAGCGGACGGGCGCGAGCTGCCGGCGGCCCGCGTGGGTGATGTCCTCGCCCTGATAGGTGATCCGGCCGGCGGTCGGTTCCAGCAGCCGGGTGAGCAGCCGTCCGGTGGTGGACTTCCCGCAGCCGGACTCGCCGACCAGCCCGAAGCCCTCCCCGGCCCGGACGGCCAGGTCGACGCCGTCCACGGCCCGTACCGCGCCCACCCGGCGCCGGATGGGGAAGCCGCCCAGGACGGGGAAGTGCTTGGTCAGCCCCTCGGCGACCAGGATGTCGTCGCTCATGCCTCGCTCCTCGGGCCCGTCGGCGGATCGATGCTCCTCGGGCCCGCCGGCGGATCGATGCTGCTCGGGCCCGTCGGCGGATCGATGCTGCTCGGGCCCGTCGGCGGATCGATGTTTCCCGGACCTGCCGGTGCATCGACGCTTCCCGGGCCCGCCGCCGGATCAATGCTCTTCGGGACGGTCGGCGGATCGATGAAGAGGGGGTGCCGCCGGCCGGGCGGCAGGTGGCAGGCCGCGCCGCGGCCGGCGGGCAGCTCCGGGCGTTCGGTGGCGCAGCGGTCGCCCGGCACCTCCCCGGTCCAGGCGCAGCGCGGGTGGAACGGGCAGCCGGGCGGCGGCGCCAGCAGACTGGGCGGCGCGCCCGGTACGGGCACCAGCGGCGCGTCCGGGTCGGTGGTCAGCCGGGGCATCGAGCCCAGCAGGCCCCAGGTGTAGGGGTGGCGGGGGTCGCCCAGCACCTCGCGGACGGTGCCGCGCTCCACGGCCCGCCCCGCGTACATCACCAGCACGTCGTCGGCCGTACGGGCCACCACGCCGAGGTCGTGGGTGATGAGCACGATCGCCGAACCGGTCTCCCGCTGGAGCTCCTTGAGCAGGTCGAGGATCTGCGCCTGGACGGTGACGTCGAGGGCGGTGGTCGGTTCGTCGGCGATCAGCAGCTCGGGGTCGCAGACCAACGCCATGGCGATCATGGCGCGTTGGCGCATGCCGCCGGAGAACTGGTGCGGATAGTCGTCGACGCGCCGCGCCGCGTGCGGGATGCCGACCCGGTCCAGCATCTCGACCGCCCGCCGCCGGGCCGCCTGCCGGGAGGCGCCGGTGTGCTTGCGGTACGGCTCGGCGATCTGCCGGCCGACCGTGTAGTACGGGGAGAGAGCGGTCAGCGAGTCCTGGAAGACCATCGCCGCCTTGGCGCCGCGCAGCCGCTCCAGCACCGGCTCGGGCGCGCTCGTCACCTCCTGCCCGTCCAGCAGCACCCGCCCGGTGACCTCGGTGGTGCGCGGGTCGTGCAGGCCGAGCACGGTGAGGGCGGTGACGGACTTGCCCGAGCCGGACTCCCCGACGATGCCGAGCGTGCGCCCGCGCTCCAGGGCGAGGGAGAGCCCGTCGACGGCCTTGACGACGCCGTCCTCGGTGCGGAAGCGGACGCGCAGGTCGTGGACGGACAGGAAGGGGGAGGTGGCGGGGGGCGGCTGCGCCGCCGCGGGACCGGGGGGCGGGGCGACGTCCGTCGGGGTCATCCGGGAACTCCTTGCGGGCGGGGCGGGGCGGGGCGGGCTGGGCCGGGGCGGCGCGGGGCAGGGGCGCGGTGAGCGGGACCGGGCGGTCAGCCGAGCCGCACCCGCGGGTCGATCACCGCGTACGCCGCGTCCACGACGATGTTGGCGACGACGATCGCCGTACAGGCGACGAGCATCACGGCCATCAGCGTGGGCAGGTCGGTCTCGCTCACCGAGGAGACGGCGAGCCGGCCGAGTCCGTGCAGGCTGAAGGTGAACTCGGTGACGATCGCCCCGCCGAACAGCGACCCCAGGTCGATGCCGAAGAGGGTGACGATCGGCGTCATCGCCCCCCGCCAGGCGTAGCGGAAGAAGACCGTGCGGCGGCCGAGGCCCTTGGCGCGGGCGGTACGGACGTGGTCCTCGGCGAGCTGCTCGATCATCTGGGAGCGCGTCATCCGGCTGTAGTTGGCGATGAAGATGATCGACAGCACCAGCCAGGGAATGATCATCCCGGTGAACCACTTCACGGGGTCCTCGGTGATCGGGTAGTACGCCGGGTTGTCGAACCAGTGCAGTCCGCTGACGAACACGGCGAGCGCGACGACGCCCACGAAGTAGATCTGCAGCGAGTTGCCGATCAGCGACAGCGAGCTGAAGAACTTGTCGATCCAGGTGCCCCGGAAGGCGGCGGCGATCATGCCGATGCCGACGCCCACGACGAGGAAGACGACGGCCCCGCCCAGGGCGATCGACAGGGTGGTCGGGAAGCGGTCCACGATGGTGTCCCAGACCGGCTGCTGGTTGGAGAAGGAGTAGCCGAGGCAGGGCGCCGGGCAGTGGCCCACCGAGAAGTCGCGGCCGGTGAAGATGCCGGTCATGTAGTGCCAGTACTGGACGGGGACCGGCTCGTCCAGGCCCAGGTTCTTGTTGATGACGGCCAGCGCGTCGGGCGTGCAGTTCTTCCCGCAGGACATCAGGGCGGGCTCGGAGGGCAGCGCGAAGAAGAGGAAGAAGGTGATCGCGCTGATCAGCAGGACGATGACGATCGCGCCGAGGAACCGGCGGAGGAGGAATCTCAGCATGGCTGCGCGCTCTTCACGGGTCGCTGTCCGGCTTGGAGGGGGCGGCGCCGGTACGGGCGGGGGAGCGGACGGGTGCCCCCGCCCGTACGGCCGGTGTCACTTCACGAACACGCCGGTCGGGTCGACCGTCCCGTACACCGGGTGGTACTTGACCCCGCCGAGCCCCGAACCCCACAGCGAGAACAGCCGGTTGTAGAACGTGGGCACGCCCGGCACGTCGTCGGTGAGGATCCGGTCGGCCAGCTTCTGCCACTCGGCGCCCGCCTGCTTCACGTCCGTGATCCGCGTGATGCGGTCGATCTCCGCGTTGACCTTGGGGTCGTCGAGGTGGCCGTAGTTCTGCGCGCCGTCGGCGATCTGCCGGCCGTCGTACAGCGGCGGGACGACGGTGGAGGAGACGGGCCAGTCGGCGCCCCAGGAGGTGCGGTAGATGTCGAACTTGTTGCCCACCTCGGAGATGGAGGTCCGCCAGGTGTTGGAGTCGATCTCCTTCTTCTGCACCTTGAAACCCGCCCGTTCCAGGGCCTGGGTGACGACGACGGAGACCTTCTGCTGTACGTCCGTGTTGGCGTACGCGTAGACGATCTCCTGACCCTCCTTCCCCGCCTCCTTCAGCAGGGCCCGGGCCTTCTCCGGGTCGCCTGCGGGTTTGTCCTTCTTCCCGTAGGGGTCGGTCGGCCGGTAGCCGTCCATGGCGGGGGAGAGGTAGTTGGTGGCCACGACACCGGCCGACGCCCCGCCGTTCTGCTGGAGGATCTGCCCGTTGGGCATGGCGTACGCGAGGGCCTTGCGGACCTTGACGTCCTTGAGCCGGGTGGTGTTGAAGGAGATGTAGTCGACGTACGGCTGGACCTCCAGCAGCCGGCGCGCCTTGGTGTCCTGCTGGCCGAGGACCTTCTCGGTCATCTCGGGCGCCACGCCGTTGCTGAAGGAGAGCGCGTTCTTGTCCCCGCCCTGGTCGGCGAGGAAGCGCCGGGTGGAGTCGGCGAACTGGTGGCCGAAACCGATCTCGAACCGGTCGGCGTACTGGTGCCGGATCGGGTCGGTCTTCGGGTCCCAGTGCTCGTTCCGCACCAGGGTCAGCGACTTGCCGACCTTGTAACTGCCCACCTTGTACGGCCCGGAGGAGAAGGGCGCGTTGTCGTACTTGCGCTGCCCGTCCTTCTCCGCCTTCACCGCCCCGATGTTGGGCATGGCCGTCGCGTACGGGGTGTCCGCGTGCGGCGCCTGGAAGTGGAAGACGATCGTCTTGTCGTCGGGGGTGTCCAGGACGGACGACGGCAGGTGCTTGCCCTGGTACGGGCCGTCGGGCAGCGCCTTGCGGAAGGCGTTGCCGTCCCCGTTGAGCCACTGCGGGATGTACAGCGGCCCGTCGGTCTCGAACGGGGCGTAGAGCCGCTCGATGCCCCACCGCACGTCCTTGGACGTGATCGGGGACCCGTCCTCGAACTTCAGCCCGTCCTTGAGGGTGAACTTCCAGGTCTTGCCGCCGTCGGACGAGGTCCCGGAGTCCGTCGCGAGGTCGCCGACGACCTTCACCCGCCCCTTTTCGTCGATCTTGTACGAGGTGAGGGAGCGGTTGTAGAGCATCTGACTGGTCAGGACGTCGGAGAAGTAGATCTGGCCCGGGTCCAGGTGGTTGAAGGCGTCCCGCTGGAGGACGGTGACCGTGCCGCCCTTCTTCGCGCCCGGGAGCTCGGGGGCCGGACCGGCGGCATCGGCGGCGCTCCCGATCGAGTAGTTGGCGGAGACGGTCTTGTCCTCGCCGGGGCCCTCGCTCTTCCCGTCCCCTCCGCCGCCCCCGCCTCCTCCGCCGCTGCTGCACGCGGAGACCACCAATGCCCCGGCGGCCAGGGCCACGGCGTACGGGGCCCTGCGGTCGTGTCTCCTCATGGGTGCACCTGCCTGTCCGTGTGGTGACATTGACGTGCCGTGCCGTTGTCTTGCCTTGGACGCCCGTTCAGCGCTGGGTCCGGGGGTCGAACGCGTCCCGGACGGAGTCCCCGAGGAGGTTGAAGGCCACCACGAAGACGATCATCGCTATCCCGGGGAAGAAGATGTAGGTGATGTCGCTCTCGTAGTACTTGGCGCCGTTGGCGAACATCCGCCCCCAGTCCGGGGTGGGCTCCACGATG